>PLLE01000046.1 GCA_003141245.1 Chloroflexota bacterium
GGCGGCGTGGCCGGGGGAACGCGCGCGGTTCAGCAGCTCAAGCAGGTCGTGACTGCGCTCAAGATGATCCCGGTCGCCGAGTCGGTGAACCTTCCCTTCTTCACGCAGTTCATCGACGACTCCGGCACGGTGCGACCCAACGACGTCATGACGCGTTCGGCCGACGCCATGCTCGACGAGTTGGCCCGGATCACGGCCCTCATCCGGCCGAAAGTTCCGGTGACGAGCGAGCCTGGAGTCCTGGTCGGCTGACCGGATCGACAGCAGCCACAACCTCAGGAGGGCTCGACCACGGATGACAGAACCCTTGGCTGATACCATGCCGGAATGGTGTCCGCCGAACCGGAGTCGATCCGCCTGAGCCTGCCTGCCGACGCCCGCCCGTCGCTCTGGGTCCGGCTCCTGCCGGCAATCGTCGGTGGGGTGGCGCTGGTCGTCTACGCGCGGACGCTCATGCCGGGGATCGCTTTCGGCGACTGGGGCGAGATGCAGACCGTCGCCCATGTCCTGGGCGTCGCTCACCCCACCGGCTACCCGACGTACATCGTGCTGGCCTGGCTGGGCGAACTCGTGTCGATCGGTTCGGTCGCCTTCCGGGCGAACTTCCTGTCGGCCGTCTTCGTCGGCGCGACACTTGGCACCGTCACGCTGATCTCGATCCGGCTCGGCGTCCGGCCGATGATCGCCGGTGCCGGAGCCCTCGCCCTCGGCGCCGTCGGGACGGTGTGGGCCGCCGCGACCGTCGCCGAGGTGAACCCGCTCCATCTGCTGTTCGGCGCGCTGATCCTCCACCGGGCGCTTGTCTGGGAGGAGCGGCGTTCCCTGTCCGACCTCGTCCTCGGCGGTCTGCTGGTCGGGCTCGCCCTCGGGAACCATCTGCTGACCCTGTTCATCGCCCCGTTCGTCGCCGTCTTCGTGCTGTGGGCAGGACGTCGCGAAATCCTGGCCCGGCCGTGGATCCTGGTGCCGGCGCTGGCAGCCGTCCTCCTCGGGCTGGCCGTCTATCTCTACATCCCAATCGCCGCGAGCCAGTCGCCCCCGCTGCCGTACAACCATCCGGTCACCCTCGACGGCGTGCTCTGGCTCGTCAGCGGGACGCAGTTCCGGGGCCAGTTCGACTTCCTATCGCCTAGAGGCCCCGGCGAGTTCGTCGCCGCCCTGCCGGCGCTGTGGGCGGTCCTCGCGGCGCGAGCCACGCCGATCCTGCCGATCCTCGGCCTGACCGGCCTCGCCATCCTCGTCCGCCGGCGACCGGCATTCGGCCTGCTGTGCGCAGCCATCTTCGCCGGCGCCATCTACGTCTGGGCGAACTACCTGGAGCTGGAGCACTATCTTCTCGTGCCGTGGCTCATTCTCGCGATCGGCGCGTCGGTGGCGCTCGAGTGGGTCGCTGGCCTCCTGACAGGCTGGCCGCGCCGGATCGCGACGTTCGACGGCGGCGTGCTCCTCGGCAGGGCCACGCTGGCGTTCGCGCTGGCCCTCGGGACGATCAACTGGTCGGCCTCGGACCGAAGCAGCGACCGATCGGGCCAGGACTACGTGAACGCGGTCTTCGCCGCACTTCCGCAGGACGCGGCGATTCTCTCGTACTGGGACGCCTCGACGCCGCTCTGGTATGGACAGGATGTCGAAGGGGGTCGGCCGGATGTCCTGATCGTCGACGACACGAACATCGTCTATGAGCAGTGGGTCACTCGGGAGCGGCGAATCTCCTCGCTCATCTGCCAGCGACCCGTGTTCATTCTCCGGCTCGACGACCGCGACCTCATACCGACCCGGCAGGCCTTCCGGCTCGAACCGTTCACGACCGTCCGGGTCGCTGGCGGCGGGCCCTCGGCCGTGGTCGATCGACCGATATTCCGGGTCGAGCCGTTGGATCCGACGGCCTGCGGCCAATAGGGGGCTCACTGCTAAAGTAGGCGCGAGTCAGAGGCGAGGAGGTCGAGAGCGTATGCGCATGGCGGAACTGAAGGCCGGCTGGGCGATCCTCGGCAATGACGGGCGCCGCTTCGGCACCGTCCAGAGCGTGGGCCAGAACTACATCCTCGCGTCGGGAACCGGTTTTCGCGGCGACCTGTATGTTCCCGCGTCCCACGTCGCCAATGTCGAACATGGGGTGGTGTACCTCAACCTCGCGAAACGCGAGGCCGATGAGATGGGCTGGGAGCAGCCACCGCGGGACCTTGACGCGCCGGAGACGTCACCGGAAACCGACTTGCACAGGCACATCTGACCGAGCGCGGTCAAGTCCCACTCTCGCCGAGAGATCCTGCTCGGCGAGCCAGGAGAGGCGCGAAGCCGTGAGCGCGTTCCGAAAGATCTGTCTCGTGGCCGTGGTCCTGGCAGTCGCAGGATGCCAGTCATCGGTGGGCCCTACCCTGACCCCCTCTCCCTCGTACTCGAGCGAAACCGAAGGGGCAGGTTCGACGCCCGGCGGGGCTGTCTTCAGCCCTACCGGCTCGATGACCGCCGCTCGTATGTTCCACACCGCCACCTTGCTCTCCGACGGCCGCGTCCTGATCGCCGGAGGCTCCTCCGACGGCTCCACGGGTCTCGCCTNNCGGCTGAGCTCTATGACCCCAGGACCGGCACTTTCAGCGCCACGGGGTCGATGGCCGCGGCTCGCCTCAGCCACACCGCCACCTTGCTCTCCGACGGCCGTGTCCTCATCGCCGGAGGCTCCTCCGACGGCTCCACGGGTCTCGCCTCCGCCGAGCTGTACGACCCCAAGACCGGCACATTCGGCGCCACAGGGTCGATGACTGCGGCTCGCTTCAGCCATACCGCCACCTTGCTCGCCGACGGCCAGGTCATGATCGCCGGAGGCTACGATGGCTCCACCGGTCTCTCCTCAGTCGAGGTGTACAACCCCAGGACCGGCACGTTCAGCGCCACATGGTCGATGACTGAGGCTCGCCTCAGCCACACCGCCACCTTGCTCTCCGACGGCCGCGTCCTCATCGCCGGAGGCAACGACACCAGCGGAAACTTCCTCGCCTCCGCCGACCTGTATGACCCCAAGACCGGCACATTCAGCGCGACCGAACCGATGACCACCGCTCGCGCCGGTCACACCGCGACCCTGCTCCCCAACGGCCAGGTCCTGATCGCCGGAGGCGACGATACCTCCGCGGGTGACCCGTTCGCTTCACCCGAGCTGTATGACGGGACGACCGGCACCTTCAGCCCCGCCGGCTCGATGACTACCGCGCGCAGCTTCCACACAGCCACCTTGCTCTCGAACGGTCGCGTACTCATCGCTGGCGGCGACGATGGCGACGTGACTCTGGCCTCAGCGGAGTTGTCCCAACCGTAGGGTTCGCGGCGCTCGGGTGAGCGCTGGCACGGCTGCCGGACACAGCGGACCGGCCGACGTGACTTGACAGGAGCGTGGCATCGCCCCAACCCACCGTCATGCTCGGCACAGACAACTCATTCGAGACGCACTGACCGGACGCCGAGCCGCCCTGGTGTCGGCTCAGGCGCTCATCGGTGATTTGTCCCAGTCGATGGCGACCGCCTGGTTCTTGTAGGACGGATCGACTGCGACCGCGAGCTTCACGCCGGGTCCAACCGATGCCACCTTGGCCAGGGGCACTCGATGACCGAAGACGGCCGGGAACGGCTGCTCGCCCGCCAGGCTGACCTCGACGGTGAAGAGCCACATTGGGTCCTCGAGACTCGAAGGATCGGCCGCGGGATTGACGTCACGGACGGTCTTGCCCATCGGCTGGGCCGTGGTGATGACCGCCGTGCCGTGAGTGCCGGTGGCCAGGATGTGGTCGGCGCTGCCCCTGATCGTCGGCAGAGTCCCGCCCTGGACCGCTCCAATCAGCGCCGAGACGTCACCGGCCGCGGGCTGCCCGTTTGACGCGCCGGCGGCAGGGCCGGCGCCCCAGCCTGCCGCAGAAGCACCGCCCATTCGGCTGAAGTCGATCGAGATCTTGGTGGGATCCGTCGGATCGATCAGGACGCCGACGTGGGCACCGGGCACGACCACCGGAATGAACAGCCGCGGAACCAGGGCCTTCATCTGGACCCGATACGATGCGCCGCCACCGACCGGAGTGACCTGCAGGACGAACCTGTAATCCGGCGCGTAGGCCCCGACGCCCCTCATGGTGACCGTCACGCCCGTGTCGGCGATGCTCTCGATGATCGCGTCACTGGGCACGCCATTCTTGATGGGACCCGTGGTGCCGCTCAGCTTACGTATGAGTCTCGGGCCCCAGAGGAACGGGGCGGTGATCGAGAAGACGACTATCACGACGACGAAGACCACGATGCCGAAGATGAGCCAGGGCACCATCTCTCCGGGGATGCCGTTGTTGTTGCTGCCTGGAGGCGGAAAGCCCATCTCGACGGTCCTGTCTCGGGACGGTCAATAGCCTACCGCATCGTACCTGTACCTCGCGGCCCACGGCTTGGCGGCGGATGGCCCGGAGCAGCGACGAGCGCGCCGTCGCTCTCGGCAAAGTACAATCGGCCCACGACCGTGTTCGGCACGGCCCCAGGCAATCGCAGAGCCCGTCACGCGGCCATTCCGTCACGCCGCATCCATCCACGTGCGCACAGCCGTGGGATCGCCGGCGATTCGTGACAGGACACCTGCCCAGGGTGACCCGGGACGTCGGAGGTGGTCCCTTTCCTGATGACACACCGCAGCGACATCGGCGCCGTCGTGATTGGCAGCGGTTTCATCGGCACCCCCGCGCGGCTTCCCGGCGGGCACGTGGAGGGCTTCGCCGACACGTTCGCGGCACACTTCATCGCGATCTACGAGGATGTGATCGCCGGTGGGCCTGCCGCTCATCCCGCCTACCCGACCTTTGCGGACGGCCACGTCGAGATGCTCGTCGGAGACGCAGTCGCCGAAAGCGCCCGCACCGGTCGATGGGTCGACGTGGCCCGGACGCCCACGCCGAAGGTTCCCTGACCGTTCAAATCGTGACGCTCTCCCGTCAACTCACCCCAATTGCCCCGGAGGGCTTACTGCCATGAAGCTCGGGTTCTTGACCGCCCCGTTCCCGCAGACGCCGCTCATGGAGGTCGCCGACTGGGCGGCCGGCGCGGGGTTCGAAGTCCTCGAGATCGCCTGCTGGCCGGCCACGACCGGGCCCACCCGCCGCTATGCCGGCACGAGTCACATCGACGTCGCGAACCTGTCCGCAAGCCAGGCCACCGAGATCGTCGACCAGATCGCGGGCAAGGGCCTCTCGATCTCCGGGCTCGGCTTCTACCCGAACCCGCTCCACCCCGATCCGGCCCATCGCGAGCAGGTCATCGGCCACCTGAAGCACGTCATCACCGCCGCCGAGATGATGAACGTCCCGCTCGTCAACACCTTCATGGGCGGCGACGGCGCGAAGAACCAGGACCAGAACTGGGAGGAGGCCCTCCGGGTCTGGCCGGACATCGTGAGATTCGCGCAGGATCACGGGCGGAAGATCACCCTCGAGAACTGCCCCATGATCTTCAGCTACGACGAGTGGCCGGGCGGGCACAACATCGCCACCACGCCGCGCATGTGGCGGCGGATCCTGGAGCAGTGGGGTGACACGATCGGGCTCAACTTCGACCCGAGCCACCTCGTCCTCCAGATGATCGACATTCGACGGTTCCTCAAGGAGTTCGGGACTCACGTCCTCCACTACCAGGCTAAGGACCTGATGATCGACAGGGACGGGCTCTATGAGCGCGGCATCATGTCGATGGGCATGGGCTGGCAGATCCCGCGCATCCCGGGCCTCGGCGAGGTGGACTGGTCGGTGGTGTTCTCCGAGCTGTACCGCCAGGGCTACGAGGGCGACTGCATCATCGAGCACGAGGACCGTCGGTTCGAAGGGACGGACGAGAAGGTCAAGCAGGGATTCCTCATCGCTCGCGACGTCCTGCGGCCGTACGTGAAGTGAGCGAGAGATGAGCCTCTCCATCGAATCCCTGACGGAACGCGACATCGCGAAGGCGATCGACCATTCGCTGCTCCGGCCCGAGCTCGACGATGCGTTCGTGGAGGCGGGGTGCCGGCTCGCGGCGAAATACGACGTCGCCTCGGTGTGCGTTCGGCCCGCCGACGTGAGCCGGGCGAAGGCGATCCTGGCCACGACCGAAGTCGCCGTCGGCACGACAATCGGCTTTCCGCACGGCAATCACGTCACCGAGATCAAGGTGGCGGAGGCGCGGCGAGCGCTTGCCGACGGCGCCGCCGAGCTTGACATGGTGATCCAGATCGGAGCCCTGAAGGCCGGACGCGACGCGGACGTCGAGTCGGACATCCGCGCGGTCGTGGAGGTCGGGCATGCGGCCGGCGCAATCGTCAAGGTCATCTTCGAGAACGCCTACCTGACCGACGCGGAGAAGATCCGCGCGTGTCATTTGAGCGAGTCGGCCGGGGCCGACTTCGTGAAGACGAGCACTGGCTTCGCGCCCTCCGGCGCCACGCTGGATGATCTGAGATTGATGCGCGCGAACACGTCGGAGCGCATTCAGATCAAGGCGGCCGGCGGCGTCCGGACTCTCGACGCTCTGCTCGCGGTGATGGAGGTAGGCGTGACGAGGATCGGCGCGACCGCGACCGAGGCGATCATCCAGGAGTTTCGCGCGCGCAAGGCCGGAGTGACACCCGCGGCCGGTGGCGCCGTCGTGGGCGGCCACTGATCCCGTGACGAATGTCGGCATTGGTGCGCTCGTGCTGTCGGGAGAGCGCTCATGGACGTAACGATTCGTGAAGCGGTACCCGACGATTGGCAGGAAGCCGGGCGCATCTGCTACGAAGCGTTCGCAACCTTGGCCGCCCGCCACGGATTCCCGCCAGACTTCCCGTCCGTCGAGGCGGCGGCGGAGCCGATCAAGTGGCTCATCGAACATCCGCACATCTACGGCGTGGTAGCCGAACGCGATGGCCGCATCCTGGGCAGCAACTTCCTCGACGAACGCTCGACGATCTCCGCCATGGGCCCGATCAGCGTCGATCCCAGCTCACAGGACCGCCATGTTGGGCGCCTGCTGACGCAGGCCGTGCTCGACCGCGCCGCGCAACGCCGTGCCCCGGGCGTCCGCCTGCTCCAGATCGCCTACCACAACCGGTCGCTCAGCCTCTACGCGAAGCTCGGCTTCGACGTTCGTGGCTCGTTCGCGGCGATGCATGGGCAACCGATCGGGCTTGCAATGCCGGGCTACGACGTTCGTGCGGCGGCCAGCGCCGATGAGGCAGCGTGCAACGCTCTGTGCATCCGCGTGCACGGCCACGATCGGGCAGGGGAGCTGCAGGAGTCGATCGCCGCCGGCACGGCGAAGGTCGTCGAACGTCTTGGCCGGATCACGGGCTACACGGCGGGGATTCAGTACTTCGCTCACTCGGTCGCGGAAACGAACGACGACCTCGAGGCGCTCATCGGCGCGGCAGCGGATTTCGGTACGCCCGGCTTCCTGGTGCCCCTCGGGAACGCGGAACTCTTCCGCTGGTGTCTGGCCCACGGCCTGCACGTCTTCTTCGTCCTCAACATGATGACGATCGGGATCTACCAGGAGCCCTCAGGCGCCTACATGCCGTCAGTGGGCTATTGAGTCTGCTTGGCAGGCGCGATCCGCGGCAGGCTGGCGGCGGCTACGGCCTGCCCGTGGCGCTTGTCGCGCTCGGAGACGGCGTGGAAGGTCACCGGCCCCGTGGTGCCCTCGATTGCCAGCACCTCGGTTGCGCGGGCCTGGATGATGTCGCCACCGGGGCCGGTCATGACCCGCCCGAGCAGAAGCGCGTGCTCGAAGTCGTAGAAGTCGGCGTACTCGGCCAGCGCGAAGCCGAGGTGGATCCCGACCGTCTCGTAGACGCGGGCGGCGCGCTCGTCGCCGGCCGCCATTAGCTGCTGAAGCATGACCAGCCGCTCGGGCAGCGGCGTCGCGGCGTCCAACTCGATACCAGCCGCCGGCAGAAGCCGCGGGAGAGCCTGCTGCGAGAGGTAGCGAACGCCGCAGCCTCGGTCGCCCGACCACTCGTCGATCGGGGCCCCGGGCGCGTAGTCGATCGGAGTGAACGCTAGCTCGTTCAGCCACGGCGTCAGGCTGCGGTCGCGGGTGACGTAGCCCGCCGCTTCGCTCGATCCCATGGCAATCCCCAGCAGGCCGCCGACACCGGCGACCATGGCGCCCGCCAGCGCCGTCACGTCGCCGTCGTTCGCGACGGCGAACGGGATGCCTCCCCAGGCAGCGCGGAGATCGTGGAACAGGTTGCGGACGCGATAGAACTGGTCCGGCGGAACGGAGCGGAACAACGAGGCAGATCTGGCCTCGTTGTCGACGTAGACACCCGCGGCGCTGCCGCCGATGGCGTCAACACGCGGCAGGTGTTCGGCGGCACGGCGCAGCGAGTCCATGATCTGGTCGTAGTGCCACTGCGGGTCGCTCTGGCGCGAGGGATCCCAGAGGATCTCCTCGCTGAAGACGACCTCGCCGTCGATCAGGGCGGCCGCCTTTCGGTCGCTGGCGCCGAGGTCGAACCCGATCCGGCAGCCCACGAGGTCACCGCCCAACGAGACGCTTCCGTCACGAGTGGGGGGGAAAGCCGCCCGCGGCGCCTGGACGAGCTCCAGCGGTGAGTCGTAGTGCTTCTTCACCATATCGGCGTCGAAGCGGCCCGCCCCATCCACCGAATAGTGACGGCGGAGCGCCGCCACGAGATCGTCCGGCCCGTCAACCCAGATCCTGCAGCCGCCGCGAGCCCAGAGCATCGACTTGACGAGCCGTTCGCAAAGTGCGTGGCTGACCGGCTTCGCTGGATCGCCCTCGGGAAAGGCCCATGTCTCTCGAAGGTAGACCGAGACTCCGGGCTGCTCGACCGCGATCGACACCGGGAGGCTTCGCCGCGAGCGCCTGGCGGCATCCGCCAGCTTCCGGCGTGCCAGCACGGCAGGCCTGAAGCCAGGATCGAGCGGCGGAGAGACACGCCCCTGAACGAGGAAGCGATCGAGTTCGTTCGTCAACGACCACCGATACTTGCCGTGCTCACCGTATGCCTCAGCGGGCCTGGCTCGCCGCATCCGCAACGGGGTCGCCGAGGTAGGCGATGGAACCGCCGGCGATCGTCGCCTCCACCTGCCAGTCCTCGTCCACGACCGCCAGGTTGGCGACGCGGCCGACCTCGACCCGGCCGAGGGTGCCGTCGAGGCCGAGCGCGCGGGCGGGATTGAGCGTCGCCAACCTGACCGCGACCGCAGGCTCGAGCCCGACTTCCTCGACCAGGTTGCGAAGCGCCAGGTTGAGCGGCAGGAGCGAGCCCGTCAGGGTTCCGTCGAGCAACCGGCCAGACGTCCCATCCGAGACGTATTCTCGACCGGCGACCATGTAGCGCCCGGGCGGCATGCCGAGGCCCGCCAGCGCGTCGGTGATCAGGACCAGCTCGTCGGGCGCCTTGATCCGTGCCACCATGCGGAGCGTCTCGAAGGCGACGTGATTGCCGTCGGCGATGAAGCCCGCGGTAAGGCCCGTAGCGAGCACGTAGCCCGCGACGCCTGGGTCGCGGTGGCGGAGCGGCCGCATCGCGTTGAAGAGATGAGTCGCCATCGTCGCTCCGGCATCGGCGCCGGCCGCGGCTTCACTCCAGGTGGCATCGGTGTGGCCGATCGAGACGCGGACGCCGTGCTCGACGAGGAACGAGATGAGCGCGAGCGCTCCGGGTAGCTCGGGAGCGAGCGTGAGCCAGCGGATGTCATCCGCCTCGAGCCAGCGGCTCGCCTCCTCGATCGAGGGCAGCCGGAGATGCGCGGGGTCATGCGCGCCCCGATACGTGTGGTTGATGAACGGGCCCTCGATGTGGACCCCGAGAATGCGACTCTCGCCCGGGACCGGCGGGCGGCGCAGGTTCGCCAGTGCGGGCGCGTAGACCTCCGGCGCCGACGTCACGATCGTCGGCACGAAGGCGGTCACGCCGAACCGAGGCAGACGCCGGCAGATCGAGGCGACGTCCGCCGATGGATCGGCGAAGTCGTCCCCGAAGGCGCCGTTCATCTGGATGTCGATCAGACCCGGCAGGATGCGCGCCCCGGGTCCGCCGAGCGAGCCTGCCGGCGGCGCCTCGGCCGGCCGGATGGCGACGATGCTGCCGCCATCCACAGTGATGACGCAGAGCCCCCGGTCGTCGGGTGCGTAGAGATGGCCGAACAGTCGAATCACAGCGTCGCCGAGGCCGCAGACGGCCGGGCCTTCGCCGAGCTCCGAGCGCATGCTCATGGGACCAGCTCCGTCCAGCTCCGTCCGATCAGGACTCCCCCGTAACGCGGGTATAGGCGGCCGCGACGACGACGATGATCGACCCGAACACGATCTGCCGCGTGGGCTCGGGCAGCCCGAGGACGGTGAGGAGTGCCGTGAGCACCGTCAGGATCAGCGCGCCGACGATCGTTCCCGCGAAGCCGCCCCGGCCACCCATGATCGAGGTCCCGCCGATGACCGCCGCCGCGACCGACGGCAGCAGGTATGTGTCGGCGAGCGACACGCTGGCGGTGTTGGTGAAGCCCGAGATGATAAGCCCGGCGATGGCCGCGAGAACCGCCGAGATCACGTAGAGGACGATCAGGATCTGCGGGGAACGGACGCCCGAAAGGCGTGCGGCTATCGGGTTGTCGCCGATCGCGAACAGCAGCCGGCCGTAGCCGGTACGCCTGAGTCCCAGCAGGATCAGGAGAGTCAGAGGGACGAAGACCAGGAAGCTGTAGGGGATGACATCGAGAAGGAGGTTGGACCCGACCCACCGCAACTGGCTCGGCACACCGGCGCCCGTCTGGACCATCTGCAGTTGCCAGACGTTGGAGAACCCGAGAACCACGAAGCTCATGGCGAGGGTCATGATCAGCGGGTGGACTCGGAACACGCCGACCCCGATGCCGGTGACCAGGCCCGCCAGGGCCGCCGCGGCGAGGGCCACGGCCATCCCCTGGACCCACCCCCCGGGGCTGTTGACGAACGTGGCGGTGACGAACCCGGCCATCGAAGCCACCGTCGCGACCGAGAGGTCGATGCCGCCGGTCAGCATCGTCAGCGTCTGGCAGCCGGCAAGGATGGCCAGCGGCACGGAGGCCCGCATGATCACGCCCCACCAGGGCAGGGTGACGATGCCGGGATCCGCGATCTGGATGGTGATTACCAGGAGGAGGAGCAGGCCCGTAAGCGGGATCAGTGGCCGGTCCCGGAACAGGTTGCGCCAGGCGGCCGCGTCCAGCCACCGGTTGGCGCGCACGGCCGCGGTCATGCCCGGCTCCTTCGCATGAGGGCGAAGCTGCCGACCATCAGCACTCCGACGAGGATCAGGCCCTGGGCCACGTAGGCGTAGTTGGAGTCGATGCTCAGGAACGTCATGTCGGTCCTGATCACTTGCAGTACGACCACCGCGACGATCGGGCCGAACAGCCCGCCCCGGCCGCCGGCGAGGCTGACGCCGCCGAGGACCACGGCCGCCACGCTCATCAGCGTGTACGGTCCGGGGACCGGCGTCCCGATCCCCGTGCTGGCGGTCAGCGACAGGCCGGCCAGGGCCGCGTAGAGGCCCGTGAGGGCGTATGCAAACAACTTCGTCCGGCCCACGGGGATGCCGCTCCGGAACGCCGCGAGTCTGTTGCTGCCGATCGCGTATATCGACAGGCCCATCCTGGAGCGTGAGACCGGAATCCAGATGACGGCCACGATGACGATAAGAACGATCGCCGACTTTGGGATCCACTCGCTGATGAACGACCCCAGGACGAGGTTCCTGAGCCACTCCGCGGCGGCGCCGCCAGGCGCCGCTCTCACCAGCAGTGCGCAGCCCGCCCACACGAAGGACATGGCCAGCGTGACCACGATGTCCGGGACCTTGGTGAGGACCACGAGCGCGCCGTTGACCGCGCCCAGCACGATGCCGAGGACGAGCACGCCCAGGACCACCACCACGGCGAACTCCTGGCTCTGACCCTTCATCATCGTCGCGCATACCACGCTCGTGAACGCCATCATCGATCCGATCGACAGGTCTATCCCGCCGCTCATCACGACGACCGCCTGGGCGACCGCGGCCAGTGCGAGCGGCAGCACCCCGATCGCGAGGCCCTGTATGCCACTCGAGTCGTAGCTCGGCTGGATGAGCTTCGTGTATACGAGGAGAAGGCCGAGGAACCCGACGAGGCCGAGCGTCCAGCCGTTGCGGCGCGCCCACGGCGCCACCGCGTCGAGAGCCCGTCGGCGAGCGACGACCGAAGCGGCGGTCACTGCGGCACCTCCGAGGGGCCCGGGCCGGCCGGAGTGGAGGCGTCGGCACCGGATGAGGTCGAAGCGAGCATCGCCGCGACCCCCTCCGGCACCGCGGACTCGGACCGAAGGTTGTATGCCGCGCGCAGAAGCGTGGGCTCATCGCCCTCCGCCGCGCTGACCTCGCCAACCACCCGGCCGCCGAAGATTACGATCGCCCGATCGCACACGAGCTGGACCTCCTTGAGCTCCGAGGTGTACAGCAGGATCGCGGCGCCGGCGTCGGCCATGTCCCGGAGCAGCCTGTAGATCTGGGTCTTGGTGCGAATGTCGATCCCGCGCGTCGGGTCGAAGCACAGCATGGTCCGGACCCCGCCCGCAACCCAGCGCGCGATGGTCACTTTCTGCTGGTTGCCGCCCGATAGCCGCCGCACCTCGCCGCCCGCCCGGGCGTCGATCTGGAGCGTCGCGACGGCGCCATCCACCTTCTCCCGTTCTCTGCCCAGGTCTATGAGGCCCCAGTGGCGGAGACGGGACGAGAACGGCAGGGCGATGTTCTCGCGGATCGAACGCTGCATCAGGAGCGCCTCGGCGCGGTCCGCAGCGACATAGACGAGACCGACGCGGATCGCATCGGCAGGGTGCCGGAAGTTGGCGGGCTTGCCGTCCACCAGCAGCTCGCCGCCCCTGGGACGCTCGGAACCGGCCAGTATGTCGAACAGCTCGTCCTGCCCCTGCCCCTCCAGGGCCACCACGCCCAGCACCTCGCCCGGATACAGGTCGAACGAGGCGTCGTTCAGCCTGGTACCGGAGCTGAGAGAGCGAGCCGAAATGCGTGGAGTTGCCGCTCGTGCCCGGGATTCCGGGCCGGCCACCGCCGCGGTGCGAGCCGACAGGGCCTCGACACTCTGGCCGAGCATGAGCTCGACGATTCTCTCCTCGGTGCCGGCGGTCACGTCGACGACGCCGACCGTCTCGCCCTCCCGCAGCACCGTGGCGCGGTCGCAGACGGCGGCGATCTCGATCAGCCGGTGCGAGATGAAGATGACGGAGCGGTCGCCGCCGCGCACGCGGCCGAGAACGTCGAGGACGCGCTCGGTGAGATTCGCCGGCAGAGCGGCGGTCATCTCGTCGAGCATGAGAACGTCGGGCTCGATCGCGAGGGCGCGGGCGAGGTCGATGATCCGGAGCGAGGCCAGCGGCAGCCGCCGGGCCAGGGTCGAAAGGTCGAGGTCGCGGAGGCCGAGCTCGCCCAGCCAATGGCGGAACGGCTCCCGTGGCGTCTCGGTCAGGCGCAAATTAGCGCGGATGTCGAGGTCTGGGATCAGAGATGGCTCCTGGTAGACGGAGATCAGCCCGCCGCGGCGCGCCTCGGCCGGCGAGTGGGCGGTGCGCTCCCTTCCGCGGACCACGATCCGGCCCGCGTCCGGGTGGACCACTCCGGTCAGGATCTTGACGAAGGTGCTCTTGCCGGCGCCGTTGGCCCCCACGAGGGCGTGGACTTCGCCGGGGCGCACGGCCAGCGACGCCGACTTCAGCGCCACGACGGCGCCGTAGGTCTTCGATACGCCGGTTGCCTCGAGCAGCAGGTCTGCTGTCACTGTCATCGTTCCCCTGGTCGTCGGAAGGGGACGCCGGCGGAGCCGGCGTCCCCTTCCGCACTAAGAAGACACCGGTAGGTTACGCGCCCTTGCAGCTGGCGGGAACCGTGTTCGGGTCGTACGTGGTCCAGCCCTGGATCGAGAGGCTCAGGGGCCAGAGCTGGTCGAGCCCGGGGACCGACTGCCAGGCCTTGAGAGCGGCCTTGCCCGCGTCGGTCGTGTTGTCGAGCAGCACGGGGTCCAGCAGGACGGTGTTCGGCCTGCCTGCGCCGGCGGACTGGGTGATTGTCTCGCCTTTGAGGAGCTTGAGCGCCATGGTGACGCCCGCGCCGCCGACGGAAGCCGTATTCGTGACGGCCGCGCCCTTCAGGCCCGGGAAGTTAGTGGGATCCAGGAGCTGGGAAACGAACCCGCCGATGTCGGCATCGACGATCGGCACGAACGGCTTGTTGGCAGCCTTGATCGCATCGACGATCTGCTTGCCCATACCCGACGCCCAGATGCCCTGGATCTTGTCGTACTGGCCGCTGGAGATGAAGTCGTTGGTCAGGTTCGTCGTGGTCGCCGGATCCCAGCCCGTGAACACACCAGAGTTGCTGGGGACGACCTTGATGTTCGGGTACTGCTTGA
Organism: Chloroflexota bacterium; assembly: GCA_003141245.1. GTDB lineage: Bacteria > Chloroflexota > Limnocylindria > Limnocylindrales > CSP1-4 > Fen-1039. Next base: position 14,442 of record PLLE01000046.1, read on the forward strand.
GCACGGTCTGGAACCCGATGTCACGGTCGGAGTCGGCCGGGTGGCCGGCGAGACCGCGCGTGTACCAGACGGTGCCCGTGCCGCCCATCTGGTCGAACAGCCACTTAGCACCGAGCTCCGCGTACTTGATCTGGTTGTTGTACAGGTTCCAGGTGTGCGGATCGGTCACGTAGGCGTCGACCGAGACGGTGACGATCCCCTTGGCGGCGGCCTCTTCGAGGGCCGGGTTGAGGGCGTCAGGATCGTTCGGGTTGAAGACGATCGCGTTGACGTTCTTCGCGATCAGGTCGCGGATGTCGGACAGCTGGCCGGCCGCGTCCGTGTTGCGGTGGATCACGGTGAGATTCGTGATCTCGGGGTACATCTTGACCTGCGCCTTGGCGGTGCAGACCTGCTCCTCGCGGAAGCCGTTGCCGACGCTGCCGCCGTTCGAGTAGCCGATCGTGAACGTCTTGGGGCCCGACGGCCCCGTCGTCCCGGTACTCGAGGAGCATCCTGCCGCGATAACCGCGACTGCGGCCAGCGCGCCCAGTCTGCGCCCTATTCCGTTTCGAACCATGAGCGGAACCTCCCTACCATAACCGCGAACTCCTGGTTGGAGCGCGCGTCGGGCTATTGATCGCCACAATCGGTTGGGTCGTCGCTTCGTTGCCTCCTTCTCGCTGAGGCGGTGCATCCATCAGCGACCGCGCTCCCCTGCGAGCATGACTATCTGCTGGTGAGAATAGGCGGGGTATCGGGACGCGTCAGCTGGCCGAGCACGTCGAGCGGACCCTTCCGGCCACATGACCTCCAGCACGATGCTCGGATCGGAGGTCGCCCCGGTTGCGCCGCGACCGATGGCACAGGTCAGCTCGTCGACGGCACGGGAGCCGTTCCAATAGTCCGTCTGCGAGCCCTGCGTGGTTCGCAGATCCGGGCTGTCGACCGTCGTCATCGTCATGCTGGGTCCTCGTTCTCGGCCTCGGGCCGTGCCGCGTGCCCACGTATGTTCCCGACGGGATAATCTGCTCCTCGGCTCATTCGATCAATCATCGATTATTCTGAGAATACACTAACACGGACCCATGGGCGCGGGCGCAACTGCCCTCGATTGGGGTCCGGCCCGCGCGAGTCGAAGCCTGCCTTCACGTGGCCGACGCTGGGCCTACTCGGCAGCCAGCGCATTCTTCAGCATGGCCAGTGACGCGTCGGGTCCCTTGAACCCGACGAGGTACTCGAGTCGGATGGGCGCGAAGCACTCGTAGAAGACAACGTCCTCGTCGGTCAGCTGGCGAAAGGCGTGGACGTAGTTCGAAGGAATGATCAGCAACGAGCCAGGGCCAACCTCGGACTCCTCGTCGCCGACCCTGGCCCACAGCCGGCCCCGCTCGACGAGCATGAGCTGCTCGGCTTCGTGGCTGTGGTCCGGGATCACGACACCGCCCCTGTAGACGATGCGCGTCAGCATCGCCTTCTCGCCCGAGACCGCCTGGCGAAAGACACCGGGTACGTATTCAACGGTTGGGAACTCGTCCCACGTCGTGATCTGTCCCATCGGGATCTCCATGCTCCATTATCACGAAATAGGATGGCGGCGGCATAGCCGACTGTCGACTGTGCCAGAGTTTCCGCTGCAGCTCAGGACAACCCTCGATGCTTTGCCTCGAGGCCAAGCAGGATCTTCTCGGGCGTGACCGGCAGGTCGTCGATCCGCACCCCTGTGGCGTGATAGATTGCGTTGATGATCGCCGGGATGGGCGAGTTCGCCGTCATCTCGCCGATGCCCTTGACCCCGTATGGACCGTTCGAGGACGGCACCTCCAGGACGACGCACTCGATCTCCGGCATCTCCAAAGTGCCGGGCATCAGGTACTCGCTGAAGTCCTTGGGGCTGTGATCGACCGCCGGGTAGTAGGGCGCGGTCGTCTCGTACAGGGCGTGGGACATGCCCATCCAGGCACCGCCCACGATCTGGCCCTGGACGAGCGCCGGGTTGACCTGGCGACCCACCTCGTAGGCGCTCCTGATGCTCAGGACCGCGACCTCGCCCGTCTCGGTGTCGACCTCGACCTCGGCCACCGTGCAAGCGTGAGCCTCGGTCGAGTCGGGATCCATGGCGCCGGTCTCGGGATCGACCGGGCTTTTCGGCTTCATGAAGCTCCCGCGACCCGCGATCATCCTGCCGTACTTGAACTGGGCGTTGGCTGCCACGTCCGCCAACTTGGCGGTGCGAGCTGGTGCGCCCTTGACCGTGACGTTCCCGTGCCCATCGAGCTCGAGGTCGTCCACTGCTGCGTCGAGCTCCAGGGCGGCGACGTTGAGCAAATCCCCGCGGGCCTCCGTCGCGGCCGCGATCACCGCGTTGCCCACTCGGTGCGTGGCCCGACTGGCGTACGTCCCCATATCGTGCGGACCCGTGTCGGTGTCGGCCGTGTCGATGACGATCTGGTCGTACTCGACCCCGAGCGTTTCGGCCGCGATCTGCCCGATGGCCGTTCTCAGCCCCTGTCCGAGGTCGGTGGCCGAAAGGGACACAACGAACGAGCCGCTGGTCGTAGCGTGAATCAGGGCCTGCGACGGGTCGCCGCCGAGATTCATGCCGGTCGGGTAGTTGACGGCGGCGATGCCCGTCCCGCGCAACCTGGCCATCACTCGCGGCCTCCATCGTGGCTGGCGTCGCGTGGCGCCGACGTCATGGCTTTGAATTCGTCCGGCAGTTCGTGGCCAACGAGGGTCGCGGCCGCCTGCATCGTCTCGATCAGGGTGGCGTCCTCGGCGAGCTTCCGGTGGGGCTTCATGTCGCCGTTGCGGTAGGCGTTGATGAAGCGGATCGTCCACGGATCGACCCCGACCCGCTCGGCGATCTTGTCCATCTGGACTTCGAGCGCGAACGACGCCATCGTGATCCCGAAGCCGCGCATGGCGCTGCTCGGCTGGCGATTGGTGTAGACGCAGTACGCGTCGATCGAGACGTTCGGGATGTTGTACGGACCCGCGGCGTTGGCGGCGTGCTTGGTGAGCGCGTACGGAGTCTGGCGGCTGTACGCCCCGGAGTCGGCGTAACTCGTCACCTTGCGGGCGACGATCCGCCCGTCCTTCATTACCCCGTCTTTCATGTAGATGCGCCACGCGCTGCGCGTGGAGGAAACCTGCATCTCTTCGGATCGGCTGTAGGTGAACCTGACCGGCCGGTTGGTCAAGATCGCAGCCAGCGTGGCGATCGGCTCGACGATGACGTCGACCTTGCCGCCGAAGCCACCTCCGACCGTGCCCCCAATGAAGTGGAGCCGGTTGCCCGGGATCTGCAGGATGATCGACGTGTTGTCGAGGCTGAAGTAGAGCGCCTGAGTGTTCGTGTAGACGATGTACCGACCGTTGGCCTCCGGCACCGCGATGCACCCGGTCGTCTCCATCGGGGCCTGCTCGATCGGGCTGGTGTTGTACACGCCCTCGACGATGTAGTCGGCCTGCTCGAACGCTTTGTCAACGTCGCCAAAGCGGACGCGCCGGCAGGGGTGGCCCTCGTACATGAAGGTGTTGTTGCCCCAATGGGTCACGATGGGCGCGCCCGGCTTGAGCGCCTCCTCGACGTCGAAGACCGCCGGCAGTTCCTCGAGGTCGAGATGGACTTTCGAGACGGCCTCGAATGCCGCCGCTTCGGTTTCGGCCACGATTGCGACGATCGCCTCGCCCTTGAAGCGGACGCGGTCCTCGGCCAGAACGAATTCCTCTTCCGGCTCGACCCCGATCAGCGACAGGATCGTGTACCGGTTGTGGGGGACGTCCTTGGCGGTCAGGGCGCGGACGAACCCGGGCACTCTCTCCGCGTCGGACAGGTCGATGCCCTTGATCAGCGCGTGATGGAGGGGACTCCGCACCATCTTGAGGTGCAGCATGCCCGGGAAGGAGCGGTCGGCGGAGTACTGGGTTCGACCTGTGACGTGGCCGATCCCGTCGCTTCGACGGACTGACTGGCCGACGACGTTGAGATGGGAGCTCATCGTGCCTGCTCTCCCGCGTCGTCGCTCATCGCCTCGGCCGCGGCCTGGACGGCGCGGACGATCGGTCGATATCCGGTGCACCGACAGATGTTGCCCGTCAGCGCCTGCCGGATGTCGTCGTCGCTCGGTGCGGGATCGTGGTCGAGCAGGGCCTTTGAGATCATGACCATGCCCGGTGTGCAGTAGCCGCACTGGAAGGCGTTCGCGTCCAGGAAAGCCCGCTGAAGCGGGTGCAGCCCCTCGGCCGGCGTGATGCTCTCGAGGGTGGTTACACGCTGGCCGGCGACATCTTCCACCGGCAACAGGCAGGACATCATCGGCTCGCCGTTCACGAGCACGGTGCAGCTGCCGCAACCGCCCTGTCGGCAGCCTTCCTTGGTGGCCGTGAAGCCGAGCTGGTTGCGCAGCACCGATTGCAGGGTCGTCATGGGCTTGACCATGACCTCGACTTCGCGGCCGCCGAGCTCGAACGTGACGATCGTCGACGCCATGCTAGCGACCCTCCGCCCCGGCGCCCGGCGCCAGCTGCTCAAGCGCCCGGCCGACGAAGAGGCTGACCATCTTCCGCCGGTACCAGTCGGTGGCGATGCCGTCCGTAAACGGTTCGCATCCCTGTGTGGCTGCGACGGCCGCCGCGGCTATCGCGTCCGCATCCAGGCCGGTCCCGACCAGGAGTCGTTCGGCTTGCCGGGCCCGGATGGGATACGGACCGACGGCCCCCAGGGCGATGCGCGCGTCGGCGACTCGATCCTCGTGCCACTCGATGCGGACGGCGACGGTCACCACGGCCGGTGTGTTGGCGTGCTTGCGGCCGAACTTCATGTATGCCGTCGGCTCGCTCCGAATGGGCACCTGGATCTCGACGAGCAGCTCGTCCGCCGCCAGCTCGTTGGTCATGAAGCCGGTGAAGAAGTCCCCGAGCGGGAGGACCCGCTCGCCCCTCGCGCCTGCCAGCGTCACGCTCGCGTCGAGGGCCAGCAGGGCGACCGCCACGTCGCCGCCCGGCGGTGGCGTGAACAGGTTGCCGCCGACCGTGCCCATGTTGCGGATCGACCAGCTGGCAGTGTTCCGGGCCGCCTCGCGGAGCATCGGAACGGCGTCCTGGTCCAGCATCTGCGTCAGCGTCGCCGTCGCCCCGATTCGTAACGTGCCGTCCGTGCGGTCGAGCCTGTCGAGACCCGCCAGGCGCAGGCCCATCACCGCCTCGGGTAGCGAGATTCCCTCGTTGATGAGCGGCATGGCGACGGTTCCGCCGGCCATCACCAGCAGCTCCGGGCCGTGCAACTGCAGGAGGCGAAGCGCCTCCGGCAGGGATCGCGGCAAGAAGTAGCTCTTGACAGTCACGCCGGAATCTCCCTGGTCGGCCGCCGGGTGTCGCTCGCGATGGCAGCCGATGGAGTGCCCTGCAGTCGAGAGTCCAGGTTGCGCAAGCCCTGGCTGATGAGCGACCCCGCCAGTCCCTCCACGAAGCGGGAGTCGAGCCTGGCCAGCGGCCCGCCGATCACGGCGTGGCCCTCATAGTCGATCGTCGTCCTGCCGCCGACTTCGGCGAGGCGGAACGTGGCACGCCCCTTGATCGTGCCGAGTGCACCCTCGAGCTCGCCCTCGAGCTGGCCATAGCAGGGTGCATCGGCATCGACCAGGCGGACGACGGTTCGGTACGTCCCGACGACACCCGGGAGCCGCAGGGAGATCCGTCCCCGGTACTCCCCGTCGCCGACCTGCTCGATCTCGCGGCAGCCGGGAATGATGCCGAGGAGCGCGTTCGGGTCGCAGATCGCGGCGAAGACGGTAGCGCGAGGTGCGTCCAGCGTGTGGCTGCCCCGGACGTTCATCGCGCTCGGCCTCCCGCCGCGACAGGCTCGGTGCCGTTCGCCTCGACCGCTGCGTCCTCCGAGCCGATCGCGGACCGCAGCCCCTCCTCGACGTGATCGAGATGGTCCAGCATAGCCCGCTCGGCCGCGTCCGGGTCATGGGCTTGCAACGCCTCGAGGAGCCGCCGGTGATCGTCCAGCGCAGCCTCCCGCACCTCCCGGAGGCCGCCAGTCCGTTCCCGACTCGCCCTGCCAAGGGCGCTGACGATGTTCATGAACTGAAGGAGCAGGAAGTTGTTCGCCGCGGCACACACCGCATTGTGAAAGGCGATGTCCAGCTCGCTGAACCGTCCCGGATTGTCGATGCAGTCCGACAGCGAGAGCACGAGGTCCCGGAGCTCGCCGATCTCGGCCTCGCTGACCCGATGCGCGGCGAGACGGACGTTGCCTGGTTCGATGACGCGCCGGGCTTCGAGTAGCTGGATGAGGGCGACGCTGTCCTTCGAGAACACGAAGTCGAGGTGGGCGATCAACTGCCTGGGCTCGAGAGAGGTGATGTAAGTCCCGCTGCCCTGCCGGATGTCCACCACCCGCATGAGCGAGAGCGCTCGCAGCGCTTCACGTACGACGGGCCGGCTCACCTCCATCATCCGGGCGAGATTGCGCTCGGCCGGCAGCTTGTCGCCCGGTCGCAACTCCCGCTCCCTGATCAGCGTGAGCAGGCGGTTGGCGACCTCCTCGGGAAGATTGCTCCGCGCGACGACCGTGAACCGGCTCTCCCGCACCGCTACCGCATCGACACCGTCTGGGGCGGTGTAACGAGGATCTCTCTCCACCAAGGCCGGCGCTCCTTGAAGATTCATCTCGCGACATCCTACGATCCCCTGGTATAGTGGTCAACTGGTAAGATCAATTTGGGGACGCCCCACCACACCGTGGTTACGACCCGAACGGAGGTCTCGGCTTGATCGAACGACACATCACGTTCAACGTTCACGCGGACAAGACCGCCGCCTTCGAGCAGTTCATCGCCCGCGAGTACCGACCGGCGATGGCAAAGTCGCCGGGCTTCGTGAAGGTCGAGCTCCTTCGCGAAGCGGAATGCCCAACCCGTTACCAGATGGTGTTCCGCTTCGAGGATGCCGAAAGCGCCGCCGGCTGGCGGACGTCGGAGGTCCATCAGGCTCTGCAACCCGCGCTGAAGGTGCTCCACGAGGGCATGGAGATCCAGGGTTACGAGGTGATCGGCTGATCGTTTCATGTACGGTGAGGCATCGGTCTAGTCGAGAGGCAAGCCGTGGCTGAAGAGCGCGTTCTCGTTACCGGCGGCACGGGCTGCATCGGCTCCTGGATCGTCAGGAATCTCGTCCACGAAGGGGTGCCCGTCGTCGTCTTGACCGAGAAACGACGGTTCCAGCGCCTGAAGCTGATCCTTGCCGACGCGGAGTTTGACAGGATCACCTTTGTGACCGGGGACATCTCGGACCTGGCGACACTCGAGTCGGCGTCGCAGCGGCACGGGATCAATCGGATCATCCATCTGGCGGGGATGCAGTTCCCCTTCTGCGCGGCCGACCCGATCAAGGGCGCGCTGGTGAACGTCGTCGGCACGATCACGATCTTCGAGCTTGCCAAACGACTCGGTATCGAACGGGTCGTCTACGCGAGCAGCGCGGCCGTCTACGGGCCCAAGGCCCACTACCGGGAGTCGACCCTCGGCGCGGATGCCGCGTTCTTCCCGACGTCACATTACGGCGTCTACAAGCTCGCCAACGAACAGAACGCCGGAGTCTACTGGCAGAACGACGGGATCTCGAGCATCGGGCTCCGGCCGCATACCGTGTACGGCCCGGGCCGCGACCAGGGCGTGACGTCGAAGCCGACTGTGGCCATGATCGCGGCAGCTGCGAGGCGCCCATATCACATCAACTTCAGCGGCAGCTACCAGTTCCAGTTCGCCGATGACGCGGCAAAGGCGTTCCTTCGGGCGGCCCGCGCCCCGTTCCAGGGTGCCGCTGTGTACAACCTCGGAGGCAGCGCCTTCGGCGTCGGCGAGATCATCGGCTGCATCGAAACGAACGAGCCCGACGCCCGCGGCCGGATCACGTTCGACGATCGACCGCTGCCGTTTCCGGAAGCTTTTGACAGTCGTCCGATCGTCGAGGCGCTCGGGGCCTATGCGGAAACGCCGCTCGAAGAGGGTGTCCGCCGAACTCTGGACTGCTACCGCGCCGCCCTGCGCAACGGCACGCTCGACGAGGCGTATCTCGATCGAGTGCTGGCCTGATCAAGCGGGAGGGATTCGATGACGTTTGATGGGCTACGGGTCATCGTCACCGGCGCGTCGAGCGGACTCGGCGCCCACATCGTGCGCCACCTCGTGGCAGGTGACGCGTCCGTGGAGACCGATCGAAGCAGGGCCCGCTGAGATGGACCTGACGGCTGCTCTCCTCGACGCAGGTGTCGTTCCGGTGGTCACGCTGTCGCGACCAGAGCAAGGGGTGCCGATCGCCGAGGCACTTCTAGCGGGCGGGCTCAAGTGCGTTGAGATCACCTTCCGCTCCGACGCCGCTCCGTCGGCGATCGAAGCGATCCGCGTCCATGTGCCCGCGCTCCTCGTCGGAGCGGGGACCGTCCTCACGACGGCGCAGGCCGACGCAGCGATAGCAGCCGGCGCGTCGTTCCTCGTTGCCCCGGGGTTCAACCCGACCGTCGTCGACCACGTCCTGGGCCTGGGGATCCCGATGCTGCCCGGGGTGTGCACGCCGAGCGAGATCGAGCAAGCGCTCGCGCGCGGCCTCCAGCTGGTGAAGTTCTTCCCCGCTGCCGCGATGGGGGGTGTTGGCTACCTCCGCGCGCTCGCGGGCCCGTATCCGATGGTGCGCTACGTGCCGACGGGCGGCATCACGCCAGGAAACGCCGCCGAGTACCTCGCGCTTCGTTCGGTCGCCGCGGTGGGCGGGACCTGGCTTGCGACCCGCGAAGTTGTCGCCGCGGGCGAGTGGGAGACAATCAAGGGCCTGGCGGCGGACGCGGCGGCGATGGTCCGCCGGGTGCGAAGCGGCAACGCGTCGCCGCCGACAGAGCTGAGGCAGCCGGAATGATCCTGCCCGCGATCAGGCCCCGGGATGCTGCGCGCTGGGATCTTGTGTCGCTCGGCGAGGTGATGCTCCGGCTCGACCCCGGTGAGGAGCGCATCCACACGACGCGCTCGTTCCGGGTGTGGGAGGGTGGTGGCGAATACAACGTCGCGCGCGCGCTCCGGCGCTGCTTCGGCCTCCGGACGACCATCGTCACCGCCCTCGCCGACAATCGGGTCGGCCGGCTGGTGGAGGACCTGATGCTTCAGGGCGGGGTCGATCTGTCGCATGTCCGCTGGGCCACAGATGACGGCGTCGGGCGCACGGTTCGCAACGGGCTCAACTTCACCGAGCGCGGCTTCGGCGTGCGCGGCGCGGTCGGCGTTTCAGACCGGGGACATACGGCGGCAAGTCAACTGCGGCCCGGTGACATCGACTGGGATGTTTTGTTCGGGGAAGAGGGCACCCGCTGGTTCCACACCGGCGGCATCTTCGCCGCGTTGTCCGACACGACCGCGGACGTCGCGGCCGAGGCGATGGCCGCCGCTCACCGCCACGAGACGATCGTAAGCTACGACCTCAACTACCGCCCCAGCCTTTGGAAGGGCATAGGCGGCCAGGCCCGAGCCCAGGAAGTGAACCGCACGCTCGCGCCGCTCGTCGACGTCATGCTCGGCAACGAGGAGGATTTCACGTCAGCCCTCGGTTTCGAGGTTGCGGGGCTCGACGCGAACCTTTCGGCGCTCGACCCGGCAAACTTCGGGCGGATGATGTCCGCCGTCACCGCGGCGTATCCCAACCTTGCACTAGTGGCAACGACGCTCCGCGTCGTGAGGTCGGCGAGCCGCAACGACTGGGGTGCCGTTTGTTTCGCGGACGGCGAGCTCCACGTCGCGGCGCTCCGGGAAGGCCTTGAGATCCTCGATCGCGTCGGTGGCGGCGATTCGTTCGCGTCCGGGCTTATCTACGGGCTCTTGGCCGGGTTCTCGCCAGAGCGAGCGCTCGAGTACGGGGCGGCACACGGGGCGCTGGCGATGACGACACCGGGAGACACGTCGAGCGCGACGCTCGCCGAGGTCGAGGCCGTCGTCGCCGGGGCGTCAGCGCGGGTCGTCCGCTAGCGTCCTTGAGTCCGGTGATGACTGACGCGTAGGCGCGGCCGTGCGTCTGGAACATTGGCCAGCGCTCGGCCCAACGGCTGATAGACTGGCGGCCAAAATGCACCTCGGCCAGGTGCCAGACGCGCCACGCGTATGTGACCCCGCGCCCGTCACGAAGGAGTTCCCTGGTGTCGTTCCCACACCTGTTCAGCCCGATCCAGCTCGGCAACCTCGAGCTCGCCAACCGCGTCGTTCACGTCCCGACCGACATCAGCTCGTCCCACGCGGACGGCGAGGTCAGCGAGCGCGACATCGCACACCACGCCGACATCGCCAGGGGCGGGGCCGGGTTCATCATCGTCGGCGCGACAACGCCGAACGCGAAGACGGGCCGCCCCACGGTGACGTGCCTCGTCGCCGATGGCGACAACTACGTGCCCGGGCTGGCGCGTCTGGCCGAGAGCATGCACCGCTACGGCGCCAAATGCGCAGTGCAGCTCCAGCACCCTGGGCGCCAGTGCGCGATCCCCCGGTACAACACCCTGGGAGCCAACGACCGAGTCCTCAAGCTGCCGTGGTCCGCTGGGCACGAGATCATCTACGAGAACTCCGAGGAAAAGGGCAAGGAGATCCGCGAAGCCTCGATCGCGGAACTCCTTGAGCTCGTGGACGAGTTCTCTGAGGCCGCCTGGCGGGTGAAGCAGGCCGGCTTCGACGCGGTCGAGCTCCATGCCGCACACGGCTACCTCCTGTCGGAGTTCATGAGCCCGTACCTCAACCGGCGCTCCGACCGCTTTGGAGGAAGCCTCGAGAACCGTATGCGGCTCACGCTTGCCGTGGTGGATCAGATCCACAAGAAGTGCGGCAAGAGCTTCCCGGTGCTCGTCCGCTACTCATTCGATGAGTGGGTACCGAACGGCCGGACTCTCGACGAGGGCGTCGAGATCGCCCGGATGCTGGAGGAGGCGGGTTGCGCCGCGGTGGACCTGAGTATGGGCCTCCAGGAGAGCGCCGGCGCGGGCTTCGATCCGATGCCTTACCCGCAGGGCTGGGCGACGTACGCGGCCGAGGCGACCAAGAAGATCGTCCGCATCCCCGTCATCACCAGCCACTCGCTGCGCGACCCGGAGTACTGCGAGCAAATCATTGCCGAGGGCAAGACAGATCTCGTTGGCCTGTCGCGCCAGATGCTGGCCGACCCGTACTGGCCGGTGAAGGCCCAGTACGGCCGGGTCCGCTCGATCCGAAAGTGCATCTCGTGCCTCGGCGGCTGCTGGCAGGAATCGCTGATGGCCAAGCACGAGATCGCCTGCTCGATCAACCCCGGCTGCGGCAACCCCGCCTTCGCCCACATGGAGCGCTCCTCATCGCCCGTTCGCCTCGCGATCGTCGGCGGCGGACCCGCCGGCATGGAGGCGGCGCGCGTTGCTACCGAACGCGGTCACGCCGTAACGCTGTTCGAGCAGGCGGGCGAGCTCGGAGGCGCGCTTTTGTACTGCTGCCTCGTTCCGGGCAAGGAGAAGATGCGCTGGTACCTCGACTGGATCAGGGACCAGATGCTCGATCTCAAGGTCGACATCCGTCTCAACCACGCGCCGAGCCTGGACGAGCTGCGCTCGTTCGACATCGTCGTGAACGCGACGGGCGCCGTCTCCTACGTGCCCGACGTGATCGGCAACGTCGAGGACGTCGTCCCATTCGAGGAGGCGATGAGCTGCCCCAAGATCGCCTGCGACTGCCACCCGGGGGCGCGCAAGCTGCACAAGATGGGCCAGCGNNGTCGTGACCGAGAACCGCGAGTTCGCCGCCGAGTGCGAGGTCATCCACATGTACGTCGCTCGCAAGCGCTACGCGCAGGGCGACGCCGAGGTCCTCCAATCGCGCCCGTACAAGTACCCGGTCAAAGTCCTCACCGAGACGACGGTCCGCGAGATCCGAGAGGGCGAGGTCGTCCTCCAGGACAAGGACTTCAACCGGACCACCGTCGCGGTCGACAGCATCGTCGGCTGCCACACCCGCCCGAGGCTCGAGCTATTCGAGGAGCTTCGCGCGGCCGGCCTCCACGTCGTCAATGTCGGCGATTCGGTGCGGCCGCGAAACCTCTATTACGCGGTCAAGGAAGGCGCTGGCATCGGCCTCGCGGTCGACGAGCACCTGCTGTTCAACTCGAACCACGCGATCGTTAACGACCTGCCGCTCGACGTGCTCGGCCAGCTGACGCGTCCCGATGGCCCCGCCTACTCTCACCAGCAGATGGTTGCGCTCGCAGGGGAGCGCAACGGCAAGGCCGTGAGACCATCCCGCACCGCTGGCCGGTGACGGATCCCTGCAGCCACGCCTGACCTGGAGGTGCCTCCCGAGATGAACCCGACCTTCCAGCCAGAGCTTCCTGGGCCTGCGGCAGTCCGAGTCGGCCTCGTTGGGGCGGGTTTCATGGGCGAGGCACACGCGGCAGCCTGGAGGTCGCTCGGCGTCGCGTCGCTGACGATCCACGACGGCGTCCCGGTGGTCGCCGAACGCCTTGCCGGCCAGTTCGGCGCAACCACCGCGCGCTCTCTGGACGACCTGTTCCACGCCTCGGACGTCGTGGACGTGTGCACGCCCACCCATCTCCACCGAGAGGTCGTCGAGGCCGCGGCGGCCGCCGGGCGCCCGGTCATCTGCGAGAAGCCGCTAGCGCGAACGGTCGAGGACGGCGAGGCGATGATCGCGGCCTGCCGGGCCGCCGGCGTCCCCCTCTTCGTGGCGCATGTGGTCCGCTATATCGGCGAGTACGTCGCGGCCAAGCAGGCCGTCGAGGCAGGTCGAGTCGGGCGGCTCGCGGTCATCCGCCTGAGGCGGGAGTCCTCACGGCCGAACAAAGCCGCGGATCACTGGTTCTTCGACACCGCCCGCTCCGGTGGCGTGATGATGGACCTGCTGGTTCACGATTACGACTACGCGCGCTATCTGGCCGGAGACGTTGCGTCGGTGTGGGCCAGAACCGTACGCGACACGAGCGGGGCCGAGGTCGATTTCGGCTTCGCTGTCCTGCGGCACGTCTCCGGAGCGATCACGCACATTGCCGGAGGCTGGGTCTACCCGTGGCCGGTATTCCGGACCGGGTTCGAGATTGCAGGTGACGCGGGGCTCATCCAGTACGAGTCGTCAGATGGGGCGCCCGTGACGCCGTATCTGATCGGGGAGCGCGATGGGGGCGAGGCCGGGACGGGACTACCGGACAGCCCGGTGGCCGAGAATCCATGGGCCCTCGAGCTCGCCGACTTCGTCGCGTCGATCCAGGGCGGCGGACCGCCCAGGGTATCGGCCCAGGACGGGCTCGAAGCTGTAAGGATCGCGAACGCGGTGATCGAATCGTCGCGGACGGGTCGTCCCGTCGGGCTGGTCGCGGCATCAGCGGCGGAGGGAGTCAGATGACGGCCAGACTCTCGATCGGGCTCGTATCGGCCGCACACGTCCACGCGGACACGTACGCGGACATCCTGCAGTCGATGCCGGACGTCGAGTTGCTCGGCCTCGCCGACCCCGATGCGCGACGCGGCCGGGATTTCGCGGCCCTTCATTCGATTCCTTTCCTTGGGGACGTCCCTGCCCTGCTGGCGCTCCATCCCGATGCGGTGATCGTGACCTCGGAGAACGTTTACCACCGACGCGACGTCGAGGCGGCCGCGGCCGCGGGAGTGCATGTGCTGTGCGAGAAGCCTCTCGCGACCACCGTCCAGGACGCTCGCGCAATCGTCGAGTCGTGTGCTCGAGCCGGCGTCCGTCTGATGACCGCCTTTCCGATGCGGTTCTCGCCCACGATGGCGAGAGTGGCTGCCGCGGTCGCGGCGAACGACATCGGCCGCGTGCGGGCCGTCAGCGCCGTAAACCAGGGCCAGATCCCAACCCGACACCGGGCGTGGTTTGGCGATCGTCAGCTGGCCGGGGGTGGAGCTGTAGCCGACCACACCGTTCACGTCCTCGACCTGCTTCGCTGGCTGCTCTGCGCGGAGCCGACCGAGGTCTGGGCCACGGCAAATCACATCCTCCACGCCGACCGTACGGAGGTGGAGACGGGCGCCGTCGTCGCGGTCACCTTCGATGATGGGACGATAGCGACGATCGACTGCAGCTGGAGCCGGCCGGACAACTACCCGACCTGGGGCGGGCTGAGCATGGAGATCGTCGGGGAGTGCGGCGTCCTGGACGTCGACGCGTTCCGGCAACGTTTCGTCGTCTTCGACGCGCGGGAGCCCGGAGCGAGCTGGACCTACTGGGGCAGCGACGCCGATCGCGCGATGATCAGAGCGTTCCTGGACGCCGTCCGGGATGGAGCCGAGCCGCCCGTCACCGGATTGGATGGCCTGCGGGCGGTGGAGGTGGTGCAGGCCGCTTACCGGTCGCTGGAGCTGGGCGAGCCCGTGCGAGTGAGCGCCGTCATGCCGCCTGGCCCAGCCTAGCGAACGAGCCGTCGCCGCCTGTGGGCGAGGGATTCGCAGTCACGGGCACAGGTTCGGGAAGGCCTCGATGGCCGCCAGCTCTTCGGGCGTATCAATGTCTGGATTCGATCCCTCGACGTCGACCTCCACCACGAGGTCAGGATGGTTTCTCAAGACCGGCCCGAAGCCACGATCAGAGCGTGCTTCGCCGGCGAGCGACCAGGCTGCGCGATGGACGAGCAGCGGGTTCGGGCCGCCGCCGTCCCGGTATCGAGGCAACACGATCGGCTTAGCCGCTGAGACGAACCCGGCCAGCAGTCGCTCGATTACGTCCACCCGGACCAGAGGTTGGTCACCCAGCAGGATCAGTGCGGCCTCGCTGGCCGAACTCACGTTCTCGAGCCCGACACGGAGCGAACTGGAGAGGCCAGCTTCCGGGTTCGGATTGCGGACACGTCGCTCTGACCGCCAACGCAGACTCCGTTCGATCTGATCGCCGTCGTGGCCCAGCACTACGACGACCTCCACGATGCCAACTGCAGCCACGGCGTCGAGCACGTGAAGGAGCAAGGGACGGCCTCGCAGGAGGGCCAGCGCCTTCGGGCGCCCGAATCGCGACGAGGCGCCCGCCGCCAGGACGATCGCGGCTGTTCGACCTGCCTCCATCAGCTCCCTGAAGGAGGGACGGGTGCGGCCGTCGAGGTTCCCTGGCCGGCCTCGCCGTGAGCCTTATCGCGCAGCGTCAGGCCAGTTCCTCCGTAGCGCGAGGCGACTATCTCGGCCATGATCGCGAGCGCAGTCTCTGCCGGCGCGCGCCCACCCAGGTCCAGCCCGACCGGGCTGCGTAGCTGGTCGATATCCTCGGGACGAGCCCCAGCGGCGACCAGCCGTTCTCGTCTGGCGGCTCGCCTCTTGCGCGAGCCAATGGCGCCGACGTACCGGCAGCCGCGGGCAAGAGCCGTGACGATCGCGGGTTCGTCCAGCTTGACGTCGTGAGAGAGAACCACAACCGCGTCCGATGGGCCCATGCCGATCGTGTCCGCCACCTCGTCCGGCCATCCCAGAACGAGCCGGTCGACGTCCGGGAACCGCTCCCGGGTCGCGAAGGCGGGCCGAACGTCCACGACGATCGTCTCGTACCCGAGTGCCTTGGCGATCGAGACGAGGGGGATGGCAATCTGGGCGGCGCCGACAACTATGAGCCTTGGTCGTGGAGCAAAAGCCTCGATGAAGAGCGAGCGACCGCCCAGCTCCACAGTCCGTGAGGTTCCCCTGGCGAGCGATTCGCGGGCGAGTCGGATCAGTTCGGCGTCAGCTTCCGGGTCCACAAGAGAGCCCTCGAGACGCCCGTCATCCCAGACCACGACGGCCGCGGCCGGTAGCTCGCCTTCCCCGGGCAGATGAGGTCCGGCCTCAGGCCCCGGCGAGTCGACTGGAAGCGGCGTGACCACGGCCCGGCCGTGGGTCGCACCGGCGGCCGCCGCCGCCCGCGCCGCCGACTCGACGGGTTCGCCCACCGCCGGCTCAATCAGCACGTCGATGGTGCCGCCGCAAGCGAGTCCAACATCCCACGCCTGCTCGTCGCTGATGCCATAGCGCACCACGCGCGAGCGACCAGTCGCCCTGGCTCGCTGGATCTCCTCGAAAGCGGCCCCTTCAACGCAGCCGCCGCTCACCGAGCCGGCAATCCGGCCGTCGGCCGTCCCGAGCAAGACCGCGCCCTCTGGACGCGGTGCGGATCCGAACGTGCGGACGACGACGGCCCGGCCGATCTCGACGCCGTCGGCTCGCCAGGCCGCGAGGGTCTCGACAAGCTCCTTCATAGCGAAGCCTCCTGAGAACCAGGCCGCCCGGACCAGCTTCTCGCCGGCATTGCTCCGATCAGCCCGACTTTAGCTTTCTCCATCATCGTTCGTTCCCGCGTTCGCCCGGCCGCCTCGCTCTCGGAGCGCCCGCCAGACGCGCTCGGGCGTGAGCGGCAGATCGCGGATGGCGACACCCGTCGCCTCGCGAACAGCCGCCGCGGTGGCCGCGGCCACGCACAGCAACGCGCCTTCGCTCATACCCTTCGCGCCGTACGGGCCTGGGCCGTCGGCGTTCTCGATGGTCTCGCTCCGCATCTCCAGCGGAAGGTCCATGGTCGTCGGGATCCGATAGTCGATTGCCCCCAGGTTTCGAATCCGGCCCGTCTCGTCGTAGATGAAGTGCTCCATCAGGGTGTGGCCCAGGCCCATGATGGCGGCGCCTTCGTCCTGCATCTGAACCTGGAGCCGGTTGATGGCGGTGCCTACGTCGGAGACCGTGACGTGGCGCACGATGGATATATCGCCGGTGCCCTCGTCGACTTCGGCTTCGACGGCGGTGCAATTGAGCTCGAAGAACGCAGCCGCTCCACCGAGCGGATGGTCCGCGTCACCGTCTTTGCGTGTCTCGCCGTTGCCTATGAGCTCGCCGCCCAGCTTACCCAAACCGGGCTTCAAGACCTCCATGAGTCTCAGCTCGCGGCCGGGCAGCCGTACCACGCCCCGCTCGACCGTGATGGCCGATTCGTCAATTCCGTGCAACCGAGCGGCCATTGTCCGGATCTGTGCCTGTATCGAGCTGCAGGCTTTGAGCACGGAGTTGCCCATCAGCACAGTCGATCGGCTGGCGGACGTCTGCTGGTCGTAGGGAACGATCGCGGTGTCGCCCATTACGACCCTGATTGCGTCGAGCGGCGCGCCTAGCTCCTCGGCTGCGATCTGGGCGAAGATGGTCCGCGCCCCTTGACCCATGTCCGACGTGCCGGCGTAAATCGCCACGCTGCCATCGGCCAGGAGACGGACCGTGGAATAGGACAGGCCGGTCGTGGGGCCCGACTTGATGCCGAGCGCGATACCGCGCCCGTGACCCGGTGCCAGCGGTTTGCCCCATTCGATCATCTCGGCGGCACGCCGGAGCGTCTGTTCCCAGTCGCCGTCGGCCGGCGTATCGAAGGGGATAAACGGGTCCCCTTTTCTGGCAAGGTTGCGCAGACGGATCTCGAGCCGGTCGATTCCGAGAACGCGGGCGCCTTCGTCGATGTTCGACTCAACCGCCCAGTTGACCTGTGGGTTGCCGAAGCCGCGGAAAGCGGTGGACGGCGTCGTATGCGACAGGATGCTCCGGGCGAAGATCCGAACCGCGGGCACGTTGTACGGGCCTGCGCCGGGGTAACTCCCTTTTCCCACGACCCTGTCGGCGATGTCGCAATAGGCGCCGATGAGGTAGTCCGCCTTGATGTCCTGAAAAGCAAGCTTGCCGTCGATGGTGAAGCCGGTTCGGACGCGGATCTCGGTGGCCGCGCGGCGTACCGCCTGGAAAGTCTGCTCGAGGCTCAGGACGAGGCGGACGGGCCGTCCTGCTCTGATTGCCGCGAACGCCACCAGGGGCTCGTACTTCGCGTGCTGCTTTCCGCCGAATGCGCCGCCGGGATCGGGCGCGAGGACCCGAACCTTCGAGAGTGGCAGGTCGAGGAGCTTCGCGAGGATCCTTTGCAGCCAATACGGATGCTGGATGGAGCTCCAGACGGCGATGCCGTTGTCATCGGGCGCGGCAATGAACGCGTGAGGCTCGATGGCGAAATGAGTGACGATCGGGAAGGAATAGGTGTTCTCGACGACGACGTCGGCATGTGCCGCCTCAATGTCGCCCCAGTCGACATGATGCTCCCGCAGGACGTTGGTTGAGGCGAGCGGGTCCTTTGGTCGTAGCGACGGATCCTGGACGAGCGGCGCATCGGGGTCGAGCGCAGCCGCGAGGGTGAAGACCGCCGGCAGCTCCTCGTACTCGACGTGGACCAGTCTCGCCCCCTCTTCCGCCGCGTCTTTCGTGTCGGCGGCAACGATCGCCACCGGCTCTCCGTGATACTTCGTCTCATCGACTGCGATCACGGGTCGATCCTCGAGCTGCGGTCCAAACCGCGGCATCGGCTGGGGCAGGTCGGCGGCAGTCATGACCAGGCGGACACCCGGGACCTGCTCCGCCTCGGATGTGTCGATCGAGATGATCTTCGCCCGCGCGCAGTCGAGCGTGACCAGCTTCGCCTCGAGAACGCCGGCGAGGCGAACGTCCGCCACATACTCCTGCAGCCCCGAGACCCGCCCGATGCCGCCGACGCGATTGGGGGACGAGCCGATCGAAGACGCGCTCATCGGCTTCCCGCTTCTGCCACTGAGAGGACCGCCTCGAAGATCTGGTAGTAGCAGCCGCACCGGCAGAGGTTGCCGGCCAAACCCTCCTGAACCTCGGCGACATTCGGGTGCGGGTTCTCGACGAGGAGGGCCTGCGCTGCCATGAGCTGCCCGGGGGTGCAAAAGCCGCACTGAACGGCACCCTTGTCCAGGAACGCCTGCTGGAGCGGGTTGAGGTGGCCATCCCGGGCGAGCCCTTCGACGGTCAAGATCTCGGCGCCGTCCGCTTCGACGGCGAGCATCAGACACGAGTCCACGATCCTTCCGTCGACCATAACGGTGCATGCGCCACACTCGCCGACAAGACAGCATTCCTTCGTGCCCGTCAACTCGAGATCTTCCCGGAGAACGTCCAGCAGGGTGTGATGGACGGCTACTTCAAGCGTCCGCCGACGCCCGTTCACGGTGATCTCGATGGGAAGCGTCTTGATCACCCCACTCATGCCTGGGCCCCCCGCTTTTCCGCAAGGCGCTCTATTGCCGTTCGCATCGCCCTCGAGCCGAGCAGGCGGAGCATCGCCATGCGGTACTCGGGGCTGGCTCGCATCGAGCGTTTTGATGGGCTCGCTTCGGCGAACATGCGCTCGAGGACGACCTGTTTGGCGTCATCAGGTGCGCTCGGATTGGCCAGCACGTGTGTCTCGTCCTGTTCGAGGACTGGCTTCGGGCCCACGCTGCCATATGCGAGACGGGTGACCCCAGCCTCGTTCACGCTGCAGCACAGTGTCACCGACGCCAGGTCGTGACCGCGCCGCCGCGTACGACGCAGGTGCACCGCGCCAGTCAGGCTGGCTGGAACCGGAAGCTCGATGGCGACGACGAGCTCGTTCGGCTCGAGAGAGGTGAGCCCGGAGCGAACGAAGAACTCGGAGATGGGGATGCGCCGGCTTCCGTGCGGGCCGGCGGCGACGACCACGGCACCGTAGACGAGGAGCGGTGGCGCCGTGTCCGCGGCGGGCGATGCGTTACAGATGTTGCCCGCGATCGTGGCCCGGTTCCGGATCTGGACCGAGCCGACGACAGACGCCGCCTCGGCGAGCGCCTCGAAATGCCGGCGAACCAGCCCGTTCGCCGCGAGGTCCGCCATCACGGTCGTGGCACCTATCGTCAAGACCCCGTCGCGCTCGCGGATCTCCGGGCAGAGCTCGGGGATCCGCTTGACATCGATGACCATGCCGGGCCGCGCCGAGCCGTCGCGCAGGCGGATGATGAGGTCCGTGCCACCGGCGAGGAGGCGGGTGCTCGGGCCATGAGAATCAAGAAGCGCCACCGCGTCCGCCAGGGAGACAGGCCGCTCGTACGCGAACGTCCGCATGTTTTGAAGCCTCCGCGGCTCAGAGGACCTTGTCGACCTCGTCGAGCAGCACCTGCGGCGTGGCCGCTCGGACGAAGTAATAGGGGCGGTCCGAGAACCTGGTCACCCACGTGGCGCGTGCACGGCGCAGCGGCTCAGTGTCGACCACCGGCATCGGCCAATCCGCGGCCAGCAGCTCGTTCAGCAGGAAGTAGTTCTGGAGCGAATGGAGCGTCTGGAATTGGCGCTCGAACGGGATCATCTCCGCCAGGCTCGGATCAAAGTTGCCATCGATCGCCGGCACGATGACGACATCTACGTTGCTCGGCTCCGTGTAGAGCTCCCACGTCGGCATGCCGCCGAAGAACTTGGCCACACCGGCTTCGGGCGCAGCCTTGTCGGCTCGCTCGGTGCCCTCGGTTCGCTTCTTGATGAAGGGCTCCCTGGAGCCCTTCACGGCGTACCCTGCGTCGTCGACGACGGTCGTTTCCGTGGAGATCAGCAGGGCGCCGCGCCGGCAGGCTTCGATCTGGCCCATGCTCTTGCCATGGTTCGACTCGCCGCCAAGGAACATCACCGTCTTGCCGTGATATCGCACGGCTGAGGCATGGAACGGGTGCTTCCCTTCGGCCTCCATTCGGAGGGCAAGCATCGCGACGACGACCTTCTGGATCGGCCCCGCCGGCCAGGGACCATTGAAGATCATCGTCCGGCCGTCGTATGAGATGGACTTGGCCCCGTCCTCGTGGAGGACGATGTCGGGCTCCGACAGGGTCACATCGGGCGAGATCTTGACGTCGGCGAGCCGGTAGTTGAGGAAATTCAGATCCTCGAGGAGGTGCTCGCGGGGGTGACTGCCGTAGACGTCCACCCGCAGCCGCGCGGTCTCCGCGGACATTTCTTCCGACAACTGCAGTCTCTCGTTCATGGGCTCCTTCTGCAGGCGGCCGCGTGGCGCCGTCATATTCTCCGGGTCCATACGATGGATCTCTGCCTGAGATTTCGACTTGGCGAGTGGAGTCCGACGGCATCGGGCGCCCACAGGACCATGGTCCGACGCCCGCGCCTGCGACTCGATCCTGGGCTGGCTATCGGCTCCGGGCGGCCGCGCCCCGGCCGCTGCGCGACCGGCTGGGTTTGGCGGCGATAGCGATTGCCTTGGGGCGGGGAGTGGACCAACCGCCTCGTCTGGGCGGCGTACTGGCGTTGGATGCCTGGTTCGACACCGCCGGCTCGTCTATCCACGTTTCCCGGAACCTGTCGCCGGCCGAATCGAAATGGAGGTGATACGCCGTCGTTGCCAGGTCGGGATCGTGGTCGCGGAGGGCCGCGAGGATCGGGATGTGGAGGTCGGCGGCATGGCGAACGTTGACGCCGGGACTGACGAGGCTGATATAGGTGCGGGATAGCGGCTCAAGATAAGTCCAGACCCGCTGCAGCGTGTTGTTGCCGGAGATTTCGATGACGCGGGCGTGGAAGGCGACGTCTGCGACGGCCTCGGCATGGGGGTCGCCAGCGTCGGCTGCTCGCTGCATCTCCATGACATAACCCTCGAGTTCATCGAAGTCGCCGTCAGAGATATGAGGCACGGCAAGCCGCGCCCCGAGGGACTCGAGCTCGGCCCGGATGCCGTACGCCTCGAGCAGTTCAGCTTTGGTGGGATGTCGAACGCGAGCGCCGCGAAAGGCCGAGATCTCGAGAACCCCGAGGCCTTCGAGGTCGCGTATTGCCTCTCGCACGGGGGCCTGGCTGGTGCCAAGCTCCCGTGCAATCCGCGTTTCGACGATTCGGGAGCCGGGCGGATACTCACCAGCCAGGATCTGCTGCAGAAGCCGATCCTTGATCTGGTCGCTCAGGGGGCTGCGTGTGACCTGCGCGTCTCGGGGCATCGAGTCTCCGTCTAGAGGCCTGTCATGAGGTCGTTCTTAGGTTGCGCGGCGGCCTGGAGGATTTCGACGAGACCAGCGGTTCCGTCGATCCGGATGCGGTCGCCGTTCATGATCTGCTCCGTAGCCACCGACGATCCGACGACTGCCGGGATACCGAATTCACGCGAGAGGACCGCTGGGTGCGCATTGATCCCACCCGCGTCGGTCACGAGGCCCACGATCTTGGTAAAGAGTACGACCCAGGCGGGGTTGGTCATCTGGCAGACGAGTATGTCGCCGGCGCGGACATCGTCGAACTGATCCTCGCGAAGCACGACCCGTGCGATTCCTTCGACGATGCCCGGCGAGCCACCGATGCCCGTGATCTGGCCTTTGACCGTCGAGGCCTTGCGATGGAATTTCTCGGGGAAACCCCAATTGCTCAGGTATGGGAAGGCCAACTGGGTCGGGGTGCAGGTGCCGACCCACTCCTTCGGTCTGAAGGTGTAGGCCTTCTCGCGCTCGGCCTTGCGCTTTGACACGAGCGCCCGGGCATCCATCCCAGCGGGGTCGGCCATGAAGACGCGGAGCTCGTTGTAGCGCAGGAACACGACGTCGTCCGCGGCGTCGAGTGCCCCCATGGTCACGAGCTTCTTGCCGATCGCGAGCAGGACGAGCCGGATGTGCGCATTCGCGCCCTGGTCGATGTAAAAGTGATGGTCGGGGGTGAGCGGGGCCATCCTGAGGTTGATGTCGCGGGCCACACGCATCTCCTCGAGAGCCTCGCCCTCGAGGCCTTCGAGAATCTCCTTCGCGGCAGCGGCGATGTCGGCCGCGAGCGCGCCCATGGTCTTTGGGTAGTCGTAGTTGGTCTGGACATACCCGCGGACCAGCTCGATCACAGGCTCCATCTGCTCGCGCACGGTCGGGAAGATGAACTCATGACTCCACACCGCGTGCCAGCCATACTCCTTCTGGTAGGGTGCCACTCGCTCGGCGATGAAACGTTTGCCACGTTCGGAACCCTTGAGGGCGGCGATGATCTCGCCGGCGGTCTCGTGGCTGAAGGCGGCCGCCAGGGTCGCGTCGACTTTGGCCTCCTCCTTCATCTTCCAAAGGGCTTCGATAGAGTCCCAGTTGCGGTCCTTGGCCGAGTTCTGGAGCCGGCCCAGAAGCTGCTCGTTGATTCTGCCGTGGGTCTTCTCCATGACCGCTCGGAGGTTGAGTGTCGCGGAGAGTTGCCCGAAGTTGAGCATCCAGTGGATCTTCCAGTGGCGATCGTGGATGTCTATCGCGTCCTCGAACAGGCAGGCGAGCTCCATGAGGTCAAGCTTGTCTTCCTTGTCGAGCATGCCCTCGAGATAGGCGAAGTTGCGATCCATCTCCGGGACGAGACGCTCCCGCCACCAGTTGGTGAATTCGTTGCCGTACGTGGGCAGGACTGCGCCAAGATAGGCCCCGATCTTGGCCGCGTAGGCCGGGTCGTCCGGTACGACCGGCGTGGTTGCGAAGTCGTACTCGGTCGAACCGACCCGGAGACCGGCCTGGGCCGGGATGGCCGCGGTGTAGACATACCCGTTGATGTTCTTGACGATCCAGTCGGATGCGAACGGCGTCCCGAACCGACGGAACATATGGTCGCAGCTGAGCCACCAGCCGCCGATGTCGTAGTACATCGGGCTGACCGGGTGGGGGCAGTGCAGGTCGTCGTAGACCCAGAACAGTTCCTTTTCGGCCTCAGAGTCCCAGTCGACTGGGAAGCTCTTGTCCCCCAGGAACTGCCCGAGCACTTCTTCGCCCGGGCCAACCAGAGTAGTGACCGCCTTGTTGGCAACCGCCATGGCAACTCCTCCAGTTACAGAATAAGGCGTGCTTGATCTCGGCACCGCCTCAACCCCGCAACTCAAGTGGTTATAGCGCCTGTCCGTGCAGCGGGAACTCAGATCCTCCCGAGAGCCAGATTGGTAGTTTGTGCTCCCAGAAGCGCCACGCCCGCCATGCCGCGACGGAGCAGCGCGAGCGGATGGGCACCCGAGCCAGACGGTTCTGCCGCGGTTGACATTCGGGTCCGACTCACCGACAATCAAGGGCCGTATGGCCCTTTTCATCGATCATCGATTATTGATGCTGGGGAGTCGGGAAGTCGCAGACTTGGAGGATGCCGATGACGTCAGTGAAGTGCCCGCTGCTACGCACCGCTGAGGTCGGGCAGACGGACTACTGGAACGATTCGTGCGCCTCCGAAGAGCTTGCCTACGCGATCGAGCGAGGCGCGACCGGCGCCACCTCCAACCCCACGATCGTGCTCGAGGTTATGGGCAAAGAGAAGGGCCGCTGGGTTCCGCGCGTGAGACAGCTGGCCACCGAGAACCCGGCCTGGACCGAGGTGGAGTTGACCTGGGCGATCATCGAGGAGATTGCAGTCGCTGGCGCGGGTCTTCTGGCTCCGGTCTTCGAACGGGAGCACGGACTCAAGGGCCGGCTCTCGCTCCAGACCAACCCGGCCAACTACCCTGACCCCGAGCGAATGCTGGAGCAGGCACTCCACTTCCACGGTCTCGCCCCAAACATGCAGGTCAAGTTTCCGGTCACGGCAGCCGGCATAGTCGCCATCGAGGAAGCGACTGCGCGCGGCGTGAACATCAATGCCACAGCCTCGTTCACCGTGGCGCAGGCCCTGGCTGCGGCCGAGGCCGTCGAGCGCGGGTTGGTCCGTCTGGCTGCGACCGGCGGCGATGTCGCGTCGATGACGCCGATGTGCACCCTGATGGTCGGCCGCCTGGACGACTGGATGCGGGTGCTCGTCGATCGGGACGAGCTGGCCGTGGACCCGTGCGCGCTCAATTGGGCCGGAATCGCAGTCCTCAAGCGAGCCTATCAGCTCTTCCAGGAGCGCGGCTATCGGAGCCGGCTGCTGGCAGCCGCCTATCGCCACCGGCTTCACTGGACCGAGTTCGTCGGCGGGGACCTGGCCATGACGATACCGCACCAATGGCAGGTTCGATTCAACGCCAGCGGCATCGACCCCAAACCCCGGATCGACCTTCCCGTCGACCCGGCCATCGTCGCCGAGCTGTCAGAACGCATCCCCGATTTCCGGCGTGCCTACGAGCCGGACGGCCTGTCGGTCCCCGAGTTCGACACATACGGCGCAACCGTGAGGACACTGCGCAGCTTCATAAAGTCGTACCACGACCTCACCGCCGTGATCCGAGACATCGTCCTGCCAGACCCGGACGTCCGGGCCCGCTGACGGCTGTCATCGAGCCATTCCGCATCCAGGAGACGCACGTGACACCGTTGACGACGGGCCCGGCTGGAGCCGAGTCCGAGAAGGCCGTCGAGGTCCTGAGCCATTGGATAGACGGGCGGTCCGTCGAGGTCCGCCTCGAGCAGACCGCCCCGGTCTTCAACCCGGCCACCGGAGCCGTCATTGGGCGCGTCCCGCGCGGAGGGGCCGCCGAAGTTGACGCAGCCGTAGCTGCTGCAAGTGCAGCCTTCCCATCCTGGCGGGACACGCCGCTCATCGCTCGCAGCCAGATCTTCTTCGCCTATCGGGCCCTCGCCCACGAGCACCGGGAAGAGCTGGCCGCGCTCATCACTCGTGACCACGGCAAGACCTTCCCCGACGCTCTGGCTGAGGTCATGCGAGGCCTGGAGACGGTCGAGTTCGCCTGCGGACTACCCGTCCACATGGCCGGAATGAACACGCCGAACGTTGCCACGAGGGTCGACACGCGCACCTTGCGCCAGCCCCTTGGCGTTGCCGCGGGGATCACGCCGTTCAACTTCCCGGCCATGGTCCCGATGTGGATCTACCCGCTCGCACTTATGACCGGCAACACCTTTGTCTGGAAGCCCTCCTCGCACACACCTGGCGCCACCCAGCTCCAAGCCGAGCTGTGGAAGGAAGCCGGTCTGCCCGACGGAGTCTTCAACGTCGTCTACGGCGGCCGCGAAGCCGTGAATGCCATCCTGGAACACCCCGGCATCGCCGCAATCCAGTTCGTCGGATCGACACCCGTGGGGCGCCACGTCTTTGAGACCGGCACAGCAAACGGGAAACGCGTCGGCTGCTACACCGCCGCCAAGAATGCGATGGTCGTTCTTCCGGACGCCGACATGGACATGGTCGCGGACGCGGCCATCGCTGCGGGCTACGGCTCGGCCGGCGAGCGATGTATGGCGCAGACGCTCGTCATTGCCGTCGGCGACGCGGGCGACCGCCTGCGGCCGATGCTGGAGGATCGAATCGGCAGGCTCAAGATTGGTCCCGGCACCGAGCCGGGCGTGGACATGGGTCCGATCTACTCGGCCGAACACCGCGCCTCGATCATCGACTGGATCGACAAGGGCGTAGCCGAAGGTGCAGAGCTGGTCGCCGACGGAAGACCGTTCCGCCACCCGGATTATCCGGATGGGTTCTACCTGGGCGTGTCGCTGTTCGACCGCGTCACGCCGGCCATGAGCATCTATCAGGAAGAGATCTTTGGGCCCGTTCTCGGGATCGTCCGGGCGAGCACCTTCGACGAGGCCCTTGGGCTGATCAACGCGCATAAGTACGCCAACGGGACGGCCCTCTTCACCAGCGACGGCGGGGCCGCCCGTCGGTTCGAGCTCGAGGTCGATGTGCCGATGATCGGCATCAACGTGCCGATCCCCGTGCCTGCCGGGTACATGTCATTCGGTGGGTCGCGCGGGTCCGCCTTCGCGCAGCTCCAGATGCGCGGTGAAGACTCGATCCGGTTCTATACCCAGCAGAAAGAGGTGACCATCCGCTGGCCCGAACCGGGAAAGCGCGCTGCCTTGAGTCTCGTATTCCCCGGCAACTAGCACAATCGGCCATTCCGACGATCAGACCATAAAGGGGTCCGAGAATGAATCCAGTGGACGCCTTCCGGCTCGACGGCAAGGTAGCCCTCGTTTCCGGGGGCGGCGGGGCGATCGGATCGACCATCGCCGTCGGGCTCGGCGGCGCGGGGGCCAGGGTCGTCGTTGCCGACATCGACCAGAAACTGGCCGACGCGGCCGCGGCGAAGGTAATCCAGGCAGGCGCCGAGTGCCTGGCGCTCGCCGCAGACATCACCAACGAGGCGGAGGCGAGCAGGATCGTTGCCGCCGCGGTGGAACATTTCGGCCGGATCGACATCCTCGTCAACGCTGTTGGCGGCGGGGCCGGCAAGGTTCTCTTCGAGGCCCAGGACTATCCTCGTGACGCCTGGGATTGGATCATGGAGCTCAACCTCCGCAGCACGCTGGTGGCGACTCAGGCGGCGGTGCGGGCAATGATCCAGGCAGGTTCGGGCGGGCGGGTTGTCAATATCAGCTCGGTCCGGGCCCAGCTCGGCATCGACTCCGGCTACTCCGCGTACGTGGCGGCGAAAGGGGCGATCAGCTCCCTGACTCGCCAGTGGGCGACCGAATGGGCGAAGCACGGAATAACCGTGAACGCCATCGCCCCGACGTTCGTCGACACTCCGCAGGTGGCGACGCTTCTTGGCGATCCGGCCTTCAGGGCCGGACTCGTCAGCAGGGTCCCGCTCGGCCGAATAGGCGAAACGAACGATCTCCTCGGAGCCGTCCTCTTCTTCGCTTCATCCGCCTCGTCCTTCGTCACTGGCCAGATCCTGACCATCGACGGCGGCCTCACGGCCACCCAGTAGCCTGCAGGGAGTGTCCAGATGGAAAAGGTGTCGGAGAACATCTTCACCAACACGAAACTGCGGGGCTGCAATCCGAGCTACGTGATCACGGCCGACGGCGTCGTTGTGATCGACACGCCCCAGTTGCCCACGAAGGCCGTGGCGATGCGGAAGGAGGCCGAATCCAACGGTCCCATCCGCTATGTCATCAACACCGAACACCACGTTGACCACATCTTCGGCAACTACTACTTCAAGGGCGCCGGCGCGGTCGTCAACCACCAGGGCGTATACGACAATTTCATGGTCGTCTCCCCAGAGTTGGATCCGTTTGCATACGCCTACGAGGCTCTCCCCACGCCGGCCGGCAAGGGCACTGATCTCGACGATCCCGAGGGCGTCGCACTCTGGCCGGACCGGGACGAGTACTACCGAGACCCGAACAAGGGCAAGATCGTCTTCAGCGGAGACCTAACGCTGCGGGTCGGCGACCACACGTTCCATTGCCTCCACACCCCCGGGCACACCCCGGGCCAGATCGCGGTTCATGTTCCCGAGGAGCGCACGGTCTTCACCGGCGACACGATCTTCTCCGGATGTCAGACCTGGCTCATGTCATCAGACGTGGACCAGTGGATCGCGTCCCTCGACCGAATCCGCGCCCTCGACGTCGATCGAGTCATCCCCGGACACGGCCCGATCACCACCAAGGACTACGTCGAGACGCAGCGAGCGACCCTGATGGAATGGAAGACGGCCGTGGCCGTGGCCGTGGCCAGGGGTTGGTCCCGCGAGGAGACGATGGCCAGGGTCAATTTCGCGGATCGTTGTCCCGTCGACATCGGCCAAGGTTACATGATGGGCTACATCCAGACGCTGAATGCCGGATCGCTATGGGACAAGCTCACAGCGACCCCGCCCGGCACCATGCGCTGAACGGTAATCACCTGAGGGCGTCATAGCCGGGGCGGAGACTCCGCGGTCGCCCGGCGCGCCGACCAACCGGCCACCCCGAAGCGCGGGGCGAAATGAAAGGACACGCGGGACGGTGGCCCTCGTCTTCGACCTCGACCACGACCATGGCCTGCCGGAGCAGGATCTGAAGAACCTGATCGGCGGCAAGGCCGCCGGTCTCAACGTCATGGCCACGCAGCTGAAGCTGCCGGTACCGCCCGGCTTCGTGATTACCACGGCCACCTGCAACGCCTATCTGGCAGGCGGCTGGCCGGAAGGCCTCGACCAGGAGCTGCGCGAGCACATGGCCCGGACCGAGGCTGTGGTGGGCCGCCGCTTTGGCGATCCCAAGGACCCACTGCTGGTCAGCGTCCGCTCGGGCGCGCCGGTCTCGATGCCGGGGATGATGGACACCATCCTCAACCTGGGCCTGAACGAGGCGACAACCGCCGGGCTCGCCTCAGTGTCGGGCAATCCCCAGTTCGCGCTCAACTGCCACGAACGCTTCAAGAAGATGTTCAGGGAGATCGTCGGCGTCGACGTCGTCTCGGAAGATCCATGGGAGCAGCTGCGGGCCGCCTCCGAAGCGGTCTTCCGCTCGTGGAACGGCGACCGCGCTCGCACGTACAGGCGGTTCGAAGGGATCCCCAACGACCTCGGCACCGCGGTCACCGTCCAGACGATGGTCTTCGGCAATCGGGGCAACGATTCGGCCACCGGCGTGCTGTTTACCCGTGACGCCGCCACGGGTACGCCCGATCTGTACGGCGACATCATGTTCAACGCTCAGGGCGAGGACGTGGTTGCCGGAACCCACGTGACCGAGACGCTTGCTGCCCTGGACGAGCAACTCCCGGCGATCGCGGCGCAGCTCCGCGGCTACGCCCGTGATCTGGAGCGCCACTACACTGACCTCTGCGACATCGAATTCACGATCGAGCAAGGCAAGCTCTGGATGCTCCAGGTCCGTGTAGGAAAGCGCACTCCACAGGCTGCCCTACGGATCGCAGTCGACATGGCCGAAGCCGTCGACTTCCCGCTATCCAGGGAGGAGGCCGTCAAGCGCGTTGCCAGGCACCTGTCGAATCCTCCCAAGGTCTCCGTCCGCCGCCCCGACGACCTGACCGCCCTGACTATCGGCCTCGCTGCTTCGCCGGGAGTCGCTTCGGGCGAGATCGCGACCTCGGCCGACGCCGCCGCGACGGCCGCAGACGCCGGCAGAAGAGTGATCCTGGTACGTGCCGAAACTTCGCCCGACGACGTCCACGGCATGGCCCGCGCGGCCGGCCTGCTCACTTCGAAAGGCGGATTCGTCAGCCA
This sequence comes from Chloroflexota bacterium, assembly GCA_003141245.1. Classification (GTDB taxonomy): domain Bacteria; phylum Chloroflexota; class Limnocylindria; order Limnocylindrales; family CSP1-4; genus Fen-1039. The sequence goes on from PLLE01000046.1 coordinate 44,129, forward strand.
CGCGGCAGTCATCGCCCGAGGCTGGGGGATCCCGGCCGTCGTCGGCGCGAGTGCGGTCGAAGTGGGGGACGGAACGATCGTGATCTCCGGACGCCGTTTCTCCGCCGGCGAGACGATCTCGATCGACGGCTCAACGGGGGAAGTCTTCGCGGGCGAGGTCTGCGGCAACGCCGAAATCGTCCCGGAGGCGGCCAAGCTGCTCTCCTGGGCGGGAGAGCTCGGTATCGGGATCGGCGATGGCCCCGGTCCGGTCGCAGATCGGGTAGCCACGGATGGAGTGGCCGACGGTTCGGCGCTTGCCGATGTCGAGCCCTCGGGCGCTGAGAAGAGCCAGGACGACGTCGTCCGGAGCCTGCTGGTCAGAGGCCCTTCTACTCTCGAGAGCCTGGCATTGTCGCTGCTGGCGGATCCCGCGAGCCTGCGGCCGCTGCTCGACGGCGCGGTGGCCGGGGGGATGGTCGAGATCAGCGGCGGATGCAACTTCAGACTGACTGCGGATGGAAAGCTCCAGGCAGGCGAGTTGATGGTCGCCGACCGAGAGCGGTGGGGCGTCGACAACGCCGGGGCAGCGCTGGACGGCTTCGTCCCGCTCGACCATCGGATGAAGGACACGGTGACCGCCTGGCAGATGAAAGAAGTGGACAGTCAGTCGGTCCTGAACGATCACGGCGACCCGGACTACGACGCCGGGGTCCTGGCCAGACTCGGGAGCCTTCACGACGACATGGTGATATGGCTGACTGGTCTCTCGGCCGGCCTGGGGCGACTCGATGCCTATCGGGTCCGGCTCGAGCGGGCGTTGGCCCTGGCCCGAGGTGGCGACCAGCGCTACGTGGCCTCGCCTCGTGTCGAGAGCTACCACAGCGTCTGGTTCGAGCTCCACGAGGATCTGATCCGCCTCAGTGGCCGGAAGCGCGCCGACGAGATGGCCGCGGGAAGGGCTTGAGTCGGGCCCTTCCCGCTCCAACCCTCGTCATGCGGTGCCGCTGTCGCGCCAGCCAGGGTGTGTCTATCCGGACGGGCGATGGTGACGAACGGCCCTGAGGGCACGCCGTCGACCCGTTATTCTGTCGCGAGAATAACCATCGGGGTGGCTGGTTGATGACACAAGTCGATCCGGGCGCCGATCGCTCCAGGACCTTCCCCGCGGGCGTCCGGCCCGCCCAGCGAATCTGGCTCCACGACCAAGGCATGCCGGTCTTTGGGATCGGGATCCGCGAGCTGCTCATCCGGGTCGAGTCGACGGGATCGCTCCGTCAGGCCGCGTCCGACATGGGTATGGCATACAGCAAGGCCTGGCACATCGTGCGTCGGGCCGAGGAGCACCTTGGCTTCACGCTGCTCCAGCGACGAACCGGCGGCACAGGTGGCGGAGGCTCAGCTGTGTCCGATGAGGGGAGACGGCTCGTCGAGGCCTTCGGCGCGTTGCTCGACGAAGCGGACACGTTGCTCGACGAACTCTACGCGAAGCATTTCGGCAACTGGTAGCACGCGGGGGACGACATCCGGATCGAGAGAGCGCCCGGACAAACACATCCACCCACAAGAGATCAGGAGGATTCCGTCACGTGAAGCGGTCGTTCATCACACTGGCCGCGGCCGCTGCGCTCTTGGTCGGTGCCTGCTCGACTCCGGGGTCCGTCCCAGCGACGAGTGCCCCATCGAGCACCGTGACTTCCAGCGCTGCGAACCCGAGCAGCGGCGCGATCACGGTCACCGACGCGATGGGCAACAACGTGACGTTTACGGCCCCTCCGACTCGGATCGCCATCGCCGGCAAAGCTCTCTTCATGGTCGCTGACGCGGTCTATCTCTTCCCTGAGGCGTCGTCGCGCGTGGTCGCCCTCGGCAGCACCGTCCAGAACGCCCTCTCCTTCATCCCCGTCATCGATCCCGCTTACGGCAGCAAGACGATCCTCGACGCCTCCGCCGGGGCGGAACAGATCGCGGCCGCCAGGCCGGACGTCGTTCTCCTGAAGAGCAGCAACGCCACTACGCTCGGCAAGCCGCTCGCCGCGCTCGGCGTGAAGGTGGTCTACGTCGACTTCGAGACCCCGGACCAGTACGCGCGGGACCTCAAGACGCTCGGGCAGCTCTTCGCCGACGAGGTGAAGGCGCAACAGCTCATCTCGTACTTCCAGCAGCAGACCGATCGCGTCACCACCGCGGTCGCAGGCATCGCGGATGCCCAGAAGCCCAAGGTTCTGCTGCTGTACTACTCCAACAAGAACGGCACGATCGCGTTCAACGTGCCGCCGATCGGCTACATCCAGAGCACCGAGGCACAGCTCGGTGGCGGCCAGCTCGTATGGAAGGACGCCCAGCTCGGCAACGGCTGGACGACGGTCACGCTCGAGCAGATCGCGGCCTGGAATCCCGACCAGATCTACGTCATCGCCTACTCCGGCAACGTGAACGATGTCGTGACGGAGCTCAAGGCCGATCCGCAGTGGCAGGCGCTGAGTGCGGTCAAACACGCCGCGATCTACGGCTTCCCCGGCGACTACTACAGCTGGGACCAGCCCGATCCTCGTTGGGTCCTGGGCCTCACCTGGCTAGCCGCGAAGATGCACCCCGACCGCTTCACCAGCCTATCCATGGACACGGAGATCCGCGGCTTCTATCGGGACCTCTATGGCATGGACGATGCCGCTTACGACAAGTACGTCAAGCCCTACCTCTCCGGTGACCTGCCTTGAGCCGGAGCACCGTCACAGTGGGTGCCCGCCCGGCCTGGAGCTGGGGTGCGGCGCCGGCCACTCGCAAGCTCGTGGTGATCGCCGTGCTTCTCGGTGTCGCGGTCGCGATCTCGCTCCTCATCGGCCGTTATCCCAGTCCGGGGATCATCGCGCCGGATCGGCTCGCGACCGACGACCTGGCCCAGCGCATCGTGTTCAACCTGCGGCTGCCCCGGGTCCTGACAGCATTGGCGCTGGGCATGAGCCTGTCCGCCGCGGGTGCAGTGTTCCAGCAGGTCTTCGCCAATCCCCTGGTGGACCCGGGATTTCTCGGGGTCTCGCAGGGCGCCGCCTTCGGGGCATCGCTGGCCATCATCTGCTGGGGCAGCACAGTCTGGCTCGTGCAGGCATCGGCCGCGCTCTTCGCGTTCGCCGGCCTCGGGTTCTCCTACCTCCTCGCGCGGCGCGCGCAATTCGGCGGCTCCGTGCTTCGCCTGGTCTTCGCGGGCATAGCCGTGTCCGCACTGTTCTCAGCGGGGGTCGGCGGGCTCAAGTACATGGCCGACCCGATGAGCCAGCTCCCGGAGATCACCTTCTGGCTCCTGGGTGGACTGGCAAGCATCACGTGGCCCCAGTTCTGGTCGATCGCGCCCGTGGTGTTCGTGAGCTTGTTCATCGTGTACCGGATGCGCTGGCGCCTGAACCTTCTGTCGCTCGACGACTCGACGGCATTCTCCATGGGCGCAAGCCCCGGGCGCGAGCGAGCGCTGCTCCTTTCCGCCGCGGTCGCCGCGACGGCGGCAGTCGTGTCCGTGTGCGGCATGGTCGGTTGGGTGGGACTGATCGTCCCGCACATTGCCCGGCGCCTGTTCGGCGCAGATGCGCGGTACGCCGTTCCCGCGGCGTTGCTGATCGGCGGGCTCTTCGGCGTATTGTGCGACGACGTCGCGCGGACGCTGCTGGCCGGCGAGATTCCCATCGGCATCCTGACGTCGCTCATCGGCGCTCTGTTCTTCGTCGTGATCTTCATGACCTACGGACACGTGGGCGAGCAGCGATGACGCCGCTCCTCACGTTCGACGAGGTGACCTTCGGCTACGGGTCTGGCACCCGCCCGGTGTTGCAACGGCTGTCGCTCGACATCGAGAGCGGAACGGCGACGGCGATCCTGGGGCCCAACGGCGTCGGCAAGAGCACGCTCCTCCACCTGGCGCTGGGTTGGCTCCGGGCTCAAAGCGGGCGCGTGCTCCTGGATGGACGGCCGCTCGACGCCTACCCCCGGCGACGGCTCGGACAGTCGATGGCGCTGGTGCCCCAGGTCGAGCGCACACCCTTTGACTACACCGTCCTCGACTACGTCCTGCTGGCACGCGCGCCATACCTTGCCCCGCTCGCCATGCCGGGGGCGGACGACGAGCGAATCGCCCGCGAGGTGATCGACGAGGTCGGCCTGGGCCAGCTGAGCCGTCGAACGATCACGACGTTGAGCGGCGGCGAGCGCCAGAACGTCCTGGTCGCCCGAGCCCTGGCACAGCAGCCCCGGCTCCTCCTGATGGACGAACCAACGTCGCACCTCGATCTCGCGCACAAGGTGCGCCTCGTCCATCTCGTGCGCGATCGCCTCGCCCGGGGAATGACGGTGCTCCTGACGACGCATGAGCCGGACGTTGCCGCCGCCATCGCGACGCACCTCGTGTTGATGCGTGACGGGCAGGTCTGCGGTTCCGGTCCGCTTGCCGACGTTTTCACGGCCGACAACCTGAGCGCCACGTACGGGGTGCCCGTGCAGATCGCCCGGATCGACGGACGGCAGGCGGTGCTTTGGACATGAGCGTCGGCGCCGACCGGCGGGCTCGGCTCCGCATCGCCGGAGCGACCGACTGGGCCGCCCTCTGGCGCAACCTCGTGTTGGCCCGGGCGCGATGTCTCGACGATGGATCGGCCGTCGATCCGCGCTCGTCGCGGTGCATCGACCCGTGGGAGTCGCGGGCGCGGGACTACGACGAGCGCGTCGCTCGCCGCTGGACCAAGCCCGACTCGACCCGTCAGTTCGTCCTTGCGCAGATCGCAGAGGGCGCCACGCTGCTCGACATCGGTGCCGGGACGGGGGCCTGGGCGGCGATGATGGCCCCACATGCAGCCCGCGTCACCGCGGTCGAGCGCTCGCCGGCCATGATTCGCGTCCTTGAGGAGAACCTGGCCGCTCGGGGCATCACGAACGTTAGCGTGGTGGAGGGATCGTGGCCGGAGGTCACGGTGGAGCGGCACGACTTCTCGCTATGCGCCCATGCCATGTACTGGTCCCCCGATCTCCCCGCGTTCGTTGGGCGCATGATTGCCTGCACGAGGCGTATGTGCTTCCTGGCGCTGCGGGCACCCAGCCCTCAGGGGATCATGGCGGAGGCCGCCCTCCACCTCTGGGGCCATCCGATCGACAGCCCTAACCTCACGATCGCGACCAATGTCCTGCGCCAGATGGGGCTCAGCCCTCACGTCCTCATGGAGCGCGGCGGGATGCGGGAGCCGCGGCAGAGCGCCAGCCTCGAGGACGCATTGCAGCGGATGAAGCGGCACTTCGGCTTGTGCGACACGACCGAGCACGACGAGTACTTCGGTGCGCTCCTCCGACGTCGGCTGGGCTACGAGGGCGGGCGCTACGTATGGCCGCCCGACGACGGCTCGGCCCTGATCTACTGGACCGTCGAGTGAAATCGTCGCGGGCGCATGGATCCTCCGACAGGCAGATCGTGATCCTGACGGGCGCACCGGGGACGGGCAAGACGACGACCTGCCGTCGGCTCCTCGACCGTGCGCGCGAGCTCGGGCTCGATTGCGCGGGCATCCTCTGCCCGGCGCGCGTCGATGACGGGGTGAAGGTTGGCATCGACGTGATGGATGCGCGCACGGAGGAGAGTCGACGGCTCGCGGAAGTAGACGAGCTGCCCGGCAGGCTGCGGGCCGGACCGTATCGTTTCGATGAGGAAGCCGTCGCCTGGGGGATCGCCCGGCTCGGCATGGCCTGCCCGTGCGATGTCCTGATCGTGGACGAGATCGGACCGCTGGAGATGGACCGCGGAGAGGGTTGGATCAACGCGCTCGATGTCCTGCGTGCTGGCGACTACCGCCTCGCCTTGGCGGTCGTGCGTCCATCCCTGGCGGACGCAGTTCGGACGGCGGTCAGCGCCCCGGGAGCGGCGCCAGTCCGACGGTGGGTCGTGCCGGATCGGGGGACGGTGGGCGAGCTGTTGTCGCTGGTCGAGTTGGCGTCGCGTCGGCACGCGAGGGATGACGGCGGTTAATGTGGCGGGCCGGCGAAGAGGCGGCAGCGGTCACGCTCTGCTTGGGAAGCAGACACTCTGCCAGCTGAGTTACTCCCGCTCGGAGCAGAGAGACTTATAGCAGATCGCGCGCCGTGAGCGGCGGTCTCGCCCGGCACGCGCCGCGGCGTTTGATATCGTGGCGGACATGGATCGCCACGCACAGGACCCGCCGCCAGGACCCGCCGCCGCAGCCCCGCCGATCGCCGCGTGGTGGCTCGGCCGGACGCGGTATCGCGACGCATGGGAGCTCCAGCATCGCCTCGTGGCAGCTCGCGCCGCGGGCTCGATCGGAGACCAGCTGCTGCTGCTGGAGCACGAGCCGGTCCTGACGCTCGGCCGCCACTCCGACCCGACCCATGTGCTGGCGAGCCCAGCCGAGCTGGCCGCCCGCAACATCGAGCTGATCCGGACCGAGCGCGGCGGCGAGGTCACGTATCACGGCCCGGGTCAGCTCACCGCCTATCCAATCGTTCGTCTGGCCGACCGCTCGCTCTTCGTCCGGTCGTTCGTCCGGGCGCTGGAAGCCGCCCTTTCGGAGACATGCGCCGCCTTCGGTGTCGAAGCCGCGCCGAAGGAGGGATTCCCCGGTTGCTGGTGCGCGGCGGGCACGCGCAAGATTGGCGCCGTCGGAGTTAGAGTGGAGCGCGGCGTGACCTACCACGGCATCGCCCTCAACGTCTCGGTTCGGCTGGCCGACTTCGACTTGATCGACGCCTGCGGCATGCCCGGGATCGAATCGACCTCGATCGCACGCGAGCGAGACGAGGGCGCCGAACCCCCGACCGAATCGGTCGCGCAGGCGGCCGCGGAGTTCGCGCTAGCTCTCGCCCGAGCCCTCCGAGCGCCGCTCGCCGGGACCCTCCCGCCACGCGCTAGCCCGACCCGCTCACGCAGGGAGCTGGACGCGCTGCTCGCCGACACGGCCCACGCGTCGGCCCTCGCCACGCCCTCGGGGACCCGCTGATGGGCGCCGGCCTCTTCGAACTGCGCCGCGACGCGATCACCGGCTGGTGGGTCGCCACCGTCGTGGACCGCCAGTTCCAGCGCGGCCGCTTCTCGCTGCGCGCCGGGGCAGTGGATGACGAAGGCGTCTGCCAGAACTGCACTCAGCCGGCGGGGGAGGGGATTCGTGTGCGCACCCTGAAGGACTACGCGTTTCATCTGGTCGGCACGGATGAAGAGGCGCGCGAAATGGAGCGCAGCCTCGCGCAGGTGGCCCTGTCTCAGGCCCGCGCCTCAGGCAGCTGGCGAACGATCGTCGCGCCTCCGGGCGAGCATCGACCGCTGCAGCTCATCGGCAGCGGGCCGCTGTGCGAGATGCTTTCCGTGGCCCGGGGGGCGATCGCCGAGGCTGCTCGCCTCGGCCAGACCGAATACTTGCAGGTGGTGCAGAACTGGGGCGCCCAGGCCGGCGCCCGAACGAATCACCTGTGCCTCGACCTGTACGATCTGCCGCAGATTCCGCATCGCGTCTCGGAGGAGATCGGCGGCGCGGCGCGCTACCTGATCCGCGAGGGCGAGTGCCCGTATTGCCGGATCGCGCGCGAGGAGTCGAAGGCCGGGACGCGGCTGATCTGGCAGGACGCTGCGAGCGTCGCCTTCGCGCCATTCGCGTCGCGCTCGCCGTTCGAGGTGTGGGTCGTGCCGCGCCGCCATGCCGCGGACTTCGGGCGGGCGGAGGACGCCGACATCGCTTCAACTGCCGAGGCTCTGCGCCAGGTGCTGTCGCGTCTCGCCCGCCTCGACGGCCCACCGCACAACCTCGTGCTGCATACGGCGCCCCTCCGCGAGCGGGTCGACTCGACGTACCATTGGCATTGGGAGATCCACCCACGACTGCGAGAGATCGCGGGGCTCGAGTTGGGCACGGGTCTGCCGGTGAACCCGGTCTCTCCCGAAGAGGCCGTCGAGGAACTGCTGCGCCACCAATCCGAAGGGGAAACCGCAGGAACGCCATGAGACGAGGGGGATCTGCACGGCGTCACAGCGGCGTAGCCACCGCCGTCACAGCAACCCGGTGCGCTTCCGCGCGCCTGTATATGTCGGCATCGCAGACAGCGGCGGCAAGAGATTGGCTATCCAGACCACCACCTGGCGCGCGGGTGTCGGCATGACAGTGACGGCCGAAAAGCCCGCCGATCGTGCCTTCGTCGAGGAGCTCTTTGCCCGCCACCACGCGGAGATCTACGCCTATCTGATGCGCATGATGCGTGACGGAGATCTGGCCGCCGATTTGGCGCAGGACACTTTCATCCGAGCCTACCGCGCCCTCGAAAGCCTCGAAGACAGGGCCAAGGCCCGAGCCTGGCTGTACCAGATCGCCCATCGAATCGCCCTCGACGAGATCCGCCACCGACGCATCGTCCGCTTCCTGCCCCTCACCGGTGAGTCCTACGGCGCCGCTCCCTCGGCCGAGCATCTGGCCATGGAGATGCGCCTCTCCGGTCCGCTGGCTCGCGCCCTGGCTCGAATTCCCGAGCGGCAGCGAGCGGCCCTGCTGATGGCCGAAGTCGGCGACCTCAGCGGCCTGGAGCTGGCCGACGCCCTGGGCGTCAGCCACGTCGCCGCACGCGCCCTGCTGACCCGTGCCCGCGAGAGTCTGCGCCAGACCCTCGCCGACGAGAGGCGGCAAGAGAAGGAGCGCGAAGCCGCGCTCGATGTCGCCTTCGCCGAGAAGGCACGTGTCGCGGACCCGCGCCGTCGCACCGACGATTCGAAGGGGGCAGATCGATGAGCCCCGAGTTGGATCGCGCCGCGATGCGCGCCGCAGAGCGCGCCCACGAGAAGGCCCGCATGCGGGCGGCCGAGGCGATCGACGTCGACCTCCAGCCGGCCGACGCGGCCTGGCTCTCCGAACATCTGAGCGGCTGCGCCGACTGCCAGTCAGTCGCCGCCGAGTATCGCGCCCTGCACGACGAACTTCGCGGGCTGGCCAGCCCCGAGCCGCCCCGGGACCTGTGGGCTCGCACCTCCGCGGCGCTTGACGGCGTGGATCGGCCCGGCGCGCGCCGCTCCGGCCAGAGCGTCAGCTCTCGCCTGGGCCTCGCCGCCTTCAGCCGCTCGTTCCTCGGGTCGGCTGTGGCGGTCGGGATCACGGTCGCCGTGGCCGGCCTGTCGCTGCTCTCGCAGGGGCCGCTCCACGTTCCGGGCCCCGGCCTGGCCGACACCGGCGCCATCGCCCTCGCCACGGTCGGGCCGAGCAGCGGCGGGCAGGCGCCGCTGACCGTGGTCGACGGCACGAGTTACTGGATCGCGCCCGAGAACGGCGTCTATCAGATCAGGGGCGGGGCCGCGGACTGCACTGGGACGGCCGCGAGCTGCGCCGTGACGAGAGGCGACGGGACGGTCCTCGGCTCGATCGTCAGTAAGGACGCGGTCTCTGCCGTGATAGGTCCTAACGCCGAGCAGGCGGCCGTCTGGACGACCGACAAGATCGTCGTCCTGCCGCTCACGATGTCGGCGCCCGAGACGGTGTCGATCGATCTGCTGACGCCGCAGCCAGCGCTCACCGTGGGACCCTCGGAGCCGCCGCGCGTCACCGCCAGGCCCTCCGCCACGCCCGATGCCAGGCCCTCCGCCAGGCCCTCCGCCAGGCCCACCGCCAGGCCCTCCGCCAGGCCCACCGCCAGGCCCTCCGCCACGCCCACCGCCACGCCCACCGCCACGCCCACCGCCACGCCCACCGCCACTCCCTCCGCCAGGCCCTCCGCCACGACGCCGGCGGCGGTCGCTGCTCAACCGACGGCGATCCTGGATGGCTACAGGGTGGTCGGCCGCGCCCCGGAGTTCTCCGCGGACGGCTCGTGGGTCGCCTTCTCGGCGCGCCCCGCAGATCTGAGCGTGGGTTCGGACGTGTACGTCTGGCGGACCGGGTGGGAACGCGCTCAGGCGATCACGACGAGCCACGCGGATCTCTTCGCCGGGTGGTTCGGGCAGCGGATCCTGATCAGCGAGTTCGCGACGGGTGGGTCCGGGGATGATGCGACCTCATATGTATACGACCCGGTCTCCGCCGCCGTAACGCGGATCGACCGCCAGATGCTCCTGCCCGCGGTCGACCCGACCGGTACGTATCTCGTGTACTGGTCGGGCACGGTCGCGTTCAACTCGGCGACCGGTATGTGGGAGCCCGGCCAGGGCGACCTCTACTTCGACGCGTGGGCTAATCTCGAGCTCGTCCCGGCCCAGTTCGGCGAGGCGGTCGGTCAGCCGACACCGAAGCCCACGGCGACCCCGTCGGAGAAGACGGCCGCCAGCATGCAGCCGAGCGATGACGCCAGCCCCGCCGTGACGGCGCCGGGTGCGTCGGTGAGCGACGAGGCGCCCCTGGCCGCGGGCGACCAGGTTTCGGCGACGCCCGAGACGTCGGTGTCGCTGCCACAGCTGCTGCCGGTCGCGTTGGGTCCGGGCACCGTCCGGAACTGGACGATCCGCTGGGATTCCTCCGGCCGGTACCTGGCGATCTGGGTGGCCGATCCGTCGCCGACCGACGCGGGTCACGTGACTCTCCTTGCGGTCGACCCGAATACGCGGCTGCTCAACACCGCTGGGCCGCTGCTGTCGGCGCCGGCCCGCTCGAACATCGCGTTCGACGACACGGACCTCGTCTACACGTCACCGACGCAGGGCGGCGACGGCAAGACATACATCGTGCCGTTGCCGGAGGTGCCGCCTACTTCTCCCGTGATACCGGCGGCCACGGCCCCGAGCGACAGTTCCGGCTCGGGCCAGCCGCCCACGGGCGACTCGACGCCGATCCCAAGCGATCGCCCGGGGAACTAGCCGGTCGGGGCGCGGACGCGTCGCCGACCGTGCCCGCCGAAGCCGCACGCTGGAGTTGGCCGCCTCGACACACCGTGGCTGAAGTCAGCCCGCGGGTGGGCGTCGATGCCCAATGCGCTGTATCCTTCGCACGACCTTTAAGGACCGGCACGGAGAGGCCGGAAAGGAGGACTGCGCCTGTGCAGGGCAGCGAGAATCGATGACCGACCGGCAGATCATGACCGGGGACGAGATCCGACGAGCGATCGTTCGGATCTCCCATGAGATCGTCGAGAAGCAGGCCGGCACGCAGGGCCTGGCGCTCGTCGGCATCCAGCGCCGTGGCGTCCCGCTCGCTCGGCGGATAGCCGACGCGATCGAGGAGCACGAGGGGGTCCGTCTTCCCGTCGGTGCCCTCGACATCACCTTCTACCGCGACGACCTGTCGCTCGTCGCCCAGCAGCCGATCGTCAAGGGCACGGACCTGCCGTTCGACCTGAACGGCGCCACGGTCGTGCTGGTCGACGACGTGCTGTACACGGGCCGAACGATCCGCTGCGCGATGGACGCCCTGATCGACTTCGGGCGGCCACGCGCGATCCGACTCGCCGTCCTGATCGACCGCGGTCACCGCGAACTCCCGATCCGCGCCGATCACGTCGGCAAGAACGTGCCCACCTCGCGCGAGGAGATCGTCAGGGTCCACGTCGCCGAGATCGACGGCGGCGACGAAGTCACAATCGCGCGCCAGGTCCGCACCGATGAGCCGGCCCAGGCAGGCCACCAATGAGCGTCGCGACCGAGGCCGATGCCGCCCCGGTCAAGGGCGCCGCTCCGAGCCAGGACGTTGTCTGGCACCACCGCCATCTCCTGGACGTGGATGTCGTCACCTGGCCCGAGATCGATTTGATCATGCGGACCACTGACGAGATGAAGGGGATCCTGGCCCGCCCCATTCGCAAGGTCCCAGCCCTCAACGGCCGCCGCGTGACGACCCTCTTCTACGAAGCCTCCACACGCACCCGGGTCTCGTTCGAGACCGCGGCCCGCAATCTTTCGGCGGACGTCGTGAGCGTTGCCACGGCCACCTCGTCGGTGACCAAGGGCGAGTCGCTCGTGGATACCGTCCGGACCCTGGAGGCCCTCGGCGCCGAGATCCTGGTGATGCGCCACTCCGTCTCGGGCGCGCCATATCTGGCGGCTGAGATCTTCGGCGGCCACGTCCTCAACGGCGGCGACGGCTGGCATGCCCACCCGACGCAGGCCCTCCTGGACCTCTACACGATGCGCCAGCATCTCCCCGGCGGCGACCTTCATGGCCGCAAGGTCGCGATCGTCGGCGACATCCTCCACTCGCGCGTGGCTCGCTCCAACATCTGGTCGCTCACCGCCGCCGGAGCCGATCTCTGGCTCTGCGGCCCGGCCACTCTCTTGCGGGGAATGGACCGCTGGGCGACGGCGTGGGGCGGGGGCGCGGTCCCGGGCCATGGCCGGTTCCACGTTACGAGCGACGTCGAGGCGGCTCTTCGGGACGCGGACGTGGTGATGGCCCTGCGGATCCAGCGCGAACGTATGCAGGGCGGCCTGCTCCCGTCGCTGCGCGAGTACGCGGCCCGCTTCGGGCTGAACGCGGAGCGCGTCTCGCTGGCCAAGCCCGAGGCGATCGTGATGCACCCCGGGCCTATGAACGAGGGCGTGGAGATTGCCCCGGACGTGGCGATCAGCGGCCGAGCGGTGATCACCGAGCAGGTGGCTAACGGCGTCGCCGTTCGAATGGCGTTGCTGTACCTGTTGGCCGGCGCGCACGAAGCGGCCCACGCGGGCGAGGCTGGCCGATGAGCCCGAAGGCATCGGGCGCGGCTCTCGGCCCCAAGGTGGGCGAGACGGTCGAACGGTTCGAGCTCGAGAAGGCCTGGCTGGTCGACCCCGTCTCCGGGCGGGAAGGTCCCGGCGAAGTCGTCGTCATCGACGGCATCCTCGAGTCGGTCGTGTGGCTCGAAGGCGCTGAGGCCGCGGGCATCACCGCCGAGGGTGTCGTCGTCGCCCCGGGCTTCTTCGACCTCCACGCGCACTTCCGCGAGCCCGGGTTCGAGGACGCGGAGACGGTCGCCACCGGCGTGGCGGCCGCCGCGCACGGCGGCTACACCACGGTCGCACTCATGCCGAACACCTCGCCCGCGCTGGACGAGCCCGGCGTGCTGGAGAGGATTCGATCGGCCTCTCGCGCCAGCGGCTCACCCGTCGAGGTTCTCGCCTTCGGTGCCGTCTCGGTCGGTCGGGCAGGCGAGCAGCTCTCCGCCATGGGCGAGCTGGCCGACGCCGGCGTGATCGGCTACTCGGACGACGGAGCGCCGGTTCGAACGCCCAAGCTGCTGCGAAGCGCCCTGCTCTACGCTGGCATGCTCGGTCTACCGGTCGTCGAGCACGCCGAAGACCTCGAGCTGACCGCCAACGCCGAGGCGAACGAGGGCTATGTGGCCTCGATCCTCGGCCTGCAAGGCTGGCCCACGGCGGCCGAGGTCTCGGCCGTCTCGCGCGACCTCGCCGTCCTCGAGGACGCGTTGCGCGACGAACCGCGCGCCAGGCTGCACCTAGCCCATCTGTCGACGGCCGCCTCGCTGGAGTTGGTCCGCCGTGCCAGGGCCGCCGGTCTGCCCGTTACATGCGACGTTACGCCGCACCACCTCGCGCTCGCCGACGAGTGGATCGCCGGCGCACGACGCTGGTCGTGGGAGGCGCTCTCGGACGACGGCACGTCTCGCGATCCCTGGGCCGACGGGGCACTGACCGCCCCGCCGTACAACCCCGCACTGAGGGTCAACCCGCCCCTCCGCACGCCGGCGGATGCCGCCGCGTGCCTGGCCGCGCTGCTCGATCGGACGGCATCGGCGGTCGCCACCGACCACGCCCCGCACACAGTCGTGGACAAGGAAGTCGAGTTCGGGCGTGCCTCAAACGGCATCAGCGGCATCGAGACGGCTTTGGGCGTGGTGCTCGCGCTCGTCGACGCGGGCAAGCTGCCCCTCGGCTGTGCCATCGCCGCACTCACCACCGGACCCGCCGGTGTCGTGGCGTGCTGGCCGACCGCTGCCGCGACGCCGGCGGCTCGAAAGCGCGGTCTCACGGAAGGCGAGCCCGCGGATCTGGTCGTCTTCGACCGCGCCGATCGCTGGCAGGTCACGCCGGAGTCGCTGCGGTCCAAGGGCAAGAACTCGCCGCTGCTGGGCCGCGAGCTGTCCGGGCGGGTGCTGATCACGATCGCCGGGGGGCGGCTGGCCTTCGAAGATCCCCAGGCCGGCGACGACGAACCCTGAGACCGTGGGCGTCGATCGCTCCGGCCGGAGGCGTGGACGGCGGCCCGGCCCCCTGTCCATCGGGGCGTGGGAGGAAGCGCGCGTCGTGCGAGAATATGAGGCCGCGCGGCGGGCGCCTCGGTAACCGCCATTGCTCCGCATTGAGGAGAACGCAGAGCCAGTGCCAGTCCTTGCGACCTTCTTCTCAGTCCGCCGCGGGCGCGACCCCTTCTTCAAGTTCTTCATGAAGACGCTTCTGCCGCGCCAGATGAAGCAATACGAAGAGAAGTTCGGGGTCAAGTTCATCGGCTGGTACAACGTTGCCTACGGCTGGGACTTCGACAACGTGATCCTGCTGGACCTGCCCGACTACGCGACGCTCGACAAGCTCGAACGCGACGAGGCAACCCGGGCCCTCGGCCACCGCGCCGGGGAGTGGATGTTCGAGCGGCACCATTCAATGTTCCTCCGGGAGCGCATCGGCCCGGACCTCGAGTTCAAGGGATAGGGAGACGACCGCGATGGATACGAGCCGCAACGACCTGCTCGGCGAGCTCGCGGCGGACGCCGCCCTGGAGCGAACCGACTTCCTTGCATCGGCCTCGGCGCAGCTGGGCCGCTTCCTCGACGGCAACGAGGCCCGCATCCGAGAGCTTGGCGGCGTGGTTCTGATCGACGACGAGGTCGACTACCTCGCCATCGCCGAGGACATGACGTTCCGCAGCCGCAGCCGCTATCTGGACGAAGCCACCGGCAAATGGGTCAACGAGACCGAGACGATCGAGACGGCCTCGGAGCTGGTTGAGCTGTACAACCTGGCCGATGTCTTCGCCGCCTTCACCGAGGCGACCAAGCTCGAGGCCGGGCTCGAGGCCGAACCGACCGCCGAGGCCGACCTGCTTCGCTCGGCCGACGCCGCGCCCGAGGAGGCTGTAGCGCTCGGTGGCGAGAACCCGTACGCGGCCGCCGCCGACGACTGGGCCGCCGCCCACGACGACGAGGAGGCTCCCGAGACCGAGGAGGAGGCCGCCGAGCGGCTGTACGACCTGGCCCTCGCGTTCCAGGAGCGCAGCCAGCAGACCGAGGCCCATCTCCTCGAGCAGTTCGAGGCCGCGGCTTCGGCTCTGACCTCCGTCCTGGGCGACCTGATCGTCGTCGACGACGAGGACGAGCGACTGACCCTGCGCGCTTCCGGCGCCTTCGCGGCCGAGGTCGTGCCCGAGGAGGAAGAGGCCTCCGGTCAGTGGCGCAAGCTCGACGGGCCCGATGAGATCGTCGAGTTCTACGATCCCACCGACATCTTCGGCGACCTGGCCGATGCCCTTGCCGAGGCCTTCCCGGACCTGGCCGAAGAGGCCCCATCGGACGCCGGCACCGAGGATGTCGAAGGCGAAGCGGGCGACCACGAAGAAGGCGACCACGAAGCGGGCGACCACGAAGCGGGCGCAGAAGGCCAGGAGGGCGGCGACCGCCGGTGACGATGCGCCTGGTTTCGGCCGAGCTCGTCGACAGCCGGCAGATTCTGCCGGGTCAGTGGGTCCAGTCGTTCCACGCGCCTGAGCTCGCCAGCGGTTCGCGAGCCGGTCAGTTCGTCCACGTCCGCACCGGCGACTACTCCGGCCTGGTTCTGCGGCGGCCGTTCTCGATCAACACCGCCGACCCGGCCACGGGCATCGTCACTCTCCACTTCCGAACGGTCGGCCGCGGCACCGAGTGGCTCACCCGCGCCCGCGAGGGCGACCGGCTGGACATGCTGGGTCCGCTGGGACGCCCGTTCGAGGTCGACCCTCGCAGCCGTCATCTGCTGCTCGTCGCCGGCGGCCTGGGAATAGCCGGGATCCGGATGCTCGCCGACGAAGCGGTCCGGGACGGTCGCCAGGTCGTGATCCTGTTCGGGGCGCAGAGTGCCTCGCTCGTCTACCCCTCCAGCCTGCTGCCCGACGAAGTCGAGTACGTCGTGGCCACGGACGACGGCTCGCTCGGCCATGACGGCTTCGTGACCGAGCTTATGGTCGACTACGAGGCGTGGGCCGACCAGGCCTTCGCCTGCGGTCCCCATCCGATGCTCAAGCGCCTCGCAGCCCTGGCCGCCGGCCGCCGCGAGCGCCTCGGCGTGGCGACCCTCGGACGCAAGAGGGGCGGTGGCAAGCATGACCCGCTTGGGTCCACTGCCGCGCGGCGCAAGGCCTTCCTGCAGGTGTCGATGGAGCAGACGATGGGCTGCGCAGTCGGGGCCTGCCTGGGGTGCACCGTTATCGGCGTCGACGGTCCGCAGCGGGTCTGTCGCGAGGGACCGGTCTTCGCCGCCGAGGAGATCGCTTGGGAGTCGATCGCGTGAAGACCAAGAAGAGGGTCGTCATCTCGGCCGACGTTCGTTCGCCCAAGGCCGCCAGGGTGAAGCGCACTCCGACCGTTCGAACGATCAAGAGCGCCATCGTGCCGGTGGATCGAACGACCCGCTCCGGCAACGTCAGGCCTCGGGTCGAGATCGGTGGAGCGGCCGTCGCCGACCTGGGCGCGCCGGTCGCCGTCAGGCCGTCGCTGGCGGAGCGCGAGGCCCTCGATCGAATCGACCTCTCGGTGGAGCTGGCTCCGCAACGGGGGCTCCGGCTGCTGAATCCGATCATGGTCGCCTCGGGCACCTTCGGCTACGGCGTCGAATACGGCGAGGTCGTCGACGTCCAGCGGATCGGCGCCATCTGTTGCAAGGGCACGACCCTGCGGCCGCGAGCCGGCAATCAGCCGCCTCGGGTCACCGAGACGCCCGGCGGGATGCTCAACTCGATCGGCCTGCAGAACCCCGGCGTGGACGCCGTGATCGAGAAGTACGGCCCCGTCTGGCAGGGCTGGAAGGTGCCGGTCATCGTCAACGTAGCCGGCGAATCGATCGACGACTACGTCGAGGTGGCGCGCCGGCTCGACGGCGTTCCGGGCGTGGCCGGGATCGAGCTCAACATCAGCTGCCCCAACGTCGGCAAGGGCGGGCTGCAGTTCGCCATCGATCGCGACGCCGCTCGCGCCGTCACCGCCGCGGTCCGGCGAGCGACCGACCTGCCTCTGCTGGTCAAGCTCTCGCCCAACGTGGCCGACGTCCGGCCCATCGCCAAAGCGATCGAGGAAGCCGGCGCGGACGCGATCACGGCCATCAATACGCTGTCGGGCCTGGCGGTCTCGCCCGATCGGACGCGCGCCTTCCTGGGCAACACATACGGTGGGCTCTCCGGCCCGGCCATCAAGCCCGTGGCGCTGCGGATCGTTTACGAGGTGGCGCAGGTCGTCTCGATCCCGATCGTGGCCATCGGCGGCGTGACGAACCTGGGGGACGTGCTCGACTTCTTCGCCTGCGGCGCGATCGCGGTCCAGGTCGGCACGGCGATCTTCGCCGACCCGGAGCTGCCGGTCCGCCTCGGTGAGGAACTGCGCGCGGAGTGTCTTCGTCGCGGGCTCGCCTCGTATGGGCCGCTCGTCGGAACGGCTCTGCCAAAGCGCGCCGGGGCATCGTCCGCCAAGGGCGCCGAATACCGGCCCTAGGCCGAAGGGAGGCTGGCATGACGACCATTCGANNAAGGAAGGCCACTTCCTGCTCAAGAGCGGCAAGCACTCGGAGCGATACCTGGAGAAGTTCCTGGTCCTGCAGGATCCCGCCGCCACGAGCGAACTGTGCGGCTTCTGGGCGGCGCGCAACCGTGACGCAGACGGGGCGCCGCTCGTGGACGTCGTCGCCGGGCCTACGACGGGCGGCATCGTCCTCGCCTTCGAGACGGCGCGCCAGCTCGGCGTGCGCGGCATCTTCGCCGAAGAGACCAAGGACGCCGACGGCGCTACGCGGCGCGAGTTCCGGCGGGGCTTCACGATCTCCCCGGGAGAGAGGGTTCTGCTCGTTGACGACATCCTGACCACCGGCGGTTCGCTGCTGGCGATGCTTCCAGCGGTGGAAGCGCTAGGCGGCGAGATCGTCACGTGCGCCGTCCTGGCCGATCGCTCGGGTGGGCTGGGGGCGCTCGGCTCCCCGCTGACGGGGCGGAGCTACCCGCTCCGCGCCCTGTGGCAGCTCCAGCTGCCCACCTACGACCCGGGACCCGAGACCTGCCCGGCCTGCAAGGCGGGCGTGCCGCTGTATGCACCTGGCAGCACCGGAGCGGCCGACGGCGCAACCAGCTAGCCGGGATCGACAGGGGAGCCTAGCCGGCGCCGGGGGTCTCGTCCGAAGGCAAGACCGGTGGGCCGACCGAGACCGGGATGGTCGCGCTCCCTCTGAACCCGCTGCGAGGCTCCCAGAGGATGGCTCCATCTCCGGCCGGCGCGTCAGCCGGCATCACGAAGACCATATCGAAGGAGAGGCTCTGGCCCGGCCGCAAGCTCGACCCGGCGGCCGCGCAGTTGAGCAGCCGGTCGTGCTTCGGCTCGGCGCTGCCCACCAGATACATCCTATAGAGCGGGCAAGGCGCGAATGGTATTGGCGACCCCCTGTCGTTGGTCAGGGTGATCGTGAAGTGGATCGTTTCGCCGGGGCTCACCCAGCCCGGCTGGAGTGGTTGGTAGGCCACGTCCACCTCGGGTAGCAGCAGGGAAGTTGGTGTCGGCCTGGCACCCGGCGTGGGGGTCGGCGTGGACGGCGGCGTCGGTTCGGCAGTCGTGCCGACCCAGGTGATCGGCGTAGGCGGGGCGGGTGTCGGCTGCGATCCGCCGAAGTAGGTCAGGAGCTGGGTGGTCCGTGCCAGAACCACAATCAGGACGACGCCCAGGATCGCAAGCGGCAGCCCAAACCGTCGAAGCGGACCGTGCGGCGCCAGCGACTGAACCTCCAGCGGCCCCGGCGGGACCTCGTCGCGCCGATCTCTCTCGTCCTCGAAATCGCGGTCCCGCCAGCGCTTCATACGCGTCCCCGGCCGGCCGTGATGCGGGCAATCGTTGCGGCGTCGGGCATGGCTGGCGGATGCTCCGGGTGGGCTAGTCGAGCTTGACGTGCTCGTGCCAGTGCGGCGCGAGCACCGGCAGCCCCAGGGCCGCGATCTTCGGCTCGATGGCCGCCTGTGCCTCCGGATCGCCATGGACGATGAAGACCTCCCGCGGCACGCCAGGATCGCCGGTCTTTCGACCCTCGATGAAGTGGCTCAGCCAGGCCAGGATTTGCGGCTCGTCGGCATGGGCCGAGAACCCGCTGATAGACCGCACTGCGCAGCGGACCTGGTACTCCTGGCCGCCGAGTCGGGCCGTCTTGACGCCCTGCTGCATGTGCGCCCCGAGCGTCGATTCGCCCTGATAGCCCACGAACAGGATGATCGCCTTCGTATCGCCGATCAGCGTGTGCAGGTGGTTGAGGACGCGGCCGCCGGTGAGCATGCCGTTCGAGGCGACCAGGACGTAGGGCCGTCGCGCTTGATCGATCTTTTCGGAGTCGGCAGCCAGGGGTGTCTCCTGCTCGTCAGGGAAGTCGATCGGGCCTTCGCCGCGGTCCAGCAGTGCCAGCGTTTCGGCGTCGTAGTAGTCGCGGTGCTCGCGATAGATGGTCGAAGCCTTCGATGCCATCGGGGAGTCGAGGTAGAGCTTGATCTTCGGGATGCGGCCGGCGTCGAGGAGGTGCTGGAGGGCCCAGACGACCTCCTGAGTTCGGCCGATCGCGAACGACGGGATCAAGAGCACGCCGTTCTGGGCGATGACGTCCTTGACGGCCTGTTCGAGCTGGGTGAGCGATTCTTCTTCCGGCTCGTGCTCGCGGCCGCCGTATGTCGACTCGACGAAAACGTAGTCGGCTTGCTTGATGACGGTGGGGTCGCGCAGGATCGGGGCGGCGGTGCGGCCCAGGTCGCCTGAGAAGACGAGGGTCCGTGCCGGGGTGTCTCCCTGTGCCTCGACGCGCAGCTCCACGATCGATGAGCCGAGAATGTGGCCCGCGTCGTGGAAGACGGCGGTGATGCCGGGTGCGACGGCGACGGTTGCTTCGTAGTCCACGGGCTTGAACCGCGCCAGCGAGGTCTGGGCCTGCGCGACGTCATATATCGGTCCCTCGAGGACGAGGTTCGGGTGCGCGGGGCTGCCGGCCATGGAGGCCGCGTAGTTGGGGTGGCCGACAGGCGGGTAGCCGAGGCGCGTGCCCAGAGCCTGCTCGTCGTGAAGGGCCAGCTCATCTACACCCGAAGCCACGATGTGGCCGTCCGGCGTGAGGTCGCCCGGGTGCAGCGCAGTGATGGCGGTCGCCTCGTCTTCCTGCTCGGCGATCTGCTCCTGCTCCACGATATCGGCCAGGTCTTTCTGGTCCTCGCGCGCCGCCTTGTCCGGGTTCTTCACCGCCCAGTGGCGATGCCGCTTGGCGTACTCCTCCTGGAGTTTGCCCGAGTCGAGCAGCACCAGAGTCGCCAGTTCGATCGTGCCCCTGGTCGCGTAGATGGGCCCATTGAAGCCCTCGGCCACGACGTGCGGAATCAAGCCGCAGTGGTCCAGGTGGGCGTGGGTCAGGATGATCGCGTCGAGGCTGGCGGGGTCGTAGGACAGAGGAACGCGATTGCGGACGACCTCGTGCGGGCCGCCCTGGAACATGCCGCAGTCGATCAGCACGTGGGCTCGATCGGTGATGAGGAGGAACTGGGATCCAGTGACTGTGTTGGCAGCGCCGAAGAAGCGGATTTCCATACGCGCATACTGCCATCCAATCGGTTAGGGTGCGCGCCCGGCTCGGCGGCGGCCCGGTTTCGTCCGCGATACGCCTGGTGGACGTATCTGAGGCCGATAGGGAGTGATTTCAGTCAGTTACGCCTGTCGGGCGTGTCGGCCGCAGATCGGGCCCGTCTCGACGGATCCGCAGGTGCTCAGCGGGCTCGCGAGCTTGCGACCTGAGCGTGAGTCGACCTTCCGGAGTAGTCGTGGCAGCCAAGATTGGGCGCGAGTCGCGTCCAGCACGCCTGGTACGCGTATATTTCGGACACTGAGCGCTACGCAAGCGAACCGCATTCGGCCGAGCGTTTCGCGTCGCTTCTGCGTCTGTAGGGTGTGATGACCGATCGATGGCTCCCGCGCGCTTCTACGGGACCACTCTCGGTGCCCGATGCCGGCTGCGAACGGACGGTGCATCTGCTGTACCAGCGCCGTTCGCAGGAGATGTTCGGCTTCGCCAGGCGTTTGGGGCTCGGTGACGAGGAGGCGTCCGATGCCGTACAGGAGACGATGCTGCGCCTGTGGCGCGAGCTCGACTCCGGCGCGCAGATCGCCGACCCCGACGCCTGGGCCTTCCGGACGCTGTACCGGCTGGGCATCGACAGCCACCGCCTGACACGACGGCTGCAAGGCCTGGTCGAGCGCATGGGCGGTGGGCTCGCCGGCGGTCTCGCTCACCTCGACGGCGACCCGGCGCGACGGGTCGAAGTCGATGCGGTCTGGCAGGCGGTCGATCGGCTGCCGGAGCGCCAGCGGGCGGTCCTCTATCTCCGTTATCGCGCCGATCTGCCCTACGAGCGGATCGGCCTTGCCCTTGGGATCACTCCGGGCGCCGCACGAGGCCACGCGTCCACCGGGCTCGGGACACTGCGACGGCGACTCCACGTTGAGGACGAACGATGAACAGCGACGAACGGATCGAGGCTGCGCTGAAGCGCCAGCCGGCCGATGAGCGGGTCTACGACGAGCCGCTGGCGGCTCTGGTCAACGGCGAGGGCGTCCAGCGGGTGCGCCCGACGACGCGGTCGCGGGTTCGGACGGGCGCCCTGCCGGCGCTCGCGGCGGTCCTGGCCGTCGCGATCGGAGTCGGGGCGCTGGCGGTCGTCGGCCTGCCGGCCGTCGGCGGTCCGTCAGGTGCTCCGCGGACCGGCAGCGCGCCCGTGCCCGTTGCGTCGCTTCCGCTGATCGGATGCTGGGGCCAGGGGCCCGGCTTCTCGCCGGACCTTCTGACCGGGCCGGGGAGCGCCGAGACCGGCGATTCGGCGGCGGCCGCTGTGCTCCGGCAGTTCGTTAGCTCTCCGAACGGCTCAGACGCGCCGGCACACGGCTGGTATCTCATGGAGGCGACGTCGGACGAAGTCCAGTTCGTGGCCCGGGTTCCGAGCGGCGGGCCCCCGGATTTCTGGCAAGTCGTCGTGAACCGGGGGACGGCTGGGCAGTTCGTATCGGATGGCTGGTCGCTGGGTGGCTACGGAAGCTGTGTCCTTGAGACCGTGCCGCCCGCCGGCTATGGCCCAGCGACGTGGACGCTCGATCCGTCCGTGCCCTTCGCCGCGGGGGCGAACGAGCTACACATCCTGGTTGCAGAGCAAAGCTGTCACGGCTCCGACCCTACGGAAGTGGGTCGCATCCTTGCGAACGTCGCGTATACGGACCGGGACGTGGTCGTGACCGTCGTGGCGCGTTCCCCCGAGGGCGCCCAAACGTGTCCGGCGCCACCGCCCACGCCCTACGTGGTAGTGCTGGATCAGCCGGTAGGTAACCGAGACCTGCAGGATGGCGGCTCGTGGCTACCGCCGTCGATCGCGACCGGCGGTCACGTGGTGGTGGTGCCGACGCCAACGCCCGAACCGAGCAACTGGCACATGCCGATGGACTGCACCGGCGAAGCGGACGGCCCCGGCTCCTTCAAGGCCGCGTCGATGAGCGCCGCCTTCGACGTCTACTGCGCTGCGCTGCCGGCCGGCTGGCATCGCGAATCCATGAGTGGCGACGAGCAAGTCGTGACCACGGTCACCGTCAGCTACAGCGGACCTAACGGCGAGATCCTGACGCTGTCCGAAGGCGACTTGTGCAGCGGCGGGCTGAGCGTCTGCGCGCCGACCGGCACGAGCGCGGGTACGGCCATGTTCGGCGATCGCGAGGGTCAGCTCTTCACGGTGCCGCCCGGCGCCGACTTTGCGCTGTACGTGGACCCCGGCAAGTCCCCATCCTGGGAGGCAACCGGCAAGGGCATGAGCCTCGAGACGTTCAAGACGCTGACCTCCGCGCTGATCATCGTCGGGAAGTGACCCAACCGGCTCAGTCCGCCAGGTCGATGTAGACCGGGGCGTGGTCCGAGGGGAACTGGCCCTTGCGGGCGTCGCGGTCGATCTCGGCGGCGGTGCAGCGTTCGGCCACGGACCGCGTGACGTACAGGTGGTCGATGCGCATGCCAAGGCCCTTGTGGAAGTTGCCGGCGCGGTAATCCCACCACGAGAACTTGCCCGACTCCGGGTGGTGCAGGCGGTAGGCGTCCACCAGGCCCCAATCTCGGAGCGCGCCCACCGCTGATCGTTCGGCCTCCGAGACGTGGGTCGAGCCGACGAATTCGCGCGGGTCGTAGACGTCCTCGTCCTCGGGCGCGACGTTGAAGTCGCCGCCGATGGCCAGCGATTCGGCCGGATGGCAAGTCTCGCGCAGCCAGCGAGCCAGGCGGTCGAACCAGGCCAGCTTGGCCCGATAGAAGGGCGTATCGAGGGCTCGACCGTTGGGCGCGTAGATGCTGACGACGCGCACCCCGCCGCAGACCGCCGAGATCATCCGCGCCTCGTCGCCGGGAGCCTCCGACGCCCCGGCCCCGACGGCCTCGGCCGTCGCCGCCGTCGACGGCTCGGGCCCCGGAGAGCGGCGCACCGGCCCGTCGCCGAAGTTCGTGACCACGTCCGCGATCCCGACGCGGCTCGCGATGGCGACGCCGTTCCAGCGCCCCTCGCCGTGGTGGGCCAGCTCGTAGCCGGCCATCCGGAACGGCATCTCCGGGGCCGCCTCGTCGGCGAGCTTCGTCTCTTGCATCAACAGAACGTCGGGGGCGCGCTGGGCGAGCCACTCCTCGACCCGCGGTAAACGGGCCTTGAGCGAGTTGACGTTCCAGGTCGCGATGCGCATCAGCGCCTCCGAGTTGGCGGCTCCGGCCCCGGTCGCCTCGACTTCGCCTAGTAGCGCCGGCCCTTCTGTCGGGCGAAGTCGAACTTGGCCGTGTCGGCGATCCCCATGACCGCCATCGTGCCGGCCTGGACCGGGTCAGTGACCACCAGGTCCGCTACGTCCGGAACTGTGCCGGCCATGTTCAGCGAGATGACCGGAATCCCGAGCGTCTGAATCTCCTGGACCGCCCTGGTGATGTCGCCGCCCATGATCGAACCGGCGAGCAGGAGGGCTCGAGCCCGGTCGAGGTCGGCGACCGCCCGGACGGCCGCCGCGAGGTTCTCCTCGCCGACGAGCGGAATCGTGTCGACGCTGATCTTCTCGCCACGGAGGTTGTGGCGGTCCGCTTCGCTGACGGCCCCCAGCACGGCCTGGGCGATCTGCGCCCCGCCGCCGATGACGATGAGCCGTTTGCCGAAGACCCTGTCCAGGGACTTGGTCTTGCGGCAGCCCCGAAGGCCCGGCAGCTTGTCGAAGATCTCGGTGACGCGCTCGTCGGCCAGGCCTTCGACCTCCAGCTCGATCTCGACCAGAGGCCCCGCCTCGGGGTCCGTCCAGCGGCGAACGGTGCTGAGAGTTCTGACGGTGCCGCCGGCCGCAGCCACTTGAGTGGCGATCTCCGCGATCGCGGCCGGGCGGTCGGCGTAGTCGAGGCGGACGGCGACGGTTGGGGAGGTGTGCTCGGTGCGCGCCATCTCGTCTAGCTCCCGGCGCCCATGCCGCGATCGGTCAGGCCGGTCGCCCGCGACATCTCGTCGAGCGTGAGGCCCGCCTCGGGATCGTGCTCCTCGAACCCGAGCTTGAGCGACTCGAAGGCCTCTCGGGTTCCGGCCGCGTCGCTCGTGGTGAGCATGAGCGCGCCGTCGGTGTCCTCGGCGATCCCGACTATGGCCGTGATGTTGATGCCTCGCTCGCCGAGTGCCGTCGCCATACGCGCCAGCGCCCCGGGCTTGTCGTCGAGCTGAACGGTGAACCAGATCACGCCGCACCTCCTCCGTGGATGGTACCTGCTTGCGGGGCCGCGAGGACAGCGCCGAGAGCCGAGCCGCTCCGCGATCGCGTCGTTACTCTTCTCGCGATGCCAGCACTCGCAGGACCCACCGTTCAGATGTTCGGGCTCGCCGACTCGCGCTCGACGCAGGCGGCGCTGCGGTTCTTCAAGGAGCGCCGCGTCAACGTCACGTTCGTCGACCTGAGACGCAAGCCGATCGCGCCAGGGGAGTTGCGCCGTTTCGTGGCGCGGCTGGGCGCGGCCTCGCTGCTGGACACGGAGGGGCGCCAGTACAAGGACCTGGGCCTGGGCTACATGCGGCTGGGCGACGACGAGATCGTGGAGCGGCTGCTCGCCAACAACGGGCTGCTTCGGCTGCCCCTCGTGCGTTTCGGCAACGCATTCACCGCCGGCCCGGCCGACGCCACGTGGAAGACCTGGCTCGCCGGAACCGCGAAGTAGGCGCACCGCCGGAGACGCCTGGGCCGAAGCGGGGCTGGACCTGCTTTCAGGAGTCCTTGAGGAAGACGCCATAAGATAAGGGCATGGCCGAAATATCAGGACATGCCATAACGTTCGGTGAAATCGAGGCTCACGTTCAGGCGTTGGGTCAGCTCATGCCGAAGGGGCCGCCGGATTGGGCCAACAACGACCTCACGTTCGGCCAGCTGCGGCTTCTCTTCGTGCTTGGCCAATCCGGGCCCGTCTCGATCGGTCAGCTCGCCGACATGCTGGGTGTGACCGACGCTACCGCCTCGGAATTCGTCGATCGCGTGGAGCGCCGCGGTCTCGCCATCCGCAGCCACCGCGCCGACGACCGGCGCGTGGTCGATTGCCGGCTAAGCGACGAAGGCGCTCGTCTGCTGGCTGAGATCCGGGGTGCCCGGCGAGAGGCCTTGCGACAGGTGCTCGCGCTCCTAACCGCCGCAGAGCTGGCCGAATTCGACCACTTGCTTCAAATCATGGCCGAGCGTTTGTCGGCCGCATTCCCATCGTCCGCCTCGACGGAAGGAGAGCCTCAAGTGAATCCCGGAACGCCACCCGCGAGCCCGGCACAGGATGCCGGCCGAGGACCGGCATGAGCGGCATGGACGGCCTCGCCCTGGCGACTCGCGGCTTGCGCAAGAGCTACGGATCCCGGCGCGCGCTCGACGGCCTAGACCTGTCGGTCCCGGCGGGCGTGGTCTACGGCTTCCTCGGCCCAAACGGCGCCGGCAAGACGACGACCATGCGAGTCCTGACCGGGCTGATCCACGCCGACGGCGGCACGGTCGAGCTGCTCGGCAGGCCGTTCAAGCGTGGAGATCGCCATCGCCTGTTCGAGGTGGGAGCGCTTGTCGAAGCGCCGACCTTCTACCCGTACCTCTCGGCCCGCGCCAACCTCCGTGAGCTGGCTGCCTCCGGCGCTCCGGTGCCTTCGAAGCGCATCGAGGAAGTGCTCGACCTCGCCGGTCTGTGCGACCGCGCCAACGACAAGGTCCAGGGTTACTCGATGGGCATGAAGCAGCGGCTCGGCATCGCGGCGGCGCTGCTCAGCGATCCCAAGTTGCTGCTGCTCGACGAGCCCGCCAACGGTCTCGACCCGGCCGGCATCGTGGCCATGCGCGACACGCTCAAGGCGCTCGCATCCCAGGGCAAGACGGTCTTCGTCTCAAGCCACCTCCTGGCTGAGATCCAGGTCATGGCCGATGTCGTGGGCATCATCGCGGCAGGAAAGCTGGTTCGCGAGGGTCCGCTGAAGGAACTCCTGTCGATGCAGGGAGTCGTCAAGGTCCGTGTCCGGCCGAACCTGGTGGACGCCGCCATCGAGACGCTCGCTCCCCTCGCCCCGGCCGAACGGCTCACTGAGACGGATCGCGATGAGGGCTGGCTGGCCGTGCGCCTCGCCACCGATCGCGCGGAGGAGGTCAATCAGAAGCTGGCCGGCGCGGGCATCTACGCCTCCGGCCTGGAGTCGGGCACCGACCTGGAGATGCTCTTCCTGGAGTTGACGGGCGGTCAGGGACCCTCGGGTGGCGAGGGTGCGTTCGTCGGCTTGGGCGGGCTCAACGGCGGCGCCCCCGCCGGAAAGGGGACCGCGGCATGAGGCTCTTCCTCTCGGGACTTCGAAAGCTGGTCCGCCGGCCGGCGACCTTCGTGATCTTCGGCTTGCTGATTGGACTGCTGGTGCTGATCGTTCTGGCGGTCGGGGCCACGGCCAACAGCGGCATGGGCGCCGGCGGCGGTCCGAACGGCCGCGCCGCGGCCAAGGAGCTGGTCACCTTCCCCGGTGCCTACGACCGGATGCTCCAATTCATCCTCGGCCTTGGCGGTCTCTTCGCGATGATCTACGGAGCGGCGATCGCGGGCTCCGAGTGGAGCTGGGGCACGCTCAAGTCGGCGGTGGCGCGCGGCGAGAGCCGTGTCCGCTACATGCTCTTCTCATTCGCTTCGATCGGTCTGATGATCGCCGTCGGACTGGTGATCGCCTTCGGGATTGCGGTGGTCGCGGCTGTGATCGGGGCCAACCTGGCCAACGTCTCGACGAGTGGCCTGGGCGACACGGCGACGCTCGGCCACCTGCCTGAGCGGCTTCTCAAAGGGTGGTTCGCAGTTCTCGAGGAGGCCGCTCTCGGGTTCACGATCGCCACCCTGGCGCGCAGTCAGCTGGCTGGCATCGGTGCGGGAATCGCCTTCTACTTCGGCGAGACTTTCGCCAGCATCTTCCTGCCAGACATCGTGAAGTACATGCCGTTCAGCGTAGCCAACGCGTCCGTGGCGACGGGATCGGGTCAGGGGTTCGGTGGCGGCGGTGGGGCGACGATCGCCACCCTGCCGGCTGACCAGGCTCTCCTCATGGTGGCCGTCTGGCTGGTAGGGTCCCTCTTCGTCGCCGCGCTCTACTCGGATCGCGCCGAGATATCCGGGTAGGAGCCGTTGCCAGTCGTCTTCGTCTTCGTGTCGGGGGGCGTCGCGCCGCTTCCCGACGGGGCGTCGTGCCGCCCGTTGCCGTAGGTGATCAGATCGGCCGATCGGCCGATCTCTTGGGGAGTCGCCCGATGCGAAGTCGCCCGATGCGGAGGTGTCGTCATCGTGGCATCCTCTGACGGTAACGATCAGGAGAGACAGATGCCTCATTCGCAGAACAAGAAGGGCAAGGGCGGCGGCCGGCCGAGCGAGCAGGAACTGCCCACGCCCTCGCAGGCCCAGGTGCCTTCGGGCTCTGAGGCCCCCAACCAGGCATCGTACGCCAACGACGACGGCGCTCACGACGGCAACGGGAATCGCGAACGTCGCCGCAGCGGACGCGTGACCTATCGCCCCAAGGCGGAGGCGATGCTGACCGTGCACGCCCGAACCGAGGACGAGCGACTGCTCTCGCCGCGCCATCGGCCGGCCTTCCTCGACTCCGACCCGTGGCGCTCGCTGCGCATCCTGTCCGAGTTCGTGGAAGGGTTCGATGCCCTGGCGGCAGTCGGCAAGGCCGTCACGATCTTCGGTTCGGCTCGAGTGCCCGAGAGCGACCCCTACTACGCCAAGGCTCGGGAGCTGGCCGGGCTGCTCGCTGGCAGAGGCTTCGCCGTCATCACCGGCGGTGGGCCGGGCATCATGGAGGCCGCCAACCGGGGCTGCCACGAGGCGGGCGGGCTCTCGATCGGCTGCAACATCGAGCTGCCGCACGAGCAGTCGGTGAATGCCTACGTCGATCTGGGCGTCGAGTTCCGCTATTTCTTCGCCCGAAAGACGATGTTCGTGAAGTACGCGGACGCCTTCGCCATCTTCCCCGGCGGCTTCGGCACGCTCGACGAGCTGTTCGAGTCATTGACTCTCATCCAGACGGGCAAGATCCGCCACTTCCCGGTCGTACTCGTGGGCCACGAATACTGGGCCGGCCTGCTCGAGTGGCTGCGCACCGACGCGGTACCGCGCGGGGCGATCGCGGCCGAAGACCTCGACCTGGTCCAATGCACCGACGACATGCAAGAGGCCTGCGCGATGCTGACCGCCGGCTCCACCCGTCGGGCCAAGGAGGCCGCCAAAGCGGACAAGGCGAGCGAACTGACCGCCGGACCCCGTTAGCTCCGACTGGGCCAGGCCGGGCGCAGCCCGAACGCGGTTGCGGGGCCAGCGGGCGCGGGTCCCGGCTACTCGGGCAGGATCGGGAGCTGGGCCTCCAGGCGTCCGTCGCGGATCCGCGCGGGGTAGTACCGCAGCCGATTGACGCGGGTGAGGCGCCGTGCCTCGAGCTTCTTGGACGCCGGCTCCGGCTTGATCTGCGCCCCAGACGGGGACCACGGGGAGTGATATCGGCCATCGGCGTCGAGCCCGCCCGTGGTCGGCATCTGGACCGTCTCGCCGGTGCAGAGATCGAAGCGGCCTTCGTGGAGCGGGCACGCCACGACGCCTCCGTCCAGGCTCCCGATCGAGAGTGGCGCCGCCATGTGCGGGCAGCGGTCGTCGGTCACGACGATCCCGCCGGGAGTCCAGGCCACCAACAGATCCAGCCCCGCCAGGGTGACCCGGCGCATCGAGCCGGGCGCCAGTTCGACGGCCGCCACGATATCCACGAACGGCGCCACCCGCGTGCCGGAGGCGCGTAGCTCTCGAGGGACTTCGGCGATCGAGGGAGCAACCTGTTCGCCGTCCGGTCGGTCGGCGGGCAGGGCCAGCTCCGCCACGTCGTCGGGCGTCATCGTGAACATGACGGCGTCGACCGGGCCGTCGCCTCGGTCCACTTCCCAGTTGCGGGCAACCGCCTCGAAGCGGAAGCCGGCCCTCTCAGCCACTCCCTGCGAGGCCACGTTGCCCGGCAGGGTCCACAGAGCCAGCCGCTGGATCCCGAACCGCTCGAAGCCCCAGCGGGCGACCAATTGAACGGCGCGTGTCGCCACTCCCCGTCGACGTGCCCAGGGCGCCACGAGGTATCCGATAGCGTGGCGCCGTGGGTTGGGGCCGAGATGCAGCCCGACCGAGCCGAGATACTGATCGGTCGCCGGATCCACGATGGCGAACTCGCACGAGGTTCCGTCGTGCCAGGCCTGCAGCGTCATGAGGATGAAGCGGCGGGCGTCGGCCTCGGTGTATGGGACCGGAATGATCGGGATGCGGCGCTGGATCTCGGGGTCCTGGCAGGCCGCCGTGATCGCCGGCGCGTCGTCCGCGCGGAAGGCTCGCAGGGCGATGACGCCGTCACTCAGCGGCGGGTCCGGAGGGTTCAGCGACTCGGGCATGGGCCAAGTATGCCGCGTCGAGCGCGGCCCGCCTTGTCCTGCCACGAGCCGTCTCGGACAAAGCCGTCTCGGACAAAGAAGAAGGCGGGCCGGTGAGGGGGAGCCGGCCCGCCTGAGGGGATTGCAGAATCGCGGCGATAGGGAGTCCCTGGAAATCCCGCCCCATCACGGAACGACGGAAGTCTACCCGGCACGGCGAGATTCTGCATCGGCGCTGCGCCCGCGCGCATTCGGATGCATCATCGCTGGCAGCCGACCCGCTGTGGCACGTACTGCTCCCGCTGCGGCGTCGTGCAGGAGGATGCCGATGCGCTTCGCGCTGATGATCGAGCCTCAGCAGGGTCTGTCGTACCGCGAGCAGCTCGATCTGGCCCGGCTGGCCGAACGGGTCGGCTTCGAGGCCTTCTTTCGATCCGACCATTACGGCAGCTTTCCCGGTCCGGCCGATCGACCGACGACAGACGCCTGGACGGTCCTGGCCGGGATCGCGCGCGAGACCGAGCGCATTCGCCTGGGCGCGCTCGTCTCGCCAGTCACATTCCGTCATCCGGGATCATTCGCGAAGGTCGTGACGACGGCCGACGAGATGAGCGGCGGCAGGATCGAGGTCGCCGTCGGAGCAGGCTGGAACGACGCCGAGCACGCTCAGCTGGGGCTGGCGTTCCCGGAGATCTCCGAGCGTGCCGACCTGATGGAGGACGAGCTACAGATCCTGCACGGCCTCTGGGAGCAGCCCGACGGATGGTCGTTCGAAGGCAGGCAGGTTCGGATCGTCGACGCCGGATTCCATCCCAAGCCGGTCCAGCGCCCGCATCCACCGATCATCGTCGGCGGAGAGGGGAGCCCTCGCTCGGTCCGAATGGCTGCCCGCTACGCGAACGAGTACAACATGTCGAGCTCCGGCCCGGATAACTGTGCGGAGGCGTTCGGCCGGCTGGACGCCGAGTGCGTGCGAATCGGTCGCGATCCGAAGACCGTGGCCCGGTCGGTGATGGCGGGAATGCTGATGGGCGCCGACGAGGCGGAGGTCGCCCGGCGCGTCGAAGCTCAGCTGGCGATGGTCCGGGCCGCGGAGACGAACGCGGCGGCCTGGTTCGAGGCGCGCCGGCCGCGCTGGATCGCCGGCACGCCGGATCAGGCCCGGGCCATGGTCGGCACCTTCGCGGCCGCCGGCGTGGAACGGATCATGCTGCAGGATCTGCTGCCGCGCGACCACGCCATGATCGAGCTGGCCGCCCGCGAGCTGATCGGCCGAAGCTAGCGCCGCGGCCGCCATCGCCGCGGCCGCCATCGCCTCGGCCGCTATCGCCTCGGCCGCTATCGCCTACTTCCGCAGCCGGCCCTTCGACGCGATGCTCGAGCGGGCCCTGGCGCTGCTGGAGCGGCGCCGCGG
Source organism: Chloroflexota bacterium (assembly GCA_003141245.1). Taxonomy (GTDB): domain Bacteria; phylum Chloroflexota; class Limnocylindria; order Limnocylindrales; family CSP1-4; genus Fen-1039. The sequence continues at coordinate 75,612 of PLLE01000046.1, forward strand.
GATCGTCCCGATGCGGCGCGGCGGCCAGTAGCGGAACCACGCCCGACCAACGAGTGCCTCCAGGTCCACCGGGCCGTAGTGGCGCGAATCAACCGAGTGGCCGCCTCCGTCGCCGAGCAGCCACGCCTGATTCTCGAGCTTGACGTAGCCCGTGCCGGCCAGAACGACGTCGCCGGGGCCGGCCGTCACACGCTTGATGGCGAGCTGTCCCGTCCCGGGCTGATGCACGACGACCACGCTGCCGCGGCGTGGCCAGCGGCGTGGCAGCGGGTCGAGGAGCAGCCAATCGCCCGGTTGCAGGGCCGGGGTCATGCTCTCTTCGGCCACGGCGACGCGCCACGGGCCGCCCCGAAAGCGACGCCAGGTTTCGGCGAGGGACATCGGAGGCTACTTCGTGACGGCTACCCTGCCTCTCCTGCGGTCGGCTACTTCTTGGTCGACCAGAAGATGTCGGCGAACTCCTTGACCGCGGCTTCCAGTTCGGCCGCCGCCTGGGCATCGATGTTCTGCTTGTTCTTGCTGGCGAGCTTGAGGATCTTCCAGGTTCGATCGTGGATGTCCGGGTAGCGCTCCACGTGTTCGGGCTTGAAGTAGTCGCTCCAGATGACCTGGATCTCGTGCTTCACGATCTCGGCGTGCTGCTCCTTGATCGCGACGCAGCGGACGAACTTCTGGCGATCCGCCTCGGTCGGGCTTTCCTTGGGCAGCTGGCCAAGCAGTTCGACCATCCGGGCGACCGTTCGGGCCGCAAGCTCGGCCTGGTGCGGGTCGTAGATGCCGCACGGAACGTCGCAATGGGCGTAGACGGTGGTGGCGGGCTTCAGCCAGCGGATCACAACGGACATCGGTCTCCTCCCACTCGGGGCGTCAGGCGAGGCGGGGACTAGCAGGCAGCTTCGCTGGCCTCGGCCGTGTGCAAGTGTTGGGGGCTCCGCTCGCGGTGTCAATCCGGGCCAGGTGCCGATCCGGCCACCGCGTCGAAGAGGCGTCCGGCGTCTCCCCCGTAGGCCGCGCGACCTCCACGGAATATCCATACTTCCTCCGATTGCTTTTCAGCCTGGTTGCAGATTGCGTGCGCAACATTCGGCTTGGACGCGACCCCGCGCGACCACGGGCGTCCCATGAAACGTGTCCTAGTCGACGACCACACCGAGCAGCAGCACCCAGGGAGCCACCGACTACTCGATGAACGGCCCAGCCTCCGCCACTAACTCGGCCGTCTCGGCGGCGACAACTGCTGCGGCGACCACGCCGCGGGCGACAACTGCGCCGGCGGCCCGCACCCATCCGGGGGGCGTGGCCTACTCGGCGCCGGCCCGCAAGACGCGCCGCGTTCCCGTCCCACGGGCCTGGCCGCTCAAGGACTACGACGTCTACGCTCTTCTGGGCGGCAACGCGCTGGTCATCCTGGCCATGTGGATCCGCCACGGCAACCTCCACGAGCTGGCCACGCCGGCCGGAATCGTGACCGCAGTCGGCGAGATCGCCGCCCTCTACGGCACGTACCTCGTCCTGATCCAGCTCGTCCTGATGTCGCGCAGCCCGTGGCTCGACCACGTCTTCGGGCAGGATCGGATCACGGCCGCTCACCGCTGGGTCGGCTTCGGCGCGATCTGGCTTCTCTTCGCCCACTTCATCTTCACGACGGTCGGCTACGCGATGGCCGACGGCAGCTCTCCGGTCGGTGAGGCCCTGAACCTGCTGGGCACCTACCCGTACGTCCTCTGGTCCGGCATTGCGCTGGTGCTGTTCGTAGTCGTCGGCGTCAGCTCCGTCCGCGCCGCTCGGCGGATGGCCTCGTACGAGACCTGGTACACGATCCACCTCTACACGTATCTGGCCATCGCTTTGGGCTTCATGCACCAGCTGGCCGTCGGGGTGGATTTCACCACCGACCTGGTTGCCCGGATCTACTGGATCGCCCTCTACGTGCTCGCCGCCGGGACGCTGCTTGTCTTCCGCTTCGGCCAGCCGATCGCCGTCTCGGGGCGCCACCGACTCCACGTCGCCAACGTGGTCCAGGAGGGGCCCAGTGTCGTCTCGATCTACCTGACCGGCAACGAGCTGGATCGCCTCGCCGTTCGTGCGGGACAGTGGTTCCGGCTTCGATTCCTGACATCGAACGGCTGGTGGCGGGCCCACCCGTTCTCGATCTCCGCCGCCCCGAACGGTCGGTACCTGCGCTTCACGATCAAGGACCTGGGCGACTACACGAGGCTTCTTCAGCGCGTTCGAGTGGGCACCCGAGTCTTCGTCGAAGGACCGTACGGAATCTTCACCGGCGCCCGCCGGACCAAGGCGAAGGTGCTGCTGGTGGCCGGCGGAATCGGCATCACTCCGCTTCGGGCGCTGCTCGAGGAGCTGCCTGCCGCGCGAGGGAACATGACCCTGATCTATCGGGCGAGTCACGAGAGCGACGTGGTCTTCCGACACGAGCTCGACGAGCTGGCCAGCCTGCGCGGCGCCACGGTCCATTACCTGGTCGGCCGCCGTGGGTCGCCCGACATGCCCTCGGATCCACTGGACCCGAAAGCCCTGCGCCGTCTCGTTCCGGATCTCCAGGATCGCGATGTCTACGTATGCGGGCCCGCCGGGATGATGGAACGGGTCCTGAGTGGACTCCACAGGCTCCGGATCCCAGAGTCCCAGATCCACTACGAACGCTTCGCGTTTTGAGGTCCGACGAATGAACGCAATTCCGAAGCGCGGAGTCGTGGCGACCGCCCTCACCGCCGTCGCCCTGGCGCTTATCCTCAGCTTCAAGACGCCCAACATGGGCAGCCTCGCCGCCGGGAACGGTAACGGCAACGGCAACGGCAACGGCGGCAACGGCGGTGGCGCCAGCTCGCAGCAGAGCCCCGGTTCGGGCCGGAGCACCTTCAGCGGCCAGCTGACCGGATCGACCGTGCAGACGCCGTTTGGAGCCGTCCAGGTTCAGGTGACACTGCAGAACGGCAGGATCACCGACGTGCAGGCCCTCCAGACGCCGGGCGACCAGCGCCGTTCACAGCAGATCAGCCAGTATGCGGTGCCGCAGCTGCGCAGCGAGGTCCTGCAGGCACAGGGCGCTCAGGTCGACACGATCTCGGGCGCGACCTACACGAGCGAGGGCTACGCGCAGTCGCTCCAGTCGGCGCTCGACCAGGCCGGCGCGTAACCCCGACGGTTTGGTCTCAGCTGGCGGTGGCTACGGCGCCCAGGAGGTCATCTGGATCTCGCCCGAGGGAACGGTCGCAGGGCCCAGGCAGGACGGGATGCCGCCCATCTCCGTCGGCGAAGTGGTCTCAGCTATGACAAGACCGGTCCCCGACATCACGAAAGCGACTCGGACCGGGGCCACGATCGGCGGAGCCGCGCACAGGTTGCCGGTCTGCACCGTCGTCTTGAGCGTGGTGTTGGGATTGAGCATGAGGATCCCCGCGGAACCCGCCTCGGGTCCGGCGATCAGGATCGAGCCGTCGCCGTTGAGGAGCATGGGCTGGCTCTTGGCCTTCACCTGGCAGGCGACCGGGCCGGTGTTCTTGACCTGGAAGTTGGCCAGCTGGTGGCCGCTGTTTTCCTGCCACGTGAGCCCGTTTGCGGTCTGAATGGTGATCGTCAGGTTCGAGCCGCTGCACGGGCCGATGGTGGGCGAAGGAACCGGCGTGGGCGTCGGCTTCGGCGTCGGCGGCGGGGTGATCTCGGGCGTGGGCGTTGGCACGGGTGTCGGCGACGGCGACGGGGTTATGTAGATGATCTGGGGCGTCTTCGCCGAACTCGCGCAACCGACGACCGCGATGCCGAGAGCCAGCGCGGCGATCAGGCCGAGCGGCACCGGACGGGCCGGCCTGCGTTCGGTGGATCGGTGAGCTGGAAGATCGGCGGGCATCATTTCCTCCTCGACGGTTGACGGGCCACAGAGTAGCGCAAAGCCGGCCGCGCCCACCTGGGATCGCGTCGAGACCGGAACGTCGGCTGCGATCAAGTTAGCTGGTACAGCCCGCCATCGGTTGCCACGACGTAGAGTTCGCCGTCCGCTCCCTGGCCCCAGCCGGTGATGCTGAGCCCCGACGCGTACAGATACTGGACCGTCTGCGAGGAAGGCCCGGCCGCCGCCAGATCCCAGATCCTGCCGCTGCAGTAGTCGCCGAAGAAGTAGCGGCCGACGAGCTCCGGGTGCGCACTGCCGCGGTAGACGAAGCCGCCGATGATCGAGCAGCCGGTCGAGTCGCCCGAGCCGTGGTTGTACTCGGCGAGCGGCATGACTTTGCCCGTGGTGTCGCAGCCCGCGGCGGGGCTGTAGCAGTGGCCTCCTTCGATGACGTTCCAGCCGTAGTTGGCTCCACGGCCGAGGCCGTCGGCCGCGGTGGCCCGGTCGACCTCTTCCCAGAGGTTCTGGCCGACGTCGGCGATCCAGAGGTCGCCGGTCGCCCTGTCGAAGCTGAAGCCGTACGGGTTGCGCAGCCCGTAGGACCAGATCTCAGCGCGCTTGCCGGACTGCCCGACGAAGGGGTTGTCGGCAGGGATCGCGTAGTTGAGCCCGCCCGAGGTGTGGTCGACGTCGATGCGCAGCATCTTGCCGAGCAGAACGCTGAGCTTCTGGCCGTTGCCGTTCGGATCGCCGATTCCGCCTCCGTCGCCGGTGCCGATGTACAGGTAACCGTCCGGACCGAAGGCGATCGTCCCGCCGTTATGGTTGGGGTGAAGCCGGTGCGAGATGGTGAGGAGCGACTTCTCCGAGGTCGCGTCCGCCTTGTTCGGGTCGGAGCTGACTCGGAACTCGGAGATGCGAACATCGCCGGTCTTGTCGGTGTAGCGGACGAAGAAGCGCCCGTTCGAGGCGTACTGCGGGTGGAATGCCAGGCCGATGAGGCCGCGCTCGCTACAGCACGAGATGTTGGCAGATATGTCGAGGAAGGTCCCCTTCACGGCCCCGCCGTCGACGATCACGATCTTGCCGGTCTGCACGATCACGAAGAGGCGGCTGTCGCCGGAGCTGGCCACTCCAATCGGACTGCCCAGTCCGCCCACGATCTTGGTCAGTGCGACCTTCACGGACGGAAGTGGAGTGGCGGCGCCCTGCGTAGGCGTGGCGCCCTGCGTAGGCGTGGCGCCCGGCGTAGGTGAGGCGCCCGGCGTAGGCGAGCCAGAGACGCTCGGGCTGGCCGAACCGGCGCTTCCACTCGCCGCGTTCGAGGGCGACGCGGTTTCGGGGGGAGCGACGGATGTCAGGCCGCTGCCCGTCGGCGTAGGTGTCGTCTGCGTGCTTCCGCACGCAGCGGCGGCAAACAGCGCAAGCGCGCAGACAAGAGAGGCGAAGGTTCGACGGCGCAAGGAGCGATCGGGAAGACGCATTGTTTCGATCTCCCGGTTGGACGGAACTCTCCGTGGATTATCCGTCCGACCGCGCCGATACGCCGTCGGCGCCTCCCCGAATTCCCGCTTCGAGCACGCTCGCGCGAGTACACTCCACCGGTCTTGACCGCATCCAAGCGGCCCCAACCGACCATATGAAGCCGTCGCCTGCGTCGGCGAGACGCGCCCCGGGCGGCCCAGGTATGATCTACCCGATGAGCGACGAGACTGCCATGTCGTTCCAAGAGGGACAGGCGGCGTGCCCGTTTGTTGCCTTCGAAGACGACCGAGATCACCGAGCCAATGCCCCGGACTATCGGCATCGCTGCTTTGCTGCAGCCGAGCCGGAGCCGCGGGCGATCCCGCACCAGGAGCGCTACTGCCTCTCGGCTGCCTTCGCACAGTGTCCGATCTTCCTAGATTGGGCCCGTCAGGAGGCCGCTGGAGTACTTGGGGCCGCCTCTGCGGCGGCGGCTGCCGGCGCGGCTGAATCCGCCGGTGAGCCGGCCATGGCGCCGGTCAAGGCAAGGGCAACTGCCGAAACGCCGGCCTTCCTGGCCAGCGTGGGCCGAACCACGCCGGCCGAGGCCGCGCCCGTATCCGCCCACTCGACCTCGGATCCGGGTTCGGGCCTGTGGGGCTTCGAAGGCGCTCCCAAGCGAACCGTCGCCGCTGCGGCGGCCCCGGCCACTGGCTCGAGCTCGCCCACTCCCGGCACGCCGGCCTATGCCATGGCCCGCCGCCAGCCGACGCACCCGGACTGGGAGAAGCCGCCCCGCATGGACAACTACCCGCGGCTGCGCTCCCGCGACGATCGGAATAGCAGCCAGCCGCTCCTGCTCGCGGCCCTCGGGGTCGCGGTGCTGATGGTCGCGCTGATCGTCTACCCAATTCTGACGAGCAACAAGGGTGTCGGCGGCAGCGGCGGAACGAACCCGAGCGCCAGCCACTCGCAGATCGCAGGCGGCCCGTCCGCCTCCGCGTCTGACACGCCCGTCCCGACGCCACAGGCCGAGAGGACTTTGATGGCGTACACCGTCGGGACCAAGTCCTGGGACAAGAACCTGACCTCGATAGCCGCCCATTTCGGGATCTCTCTCACGCAACTGGAGCTGGCGAACCCCCTGTCGCAGTTTGGGAGCAAGAGCTACGACATCATCTTCCCGGGTCTGAATGTCTACATCCCGTGGCAGACCTGGACCCCGCCGGCGCCGACCCCGTCCCTCACGCCGAGCCCATCCCTCACGTCGAGCTCGTCCCTCACGCCGAGCTCGTCCCTCACGCCGAGCCCTCTGGCCTCACCCACTTCGACCCACTAATCGCGGTCGGGGAATCCGGTTCGATTTGCCTTCGGATTGGCGCGCGTCCACGCCCGCCGGCTGCCGCGGCGGCTGAGGCGCGACCCAGCCCTGGTCTCAGCGCGGGGTGAGGTTGATCGCGGTGATCTTGCCGGTTTCCACGCGGAAGCTTGCATCCAGCTGTTGAGCCGGCACGCCGGGGCGCACGACCAGCAGGTTCGCCTGGTAGGTGTTGCCCATGTCGCGAACGTCGCCGGGGATCATGCGGAAGCCCGGCTCGGCACGCAGGAACCAGCCGCCGATCTCACGCAGTCCGCGAAGCGTCCGGGCGTTGCCGCTCACGTGGACGCGCATCTCGGCCTTCTCGTCCATGAGCGCGACCGCGCCCTCACGATCGCCCGAATTCAACAGCTCGAAGAACGTTTCCATCGTATCGACTGCACCCATGCCACGAGTTTAGTCGACACGCCCGCTCGAATCCGGGCGCCCGGGTCAACTCGGGCGCTCAGAAGCCGCCGCCCGCGCCTCCTCCGCCGCCTCCTCCGCCACCGCCGAAGCCGCCGCTGCTGAACGAGCTTCCGCTGCCACCGCTGCCTCCTTTCGAGGGGGACGAAGGCGATGCGATCGAGCCGAGGGCGGCCACGATCGAGCCGGGATCCGGAATCGGCGACGAAGAGAAGAGCCCGCCCGATCCTGAGATGCCGGTCGCCGGCGCGGCGCCTCCGGCCGTGTGGCCGGCCACTATCCACCACGAGGGATACCAGTAGGTCGGGGAGGCGGGTGGCGTTCCTTCGGGCTCCGCGAGCGAGCGCGACAGAACCAGCTCGACTTCGCGGTCGAGCCCGAACGCGACGCCCCAGACCATCGCCTGATCCGGCGTCGTGACCCACGGCAGAGCGTGTCTGGTCACCACTTCGGCCATCGATCGAGACTGGATCATCGTCTCGGCCAGAGTCCGTTTGTAGGCGGAGAGCATGGCGTAGAGCATCGCCCCCTGGCGCGTTCGGGCCGGCATGAAGTAGGCCAGGCCGAGAGTGACCGCCCCCGCCAGTGTCAGGCCCGCGGCGAAGACGAACAGCGCGCTCGCCATAAAGACGAGCCACAGGATGCCCACGACGATCGCGAGCGCTATTTCGACGGCGCCGGCCATGCCCCAGCGAACTACGACGTGACTGGGCTGCTCGGCGAGCCAGCCCCTGGTGACGGCCGCGGTCTCGAGCTGTTCTCCGAACGTGCCGAAGTCGCCGGAAAGCCGGTAGAGGCGCTTGGCCGAGAGATAGTTGTCGTAGCTCTTCGAGTGCTCGACGATCCCGTCGAGCAGCGTGCTCTCCGGTGGCTGCAGCGATCCGTCGCCCCGGCCCAGGTACGTGATCCCCACGTGATCGGGGTTGTCTAGGATCTGCATCCTCTCCTGTTTGAATGCGATGCAGCCGTGCGCGGCCAGGTCCACCAGACCGGCCGACACCGTTCGCTTCGTCGTCCGGTCGGCCAGCAGAATCGTCGCCATCGCCGGAGTCAGGCCGACGGGAGGGGCCGGCATCAGAATCGAGTTGTCGTCGATGTAGACCGGATCTCGTCCGTGGCGCAGCCACCGCAGGACCGCCACCAGAATCAACCCGGAGCCGAGGAGTAGTCCCGCGACGACGGCCACGGCGTTCACCTGGCGCCCGCGCTCGAGGGCATAGGCGTGGTCGGCCGTCGCGTTGGCGTCGATGTCGCGCAGGCCGGCCAGCAGGCCGCCGTTCATGTCGCCGTCTGCCAGGAGCGGCTTCATGTCGTTGTCGAAGACCGCCTGGCGGTCGGCGTCGCTCAAGAAAGTGGCCCGGTAGCCGCTCCCCGCGTACAGCGAGACCTGGCCGTGGCGCAGGTTGTCCTGCATGTCGAACAGGATCACCAGGCCGTCGTCGAAGCCTTTGCGACCAATGCCCCACTGGTTCATCAGCGCCAGGGCATCGTCGTTGGCCTTCTCGAGGGTGTCGCTCTCCGGCTTGACCTGGGTGTAGACCGCCACCTGGGCGCCTGTCCGCTGCTCGATGGCCTGGATCGTCTGCTCAGCCGAGGCGATGGCCGCCGACGAGAAGATGCCGGCGTAGTCGTAGACGCGCTGGCCGTCGACGGCGTCGGGGTAGGGCGGTCCTGCCGTGGTGGCGTCGGGCGCCCCGGTCGGGTTCATGGTCGCGCCTGGGCTGGGCGAGCCGTTGGACAGGGCCACCGTCACGAAGGCTACGCCGACGATGGCCAGCGCGAACCCAAGCATCGCGACCTTGATGGCGCGCCCGATTCCCATCGCTCGCCTCCGGATGCGTTCCTGATTAGGTCGTGGACCTCGAAGCCAGCCGGGCTCGAAGTCGACGGACCAGTTCGGCCGAAAGCTCATAGCGGCCGAAGCTGGGCATGATGTAGGTGCCCTGGACCATTCCCTCGGTTCGGGCGAGCAGATCCATGGCCATCTCGAGTCCAACTTCGGCGCCGCGGGCGCCGGCCTCGTGCATTGCCGCCCGCTGTTCTCCGGGGATCGTGATGCCGGGCACCTCGTTGTGCAGGAACTCGGCGTGGCGGGCGCTGTGCAGCGGCAGCACGCCCAGCAGCACCGGAACCGGAAAGCCGCCCGGCCCGAAGCACACCCGGGCCCGCTCCAGGATCGCCTCCACCTGGGCCAGCGAGTAGAGCGGTTGAGTCATGATCACGTCCGCGCCGGCGCCGAGCTTGCGCTCCAGGCGGGCCCACTCCTTGTCCGGGTCGGCGGCCGTGGGATCCAGCGCGCAGGCAATCGTGAATCCGGCCGGCTGACCGATCGAGGTTCCGGCCTGGTCCTCGCCCCGGTTGAGGTGGCTAATGACCTCGATCAGACCGATGGCGTCCACGTCCCAAACGGCGGTGGTCTGCAAGGCATCGCCGGCCCGCGGCGGGTCGCCGGTCAGGGCCAGGATGTTGCGGACCCCGAGGGCGTGGGCACCCAACAGATCGGCCTCCAGGGCCATCAGATTCCGATCGCGCGTGGTCAGGTGAACCAGGCATTCGAGCTCCAGATCGCGCTGGATGCCGAAGGCGACGGCCATGGCCCCCATTCGAACTCGACCGGTCGCGGAATCGCTGATGTTCACCAGGTCGACGCCGGCTTGCTGGAGCAGCCGGGCTGCCTCGATCGTGCGCTCGACGCGGATGGAGCGCGGAGGGTCGATCTCGACCGAAACGACGAAGGTGCCGTCGGCGAGCTTGCGAGCCAGGCCGGTGGGCTGCGGCGCCTCGCCCTGGGCGGCATAAGCCTCTCCGCGTGGCGTTCGAGGGGCGGCCGCGGCCGCGTTCTCGCGCTCGGTCTCTTCCGGGCGGGCGGCGGTGGCCGTTACGCGCCGCCCGTCGCGGGCGAGCGCGTCGATTGTTGCCCGCATCGCTGCGGTGTGCCGGGGAGTCGTGCCGCAGCAGCCACCTACGATCGTCGCGCCCGCGGCGAGCATCCGCGGCACCATTTCGCCGAAGTACTCTGGCTCGGCCGAGTAGACGAGCCTGCCTTCGATACGCTGAGGCAGGCCAGCGTTGGGCTGCAGCGAGCGAGCGACCGTCGGTGTCGGCGGGCCCATCCGGACGACGGTCTCCAGGCACGCCAGCGGGCCCGCGCCGCAGTTGACGCCGACGGCATCCACGCCGGCCTCGGCCAGTGCGGCGGCCGCCCCCTCTGGACTGGTCCCGTCGCTGGCTAGGAAGTCCTCCCCGAATGTCATCTGGGCGATGACTGGCAGGTCGCAGGCGCGGCGGACCTCTTCGACGGCGGAGAGCAGCGTTTCGAGGTCGCCGAAGGTCTCGCAGCAGAAGAGGTCGACTCCGCCCTCGAGCAACCCCTCCACTTGCTCGCGGAAGGCGGCCCGAGCGATCCCAGGATGCAACCGATCCGGAACTCGCCGAACCGGCCCCAGCGGACCGATCGATCCGGCCACGAGCGCCTCGCGTCCGGCCACGTCCCGGGCTTCACGGGCGAGCTGGGCGCCGCGGCGGTTGATTCGCGCGGCCAGCTTCTCCAGGCCGAACTCCGCCAGCCGGAAGCGGTTTGCGCCGAAGGTGTTCGTTTCGATCGCGTCCGCGCCCGACTCCAGGTACTCGCGATGGATCGTCGTCACCACGTCGGAGTGGGTCAGCACGATCTCGTCGAGGCAGGCCCGCTGAGGTATACCGCGGCTGTAGAGCAGCGTGCCCATGGCGCCGTCGAAGAGCAGCGGTCGGCGCCGCAGCAGGATGCGGAAGCGCTCGCGTTCCGTCAGAGCCCCGGGCACGGTGGCTGTGGCGGCGCCCGACCAGGACGCGGCGAACAGGTCGGTCGGCGACGAGGCAGACATGACGGGCACGCCGGAAAGCCTAGCGGGTCGATCGGCGTTGCGACAAGAGCCCGCGCCGTGAGTGGCTCCGGGGAGTGGCTCCGGGGAGTGGCTCCGGGGAGTGGCTCCGCCTGTCTCGGCCTCGCCGACCGCCGGTTCGGCTCTACAGGCCGACGACCCTTCGCGGCAGGAGCAGCAGATCGAGCAACGTGGCCACGACGCTGATCACGGTCGAGGCGACGACTGCGACGCCGATGGCTTCGTAACCCCAATGCGGCGGATAGCCGCCCACGGTGAATCCGATCTGAAGCTGGTCCCCGACCTGGCTCGCGATCCATGCCGTCCCGAGCAGCATCGCGGCGTTGATGGCGAACGCGATCAGACCCATCGTCAGGAACCCGATCGGCATCGCCAGGACCTTCAGGATCGGCTTGAGATAGCTGTTCACCAGCGCGAAGACGAGGGCGATGATCCCGATCTTGACCCAATCTTCGGGCTTGTCGTTGTGGAAGATCAGCTTGAACTCAGGGACCACGTTGGCCGCGGCGAGTAGCGCAGCGGCGTTCACGGCGACCTTGAGGAGCAGGTCGATCATGAGCGATTCCTCCGAGGCTGAGCGTCGCCTGGCGGCGACGGCATCGCATAGGCGGATGCTAGCGCGCGCGCCGAGGCGGCGTCGGGGGTTCACGCGGGGCGACACGCGGCCCGGAGCGTCGCGCGGGCGTTGCGTCGGCCGCGCGTCGAGGACCGAGCCGCGCGCCGAGGTTGCGCATCGGAGTCGCGGGCTCTGGCAGTCGCAGGCGGTGCGCGACAGCTAGACTCCGCCTATTACCAGGGAAGGAGAGCCGTGGCAGGGTTTGCTGAGCGCGTGGACGCGCTCCTTGGCGATTTCTTTCGGCTGTATCCCGTGGCTGCGACGGCCGCCGGGAATCACGCCTTCGACGGCGAGTGGCCGGACCTGACCGATGCCGGAGTGGCGGCGCGGCTGGCCTTCGTCGACGACTGGAGCGCCGAGCTGCAGTCGATTCGGGACGGGTCGCTCACCCCCGACGAGCGGATCGACCGCGACCTCTTGATTTCGGAGCTGGCCGCCCTGCGCTTCGACGAGGGCGAACTGCGCGAGGCCGGGTGGGATCCGCTCAGTTACGTCTACCTCCTGGGCGGGGGCATCTTCCCGCTGCTTGCCCGCGACTTCGCGCCTCTGGCGACCCGTCTCGCCTCCGTAGCGGCTCGCCTCGAGGGAGTGCCCGCGGTGGTGGCCGCGGCCAGGGCGCAGCTGGGCAGAATCGATGATCGGCCGGTCTCGCGGCTTCACCTGGAGATGGCACTGCGGCAGATTCCGGGAATCGCCTCCCTTGCGGACGACGCCGTGGCCCAGGCCGCGGCCGCCCAATCCGACCCTGCGGTCGTGGCAATCCAGCCCCGTCTGGAGAAAGCCGCCGCCACTGCCCGCAAGGCGCTCGACGGCTACGCCCGGTATCTGCGGGACGACCTGCAACCGCGATCGCGCGGCGAGGGCAGGCTCGGGCACGACCTCTTCGCCCGGAAGCTCCGCCACACCTTCCGGAGCGACCTGACCGACGAGCAGATCCTGACCCAGGCAAGCCACGAGTACGACGCAGTCCGGGCCGAGATGATCCGGATCGCGCTCAAGATCTGGAAGCAATGGGTCCCGGGCGAGCCACTTCCCACCGCGGCGCGCGAAGGCAGCCAGGAGGCGGCCGATCAGAAGATCGTCAGCCGGGTCGCCGTGGCGATCGGTCGGGCGCACCATCCGGCCGCCGAGCTCGTCGAAACCTGCAAGGAGTCGTACCGGGAGATCGTCGACTTCTGCAAGCGGAAGAAGCTGATCGACGTCCCCGATGAGCCGCTCGAGATCGAATGGACGCCGCCCTTCTTGCGCGAATTCGCCGGGGCGATGCTCGACTCGCCGGGTCCGCTCGACATGGGACAGAAGTCGTTCTACTTCATGACTCCGCCGCCCGACGACTGGACGGCCGAGCAGGTCGAGTCGTACCTGGCCGAGGAGAACGACCGGCAGATCGCCCTGACGACGATCCATGAAGGGACGCCCGGCCACTACCTGCAGCTCGTCTACTCGAACCGCTGCCCCTCGATCGCGCGCGCCGTCTTTGGCAGTGGCGTATTCGCGGAAGGATGGGCGGTCTACGTGACCCAGGTGATGATGGACGTGGGCTTCCACGCCGACGACCCCGCGCTGCTGCTGATCCACTGGAAGTTCTACCTGCGCGCCATCACCAACGCCATGATCGACATCGGAATCCACGCCGGATCGATGACCGAGGCCGAGGCGATGGATCTGATGGTCCGGGGCGGCTTCCAGGAGGAGTCCGAAGCGCGCAAGAAGTGGGATCGCGCGCGTTTGACTTCGACGCAGCTCTCCACCTACTTCGTGGGCTCGATGGAGATGTGGAACCTGGAGCGGGAGCGACGCGTGCGGGCTGCCGTCGCGTCGGGCGATCCGCGCGGGATCTCGGCCGTCCCCGAGCCGCGGGTCGTCGGCGCCTTCGGCGAGACGCCGGGCTTCTCCTACAAGGAGCACCTGGAGTCGGTCATCGCCCACGGCTCGCCACCTATCCCGCTGATCCGCCGGATCCTGCTCGGGGAGTAGTGGCCCGGGAACCCGAGGGCGGGGCCCCGCCGGCTTCGACGGCGATCCGCTTAGCTGCCCGCCGTGCCGGTTTCGGCGGTGGCGGCCTCGACGGCTTCGGCTGCGGCCGCTTCCTCGAGCTTGCCGAGCTGGTAGCCGGAGGCTTCGCCGGCGCGGGCGAGGGCGGCGGTCAGGCGGTCGGCCTCGGCCACGCGGGCCGTCGCCTTGGCCGCGGAGCGGGTCTTACCGGCCAGGGCCTCCAGCGCGTCGAGGACCAGCATCCACCAAAGCACTTGCTCGAACGACTCGCGGTGGAACCAGCTCACGCCTTCCCAGAAGTTGACCCGGATGTAGGGCCGAACGGCTTCGTCGGCGACGAGTGCTCGAACGAGGGCGGTCGGTCGATCGGCCGGCGGCTGGTCGGCGACGGAGCTGGGCAGCGGCAACCGGCGCAGGAGACGAATCAACGCCACGAGTCGCCAGGCCGCAGCCTCGTCCTGACCCAGGTCGCGGAAGACGTTGGCGAGCACCGGGCCGAGCTGCAGCTCGTCGATTGCGGCGCCGGAGTCGGCTTCGTCCGGATCCGCGACTGAGGCGATCGCTTCGCCTGCCAGGCGGCCGAAGAGCGCCACCCACGTCGAGGGGTCGGTCAGGCCGGCGCGCAGGCGTTCGACGCCGACAAGTTTGGGGAGCTCGAGTGCGGCCACGAGGCCGAGTCGGAACCTGGCGGTCGCGGCGGCGACGTCGCCGGTGGCTCCGGACAAGTCGACCAGGGCGTGGAGTGTCCGCTCGACCGCCGCCGCGGCCTCCGCTACCAGCGCCTCCGTCTGCTTGGGCGTGGCGACGGGCGCCGTCGAATGTGCGGCCTTCGCCGCTGGTCCCGCGGCCTTCGCCGCGTGTCCCGCGCGCTTAGCCGCTGGTCGCGCCGCCTTGGAGGCGGCCACGGCCCGCGCCGCCCCCAGCTCGGTCAATCGCCGAAGCGAGCCGTTCTCGGCCAGCCCGCGGACCGCGGCGTGGAGCGGCGCCAGCTGCATCTCGCGCAGCGCTCCCCCGATGCTCGGCAAGCCCGCCTCGTCGAGCTTCTCCGCCAGCCGGCGCAACTGCCCCGACGGCCCGTCGTGCATTTCGTGGATGTCGAGGAAGACCTGGCAGCCGTAGGCGTGCAGATCCACGAACAGGCCGTCGCGGCAAAGGTCCGCGCTGCGCCGGATGAACTCCAGCCCGGACCTCTGCTCGCGCAGCACCGTGAACCACTCGCCTTCAGGATGGAGCCCCAGCCCCTCACCCAGCGAGCGCTGTTCGAGCCGTCGCCCGCCCGCGCCGTCCGGCACCGAAAACGCCGCCGAGGTCTTGATCCAGCCGTGGGCCTCGGCGTAGCGGTTGTGATAGACGACCAGCGAGCGTTCGTCGCCCGAGCGGTTGGAGTAAGCGAAGACGTCCTCGTTTACCCAGCCGCCCGGATCGTAGACGTCGTACAGCAGGAAGTCGTGCACGTCGGCGAAGAGACGGCGGCGGTGGAAGAGCGGGAAGATCTCGCGCTCGTGCCGCTCGACGAGCCAGCCGTCGGGCTCCTCGTCGCGATAGGCGCGGCGATACTCCATGCCGTACTTCTCGGCGAAGCCCTCGATCTGGCCGTGTCCGATCATCGGCAGGCCGGGCATCGTGGCCAGCAGCGTGGCCACGCCGAAGTACTTGTCGCCCTTGCCGAACTGGTCGACCGCGGTCCGCTCGTCGGGATTGCTCATGAAGTTGACGAAGCGCTTGAGGACTTCCGGGTCGAACTCGAGCGTGTCCTTGATGACCCGCCGGTAGTTTGCGTTCTCCTCGTCGCGCAGCATGTTCATGAAGGCGCTGTTGTAGACGCGGTGCATCCCGAGCGTTCGGACGAAGTAGCCCTCCAGCAGCCAGAACGCTTCGGCGAGGAGCAGGGTGTCCGGCACTTCGGCGGCGACCCGATCCACCACCTCCCGCCAGAATTCGGCCGGCATCTTCTCGTCGAAGATGGCGCGCGGCGTGGCGTGCTCGGCCCGTGAGGGGATCGCTCCGCCCTGTCCCGGCTCGGGGTACCAGAGCCGCTGGATGTGGCGGCGCGCCAGGGTCATCGCGGCGTCGAAGCGGATGATCGGGAACTTGCGGGCGACGTGGAGGATGGTCTGGATGACGGCCTCGCGGACCTCCGGCTTGAGGTAGTCGAGCTGCGCCGTGTCGTTCCAGGGCATGCTCGTGCCGTCGTTGCCGTGGTAGATGTAGCGAGCGTCGCCGGTCCAGTTGTCGGTTCGCTTGAAGACGACCGCCGCGTCGGTCGAGTTCCAGTAGTGGTCCTCGATCTGGATCGTGACCCGTTCGTCGTCCGAGAGGTTCCCGCCGGTGAAGCTGTAGGCAGGGTAGGGGGAGTCGGGCAGCTGCAGGAACCAGTCCGGATGCTCGATCACCCAGCGTGAGTCGATCCCCATGTGGTTGGGGACCATGTCCGAGCTGAGGCGGATGCCGCGCGCCGAACACCTGTTGCGGAGCTGCTGGAATGCGCCCTCGCCGCCCAGGTCCTCGGCGATCGTGTAGTCCATCAGCGAGTACGCGGAGGCGGCGGCCTCCTGGTTGCCGCGCCACTGCTTGATTCGCTGGCTGGCGCGACTGCGCTCCCACAGCCCGATCAGCCACAGCCCGGTGAAGCCGCGGCGGGAGAGCGCCTCCAGCTCTTCGTCGGGGATCTCATCCAGCCGCGAGATCCGGCGTCCGTAGCGCTTGGAGAGCTGGTCGAGCCAGACATATGTGGTCCGGGCGATGAGCACGACTCGGGGCATCCAGTCGCGATCCCGGCTGAACCGCTCGTACTCG
This sequence comes from Chloroflexota bacterium, assembly GCA_003141245.1. Classification (GTDB taxonomy): domain Bacteria; phylum Chloroflexota; class Limnocylindria; order Limnocylindrales; family CSP1-4; genus Fen-1039. The sequence continues at coordinate 91,997 of PLLE01000046.1, forward strand.
TTCTCCAGGCCCCCGAGACCGGGGCCGCCGGTCGGCGCAACCGGGCCCGGCGTCGGATGCATGCGCATCCACAGCGCGACTTCTTCCTCGTGCTGGACGTCGAGCGAGACGATGAGCCGGTCGAGGAAGCACGTCAGCACCAGGCCCCAGCGAGATCTGATGAAGCGGAGCTGGCCCGCAAGCGAGTCGGGCTCAGCGAGCGCCGGCGCCCGCAGGAACGCGATCAGCGACTCGCCTTCGGGACCGAAGCCGGGCTGGCCGTCGAAGAACTCTTGGAGGCCGGCGATGAGTTCGGCGTAGGCGGTGCGCTCTACCAGGTCGGCGTCGTCGAAGAGCTCGTCGAAAGTCGCGAACGCAGGGTTCGCGTTGGCGAGCCACAGCATCAGCAGCTCTTCGAGGGCGATCTCGCGGTTGGGATGACCTTCGGTCGAGCCGGCCAGGTAGGCCGCCGGATCCTGACCGTCGCGATAGACGGCGAGGGGCGGGAACTGCGCCACGAAGTGGGCCAGCGCGTGGTCGAGCCGATCCGGCTCCAACTGCGCCACGAGCGCGGCCATGGCGTCGGTCATGACGTTCGGGTTCACCGTGCGGCGGTAGATCTCGACGGCGTGGTGGAGAATCTCGTCGATCAGCCCCATGGCGTTGAGCTCGGCGGCGTGAACGACACGATCCGGATAGCGCTCAATGTCGCACCGGTCGTTCATGCGCTTGGCAAACGCGCGAACCGCCGGGAAGTCCGGAATGATGACGTTCCCGGTCGTCTGGAAGAGCGCTTGGTCGAACTCGTAGCGGCTGCGTGCCGTCTTCGATACGTGGAACTCGAATGCCACGGGTTCTCCGAAGCTGCGAGCTGAGCCGGCGCTCAGAACCGATACCCTTGGTCTATCCACACGAGTCTATCAGGCGGGCGAACGCGCCCGACGCCGCCTGCTGCCGCCGCCGCCCGCGCTCACGCGGCGCCCAGGCGCCGCGTCCCTCAGCCCAGCGGCTGGCCCGCGTCTGCGAGGGCTTCTCTGTAGATGGCCGAGCCGTCGATCCGACGCGAAGGCGAGCTCAAGAGTGAGAGGTCGCCCACGAGGCGGCTTTCGAGATCCGTCCCCGCCGCGTCGTCGATCAGGCGGGCGGCTTTCGCTGCGCACAGCATGACCTGCTTGGTCTCGGGCCGAATCGGGTCGCCCCAGAACCAGCCGTCACTCGCGAACATCGCCAGCCGCCAGCGCTCCGCTTCGAGCAGAACCAGGAAGGCCTCGCGCCGCTCGGGCGTGGCAAGCGGCAGCCAGCGGCGAGCGAACCCGTCGGGAGTCTCCGTTCCGAATATCACGTCCACGTACTCGTCGCGTGCCCGCCACAGCGCCCCGGGCTCCATGAATTTCCCCGCCAGGCCCCCGGCGATGACGTCGATCGCCGAAGCCAGCCGATCGAAGGCCGCGCGCAGCGGCGCCTTCCAGCGCCCGTCGCTGGCGTCGGGGCACTCGCCCGTCCAGCGCAGCACGCCGTGGTGGCAGCTCCAGGAGGTCCGTTCCACGATCTGCGTCGGCGGGAAGGCGCTCGCGGGGGTCGAGCCCACGACCTGGCCGACGGTGGTGACGTCGAAGCCGCGATCGGGTACGCCCGGGCCGGGATTCACGAGCCGGGCCAGGAAGAGGTCGCGGAACTTCTGGTGGTGGCCGTACAGCTCGCCGTCGGTGGCGATGAGCGCCATGACCGGGGTCCCGTCGGGGAAGGCCGGACCGGCGAACCTGGGCAGGATCCGGTCTCGGGCGAAGGCGTCGGCGTTCACGGTGGCGTCCGGCTCGAACGAGGCCGCCGCCGAGAGCGCCGCATCGTAGAAGACGACCACGATCGATCGCCGCCCGCCCAGCTCGACCCGATACGGCCGTCCCGTGTCGAGCCTGCTGTCGGCGGCCTGCCAGGGCGCGAGGATGGTATAGCGGACCTTCTCTTCGGCCAGGATCCGCAGGGTCGACAGGTCGACGGCCGTCTCGGGCAGCCAGATGCCGGTCGGCCGCCGCCCGAACCGAAGGTCGAAGTCGCGCAGGCCCCAGCGGATCTCGGTGCGCCGATCGGCCAGCGAGGCGAGCGGCAGGATGGCGTGGTGGTAGGCCTGCGCCATGGCGTTGCCGCAGTCGCGGTCGACGATCTCCTCGGGCAGGTCCGAGTCCACGAACCCCTGATGAGTGGATGGGTCGTTGGTCTTGAGCCAGGACGCCAGCGTGGGGCCCAGGTCGTAGGAGATGTGGCGCAGGTTGCCCCGTTCGGCGTTGGGCTTGTAGCACTCGGCGTCGATCCGGGCGTCCCAGTCGTGGTACGGGGCTGCGGCTGGCTGCGGCGCGATCTGACCACTGAACGGGTCGCGGCGCTCGGGTTGATAGAAATGGCCGTGCACGGCCAGCTTGGGGCGAGTCACTCGGCGGATGGTAGCGGAGTGGCCGTGCGGCGGGGGAGGTCCCGGGCGGGGATCAGCGTTGGGGTCATAGCCTTGCGTCGCGACCGCCGGGCGAGCGGGCGGCGGCAAGAGCCTGCCGGATGAGGTCGGAGGTTCTAGTCCTCTCGCCCCACCATTCGAAGAAGGCCGTCTCGATCAGTGCCCTGAGACGAGGGCCAGGACGCCTGCGAGCACGAGCGCCGCGAATCCGGTGCGTGTGATCCCGTATTCTTCGTCTTCCTTTCAGGGACGGCTCCGCACGACCGTCGCCCGGTCTACCTGGCTCGCAGCGCTCTCCGCAGCGGCATACGGCGTCCCGACATCGCCGGACCTGACCGTGCCGGACATGCGGAGCTTAGCCGACCTCGCGCTCCAGTGGCACGCACCGGTCAGACGATGGGCTCGGCCACAGCCTCGACCGAAACCGGCCCGTCCATCTGGATGTGGCGCACCGACGGCACAAACACGACGCTGACGCAGACGGCCATGTTGAGCACAGCCGCGATGAACAGCGTCGCGGGGATCCCCAACGCCGCGGCGATCGGCCCGATCAGCACGTAGCCGATTGGGTTGAGCGCGATCGACCCGAACCAGTCGAACGAGCTGATCCGCGACAGGGCGTGCTCGGGTACGTTGCGCTGGAGCGCCGTGATCCAGAGCGTGTTGCTGACCGCGAAGCCGACGCCGGTGGCGAAGCCGACAGCGGCGATCCCGACTACGGGCAGGGGAACGGCGAGGGCCGCCAGCACCAGGCCGGCGGGCAGGACCGCCAGCTGCGTTGCCACGAGCGGCCGCTTGACCTTCACCCGCAAGGCGAACATGCCGCCAACGACGGCGCCGGCGGATTCGACAGCCAGGATCGCGCCCCAGGGTCCAACCCCGCCGAGCTGCTGCTTGGCCACGACCGGCCCGAGCACCTGCATTGCGGGGAAGAATGTCAGCTGGAACAAGCCGAACGAGGCGATCACCGCCACGGCCCAGGGGCGCGAGATGAACTCCCGCCAGCCGTCGTGGAGATCCCCGAGGATCGACGCCGACGCGGTCCGCAACGTCGGCGCCAGGTGCATCGAAGCGGTCAGCGTCGCCGACGCGAAGAACGTCGCCGCATCTACGGCAATCGCCAGCGCCGGGCTGCCCGCGGCCACCAGGATCGCGCCGATGGCGGGTCCGGCAATCTGGAGCACGCTGTTCGCGAGCCCGATCAGCGCGTTGGCCTCCTGCAGCCGCGCGTCGCTGGCCGCCTGCTTGATGAGCCCGATCTGGGCTGGCCGGGAGAACGCGGCGGCAACCCCGAACACGGTCTGGAGGAGGGCGATATTCCAGACGTCGGCCGTGCCGCTGAACAGCAGGATCGCCGTGAGGACCTGTGCCGAGCCCTTGATGACGTCGCTGCCCACGAGGATCGTCCGACGGGGGATCCGGTCGGCGAACACGCCGCCGAGCAGGAGCAGGATGACGATCGGGACCTCGCGGGCGAGCATCACGATGCCGAGGTCAGTGGCGCCGCCGAACCCGAGCACGGCGAACGCGAGCGCCACATTGGACATGCCGGAGCCCAGGGTGGAGATCGCGGTCGCCGCCAGATAGCGGGCGAAGCTCCGCTCGCGGAGCACTTCGAAGGTCTTGGGCAGCCGCACCCCCGGAGTCTACGCGGCGAACCCGGTCGCGGGCGATCGCCGAGCGCCTGGCCGGTAGAATCAGCCGATGACCGACGACGGCTGGTTCGGCGAGGACGTGGCAGCCACCTACGATCAGGACGCGCCGATGTTCGACCCGGCGGTGCTCGAGCCCGCGGTCGCGTTCCTCGCGGCACTCGCCGGCGATGGTCCGGTGCTGGAATTCGCCATCGGCACCGGCCGCATCGCCTTGCCGCTGGCGGCCGACCGAACCTTCACCCGTATAGTGTCGGCCCGACTCCTCTCGCCCCGACACTCTCGCCCCGACCACTTACAGGTGAACTGAACTCCGCCGGGAGCACCGCCGCGAAGCCATGGCGGACCGCGTGCTCACTGAGATACGCCGTGGCCTCGCGCACCCGTCGCGCGGAAGAGCAAACGATGCAGGCCCTCGGGTGGACTAGATGCGCCCATCGCAGGACGATACCTCCCCCGGGTGCCGGGTCGTGTCTGGCAGTCGGCCGCCACCCTCTCGGCAGCCGGCTGATCGCTCCGCGGCTCCCATCCTGCTGACTCGCGCGCTGCGGGTCGTCTACGATGGGCGCGGCTAGGCAGGCGGTCCGCCTGGCGCCGGGCAATCCGACGGAGAGACGGATGAGCGGGGAACCGAACCTCCTCTACTACGGCGACAACCTCGACGTGCTGCGACGGCATGTCCGCGACGAGTCGGTCGATCTCGTCTACCTCGACCCGCCGTTCAACTCAAACGCGAATTACAACGTGCTGTTCGCCGAACATGGCACACGGGCGGCCGCGCAGATACAGGCGTTCGAGGACACGTGGGAGTGGAACGAGGAGTCAGCGGCGACATATCAGGAAACCGTCGAGCGCGGTGGCGAGGTCGCCAATGCGCTCTTGTCGTTCAGGACCCTGATCGGGACGTCGGACATGCTGGCGTACCTGTCGATGATGGCCCCGCGGCTTGTCGAGCTGCATCGCGTCCTCAAGCCGATCGGCTCGCTCTATCTGCACTGCGACCCGACCGCGAGCCACTATCTCAAGCTCCTGCTCGACGCGGTGTTCGGCCCGCAGAACTTCCGGAGCGAGATCATCTGGAAGCGGACTAGCGGACACAGCGACGCACGCGGCTACGGGGCGGTGCATGACGTGCTGCTCTACTACGTTGCGTCGGACGCCGCGACTTGGAACCGAATCTTCCAGGCTTACGATCCCGGTTATGTCGAGCAGTACTACCGCTATGCGGACCCCAATGGCCGCAAGTTCATGTCGGGCGACATCTCGGCGGCCGGGCTGTCCGGGGGCGGTTACGAGTACGAATGGCGCGGCGTTACGAGGGTTTGGCGTGTTCCGCTGACGAGCATGGAGAAGCTCGAAGGTGAGGGCCGGGTCTTCTACACGAAGAACGGCATTCCACGACTGAAGCGCTACCTCGATGAGTCCAAGGGACTCCCGGCCCAGGACGTCTGGGCCGACATCGAGCCGCTGCGATCTTGGCACGCCGAGAGGCTCGGATACCCGACACAGAAGCCGCTCGCGCTCGCCGAACGCCTCATCGAAGCGTCCTCTGGCCCTGGCGATGTCGTCTTGGACCCCTTCTGCGGCTGCGGCACGACTATCGACGCGGCGCAGGCCCTCGGGCGTCGCTGGATCGGAATCGACATCACGCACCTGTCCATCGGCCTCATCAAACACCGGCTGACTGATCGCTATGGCCCGGAGATCGCGAAGACATACAAGGTTGTCGGCGAACCTACGACGGCCGACGATGCAGCTGTCCTGGCGCGCGAGGACCCGTTCCAGTTCCAGGCGTGGGCGCTCGGCCTCGTGGGCGCGAGGGTGGCCGGGAGCGACAAGAAGGGCGGCGACAAGGGGATCGACGGCCGCCTCTACTTCCACGACTCGGCAGGCGGCCAGACCCGACAGATCGTGTTCTCCGTCAAGGCGGGCGAGCACCTCGTGCCGGCTTACGTGAACGAGCTACGCGGCGTGATCGAGCGCGAGCATGCCGACATCGGCGTGCTCATCACGTTCAAGGAACCAACGGCCGGCATGCGATCGGAGGCTGCCGGCGCGGGCTTCTACACCTCGCCATGGGGGAACCACCCACGGCTCCAACTCCGGACTGTCGGCCAATTGCTCACCGGCCAGGGCGTCGACTACCCGCACGTCACGGGCTCCAACGTGACGCACCGCCGCGCCGTTCCCGCCCGGCCAAACGCTCCCGAGACGATAGGTCTATTCGAGCGGGCCGCAGAGGAGCCGGAGGAGTACGGCTCCTAGCTCCTCATCTTGCGGGCCGGAGCTGAGAGGTAGACAATTAGAACGGGCGTTTTCTAGTCTCGGTCACGGGCACGACGCGGGCAGAGGTGATCACCATGACAATTCGGTGGAACGGTCGCAACAAGGAGGACGCCTTCAACAAGGCCGCCCTTCCTCAACTGCGGGACAACATGGCGAAGCTGCTCCGCGAGACCAGTTGCCCAGAGCACGGCACACACCCAACGTCGGTGACAGTCACCGGACGCGACCTTAGGTCGCTGGAGCTGCATGCTGAGGGAGTGTGCTGCCCGAAGCTCACCGAAGCGATGCGCCAGAAGATCGGCACGTCCTCCCGCTAGACGGGCACGGCTCCAGTCTAGAGCTTGCGAACGCTGACGCTACATCTCAGCCGGCTTTCGATGCCGGCCGCCCGACGCCATAACCTGTGCAAACGTTCACCCGTATAGTGTCGGCTCTCCTCCTCTCGCCCCGACCGTTCCCATCACTGCCTCCGGGACTTTCGAACTTTCGTCGGTCCAATTCGACGCTCTCCACCGGGTGTGGTGCCGCTCAATCTGCACCTTCCTGGCGGGACGGGGAATACCCGACGCAACCTATGATCGCGCGGCCAAGCTCGTTGGCGTGTACCTGAAGGCGATCGTGATCATGGGCGGTGATTGCGACTCTCCCCTTGGGCGCAATGCTCATCCCCCAATCGACCGAGTTCTACTCCATCGCCTTGCGGCCTCTCGCAGGATCGCATCACCCCACAGAGGGTCGTGGGCATCGATCAGCTGGACGCAGCCGGACGAGCTTGGGTACTTCCAGCTGATCGGCCAACTCCGAACTGTGTTACCCGAGGGTGCGCCCTTCTGGACCCTTGAGGAGTACTGGGAACCGTCCGAATCCAGTTAGTACCCAGGGGTCCCTCGGCTTCCCGTTTGTTCGGTGGCCCCGAGTTCAGGATCGGGCAGACCGCACTTAGCAACCCAGGCTCCTCGTAGCCCGCCTGTTCATCGACCCGAGTGGGTCCCGACGGTCGCCACTCCGAGAGGTGGTGGCTACTCCCAGCCGGCGGTGCCAATCTGGTAGAGGTCCGGCGGACAGCGCAATTCGCGGTATGTTCCCTTCGTCGATGCAATGAGGGCGTACCCAGGGACATGGAAGGCGAGGCCCTTGGGATCGAGCTCGCTCGACGTGGAATCGAACACGGCCTCTCCGAGCACGCAGTCGGTCCGTCCAGCGTCTCGTGCGCGTCGATCAACCGCTTCTACGACCCAAACGAAGCGAGGGAACCTGGCCATCCTGTATTCGCGAGCGACCGCGTTGGGCATCCGTCGCATCGCCTCGTCTTTGAAATGGTTAGCGGAGGTCGCGTAGGTACGAAAGGCGAGAGCACCCGCGGAGATGCAGTCACTAAGGGCTTTGGCATCTGGAACCGCCGCTTGCACCATCGAGGCAATCTGCTGCAGGAACGTGGCGCCCACGCCTTCCGCGGGTTCGGGCGGCAGCCAGAGCTTCTCGGGCAGCGGGACGACCAGGGCCGTCCAGGGCGAGTACCGGTAACCGTTGACCCCCACGTCGTTGAAGACTGACTTCACGGGTTGATATGGACCGAGTTGATCGTCCTGCCGAACAAACTCGATCCACGAGCCGCCGCTTGGGTTTGGCGTGCGCCGGTAACCGACGAGCACAAAGGCGTGTTCGCCGTTCCCCACGAGGACTGGGATTCCAGAATTCAGATACCTACAGATCGTACCGAAGAGCTTTGTGTTCCACAGTCCACCATGGAGCTGCTTCCCGTTGGCATCCACCACGGGGATCGGGTCCGGCGGTGCACAAGGAGGCGTGGGTTCGACGGTCTTGAGTGCGTCGACGTCGTATAGGCGAGCCGGCAAGTCGAAGACTCGGAATAGTTCAACCAGCTGTCCAACGGTCAGCCCTTCGGAGGGCACTGGACGCGTGGGGCTCATCGAGGGGTTCGACATGAGATTGAAGGCAGCGATCGGCCGTCTCGGGACGATGCCCCTCCTGTGAGCCACGTAGTGGCAGACCCAGGCGGCAGCGTGGGCGCATCGGTCCAGTTGGGCGTCCTGCTCCATAAACGGGACGGCTCGGATCGAGATTGTCTGGCCGAAGAAGTGGACGTTCTCTTGAATCGTAGTCAGAACGGCATCGTCAAGACCTGGAGGCGGTGCCAGCATGGTTCTGCCCACTCGACCGAGCTGCGTTGGCGGCCGAACCACCATGTACCCGAGGTAACCTGCGTCGACGGGGATCTCCCACAGCCGATCAGGCGAGATCGGGCCTTTGAAGAAGTGGAGTCGATGGGCCGTGTCGTAATGCGTGGAAAACGCCCGAGCGTGGAACGCGACGTACTCGCTCCGGAAGTCCGGGTCGATATATCTCGTCTCGATGACGACTGTGAGCGCCCCGGCAGCCTTGGCAACGTCTAGACAATGCTTTAGAGGGTCGGGATTCCGGGCAGGGTACTGGCCTAGAAGCCACGTCCAGTCTCTTGGATGTGCCAGGATGCGCACCTTCGCGGGATCGGGATCCTCCCACGCCCCCCGCCGCACGTCAGCCCAGCCGCAATGTCGAGGCGTCGGCCTCGGCCTTGCGGCGCGCACGGGCCTGCTCATCGAGCTTCTTCTCGATGGCGCGCCTTTGCTCCCTATCGAACAGATCCATGGGGTCTCGGAGTCCGCCGAGCTTGGATCCTTGGATGGGGGTCAACTCAGGCAGCACGGAGCGGGGCTGCGGCCGAGCCATTTGTCTCTCCTCTGAGGCTGACGGTGCTCTCTGGGGACGCTCGCCTATTCTGAGCCCCCGTCAAGCGACTCGCTCGCCAGGATCGCGTCATAGATGAAGCGCCATCGTTGCGCGCTCACGGGCGCCTTGCCCGCAACCCGAAGCCCGGCGAGCACCTGGACCTCGGAGGTGGGTATCCGTCGTTCCTCGGCCACGCGCCGCAGGCCATCTGGGATGTCGGCTGGCATGGACGAGCCCTGGAGCAGGGGCCCAAGCACGTCCTCAAGGCGTTGCAGGGCGTCGGCCCCGGGCCGACGGGTCCGGCCATGCTCTATTGCGTTGATATAGGCCCTGGAGAGCCCGGTTCGGCGCGAGACCTCAGCCAGGCTCCATGACTTGCGCGAGCGGGCGTCGACTATGCGTCTGCCGAGTTTCGAGCCCGCCTCATCTGTCAGCAACTGTTGACACTCCAGTCCGCTATTGCTACGATGTCTGCAATCGTAGACAAAGACGTCTGTTTTGGCAATAGGAGAACGGAAATGGCCCACAAGCTGAACCTGAGCATCAGGGCGACGAACGGAGCCCAGTGGGAGACCGACGAGTTCGGGCTCAACCAGCGGGTCGATCATGTTCGTAAAGCAGCCGAGAAGCATTTCGAGCAGGCGGGAGAGATGTCGCCCGGCGACTACCTCCTCGGCCTTGTGGTCGATGGCACGATCCAGGACCTGATCGACTCGGAGAAACTTGAGGACGCAGGCATCAAGGACGGTTCCGTGCTTGTGCTCAAGCCCCGCGGCGGCCAGGTGGACGGCTAGATGAAGCCCGAGCTAGCCGAGGAACTTCTCGATGGAGAGCTTGAAGTAGTCCGGGACTCCATCAGCTCCCGCGGGGTGACGGTCTGGCGCGAGGGTACGGACGTGTTCGTGCAATTCGAACACGGTCGGGATGGGAATCCCGGGGTATTCAGACTCGCCTGTGGACAGTTCGACGCCGAGTCGCCCTCGGTGTCGATGGTCGACCCCACAGCGCACACCGAGCTGTCGATGGAGCAGTGGACGCCGGGCGTGCCGCACAGCGTCCATCCCCTCACGGGCAAGCCGTTTGTGTGCCTGCAAGGGACCGCCGAATATCACACGCATCCCTCGCACCTCGCTGACAGTTGGGACCGCTACCGTCGCGTCTTCCGGCTAAAGGAGACGGTCCACCGGCTTCTCCAGAAAGCGGGGGTTGCTGACGTATGATCCTCCACCTTTCCCGAAAGGCACTCGAGGAGGCCCGGCTCTTCTTCGAAGAGGCCGGTTCGCGCGGCTGCGAGGGAACTGGGATGCTGGCCGGAGTTCGCCTCGTCGACGGATGGCGCGCGGAGCGATTTCTGGCGCCCGAGCAGAGGGCGTCCGCGGGACCAGGCGTTTGGGTGGAGGTCGCAGATCGCGGCAAGGCCCAGATCGCGACGGCCCTCGGGCCAGGCGAGCTCTGGATCGCGCGGATCCACTCCCACCCGGGCGCGGCATTCCACAGTGCGACCGACGACAGCAATCCAGTCATCACCGCTGAGGGATCGTGGTCGATAGTCGTTCCCTACTTCGGGCTGGGCCTTCGGCGCGGGGCGGCTGCCTGCGCCTTCTTCATCAGGCAGGGTGGCAGGTGGCGCCAGGTCGCCCCAGATGATGTCGAGAGGTGTGTCCGTGTCGGAGCGTGACCTCGACCCTCGGACCGGACTCGTCCCAGGCCCCGGCGCGGCCGCACTGCTGCGCCGACTGGACTCGACCCGAGTACTGATTCGGACCACGGCCGACAGTGGCGCCCTGGCGCTGTCGCTCGCAAACCATCTGGTGCGCATATGCCCGAGCGTCGCTGTCGATGCTCCGCCAATCGGCGTGAACCTGCCAGTCTTCGGTATGGGGACGCTGCCCGAGCTGGCGGCCCGTCTTCTAAACCAAGCACGGATCGGGCGAGCTGAGGGAGCGGAAGGCCCGGCGAACCTTGTCATCGGCGTCGGTGACGTCACCGCAGGAGCAGACCTCTACGTCTCCGCCAACGGGTGGTCGCTGCGGCTTAGCGTCGATCCCCACGAACCCTTGGCCGGCAGAGGCCCGGCCGTCTCGGCAGCTGCGGCCCTCGCGGCGGCCGAGGTATTCAGGCGACTGCTGCCCGAACTGCCCGGGGTCCGGCTGGCTCGCGATTTCGAGTGGAACCTCTGCGATTACCGGACGCGCGTTTCGGAGGCCTTTCCGCCCGCAGCGCCAGTGGACGCCGTGTGCTTCGGCGCGGGATCCGTGGGCTCCTCTCTTGTCCTTGCACTGCTGCTAAGCAGGGCTATGGGGGATCTGGTGGTCGTTGATGACGACCGGCTTGAGTCTCGCAACCGACTCAAGTACCCCGCCTGGATCGGAGAACCGGGCGTGCGCGCAAAGGTCGACTGGCTCCAGGGCCTGGCCCTAGGAACTTCCCTTCGGGTGACCCCTTACCACGGAAGCTGCGCCGATTGGCAGGAATCGGGCCCATCCGCCCCGGCGATGGCAGTCGCAGCGGTAGACACCAGGGAGGGCCGGAGGCAAGTAGCCGACGTCCTCGCCAGGGAGACCCTCAACGCTGGCATCGAGGGACTGGCGATGCACGTGAGCCGGAATCGCTTCGGGGACGGGCTGGCATGTGTGTATTGCCCTTACGTCGACACGTCCGACAGGGCCTCTGAGACCGATGTCCTCCGCGAACTCACCGGGCTGGATTCCGCCAGACTGCTGGAACTCCTCGGCGGGTCCAAACTCACGGCTGAGGACGTGAATCGGATGGTCGCCGGCGGCAGGCTATCGGAGGCCGACTTCGATCTCGTAGGCGGGCGCATTGGCGATGTGGCCAGGGCAAGGTTGTACGCCGGCGCAAGAGTCAAGACAGGAAGCGGGATCGCCGAGGTGAATGCCCCGTTCGTCCCAGCGTTGGCTGGCGCCATCCTCGCCGCCGAGATGCTCAAAGCGCCTGGCTCCGCAGCGGTTCTCGATCGACGGGTGGACGTTGACTGCTCAGGGCTTCCGACCGGCTGGACGAGCAGGCCAGTTGCCGACCCGTCTGGGCGCTGCCTCTGTCACAGCCAGGTCCGGCGTCGCGCGTACCTCAGAGCCTGGCCCAAGGAGTATCCGCCGGCCGGAGTCGCCGAGCCTAAAGGAAACATGAAGCGATGAGCACCTCGTCCGCGCCCGAGCGCGAGTTGGCTGACTTCCTTGCCACGTGGACACGTCGTCGCCCTGGATGGCAGTTCGTCGGTACGGGCGGAAACCGGAGGTTGCGTTCCGCCGAAGCGCTAGCCCGCGACCTCCTCGATGACGCGGAATTCGCGGAGTTCAGAGTCGCGGAATGGCTACGCACCCCAGAGGGGAGAATCGTCGAAGCAGCCGTCTCCCAGGTCCTACCATGGCCCGGGTCGGCGGAGTTTCAGCTCCTGGTCGAGGCGATATCCCTCGCGGCGAAGGCGAAGGCGAAGGCGAAGGCGAAGCAGAGGCAGCACATACGATTTGCGCTGCGGTTGCCCCTGCCTTGGACCATGTCGGTCTGGTGGCGTGGCTTTCCGGTCCAACTTGCCTGCGGTGAGAGTTAGCCAGCGGAGCGATCCGACCGACATCGCGCCATCTAGTCGGTCCTAACTCCCATGTGGGGCAAGTTAGGCCGGATGCTGGCGCGGGCGAGTCAGCTCGCTTCGGCCACCGAGCGGTCGATCGTTTGCGCGACCGCGAAGCTGACGGTGAAGGTGGCGTGTTCGCCTGGCGCCAGCACGACCGGCCAGCGGAAGAGGAGCGAGCTGCCCTGGTAGGCGCGCTCGAAGCCGCCCTCGGAGTTGGAGACCGTTTCGACCGGGTACCAGGTCAGCCGCGCGGCGGGCTCGACCGTCGCCTCGACTCGGACGCCCTCGTAGTCGTTGCCGAAGGCCAGGCGGGAGGCAGCCGGCAGGTCGCCCGCGACATCGTGCGGGGTGCGGGCCGCGTCCTCGGTCTCGTAGTAGGCGGCCGGGTTGTGGCCGCCGCCGAGCAGGTTGACGTTCCACTCGACCGCAAGCTCGAAGGCGGCCGTCGCATCGCCCGGATTCTCGACCTTTGTCGTCAGCTCCAGCGCCGGCTTGAGGCGTGAGCCGCCGAAGCGGAACGTCTTCTCGACCGCCAGCGGCGAAGGCGGGCCATCGACCAGCACGGAACCGAGACGCCGGGCTGAAACGCGATCGGACGCCAGCGTGTCCAGCTCGTAGGCCCCCTCCACGAAATCGCCGAGTTCCTCGTAGGTGGCGGCCACCAGCTGTTCCAGAGTCGTCGAGCCGTCGGCGGGGAGCAGATGAACGAGGCCGCTGCGGCGCTCGTGGCGATCGTAATGAAGGAGCGCGGCCAGGCCGGGCTCCTTGGTGGTGACGATGTCGTGGATCGTCTTTGGCGCATCGGCCGCGGCTGCCGCCAACGTGGTCTCGCCGATCGCCGACTCCTCGGCCGCGCGATCGTGGGCGATCAGCCGCTGGTGGTAGGCCTCGGGCCGGCGACGCAACACGGAACCCAGCGCGACGCGGCTCGCGTGTAGATCCCAGGAAGACACTCCTGCGCCTTCCGCCAGGTCGATGATCGCGGTCTGTCCCGCAGAAGTGACGAGCACCTCATCGATCGCGTCCAGGTCCGTGTCGACCAGCCGCGCGCCATACGGCCGGCCGCCGTCCGCAGCCTCGGCGCCGTCCGCCAGATCCTCGGCGGCGATCAGGTGCGACAGCGTAGCCATGCGCATGTGGACGATGTATATCCCGCCGAAGAGGCCGTGCCAGTAGCAGTCGTTCGACTGGCCCTGATAGAGGTGGTCGAGCGCCCGCGCCCTGGCGGCCGCCTGCGCGCCCGGCCCTTCTGGCATAGCGTCGACCTTTTCGGAGGCCCGCAGCATCTGCTTGTGGAGGTCGTTGACCTCGCGGTAGCGGGCGGCGTAGTTGCGCCAGAAGCCGCCGCGCAGGAACCGCGCCTCGGGCAATCCCTTCTCGCGGGCGCGTTCGAGCAGGCTCACGAAAACGGGCGTCTCGTCCGGCGGGAGGACCCACTCGGTCATCTCCAGGTACGAGGCCGTGGGAAAGTAGACGCGGGTCGTCGGCGGCCGCCGCTCCAACCACTCGGACGGTGTCACCGTGGAGAGCCAGTCGGCGTTCGACTCGATCGCCTCGAAACAGCGATCGACCCAGTGCTCGCGGCTCCAGCAGTACTCGAACGTGCCCGGCCACGAGCCGAACTTCTCGCCGTCGTCGCCCATCATCCCGACGAACCGGCCGTCCGGCGTCACCCGCGCCCGGAGGTACGAGATCAGGTCCTCGACCGGCTTGAACGGGATGCGGTAGCGCAGCCCCTGCTCGGTGCCGAAGACGGTCAGCCGCCGGCCGCGGTCGTCGGTCGTGAAAGCGGTCCACATCTCGTCCTCTCGGATCGAGGCGGCCCGGAGGTGGTTGTCGTCGAGCACGGTCCAGCGGTAGCCGGCCGCGGCCAGGTCGTACGCCAGAGACGGCTCCCAGACACGCTCGGCCAGCCAGGCCCCGGCCGGTCGCCGCCCGAACAGGCGCTCCAGCTTGTCGACCATGCGGACGAGCTGGCCATGGCGGTCGCGGTCGGGCAGGGTTACGAGGATCGGTTCGTAGTAGCCGCCGCCCACGATCTCGACCTGGTCCCGCTCCACCAGGCCGCGGATCTGCGCGATCGCTTCGGGCCGGTTGGCCGCCAGCCACTGCAGCAGCGGGCCACTGTAGTGGAGGGCGAGACGGATCCCGGGATGCCGCTCCAGCGCCCCCAGCAGCGGCGAGTAGGCTCGCTCGTAGACCTCCTCGATGACCCAGCCGAAGTTGCCGACGGGCTGATGGTTGTGGATGACGAGAGCGAGCGAGACGCGGCCGCCCACTCGAGCTTCAGCCGTCCTTCGGATCGGGCGGCCCGCCGTCCGACCGCTTGCCGTCCACGCCCCTGGCGGGGAGGTACATGAGCTCGGTGTACTCGTGGAGCATCCGCTGCGAAGAGAACCGCCAGATCGTGCTGGCGATAGAACTCTTCATCTTGGCCGTCCAGCCGGCGGGCACGCCGCTCCTGTCGCGCCCGTAGTAGAGCGGCACGACCTCCTGCTCCAGGAGCCTATACAGATCTTGCGAGTCGGCGCGGTCCTGCGCGCGCTCGTCGGGGTTCGTTTCGCGGCCCCCGATGGCCCAACCGTTGCCGTCCTCGCCGTCCCAACCCTCGTCCCACCAGCCGTCGAGGACGGAGAGGTTGACGACGCCGTTGGCCGAGGCCTTCATGCCGCTGGTGCCCGAAGCCTCGAGAGGTCGGCGCGGGGTGTTCAGCCAGACGTCAACGCCCTGGACCATGAACCGGGCGACGCGGATGTCGTAGTCCTCCAGAATGAAGACTCGACCGCGCAGCTGGGGCGAGCGTGAGAGGGCGAAGATCTCCTGGATCACGTCCTGGCCGGGCCGGTCGGCCGGATGGGCCTTGCCGGCGAAGATGATCTGGATCGGCCGCTCCTTGTCCTTGAGCAGCCGGGAGATGCGCTCCATGTCGGTGAAGATGAGACCGGCTCGCTTGTACGTGGCGAACCGGCGGGCGAAGCCGATCGTCAGCGCATCCGGGCTCAGGACGCTTTCCAGCTCCTTGAGGACGCTGGGCGCCTCGCCGTGGCGGGCGAACTGGTGGCGCAGCCGATTGCGGGCGAAGATCATCAGCTCGAGCTTCTGGCGCTGGTGAGCCTCCCACAGCTCGGCGTCGGGGATCCGCTTTGTCCGCAGCCAGAAACGCTTCGTGCCGTCGCGGGCGTCCAGGCTATCGAGCTGGACGTCGAGATAGCGCAGGAACAGGTCGCCCATTGGCTGGCCGACCCAGGTCGGCATGTGGACCCCGTTCGTGACCGCGATGATCCGCTTGTCGCCGACGCCCTGCCACGTCCCGTTGGCTGTGACGGCATGGAGCTTGCTGACGGCGTTGGCGCTGCTCGAGAGCCGCAGCGAGAGGGCGGTCATGTCCAACTGGGCCGGGTTGCCATCCACGCCGCGGGCCAGCTCCAGGACCCGCTCGATCGGGACGCCGCCGGTCCCCTTGCGCCCGTCGCCGTCGTAGAGCGGGCCCGCCACCTTCCGAACCAGGTCGGCGTCGAACCGCTCGTTGCCCGCCGCGACGGGGGTATGGATCGTGAAGACGCTGTCGGAGCGGACACGCTGGAAGGCCTCGTCCAGCGCCACTCCCTGGGCGACGAGGTCGCGGGTCCGCTCCACGAGGAGGAAGGCCGAGTGGCCTTCATTGAGGTGCCAGATAGAGGGCGATATGCCGAGCGCCTTGAGGGCCCGCACGCCGCCCGCTCCCAGGACGAGCTCCTGGTGCAGGCGCATCTCGCGACCGCGGACGTACAGCATGTGGGTGATCGGGCGGTCCGACACCTCGTTGTCGGGGATGTCGGTGTCGAGGAACAGCACCGGCACGCGCCCGACCTGGACGCACCACACCGCGGCGTAGAGCATCCGCCCGGGCAGCTCGAGGGAGATTGTGAGAGGCTCGCCCTCCGGATCCGCGACGCGCAGGATCGGCAGGTGGGCCAGGTCGAAGTCCGGGTAGGCGTGCTCCTGGTGGCCGTCCGCGTCGATCGTCTGGCGGAAGTAGCCGTGCTTGTACAGCAGCCCCACGCCGACGAACGGCATGGCCATGTTGCTGGCCGACTTGATCTGGTCGCCGGCCAGGATCCCCAAACCGCCCGAGTAGATTCCGAGCGATTCGTGGAAGCCGTACTCTGCGCAGAAGTAGGCGATCGGCCCGCCGAGGGCGGCGCCGTACTGGCGGTCGAACCAGTAGCCCTCTCCACCTGCCATGTAGCCGTCGAACTCGGCCAGGACCTGGCTGCACTCGGCCATGAAGGCGGGATCGTCCTGCAGCTCCGCCCAGTCGATCGGCTGGGACAGAACCTCGATCGGGTTTCGATAGCGGGACCACGCGAGGCCGTCGATGCGGCTGAAGAGAGCCCGAGACCGCGGGTTCCAGCTCCACCACATGTTGTAGGCGAGGCGCCGCAAGCCCTCGAGCTGCGGGGGCAGCCTGAAGGAAGCGCCCGGAAGAGTGGGAACGTGGACAGGCTCCATCTGCAAGGCATCATATCCGACGGCAACGCGAGCATCGTCGCGCGTCACCGGCCGCCGAACGGACGTCCGAGGGATGCTTGCCGGCGTGCCCGCGACTACCATGGTCGGGCGAACTACTTCCGGGAGATTGGAGCAACTGCATGCGCGTCGTCTGCATCTCCGCCGAGTGCGAGCCGTGGGCCAAGACGGGTGGGCTGGGCGATGTCGTGGACGCCCTGGCGCGGGCCGTTGCCGCGATCGGCGAACCCGAGGCGACCGCCCAGCAGGTCGTGCAGTCGCAGGTCTGGGTCGGCACCGGGGGTGTGATGGGGCAGGCGCCGAGCGGCGTCTCCGCCCATGTGGAACGGCCCGTGGACGTCTTCCTGCCCAGGTACCGCGGAGTGTCCGTCCCGGAGGACGCGAAGGTAACTCCGCTCGTCGTCCCGGACCCGCTCGCTCCCGAGGGCGTGACCGAGGTCTCGCTGGTCGAGTTCGAGGCGCGCGGGTATCGCGTCCGCCTCATCGACCACCCGCCGGCCTTCGATCGTGAGGGCTACTACGGCGGCATTGACGGCGACTACGCCGACAACGGCTGGCGCTTCGGGCTGCTGTGCCGGGCCGCCCTGGAGGCGCTCCTCGACGACGACCGCCCCGTCGACGTGCTGCATCTGCACGACTGGCAGGCGATGCCGGCCGTCCTGTTGCGCGACGTCGCCTATGCCGCCTATCCGCGGATCTCGTCCGCCGCCGTCATGGCCACGATCCACAACATGGCGTATCAGGGCTGGCTGTCGCGCGAGCAGCTGGCGGGCCTCGCCACTCCGGACGAGATCGCCGAGCTCGTGGCCCCGGGCGCGGAGGGGCTGCTGCTGCTGCGCGAGGGGATCCAGCGCGCCGAGCTCGTCAACACCGTCAGCCCCGGCTACGCCGGCGAGGTCCTGACCCCGGCATTCGGGATGGGCATGGACCCGGTCCTGGCCAGGCTCGGCCACCGCTTCGGCGGCATTCTCAACGGCCTGGACACCGTCGTCTGGGATCCGGCCACAGACGAGGCCCTGTCGGCAACCTACTCGCGCGGCGACCTCGCGGGCAAGGCCCAATGCCGCCGGGCGCTGCTCACCGAGCTCGGCTTCGATCCGGATGACGATCGGCCGGTGCTCGGGATGATCGGCCGGCTCGATCCGCAGAAGGGCTTCGACCTGCTGGCCCGCGCCGCTCCCGCCCTGCTGGACGAGGGGGCCCGGATCGTGGCCCTTGGGACCGGCGACCGCAAGCAGGTGTCGAAGCTGCGGGCCATCGCCGCCAAGCGGCCGGACGCGGTGGCGGTCGTCGAGAAGTTCGACCGCGGCCTGGCCCGACGCATCTACGCCGGCGCGGACCTGTACCTGATGCCGTCGCGGTTCGAGCCGTGCGGGCAGGGTCAGATGATCGCGCTCCGCTACGGCACGCCGGCGATCGTGCATCGGACCGGCGGGCTGGCCGACACGGTCGTCGACGTGGACGCCTACCCGGACGAAGGGACGGGCTTCGTCTTTGCGGCGCCCAAGACGGCCGCTCTGCTGGAAGCGTGCCGGCGGGCGATGTCGCACCACCACGCCGGCGGCGAGGCCTGGGCGGCGCTGCAGGACAGGGGGATGGCGATCGACTGGTCGTGGGAGGCGGGGCCGGCGGAGCAGTACGCCGCCTCGTACCGGCGAGCGGTCTCGCTCCGTAGAGAGCGCTAGGGCCGTGCCCGAGGTCACGCGCGATCTGCTCATCGTCGGGGCCGGGGCCGCGGGGCTGACGGCCGCTCTGACCGCCGCCGAGCACGGGGCGCGGGTGTTGATGCTGACCAAGGGCCACGCCCCGGATTCGTCGAGCTGGCACGCGCAGGGTGGGATAGCGGGCGCGGTCGGGGACGACGACACGGCGACGCTGCACGCCGTCGACACGGAACGGGCCGGCCGGGACCTGTGCCGGCCGAGCGCCGTGCGGGTGCTGACCGAGGAAGGTCCGGAGCGCGTTCGGGACCTGATCGCGCTGGGCGTGCCGTTCGATCCGGAGCTGAGTCTCGAGGGCGGGCACTCCCGGCGCCGCGTCTCCAGCGTCGACGGGGCGGCCACGGGCTGGGCGGTGACGAGCGTCCTGGGGCGGCGCGCGGCCAGCTCGGAACTCATCGCCACGAGCGAAGCCACGAACGTGCTGGCGCTGTGGGTCTCGGGCGGGCGATGCCTGGGCGTCGTCACTCCGGACGGCCCGATCGCGGCCCGGGCCACGATCCTGGCGATGGGTGGCGCGGCCGCGCTGTGGGCCCGCACCACCAACCCGGAGGGCCAGATAGGCGACGCCATCGCGATCGGGTTCGCGGCCGGCGCGGCGGTCGCCGATCTCGAGTTCATGCAATTCCATCCAACGGTGCTCGCCGGGTCCCGGCTGCTCCTGACCGAAGCCCTGCGGGGCGAGGGCGCGACGCTGCTCGACGAGAAGGGGGAGCGGTTCGTGGACGAGCTGGCGCCGCGGGACGAAGTCGCCCGGGCCATGGTCCGCAAAGGGAGCGTCCGGCTCGACCTGCGCGATGTCGATCGAGCGCGCTTCCCCGGCCTGATGGCCGAGATCGAGAAGGCCGGCTTCAATCCGGCGATCGAGCCGATTCCAGTTTCTCCTGCGGCTCACTACACGATCGGCGGCGTCGTGACGGACCTGATCGGGCGGACCGATATCGCCGGCCTGTACGCGGCCGGGGAGAGCGCCGCGACCGGCGTCCACGGCGCCAACCGGCTCGCCTCCAACTCCCTGCTGGAGTGCCTGGTCTTCGGGCGGCGGGCGGCGCTGGCTGCGCTGGACGAGCCCGCGGCACCGTCGCGGCCCGAGGCGCCGCCGCCCGCTCCGCCTGCGCGGGTCGCCTCGGCGGAGTTGCGAGAGCAGGTCTGGCGGCAGGCCGGCGTGATGCGCGACCCGGCGGATCTGACCGACCTGGCGCGCAGTCCCGATCCCGTCGCTGCGCTCGTGGCTCGCTTCGCGCTGGCTCGCTCCGAAAGTCGAGGCGTCCATTACCGTATCGACGCGCCCACCACCAACCAGACCCTCGAAGGGCACTTCGTCCTTCGGCCGGGGCAGGAGCTGACACTGGAGCACTGGAGTTGACCACGCCCGCCACGATCCGCCCGCCTGCCACGATCCCCGCGGCCACCCCGCGCAAGATCCGCCCGCCCGATCCGGCGGCCGTGGCCCGGGTCGTGGCCGTGGCCCTGGCCGAGGACCTGGCCGGGGGCGATCCCACCAGCGAGGGTCTCTTCGGGCCGGACGCCACGTGCGAGATGTCGCTGCTGCAGAAGGAGCCGGGCGTCGTCTGCGGCCTGCCGATCGTGGCCGCCGTCTTCGCCGCGCTGGACTCGCGAGTCGTCGTTGCCGCCACCTGCGCGGACGGCGACCACATCGCCGCCGTCCCCGCCGAGCTCGCCCGCATCGGCGGGCCAATGCGGGCGGTTCTCGCCGGCGAGCGGACCGCCTTGAACCTGCTTGCCCGGCTCAGCGGGATCGCCACGCTGGCGGCGCAGTGCGTTGCCGAGCTGGATGGCACCGGTGTCGTCTTGCTGGACACGCGCAAGACCACCGCCGGGTTGCGGGAGCTCGAGAAGTACGCGGTCCGCTGCGGCGGTGCCTCCAATCATCGCTTCAACCTGGGCGAGGCGCTCCTGGTCAAGGACAACCACTTGCGTCTGGCCGGCGGCGTCGCGGCGGCCGTGGCTCGGTTGCACGAGGCGCAGTCGAGGCTGCGCCTGGAGGTCGAGGCCGAGACCCTCGACGACGTGCGGGCCGCGCTCGAGGCCGGGGTCAACCGCATCCTGCTCGACAACATGACCGTCGATCAGCTTCGCGAGGCGGTAGCGCTGTGCCACGGCATGACCGACGGCGCGGTCGAGACCGAGGCCTCGGGCGGGATCACGCTGGCCAACCTGCGTCAGGTCGGCGAGACGGGCGTGGACTACATCTCGATCGGCGCGCTGACACATTCGCCCAAGGCGCTCGACGTCTCGCTCGAGGTCGCGCAGTGAGTTCGGCCACCCCGGCCTCCGTCCGAGCGTCCGCCTCCGGTCGAGCGTCCGCCTCCGGTCGAGCGTCCGCCTCCGGCCCGGCCTCCGGTCGAGAGTCCGCCTCCGGCCCGGCCTCCGGTCGAGAGTCCGCCTCCGCCCCGGCCTCCGGCCGAGAGTCCGCCTCCGCCCCGGCCTCCGGCCGAGAGTCCGCCTCCGGCCGAGCCTCGGCGTCCGGCCGGGCCTCGGAAGCCGCCGCGATCCCGGTCGAGCCACCGGGCGACCCGGCCACTTTCCCGGCTCTCCAGGCCGAGATCCGCGACCTGGCCCGCGAACGCGACGCCGTCATCCTGGCCCACAGCTACGAGCGGCCCGAGGTCCAGGACGTGGCCGACCACGTCGGCGACTCGCTCCACCTGTCCCGGATCGCGGCCACGGCCCCGCAATCCACGATCGTCTTCTGCGGCGTGGCATTCATGGCCGAGACGGCCAAGATCCTCTCCCCGCAGAAGCGGGTACTCCTACCGGATCTGTCGGCCGGCTGCTCCCTGGCCGATTCGATCACGGTCGAGCAGCTGCGCCAGTGGAAGCGCGAGCATCCCGGCGCGGTCGTCGTCTCGTACGTAAACACGACCGCGGCCGTCAAGGCGGAGAGCGACTACTGCTGCACGTCGGGCAATGCTCGGGCCGTGATCGACGCGATCCCGCGCGACCGCCACATCCTCTTCCTGCCCGACATGTTCCTGGGGCTGTGGCTGGAGCGCGTGACCGGCCGCAAGCTGACGATCTGGCTCGGCGAGTGTCACGTCCACGCCGGGATCCGGCCGGCGGACGTCGAACGCTGGCGTCGCGAGGAGCCCGGCGCCGAGCTGCTGATCCACCCCGAATGCGGCTGCACCAGCCAGGTGATCGAGGCCGCCGGCGACGACGCCCACATTCTGTCGACCGAAGGCATGGTCACCTATGCCGAACGTTCGAAGGCCGACACCTTCCTGATCGCCACTGAGGTCGGCATCCTGCACCGCCTCGAGCAGAAAGCCCCGGGCAAGCGTTTCGTGCCGGTCAATCGCGAAGCCGTCTGCCAGTACATGAAGCTGACCACGCTGCCGAAGCTCCGCGACTCGCTTCTGCACGGCGTCTATCCGATAGAGGTGCCGGTCGAGATCGCCGCCCGCGCCCGCGTCGCCCTCGAGCGCATGATCGCGATCGCCTGAGCCTCAGATCGCCTGAGCCTCAGCCGGGGTGGCCGAGCTCGAGCTGGACGGCCTCCAGCCGTTCGACCTGGGCCAGGCGGGCAAAGAGGTTGCCGTTCGATCGATAGTGCTCGACCAGGCGCTCATATTCGGTCGAGACCCACGCGTAGTCCGGGTGGCGGGCCTCCCATTCGCGCAGGAACACGACGCCGCACAGTCGGACCTGCATCAGCTCCTTGAGGCAGTTGAAGCACGGCTGGACGGTGGTGTAGAGGAAGGCGCCGTCCAACGAAGTTCCGAAACGGGCGGCGGTCAGCATCGCGTTCTGCTCGGCATGGACGCACAGGCAGATGTCGTACAGCTTGCCCGCGACGTCGGGCTGCTCGCGCCGGATCGCGCAGCGCCGGCAGCCGCGCTCGGATTCGGTGCAGTTGGGATAGCCGGCGGGCGTGCCGTTGTAGCCGCTGCCTAGGACGCGGTTGTCGCGGACGATGACCGCCCCGACGCGCGATCCCAGGCACTTCGCGCCCGATTCCACGACCAGGGCGAGGCGCATGTAGAAGTCGTGGCGCGGCCATGCCGCGTCCGAGAGCTGGATCACGTCCACGGCCATCGTCGACCCTCGCTCGCGCCGCGCGCGGCCGGAAGAAGCGACCGCGCGGGGCGCCCTGACGTTACACGACCGACAACGGCTCTGTCGCGCCTCGCCGCGCCTCGCGCCTCGCCACGCCGAGGCGGTCCCGCTCCGACGCTTCCCGCGCGCAAGGCCAGGTAGCGTCAGGACGTGACTGAGCCGCAGCCCGATTCGTCCGGGAAGTTCGGCCGGACCAGGACCGAATAGCGCCCGCTCGAGGCCTTCCAGACAGTCAGGCCGTTCGCGGTCTTCGCCACGGTGACGAACGCCGTCAGGTCGACCCCGCTCAGGGCGATGCAGCGGAAGGTCGTGTTGGCGATCTGCTCGCCGGCGGTGGCCGGGTCGAGAGCGAGCGGCCAGTCGACTAC
The DNA here is from genome assembly GCA_003141245.1 of Chloroflexota bacterium. Taxonomy (GTDB): domain Bacteria; phylum Chloroflexota; class Limnocylindria; order Limnocylindrales; family CSP1-4; genus Fen-1039. Next base: position 115,360 of record PLLE01000046.1, read on the forward strand.
CTGGCGGGTGGTGCCCTGCGAGTCCGTCGCGCCGGTCGGTACCACGAAGACTCGCATGGAGGACGGCTCGTAGACCTCCTCGTCGCTCACCTGGCGGCCCAGGAACTTGGACAGGTCCGTGATTGCATCTCGGTAGGCCATGAGCCCGGCGCGCGCAGCGTTGACCGCCGGATCGTCGGCCTTGAACTGCGCATACAGGGCATAGGCGCTGATCCTGTGCGTCTTGCCGGCGACGGTCGTGGTGAAGACGCTCGTGCCCAGGTCGAAGACGTCGGTAGCGTCGAAGCGTGCGTCGGGACCGAGCAGTCCGGCAGCGTCGGCGGCGGCGAGAACCTTCTGGATCTCGTCCGGTGTGACGCGGAGCGCGCGCAGGTTCGGCAGCAGCGGAGCCGGATAGATCTCGATCACCGGCCCCTGAATGACGATCCGGCCGTCGCCGTAGAGGGCGAACTCGGGCATGTGCGTCAAGCGGTACGAGATCGGGACGTTGCCGCCCCCCTCGGTGAGATTCATGATCAGCTTGTCGGAGCCGGTCTCGACGCTGTACGTGGTAGGTATGGCCGAGGCACCTGACGAGGGGGACCCGCCGGTCCCGCCGACGCAGCCAGCCGCCATCAGGCTTATGCCAATGAGCGAAAGAAAGCGGCGCATCTCGTGGCCTCCCCGAGCCTATCGCTAACAGGTGTGCAAGCTAAGCGCTCGACAGGGTTTCGACTCTCCGCACCCGCCCGCAGTTCCACCGAGGCGGCCGTCCGCCAGACCCACGGATCCGTCACCCAGTCTGGAGCGCGGCCGCAAACTCGGCTTCGCCGGCGCGCAGGACTTCCTCGGCCTGACGTGGTCCACGTTCGCGTACTCCGGGTCAGAGCCCCCGTAACGCCACCCGCTCGGCGCCCCTCATGGCCAGCCTGCCGGAGGTGCTCCCAACGGGCTGCGCCATCTTAGCCCGGTCTGTCGGAGACTCCAACGGGCAAGTTTCGGCTCAGAATGGCGCGGCTGCGCTGGCACAAGTGGGGCGGGCTGCCGGCGCCGCCCCAAGACGAGCCTGCGACGACCAGCGTGCCGGCGTTGGCGCCACGCGGGGCTCGTGTTACTCTCCGGTCGCCTCCGACGGCATCGAGCGGGAGTAGCTCAGTCGGTAGAGCGTCAGCCTTCCAAGTCAAACGCTCCTGAGCGCGGTGCTCTTTTCGTGGAATCCACGCACGAAATGCCCATTTCATGTCAAGTTAAACGCTGTACGTGACGGTGTCAGATTCGCGTTACAGCGTCAGCCTTTTTGACCGTTTACCAAGCGGTTTTGAAAGATTCGGCAGCCTCTTGGAAGGGGCTGAGGGCCCCAAGGAGCGCGGTGCTAAATCGCTCTGAGTCGAGCAGTTGGCCCGGATGGCACCAGATGGCTTCTGCCTAACGAATCGAGGGTTTCGGGGTCCGCCGATTCCGTGGAGGCCGGCTGCCTCCCGGCTTGACTGCCTCCATCTATCGCGGTACCAGCTGGAGCGTGGATCGCACGGCGGCGGTCATTCCCGCAGACGCCTGCCAGATTGCCCGCCGCTGATTCCGTCGGCGACGGGGGACTGACAGAACTTACTGAGTCCGCGCGTCCGCCTGGCTCACCTCGATGCCGACTGCACCTCGTTCCTTGGCGCCCTGACGACCCGGCGAGACGCAACGGCTTGAATTTCGAACCAGACCGTGGTGCGGCCGTCGGCCGAAGCGACACCGACGGTGCCGCCGAAGGATGTGACGAGCTCACGGACAATCGCCAGGCCGATGCCAGCGCCACCCCTGGCCGCGTCACGCGACTTCTCCACGCGATAGAAGCGCTCGAACACATGGGGGAGGTCCGCGGCCGGAATGCCGGATCCGGTATTCGAGACCTCGACCCGAACGACGCCGTCACGCTGGGCTCCGCGTAGCCAAACAGAGCCAGGCGGCGGCGTGTACCGAAGCGCGTTCTGGAGGAGGTTGCCGATCACCTGCTTGAGCCCGTCCGGATCGGCTAGAACCGGCAGTGACGGCGCTAGTTCTACCTGTAACTCCAGTCCTGCCGCAGCAAACCCGGGGGCCGCGAGATCGGAGCCCGCCCTCGCCACCGAGGTCACGTCCACCTCGACCAGCTCACGTGGGCCAGCGGCCGTCGGATCAGGGAGCGTGTCCAGCGACCGAGCGAGCCGCACCAGCCGCTCCGCCTCTTCCCAGAGCGACTGGAAGGTCTCGCGGTCGGCGGGGATGACCTCGTCGCGCAAGGCTTCGAGGTATCCCTGCAGGTTCGTGAGCGGCGTCCGGAGCTCGTGGGCGGCGTTTGCCACGAACTCCCGGCGCAGCCGCTCCTGCTCCTCGAGCGCCGCGGCCATCTCATTGAACGTTTCCGCCAGATCGGCAACTTCCCTCGGCCCCTCGCGCGGTACCCGAGCGCGATAGTCACCGTCGGCGATGCGCTTGGCAGCCAGCCCAACTCTGCTCAGAGGTTTGGCGATCCGACCGGCCAGCAGGACGGCGAGCCCGATCGCAGCCAGAACCGCGACTCCCAGACCCATCACCACGACTCGCCCGACGGATTCGTCGAACATCGCCTGCGATTCGCTCGCCGGATGACCGTCTGCAGTCATGAGATCGAGAAATGCCTGCGAGCCCAGGACCAGGGTTCCGACCGCCACGATCCCGACGGCCAGTAGGGCCACGACGATCGCGGCCAGAGCGATCCGGAATCCGAGGCCGCCTGCGAAGCGCGATCTCATGCCACTTCCACCCGGGCTCCGACGATGCGATACCCGACGCCACGGATCGTCGCTATGTAGCGCGGCTGGTCCGGGTCGTCGGCGAGCTTCTGGCGAAGTCGCTTGACGAGCGCGTCGATGCTCCGATCGAGCACGAACGCCTCGCCCTGGCCGTAGATGGCGTCTAGCAGCTGTTCGCGCGAGAGCACGCGTCCGTCCGCGTCTGCGAGTGCGACGAGCAGACGGAACTCTTGCGCGGTGAGTTCGAGCGGGTTGCCCGACACGCTCGCGGAGTGGCGATCGCGGTCGAGCACGAGATCGCCGACCTGGAGCACCGGAGCCGAGGCTGCCTGAGGCGCAACGCCCGCCGATCGGTCGAGGATCCGCTTGATCCGGACGACGAGCTCGGCCGGGGAGAAGGGCTTGGGTAGGTAGTCGTCCGCACCGGCTTCGAGGCCCGCGATCCGATCGTTTGTGGTTCCGCGGGCAGACAGCATGAGAATGGGCGTCCGATCGGTGCGCCGGACTGCCCGGACGATCGAGAGTCCGTCGACTTCGGGCAGCATCAGATCTAGCACCACGAGGACCGGAGCTTCGAGCGCGATGGCCGCCAGCGCCGACTTGCCGTCGGCTGCCTCGATCACGCGAAAGCCCTCTCGTTCCAGATACGTACGGACGAGGCGCACGATCTTGGCGTCGTCGTCCACGACGAGGATCGGAGGCTTAGGCGTGGGCATGGACACATCGTAGATTCGCCCGTCCATTTGAGCCTCCGCTTGTATGGGAAAGGTGGTGGGCTGGGAGGCTTGTTGCGCCTCCCGGCCCACCGAGGATCGGTCAGGAGACCGCGAGGCCGCTGGCGCTCGTCGGCAGCACCGGGCCGCCGGAGATCGCAGTTAGGGTTCCGCCGCTTCCGATCCAGTAGCCGGCGACCGTGTGGGTACCTGCCAGGTATACGTACAGGAGCCGGCCGTTGCCGGTCACGCCGAGATCGAGCGGGGCGCTGCCCGCTCCGGTGTTGGCCGCGACGGACTGCACGAGCGCGATCGAACCGCTCGAGGCGATGCTGAACGAACTGATCGTTCCGCCATGTGCATTGCTATCGAAGGCCCAGCGGCCGTTCGGCGTCACGACGACCCAGCAGGCCGCGAGGCCGCCGGTGGTTACGCTGCCCGAGATGACCGTGGCTCCAGCGCCGCTGACTCGATACGACGAGAGCGTGCTATTGGCGGCCTCGGACACGATCGGGTGGTTCCGCAGATCGAAGGCGAAGCCATATGGGACGGGGCCGGACGACGCGGAGCTGACCGGCGCGGCGGCTCGACCATCGCTCACCGCGTAGACGTCGAGCATGTTCGCCGCCCGCTCGGTCACTACGAGGAACTTACCGTTGGTGCTGAACGCGACTTCGGCCGGGTTGGTGGCGCTCCCGCTGAGGGGCTGCGTCGAGCCGGAGATCGCGCGCAGCTTGCCGTCATGGACGCGGAAGCCGGCAATGTTGCCCGCGCCGCCCGCGTCGAGGACGTACGCGAGATCGCCATGGGTCGTGACGCTGACGGGATCAGTGCCGCCCGCCGCGGCCTTGTCCGCGAATGCGAGCGTGCCGCTGTCGCGGACGCGGAACAGGCTGACATCGTTGCTACCGGCGTTCACCGCCAGCAGCCAATCGCCGTCGGCGCTCAGGACGACTTCGCCCTGGGTTCCGAGTCCGGCGCCGGTGCCGGTTCCGTGCGTCGAGAACGAGCCGATCGAGTTGAGCTGGCCGTCCGCCGATCGGGCGAAGGCCAGGATCGAGTTGCCCGTCGAAGCGTTCGTCTCGGTGTAGACGAAGCCGGCGGGACCGCTGTGGGCGCTGGCAACGCCCGGGATCGCGAGCGCCGCGGCAATCGCGGTCGCTGCTACGAGGATGGGCAGGCGTCTGTGGGTCATCGGGTCTTTCCTCCTTGGCGCTCGGTGCTTTGCCGAGCCGACCCGGAGGATCAACTCCCTGTGTGACGTGACGATGACAGCTGCGCGACGGCTCGGAGACACGGTCCGTTCTTCGTCGGCCCCCGAAGAGCTTCCTCGAGCCGTCATCGATGCGTCACCGGCTTGTCATCGGCGTGTCACGGAACCTCTCCATCGTCGCGAGCATCTCGCCGCACCATTGGAGAAAGCAAAGATGCATCGACCTATTCGACTGGCCGCCGGTTTCGCCTCGCTGGCGCTCCTCGTGGGCATGGCCGCCGCGGCCTGCACCCAGCCCGGCGCGTCGGCCAGCCCGCCGGCCATGATGGAAAGCCCGTCGGCCATGATGGCCAGCCCGTCGGCCATGATGGAAAGCCCGTCGGCCATGATGGCCAGCCCGTCGGCCATGATGGAGAGCCCCTCGGCCATGATGGCGAGCCCGTCGCCGACCGGCCAGTAGCGGCCCGCCCCCACCCATTCGCTGACGGGGCGTCCGCGCACGCCGAGGTAACCCCATGCTCCTGCTCGTTCTCGTGGCGTTCGTCGCCGGGCTCGTAACCGCGGTGTCGCCGTGCGTTCTGCCGATCCTGCCGGTCGTTCTTGCGACCGGCGCGGACGGCGATCGGCGACGGCCGTATCTGGTCATCGCCGGGCTGATCGCCAGCTTCTCGTTCTTCACGTTGGCGAGCGTCCAGGTCATCTCGGCGCTGCATCTCCCAAGCTCGGCGCTTCGGGACGTGGCCATCGCGGTCATCGCGATCTTCGGACTGACGCTGCTGGTCCCTGCGGTCAACCGTATCTGGGAGCGAGCCACGGTCAGGCTGCAGGGAGTGGGCGGGCGGTTGATGGGTCGATCGAGCGGCGGCCCACTCACGCTCGGACAGCCAACCGAGCCAAAGCACGGCAGTGTCGTTGGCGGGCTCATGACCGGTCTCGGTCTCGGGCTCGTCTGGACGCCGTGCGCCGGGCCGATCCTGGGAGCTATTACGAGCCTGGCCGTTACGACTCCTGGCTCAGGCTCGACGCTCGTCCTGGTCGTCGCTTATGCGATCGGCGCGGGGCTTCCACTTCTCGCGATCGCGCAAGGCGGCCGCGCTTTGATCGGGCGCCTCCGCCTGCGTTCGACCGCCGGCTGGGCGACCCGCGCATTCGGTGCGCTCGTCATCGTGACCGCTGGTCTCATGGCGGTGGGTGCAGACACGGCCATCTCCGCCGACCTGACGAGCGCACTCCCTGATTGGACCAACACACTGCAGGCCCTGGAGCGCTCCAACCCGGTCCAATCGGCCCTGAGCCAGCTCGCGGGCCACGACCAATCGAGCGCCGCCCCCGGCTCAAATTCGAGCGCGGCTAACCTGCCGAACCTGGGCAAGGCTCCCGAGATCACCGGGATCGACCACTGGCTCAACTCGGAGCCAGTGACACTGGCCTCGCTGCACGGCAAGGTCGTCCTGGTCGATTTCTGGACGTACTCGTGCATCAACTGCATTCGCACGCTGCCGTATCTGGAAAGCTGGTATCAGAAGTACGAAGCGGAGGGCTTCGTCATCATCGGCGTCCATGCCCCAGAATTCGCCTTCGAGCACGACACGGGCAACGTCCAGTCCGCCATCGCTCGCTTCGGGATCACGTACCCGGTCGCGCAGGACAACGAGTTCAAGACCTGGGGCGCCTACAGCAACGAGTACTGGCCGGCCCACTACCTCATCGACGCGAGCGGCAACATCCGTGCCGAGCATTTCGGCGAAGGTGCCTACGCGGAGACAGAGGCGCAGATCCGCGGACTCCTCGCGGAAGCCGGGCAGGCTGCGCTACCGACATCAACCACCGGCGACGGCCCTGTCCCGATCGCCAACGGTCAGACACCGGAGACGTACCTGGGCTCTGCCCGAGCATCCGATTTCGCCGGCTCCTATCCGGGCGACGGCTCGCACGATCTGACGTTGCCCGCGTCGCTCCAGACGAACGAATGGGCGCTCGACGGCAAGTGGGACATCTCATCGCAATTCGTCACCACCCAAGCGGCGGGGGACAAGCTGCAGCTCAAATTCCGGGCGCGCGACGTCTATCTGGTCATGTCGGCGGCAACACCGGTCACGGCTCACGTGGTCGTGACCGGAGCGAGCAGCGCTTCGGTCACGACTGAGGACGTCTCGTCCACCGGCCTGCTGACCGTATCGACGGCGAGGCTCTATCACCTGGTCCACCTGCCCGATCAGGAGCAGGCCACGGTTACGCTCACGTTCGATGGGCCGAGCGTCCAGGTCTTCGCGTTCACGTTCGGCAGCTAAGCCGAACCTTCGGCCGCACGAGTAGGGCAGGTCGCCTGACGGTCCGATGCCGATGCGCGCTGGCACCCATATCTCGCGGCGCCCATGATTACTTCGATCTTCGATGCAGTTGCCCGCCGCCTAGCTGTCGCGGCGGCCTGCGGCCCACGACGGAAGCCCATACGTCGAGCGATGTCGTGCCGCCACGGAAAGGGGACACGATGCAAATCGGATTGGTCGGTCTGGGCCGGATGGGCGCCAACATGTCGCGGCGCTGGCTTCGAGATGGCCACACGGTTGTTGGGTACGCGCGTCACGTAGCGACGGTGAACGGGCTGGTCGCGGACAAGGCGCTTTCGGCGGGAGCGAAATCCCTCAAGGACCTGATCGGCCAGCTCGCTGCGCCACGGGTCGTGTGGCTGATGGTGCCCGCCGCGTCTGTCGACGCCACGCTTGATGAGATCGCGCCGCTGCTGGCGCGGGGCGACGTGGTCGTGGACGGCGGCAATTCCTACTACGTCGACGACATCCGCCGCTCAAAGACCCTCGCCAAAGAGGGCATCCACTACCTCGACTGTGGGACCAGCGGCGGCGTGTTCGGTCTGGAGCGCGGCTATTGCCTGATGATCGGCGGCCCGGCCGAAGCCGTGAAGCAACTCGATCCGATCTTTCGCGCCCTCGCCCCCGGCGTCGACTCTGCGCCGCGGACTCCGGGACGGACCGGAAAGCCATCGCCGGCGGAAAACGGGTATCTGCACTGCGGCCCCAGCGGCGCAGGCCATTTCGTGAAGATGGTCCACAACGGCATCGAGTACGGACTGATGGCCGCCTACGCCGAAGGGCTCAACATCCTCAAGCACGCCAACGCCGGCGCGGCCAAGCGCGAGGTCAGCGCCGAGATCACGCCATTACGGGATCCCGACAACTACAAGTACGACCTCGACCTGACCGAAGTCGCCGAGGTGTGGAGGCGCGGCAGCGTGGTCGCATCCTGGCTACTGGATCTGACGGCCCAGGCATTCATGGGCAACGGCGATCTCTCCAACTTCGAGGGTCGCGTGTCGGACTCCGGCGAGGGGCGCTGGACGAGCATCGCGGCCATCGACGTGGGCGCGCCTGCTCCGATCCTGACCACGGCCCTGTACGAGCGGTTCATGTCGCGTGGTGAGGCGGACTTCGCCGATCGAGTTCTTTCGGCCATGAGATACGGCTTCGGCGGGCACGAAGAACAGAAGGGTTAGGGCCATGGCCGGTGCGCGACCCAAGAGTCGATCGGCCAGCGAGCCGGGCGAGCCGTCGGACGCCTTCATCTTCTTCGGCGCCACCGGCGACCTTGCCTACAAGCAGATCTTCCCCGCGCTCGCGGACCTGATACGCGACGAGGGCTTTGACCTTCCGATCATCGGCGTGGCCCGTTCTGGTGACCTCGACAGCCTCAAGGAGCGGGCTCGCCGGAGCCTGGCCGAGCATGGGTTCACCGATGCGGCCGCGACCCAGGCCCTGACCGACCGCCTGCGCTACGTCAAGGGTTCGGACGAAGACATTGAGACATTCCGCGCCCTGCGTCGGGAGCTCGGGGAGGCCCGGCATCCGCTTCACTATCTGGCCGTTCCGCCGGCGCTGTTCGGCGAGGTCGTGGGCTGCCTGCAGGTTTCCGGCTGCGCGGCCGGGGCGCGGATCATCGTGGAGAAACCGTTCGGCCGCGATCTCGCCTCTGCGGTGGCGCTCAACGAGACGATCCACGAAGTCTTCGCCGAACCCGACGTTTTCCGGATCGACCACTACCTGGGCAAGGAGCCGGTCCAGAACCTTGTCTACTTCCGCTTCGCCAACTCGTTCCTGGAGCCACTCTGGAATCGCGACCACGTAGCCAGCGTCCAGATCAACATGCCCGAGGCAATGGACGTTGCCGATCGCGGGGCTTTCTACGACCAGGCCGGAGCGATTCGCGACGTGGTCCAGAACCATCTCCTCCAGGTGGTGAGCCTGCTGGCAATGGAACCGCCGTCCGGCCACACGCCGGAGGCGATCCGCAACGAGAAGTACAAGGTCCTCGACTCCATTCGCCCGCTCGTGCCCGACGACCTGGTGCGCGGCCAATACCGCGGATACCGCGACACGAAAGGCGTTGCCGCCGATTCTTCCGTCGAGACGTTCGTGGCCCTGAGGCTGCACATCGACAGCTGGCGCTGGGCGGGAGTGCCGTTCTACATCCGAACCGGCAAGTGCCTGCCCGTCACCGCCACCGAGGTTCTCGTGGAGATGAAGCGCCCGCCGCAGTCGCTCTTCGGGGAGGCCCAGCAGCGTGACGCCGACTACTTCCGCTTCCGGCTCTCGCCGGACATGTCGATCTCGCTCGGCGCACTCGCCAAGAAGCCCGGCGAAGCCATGGCCGGCGAGCCCGTCGAACTGCTCGCGTCCCATGAGAGTGGCAGCGAGCGGCCGCCATACCAGCGATTGATCGGCGACGCCAGCCGCGGCGACCAATCGTTGTTCGCCGGCGAGGATTTGGTCGAAGCGGCCTGGCGTGTGGTCAACGGGGTGCTGGACGACAAGACCCCCCTGAACGTCTACGAGCTCGGGACCTGGGGTCCGCCCGAGGCTGCCGGCGTGCTGGACCGCGGAGATCGGTGGCACGACCCGGTGGCGACACCCCGAATGGCGGCCTCGAAATGAGCGACGGGCATGGCGTGGACGGACGAGCTAGGGCTGCATAGGGAGCAATGCAGCCACGCTCGGCGTGACATCCTGGCTTGGACGTAGGCGCAAGCGACGCAGAAGTTGGGCATTGGCGGCCACGATGACCGTTGAGGCACTCATCGCGATTGCGCCGACCGCCATCGGCAAGTCGAGCCCCCACGGGACGAGAATCCCAGCTGCGATCGGTATCGCGACCAGGTTGTAGGCCGTCGCCCAGACGAGGTTCTGGACCATCTTTCGATACGTGGCTCGCGACAGCTCGATTGCGCCGACAACGTCACGGGGGTCGCTGCGGACGAGGACTATCCCGGCCGACTCGATCGCGACGTCAGTCCCAGCGCCAATCGCGATGCCAATGTCGGCGGTTGCCAGCGCGGGAGCGTCATTGACGCCGTCGCCCACCATCGCGACTTTGCGGCCGCCGGTCTGGAAGCGCTTGACGGCGGCGGCCTTGTCTTCGGGGAGAACCTGTGCCGCGACCTCGTCGATGCCCAGGCGCTTGGCCACTGTGTCGGCCACCTCCTGCGCATCTCCGGTGATCATTGCCACCTTGAGACCCATCGCGTGGAGTCGCTTGATTGCCTCGGCCGACTCGGGGCGGATCTCGTCCTCGACTGCAAGCGCTCCGACCACCTTGCCGTCAGCCACGACGTGCAGGACCGTGCGGCCTTCTCGCGCCCATGCGTCGGTCGCGGGATCGGCCTTCAGGCCAAGGTCCGCGAGCAGGCGTGGGCCACCGACCGACACATCGCGCCCATTGACTTTCGCCCGCGCTCCGCGCCCGGCCAATGACTCGAAGTCAGTGGCCGCCACAGGGTCGATGTCGCGGGCCTTCGCCCCCGCGACTATCGCTCGCGCCAATGGGTGCTCGGAGTCCGCCTCCACGGAGGCGGCGAGGCGGAGCACCTCGCTCTCATCGGCTCCGCTGACCGCGGTAAGTGCCGGCTGACCTTTGGTGAGCGTCCCTGTCTTGTCGAAGATCACCACATTGAGATTTCGGGCTCGCTCGAGCGCAATCCGGTTCTTGACCAGCAGTCCGTTGCGCGCCCCGATCGAGGTCGAGATCGCGATCACGAGCGGGATCGCAAGGCCGAGAGCGTGCGGGCAGGCTATGACCAGTACGGTGGCGGTCCGCACGAGAGCGCCGGCACGATCACCGTCGATCCACCAGAACACGAACGTGATTGCTGCGGCCGAGAGCGCAACATAGAAGAGGATTGCAGCGGCCCGATCGGCGAGCGCCTGCGCCCGCGATGAGGATGACTGCGCCTCGGCGACCATCCGCATGATCCCAGAGAGCGCCGTCCCATCCCCAACGGCGGTAATGCGGATTCGCAGACTGCCGCCGGCGACGACGGTACCGGCCACGACCTTTGCGCCCGGCTCCTTTGATACGGCTCGGGATTCGCCGGTGATCATCGATTCGTCGACATCGGCCGAGCCTTCGACGATGACTCCGTCGACCGGAATCCGCCCGCCCGGCCGGACCAGAACGACATCGTCCAGGGCAAGCGCGTCGAGCGGCACGGTCTCGGTGTCGGCGCCGGTCACTCGCTCGGCCGTGTCAGGCAGCAGCTCCGCAAGGGCCGCTAGAGCGCCGCGGGCCTGCGCTATCGAACGCATCTCGAGCCAGTGGCCGAGCAGCATGATGACGATGAGAGACGAGAGCTCCCACCAGATTTCTATGTCGAACAGACCCAGCGTGCCTGCCCAGCTGGTGATGAAAGCGACCACGATCGCAAGCGAGATCAGGGTCATCATCGCGGGCTGGCGGGTGGCGAGCTCGCCGCGGGCACCGCGCAAGAAGACCAGGCCGCCATACAGGAAGAGGATGGTACCCAGAATTGCCGGGATGAGATCCGAACCTGGGAACGTAGGAGCCGTGTAACCGAGCCACTTCTGCGGGTCGCGACTCCAGATCACAACCGGAATAGTCAGCGCCAGGCTCAGCCAGAACTTGTCCCGAAACATGGCCACCGAGTGGCCGGCGTGCTTGTCATGCGCACCGGCGGCCATCCCGGGAGTCGCGGGGTTCATCGCGGCCATCGAATGGCCGGCGTGCTTGTCGTGGTCGGCGTGGTCGGTGGGGTGCACGCCCGGCGAGGCCTGTGCCCTGTCGTGCCGATCCACCGTCTTATGACCGGTCGAGCGTCCTCTTCGACGCGCAGTGCTCATCTCACGCTCCCGTTGCGGGACTGCATATATCGGCGCATCAGCGCGGTGGTCGAGCTGTCGTGGCCCTCGGCCGCAGGGCCGTCGCCACGTAGCTCTCCGGCGATCCGTTGTGCGAGGGCTTTGCCGAGTTCCACGCCCCACTGATCGAAAGAGTCGATGCCCCAGATGACGCCCTGAGTGAAGACGCTGTGCTCGTACAGGGCGACGAGCGATCCAAGCACCGCTGGGGTGAGGCGCTCGGCGAGAATCGTGCTCGTCGGGCGGTTCCCCTCGAAGACGCGGTGCGGCACGAGCCACGCCGGCGTCCCTTCGGCTTCGACCTCGTCTGCCGTCTTGCCGAAGGCGAGGGCCTCCGTTTGCGCAAACACGTTGGCCATCAGGAGATCGTGATGACCGTCGAGCGGGTTGAGCGACTGCGAGAACCCAATGAAATCGCACGGAATGAGCTTCGTTCCCTGGTGAATCAACTGATAGAACGAATGCTGCCCGTTGGTCCCAGGCTCACCCCACACGATCGGGCCGGTTTCGTAGTTGACTCGACTGCCATCGAGGGCGACGTGCTTGCCGTTGCTCTCCATCGTCAGTTGCTGGAGATACGCGGGGAACCGCTTGAGGTACTGGTCATAGGGGAGCACCGCGAGGGTGCGGGCATCAAAGAAGTCGGCATACCAGACCGAGAGCAGGCCCATGATCACCGGCAGATTGCGCTCAAAGGGAGTGCTGCGGAAATGCTGGTCCATCGCACGGAAGCCGCCGAGCAACTCGCGGAATTGCTCAGGCCCAATGGCAACCATCGTGGAAAGTCCAATCGCCGAGTCCATGGAATAGCGGCCCCCGACCCAATCCCAGAACTCGAACATGTTGGCTGGATCGATGCCGAAGTCGGCCACGCCATCCGCGTTGGTTGACACCGCGACAAAGTGCTTACGCACCGCCGCCTCGTCGCCGAGGGCCTTCAGGCTCCAGGCTCTGGCCGCATGGGCGTTGGCGAGCGTCTCGAGTGTAGTGAAGGTCTTGGAGCAGACGATGAACAGCGTTTCCTGCGGATCGAGATCGCGCGTGGCCTCCACGAAATCCGTGCCGTCGATATTGGAGACGAAGCGAAACGTCATCTCAGGCTTGCTGTAGTGGCGCAGGGCCTCGTAAGCCATCACGGGGCCGAGATCGGAGCCGCCGATGCCGATATTGACGATGTTCCGAACGGGCCGTCCCGTGTGACCCTTCCAGCGCCCGCTGCGGATGTCATCGGCGAAAGCCGCCATGCGATCGAGCACCGCGTGTACGCCCGGCACAACGTCGGCGCCGTCAACGACGATCCGGTCGCCAACCGGGGCCCGCAGGGCAACGTGAAGAACGGCCCGCTGCTCGGTCACGTTGATCTTGCGGCCGCTGAACATGTCCTCGATGCGATCGGCCAAGCCGCAGTCGTCGGCCAGCCGGACCAGGAGCCGGAGCGTTTCGTCGGTGACGCGATGCTTGGAGTAGTCGAGATAGAGGCCGGCGGTTTCGGCCGTAAGGCGCGTCCCCCGTGTGGGGTCGTCGGCAAAGACCTGCCGGAGATGCAGATCGCGGACGGTCCGATGGTGCTCCTGCAACGCTTTCCACGCCGGGCGCTCCGTGAGCGGCTGAGCCGGCTTGACTGTCTTCTCGGTCATGACTTGCTCCATGTGGCTCGACCACCTTGCGCCAGCATCGCGCGCTTCGCGGCCAGGCAATCGAGAAGATGCTTCCAGGACTTGTCCATCGGTTCCGAGGGCCAGCTCACATTGGAAGCGTGGGCCAGACACACTGCCCCTTCACTATCGCTCGCGAGCCTGCGGTTGGAGAGCCAGGCCGTCATTACGTTCTGTCATCGGAGCGCCCGGCCGTTGCTCTGGCAGCCTTGATCCGCTGAAGAGCGCCTGCTCACGGCCTAGGTTCTTGCGGTGTTAGGCGGCCTTGACCAGCGAGTGTGGCTGCTTCTTTGGCCGCGCCAATTTTGGCGGATCGGCTTTGGCGGGATCGAGGATTCGATAGGCGAGCACTTTGACCTGGTCGTTCACGAGGAACCACGCCAGGGCGTAACCCCAAACGAACAGAGCCCAACCCCAGCCCAGCGGTGTCATGAAGAGCCCATATACGGCTATCAACGTGGCAACTGCTTGAGTGCCGAAGACCGCCAGCAGCAATACTCGTGCGGGGCGAATCGTCCAGAACCGGCCGCGTGTCCGGGTCAGGAAGATCGTCAGGTGCCCGGCCACGGACAGCTTTAGATACATCAGCGTCTGGATGTGGTCGCGATCGATATTGAAGACTCGCTCGGCGAGGTAGAACAGGCCGAAGGCCGACACGACCCCGATGATCCCCAGCACCGTGGAGATCCCCAGGACCATGCGCATGTTCCAGGCTTCGGGCTGGTCCTTGTAGTGGACGTTGTCGTAGGCGATCGACAGGATCGCGCCATCGTTGAGCAACGCCAGCATCACGATCATCACGGCCGTCACGGGATAGAAGTTGAACACCAGGATCGCCAGGGTCATGAACAGCAGCACCCGTAGCGTCTCCGCGATGCGGTAGATCGCATAGCTGTTCATCCGCTGGAAGATCTTGCGGCTCTCCTTGATCGCCTCGATGATCACCGACAGACCGGAGGTCAGAAGAACGATGGACGCCGCCGCACGTGCCGCATCCGTCGCGCCCGAAACCGCGATCCCGCAATCGGCCTTCTTCAGAGCCGGGGCATCGTTCACTCCGTCGCCAGTCATGCCCACGATGTGACCGTGCTTCTGAAGGGTCTCGACGATGTGGAACTTGTGTTCGGGGAACACCTGCGCGAAGCCGTCCGCGCTCTCGATTTCCTTGACGAGCTTTGCCGACGCCTGATGCTTGGTATCGCCGAAGCCGCTGGCGTCGAGGATGTTGGTGCCCATCCCGAGCTTCTTAGCGGTCTCGACGGCGATGGCCAGCGCGTCGCCTGTGACCATCTTGATGGTCACGCCCATCTGGCGGGCAGTGGCGATGGTCGCTTTGGCCTCAGCCCGGGGCGGGTCGAATAGGGGCAGCACGCCGAGGAACTGCCATTTCCCGTTGCCGTCCGCCCGGGCCACGCCGAGAGAACGAAAGCCCCGCGCCGCGAATTCGTTGACTGCCTTGTCTACGGCGGCCTTCACCTTCCCGGCGTTCGCCGGCATCTCGAGGATTACCTGGGGCGCGCCCTTGGCCACCCGGAACGTCTTGCCATCCGGGCCCTTGACGGTTGCTTCGGTGCGCTTGTGGACCGGGTCGAAGGGCTGGAAATGGACCACCTTGTAGCCCTTCAGGGCCTTGGCGTCCTTGAGGCCGTTGAGCACGGCCATGTCGATGGTGTCCTTGTCCTCCTCGCGCGACGCGAGGGCGGCGCAGAGGATGACTTCGTCGGCATCGACGCCGGTGACGCCGAACGGATCGCCCAGAGTTAGCTTGTTCTGGGTCAGCGTGCCGGTCTTGTCCGCGCACAGGACGTCGACGCCGGCGAGTTCCTCGATGGCTGCCAATCGCGTGACAATCGCCTCACGCTTGGCCAGCAGGCGCGCGCCCACCGCCATCGTCACTGACAGCACGGTCGGCATCGCGACCGGGATCGCGGCCACGGTCAGCACCAGGGCGAACTGCAAAGTCGTGAGGATCGGGTCGCCGCGGATGACCGAGACGGTGATGATCACGGCCACCAGGGCAACCGCCAGGATGATCAGGTAGTCGCCGATCTTGAGCACCGCGCGCTGGAAGTGGCTGACGGTGTGTGCTTCCTGCACCAACTCCGCCGTCTTGCCGAAATAGGTGTTGGCGCCGGTCGCATAGACGAGCGCGCTGATCTCGCCTTGACGCACGATCGAGCCCGAGAACACGGCCTCGCCGGGTTTGCGCGTCGCGGGCAAGGACTCGCCCGTCAGCGCGGACTGATCCACTTCGATGGAGTCGCCGTCGAGCAGGCGGGCGTCTGCGGGCACGATATCGCCCAAGCGCATGCGGATGACGTCTCCCGGCACCAGCTCGCGCGCCGGGGGCGTGACCCATTTGCCATCGCGCAGCACCCTGGCCTCTACCGCCAGCTTCGCCTTCAGCGCCGCGATGGCGTTGCCCGCCTGGTGCTCTTCCCAGAACCCGACCACGGCGTTGGCCAGAAGCAGAAGGAGAATGATGAAGAAGTCGGGCCAGTGCTGGGCGAGCGCCGACAGGACGACGGCCGCCTCGATCATCCACGGGATCGGACCCCATAGATAGGTGAGGAACTTGAGGAACGGGTTGTCCTTCTTCTCCTCAATCTCGTTGGGGCCGTATTGGACCAGGCGCTTCGCGGCTTCGGCCTGCGTGAGGCCATCTGGCGATGACTCCAGCTTCGCCTGGAGCTCCGGCATGGGCATGGACTGGAGGTCGCTCTTGGCCTTGGGCTCTGACCCGGGCTTGACCTTGGGCTTGCGCCCACTCGATTTCATGATGCCTTGGCCTCTGTTCGCGATGCCTCCGCGGAGTCTGGTCCGTAGGGGGCGCTATACCTTTGCGCCCGGCGAGTGGGCGAGTCCTCCATGTGGCAAGGCCTCCGGCAGGTCGAGGCGAGCGGCGCCGATCCTGTCGTCGGCCATGCCGTAATAGACGTCGAACCGGTCTGGCATACCGAGATCGTCGCGCTGGTCGATGCCGGTGGGGAAGACGACGTTGGCGATCGTCCCGCTTCGTTCCTGAGGTAGTTCGGGAGTCAGCACGGGCTGAGTCGATCGATATCGGATCACTTGCGGATGCTCGCTCGAGAGCACCATCGCTCCAGCTGAGTAGCACAGATGGCGCCCAGCGTCGGCTCGCCCGTCCTCCTCACTTACGCCGTGATAGACGATGAGCCAGCCGAGGCGGGTGAGGATTGGGGGCGTGCCTCCGCCGATCTTGAGCCGCTCCCAGGGCGACACCGGACTCGCCAGGCGGTGATGCGAGGCGAACCGACCAAAGCGACCCAGGGGATCGCCCGCCGGACCCTTCTCGCAATACGAGATCCAGATGCTCTCGCGGTTCAGGTCGACATTGCGGGTTGCGGGGTGCTCCGCCGTCTCCTCCGGACGCGTGCCCGGGAAGAGCGGCCGGTGCAGGATGGCCAGTTCCGGCCTGCCGGATGGATTGGGGATAGCAACTGGGAAGAGGCTTGCATCCTTGTCGTCGCGGCCGCCCGGATCGCGGCTGTCGTGGTAGTTCGCGAAGTCCACCAGGCCCAGGCGCTGCCAGTGGAAGATGTCTTTCGATATGGCTAGAGCGATGCGCGGGCCTTCGGGCGAGAACGCCGTATAGGTCATGACGTAGCTTCCGAGCGGTTCAACGAACGTAACGCGCGCATCCTCGCAGCCGCCCCTGCCGTCGGGCCGCAGCTCGTACTCGGCCTCCGGCTCGAGGGCGATGCCCAGCCTCTCGACGCCAATCGGATCGCCGTCTCCATTGAACTGGATTCTTGCGATCCCGATGCGGGAGTAGTTGCCGGCTGCCACGAGACGCGGAAACAGGTAGAGGTTGCCATCGGGTCCGCGCGCGGCGGCCGGGTTCAGTACGCCCTCGACTTCGTTGGGATTGCCCGGCTCCGGCTCCATGATCGTGCCCAGGCGCCGCAGCACGAACGCACCGGCCGTGCCCGTCACGACGCTGTCCATCGGTGCGCGGGTCCATCGGTGCCCGGATCCAGACAGGCGATGATCGCCTCTGTGACCCGCTTGGTCTCGTCGGGACTCTTCACCGGTATGGAAACGACGCCCGCTTCTTCAGCCGGGTAGTCGTTGCCACCGGCGAACAGGGCGTCACCTATGAAGATCATCTCGTCGAGCGTGAGGCCAAGGGTGTCTCGCAGCTTCCGGACACCATAGGCCTTGTCGATGCCGGTTTTGGTCACATCGATTGAGGTGGCGCCGCCCATTCGGACCGAGAACTCCGGAAGCAGCTTGTCGAGAATCGCCTTGATCTTCTTTCGCTTGGCGTAGTCCGGGTCCCATTTGGCCTTCTCGGCGAGGGGCGCCTGCTGTCCCAACGCTGAGAACGTGATCTGGCTGCCACGATCTTCGATCTGCTCTCCCCAGAGCTTCTGAGGCTTGAAGCCGGCCTCCGAGACCGCCCTCTGCAGCGAGTTCTCGATCCTGGCCTTCTGTTCGGCGGCGAGGTCCTCGGAGTAGACCTTCTTCCAGACCGCGTCGTATCGGAAGAATTGAGTCCCGCACGTCGGAAGAAGAGACAGATTCGCCAGCCGCTCGTCGTGAGGGAGGTTCGAGAGCAGTTGCTCCTCGAACTGCTTCCAGGCTCCGCCGGAGATAACGGCTACCTTGACGATGCCCAGAAGGTCATGGAGCAGGTCTGCCATTTCGGCATCGAGCGCGGACTTACTCTCCGCCAGCGTGCCGTCGAGGTCGTAGACGATCAGTTTCTTCATTCCGGCAGAGCTGCTTCTAGCAAGGTAACTTGACCGCTCGGCCGAAAAGCACACGCTCCGACCGCCGCCGGCAGGAGCCAGACATCACCTTTGCCGACGGCGTAGCCCTCGCCGCCGTGCTCGACTCGGCCCATGCCTTCCAGGCAGACCAACACGCGCGGCGCGCCGACGGCGCCGACGGCAAAGGGCAATTGGCCACGCAGGCGCCACAGCCGAAAGAAATCACAATCGAAAAGCCGCTCGCGTTCGACTGGCGTCGTCTCCTCAACCACCGGTGTGACCGGGGCGACCGCACCCTGCGTCGGGTCGATGGCGCTGAGGGCCTGATCCACCTGCAGCTCCCGAGGCCGGCCGGTCTTTGGGTCGACGTGGCCCCAGTCGTCCACGCGGAACGTGACGTCGCTGTTCTCCTGAATCTCAAACACGACCACGTCGCCGAGGGCGTGAACCGTTCCGGCAGGCACCAGGACTCCGTCGCCTTGTTTGGGAACGAACGATGCGACGTTGTCCGCCACCACTCCGCTCGCCTTAGCCCGCCGGAGATCGTCGACCGTGGTGCCCGGCTTCAGGCCGGCATAGATGCGGCTCTTCGTCCCGGCTTCGAGCACGACCCATGCTTCGGTCTTGCCGGTCTCGCCGGCTGGCAGCAGGTCCTTGCGGTCATCAGCGGGATGCACCTGGAGCGATAGCAGCTCGTGCACGTCGAGGAACTTGAGCAGCAGCGGAAAGCGCGGATACCGCCCTGCAAGAGGCCCGAGCATCTGCTCCGGCAGGAGCTCCAGCAGTTCACCGAGGGTTCGACCCTCGAGCGGTCCATCGGCAACCCGGCTGGCGTGGTCAGCGCGGTCGCTCAACACCCACGCCTCGCCAATCGGGCCGTCGCCCGGCAGCGGCGCGGCCAGCAGGTCGGCGAGCCGGCGGCCGCCCCAGAGGCGGTACTGATAGATGGGCTCGAATCGCAGGGGATACAGAGATACCTGCGTCGGGTCGCGCAGCTTCATGGTCGTGCTCACGATTTCTCCATCGCGGCCGTATATTCGCCCCGGCGCGCAGCCCGGTTGCAGTCGGCTCGATGGAAAAGGGCCTCCTGGGCCGCGGGAACATTGGCCGCCTCGCCTCGCCAGATCTCCAACGCGGGTTGCTGGATTGCGCGGGCAAATGAGAACGCCAAGGCCCAGGGCAGGTGCGTCTTGAACCGGACGTTCATGGCATTCAGCCGCGCGGAAGCCAGCTCGCTGGGTTGACCGCCAGATAGGAAGGCGATGCCGGGAACGGCGGCGGGAACCGCCCGAAGGAGGACCTTCACGGTGGTGTCGGCTACCTCGTCCACGGTTGGCTGCGTACTACAGGCGAGCCCGGGGACAACCATGTTGGGCTTGAGGATCATGCCTTCCAGGCTCACCCGGTGGAGGTAGAGCTGCTCGAAGACCGTGCGTAGGACTTCCTCGGTTATCTGCGCACACCGGGCCAGGGTGTGGTCGCCGTCCATGAGAACCTCGGGTTCGACGACCGGAACTAGCCCCGCCTCCTGGCAGAGCGCGGCATACCGAGCCAGTGTCTGCGCGTTGGCCTCGATGCAACCACGGCTGGGGATTCCGTCGCCTGGGACGATGACTGCGCGCCACTTGGCGAAGCGCGCGCCCATCTGAGAGTACTCAGCCAGTCGGTCGCGCAATCCATCGAGGCCTTCGGTGATCTTCTCCCCTGGATGGCCCGCCAGATCCTTTGCTCCGGCATCCACCTTGATCCCGGGGATGATCCCGGCATCGAGCAGGACCTTGACAAAGGGGATGCCGGACTTGGTCACCTGGTGGATCGTCTGGTCATAGAGGATCGCCCCGCTGACGCAATCTCCAAGACTTGGCGTGGTGACGATCAGCTCGCGATAGGTGCGCCGGGCCTCGTCCGTTTGGGGAATTCCCAGCGCGGCAAATCGCCGATTACAGGTCGGAACGCTCTCGTCCATAGCCAGCAGGCCCTTGTCCCCGGCCACCAGGGCCTGGGCGGTCTCGAGAATTGCCTGTGCTTTCATTTGGTCTCGCCCCACTTCCAGTTCCGGATCTCCGGCATGTCTTCGCCGTGCTCGTCGATGTACTGGCCGTGCTCGACGAGCTTGTCGGCCATCTCCTGCTTGAGGTAGTCGCCGGCGGCGCCCAGGTTCGGCAGCCGATCGACAACGTCCTGCACGAGGTGGAACCGATCCAGCTTGTTCTGAACCCGCATGTCGAACGCGGTGGTGATCGTGCCTTCCTCGATGTAGCCCCGGACGTGCAGGTTGCGGTTGGTTCGGCGATAGGTCAGGCGGTGGATGAGCCAGGGGTATCCGTGGAAGCCGAAGATGATGTGCTTGTCCGTCGTGAACAGCGAGTCGTAGTCGGTCTCGTCGAGGCCGTGTGGGTGCTCGCTGGCGGACTGAAGCTTCATCAGATCCACGACGTTGATCACGCGGATCTTCAAGTCGGGTAGATGCTGGCGGAGTATCGAGACGGCGGCGAGGATCTCGAGAGTGGGCGTGTCGCCGCAGCAGGCCATGACCACGTCCGGCTCTGAGCCCTGGTCGTTGCTGGCCCACTGCCAGATGCCGATCCCCTCGGTGCAGTGCACGACCGCCTGGTCCATGGTCAGCCACTGCGGCAGGGCGTGCTTGCCGGCAACCACGACATTGATGTAGTTCCGGCTGCGCAGGCAGTGATCGACAACCGACAGCAAGCAGTTGGCATCGGGCGGCAGATAGACGCGCACGATGCTGGCCTTCTTGTTGACGAGATGGTCGATAAAACCCGGATCCTGGTGGGTGAAGCCGTTGTGATCCTGCTGCCAGACATGCGAGGCGAGGATGTAGTTCAGGGAAGCGATGTCCCGGCGCCAGGGCAGCTCCGCGCAGACCTTCAGCCACTTGGCGTGCTGGCTGGCCATCGAGTCGATGATGCGAACGAACGCCTCGTAACAGTTGAACAGCCCGTGGCGACCGGTCAGCAGGTACCCCTCCAGCCAGCCCTCGCACTGATGCTCGCTGAGCATCGAGTCGAGGACCTGGCCGGCCGGAGCGAGGAACTCGTCGTTCTTCACGATCGGGAGGTCCCACTGGCGGTCGGTGACTTCGAAGATCGCCTGCAGGAGATTCGACACCGTCTCGTCGGGGCCGAAGAGGCGGAAATTGCTCTGGTCCGCATTGAGCTTGGCCACGTCGCGCAGGAAGCTGCCGAGAACAAGCGTGTCCTGGCCTTGCACGGCGCCGGGGGAAACCACCTTCACCGCGTGGTCGTGGAAGTCCGGCATCCGCAGGTCTCGCAGCAGGATGCCGCCGTTGGCGTGCGGNNGGCTTGTAGCTCTTCATCCAGCTTTCGAGCTGCTTGACGTGATCGGGATGGTCGGCGTCGACGAGGAGCGGGACCTGATGGGCTCGGAAGGTGCCTTCGATCTGCAGGCCGTCCACGACCTTGGGGCCCGTCCAGCCTTTCGGAGAACACAGGACGATTATCGGCCAGCGCTGTCGGCTGGTGTCGTCATTATCCCGGGCATTGCCCTGGATGCGCCGGATTTCCTCGATGGCGTCGTCCATGGTGGTGGCCATTAGCTCATGCATCGCCGCCGGGTCGTCGCCCTCGACGAAGTAGGGCATCCAGCCGCAGCCCCGCAGGAACTGCTCCAGTTCGTCGTGCTCGATGCGGGCGAGCACGGTCGGGTTGCTGATCTTGTAGCCGTTCAGGTGCAGGATCGGCAGCACGGCGCCGTCGCTGATCGGGTTGAGGAACTTGTTGGACTGCCATGCGGTCGCGAGAGGGCCGGTTTCCGCTTCGCCGTCGCCCACGACGCACGCGACCACGAGGTCAGGATTGTCGAACGCGGCCCCAAAGGCGTGGCTGAGCGAGTACCCAAGCTCGCCGCCTTCGTGGATCGAACCGGGCGTGGTGGGGGCAACATGACTGGAGATTCCGCCCGGGAACGAGAACTGCTTGAACAGCTTCTTCAGGCCGGCCTCGTCCTGGGTAACGTTGGGGTAGACCTCGCTCCAGGTGCCTTCGAGGTAGACATTGCCCACGATCGCCGGACCGCCGTGACCCGGACCGGCGATGTAGAACATGTCCAGGTCGTATTTCTTGATGACGCGATTCAAATGGACGTAGATGAAGTTTTGGCCCGGCGTCGTGCCCCAGTGCCCGACCACCAGCGGCTTGACGTGCGCCAGCTCGAGCGGCTTTTTGAGCAGTGGGTTGTCATAGAGATATATCTGCCCGACTGACAGGTAGTTGGCGGCGCGCCAGTACGCGTCCATCTTGCGGAGGAGTGACCGAGTGGGCGCGTTGCTGCTCATGGACGGTTGTAGTGTCGATGCAGAGCAGTCTCCTGATCTTGAGTCATGACCGAACCGTCCGTGTATTCAGGCGCCTGCTTGATGGCCTCGCGCGGCAGATTGACGACGACTTGTTTCTCTTTCCAGCTGACCCGCTCGATCCATTTCGGCGAGATCAGGACATGCTTCCCGGGCAGCCAGTCGCGCGTATCGACGATCAGGTAGCGGATCTCCCACGTCTGGTCATCGATCAGGAAATCCTCGACGTGGCCGATGTCGCCGTCTACGGCTGCCACGTGATGGCCGCTCACGTCGTTCGCGCTACGCAGGTCGGGATCGCCAGGCTTCTTCCTGGTGGGGGCGAATTGGCCGGCCTTCACGCGGCCATGTTCAAAGCCCCAGTACATCGGCAGCCCGTAGAACCCAAAGTAAGCCTGCTCGAACTGCCGCGAGACCGGCTTATCTCGATTCAACGAGGGACTGTGTTCGATCTGATCCTTGGTCAATTGGACCGCAATGTATCCCTGGCCTCCATGTACACCGGCCACCGAGTGCGGTGAGATCAGCACCTGCCGGCTGACGAGCCACTCTCCGGTGTCGGCTACCAGATAGCGGATCGTCCAATCTCGGTCATCGAAGTAGAAGTCTTTGGCCGTGCCAATTTCGCCGTCGAGGCTCTGCAGGGAGTAACCCGTCAGTGTCCTAGCCTTGCTGAGCATCGTGAGGATCCTTTCGTTTGGTGGGTCTCGTGCTTAGCGCGGCTACTGCTCTTCAAAGCCGGTGTTGTTGGGGCTGTCATCGAGGGCGCGATCGTCATTGCTGAGTCCTAAGGAATCAAGCTGTGCGCGGGTGGACGTGTAGTCCGTGTGGAGGATGCTCTTGATCCCGAGACCTTCCGCCACCTGGACGAACATCGGCGTGTTTTCGATGTATACGACTTGATTAGTTGGCACCTGGGCGATGTCCAGCGCAAGACGGAAGATGTCTGCGTCGGGCTTTCGGACGTGGACGAAGCACGAGGAGATGTAGAAGTCCACGAATTTGTCCAGCTTGAATTCGCCGATCCGATAGGCATTCAACTCGCGCCCTTCGTTGCTGACCACGGCGACCTTCAAACCGTGCCTGGCCTTGAGTTGTGTGACCAGATCGATCATCTCGGGGTGAGGCTCGGACTGCGCGAACATGAACGTTCGGAACTGAGCCGGGGTGAACGGTCGCTCCTGGTTGAAGACCACTCGACCCAGGTACTCATCGAGCGTGAGCTTCCCCTCTTCGTATGTATCGAAGGTCAGATGATGCCGCTCTTCCATCTCGGCCAGGTCCAAGTTGAAGTTCTGCGACGCCCGCCGCCGGCCTTCATGTGTCCAGCCGTCGCTGAGCAGCACGCCACCGATGTCCACAAACAGGCAGGTGATTTCGGCGGCCGGCTTCATCAGCCGTTCCCCGGTCTCAAGAACGGCCATAGCCCACCTCGGCACGTTCGGTGAGTTCGATCCGCTCGGCCGGCCGAGTCTCGGCGACGCCGGCCCCGGAGAAGATCCGCGCGTATCGCGCTCCGACTTCGGGCCAGATCATCGTTCGGCTGAAGTCATATGCCCGCCCGCCGAGTTGGCTCCGCGCATCCGGGTCTCGGAGTAACTCCGACAGGACTTCGGCGAAGTCCTTGGATGAGCCCGCGGCGACCAATCTGCCGCGGCCCGCCTCGAGCATCTCGACCGCGTAGGGGTATGGCGTGGACACAACCGCCTTCCCAGCGCTCATGGCATAGGCCAGCGTTCCGGAAACGATCTGTTCTCGATTCGGATATGGCGTGACGAAGATGTCCGCGCTCTTCAGCCAGGTCCCAAGTTCGGTCCGAGTGACGTACCGATCCACGAACAGCACATTCGCTGAGACGCCCAGCGCGTGGGCGAGACGCATGAGCTTGGTTCGATAAGCCTCGCCCTCACGGCGCAGCAATTCCGGATGCGTTGCGCCCAGGACCACATACCGCGCCGCAGGATCGGCCGCGATGACCGACGGCATCGCCTCGATCACCGTTTCGTAGCCCTTGCCTGGACCGAGAAGGCCAAAGCTCAGGATCACAGGTCCCGGCGCAAGGCCAAGTCCGGGCTTGATCGTGTCGGGCGCGACCAGTGGGAGGTCCGGGACCCCGTGTGGCACGACGTCGAGTCGGTTAGGGGCGATGCCATAGACACGAGTCAACAGCCGAGCCGCGGACTGCGACATTACTACGCTCGCCGCGCTCCCATCCACGAGGCCGACGAGGATCGCCCGTTGGCGCGCAGAAGGATTCTGTGGGACCGTGTGGAGCGTCGTCACCACTGGCCTGGTCAGGGCGCCCACGAAGTCGAGGACGAACTCGCCATCGTCACCACCCCAGATGCCGTACTCATGCTGAACCGACACCACGCCCGCGCCCGAACGGTTCAGGTCGCGGGCGACCTTGAGGTAGTCGGTCACGATGTCGCGCCTGATCCGGTGGCGCACCTCGGACGGGTAGACGTTGGGATCCCCGGGCGCGTGAAGCACCGCTATCTCGTGGTCGCCGGTCGAGTCCGCCAGGTTTCGCGTGAAAGTGGCGATCCCGCAACGGCGCGGCGGGTAAGTAGCGACGAAGACGGTTCTACCGAACATTGCCCTGCGGCTTCACCGCTGAGTGCCTTCGGCGGCGCTCTTGGCGCTCTTGTAGTCCGGCGTGACGACCATGAACGGGGATGACCCGAAGGATGGCGGGTAACCGTAGTAGGGATAGAGGTTGAAAAAGTAGTCGAGCTTGGTCTCCACGAGGTCTGGGTCGTAGCGCGGAGCGCCTGCCACGTGCTCACGGGTGTGGCCGATGTAGACGGCATCCGCGGTGGTGCGCGTGATCGCTTCGACTGGGATCAATGACTTGCTCTCGCCCAGGCCCAGGAAGCCGCCGGAACCTACTTCCATGAAGCGGACCTTCTGTTCGGCTTCGTCGATCAGAAGGCCTTCGATCGTGCCGAGATCGTGACCGTCCTTGTCCCTGGCCATCCGTCCGCGGATGTCCTCATCTGATCTCGAGACGGTCTGGTCGGTGTCGCGCAGCCTGACGAGTTGTGGGATCTTCTCCGCGCCCAGCCGATCGGCCGCGGTGTTGTCGTTGCTCATGGCTAGAACCTCCTGGCTCCGTGAGCCTCGTAGCCCCTCTGCTCCTCGATGGTGCGTTCGGCAAGTGGTTCGGCCTCGAGTCGCTCGTCCGGGATCGACGAGCCGCTCTCGATCGAGCGGCCATACGTGCCCTGTGCGATGCGCTCCTCGGCACGACCGACCGCGGCGAGCTGCTCGCGGAGGTCGGCCGCGAGGGCGACCGAAACCGACTCCGAGTCGAGCGCGCTGGCGGCGTCTCCGGACTCTCCGGTCTGCTGGCGTTGGAGAGACCCATCGGCGCGGATCTCGCTGGTCTGCTCTGTCAGCAGGCTTTCAACTCGCGCTCGCTCGCGGGCAACGAGTTTACGGGCGCGCTCTTCATTCACGATTGCCTCCTGGGCCGGATCGATCGGGCTGCTCGCCCGACGCCGGAGTGATCTCCCCGACTCGGGAGAACGCCTCCGTGGTGCTCCGGGGTTCGGGGTGGGTCCATGCTCCAATTCGGAGCGTAGACGCGACAAGCTGGCCTTCACGTTCGCTCGTCAGCGTGGGGTAGGCGTTCGAGGCGGTCATTACGTTTCGTCATCGGCGTACCGCTGACTGCCCTCGATCACTCATGCCGCGGGCCATGAGGCGCCGAGTTACAGCCAACCGCCGGTGAATCCCGCTCGTCGCAGCCCGGTGACGACGTAGGGGCAGTCTCGCATCAGGCGCCACAACAAACCCGTCCGGTAGTTCTCGATCAGCGGGATGATCGGCCCCTGGTTGATCCCGTAATGCCACGGCGATACCCAGCCGTAGGGATTACCGGACGTGGCTGCGTAGGTCGGATTGAACGACGCCTTGAAGCCGTACGGATTGCCCGTCTTGAGGTCGACCTGATTCACCAGATAGTCGATTGCAGGCAACACAATTTCAGGTGCGAACGGGAGCGACGCCACCACGGCCCACGGCGCGATCGTGCCGTCGTCCGGTCCATAGGGCACCCCGCGTGCCAGGTAGCCGAAAAACCTCCGTTCGATGCCGTTCAGCTTGAGGGTGTCGGGGCCAGGGCCGGGTCCAGAGCCCGGGCCGTCGCTCGCCGTGATCCCCCAGCAATCTCTTCCATAGCCCACGAACTTGAGGGGATTGTCGATGGCGTAGTGTTGCTGCACGTAGGTCGCGCGGCGGGTGTTCTCGAAGTAGTCGATACCTTTGTCGCGCATGAATGCATCCTGAATGCCGCGAAAGTCGATCCAGACATGCGATATCTGATGCGTGAACAAGGGTCCGGCGTACAGGTAGTCGTACCCGTAACTGCTCTTCCACTCGTATGTGGAAGCCCACGCCGAGTAGCTCTGCTCCGGCAGCGGATGCGTCGGTGAGCCGAGTCCCAGGATATACAGCACCAGCGCTTCGTCGTAACCCTGCCACCGAAATTTCAGAAACCCGTTTTCGGGCTTCCACCCGTGCGTGACCGTGGCGCCGCCGTCTTGCGCCCACGGCCAGTCAGCGCGGCGGTAGAGGGCGTCGGCAAGGGTGCTTATTTCCCTTTCCTCAGTCGTATCCGCGTCGAAATAGGCTCCGGCTGCCAATGCCCCGGCGAGCAGAATGGTGCTGTCCACCGTCGAAAGTTCGCATTGCCAGGCGCGCCGCCCCGTCTGCATGTCGAGGAAGTGGTAGTAGAAGCCGTGGTAGCCGGTGGCGTCTGGCTCTGGGCCCTGTCGGCTGTTCCAGAAGAACCGCAGAGTGGCGAGGACCCTCTCTGTCGCCGCCGTGCGCGTGATGAAGCCGCGCTCGACCGCGACCGGATAGGCCGCCAAGGCGAGACCGGTGGCGGCAATACTGGCCGGCCAATCGGCCGCCGTCTTGTCGAGCACCAGCCCAGTTTGCGGGTCGGTCTCCTGCAAGAAGAATCTGAACGCGTCGCGCTGGAGCGATTCGATCTCGGCATCGACCGCGGGTCCGTCGCTGCTCAAGCCTTCACCGGGGTTCCTCTCTTGCCGTCACGCAATGGGCACCGCGGCGTGATCAGATCGCGGCTCTTTCACGGCCTTGCAGGGCCGCCGACCCTGCGTGCGACTTCCGGCCGTTCTGCCCGTGTTTCTGAGAATGCGCCGCCAGCTTCGCGGCTCAATGGGATCGCCAACGGCCTTGCGCGCTAGCCCCAGTTAGGCGTTTCCTCATTGGCCTCGGCCTTGCCTTCGACGTGAAGCCGTGAGTCCCTGGGAGCGCCGCAGAGTGCGCAGGTGGTTCCACCCGGTGCTTCCTGCATTATCGAGGGGGCAGCCGGAAAGATGGCGACCACCTCTGGGCGGGCCTGGAACGGGTGCGGCCGATCCTTGTCTGGTGCAGATGTTTGCGCTTCGTCCATTGGGAGATCCTTTCGAACCTATCGTCGGGGCATGTTGTGCATTTCGGGTCCGTGATCTTGTGTGCTTCTTGATGATCCTCATCGGCCTCGATTTCGACACCGAGCCGGGGCCGACAGCCGCGCGATCCGCGCGTTTCGCGGTCACGGGCGGCGAATTTCCGTCGATGCCGGCGACCGGGCCGCGATGAGAACCGGTTTGTCGCCCGCGCGACGTGTGGACGTGGCCTTCCAATGCCAATCCTCCAAGCAGCGTGCGGTCGGAGAGCTGGGCCGTCATTACGATCCGTCATCGAAGCGACATCGGACACCACGTATGTCGCCGCTTGGCGACCAACCGCTCGAACTGCTTTCGGGCCGCGCGGGGCTCGTCTCGAAGACCGTGCTGGCCGTGGCCTATGCGAACCCGCAGCCGGCGGCAGACAACTGCGCGACTCCCAGGCGGCTCGGACGTCAGTCCTGGCTCCGGCCCCGGTCCCATCCCCGATTTGAGAACGTCGGGACAAACCGGTAGCCCTTGCCGGGGACCGTGGCGATGAAGCGCGGATGACTGTGGTCGTCCCGCAGCTTGATCCGGAGGCTCCGGATGTGGCGATCCACGATGTTGCTCTCGGCGACGAAGTCGCTGCCCCAGATGGCATCGAGGATCTCGTTCCTGGTCGCGACGCGTCCGCTGCGACTGGCGAGGAGATACAGGAGGCTCTGCTCGATGCCGCTAAGGTGGACAACCGCGTCGCCGGCCCGCACCTGGCGATGGAATATGTCGATCTCCATTTCGCCGAGCTTGATCGTGGGAACGATCGGCACATCGGTGCCAGTTGCCCGACGGGTGATGACGATCGAGCGGGCGAGCAACTCCTCTGGCGAGAATGGCACCGTCAGGATGTCGTCGACCCCAAGCTCGAACGCGTGGAGCTTGGTCTGCAGGTCGCCCCGCCGGGTGAGGCCCAGAACCGGCGTCCCGCTTCGTCGCAGCGTGTTCGAGGCGCCGAGCCGCTCGAGCAGCGCCGTGCTGTCGTCGTGGTCCATGTCAATCACAGTCAGGTGGGGCTGCCACTCGGCCAGGATGACCTCTGCCTCTGCCAGGCTTTGCGCAGCTCGAACGACAAAGAGACCGTGATTTAGCGTCAGTTCGATGAGGTCTACAACCAGGTGGCGATCATGAAGCACCAATGCTCGGCGGGGCGCGTGGCCATTGGTCTCGGTCTGCCCGCCCTGAATGGGGATCGTCGTCCCAGGCATTAGGTCACGCTCCCGAGAGGTGACGCCAGGCAATCGCGCCGGTAAGTCGATATGGCATGCGCAACTCGCGGCGCTTGTAGGTGAGTGAGCGCCGCGGCGCCACCCCCTGTCGCGTCGCATCCAGGCCGAAGGCGCCGATCCGGCCCGCCGTGGGCCGCGTCAGGGTGTTCATGACGCCTCCGCTCCTGTCGCGATGCGGCTCGCGAGCAGTGACTGAAGCGCCTCGCGTGCGCCGGGCGCAGTGAAGACGGTTACGTGGTCGCCCGCTTCGAGCACAACGTTGCCGCGCGGCACGATGACTTTCTCCCCGCGCATGACCGACACGAGGACGCTATCTCTCGGCCAAGCGGTCTCCGAGACGGGCTTTCCGGCGAGAACCGAGCCCGGCCCGATTTCCGCTTCGAGCAGACTGCCGGTCGAGCCGACCGTGTTGACCTGGCGGACGTTCGCGGCCAGGGCGCCCCGATATGCCGCCACCACATCTCGCGTGGACAAGATGCCGGCCAGGCGATCGTTGGCCACGACAGGAACCCATGACTGGTGGCCGTCGGCGAGGACCCCGAGGACATCGTCGAGGGAGTCGTCCGCCGAAACGAAGGTTCGATCCAGGGCGAGATCACCGACCTTTGCCGTCTGATCGGCACCGACCAGGGCGGTGAGATCGACGCTGCCGCGGAGCGAACCACCTCGGTCGACGATCGGCGCGCCGGGCACGCCTGTGGACTCCAGCCGGCTCCTTGCGGCCGCCACCAACTGATCCGGGTCGAACACGACTCGGGGCGATCGAGCGGCGTCGCCCGCCGGAATGGCGTTCATGAGTGGCAGCGCGAACCGGAAACGATGCGCCGGCGACTCAGAGCGGTTGCGCAGTTGAGACGCGTAGATCGAGCGATCGCCGACGATAAGCGTTGCCAGACCGATCGCGAGCATCGCCGGAGCCAGCATTGCGAGGCTGTCGGTCATCTCGGCGACCATGAGCATCACCGCGAGCGGGGCGCGGGCGGTGCTGCCGAAGAGGGCCATCATCGCGACGATGACAAAGGGCGACGGGTCGGCCGGAACCCCGGGCGCGATCGGTTCGAGGAGCCTCCAGATGCCTGCTCCGAGCAGCGCGCCGATAAACATCCCAGGCCCGAAGATGCCGCCCGACCCTCCCGAGCCGATGGAGAGCGAGGTCGCCAGGATCTTGGCGAACGGCAGCGCCAGGATCACCCAGAGCGGCAGGCTCAGGAGGGTGTTGCGGTCGAAGCCCGCCTGGACCCAGCCGTATCCGGTGCCGAGGACGCCCGGCAGGGCGAGGGCGACGCAGCCCACCGCCACGCCCGCCACGGCCGGCCGCAGCTCGCGTGGCAGGGGCCAGGTCTTGAACCAGCGGGTGATGCCGTAGAAGGAGGCGATGTAGAGCCGGCCCACGATGCCGCAGGCGAGGCCGATGAGGGTGTAGTAGATGAGCTGGCGAGGGTCGGTGAAGCCGGCGCCGCCGGCCCGCCCGAAGATCGGGCTGAAGCCGATGATCGCGCCGAAGATCGAGAAGGCGACGATCGAGCCGACAAAGGCCGGCACAAGCGCGTCGGACTCGACGTCGTCGCGATAGGGGATCTCGACCGCCAGGACCGCGCCGCCGAGGGGCGCCCGAAAGATCGCCCCGATCCCTGCGCCCATGCCGGTGCTCACCGCGATCCGGGCGTCTCGGGCGTCGAGGTCCAGGAGCCGGGCAAGGAACGACCCAAAGCCGGCGCCGATCTGGGCCGTCGGACCCTCGCGACCGCCCGAGCCGCCGGAGCCGATCGTGATGGCCGAGGCCACGAGCTTGATGATCGGAATGCGGGCGCGGATGCGCCGCGGGCCATGGTGGAAGGCCGCGATCGCGGCGTCGGTGCCGTGCCCTTCGGCCTCGGGAGCCAGGCGGAAGACGATGATGCCTGCGATCAGGCCGCCGAGGCCAACGACGATCGGCAGCATCCAGGGCCGGGCGGCGTCGGTGATGGGCTTGGCGCCTTCGCCTAGCGGTGAGGCCGGGACAAAGCCCGCGAGCCCGAGAAAGAGCTGGGCCGCGAAGTCCAGGGCCACGAAGAACAGTGCAGCGCCGAGGCCGCTGATGACGCCGATGACGGCGCCAAGGACGATCCATTTGCGCAGGTAAGCGGCCGAACGGATGCGAAGCCGGAGCTTTCGCAGCAGCAGATCGCGGCGGCCCCCGAAGTTCATGCGAACGGCTCGAATGCTTGGGCCAGCCGGGCCAGCGCCTCGGACTCTGCAGGGCTCATCGACACGATCTGGAGGACGTCGGCAAGATCTCGTCCACGCTGCTCGAGCACGCACGTTCGTAATCCGCGGCCTGACTCGGTCAACCGCACGCAGACCACGCGCTTGTCGAGGTCGGTCTTGGCGGTGGACACCAGACCCCGGCGCTTAAGACGGGAAACCACACGACTTGCGGGCGAGGCGTGAGCCCCGATCCGAGCGGCGATCTCGCCAACCGCCTGGCCCTCAGCGCGCTCGCCGACCACGAGGAGGACCCGCCACTGCATGAAGGTGAGCTCTGCGTCAGCTGCAGCGATCGCGCGCGCCGTGATGGCAACCGAGCCTACGACCAGGCGCTCGAGCACTGCCACCAGTTCGTCGTTCATGGGCAGAGTGTAGCGCAGGTATGTTCCGTGTGGAATATACTCCCCCTGATGTCCCGGACCGTCACCGCCTCTGTCCCGGGCCCTACGATGACGACATGAGCACCGGCGCTCCGCCAACCCTCCTTGTCTTGTTCGTCGCCTTCCTCGTGGCGATGCCGCTTGTCGCGCTGGCATCGAACCGGCTGCGACTGCCATACACGGCCGCCCTCGTTCTCGTGGGACTGGGCATCTCGGCGCTTCCGATCCGCGAAGGCATCCAGCTATCCCCAGGGCTCGCGGTCACGGTGCTCCTGCCGGGCCTTGTCTTCGAAGCGGCCTACCGGCTCGACGGCGACGAGCTACGCCGCACGTTCGGTGGGGTCGCGCTCCTTGCGGTGCCCGGCGTGCTCGTTACCGCCGTCATCGTGGCGTTCGTCCTCAACGTCGCGACCGGATTGCCCATGAGCGAGGCTTTCCTTGTCGGAGCGATCGTCTCGGCGACCGACCCTGTCGCAGTCGTCAGCACGATGCGCCGGATGGCTGCCCCGCCACGTCTTGTAACGCTCGTGGACGCCGAGAGCCTCTTCAACGACGGCACAGCCGCCCTCGTGTTCGTGGTCGCCATCGCGCTCTTGGGCGCGCAGCCACCCAACGCCGCGGACGCCGCCGGCCAGTTTGTCGTGGGCCTGGTTGGAAGCGTTGCCATCGGCGCCATCTCCGGTCTCCTCATCTCGCGGATGCTGCGCTCGACGAGCGACCACCTCATCGAACTGACGCTCACGCTTCTGGCGGCGTATGGGACCTACCTTCTCGCGGATCTCCTTCACCAATCCGGGATCATCGCGAGCGTCGTGGCCGGGATCGTCCTCGGTACCTATGGGCGGAGGGAGAGCCTGAGTCCACGAGCCCAGGAGGCGATTGACGTCGTGTGGGAGTTCCTCGCGTATGTGCTGACCGGTGCGGCGTTCCTGCTCGTGGGGATCGCCATCCCGCTCGGCGCGCTCGCCGCAGCGGCCATCGCGATCGCCTGGGGTGTCGTGGCGGTCGTGCTAGGCCGGGCGATCGTCGTATACGGCATGCTCGGCGGCGCAGCCAGGCTCGCCAGTCGGATTGGGCGCGCTCCATCGATGCCGTTGTCCTGGCTCCACGTCATGAACTGGACCGGACTCCGGGGCGCCGTGGCAACCGCCCTGGCGCTGTCGATCCCAGAAGGAACTCCGGACCGCGAGCTTCTTCAAGGGATCGCGTTCGGGATTGTGCTCTTCACCCTGCTCGTCCAGGGCACGACAGCCGGGCGCGTAATCCAGTGGGCCGGGGTCCAACGTTCGTGACCTCTGGCAAGGAACTTACTGATCCGTCCGCAGCGAGATGCACCGAACCGATAGGGCCGGGCGAAATCTGCGGGAAGCCTTCGGAGTGGGTGGTCCTCGATGGCCCTGTCTATAAGCTTGTGGAAGCCCCGAGATGCCTGGCCCACGCACTTGAGGCGCGTCGGCGCGGCCTGC
This sequence comes from Chloroflexota bacterium, assembly GCA_003141245.1. Taxonomy (GTDB): domain Bacteria; phylum Chloroflexota; class Limnocylindria; order Limnocylindrales; family CSP1-4; genus Fen-1039. Next base: position 148,692 of record PLLE01000046.1, read on the forward strand.
ACGTTCGCCCGATGAGCTCCCGTCCCCGCGACTAGCGCCCGTTCGCCGGCAGGCACGCGAGACGATCCTTGGAACTCTCAGTCCCTAGTTCGGCGACCCCGTGCGCCGGCTCAGCTCTGCGGCACCCCTCGGCGGCGGAAGCCGACCGCGCCGGCGACACCGAGCGTCGCGGCGATGGCGCCGAGGACGACCAACTGCCCCGCCTCGACCGTGCCCAGCGGCGGGCTGCCGATGTGGGTCGTCGGCGCGAGGTCGAGCAGCCACGCCGGCAGCTTGAGCCCCGGGCCAAGGAAGGCGATGAAGGTGACGCTCGCCAGGGCGCCCCAGGCCGCCGGGAACGCCCTGGGGCGCAGGCCGAAGAGTGCGAGCGCCAGCCCGCCGACGAGGAGCTCGGCCGGCAGGTAGGCCGCGCCAGCCCAGAGAACAAGACCGAGGTTCACCGGCGTGCCCATCGACCAGGCCATTCCCGCGGCCAGCACGACCGAGGAGACGAGGACGATGATCACGACGCCGGTGACGATCACGAGCCCGTGGGCGGCGAGCCAGCGCAGCCGGGACAGCCTGCCCGACAGCTGCATCTCGAGACGGCCGGCCGTCTCCTCGCCGCGCAGGCTGCCGACGGCCTGGACGGCAAAGCCCGTGGCGATGATGGCGATGTAGAGCTGGGTGAGGGCGACCATCTCGTCCACGGGTTGCGCCCCCGACACCCCAAAGGCCGCGGCCATGGCGGGGTTGCCGAGCACGGCGTCGATGAACTGCTGGGCGAGCGAGCCCATCGTGCCTGCGAGGATGACCGCACCGGCAAGCCATGCGAGGATCGAGGCGCGGTGAATGGCGGTCGCCAGCCCGATCGGACTGCGCAGCCAAGAGGTCGCGCGCGCCGGGCCCGCGCCACCGCCGACGAGCGCGCTGCCGAGATCGCGGCGCCCGGCGACCAGGACGGCCAGCGCAGCAAACAGGCAGGCGACGGTGAGGGGGATCAGGAGGGTCCACCACCGCATGTCACCGAAGGGCGCGGCCTTCTCGGCCCAGCCGAGAGGCGAGAGCCAGGTGACCCACGTCTTGGTCACGTCGCCGACGCCCCGCAGCACGTAAGCTCCGGCGAGGATGAGCAGGCCCCAGGTGTAGACCCCCCGGGAGTGCAGGGTGACCTGGGCGAGGAGTGCCGCGAACCCGGCGAAGACGAACGCCAGCGTGCCGAGGGAGGCCGCGTAGAGGATCGATCGGGTCGCGGGTACCCCGAAGGCGGTGAGCCCGAGCGCGAACGCGACGGTAGTCACCACGATGGCCGCGGACGCGATCGTGAGCCCGGCGAGCACCGGGACGTAGCGCGCGACGCGGCCCGCGAGGACCGCCTCGAGCCGCCCGGCCTCCTCCTCACTCCGGGTCATGAGTGCGACGAGGCTGATCCCGAGCAAGGGGAGGAGGAAGGCAGCGAAGAAGCCGAACTCGTCCGCGATGATCCCGCCGAGACTGTCGATCCCCTCGACCCTGCCGTTGATCACCACGAGGGCGTCACCAGCGGTGACGGCCTGGGCGTAGGTGTGGATCTTCTCCGGGGTGTTGTAGAGGCCGGCGATCGACCCCGCGGTGCCGACCATCAAGGCGATGAGTGCGAGTACCCAGACGAGCGTGCCGCGACGGTGCGTCCGCCATTGGACGCCGAGCATGGCCCGCAGGCCGGTCGCGGTCATCGGGCCGCCTCCGCGGGCTCCCCGAGCTCGGACGCGTCGAGCGGCCCGGCGTCGAGCGGCCCGGCGTCCCCGTCGTAGCTGCGCAGGAAGAGCGCGTCGAGACTCGGCGGGGTCACGGTGAGGGTATGGATCCGCGCGGCGTGGAGCCGGCCGACTGAGTCGTCGAGGTGCGCGGCGTCGATGGTGAACCGGCTGTCGGCGTGGCCGTCGAGCCGCTCGGAGACGTAGTCCGCGACGCCCGGGGCGTCCGCGAGGCCCGCGGGCGCGTCGACGGTGACCGCGTGGACGTGGGTGCGGGTATGCCGTCGCAGCTCGGCGAGCGTTCCGCTCGTCACGGTCCGGCCCCGGCGGATGATGGTCACCCGATCGGCAAGGGCCTCGACCTCGCCGAGGATGTGACTCGACAGCAGGACCGTGCAGCCATCCTTGCGCCGCTCGCGGACGACCTCCTGAAAGGCCTGTTCCATGAGCGGGTCCAGCCCGGAGGTGGGCTCGTCGAGCACGAGCAGCTCGGCGTCGGCGGCGAGGGCCGCGATGAGGGCGACCTTCTGTCGGTTGCCCTTGGAGTAGTCGCGGATCCGCTTGGTCGGGTCGAGCTCGAACCGCTCGATGAGGGCGGTCCGGCGAGCCTCGTCGAGCCCGCCCTGGGTCGCGCCGAGTACGTCGAGGCACTGCCCACCGGTGAGCCCCGACCAGAGCGCGACGTCGCCGGCGACATAGGCCAGCCGTTCGTGGAGCGTCGCGGCCTGGCGCCATGGGTCACGGCCGAAAAGCTCGACGTGCCCGCCGCTGGCGCGGATGAGTCCGAGGACGATGCGGATCGTCGTCGACTTGCCCGCTCCGTTGGGGCCGAGGAAGCCGTGGACCTCTCCGGGAGTGACCTCGAGGTCGAGGCCGTCGAGGGCCCGGACCTGTCCGAAGGTCTTGGTCAATCCCTGGGCGCGGATGACTGGTTGGGGCGCGGTCATGGGGTGTTACTCCTTCTGCGGGGCACGGAACGCACCCTCGGCGTAGACGATGCCGGCCTCCCGGGCCCACCGGTCCATCCCTGCGGGGGTCAGCGGGTCGGCACCGATCGCCACCGCGATCTGGTTTCTCAGCACGATGAGTGCAAGGTCGTTGACCAAGAAGAAGGCTGCCCGGACGTCGGGGTCCTCGCTCGGCCGAGCGACGCCCATCTCGACCAGCATGTCGAGGAGCCGCCGGGTCGCCGCATACCACCGCCCGAACAGCGCGGCTCCCGCCGGGTCATTGGTCAGGAGTAGCCGGCGCAGGTAGGCGGGCAGCGGTGAGCCGGGCGGGAAGCCCCGGGCGAATGCCTCGGCGAGCGAGCCCCTCGTCGACCCGCCGGTAAGCAGTTCGGCGAGCTCTTCGGTCGGCATGGCCTCAAGGATCGCGTCGAACGCGTGCGCGGCGAACGCGTCGACCTCGGCCCGCAGGCCGTCCTTGCTCCCGAAGTGGTGGAGGACGAGCGCCGGGGAGACGCCGGCCTGGGTAGCGATCTCGCGCACGGTCACCGCGTCCGGACCACGCTCGGCGAAGAGCCGCAACGCGGCATTCCGGATAGTGGCGCGAGCGGTAAGGTCGCCGGGATCGATTGCTGAACTCATGTTCAGTAGACTAAACACGTGATCAGTCAACCGTCAAGGGGGGAGCCGTACGGCGACACCGATCTCCACCCGATGCCCATTGACGGAGTGACTCAACGGCCCGGCCAGGGATTGCTCGAAGCGTCAGCCTGTGGGGCGGGCGACAAGCTTCCGTGGCCGAACGGGCTTTTCCGCGACCGAGAGGTCGACCTGACAACCAGCCCGCTCCAAGGGGCGGCCTTGTGCCCACTGGTTCCCCGCTCAGTCGGATGGGCTATGAGGCGCAAAGCCGTGCAATTCAGCCGCGAGGCTGGTTTCGCGGGCCTCTGGGCTCGAGTAAATCGGCTTCGAAGGTCAAGAGCGACAGCGTGTAATTACACGCTGTGCGCTGAGCGTGAAACGGCAGGAATCCGGTACAGTTATACGCTCTACGAGCGTGGTGCTCACCGAGCTTTGGCCGCCCGAAGGTCAAACGCTCGTGTAACCCACGGTTTGTTAGGCTGATGGCTCTCCTTACGGGTAGCTTCTCCTAACAAAGTAGGCTCACGAGCGGGAGTAGCTCAGTCGGTAGAGCGTCAGCCTTCCAAGCTGAATGTCGCGGGTTCGAGACCCGTCTCCCGCTCCAGACTCCATGTGCCTACCGGTCGATCAACCGCGGTTAGTCGGGCATTCGCAGACGGATGCCAATGGCGTCGGCCTCGTTCGGGTCTCGAAGCGCGTTCGTTCGCGCTAGATCCGCCTCCGCGCTTGCGCGAGTTGAGAAATCGATGCGGGCCGTATACCGCTGAGCGAACTGTAGCGTCGAAACAAGGCTGTCGAAGTTGGCGTTACTACTCGCAGCCTTGAGGGCAGACAGGTAGTTGTTGCGATACACAGTGGGGATGATGATCCGGCCCTCGTGCGTATGGGACAGCTCGGCGTTCGTCATCATCCGCGAGATGCGCCCATTGCCGTCATCGAACGGGTGAGTCTCGCTCACTAAGAAGCCCAGATAGACCGCCCGAGCGAACGGACTCAGCAATCCTCGTCCCGCGTCGAAGCCGCGACGCAGAGTCTCATCGACCATATCGGGTGCAACGAACACAGTCGAGCCTGCCCGGTTGGCGCGCTCCTTGAACTGCCCAGGAAGCTTTTCTGGACGTGCCTCCATAAGCCGTCGATGCCGCCCTTTGAGGATCGCGATCAGGTCATGTGCGTCGCGGGGGATGCGCGCCATTTCGTCCGCGTCGCTGACTATGCGGAAGGTCCCGAGGATATCGTGCGCGTCGTCGGGACGTCCGGTTGGAATCTGCTCCTCAAAGACGATCGATGCCGCCTCGTCGAGCGTGAACTCCGTGCCCTCGATGTAGTTGGAGAAGTACGCCTCGTAGAAGGGCAGGAGCCGCCGCCGATCTGCATCCTGGGCCAGCATTGGGAGTGGCTCAATCGGCATGTCCATGAGGGCTTGGGCCAGGCGCTCGAACAACTCGAGTCGCTGGCGGTCCAATGGAGTCCCCGCCGCCCGGGATCGAAGTGCCGTCGTCTGGAGGACGTCGACTGGCTGAGTCGACAACGCCGCACCGATGATCGCGTTGAGTCGGCCGAACTCGCTCTGCCAACCCGCTAGCTCAGAGAGATTGCGGGCCTCGTCGCGGATGTAGTTGAGCTGCGCGGCCCCGCCCGAACTCAAGATGTCCGCGACCCAGGCCTCGAGCTCGCTACGCGAGAGGTATCGCTGGTGGGGGCCTCTTAGGTTCTCGAGAAGCGCCCGAGGCTGTGAGGCAAGCCAGACCGATGACATAGGGGAATCGCCTGGCAGTAACCCAACCCCAGGCCGCGGAAGGATCGTCAGGCCTGGGAGTTCGAGTGGTCGCTTTCGACTGTGCACCACCGTGAGGAGCCCGTTCGAGGGGCCAGCCGGACGCGCTGAGCGGTCGGTAATGATGGCGCCCGGCAGCTCATGGTCGAGGATCTGAGCCCAGTTCCGTCGAACGACCTCTTCCGGCTTGGCGAAGCGACGTCCTGAGTAGATTCCGGGTCCGATCCGAACCGCTCTTCCTTCCTTAGCGGCGAGCGACAAGGCAGCGCGAGACAGATCGCCAACGAAGACGACCTCCGGCCATTGACCTCGCTCTATTCGTGTCATGAGGACTCAGACCCCAAAATGTCCACTTCATTGTTAGGAACTTTGCATATTGGGTTTTGCAGCTCAATATGTCAACATCCCGCTAGCCGGTATATTGCCATTTCGTCCTGTGACGCTCGAAAAGTCAGGTCGCTCTCTTGACACGCTCGGCGCGTCTCCGCGTGCGCGCCATCCAAGCGAGGGATTCGCGGCGGGCGCAACCCGAGCTCGGCCTAAGCCAACGCCACTTCCGGCCCGTCGGCAGAAGTGAGCCGGGTCATCTGCTGTGCCGCGGCTCGTTGAAGAAGATGACGATGACGAAGCTCGCGAAGAGGGTGTTGACGAAGTTGAGGCCGAAGGAGAAGACGAAGTCGAAGGCGAGGTTGACGAGGACGACGAGGAGCACGTGGCGGACGGCCGGCCGCTCGGCCAGAACCTCGTCTGCCACCCGCTGCCGCTTGACGGCCAGCAAGTCCGGCCGGTCGGCCGGCCGGCCGGACCAAAGCTGTCGTGCGATCGTACAGCGGACCGACGGCACTAGCCCAGCCCAGCAGCTACGCCGTTGAGACGCAAACGAAGACACGATAACTGGACACGCTGCGCTCGCCCCTCCACGAGGGGCGCTATTGCGCTCAGACGCTTAGGCCTTCCAAGCTGAATATCGCGGGTTCGAAACCCGTCTCCCACTCCAAACCCATTTCGTGCTTGGCGCGATCGTCGGCCTTTGGCCAGCGGTCATGAAGCCCGAAGTCTGATCCCCGTCGAGCCCACGCCACGTACCACCAACGTAGGGCGCAACCAGAGCGTCGGGTGGAACAATACAGATGGGAGGGGCCGATGAGGATCCCAATGCCGAGGCGGCGGTGGGTCGTCGTCGTGGCAGTCTTGCTCCTCGTGGCGGTCATGACCGTCCGCTTCCTGGATCGCCCGAACCCGATCGACTTCTATCGGGTCATCGATGCTCAGACGATCGGCCTGGAGACGTCCGCGGGGCCGGGATCGTGGACCAGAGTCACGAGCGTGGTCGAAACCTCGTCGAGCGTCACGGTCGTCGTGAGCACGATCGAGATTTCGTTCGGACCCGGTGCGGGCGTGCGCAGTTTCGTGGAAGCGACCGCCAAGCTGAACTCGCCCTTAGGTGATCGAACCGTCGTTGACGGTAGTAGCGGTCAGACTCTCAGGCTGGCGCCCAGCCCATGGCCGCCCCAGCTGGGACCTCAAAAGACCCCCTGAAGAGAGCAAACGACGACACGATAACTGGACAGGCTACGCTCGGGCCTCCACGAGGGATGCTACTGCGCTAACCGGCCCCGGCCTTCCAAGCTGAATGTCGCGGGTTCGAGACCCGTCTCCCGCTCCACTTCCCCATTTCGTGCTCAGCACGACACTCAGCCTGGACACGACCGTCGCCTCGACCGTGCCACACCCTGATCAAGGGGAACGGCACGCCGGTGCGTTGGCTGACCCGGCGAGATAATGATCCGCCGAGATGCGGAGGAATGATGCGGCTCTACTTCGTGCGACACGGCCAGAGTGAAGCCAATGTCCAGTCGGTCATCTCGAATCGAGACCTGCCCCATCCGTTGACCGAATTGGGACGTCAGCAGGCCGTGCAGTTGGCGCAGGCCTTGGCCGCGGTGCCCGTGACGCGCATCTACTCCAGCCCTTTGTTGCGCGCCCGGCAGACCGCGGAGATTCTCTCGGCGGCTCTGGGTGCGCCCATTGAGATCACGGACGCGCTGCGGGAATTCGACTGTGGCATTGCGGAAGGTCGCTCCGACGACGAGGCGTGGTCTTTGTCGCGTCGTGTAGTGGACGACTGGCTTGGCCGTGGCAATCTATCTAGCCGCATCGAAGGCGGCGAGAACTTCAAGGACATTCAGGCGCGTTTCGTGCCGTTTGTAGAGCGGTTGGTTCAGGAGCGGCGGGGTTCGAGGGCCAACCTGATCCTCCTCGGTCACGGCGGCGTGTTCTCGGCGATGCTGCCGCTGGTTCTGGCCAACATAGATGCCGCATTCGTTGCCGGTCATCCGATCATCAACATCGGTGCCGTCGTAGCCGAGCCACGGCCCCACGGCCTGGTCTGCCTCGATTGGTGTGGCGAGCAGCTCGCCATCGAACCTACCTTGCCACCAGCCCGAACAAGTGCGGGGACGACACGATAACTGCACGTCGGCATATCCGGGACGGCGGGACCCCTAACGGCTGACGATCCGCCGCTGCTTGATCCGCGTCTGGTCGCCGGCGAACGGCCCGCCGCCGGGTTCGAAGGCGGTGTAGCCGACCCCGCCGACGAGAACGAGCGTCCCGACGAAACCAAGAACGAGCGCCGCGATCCGACGAGCGCGACGACGGCCGGCTCGCTTGACTCGCTTCTGGACCGGAGCGACCGATTCGGGCTCGGCGACCTCGGGCCCGGGCAGCCCGGCGGCGAGCAACGCGCTCACGCTCTTCACAGCGACCTCCCCCTGGGACGCGGAGCGAACCGCGGGTCGGTTTCGCCAGTGGCTCGGCGCGGTCCCGGCGGCCAGTGTGTGGGCCGCGTGTCAGAGCCTCCCGTGTCTACGCAGACCATACCACCGCGATACATGCACTCAACCAGTTCCCGCTCCGCTTCGGTGCTCGCGACGATGACTGGTACAATGCTCCCAATGTTCGGACTATTCGTATCGTGGGAGCGTTTCCTTTGACGCTGAGCGCAAGTCAGCGGCGCACGCTTCGAGCTTTCGTACGCGCCGTCGCCCTCGTGGAGCCGCTCCAGAGTGAGCTGGCGGCAAGTCACGGAATCTCGCTCGGCGACCTGTATGCGGTCCGAACGCTGGCGCGGCTGGGCGAGGTGCCAGTGAGCCACTACGGCGCCGAGCTCGGTCTGGCCCGTTCGACCATCACCAACCTCGTCGATCGCCTCGAGCGCGCGGGGCTTGTGGTTCGCCTTGCGAGCCCGAGTGATCGGCGCGTGACCCTCGTCCGGCTGACGGAATCCGGGCTCGAAACGATGGAGGCGCGGACCCGTTTCACCGAGAGCGACGTCGCGCGCGGGATCCTTTCGTTGGACGCCACCGACCAGGCGACGCTCGCGGAACTGCTCGAACGGATCGTCGCGACCCAGCCTGAGCAGGACGGCGCCACAGCATCTGACACATCGGACAAGTCGGAACGCGCCACAGTGGCCGCCCTAGAACGGAAAGCCGCTGGATGACAAGCACGCCCAAGCAGCGCCGTCTCGCCCACATCGACTACAAGTGGATCGCCCTGTCGAATACCACGCTCGGCATCCTGATGGCCGGCCTGAACGGCAGCGTCCTGATGATCTCGCTGCCGGCAATCTTCCGTGGCATCGGCGTCGATCCGCTGGCACCCGGCGAATCTGACTACATGCTCTGGATGCTCGTCGGCTATACCCTCGTGACCGCAACCTTGCTCGTGACGGCTGGTCGCATCTCCGACATGTATGGCCGCGTGCGTTTGTACAACGCCGGCTTCGCCATCTTCACCGTCGGCTCGATCCTGTGCTTCTTCGTCCAAGGCCAGGGCAACGATGCGGCGATTCAGATCATCTTATTCCGCGTCATCCAGGCCGTCGGCGGCGCATTCCTCATGGCCAATTCCGCCGCGATCCTGACCGACGCGTTCCCGCCCTCGCAACGCGGCTTCGCCATGGGCGTGAACCAGATCGGCGTCCTGGCGGGCATGTTCGCAGGGCTGCTCATCGGCGGCGTCCTTGCCGCGATTGATTGGCGCGCCGTCTTCCTGGTAAGCGTGCCGTTCGGGATCTTTGGGACCGTGTGGGCGTATCTGATGCTCCACGAGACGGCCACGATCCGCCAGCACCAGCGCCTCGATATTCCCGGCAACGTTCTGTTCGCCGCGGGGCTAGTTCTGGTGCTGGTCGGCTTCACCTACGCGATCCAGCCGTACGGCAACTCGAGCATGGGCTGGGGGAATCCATCGGTGATCGCGGAGATCGCCGGCGGGGCGCTGTTGCTCGTCCTGTTCGCCATCGTCGAGGGCCGCGTGTCGGACCCGATGTTCCGGCTGGAACTGTTCCGGATCCGGATGTTCACGGCGGGCAACATCGCCGGGTTTCTGTCGTCTCTGGCGCGGGGCGGACTCCAGTTCATTCTCATCGTCTGGCTGCAGGGCATCTGGCTTCCACTTCACGGTGTCGCGTTCCAGGACGCTCCATTGTGGGCGGCTATCTGCATGCTGCCGATGACCGTCGGTTTCCTCATCGCCGGACCACTGTGCGGCAACCTCTCCGACCGCTATGGGGCCCGCTACTTCTCGACCGGCGGAATGCTCCTGTCCGCGGCGGCGTTCGCCATCTTCCTTCTGGTGCCGGCCGACTTCGACTACATCCCGTTTGGGCTGCTGCTTCTGGCCCTCGGCATCGGAGCGGGAAGCTTCGCCGCGCCCAACACCGCGTCGATCATGAACGCGGTGCCGCCCGAGCATCGGGGCGTGTCTTCGGGGATGCGGGCGACCTTCCAGAACGTGGCCCAGAGCTTGAGCATGACGCTCATCTTCACCCTGGTGATCGCGGGCCTCTCGGCTCGACTTCCTGGGACGATGTATAGCCACTTAACCGCGGCCGGAGCGCCGGCAGACCTGGCGACCAAGCTATCCGGCATGCCGCCGAGTGGCGCGCTCTTCGCCGCATTCCTGGGCTACAACCCGATGGCCACGCTCATTCCGGCCAACATTCTGGCGACTCTCCCGAGTTCGACACAGACGACGATCCTGAGCAACTCGTTCTTCCCGCAGCTGCTTTCCGGGCCCTTCCTCGATGGGCTGCGTGTCGCGTTCGCCGTCTGCGTGGCGCTGTCGATTGCTGCGGCCGCGGCTTCGTGGATGCGGGGCCGGCGCTACATCCACGATCTCGAGGTGGCGTCGGTGCCAGTGGGGTCCAGTGGCGATCTGGCAACTGCCTTCGAAGGCTCAGCGATCGCGCCTGCGGGGGAGTAGGAAGCCGCTTGCGACGACACGACAACTGGACACGAAATGCTTGCCCCTCAACGAGGGTTGCCATTCGACGCCTCGTCGGACACCGTCCAGCGCATGTTCGAGATCGCTGGCGATGATCGCCCCGATGCCGCGATCCTCGTCGGGCAGTTCAGCCAGCGCGCCTACTTCGAGCGCGTTCGAGCGATCTGGCCCGGTGCGCGAGAAGTAGAGGCACACTCGCTCCTGGTCGAAGAGGGCGGCCAGAACATCTGGATCAGCGTCGTGATTGGCGCGGCGATGGCGGCAACGTTTGCGCACCTCGCCGTCAAGATCGGAGCGCGCGCCCTCGTTCAGGTCGGCTCGATGGGCGGTCTCGTCGACGGTTGGCACCCGGGAGACGTGCTCGTGCCCTCGCTCGTCGTCGGTCGAGATGGCGTGTCACGCCAGTTATCGCGGAACAAGCCGATCGAGCCCGATGCCCGACTCTCAGCGGCGCTCTGTGACGAGCTTGTACTGCGCCTCGACCGTGCGACGGTTCGACCGGGGACCCTCGTCACGACCACCACGATTTCGTTCGAGAGATCGAGCGACGTTGCTCGATGGCGATGCAGTGGCTACGTCGGAGTCGAGATGGAGTGCGCCGCAACGATCGGGACCGCCGCCCACTTTGGCGTCCCCGCGGCGGGGGCGTTCGTTCTGATGGACAACCTCGCCAGCGGGCAGACGGTCCTGATGCTGTCCGAGGAAGACAATCGCCGGATTGAGATTGGCAAAGACGTGATCCTGCGGGCGTTTGTTGCTGCTGCGTGGGGCCTCGTGGCCACTCGTGATAACGGATTAGCTCAGCGGTAGCGGCGGGAGTAGCAAGGCTACATCACCGTTGTTCAACGGATTTCGGCTGAGCAAGCCAACCCGGAGCGGCGGAGCCGCTGTCCAACTGGAGCTGGCGTTAGGCGGCGTTATGGTTCTCTCCAATTCTCCCTATTCTCTGCGCTCAAGTTCGTCGGGTGTTGGTCGTTGGAAGAACGCTATCCATGGCTTCATCATGTCTTCGGGAATGTGGAAGCTTTCCTGTGAAGGCTGTGAATTCCTTACCGCAAGCCGTCGCATCAGCTCATCCTTCGACACATCGAGAAAGTGCACTTCGCTACTGGCTCCAAGCTGCTTTGCTCGCAACCGGAAGTCTTCGCGTTCTTCCCGTGCCCAGAAGCCGAAATCGAGAATCACATTTGTTCCCAATACAAGTGCCCTATTTGCTATGCTCCAAAGCATGGTCTCGATCAGGGTATGTCTGACGTCATGTTCTGGTTCTTCTGCATCTTGACCGAATAGACGCACATGCCATTCATCCGTTGTCAGCCGAAGCGCTGATTGCTCATTTTCAATCTCTTGCGCAAGCGTTGTTTTTCCTGAACAAGGCAATCCAACCATCAAATGAAGAGTTGCCACACTCATTACTCCTGAAGGTCGCATACGAGCCGCCTAACACACGATAACTGGACAGGCTACGCTCGGACCTCTGGGCACGGTTCTACAGCGCTCAGATGCTTAGGCCTTCCAAGCTGAACGTCGCGTGTTCGAGACCCGTCTCCCGCTCCAGTTCCACTTTCGTGCTCAGCACGAAACTCAGCTTGCGCCGTGGGTCGGGACCATGCTTTGGCCCCTCTTCATGGAGCCTCGCAGGCGACAGGTAGTCTCCCGCACTCACCTCACGCCGCAAGCCCGGCGGCCAGAGTGAGCGCGCTTCGGGCTCGGTTCAGGATATAGAGGTGGTAGCCCGGTGCTCCCCGGGCCAGGAGGTCGCGGATCTGGGTGAGCGCCCAATCGATGCCCAGCGCTTCGATGATCTCGGGCTGGTCGCCGGCGGCTTCGATCCGCCTGATCAGCCGGTCCGGCAGCGAGGCGCCGCACATTCTGGTGATCCGCTTGATTTGTTCGAGTGAGAGCATCGGCATGATGCCGGGGACGATGGGCACGCTGATCCCTGCCGTGCGGCATCGATCGACGAATTCGTAGTAGGCCTCGTTGTCGAAGAACAGCTGGGTAGTGATGAACGATGCTCCGGCGTCAACCTTGCGCCTCAGGTTGACGAGATCGGCTTCGAACGAGGGCGCCTCGGGGTGTTTCTCCGGATAGCCGCCCACACCAAGGCAGAGATCGGGGTGCAATTCCTTCAGCAGGGCGACGACATCACAGCCAAAACGCAGGTCGTCCTTGAACGCAGTCGCCGCGGGCAAGCCGTTGGGCAGGTCGCCCCGCAGTGCCATGATGTTGCGGATTCCCCGCTGGTAGTGCGTCTGTGCGATGGCCGCAATCTCCGCCCGGGTGTGGTTGACCGCGGTTACATGCGGCATAACCGTAAAGCCGAATTCATGCCTGAGAAGGGACGACACTTGGGCGGTGCGTTCCTGCGTGCTGCCCCCTGCGCCGTAGGTTACCGACACGAAGTCCGGTCCGATCCGTTGCAGTGCCGCGGCCGTCTTGCGCAACGCCTCGGTTCCCGCCTCGTCTTTGGGCGGGAAGAACTCGAGCGAGCGCAGCGGACGCCGCTGCGCGAACAGTTCGGAGATAGGCCGGTCTGACTGCATTGACGTATCGGCGGACACGAATTCGATGATACGTCCCTCTGCGACCCGCTGGCGCCCGGGGCTCGCGGCGCCCGGGGTTCGCGGCGCCCGGGGTTCGCGGCGCCGGGGGAGCTCGGTACGCTATGCCCGGGTCTCCAAGCACGGTGCTAGTCGCGGGTTCGAGACAGGTCTCCCGCTCCAGTCCCCCTTCGCGACAAATGGCGGTCGTTTGGGTGTGCTTGGCCAACGGACGCCGCCGGTCGCGTGCCCGTAGACTGTCTCTCAGGTCAGCGTGGGGCCTACGTCAAGGGGAGGGACGACGGCATGGGCGGGGGAGTCTGGTTCGGACCAGCCGCGGCGACGGCGCGGCCCAATCGCGGCCGAATGGGCCGCGGCCTGCTACCGCAGACGGCTCATCGCGAGCGGGGGCAGTTCCTCGCGCCCGACCGGATGGAGCAGGGGCGCCCGTCGAACCAGTTGCGGCACATCTGCAACTCGAGCCGGTAGACTCAGATCATGGCCATCGGCCGGCTCCTCCGGCGCCGCTTCCGTCTCTCCGATCCGATCGGCATGTCTGGTCCGTCTGCGCTGCGCGTTCTTGGTGCGGTGATCGCGCTCGGCTGGATCGTCGCCGCCCTCATGGTCGTCCGCATGTTCCCGGGTTCGGCGCCCATCCTTGCCTGGCCGTTCCTTTTCGTCCTGCCTGGCTGGCTGCTGGTCTCGCGGGCCGCGCCCGCCCTTGGAGCGCCGGGCAGGCTCGCTGTCGGCGTCGTGGCCTCGATCTACGTGTCGGCTCATCTCGTCAATGTCGTCGCCACAGTCACCGGCGGATTCGGCTGCGACGCCGTGCTCGTCTCGATCTTCCTGCTCGCAGCCGCGTCCTACCTCCTTGCCACGGCCCCGCTCCCCTGGCTGGCACCGCCTCCGCGAATCAGCGTCCGGGCGGTCGTGGGGGAGACACGAAGGGAGCCCCTGCCCTGGGCGATCGCCGGTTTCGCGGCGCTCGTGGTTGGGGGTGTTCTGGCGCTCAGCGCTTGGCACCTCACGTCCGGCGGCTGGGTCTCGGGCGGATGGAACTGGAGCGACTTCCTCGTCCACGTCTCGATCGGGGCGAGCATCCAGAACGGCAACTTCCCGCCTCAGGTTCCCTACTTCTCAGGCGTCCCCCTCCTGTATCACTGGTTCGCCGACTTCCACGGCGCGATCGCGGCGACGGTCGCCGGGATGGACGTGATCCCCGTCTTCACGCTCACGAACGGCCTGATGGCCGGGGTGCTCGCGCTCGTGTCGTGGGAACTCGCCCTCGTCATATCGAACGATCGACGAGTCGCCGGGCTGGCCGCCGTGCTCGTGGTGTTCGGGGGCGGCATGGGTTACATCCGGCTCCCGCTGGACCTCATCTCCACGCATTCGTCGATCGGCTCGCTCATCGCCGCCAACAGCTACGACAACACCTGGAACGCCGGGTGGCCTTATTTCCGGATAGCGTCGGTGCTGGGCACGGGCCTGCTGCCGCACCGGGCGACGGCCGTCGGACTGCCGGGCCTCGTCGCCGCGGTGCTTCTCGTTCGGGCTTCGCTGGGCACCCGGCCTGCGGGCATGATCCTCGCCGGGTTGATCGCCGCCCTGCTCGCGCCGTTCGACTTCTTCGCGTTCCCGGCCACCTACCTGATCGTGCTCCTGTACGTGCTCATCCGGCGCGAATGGAAGCGTCCGACGTGGCGCCGCGATGCCATCCTGTTCCTCGCTCCGCTGGTGGCCGGGCTGCCGTTCATCATCGGTCCTGCGCTGCAGCAGGTCGGGCACGGCTACTTCGGTATCGTGACCGGCTGGGAATCGGCCCCCTTGTCGGATGGGCCACCTGCCGTCGTCTTCTTCTACCTTACGAACCTCGGCGTGCCATTCATGCTGGCGCTCGTTGCGGCCACGCGGCGCGATCTGTCCGACCGCGCATTCCTGTTCGCCTGGGCAGCGGCGCTCTTCATCGTCCCGAACGTGATCAGGGTGAGCGCTGTCCAGTTCGACATGAACAAGTATTTCCAGATGGAGTGGATCGCGGTGGCGATCATGGCCGCGTGGCTCGTGCGCCGCTGGCCTCGTCCGCTGATAGCGTGCGTCCTCGTCGCCTCGACGCTCTCGCCGGCGCTCGTCGCCGTGTGGCACGTCACGAGCGCAACGGTGGCGATGACCGACGCGCAGGAGCGCGCCGCCGCTTGGATTGCCGCGAACACGCCGCAGCGCTCCGTCTTCGTGACAGATGCGTGGATGGACAGCCCGGTGGATCTCGCCGGGCGCCTGCGGATCACGACGTATGGCCCCTACGCGGCCAACCTCGGCTACGATCCCGACAGCCGCGCCGCTGATGTCCAAAGCGTCTACTGCGACGGGGATGCCGCCGCCGCGCACGTGATGGCGCGCTACGGCGCTGGCTACGTCCTCTCGGCGGGTGGCCTGCTCGATTGCAGCGGGCACTCGCCGACCGACTTCGGGGCGAGCCCGCTCTTCAAGACGGTGTACAGCGTCGACGGTGTCGAGGTGTGGCAGCTCCGAGGACCCTGACCGCCGCGCCGGGCGCGATCAGAAGGCCATTGCCCGGGCGCGAGTAGCGTCGTGAGGCAGGCCGGTAGGACGCACCCGATCCCCAGGAACGCGACCCGTCTGTTGCGTCAACGCGCGTGGTCGTCGTAGGTGACGACACGATAACTGGACACGTTTCGCTCGGGCTCCTGGGCAATCTGCGGGTCGGCGGGCGAGTCCGTCGGGTCTTTGGTTGGCGTTGTCACCTGCCCCGGTAGTAGCGCCGCCAGATGATGCGGTGGACGGGGATCCAGCGCGGGATGTCGCGCAGGAGCGGAATGAATGGGACGAGCGCCAGGAGCGCCGTCAACCCGATCATCAGCATGATGACCAGGAGGTCAGTGTTCGGGGCCGTGTTGAAGGGCGGGATCTGATACCAGAACGAGAAGAGCCAGAGCCAGGTCTGGCCCGGGTAGTTGCCTGTCTCGTTCATCATCCCCCACTGGTCGCCCGTGAGGTGCTGATCGGCGGCAAGGTTGGAGAGGTACTCGCCGTCGCCCATGAAGAGAAGCGGCCGCGTGAAGTCGGTCTGGAAGAGGTTGCCGCTGCTGAGAAGCAGGCCGTCGAGGGCGCCGGTGCGGGCTAGCCCGAGCAGTCCGGCCATCAGATCAGGCACCGGTCCGTATTCGCCCGATGCAACGCTGACCTCGTCATTCGCGATGGTGGCGTCCGCGAGGGCGGTCGAGTAGTTCGTGAGCCACGTCTGCTGTTGGTCTGGGCCGGCTGCCCCGTACGTCTGGAGCGCCGCAGTGAGGGTCGGATTGCCGACCGCCGCGAACCCGAGGGGCCGAAGAACGAAGTCCTGAGCCGTGTCGATCGGGGCGCCGACGCCCGCCCACGCCTGCGGAGCGATCGGTCCGACGGCTTGAGCCACGTCCGGCGTGTTCGTGTAGGGCGGTCCGTACCCGGCCGTGCCACTCGTGCCGGCCAGCTCGGACGCCGCGGTTGTGACGAAATCGACCGGCTCCTTGGTGGCCCAGGTTTGGATCGTCACAGCCGGGTCGTCGGGCGAGGAAAATACTCCCGCCAGGCCGACTACAAGGACGGAGACCGCCAGGAACGCCAGTACGAACTCCTTGACGAGGTCGTACCGGATCATCTTGATGCCGGCGTAGTACCGGGCCTGGGGATCGTCGGTGGTCACGACGCGGACTCCTCGTGGGACGGCTGCGCCGCCTGCTTCTTCTCAATCGGCCGAACGACGCCATGAACGCGCACCAGCAGGACGTGGACGGCGACGAGGGTCGCAACCAACATCGGCAGGAGCATGATGTGGATGCCATACATCTGGCCGAAGTTGAGGACGTTGAAGAACGATCCGATCCCGGCCGNNTTGACCGCGATCCACTGGCCGTCGAAGTTCTGCTGCGAGATGAAGCCGGTGAACGCGGTGACGATGCTGAAGGCGAAGATCACGACGCCGACCATCCAGGTCTTTGCCCGTCCGTCGCGCCAGCTCGCCATGAAGTACTGGCCCCACAGGTGCAGGACCATGAAGACGAAGAAGACCTGGACCGACCAGAGGTGCAGGCTGTTCACGAAGCGGCCGATGCCCGACTGATGCCACCATTGAGGGCCGAAGAGAGCCAGCACGACTCCGCTCCCGACAACCCATATGAGCCCGGCGATCGCTACGACGCCGAAAATGTAGACCCACGAGCCCACGAAGACGGGCTGGCGATCCGGCAACAGGTGCGTCAGCGGCAGACTGCGCTGGAGAAAGCGCCTGGTCGCGAGCGTCCAGCTCGAGGGCTCGGCCTGGGGTGAAGAGTCGGCGTCACGCATCGTGGCCGTCCTCGAGCTCTACGGCTTCGCCGTGGGCCGGGAAAGGCGCGAGCAGAGCGATGACGAAGACCACGACCATCCCGAGGATCATCAGCACGTTCGGGATGGAGATCAGGATGAAGTTCCAGTTCAGGTACGTCGCTGGGGAATCCAAAGCGGGACACCTCCATACACTTCTCGGCCAGCGGCGGCATGCGCCGGCGAGGACAGCCCGCAGGCTTTGGCCCTCCCGGCTGGCCACGAGCATGCGCCAACTTTCGGGGGCGTCGACGCCCTGTGCTAGTGGCCGATGTCACTCTCTCGCCTACCCAACGCGGCGGGTTACCTGTTCCCAATTGGGTGGGCCCCTTCTGAATCGATCCGTCCCGGCAGTCCCTGAAGACACGACAAACTCGACACGTTTCGCTCGGGCTCCTGGGCGCGGTGCCACAACGCTCAGACGTCGCGGCCTTCGAAGCTGAATGTCGCGGGTTCGAGACCCGTCTCCCGCTCCAATCCCCCAATGGTCGTCTCACAGCAGCGGTCCTCCCCGCCGGAGCCGCGAGGACCGTTGCAGTACGTGCGGCGACGCACCATGATGCGCGGGTCGAGGCCAATTCCCGGCTGGGCCCAATCGATCGCCCCGCCTCGCCGGACATCCTGCGCACTGGTGACTCGCGATGAGCAACCCACGGTCGCGATCTCGTTCACCGGACGCCGGTGCGGGTGGGGCTGTGCCCGGCGGTCGGGAACGGCGGGCAAGAACGACTCGGGCCTCCGGCGCCGACGGTCCCAGCACGGACGGGCCGGCGATCGACGCCGCCACTGACGGCGGGGAGATCCAGCACATCCTCTTCGACAACATCTCCGACGCCGTGTTCGCGACCGATGCGGCCAATCGGATCACGCACTGGACCGTATCGGCCGAGCGCCTGTTTGGCTATTCGGCCAGCGAGGCGGTCGGCCGCGCGTTCGGCGAGCTGCTGCCCTTTCGGATGGCGCAACTCGGCGACCAGCGCGAGTTTGCCACCGAGCTCGAGGCCGGACGGACGTGGCGCGGAACGGGCACCGTTCGGCTTCGCGACGGCCGCGAGATCTGGCTCGACTCGACGGTGCAGCCGATCATGGTCGACGGCCGGCTCCTCGGCAGCGTCTCGGTGGCCCGCGACATCACCGCCACCGGCGAGGCGCACGCGAAGCAGGCCGGCCAGGAGCGGTTCGTCAGCGCGATCCTCGACGTCGTCGGGGCGCTCGTGCTGGTCCTCGACGCCCAGGGGCAGGTGGTGCGCTTCAACGGCGCCTGCGAGCGTCTGAGCGGCTACAGCTCCGCGGAGGTCGTCGGGCGGCTGCTCTGGGACGTGGTGATCCCGCCGGCCGAGGTCGAAGACCTGAGGGCCTTGGTGGCCGATCTCCGGGCGGGGGCCTTTCCCAACTCACACGAGAACCATTGGCTGACGCGCACGGGTGCATTGCCGCTCATCAGCTGGGAGAACACGTGCCTCACCGACGACCAGGGCGCCGTCACCCACGTGATCTCGATCGGGACCGACATCACCGAGGCCCGCCGGAGGGACGACGCCTTGTACGGGATCGAGACCGTGGGACGCCTCCTCGCGGAGCAGGGGCCGGTCCAATCCTCGCTCGACGCGGTGCTGGGCGAGATGGAGACTCGGATGGGCTACCGCTTCCTGTCGCTGTACGTGGCCGACGGGCCCGACCTGCGACTGGGCGCGCAGCACGGGTATCGGGCCCTGCCAGAGCGCCTGGACGCCAGCAGGGGTGTTATCGGCCGCGTGTACCGAACCGGCCTAGCGGAGCTCGTACCCGACGTCCGCAGCGACCCAGACTACGTGCCCGGGGACGAAGCGGTGGTGACCGAGATCGCCGCCCCGCTCCTTGGCGACGGCGTAACGCTCGGCGTCCTCAACATCGAGGCGATGCGGCCCGGGGGCCTGACGCCGAGTGACCTGCGCCTGGCGCGGGCCATCGCGGATCGCCTCTCCGGTGCCCTGCGGCGTAGGCAAGCGCAGGAGGCCCTGGGTGATCGGGTGCGCATGTTCGCGGCCCTCGCGGAGTTCGCGGCCGCCGTGAACGCGATCCGAGAACCCGGGCGCCTGGCGGCGGCACTGGTCGACGCTGTGGGCGCTGTCGTCCCCTCGGACACGGTCGTGATCACCATGCTGGATCGCAGCGATGGCCGATACCGCGTCAGCGCCGTCCGCGGACTCGCCCTTGGCGCCGTCGGCGCGATCATCGAACCCGGCCATGGGACGGCCGGTCGCGCCATCAGCGAGCGCGCCGTGGTCATGACGGAACACAAGCCGGGCGCTGAGTACAGCGCGGCGTTGCGGGACTACCAGCAGCA
Organism: Chloroflexota bacterium; assembly: GCA_003141245.1. Classification (GTDB taxonomy): domain Bacteria; phylum Chloroflexota; class Limnocylindria; order Limnocylindrales; family CSP1-4; genus Fen-1039. Next base: position 168,296 of record PLLE01000046.1, read on the forward strand.
CGAAACGATCTGGGCGGTGGGGGTGCCGCTCATCAACGAGGACATGGTGCTGGGCGTGATTTCCGGCGGCCGGTTCGAGACGGGCGCGACGTTCACGCAGGCCGAGCGCGAGGTGCTGGCCTTGCTCGGCTCACACGCGGCGCTCGCGCTCGCCAACGCCTACCTGGTGGAAGAGGTGTCGGCGCTCGCCATCCACGATGCGCTCACCGGCCTCTACAACCGTCGGCATTTCGACGCCGCACTCGACCTCGCCATCGCCCGTTTCAAGCGCCGCGGACCGGCCGGGAACCTGGCCGCGATCATGTTCGATCTCGATCACTTCGGCAACTTCAATCGTCGCCACGGGCATCTCGCTGGAGATGCCGTGCTCCGCCTGTTCGGTGAGATCCTGCGGGAGCGCCTGCGCTCCTCCGACCTCGTCGCGCGCTACGGTGGCGAGGAGTTCGTCGCGATCCTCGAAGACTGCGGCCTTCCCGAGGCCGTGCGAATGGCCGACGAAGTCCGCCGGGAGCTCGAGGCGCGCTCGGTGCCCGGCGCCGATGGACAACCGCTGCGTGCCACCGTGAGTGCCGGATGCGCCGTCGTCGATCCCGCCGGGCCCACGAAGGAAGCGCTGCTCGGCCGGGCCGACGTCGGGCTCTTCATGGCCAAGCGGGCCGGTCGCAATCGGGTGGTGGCCCCGTAAGGCGCGTCGGGGCGATACCTGGGCGTGGACCGTCGCCGGCCCGATCGTCTACGCTCACCGGTCACCGCCAGGGGACGCCTCGGGCTCTCAGATGTCGCGGCCTTCCAAGCTGAATGTCGCGGGTTCGAGACCCGTCTAGCGGTCGTCCTTAGCCCCTGACCACGGTAAGGATCGCGACACTGACCGCGATGGCGACGACCCCGGAGCGCTGACGCGGCGAGAGCCGCTCGCGGAAGAGGAAGAAGGCCGCGACTGCCGCGACCGCCGCGAACTGACTGGCCAGGACGGCTGCGATGGCGATGCTCTCGCGCGCTCCCACGACGTAGGAGGCGTTGCCGAGGACCTCGCCCAGCCCGATGACGACCACCAGGGGCACGGCCCGGCGCGTCATCCGAAGGCGGCGGGTGAGGGCCATCGGGACGAATACCAGCGCAACGCCGGCGACTCGAGCCGGCATGACGGCGAGGACGATCGGCAGGCTGATGCCCGCCTGCGCAGTGCCGTAGATGGCGAAGCCAAAGGCGATCGCTGCCACAGCCCCGAACATTGCCGCTCGCCGTTCGGCGCTGGGGCCGGGCCGCACCCCGGCGTCCGCGTTCACCTCGGACGGTTCCGCGGCATTGTCCGAGGCCAGGGCTACCGTAGCGACGCCCATCGCGATGATTCCGAGTACCACCGCCACCGGGATCGTCAGCCGCTCCCCGGCGACGACCGCGATCACCGCCGCGATGGCCCCTTCGGTCGAGGCGAGCGCCAGGACGGCGCCCACCTTCCCGATTCGGAGCCCCCGATAGACGAGCAGCAGTCCGATNNGCCACCGTCGACGACGCGCCGATGAGGCGGCTGGACCGCGCCGACGCCAGGTTGGCGACTGCCCACATGAAGGCGGCACCGAGGCCGCCAAGAATCGCGATCATTCCGTCAGTTTGAGGCAGATCGGTCGCCACCGATGAATGCCACACGACCGGCCGGCTTTGCTGCAAGGTTGAGAGATGGAGATGGGAGGATGAGTGCCGTGAAGGCGGTTGTCGTCTACGAATCATTCTGGGGAAACACGGCCGCGATCGCCCGCGCCATTGCCGAAGGACTGGGGCCGGAGGTGCGAGCGCTTTCCACTTCCGAGGCCTCCGGCAAGGCGATGGCGGACGTCGACCTCATCGTGGCGGGCGCCCCGGTGCTCGGCTTCCAGCTGCCCACCGACGGGATGCGCGAGAACATCGCCGCGAATCAGATCGGGGCGCCGAGGGCACCCGACCTCTCCCACCCGTCGATGCGTTCGTGGCTCGCGACCCTACCCGCGGGGCATGGCCGCTTCGCCACATTCGAGACCGGCCTGCGGTGGTCGCCCGGCGGAGCCACGTCTGCGATCGCCCGGGGCCTTGAGACCGCCGGATACCGCCCGGTCGTAAAGGGCCGGCGCTTCGTCGTCAAAGGGAAGTTCGGGCCGCTCCGCGACGGCGAGCTGGAGAAGGCGCGGCGGTGGGGAGCCGAGCTCGCGCAGGCAGCGGTGAGCTGACCCCGACGGCGTGACGCCGCCGGCTACTCTGCTGCTCTCGGCGACCGAATCTGCCATAGCCCAATCGTGGCGACGGCGACCGGGATGCCCATCGCCACGAGCCCGATCGGCGCGACCGCGGTGGGCGCCGCTCCCGACAGCAGGTTCGAGGCCAGCATCAGGGCGTAGGCCGCGACCGGGAGCGCAGTCACCCACGCCGGCATCGAGCCGACGGGCGCAGATGCGACGTGCTGCTCGACCGCGCGGTAGGCGAGGTAGACCGCGAAGGTCGTCGCCAGCCAACCCAGGTAGTTCTGGATCGGGATCCCGAAGTACGGCCCGCCCGACTCCCAGATCCAGGCGCGAGCCGAGGGACCGGAGAGGATCGGGTCGATGACCAGGTCCCAGACCGTCATCGCCACCGCGCTGGCGGCGGCCAGCTGGACCAGCGGGACGAGGCCGCGCGGCGTCCCGGTCGGCCGCCGAGCGAGGGCCAGGTTCGCGATCACGTAGCTCGGGTAGATCATCATGAACCAGGCCAGCGGGATCAGGTAGGGGACATGGCCGAGCTTCGGCCCCAGGTAGTCGGTGTAGTGATAGGCGCCGAAGACGAGTCCGGTGGTGACGCCGGCCTGCTCGAACGCCCACGAGATGACGGCGCTGAGGCCGAAGAAGGCCAGCGTATGCCGCACCCCGAGCGCGTACCAGGCGTGCGCGAGGCTGAACAGGGCGAGCACGGCGGTCAGCATCTTCAAGCCGCCCGGCACCGACGGCAGGGCCACGACGCCGCTCACCGCCAACCGAAACACCGCGTCGTAGGCGAAGACGGCGAGCAGCGCGATCGTCGCGATAAGCAGGGCGCGTCGCTTCACGCATGCCTCCTGGGAGTGGCTCAGGCGAGCGAGATCTCGATCTGTCTCGAGCCCTCGGAAGGCGTGATCAGCGTCCCCTCTGCCGACCGTTCGGCCGCCCCGCCGGCCACCGTTCTCGCCGAGTCGAGGTTCACCAGCAGCAGCCGCCAGGGCTTGGATCCGACCGTCCGCTCGGCGACGATCGAGCTCCCGCGCCTGCGTACCTCGAAGACGGAGTCCACCTCGCCGCGAATGGTCGGCACCTCGACCGTCACCTTCGAGGCTTCCGCGATCTCGTACGCGCGGAGCGTCACCCCGTCCGCGAAGTCGTAGTCCGGCCGATCCCCGTGCTCGCCGACGGCCAAGATCGAGCCCGGTCGAACCAGCAGCGGCAGGCTCATGACGTCGAACTTCTGGTGGATCCAGGCGGGTCCATCGATCGTCCGGCCGGAGATGTAGTGCGTCCACCGACCCGCCGGAACGTAGAAGGCGACCTCGCCGCTCTCCTCGAAAACGGGCGCGACCAGCAGCGAGTCGCCGAGCATGTACTGGCGGTCCAGGTAGCCGGCGGTCGGATCGTCGGGGAACTCCAGGAACATCGCCCGCATCATCGGGATTCCGCGCCGCGACGCCTCCACGGCCGCGTCGTACAGGTACGGCATCAGCCGGCACTTGCGCCGGGCGAACGAAGCAACCACGTCCACGGCCTTGTCGTCGATCAGCCACGGGACGCGGTACGAGTCGCTGCCGTGGAGCCGGCTGTGCGACGAGAGCAGCCCGAAGGCAGACCAGCGGTGATACAGAACCGGCTGCGGCGTCCCTTCGAAGCCGCCGATATCGTGGCTCCAGAAGCCGAAGCCGGAGAGGCCCAGGGAGAGCCCGCCGCGCAGGGTGTCGGCCATGGAGGCGAAGTTGCTCTCGCAGTCGCCGCCCCAGTGGACCGGGAATTGCCCGCAGCCGGCCGTGGCCGATCGGGCGAAGACGACGGCTTCGCCCTCGCCTCGCCGCTCGCGCAGCAGATCGAAGACGGCGCGGTTGTAGAGGTACGGGTAGAAGTTGTGCATCCGCTCCGGGTCGGAGCCGTCGAACCAGGCGACATCGGTCGGGATGCGCTCGCCGAAGTCGGTCTTGAAGCAGTCGACGCCCTGGTCGAGCAGAGCGCCGAGTTTGCCCGTGTACCAGCGGCAGGCTTCGGGGTTGGTGAAATCGACGATCCCCATGCCCGGCTGCCAGAGGTCGGTCTGCCAGACGTCGCCGTTTGGGCGTTTGAGCAGGAATCCCGCGGCCGCCGCCTCGCCAAAGAGCGGCGAGGCCTGGGCCACGTACGGGTTGACCCAGACGCAGACGCGCAGGCCGCGCTCGTGCAGGCGGGCCAGCATCCCGGCCGGATCGGGGAAGGTCCGCTCGTCCCAGGTGAAGTCGACCCACTGGAATTCGCGCATCCAGTGACAGTCGAAGTGGAAGACGCTGAGGGGGATCCCGCGCTCGGCCATCCCCGCCACGAAGCCGGTGACGGTCTTCTCGTCGTAGTCGGTCGTGAACGAGGTGGAGAGCCACAGCCCGAAGGACCAGGCCGGCGGCAGCGCCGGGCGGCCGGTCAGGGCGGTGTACTTCTCCAGGACCTCCTTGGGCGTCGGGCCGTAGATGACGAAGTACTCGAGCGACTGGCCTTCGACGCTGAACTGGACCCGATCCACCCGTTCGGTGGCCACCTCGAAGGAGACGGTCGAGGGGTCGTTGACGAAGACGCCGTAGCCGCGATCGGTCAGGTAGAAGGGGACGTTCTTGTAGGCCTGCTCGGAGCCGGTGCCGCCGTCGCGATTCGCGATCTCGATCGACTGACCGTTCTTGACGAACGGGCCGAAGCGTTCGCCCAGGCCGTAGACACGCTCGCCCACGGCCAGCGAGAGCTGCTCGACCATGAAGTGGCCGTCGCCGCCTCCACGGCCGTGGCCCGGCCACTCGACGGCGCCCATGCCTTTGGCGTCGGTGGCGGCGAGCGTCCGACCGTCGGCCATGAACTCCACCCGCCAGGGGCCCTTCCGCGCGACCCGCACTGACAGACGTCCGGACTGGAGGCCGGCGGCCTTCTCGTCGACCCGGACGTGGACATCCTGGGCGCCGCCCTGGAAGAGCGGGAAGTCCGGCCCGCGACGTCGCGCCCCGGCGTGGTGGGTCAGACGGACGCGAATCACGTCGGCGGCGGGCGACGCCAGGTCGATCGTCAGGGCGGCGAGGTCGTGCATCCTGGCGCGATCCGCGACATCCTCCGTGGGCGCCAGAATCGACATCGAATCGGCGGTCGCCTCGACCCGGTGGGCCGATCGAGGGTGGAGAGCCCGGACGCCTTCCCGCAGCAACCAGCAGCCGTCGGTGAATTTCATCGCTTCGCCTCTTCTCGAAGTCGCTCGACGCCGTGACAGTCTCACCGCTGCGACGCGGCGAGAACGCGGGCGCTTCCGCGCATGCACATAATCGCGCTTGTTCGCCGCCGAGATCGTCGCGACGCGCGGCTGCTCCACGAGACGTGCTGAAGAGCGTTGTCCTCCGCGCCGACTCCGGCGCGAATCGTCCGGTCCACTTGACGAGCGATGCCCACCCACCCACCATCGTGTCCGTGAGCACGCGCCGGCCACGGAATGTGGCCTCATCGCACGTGATGCCACGTACTCATCGAAGAGGGATGACACGATGACGCTCCGCAAGGTCTTCGGTCTCGACGGGTCATCGATGCGCGGCGACTCCGGGCACTGGACTCGGGGACGATGGGTCGGGGCCCTCGCGTTGACGTTCGTCATGCTGGCATCATCCGCGTGCCTGGGGCCCGGTGGCCTCGTGTCGCATGGCCCATCTGCCACGAAGAGCGGCGCGCTTGTCGGGACGGGGGCGCCGAGCGCGACCGACCAGGCGCTGAACGACGACATTCCGCTCGGGACCGGGATTGCCGACGGCGGTGGCGGCCCGCTGTCGTACACATTCCGCGAGGAGTGGCGCAGGGCACGCGCGGAGGCGCAGAAGTGGCGCGGCGGGGCGTACCTCATCACCGCGGTCGGCCTCTACGTCAATGACGATGGCCTGTGTGAATGGACACTCCGTTTTATCGACAAAGTCGACGCCGATGCCGTGCTTCTCGTCGACATCGATATGTGGGGCAAGGTCACCAGGACTCGTGAGATCGCCGGTGACGGAGTGATTTCGTTCGTCAACAAGTACACCAAGCGGATCCCCTACGCCATCATCGACAGCGACAAGGCGGTCGGCCTCGGCAAAGCGGCACTGGCCTCCCAGTACCCTCTCGACAAGACGAAGGAACCGAGCCTCACTCTGGACTTCAGCAGGGTCGACGGCAGCGGTCCGTACTGGACCTACATGCTCTTCTACAATTCGACCGCCGAATACGTCTCCGCGCAAATCGACGCGCTCACCGGTGCCGTGACGCCGCCAAATTGAGGCATTCCGGCCGGGGTACCGCGCTTTCCGCCGAAGACATCAGACCCGCGCCACCTCGGCCAGACGGCGTAGCTTGACCTCGGAGTGGATCGTCTCGCCGCCCTCGTGGCCGTTGAACGGGTAGACCACGATCTGCTTGGGCCCGGCGTAGTGGTTGTAAGCGGCGAAGACCGTCGAGGGCGGACTGATTTGGTCCATCAAGGCCACCGAGAAAAGCGCCGGGGCCTTGGCCCGCGCGGCGAAGTTGACGCCGTCGAAGTACGACAGCGTTGTGAAGACCCTCTGCGCCTGGTCGCGGTGGACTTTGCAGAAACGCACGATCTCGTGGTACGGGTCGCAATCCGTGATTTCGGTGGCCCGGCGCCAGTGGCACATGAATGGCACGTCGGTCAGGGTCAGCAGCAGGTCCGGCATGAGCCCCGCCACGGCCAGCGCCAGCCCGCCGCCCTGGCTGCCGCCGTTGACGGCGACGCGCCTCGGATCGACAAGCGGATGGGATCGGGCCGCCTCGACGGCGCGCACGGCGTCGGCCATGAGGCGCCGGTAGTAGTAGGTTGCCGGGTCGAGGATGCCCCGGGTCACGTAGCCCGGGAACTGACCGCCGGCCGCGCTCGATTCGGGGTCGGGCGTGTCGCCCGCGCGCCAGGTGCTGCCCTGGCCGCGCACGTCCATCACGAGATGGGCGTAGCCCGCGCTGGGCGGTAGGAGCCAGTCGATCGGCCGGCCCCGGCCGCCACCATAGCCGATGTACTCGACGACGCACGGCAGCCGGCCGTCTTTGGCGAAGGGCGAAGACGCCGGGTTCGAGGGCGCCAGGAACCAGCCCTTGATCGGCTGGCCGCCGAAGCCGGCGAAGGTCAGGTCGAAGACATCGATCGAGGAAAGCCCGGCGTCGACCGGCTCGAACCTCGCTTCGAGCGGGTGCGATCGAACCTCGGTCAGGGTGTCGGCCCAGAAGGAGTCGAAGTCGTCGGGTTCCTCGCGTTGGGGCTTGTAGACCCGCAGTTCCGCGAGAGGCAGATCGAACAGCACGCTTTCGTCCTCCTGCTGGCTTTCGAGCGTTCGGCCCGCTTCGTTTCGGCCGCCTCCGGTTTGGCCGCCTCCGGTTCGGCCCGCTTCGTTTCGGCCGCCTCCGGTTTGGCCGCGCCGGCCTGCCGTTACTGGACCCGAGCTTCGTGGCCTTTCCAGAACGGTTCGCGCAGTTCCGTCTTGAGGATCTTGCCCGTGCCGCCCTTCGGCAGAACGTCGCGGAAGTGGATCTCGCGCGGCACTTTGAAGCGGGCCATGTGCGCTTTGCAGTGGTCGCGCAGCTCCTTCGTCGTCGCGGTAGCTCCCGGCCGGAGCACGACCAGTGCGATCGGGGCCTCGCCGAGCGCCTTGTCCGGAGCCGCGACGACCGCGCATTCAAGCACGGCGGGGTGCGCCAGGATGGCGTTTTCGACCTCGACCGAGGAGATGTTCTCGCCGCCCCGGATGATGATGTCCTTGGAGCGATCCTTGATGAGGACGTAGCCCTCGCGGTCGATCACGGCCATGTCGCCGGTGTGGAGCCAGCCGTCGCGAATGGTGGCGGCCGTGGCTTCGGGGTCGCGGAAGTAGCCGTCCATGACGACGTTGGAGCGGACCAGGATCTCGCCGATCTGCTCGCCGTCGGGGCGGACGTCGCGCCCGTCGGTGTGGACGACGCGCAGCCGGACGCCGGGAAGTGGCCAGCCGGTCATGGCCTGGCGCTCCTGTCGCTTCGCCGGAGGTTCGGACTCGGTCAGGAAGGTCCGCGGCTGGGCAATCGTGAGAATCGGCGATGTCTCCGAGAGCCCATAGCCGACGATCGTCTGGACGCCCAGCGCCTCTTCGAGGCCGCGGATGAGGGTCGGCGAGGATGGCGCGCCACCGCTGATCAACTGGCGCAGGCTCGAGAGGTCGTGCTTGGCCCGGTCGGGGTGGTTGAGAACGGCGTTGAGTATCGCCGGCACGGCGAGAATGCGCGTGATCTTGTGGCGCTCGACCGCCTGCATCAGCGCCACCGGCTCGAATTTGCGGAGCATGACGTGACGCCCGCCGACCATCGTCAGGAAGTGCGGCGTGCCCCAGCCGTTGACGTGGAAGAGCGGCACCACGTGCAGAACCACGTCGTCCTGCGTGAACCCGAGGGCGATCTCCGCATACATGCCGTGCAGATACAGCTCCCGATGGGTCATCGAGACGCCCTTGGGGAAGCCGGTCGTGCCGCTCGTGTAGAAGAGCTCGGCAATGGCGTTCTCGTCGATCTCCGGCTCGAGCGGATCGGTCGAGCCGCCCGCCAGCAGGGCCTCGTATTCGTCTGAGGCAACGCCGCCGGCCTCGCCTTCCATGATCACGAAGCGGGGCCTGGCCGGCAGCTCCGCAGCCATGGCCTCTATGAGCGGCTTGAAGTCCTTGTGGAAGAAGACGACCTTCGAGCCGGCATGGCCGACGATGTAGGCGATCTCCTTGGGCGTCAGCCGGATGTTGATCGGGTTCAGCACCGCGCCGGCCTCGAGCACGCCGTAGTACGCCTCGAGCAACTGGTGGGTGTTGTAGGTGAGGAACGAGACTCGATCGCCGGCCTCGACGCCAAGCTCTACCAGCGCGTTGGCGAGCCGATGGGTTCGCTCTCCGAACTGCCGGTAGGTGAAGCGCTTCTCGCCGTCGACGACTCCGACCTTCTCGCCGAAGTAGGTCTCGGCGCGGTCGCGGAATTCGAGCACCGAAAGTGGAACGAACACCGAAGACCTCCTCGCACATCTGGCCGCGGGTGGCGTCTCGTGCTTCTGGCTGCGGGTGGCATCTGCCGTCCGGCTTGTGGGTGGCGTCGCACGTCTGGCCGCGCGTGATCCTTTCGCGCGACGCCGGGGTCGCCCCGTAATGCGGCACAAGATACCTGTCCGGCGCGGTCGATGAGAAGGCTCTCCGCAGCGGGCACCCTCAGCGCGG
>PLLE01000036.1 GCA_003141245.1 Chloroflexota bacterium
CGCCCACGAGGTGGCCCTGGCCAAGGCGATGGCGAACCGCGGCCGTCGCACCGCCCTCGAGCCGGCCCGTCTGGTGAGGGGCCTGAAGAAGTAGGGACGGGAGCGACGTCAGCGTGGGGACGGGCTCGAGGCTCGCCGGCCGCCACCGTTCCCGATCCTCTCTCACGCGCGGCGGGCGTATCTGACGGAGATTCGCGCCGGTCTCCGTCATCTACGCCTGGTGGGCGTGTTGGCCGCGGATCGAAGCCACCGGCGCCCGAAGAGGGCGTATCTGGGCCAACCGATCGGGGCTTCGTGAGCGTGGTTTGGGGGTCAGCAGACCCGGCGCGGGCTGGCCTCGCCGTCAAGTTGCGGAAGGCACGCCCGGTAGGCGTATCTGCAAGAAGCCGTGGCCGCGGCCGCAACCACGGCCACGGTGGCGGGCGTGGGGGCGGGGCTCGTCGCCACGGCTCGTCGCCGCGCCAGACCGAGCAACTGCCACTCCGGCGAGTGGCCGCCGGAGCGGTACACCGCTGGTCGCCGAACCTCTCGGATCGATTTCCGAACGATCGGAGGCGCTCCCGCATCTGTCGAATGGATCGGACCAAGGCACTGCAACGCGGCCAGAAGTCAGCTGCCGCCCTAGAACGAGGCGACAATGCTGGATATGACAATTGAGGCGGGCGCCCAAACGGACCACGACGTCCGGGCGTTGTTGCTTGCCCGTCTCCCCGACGCCCACAAGCTGGCCAACTGGATTCTTCACGATCCCATTGCTGCCGAGGACGCCGTCCAGGACGCGGCTCTCCTGGCCTGGGATCGCCGCCGCAGCCTCCGCGACGCGGCGTCCGCCGACGCCTGGTTCGACCGCATCCTGGTCAACGTCTGCCGCGGCGAGCTTCGGCGGCGGTCCCGGCGGCCGGCCATCACCGAGATCGAACCGACGGCCGACGGAACTCATGGCGCTCTGGCCGATCGTGACGAGCTGACGCGGGCGATCCGCCGCCTGGTACCCGACGAGCAACTGCTTCTGGCCCTGCGGTTCGGGCGCGACCTGACCGTGCCGGCGATTGCGGCCGCGACCCGCATGCCCGAAGGAACCGTCAAGTCCCGGCTCCACTCTGCGCTGGAGCATCTGCGCGCTGCGCTCGAAGCCGAACGACGAGCCGAGCGCCGTGCCGAGGAGTCGATGCGATGAACGACGTGAACCAGCCCGATCTCGAACTCCGGCTTCGCGACCACTATCGAACGCTGGACTCCGGCTCCTCTCACGATCTGGCAGCTCGGGTGGCCGAAGGCCTGAACCGTGCGCCAGGCCGGCGCTGGTCGCCATTCCGGATGCCGCGGCGCACGGCCGCGGCTGCCGCCATAGGTGTCGCCGCGCTTGCCGTTCTGGCTGTGCTCACGGCTCCGCTGTGGTTCGGCCAGGCCACGCCCGTCGGTCCCGCGGCCTCGTCGTCCCCGACGGCGACGCTTGTCGCAAGTGGCTCTCCGTCCTCTTCGCCGTCGTTTCCGCTCGCCGAGACCCCCACACCTACTCCCGGGCCAGCCAAGTGCGCGTCGGATCCGCCGACGACCTCCTACGACGCCGTCGGCTGGCGGGGGACCCGCGTTGTCGTACTGGCCAATCACTTCGTTCGGTGCGACCTGCAGCAGGAGCTGCTCTCGGTCGATCCGGCCGTGGGCCAGTGGCGCTCGGATGCCGTGCTCTCGGACATCGTCGTCATGCTTTCGACTGACGGCAGCTCGATAGCGATGCCGAGCAACGACGGCGGCATCCTCGTAATCGACGCGTCCGACAAACAGCACCATATCCCTCAGCCCAGTGGCGCGCCCCAGGACTTCGGCGCTTACGGCGTGCCCGTCCTGCCGGGCGGCGGCTACCTCGTGACCGGCGGAGACAAGCTCTATCGGGTCGCATCGGATGGCAGCCGGATAACGGCGGATCCGCTGCCGGCCGGGTACGTCGCCGTGGCACCGACCTCCGATCCTAACCTCTTCATCCTGGCCCCGACCGAAGACGCAAACGTTCCATACGGTCTGTCGGCGCGCAGTCCTTTCCGGGCCTATCTGTGGAATCTCCGCACGGGTCGCCTCAAGCTGGTCGCGTCGGCGGTCGCCGGCGTGGAGATGTCCCCCAATTCGCTCGCATACCTGGATGTCGCCGCCGGCGGCGCATGGAGCGCCCTGTCGCTGGCGACAGACGGGTCCACCAAGCCGGTCACGCTGCCCAACGCCGCCAGCATCTCACCCGACGGCAGTCGCTACATCTGGATGACCGATCCGACGCAAATGGGCGTGGTAACGGTCGAGTTGCGCCTGACTTCCACGGGCCAGATCCTTGTCCAGTTCCAGGGCTCCAACGCGGTCGTCGTCTGGAAGGGCAACGTTGCGGCACTGGTCTCGGGCATAGATTTGGTCATCCTCGACGGCTCGACCGTGACAAGAGTCCCCTTGCCCTAGCGGACCGAAGGGCCGCGACCTGCTCTGGGCCCTATAGCTCCTGGTGTCGGAAGGTAAGCCAGGTGGCGCCGAAGATGACGGGCACGAGCGCGATGTTGAAGAGCAGCGGGCCCAGGAAGTTGCCGGCGTCCTCGCCGAGGGCGAGGTGCGTGGCCGGGGTCAACAGCCCAAGCGGCGACCACGGTCCGATGAGCGGGATCGGGACGAGGATTCCGAGTACCAGCAGTGCCACCAGCCCGAGGCCCGCGGCGGCGATCGCCGAGCGCGTCAACGTGCTGCCCAGGAGCGTGATCGCGACGAAGATCACGATCGTCCACCAGAGGATCGCGGCCATCGCGACGTAGCCGCCGAGCGGGAAGACGGACGGGTAGAGCAGGGCGGTGTAGACGTAGCCCAGGCCGCAGCCGAGGATCACGGCCAGGCCCAGGTTCAGCGAGATCGCCGTCAGCTTGGCGGCCAGGAATGCCGCCCTCGAGGCCGGCTTCGTCATGATCATTCCGGCGGTGCCGCGCTCCTTCTCCCAGGCCACGGAGCCCATTGCCAGCAGCAGGGCGCAGATGATGCCGAACTGCGACAGGTTCTTGACGATCTGCCCGAGATCGTTCGGGAGCGAGGGGCCGGGCACCTGGATGGTGAAGCCGCCGCTCTGGCTGCCGATGGCGTCGATCAGCTGCTTCATGTAGCGGTCGGTCACCGGACCCAGGATTCCGAACAGGACGAAGACAGCGGCGACCGCGACGATCCGGTTCGTCCGGAACTGCTCGCGCAGCTCCTTGATCAGCAGGACTCGGAAGCCCATCATCGTCGGCCCCTCCCGTCCAGGCCCGTGACCGGGATCTCGACCGGCGGCGCTATCGGCGGGCCGCTCTCCGCGACCAGGCGCAGGAAGACGTCCTCCAGACTCGGCCGGGCCCGCTCATAGCGGACCAGGTTGACGCCGCTCGAGACGACCAGCGGCAGGATCGCCGGGCCGGCCACACCCGGATCGTTGACGAAGACTCGGACGGTGTCGGGCGTGGTTCGGACCTCGCGCACCCAGGGATGCCCGCGAAGCACGCCGGCCAACCGCTCGATCGAGCCCGGCTGCTGGGGTTCGGGTTCCAGCTCGTAGATCGGCTGGGCGTAGCGATCTAGCAATTCGTCGATCGGCCCCTCGACCACCAGATGGCCGAGGTTGAGGATCGCGACGCGATCGCAGACGCGCTCGACGTCGTTGAGGATGTGGGTGCTCATGAAGACGGTCGCGGTGCCGCGGAGGCGCGAGATGATTTCGAGCACGTCACGCCGGCCCTCAGGGTCCAGGGAGCTGACCGGTTCGTCCAGGAATAGGACTCGGGGCTGGTTGATGAGCGCCTGACCGATGCCGAGGCGCTGCCGCATCCCGCCCGAGTAGCCGCCGATCCGCCGATGCGCGGCCTCGGTCATGCCGACGATCTCGAGCACCTCGCCGACTCGCTGCCGCAGCGCCGCCCCGTGGAGGCCGTGCAGCTCGCCGACGAGATTCAGCAGCTCGCGGCCTCGCATCCAGCCGTAGAAGCGCGGATCCTGGTCCAGGTATCCGATGTTGCGGGCCAGGTCGCCGCCCGTCCCGCCGATCCGCACGCCGGCCACCGTGCCCGTGCCTGCGGTCGCGGTGGCGAGGCCGGTGAGGAGGCGCAGGGTCGTCGTCTTGCCCGCGCCGTTGGGACCGAGGAAGCCGAAGATGCTGCCGCTCGGGACGGTCAGGGTCAGGTGATCGAGGGCGACTATGCCGCCGTAGCGCTTGGTCAGGCCGGCCGTGGCGACGGCCGCGTCGGTGCTCTCCGAGAGAGTGGGCCACGTCGCCAGGATGCCGGCAATGGATGCGGATGGGGCGGCGCTGACGCCGCCCGTCTCGACGCCGCGCGAGTCGTCCCGGCCCACGAAGAAGTAGATCAGCGGCCCAATGACGTTGGCGAAGGCGATGACGAGGGCCCAGATGATCTTGTCGCCCCGAACCCGGCGATCCTCCTGGAAGAGGTCGTACAGGGCGAACAGCATCAATCCGAGCTGCAAGAGGAGTAACGGCACCACCACCAGGGCGATCGTCGCGGCATCCATGGCTGCGTAGTTTGGCACGCCCTCAGCTCGGGCGCGGCCCGCTTCGCCGTCTCCCCGGCCGAAATGCGCGCGTCCGGCTTTCGAGTTCCGGGCGGGCCCGCTACGCTGAGCGAGAGATGGCGCCCGTCACGTCGTTCTACAAGCTCGAGGCCAAGAACCGGCGCGAGTCGATCTTGCTGGTTCTGTTCGCGATCTTCATCCTCGTCCTGCTCGGGACACTGATCGGCACGGCCATGGCCGGCGACGTCGTCGGCGCGCTACCGGTGATCATCTTTGCCGGCCTGCTCGGCTTCGGCTCCGTGGCGGGCTCGTACTACGTCGGCGATTCGGCGGTGCTGGCCGCGACCAATGCCAAGCCGGCCGATCCCCGGCGCGACGCGCAGCTGATCGACGTCGTGACCGAGCTGTCGCTGGCGGCGGGCATCCCCGTTCCCAAGATCTACATCATCCCCGACACCGCGCTCAACGCCTTCGCCACAGGCCGCGACAAAGAGCACGCCTCGCTGGCGGTCACCCAGGGCCTCGTCGACAAGCTGGATCGGGAGGAGCTCCAGGGAGTGGTCGGGCACGAGCTCAGCCACATCCGCAACCTGGACATTCGCTACGCCCTGCTGGTCGCGGCTCTGGTCGGGGCGATCGTGCTGCTGGCCGACATCTTCCTGCACTCGGTTCGGTACTGGCGCCCGAAGGGCAAGAACGGCGCGGCCGCCTGGCTGATGGTGCTCCTGCTGGCCATCTTCTTCGCGATCCTGGCCCCGATCTTCGCGCGGCTGGTCCAGATGGCCGCGTCGCGCCAGCGTGAGTACCTGGCCGATGCCTCGTCGGTCGAGCTGACGCGCAACCCCGTCGGCATGGAGGACGCACTAATGAAGGTGGGTCGCGACAGGGAGGTCCTGGAGGTGGCGAACCGGGCGACTCAGCACCTCTACTTCACGAATCCGATACATCGCTTCGAGAAGCGCTCGGGCGGTCTCTTCTCGACCCACCCGTCGATCGTCGACCGGGTCAACCGGATCCGAGGGCTCCGCGACGCGCCGCCCCTCGACGTGGCCTCGGCCTCCTCGCTCACGGAGTAGAGCCCGAGGGGCCCCTGCGGTTCGCCCGGGTTGGGTATCAGCCGACGAACGGTCGGTGGATCGTGGAAGGGTCGGGCGAGGGTAGATCGGGTCGGACTCGGGCGACCCAGTCGCGGAGGGCACGGCTGCTGGTCTCGAACGCAATGTCAGGCCACGGGATGGCGTCCGGGGCGAAGAGTCGCGTCTCGAGCGATTCGCGGGTGATGGCGGGTGCTCCACCGACTATTCGGGATTCGAAGGCGACCACAACCACGGCGGCCGGCACGCTCGAGTAGAGGCCCACGATCGCGCCCGGCTCGACCTCCAAGCCCGTTTCCTCGAGGGTTTCGCGAATGGCCGCGTCGCGGACGGTCTCGTCGATCTCGAGGAAGCCGCCGGGCTGGGCCCACTGCCCGAGGCCGGGGGCGATCCCCCGCCGGATAAGGATCACCTCGCCGCTCTCCGTCACGGGCAGCGTGGTCACGACGAGCCGCGGGTTCACGTAGCAGACGAAGCCGCAGCTGGGGCAGGCCAGACGCTCGCGCTCCTCGCCCTCGATCGGGCCGAAAGCGAGCTCGCCGCCGCAGCGGGAGCAGAACCGCACCATCGGTTCCAGCCAGTCGGGAATACCGCCTCGGCCGGATCGGAGGTCGGTCATCGGAGGTCGCTCATTGGGCCTGCCGCTCGGTCGTGTGCATGCCCGGTCGCCGCCGCGGCTATCGGGCGCCGCCCAGATCGGCGTTCGAGTCGTCGTCCTCGATCGAGCGCGTCAGAGCGTCCCGGTAGGCCTGGAGCCGGGACCGAAGCGCGGGATCGGCGATGGCCAGGATCTCGGCCGCGAGCAGGGCCGCGTTCTCCGCGCCGCCGATCGAGACCGTCGCCACGGGGATCCCCTTGGGCATCTGCACGATCGAGAGGAGCGAGTCGAGGCCGCCCATCACCTGCGTGGGGATCGGGACGCCGATGACCGGCAGGATCGTCTTCGCGGCCACGACGCCGGGCAGATGGGCCGCTCCGCCCGCACCGGCGATGAAGACCGAAATGCCGCGCTCCTGGGCACCGCCGACGAAACGAACGAGCAGGTCCGGGGCCCGATGAGCCGAGATGGCGCGCAGTTCGCACGGGACCTCGAGCTTGCCGAGCAGCTCGACCGCCTTTTCCATTACTGGGAAGTCCGACCGACTGCCGCAGACGATCCCGACCCGCCCCCTGGTCTCCTGTCCGGCCATGCTGGTCCACTCCATCCTGCGAATGGCCGGATTATGGCGCCCCGGCGAGCCGGAGGTTCGAGTCCGGTTGCGACTTCCACCACCATCCGCCCTTGAACCGCCACGCACCTTCCCGATCAGGCCGCGTTCGTGCAGAATCTCCAGGTCGTGGCGAATTGTCATGTTCGAAAGGATCAGGGATGGTGGCGCGCCCCGACGGCGAGTATCGGAGGGCCGGGTGACCACGACGATCGTGCTGATGGGCGTCGCCGGGGCGGGCAAGACCACCGTCATGGCGGAGCTCGCCGGACGGCTGGGATGGGCGGTCGCGGAGGGCGACGACTTCCACTCCCCGGCCAACGTGGCCAGGATGCGGGTGGGGCAGCCTCTCACCGACGAGGATCGTCTGCCGTGGCTCCGGGCGCTGGCGGCATGGATCGGCGAGCGCGAGGCGTCTGGCGAGAGCGCGCTGGTCAGCTGTTCGGCGCTGAAGCGCGCCTATCGGGATCTGCTCCGCGCCGGGCACGGGTCGGTCTGGTTCGTCCATCTGGTGGCGCCGCCCACGACGCTGGTCGCGCGGCTCGACTCGCGCCGGGGCCACTACATGCCCTCGACGCTGCTGGTCAGCCAGCTGGCCAGCCTCGAGCGGCTCGCCCCGGATGAGCCGGGCGTGGCCGTTGCCTCGGACGACTCGCTCGAAGGCGTGGTCGAAGAGATCCTCGGCCTGCTGGCCGCCCGCCGAGCCGCGGTCCCCTGAGTCGGGAGGAAGCGGGCTAAGGCTGGTAAAGCTCCGCCTGTCCGAGGATCTGATCGCTATCCGTGCCGCCGGCGATCAGCACCTCTCCATCGGCCAGCAGCGTCTGGGTGTGGTGCCCTCGCGCGCTGGCGAGCGACCCGGTCGCGGTGAACGTGCCGGCGGTCGGGTCGAATAGTTCCGCCGTGGCGAGGCCGGCACCGTTCGAGTCGACGCCGCCGGCGATCAGGACCAGGCCGCTGGCAAGAGTCGTCGCGCCGTGGCCGACGCGTGCCGTGGTCATCGAGTCGGTGCCGGCGAAGGTCGCGGCCGCGGCGTCGAACAGCTCGGCCGTCTGGACGGGCGCGCCGGTGTCATCTTCACCGCCCGTGACAAGGACCAGCCCGCTCGCGAGGAGTGCGGCCGCCTGGCCCCAGCGCGGGGCCTCCATCGAGCCGGTCGCCGTGAACTTGCCGGTCGCGGGGTCGTAGATCTCGGCCGATGCGAAGACGTCGGGGCCGTCCTTGCCGCCCACGATCAGGACGCGTCCGTCCTGCAGGAGCGTGGCCGTGTGACCCCATCGTCCGGCCGTCATCGAGCCGGTCGCCGTGAACTTGCCGGTCGCGGAGTCGAAGAGTTCGGCCGAGTCGATGCCGTTGCCGCTGTCGTCGGCGCCTCCGGCGATGAGGACGCGGCCGTCCTGGAGCAGGGTGGCGACGTGGTTGACTCGCGTCATCGACATCTTTCCACTCGGGGAGAACTTGCCGGTCGCCGGATCGTAGATCTCCGACGAATCGAGGGGCGCGGTGCCCTCGTTCCCTCCCCCAGTGATCAGGACGCGGCCGTCCTTGAGCAGGGTGGCGGCGTGCCCCCAGCGCGCGGTCTTCATCGATCCGGTCGCGGCGAAGGTCCCGGTCTTGGGATCGAAGATCTCGGCCGTGGCGAGGGTCGCGCCGTTGGGATCCTGGCCGCCGACGACCAGCACGCGGCCGTCGGAAAGGAGGGTAGCCGTGTCGTAGGTGCGCGGGACTGCCATGGCGCCGGTCGCCTTGAATCGGCCGATCGTTGGCAGGATCGCAGATGCGGCCGGAGTGGTGGCCACAGCCGAGCCGGTCGCCGTCGAGGCGGATGTCGTCGTCGGCGGCGTCGTCTTCGTCTCGCCCAGGTTGGGCGTGGCCGTGCCGGTACCGCAACCGGCGAAGATTGCCAGGACCGCCGCGGCACTCGCTAGCCGCATGAACATGCGCACGACTACATCCACCCTTTCGATTCATCGCTCCACAACGGGCGCCGGAGCCTCCCGCGTTTCGCTTCCAGTCTAGCCAGTCCACGGGGCGCCGAGGCCCTGTTGCAGGCCTATACTCGCCTCGCCGGGCAACTCGCTCGTCCCTGGCGCGCAGGAGGATCGGGCGTATGAACTCCAAGACGGTACGTGACTTCAATGTGACAGGCGACGTGACGGCGATCGCGGACACTTGGGCCAGCGGCAACAACTTCGATCTCAGGGTCGTCGATCCGGATGGCACGCGCCGATACCAGCGCGGCCATGGGCTGATGGTCAATGCTCAGCACGCGACAGTTCACCAGGCGGGCCCGCAGGTGCATCTCGAGGCCTGGACCCACGCGACGCTGCTCGACCGGATTGCCAGCTTCGGCATGATGCCGGCGAACATGGCCGTGGAGTCGGGAGGTTTCCGGGGGATGTTCCCGCGGAAGAAGGCCAGGGAATCGGTCAACGTGCTCCTTGCGCAGCTCGGCCAGGAGCCGATTCCATAAGCCCACTCATGTCGACTACGATCCGGCGGTGAGCGAACCTACCGCCCAAGGCGGCCGCCGAATTCCGATTGTCGTCGACTGCGACACCGGCATCGACGACAGCCTGGCGCTGCTGTATGCGGTAGCCTCGTCGGAGTGCGAGTTGGTGGCGGTGACCTGCACCGCTGGGAACGTGGAGGCCCGCCAGGTCGCGGAGAACACCCGCGCCGTGCTGGAGCTGGCCGGTCGTTCGGACGTGGAGGTGGCGCTCGGACGCGAGACGCCACTTGCCCGCGCCCTGGTCACGACTCCGGAGACCCACGGGCCGCGTGGCATCGGCTACGCGGAGCTGCCGCCGGCCAGCTCGCCCCTCTCACCGCGCTTCGGCCCCGACCTGATCGTCGAGGAAGCGCGCCGCCGCCCCGGGGAGCTGACTCTCGTCACCCTCGCCCCGCTCACCAACGTCGCCCTCGCGGTCCTGCGCGAGCCCGAGCTGCCGCGGCTCTTGCGCCGCGTGGTGATCATGGGCGGCTCCTACCGCTCGCCGGGGAACACCGCCCCCACGACCGAATGGAACGTCGCCTGCGATCCCGAGGCGGCCAGAGTCGTCTTCGAGGCGTTCGCGGGCGCAGGGTCGGACGGGCGCCGGATTCGACCGATCGCCCTCGGGCTCGACGTGACCGAGCGCGCCAAGATTCTGCCCGAACATCTGGCCCGGCTGGCCGCGATGGCCGGCTGCGAGCCCAATGGTTCGACGCTGGGTGGTTCGACGCCCGACGGCTCGACCTCTGGCCGCTCGACCTCTGGCGGCGTGAACCCGATCGTCCGCTATCTCGCCGACGCGCTTCGGTTCTACATGGAGTTCCACAGCCGCTACGACGGCTTCTACGGCGCCTTCATCCACGACCCGCTGGCCCTCGCCACGGCGCTGGATCCGACGCTGGTGCGGACGGAGCCGCTCGCCGTGGAGGTGGAACTGGACGGGCGGCTGACCACGGGCGAGACGGTGACGGATTGGCGCCGCACGTGGGGTCGCCCACCGAACGTGGACGTGGCGGTGGAGGCGGACTCGGTCCGCTTCATGGCCCGTTTCGTCGAGCGGATCGGGGTCCTGGCGGCGGGGCGGGCCGCATCCCGTTAGGTCTGGCGGGCGACCGCCAGACCTGCCAAGCTGTCCCCGCGCGGCACCCGTCCATCCGACCTGGCCGCGTTCCGCAGAGGAGCCCAGGAGAGATGGATTTTCTGATTCGTTGGGTCAGACGCCAGTTCACCACCCGAGTCATCGTCCTGATGCCGGTCGCGATCGCGATCAACATCGTCCTCGGGGCCGCGGTCCAGCAGTGGCTCAAGCTCCCTATCTACCTCGACTCGATAGGCACGATCCTGGTCGGCGTGCTCGCCGGCCCGCTTGCCGGGGCCTTGACCGGCATCCTGAGCAACCTGATCTGGGGCTACCTGCTGCCGTCGCCCATCGGCTCGACGACCATCGGCCCCTTCGCCATCACTGCCGGCGTCATCGGCCTGCTCGCGGGCCTGTGGGGCCAGTTCGGGCTCTTCCGTCCCCGGCGAAGCCGGGTGGCGAGCGTCTTGGGGGCGGTCGTCGCCGTCGTCCTGGTCGGAACCCTGGCCTTGTACACATATGTGCGTGCCTACGCCAGCCCCGATCAGTTCTCCGTCAACACAAGCTATGCGGCCGCGTCGATCGACCAGTCGAGGGCCTTCTTCCTGGCCGTGATGGTCGTATATGTCGTCCTCGTGGCCTGGGCCCTCCTTCTGCGTCGCGACGTCGGCGCGGTGTACGCCATCGGCGCCGGGCTCGTGACCGGGATCGTGGCCGCGCTCGTCTCCGCCCCGATCGCCGGGGGCATCCTCGGCGGAGTAACCGGCGGCGGAACGGACGCGATCGTGGCGGCCTTCCGGTCCAGTGGCGATTCGCTGTACTCGGCGACGCTCAAGCAGGGTCTCCTGTCCGACCCGATGGACAAGATGATCACCTCGTACGTTGTCTTCTTCATCGTCGGCAGCCTGTCGCGGCGGTTCGTCTCCCGCTTCCCCAACGGCGACAGGGCCATCGCGGACGCGCCCAACGACGCGCTCGAGGCCTCGCCCGAAACCGCCGCCGAGAGCTGACCGTAGTCGCCTTGACCGTCGCTTCATCCGCCGCCGACGCCGGCCTGCCCGACTACGTCGCCCGCCAGCCGAGTGGCTTCTATCGGTCGGTCAATCCCGGCACCAAGCTGGCGGTGGCCGCCCTCGAGGTAGTCGCCGCGTTCCTGCTGCCGGGCTGGGTTGGACCGCTTCTCGTACTGGCGGTCGTCCTGGCCACGGCCGCCGCGGCGCGACGGCTGCGCGGGCTCGGGACGATCGCCCTGACGACCTCGCCGATCGTCGGTTCGATCCTGCTCGTCAACCTGTTCCTGCTGCCCGGGGCGAGCGATCCGATCGCCCGGCTGGGCCCGCTGGCGCCGACCTGGAGCGGACTGTGGTTCGGTCTGCAGACGGTGGCGCGCCTGATGGCGTTCTCGCTCGCGATCGGCCTGGTGTACCTGACCACGGCCGTCGACGANNGACGATCGAGCGGGCGGGCGAGATCGTGGACGCTCAGCGGTCGCGTGGCATGGACACCGAAGGTCGGATCTGGCGGCGGGCCCGCGGCGTCCTGCCGCTGGCGGCGCCGGTCGTCTTCGGCGCCCTGGCCGAGGTCGAGGAGCGGACGATGGCCCTGGAGGCGCGAGCATTCTCGGCCCCGGGTCGCCAGACGCTCCTGCGCGTGCCGGCCGATCGCCCGGTTCATCGAGCCATCCGCTGGGCGGCGGTCCTAGCGCTCGTCGCGATCGTCGTCCTGCGGGCGACCGGAAGGCTGGGCTGAGCGTGGCCATCGAGCTTTCGGCCGTCCGGTATCGATACGCGGGCGCGTCGGCCGCTGCGCTCGTCTCGATCGAATTGCGGCTCGAGCCGGGTCGGGTGGTCGGCGTTGCGGGGGCCGACGAGTCGGGCAAGTCGACGCTCTGCCTGGTTGTCGCCGGTCTCGCGCCGGGGGTGATCGGCGGGCGGCTGGAGGGGTCGGTCCGAATCGACGGCGTCGAAACGACGGCGACCCGGCCGCATGAGCTGGCCCAGCACTGCGGGCTGCTCTTCCAGAACGCAGCCACGCAGCTCTCCAACACGACGGCCACGGTCTTCGAGGAGGTCGCCTTCGGGCCGTGCAACCTGGGGCTGCCGGTCGCGGAGGTGGTGGGGCGGGTCTGGTGGGCGCTGGGCGCGGTGGGGATCGAGTCGCTGGCGCCGCGCGACCCGACCCGTCTCTCCGGCGGGCAGGGTCAGCTGGTGGCGCTCGCTTCCGTCCTGGCGCTGCGGCCGCGGTATCTCGTTCTCGACGAGCCGACGAGCGAGCTCGATCCGGCCGGGACGCGGCTCGTGGCCGCGGCGCTGGCGCGGATCGCCCGGGAAACGGGAGCCGGCATCCTGCTCGTCGAGCACAAGACGGACGTGCTGGCTCAGATCGCCGACGAGGTCGTCGTACTGGAGCGCGGGGCGGTGGCGCTCTCGGGCCCGGCGGCCACGGTCCTGGCCGATCCGCGGCTGGTGGAGCTGGGAGTCGAGCCTCCGGCCGAGGTGCGGCTGGCGCGCGCCGTCCGGGCTTCCGGGCTCGAATGGTCGGCCGCACTGGCGGAGGCGATCGAATGACCGCCCCCGGTTCGACCGCCCCCGGTTCGACCGCCCCCGGTTCGACCGCCCCCGGTTCGACCGCCCCCGTGCCTTCGATCGAATTCGAGGCCGTCTCCTTTTCCTACCCGGACGGCACCCGGGCGCTGAGCAACGTCGGCCTTGCGATCGGGCCCGGCGAGTCGGTCGCGATCGTCGGCCAGAACGGCTCGGGCAAGTCGACCCTGGTCCGACACCTCAACGGCCTGCTTCGGCCCACCGCAGGGCGCGTCCTGTTGGACGGGCGCGACGTCCGGCCGATCCACGTGGCTCGGCTGGCCGGTCTGGTCGGGCTGGCGTTCCAGAACCCCGATCGGCAGCTATTCGCCGGGCGCGTCTCCGCGGAGGCGGCCTTCGGACCGCGCAACCTGGGAATTCGCGGGCAGGAGCTCGACGAGCGGGTGCGAGCCGCCCTCGAGGACGTGGGCCTCGCCGCGGAGGCCGCGACTACCCCGTACGACCTGGGCTACTCGAGCCGCAAGCTGCTGGCACTGGCATCGGTACTGGCGATGCGCACGCCGATCCTGGTCCTCGACGAGCCGACCACGGGCCAGGATGCCCGGGGAGTGGCGCGAGTGCGCGAGGTGGTGGCGCGGGCGGCCGGGGAGGGCCGGACTCTGATCGCGATCAGCCACGACATGCGCTTCGTGGCGGAGTCGTTCCGGCGCGTGGTGGTGATGCGGGAGGGGCGCGTCGTCCTGGACGGGGCGCCGGACGTGGTGTTCGCGGAGACGGCGTGGGGCGATCTCCGCGCCTCGTACCTGGAGCCGCCGCTCCCCGCCGTGGCGGGCGCGCGGCTGGGGCTCGGCTCCACGCCCACCGACGCTGCTTTCGTGGCGGCGCTCGCGGCCGGTGGCGCGCCCCGAGCAGGGCGCGGCCGCGGTCGTGGCCGCGGCTGCGGCGGCGGCCGGGGGCAGTTGGCGGATCGTGGCCCCGGCTGTGGCGGCGGTCGTGGGCCTTTGGCGGATCGCGGTCAGTAGATCGCCGAGTAAGTCCGCGCCAATCGGGTCTGCGCACGATGGGGATATGGATGACCTCAAGGTCGGGACGGTCGTTCGGGCGGTGCGCCGGCGCCGCGGCCTCCGCCAGAGCGATGTGGCGGCGCTCGCCGGCGTGAGTCAATGGGCCGTCTCGGCGGTGGAACGGGGCCAGCTCGAGCAGCTGCCTCTCCGCGCGATCCGCCGCGTTTGTGCCGCCCTCGAGATCGGCATGCCCTTCGCGCCGCGGTGGCGAGGGGTGGAGCTCCCCAGACTCGCGGATGCGCGCCACGCCGCCCTGGTCGAGCGGGTCGTGGCCAGGTTGGCTCCGCTCGGCTGGGAGACCGTCGTCGAGTACACGTTCCAGCGCTACGGCGAGCAGGGCTCGGTGGACGTGCTGGCGTGGCGGGCGGAGCAGCGCGCTTTGCTGCTGGTCGAGGCCAAGCCCGATCTCGACGACCTCCAGCAGATGCTCTCGGTGCTCGACCGAAAGGTCCGCCTCGTGCCGCGGCTGGTCGAGGTGGAGCGCGGTTGGCGCGCGGCCACGCTCGGCGTGCTTCTGGCCATGAACGAAGGCAGCACCAGCCGCTACCAGGTCGGCCGGCACCCGGCCGTGTTCGCCGCTGCCTTGCCTGCGCGGAACACCGAGGTTCGGCGCTGGATCGAGGACCCCGGCGCCCGCGGCCCCCTGCGTGGCGTCTGGTTTCTCCAATCCAGTGCCGGGGGCACTCATATGGAAGGCGGGGCGAGGGCCGGCGGCTCGCGACGGGTGCGCGTGCCCCAAAACGGCGCCGTCGTGGCGGCCAAGGGCGCCAAGATTGCGGTCAAGAGCGCCGTCGTGGCGGCCAACGGCGCCGTGGTTGCGGCCAAGAGCGCCGCGGTGGCGGCCAAGAGCGCAGTGGTGACCGCCAAGAGCTCGAATCTGGGCGGTCGACCCCCGGCGGCCGCGGCTGACCGGCGCATCGGGCGGTTGTGAGGCGTTGCTTCTTCCATAGGAGTGGTACCAGCGGAATCTTGGAAGAACGTGGCCCAGAGGGCGCCGCGCCGCCCAATCCGCACACCACCGAGCGCTGACGCGCTAACGTTGGTCCCGAAGCCGGCTCAATTGTCGGCAGTGGCTAGAGGCAGCGGATGCGCGTTCTCGTTCTGAACCCGGGGTCAAGCTCGCTCAAGTCGAGCGTCATCGAGTCCTCGACCATTCCGGCGGTCGGGGCCGATGGCATCGTGCCCCCCGCGCCAGCGGCGGCGCTCGCGCCGCTGGGGAAGCAGGACGTGGACTGGGGCGTGGACGCCACCGCGGAGAGCGACCCGGCCGACGACATCCGCGAGCTGCTCCGCCGCTACGAGGCGATGGGGATCGCGGCGGCATCCATGGGGGCAGTGGGATATCGCGTCGTTCACGGCGGCGAACGGTTCCGAGAGCCAGTGCTGGTGACCCCAAAAGTGATCGCGGAAGTGGACGCGCTGCGGAGCCTTGCCCCGCTCCACAACGGTATCGCCGTTGCCACCATGAAGGCGGGTCTGGCCGCGATCCCGCAGCTGCCCCACGTGGCGGTCTTCGACACCGCATTCCACGCGACGCTGCCGGAAGACGCGTACCGCTACGCTGTCCCGGAGCGCTGGTATCGGGACTGGGGCGTTCGCCGCTATGGCTTCCACGGCATGTCGGTGGCCTGGTCGGCAGAGCGCGCCGCAACGCTCCTCGCCCGGCCCACCGGGGAGTTGCGTCTCGTGGTGGCCCACCTGGGGAGCGGTTGCTCCGTCACGGCGGTGGATGGCGGGCGCTCCGTCGCGACCTCCATGGGCCTCACGCCGCTGGAGGGGCTGATGATGGGGACCCGCAGCGGCTCCCTGGACCCCGGAATTCTCTTCTACGTGCTCCGCAACGGCTGGCTCGACCAGGACGAATTGGCCGATCAGCTGGACCACGACTCCGGACTGCTCGGCGTCTCCGGTCGAACCTCCGACGTCCGCGAGCTGCTGGCCCTCGAAGCCTCCGGCGACCAGCGAGCGGGCCTCGCTCTCCAGATCTTCGTGCGCCGCGCGGCCGAGTGCATTGCGGCGGCGGCGACGTCGCTCGCCCGGCTGGACGCGATCGTCTTCACCGGCGGGATCGGCGAGAACGCGGCCGGAGTGCGGGCCAGGATCATCGCGCGGCTGGCGCCGATCGGGGTGGTGTCCATCTCGGAAGAGGCGGTCTCGGAGGACGCGGTCATCAGCGCGCCCGGCAGCTCGCCCGCGGTCCTGAGGATCGAGGCCCGCGAGGACCTGGTCGTAGCGCGTGAGGCGGTGCGGACGGTCGCGGCGGCCCGGGGGATCTGACCGGTCCGAGCCGGTCGAGGCGGGGCGGACGGGCGCGAACGGGGGCGGACGGGCGCGAACGGGTGCGGACGGGCGCGGACGGGCGCGAACGGGGGCGGACGGGCGCGAACGGGTGCACCGAGGATGGCGGGCCCCGCCCCGGAGTTCTGCCTCGGAGCCCTGTCCCGGGGCCCAGTCCAGAAGACCCTCTACAACTCGCCGGCGAGCTGGGCGAAGGCCCGAAGGAGCGCCTGGTGAGCGGCCGGGGCCGGGAAGGGCGAGAGCGGCAGGGCGTCGGTGACGGACCCGCCGTCGAACCGGACCCGCCGTGCCAGCTCAGCCAGGGCCGAGAGATCGGCCAGCTGCGCCTCGACGAAGGAGCGCTCCATCACTTCGCCGTGGCCCGGCACCACCGGGCCCTGCACCACGTCGAGCATCCGTCCCAGCGTCCCCGGCCAGTCCAACGGGTACGAGTCCTCGAACGAGGGCGGGCCGCCCTGCTCGATCAGGTCGCCCGCGAAAACGACGTGCACGTCCGGCACGACCACCACCACGTCGTTGTCGGTGTGGCCCCGGCCGAAATG
>PLLE01000001.1 GCA_003141245.1 Chloroflexota bacterium
ACGCCCACGTCGACTGCCCCGGTCACGCCGACTACATCAAGAACATGATCACCGGCGCGGCCCAGATTGATGGCGCGATCCTCGTCGTCGCCGCGACCGACGGCCCGATGCCCCAGACCCGCGAGCACATCCTGCTCGCGCGCCAGGTGGAAGTCCCCTACGTCGTGGTCTTCCTCAACAAGTGCGACGCGGTCGACGACCCCGAGCTCCTCGAACTCGTCGAGCTCGAAGTCCGCGAGCTGCTCACCAAGAACCACTTCCCCGGCGACGAGATCCCGATTGTCCGCGGCTCCGCGCTAAAGGCCCTCGAGGCCTCCGACAAGCTCGACGATCCGGCCTACGCCTGCATCCAGGAGCTCATGGATGCCGTCGACTCCTACATCCCGACTCCCGAGCGCGCCACCGACAAGCCCTTCCTGATGCCAATCGAAGATGTCTTCGGCATCAAAGGCCGCGGCACCGTCGCCACCGGGCGCATCGAGCGCGGCATCGTCAAGGTCGGCGACGAGGTCGAGATCGTGGGCATCCGGCCCACCCGCAAGGTCGTGGTGACCGGCGTCGAGATGTTCAAGAAGCTTCTCGACGAGGGTCGCGCCGGCGACAACGTGGGCTGCCTGCTGCGCGGCATCGAGCGTGACGACATCGAGCGCGGCCAGGTCCTCGCCAAGGCCGGATCGGTCAAGCCGCACACCAAGTTCGTCGCTCGCGTCTACGTCCTCTCGCGCGAAGAGGGCGGTCGACACACCCCCTTCTACAACGGCTATCGACCCCAGTTCTACCTGCGCACGACCGACGTCACCGGCGCCATCGGCCTGCCCGAGGGAGCCGAGATGATCATGCCCGGCGACAACGTCGACATGACGGTCGAACTCATCACCCCGATCGCCCTCGAAGTCGGCCAGCGCTTCGCCATCCGCGAGGGTGGCCGAACGGTCGGCGCCGGGGCCATCACCTCGATCACCGAGTAGGCCGCCATGGCAAAAGTCGACGCCCGCCCCATCATTCAGCTGGCCTGCACGGAGTGCAAGATTCGGACTTACACGACGCGCAAGAACAAGAAGAACGATCCCGGCCGTCTCGAGCTCCGCAAGTACTGTCCTCGCGAGCGCCGGCACACTCTGCACCGCGAGGCCAAATAGCGGGTAATCTCAGGCGCCTAGCTCAATTGGTAGAGCACTGGTCTCCAAAACCAGCGGTTGTGGGTTCGAGTCCCGCGGCGCCTGCCAGCTTCGTCATAACAAACAGCTAGAGAGCAGCCCGTGTCACGGATCCGCCGCTTCTTCTACGAAGCGTGGCAAGAACTGAAAAAGGTGTCCTGGCCGACACCGGAGCAGGCCCGCAACCTCACCGTCCTGGTGATTGCGATCAGCTTCGTCGTCGGTATGTACATCACGTTCTTCGACGTCATCTTTAGCGAGATCGCCAAGAAAATGAACGCCGGGTGAGCTCAGGCATGAAGACGGAGCAGGCTAGCGAGGCGGTTCGGCCGCCCGAGAAGCGCTGGTACGTCATCCACACGTACTCGGGCTACGAGAACAAGGTCAAGGCGAACCTCGAGCATCGCATCGAGTCGATGGGCATGGACGACAAGATCTTCCAGGTCCTCGTGCCGATGGAAGACGAGATCGAGATCCGTCAGGGCCAGCGTCACACCGTCCAGAAGAAGGTGTATCCGGGCTATGTCCTGGTCGAGATGATCCTCGATCCGGACTCCTGGTACGTCGTGCGCAACACGCCCGGCGTCACCAGCTTCGTGGGCGGCGGCAACATCCCGGGCGTGCGGAGCGAGCCGATCCCGCTCGACGAGCAGGAGGTCAAGCAGATCCTTCGGCAGATGGGCGTGGAGACGCCACGCTACCGGGTTGCCTTCACCAAGGGTCAGAACGTTCGGGTTACCGACGGCCCGTTCGCCGAGTTCATCGGCACGGTCGACGAGGTCAACCCGGAGCGCAACAAAGTCAAGGTGCTGGTTAGCATCTTCGGCCGCGAAACCCCGGTCGAGCTCGACTTCCTCCAGGTCGAGAAGCTGTAAGCGAAAGGAAGACCGAGCCCCGTGGCCAAGAAGATCCGCATCGTCCTCACGCTCCAGCTCAACGCTGGCAAAGCGACACCGGCGCCGCCCGTCGGAACGGCGCTCGGCCCGCACGGCATCAACATCGTCGAGTTCACCAAGTCCTACAACGAGAAGACCGCCGACAAGGTCGGTCAGGTGATCCCGGTCCAGATCACTATCTTCGAGGATCGGTCGTTCACCTTCGTCCTCAAGACTCCGCCGGCCGCGGACCTGCTTCGCAAGGCAGCCGGGATCGAGAAGGGGACCGCCACCGCTGGTCGCGAGACCGTCGGTCAGGTGACACGGGCTCAGATTCGCGAGATCGCCACAATCAAGATGCCCGACCTCAACGCCAACACGATCGAGGCTGCCATGGCCCAGATCGAGGGCACGGCAAGGAGCATGGGTCTCGAGGTCGTCGGGTGAGCGAGCCCTCGGCTCGATCGGCCCGGTAGTAGTCGGTCCCACCGCCTGCTGCGTCTCACGCAACTACCCGCCGGCTGGCGGGCGCAGACCCCGCGACAAGGGGAAGGTCGAAACCGCGGAGTACCGGGCGCGACCGCCACAAGGAGACCGAAATGGCAGACCACGGCAAGAAGTATCAGGAAGCGGCAAAGCTCGTCGACCGCACCAAGCTCTATGCCCCGTTCGAGGCCGCCGAGCTTGCTCGCAAGACCAGCTACGTGACGTTCGACGCCAGCGTCGAAGCCCACCTCCGGCTGGGCGTCGACCCCCGCCACGCAGACCAGATGGTCCGCGGCACAATCGTCCTGCCCCACGGCACCGGCAAGAAGGTCCGCGTCGTGGTCTTCGCTCAGGGCGAGAAGGCTCTGGAGGCGCTGCGCGCCGGCGCGGACGAGGTCGGCGCCGATGATCTGGTGAAGAAGATCGAGGCAGGCTGGACGGACTTCGACGTGGCCCTGGCCGCCCCCGACGTGATGGGCATGGTCGGCAAGCTGGGACGCATCCTCGGCCGCAAGGGCCTCATGCCGAACCCCAAATCGGGCACGATCACTTTCGACCTCGAGCGGGCCATCAAGGAAGTCAAGGCCGGCCGCGTCGAGTTCAAGGTCGACAAGAGCGGCATCATCCACGTCCCCTTCGGCAAGGCGAGCTTCGAGGCTCAGCAGCTGGTCGACAACCTGGCGACCCTCGTGGACGCGATCAACCGCGCCCGCCCGAGCGGCGCCAAGGGCCAGTACCTGCGGACGCTGACCATCACCCCGACGATGGGCCCCGGGATCCGAATCGACATTCCGGCGGTGCTGGCGGTCGCCGCGGCCTCCTAGTCGGCAGCCCTCGGCTCGCGGACTGCGGGATCGCGGATCGCGGCCGGCCCGAGCGGCCGAGCCGCAAACATATGAGGCGAGGCCACGGTAACGTGGACCCGCCGGGCGACGAAAGCGCCGAGCAGGCGCCCGTCGCCGCGAAATCGAATATGACGGACCGCCGCAGACAGCATGCGTCGAGGCGCCGTGGAGCCCACCGAGCGATCGGCGGCCTCGCGGCTCCGGACTCAATTCGCCGGCCGAGACGCCGGTGGGCATGCCGAGGCAGGGACCAAGCGTCCGCCCGCGTGGGCGGTAGCGCCCCTGTGGCGATAGCCCGTCGCAGGGGCGTTGTGTTGAGTCGGTTCGCCGCCTCAGCCCTGCCGGTATACAACCGGGACCCCTCCGCAGCGCGCCGGTTGCGCGTCGCAGCCTAAGGAGGTTCGTATGCCAACCGAGGCCAAGCGCGAGATGATCGCGGCGCTGACCGAGGAAGCTCGGTCGGCCAACGCGATGATCGTCTCCGAGTACCGCGGCCTCAAGGTCTCCGAGCTCGGCGAGATCCGTCGAAACCTGCGCAAGCAGAACGTCACGTACCACATCGTCAAGAACCGGCTGATGAAGATTGCCGCCCACGACGCGGGGGCTGAGAACCTCGGTTCACTCCTCCAGGGTCCGACCGCGGTGGCCTTCATTCGCGGAGACGAAGGCATCGCCGCAAAGGCGGTCCTCGACACGTTCCGACCGTACCGCCTGATAAAGGTCACCGGCGCGGTCATCGGCAACCACATCGTGGATGCCGAGGGCGTGATTCGTCTCTCCCAGCTCCCCGGACGCGACGTTCTCCGGGCCCAGGTCGCCGGCGCCATCGCTGCGCCGATGGCCACCATGGCCGGCCTTTTCGATGCCCCGCTGCGGGACGTCGCCGGCCTGATACAGGCCCTCGCCGACAAGCAGGTCGCTTGATCAGCGCCTCTTTTCGAGACTAGCCCGCCCGGAGCCGGACCGGCCCCAGGCACGAAGGAGTGACTGAACCAAATGGCAAAGCTGTCTCAAGACCAGCTGCTCGAGGCCTTCGCCTCGATGACCGTTCTCGAGCTCGCCGACTTCAAGAAGGCGTTCGAGGACAAGTTCGGCGTCACCGCCGCCGCCCCGGTTGCCGCCGCCGCAGTCGGCGCCGCCGCCGCCCCGGTTGCCGCCGCCGTCGCCGAAGAGGAGCAGACCGAATTCACCGCGATCCTGTCGGAGATCGGCCCGAACAAGATCCCGGTCATCAAGGTCGTCCGCGAGCTGACCGGCCTCGGCCTCAAGGAGGCCAAGGATCTGGTCGACGGCGCCCCGAAGCCGGTCAAGGAGGGCGTCACCAAGGAAGAGGCCGCGAAGATCAAGGCTGCCCTCGAAGCGCAGGGCGCCAAGGTCGAGATCAAGTAGCCTGTCTCTCGAAACGGTGGGGCGGTCAGCCCGTCCCACCGTCTCGAATCCGCGAGGCTGCGGCGTTGGCCGGGGCCTGGTTTGGGGTTCATGTGGCGCGTCCAATTTGACATTGGCCGAGAGCGCGGTATCCTACTCCTTCTGTGAGCGCGGTCCTTCCCTTTCTCCTCCGTCAAGGAGCGGTTCATGCTGTCTGTCGCTGAATCCTCTCGCGCTTCCGCAACCACGCCTCGACGGCGCTATGCGCGGATCCCCGAGGTCCTCGAAATCCCCAACCTGATCGAGCTGCAGCTAACCTCGTTCGACTGGTTCGTGGATAAGGGGCTCCGGGAGCTGTTCGACGAGATCAGCCCGATCAAGGACTTCACCGGCAAGGTGATGGAACTCCATTTCCTGGACTACGAGTTCGGCGCGCCCAAGTACGTCGAGCTCGAGTGCCGGACCAAAGACCTCACCTTCAGCCGGCCGTTGTACGTGAACGTCGAGCTCCTGATCAAGGAGACCGGCGAGATCCAGCGCCAGCGCGTCTACATGGGCGACTTCCCGTTCATGACGGACCAGGGGACGTTCATCATCAACGGCGCCGAACGCGTCGTCGTCAGCCAGCTCGTGCGCTCGCCCGGCGTCTACTACAGCGCCGCCGACGACTTGACCAGCGGCCGGACCCTCTACTCGGCCAAAGTGATCCCGAACCGCGGCGCCTGGCTCGAGTTCGAGACGAGCAACAAGGACCTGCTCTCGGTCAAGGTCGACCGCAAGCGGAAGATCGCCGCGACCACGCTGCTGCGCGCCGTCGGCTACGAGACCAACGACGAGATAGGTGCCATCTTCGCCACCGTCGACACGGATCCCGAGCATCAGTACATCGCCTCGACGCTCGACAAGGACCTCACCAAGACCCAGCAAGAGGCCTTGATCGAGGTCTACAAGAAGCTGCGCCCGGGTGACCCGCCGACAGGCGACAACGCCCGCCAGCTCGTCGAGAGCCTCTTCTTCAACTTCCGTCGCTACGACCTCGGTCGCGTCGGCCGCTACAAGTTCAACAAGAAGCTGACCCCGGTCGTCGACCGGATGGGGATCGAGCTCGACCGCGAGCAGCGGATCATCACCCGCGAGGACATCGCCGCGATCGTCGGTCATCTCATCGAGCTGAACCGCGGCCTCGGCGTCGCCGACGACATCGACCACCTGGGCAACCGCCGTATCCGCGCCAACGGCGAGCTGATCCAGAACGCCTTCCGAGTTGGCCTGCTCCGCATGGAGCGCGTCGTCCGTGAGCGCATGACGATCCAGGAGATCGACAAGGCCACTCCGAACGCCCTCATCAACATCCGCCCCGTCGTGGCGGCGATGAAGGAGTTCTTCGGCGGCAGCCAGCTGAGCCAGTTCATGGA
>PLLE01000031.1:0-18622 GCA_003141245.1 Chloroflexota bacterium
GGTCGCTTGCCCCGAGCGCGTCGCTCGCGGCCAGCGCCTCGGTTGCCACGACGGCCACTCCGGCGCCGACCGCCACTCCCTACGTCTCCCCGACGCCGACCCCCGGTCCGGCCGTAATCTCGCTGAAAGGCACCACGGCCAGCGGCGACATCGACCTCGCGAACGCCGCCGCCCACATCCAGGGCACACTGCCGGGCCTGCCCAATCTCGCCGGCGAGGTCGTGGTGGTCCAGGGCCTCGCCTACGTCCGAACGCCGGGCCAGACTAAGTACTCGCTCGAGGCCGACACCAGCCTCGTCTTCAACCCGGCCGATGCCACCGGCGGCCCAGCAGCCATGGTCCAGGCGATCATCCTGATCGCGGCCGATCCCAGTCTCAGCCCACGGCTGATCGGCACCGACCAGGAGCCGGGAGGCGCCTGCTACCACATTCAGGTCCAGGCGACGCCGGACCTGGTCAAGACTAAGCTTGGTCTGACCGTTTCGGCCGTCGGTACCTCCACCCTCGACCTGTGGATCTTCCAGGACAGTTACCGCGTTGAGCGTCTGGAGCTGCACACCGCCGACCCGACCTCCTCCGCCGCGATCCGTCTGGTCATGTCCAGTTATGACAACATCGCTCCGATCGACGCACCGCTGCCCGCCCAGTTCGAGATCCCGGGCCTTGCGTCGCCCACGGCCTGACGGTTAGGGCGCAGACAAGCCGGCGTCATCGGACCGCTTCTACAATCTCGGGGTGAGTCCTCGATCAGACGTCGGGTCGGAAGGCCGCCAGGCCGGCACCGACCCGGACCGCTTCGATGCGCTTCTCGAGCCGCCCTTGCCGGGCGGTCCGGCGGAGTTGCGCCCGCCCCTCGACGAGTTGCCTCCGCTTCCCGACGAGGCCCCGCCGGAGGCCTTCGATGGGCCGCGTATCGAACTCGTGGAGGCGTCTCCGTTCGAGCCCGAGCCGGTAGCCCTGGTCGAGCGTCAGGCCGCCACGGAGACCCTGGCGGCGCGGATCCTGGCGCGCCTGAACCCGGAGCAGCAGCGAGCGGTCCGAACCACGGACGGTCCGGTGCTGATTCTGGCCGGCGCGGGTAGCGGCAAGACGCGCGTCCTCGCTCATCGAGTCGCCTATCTCATCGGCGTTCAGGGCGTCAGACCCTGGCAGATCCTGGCCGTCACCTTTACCAACAAGGCCGCCGCGGAGCTGCGTGCCCGCATCACCGGCCTGGTGGGGCAGGAGGCCGGTCACGAGGTCGCGATGGGCACCTTCCATGCCCTGTGCGCGCGAGTTCTACGCCGTGACGGCGCGGCCATCGGTATCGATCCGCATTTCGTCGTCTACGACATGGACGACCAGCAGGCGCTCATGAAGCAGATCCTGCGCGAGGACGACCTGCCGGTCACCGGCGAGTACAAACCGAGCGCCATCCTGGGCGCCGTCTCGCGCGCGAAGAACGAGATGATCGACGCCGACTTTCTGGCCCAGAACGCGCATACGCATCGGGAACGCGAGATCGCCCGGCTGTATCGGCGCTACCAGACACGGCTGCGCTCGGCCGCCGCGCTCGACTTCGACGACCTCCTGCTCGAGGCGGTCCGGCTCTTCCACGAGTCGCCCGCCGTGCTGGAGCGCTACCAGGGCCGCTGGCGCTACCTCCACATCGACGAATACCAGGACACGAACCGGCCCCAGTATCTGTGGGTCAAGGCGCTCGCTGCGGCGCACAAGAACGTCTGCGTGGTAGGCGACGACGACCAGTCGATCTACTCCTGGCGCGGCGCCGACATCCGCAACATCCTCGACTTCGAGCGGGACTACCCCAACGCGACCGTCGTCAAGCTCGAGCAGAACTACCGTTCCACGCAGCTGATCCTCGACGCAGCCCACGCCGTCGTAACCAACAACGCCTCGCGCACGGACAAGAAGCTCTGGACCGAGAACGCCGGTGGACGGCCGATCCAGCGCTTTGAGGCCTACAACGAGGAAGAAGAGGCAGAGTGGATTGCCCGCCAGATCGAGGAGCTGACGGGCGGTCGTGGCTCGATCCTGACTCGTCGCGCGGACGAGGCGGTCGAACACTGGGAGCGGCGCGACGTGGCGGTCATGTACCGGACGAACGCTCAGAGCCGCGCGATCGAAGAGGGGTTCCTGCGCTACAACATCCGTTACCAGCTTGTCGGCGGGACCCGCTTCTACCAACGCCGCGAAGTCAAGGACGCGCTGGCGTATCTGCGGATCCTGCGCAACGACAGCGACCAGGTGAGCTTCGAGCGGATCCTGAATGTGCCCGCGCGGGGGATCGGCGAGAAGAGCCTGGAGGAGCTGCGGATCGCGGCGGCAGCGATCGTGCCGGATGGCGAAGTCGTGGCGACCTACTGGGGGGCGATCAACTCCGCCGCGGAGGGTCGGATCGAAACCCTGGGGTCGCGGGCCCGGACTGCCCTGGGCGGGTTCGCCACGCTGGTGGCTCGGCTGCGGACACGCATCGGGGTGCTCCCCCTGCCGGAGTTGCTCGATGCCGTGCTCGAGGAGTCCGGCTACCGGGCTATGCTCGCCGACGGCTCGGAGGATGGCGACGAGCGCTGGACTAACCTGCTCGAGCTGCGCTCCGTCACGACGCGCTACGACGACCTTGCGCCGGACGACGCCCTGGACCGCTTCCTTGAGGAGACGGCCCTGGTCGCGGACCAGGATTCATACGAGGCCGGCGCGGACGCCGTCACCTTGATCACGCTCCACGCTGCCAAGGGACTCGAGTTCCCCGTCGTGTTCATCGCGGGCATGGAGGAGGGCGTCTTCCCTCACAGCCGATCGCTGGACGACGCGAAACAGCTGGAAGAAGAGCGGCGCCTCGCCTACGTCGGCATCACGCGCGCCAAGCGGCGCCTGTTCCTGTCACACGCCGCCCGGCGGGCGACCTGGGGGAGCGGCGGCCTCTCCGTCCCGAGCCGGTTCCTGTTCGAGATCCCGGCCGCGCTGATGACAGGGCCACGCCTCGGCCACGCCGACGATTTCGACGACGACGTCGGCCAGGTCGATCCGGACCTCGTATTCGGCCGGCGCCTGGGCAGCCGCTTCGGCACGCCGATCCGACCCGGAGGCGGTACGTGGCGCGCCGGGAGCGGCCAGCCCGGGGCCCCGAGGGCCGGGGAGGGGTTCCGTCCCACCCGCGACCTCAGCGCTCGCCGCGACGCGTACGACTCCGGGGCGCGGTCCGGCAGCCTGAACGTGCCCCGTGGGAGCGGCGGCCCGGCGGCCCGCGAACCGCGTCCTGCCGTACCGTCATCCTCCCGACCAGCTCCCGCGGCCCGCCCTCGCATCCCGGGCGAGCGGCAGTTCCGCGACGGCGATCGCGTCCGTCACCCGCGCCTCGGCGACGGCATCGTCGTCACCTCGAAGCTGACCCGCAACGATGAGGAGGTCACGGTCGCCTTCTCGAAGGGTGGCGGCATCAAGACACTCCTTGCCAGCATCGCCAACCTGGAGTTTGTTGGGTAGGGGCGTTTCCGGTGGGCGCGCTTAGCGGCGGCGATCGGCGAGAATGCGAACGCGGTGACGGCGGTGGCGGCAACGGCGGTGGCAGCGACGGAGGACGCGCAGGTGACTGAGGCGAGCGAAGAGACGATCGGGCTGCCGGTCGCCCCCGATGCGGTGGAGACCGCCCGTGCGCTCGGGGCGCAGGCCGCGGCGCGACGCCATGCCGAGCTGGTACCGGTCCTGCAGCGGGCCAGCGAGCTCTACTACCAGCACGACGCGCCCGAGCTGAGCGACGCCGAGTACGACCGCCTGATGCGAGAGCTCGTCGCCCTGGAGATCGCCTTCCCATCTCTGGTCACGCCCGATTCCCCGACCCAGCGGGTGGGAGCCGCGCCGACCAGCGCGTTCGGTGAGGTTCGCCACGGGCGGCCGATGCTGTCGCTGGGAAACGTCTTCGACGAGGACGAGCTGCGCGCGTTCGACCAGCGGGTCCGCCGTAGCCTGGGAGTGCCACTCGCCCCGGACCCCGCGCTGGATCTCCGTTACGTGGCCGAACTCAAGATCGACGGCCTGGCCGTCTCGCTGCGGTACGAGCGAGGCCGCTTCGTCCAGGGCGCGACCCGCGGCGACGGCACGACCGGCGAGGACGTCACCGCGAACCTGCGCACGATCTCCGTCTTGCCCGAGCGGCTCCGCGAACCGGCCACGGCCGAGGTCCGTGGCGAGGTGTACATGCCCAAAGCCGAGTTCGCCCGGATCAACGCCGAGCGCGAGGAGGCGGGGCTGCCTACCTATGCGAACCCGCGGAACAGTGGGGCGGGCTCGCTGCGCCAGCAGGATCCGCGAGTGACGGCGCAACGGCGGCTCTCGTCGTGGACGTACCAGCTCATCGAAGACGGGCCGGAAGGGCGTCCGACCGTCTCCAGCCAGTCTGAGGCGCTCGCCCGGCTTCGCGCCCTCGGCCTGCCGGTCAACCCCGATCGCGCCGAGGGCCTGGACATAGACGGCGTCTGCCGATTTCTCGAGGAGTGGCGTGACAGGCGTCACGATCTGCCGTACGAAACCGACGGGGTGGTCGTCAAGGTCGATCGTTTCGACCAGCAGGAGCATCTTGGAATGGTAGCCCGAGCGCCGCGCTGGGCGATCGCCTACAAGTTCCCGCCCGAACAGGTCGAGACACTGCTGGAAGACATCGTGCCGTACGTCGGCCGGACGGGGACGCTCACTCCGGTGGCGCACATGCGTCCGGCGAAGGTGGCCGGCTCGACGGTGGCCCGCGCCACGCTCCACAACCTGGACGAGGTGCGGCGCAAGGACCTTCGGATCGGCGACTGGATCGTGCTGCAGAAGGCCGGCGACGTGATCCCCGAGGTGGTCCGGTCGCTGCCGGAAAGGCGGACGGGTGCGGAGCGCGAGTTCGAGATGCCGGCGACGTGCCCGGTCTGCGGGGCGGCGATCGTCCGCGACGAGGGCGCTGTCCGCCACTACTGCCCCAACCCCAAGTGTCCGGCGAGGCTGACCCAGGAGTTCGCCCATTTTGCGGGCCGCGGCGGGATGGACATCGAGGGGGCCGGCTGGGCGGTCCTCGAGCAGCTTCTCGAACGAGGTCTGGTCAAGACACGCGGCGACTTCTACCGGCTGACGGTCGACGACCTGATGAGCCTCGACCGGTTTGCCCGCAAGAGCGCCGAGAACCTGACGGCGTCGATTGAAAGGTCGCGCCATCGGCCGCTTGGGCGCGTGCTGAACGCACTCGGCATTCCCCAGGTAGGCGAGCA
This sequence comes from Chloroflexota bacterium, assembly GCA_003141245.1. Lineage (GTDB taxonomy): Bacteria > Chloroflexota > Limnocylindria > Limnocylindrales > CSP1-4 > Fen-1039. The sequence continues at coordinate 5,244 of PLLE01000031.1, forward strand.
GACTGCCATAGACCTGGCCGGCTGGATCGCTTCCCGCTGGCCATCCGAGGGGACCGATCCAGGGGAGTGGACCGCGCTTGTGGCCCGGTCCCTTCCCGGCGTGACCGCCGAGGAGTTGGAGGAGGTGCCCGGCATCGGGGCAGTGGTGGCCGCCAGCATCGCCGGCTACTTCGGGGCGCCCGAGACCGCCGCCGTGCTGCTCGATCTCGTGGACGCGGGAGTAGTGGCCGAGCCGCCCGCCAGACGAGTGGCTCCGGGGAGTGGCGCCGCTCCCTCCGGCCCTCTCGCCGGCAAGACCGTGGTCGTGACCGGCACTCTCTTGGGCTTCGGCCGGGCCGCCGCCGAGGAGGCGATCCGCGCCGCTGGCGGCCATGCCGCGGGCTCGGTCAGCCGCAACACGTCGTACGTGGTGGCGGGGGAGAGCGCCGGCTCGAAGCTCCAGAAGGCAACGGAGCTGGGAGTGACGGTGCTGGACGAGGATGGGTTCCGCCGCCTGCTCGCCGGGGAGGAGCCGTAGAGGGGTCTGTCCCGCCTCATGCCCTGTCCCGCCCCCGGCCCCGTGTCCGGCCCCGTGTCCGGCCCCGTGTCCGGCCCGTACCCACCCCGTCCCCGTGGAGAGCGTCAGATACGCTTGGTGGGCGTGCCGTCCACAAACGAGACGAGATTGGCCGCGCGGACGGGTCAGATTCACGCTCAGATCGCGGTCGAGGTGCTCGTCGGAGAGGCCCAAACCACTTCCGACTGCGTCCAGCACTCATGGTGGGCGTATTTGACGGAGAACGGCGCGACGGGGCCGCGCCCGGAAGAACGACTCGCCGCGCCGCGCCCGGCCGCTCAGCCCATCGCGGAGTTGATCTGGCCCCAGATCCATTCGGGGCGCCAGTCGATGTCGGGTCCCAGAAGCATCCGTGGGGCGCGCCACGTTTCCTGCCAGCCGCGTGTCTGGAGCTCCTGCCACGCGACCGCGTGCTCGTCGGGTATGCCGGCTCGGACGTGACCGCCCTCCGGAGCCACCGATCGGTGCAGATCCAGCAGGAAGAGGCCGTCCTCGAAGCGAGGGGCCACGATTGCTCCGTAGGCGCGCTCCGCAGGCAGAAGGAAGCCACGAGACCCATCGTCATCTTCCAGCATCCAGCCGCCGTCCCGTGCCAGGATCTCCAACGCGACGTGTCGGTCCTCGCCGGTCGCCTGGCGGTCGAGCGCGAAGACATCCGGCAGATCGACCGGCTCGAGCCTTCGAACGCGCGAACCTTCGGGCGGCGTGGGTGCTTCGGGAAGGTGATCGGCTTGGAGCTGGTGGTAGTAGTTCGCGAGGCGGAAGCCCATCCGCTCGTACATCGGCCGGCCCGCGTCCGTGGCTTCGAGCGAGAGCGTCGCGCAACCGGCGGCCCGCAGTCGCTGGCAGATCTCCTCGGTCAGGGCCCGGCCAAAGCCCCGGCGCCGCTGCTCGGCCGCGACGGCTATCGCGCCGATCCAGCCGACCGGTAGGCTCACCGTCGCAAGCCCGGTGGCGACCAGGCGATCGTCGATCGTACCCACCAGAGGCTGGCACGTGGAAGTCCGAAGCACGAAATCGTAGAAGCGCTGGCGGTCGCGAAAGCCCTGGGCGCGCGCCAATTCGCAGGCGGCGCCGACGTCGGCCGCGGTCATGGCCCTGATCTCGAAGTTCGTCACCGCCGGTACCTCAGCCGAAAGCGAAGCCGAGAAGGCTCCAGATGAGCGTCGGATCCCAGGCGATGGCCGGCCCGCGCAGCATTCGGGGCATCTCGAAGGCGCGCGTCCACCCGCGCGTTTCGAGCAACCGAAGGCCGGCGGTGTGGCTGCTCACCACGGCCGCTCGCGCGGCCCGCGTCCGGCCGTCGGCCAGGTGGCGCAGGAGATCGAGCAGGCAGGCAGCGTCGTCAGGATTGGGGGCAATCAGGGCCGCCGACCCGGACTGGATCGAAACGAGGAAACCGAGCAGCACCTGGCTGTCGTCGGCCTCGACTAGCCAGCCCCGATCGACGAGGGCTCCCAACAGCGCGCGGCGGTCCTCGCCGGTCGCCCGGAAGTCCAGCTCGCCGACCCGATCCATGTCTGCGGGCCTCATCCGGCGGAGTGCAGTACCCGGCGGTGGCGCCGGAGCAGTGGGCAGAGGCGCCGCCTCGTGGATCTGATACATGGCATCGATCCGGAAGCCCATCTTCTCGTAGATCGGCCGGCCCAGGTCCGACGCGATCAGGGCAAGGGTCCGGCATCCGGCCGACTCGAGACCCAGGCAGACTTCCTCCGTCATGGCGCTCCCCAGGCCCTGCCGTCGCATCCGCGCGTCCACGAAAATGGAGCCGACCCAACCGACGGGGTCGTTGACCACTCCCTGGCCGGTCGCCACGATGGCGCCGTCGCGCACCCCGACTAGTGGCCGGCAGTTGGCGGTGGCCAGCATCAGCTCCAGGAACGAGCGCCGCTCGTCCCAGCCGCCCGAGTGCCGCAGCTCCACGACGGCGTCGATATCGGCCTCTGTCATCTCGCGGATCTCGAACTCGCTCATGAGCTGGCCGACCCCGGCAATCTGGCACTCCCTCGACTGACGAGACCCCGTCCTCCGTTGCCGGCTTACTCTACGTCTTCCGGGTGGCGCGGGCTCCCTCGCCTGGCGCAGGCTCCCTCACGTGGCGCGATCTCCGGCTGCCCGCCTGCCGGGGCTGCCCGCCGGCCGGGGCTGCCAGCCGGCCGGGGCTGCCCGCCGGCCGCGGACTTGTGGCGCTCGAAACTCTCGGACACCCGCCGGTGGAGTGCTATCGAACGAACCGAGCAGTTGAAGGGTCCGATCGTGCCCGATCCACGCTTGAATCGGTGCGACCGACTGCGCAGGAGCCCGGAATCACCGTGCCGTTGGCCGATACCACTCCCTGGGAGGGTGTGCGAGAGAATCGCTCGGCGACGAACCTACGGGTGCGCCCGCCCAGCCGTGCCTATCCGCCGAGAGTCGCCGCCGCGCACCCTGGCGGCGCCCGCCCAGCCGTGCCTATCCGCCGAGAGTCGTCGCCGCGCACCCTGGCGGCGCCCGCCCAGCTGTGCCCCGTGACGTCAACGTCCGCCCGCTCGCCGGTCCGCCGACTTGCCCGCCGCTCCGCACGGTCGGCTCAGGTTGGGTTCCGTCCGGTATCATCCCGCCCATGGCCAACCTGACCCGTGCCGACGTCGAGCACGTAGCCCACCTTGCGCGCCTCGGTCTGACCGAGGAAGAGTCGGCGCGCCTCGAAGGCCAGCTCAACCACATCCTCGACCAGTACACCATCCTCACCATGCTGGACACGGAGCACATTCCGCCCACGGCCCAGACGATCGAGCTGGCGAACATCCTGCGCGACGACGTAGTCCAGCCCTCTCTGGCGGTGGACGACGCCCTGGCCAACGCCCCGGAACGGAGCGGCGATCACTTCGTCGTCCCGGCGATCCTGGGCGGCGAGGGGGGCGCTTAGCCCGTGCCCGACCTGACGCGCCTCCACGCCCACGAAATGTCGCGCCTGCTTCGCGCCGTCGAGGTTTCCTCGCGCGCCCTGACCGAAGCCCACCTGGCCGTCGCCGAACGGCAGAACCATGCCCTCAACGCCTGGCTGGCGATCTATCGCGCCGACGCCCTCGCCCAGGCCGACGCTGCGGACGCCCGCATCGCCGAAGCGCGCCGCGCGGGCCCGGCAGCTCTCGCCGCGCTCCACCCGCTGTGCGGCGTTCCCGTCGGGCTCAAGGACCTCGTCTCCGTGAAGGGCGGCCAGGCCACGGCCGGCTCGAAGATCCTGAAGGGCTACATCGCCCCGTTCGACTCCACGGTCACCGCGCGACTGCGCGAGGCCGGCGCGGTGATCCTGGGCAAGACCAACATGGACGAGTTCGCCATGGGCTCCTCTACGGAGCACTCGGCCTACGGACCCACCGCGAATCCCTGGGACCTCACCCGCGTTCCGGGCGGCAGTTCGGGCGGCTCCGCGGCCGTCGTCGCCGCGTACCACGCCCCCGTCTCGATCGGAACCGACACCGGCGGCAGCATCCGCCAGCCTGCCTCGCTGTGCGGCATCGTCGGCCTCAAGCCCACGTACGGCCGCGTCAGCCGCTTCGGCATCGTCGCCTTCGCCAGCTCGCTCGACCAGATCGGGCCGTTCGCCCGCGACGCCCGCGACGCCGCGATCCTGCTCCATGCTGTCTCCGGCCGCGACGAGCGCGACGCCACCTCCGCGCCTATGCCAGTCCCCGCGGAGTTGCTCAGCCTCCCCGAGAGCGACGACGAAGCAGCCGCGTATCTGAAAGGCCGCCGCCTGGCGCTCCCCAGGGAGTACTTCGTCGAGGGGATGGAGCCTGGCGTAGCCGCCCGCGTCCGCGAGGCCGTTGCCGCCATTGAGCGGGCCGGCGCCACCGTCGAGGAAGTCAGCCTGCCGCATACCGACTATGGCCTGGCTACGTACTACATCATCGCTCCGGCCGAGTGCAGCTCCAACCTGGCTCGCTACGACGGCGTCAAGTACGGCTTCGCCGACCGCAGCTCCGGCGAGTTCATCGCCGACTACCTCCGTACGAGAGGCGTNNGCCGGCTACTACGACGCGTATTACCTGAAGGCTCAGAAGGTGCGAACTCTCATCAAGGCGGACTTCGACGCGGTCTGGGCGGCCGGCTTCGACGCGATCTGCGCGCCGACCAGCCCGACCGTGGCGTTCCCCCTCGGCGCGAAGATGGAAGACCCCGTGGCGATGTATCTCTCGGACGCCTGCACCCTGCCGGTCAACATGGCCGGCCTGCCCGGGGTTTCGATCCCGGCCGGTCTCTCCGACGGACTCCCGGTTGGTCTCCAAATCATTGGAGCGCCCTGGAGCGAGCTCTCGATGCTTCGTCTGGCCCGTGCGTACGAAGGGATCACGGCCAGAGCACCCTGGCGGGACCTCGAGCCCGCCGAGCTGCACCTGACCGACGATTCGACCACGCCCAGCCCGGTCGAGCGGAGACAGCGCACCGCAGGCGCTCCCGCCACCGGCTCGGGCGGCCAAGCCTGAGGACGCACCGATGACAACCCAGACTCCCCGCACAAGCAACCGCCTGGAGACCGACCCGTCGATCCTGAACAGCGATTCCGAGCCTACCCGCCCGCCGCTTTCCACCCGCGTCCTCGCCCGCCGCGTGGACGAGGTCCCTCGGTCCGGCATTCGCCGCTTCTTCGACATCCTGGCCACGATGACCGACGTCATCAGCCTCGGCGTCGGCGAGCCCGACTTCGATACGCCGGAGCAGGTGATCGAGGCCGGCCGACACAGCCTGGCCTCGCGCCGGACCCATTACACCTCCAACTACGGCACGATCGAGCTGCGGCGCGCCCTGGCCCACCACCTTGAGCGGACCTACGGTGTCCGCTACGACCCGACGGAGGAGATCCTCATCACCGTCGGCGCCTCTGAGGGACTCGATGTGGCGATTCGGGCCACCATCGACCCCGGCGACGAAGTCATTCTGCACGAGCCTTCGTACGTCTCCTACCGCCCGGCGGTCATCTTCGCCGGCGGAGTCCCGGTGGGCGTGCCCACCACGATCGACGAGGACTTCGCCCTCGACCCGGCCAAGGTCGAGGCGGCGATCACGCCGCGCACCAAGGCCCTCCTGCTCAACTACCCGTGCAACCCGACCGGCGCTGTCCTGCCGGCCGAGGTCCAGGACGAAATCGCCCGCATCGCCATCCGCCACGACCTGCTCGTCTACAGCGATGAGATATACGACCGGCTGGTCTACGGCGGCTACCAGATGCGGACGATGAGCAGCCTGCCGGGAATGCGCCGTCGGACGGTTCTGATGGGCGGCTTCTCCAAGGCGTATGCGATGACAGGCTGGCGAATCGGCTACATATGCGCCCCCTCGGAGATCCTCGAGGGGATTCTCAAGGTCCACCAGTACGTGATCATGTCCGCCCCCACCGTCGCCCAGGACGCGGCCCTCGAGGCCCTCAAGACGGGCGAACCGGACGTGGCTCGAATGGTCGGCCAGTACGACAAGCGCCGGCGCCTGCTCGTAGACGGCTTCAATGCCATCGACCTGCGCTGCTTCGAGCCGCGCGGCGCCTTCTACGCCTTCCCGCAGATCTCGTCCACGGGCCTCACGAGCGACGCCTTCGCCGAGGAGCTGCTCAAGGAGGAATCCGTCGCCGTCGTGCCGGGCACGGCCTTCGGCGAGGCCGGCGAAGGCCACATCCGCTGCTGCTACGCCACCAGCGAGGCCGAGCTGCGCGAGGCTCTCGTCCGCATCGAGCGCTTCGTCAAGCGCCGCAGGGGCGAGGCGTGACCGTGGCTGAGGCCGCCGGCAAGAGCGGGGCGCTGGAGCGTTACGAAGCCGTTATCGGCATCGAGATCCACTGCCAGTTGAGGACCGCCAGCAAGATGTTCTGCGGCTGCTCCACCGAGATCGATGGGGCAGCGCCGAACAGCCACTGCTGTCCGGTCTGCCTGGGCCTGCCGGGCGTCCTGCCGACGATCAACAAGACGGCGGTGGAACACGTCATCGCCACCGGCTTCGCGATCGAGGCCACGGTCGCGTCCACGACGCGCTGGGATCGCAAGAACTACTTCTACCCCGACCTGCCCAAGGGCTATCAGATCAGCCAGTACCAGCTGCCACTGGCGTCGGACGGTCGGCTGACCTTCGAAACGAGCGAGGGGCCCTTCACCGTGCGGATCCGGCGGGCTCACCTCGAGGAGGACACCGGTCGGTTGATCCATGCCGAACTGGGCGGCCGTCGGGTCAGCCTGATCGACTTCAACCGCTCCGGCATGCCGCTGATGGAGATCGTCACCGAGCCCGACATCCGGACGGCCGAACAGGCCCGCCGCTATGCCGAGGAGCTGCGCCTGCTGATGCGGACGATCGGCGCATCGGACGCGGAGATGGAGAACGGCCAGATGAGGGTCGAGGCCAACGTCTCGATCCGACCGCGCGGGCAGGAGCGTCTCGGGACCCGGACCGAAGTGAAGAACATGAACTCGATGCGGGCCGTGGAGCGGGCAATCGCCTTCGAGATCGAACGGCAGGCCGTGGCGATCGACGCCGGCGAGACGATCCGGATGGAGACTCGCGGCTGGGACGAGTCGCGTCAGTCGACGTACCACATGCGACCCAAGGAAGAGGAGAACGACTACCGGTACTTCCCGGAGCCCGATCTGCCGCCACTGCTGACCTCACCCGAATGGCTGGCCGAGATCGAGGCCCGCCTGCCTGAGCTACCGGCGACGCGGCGGACGCGGTATCAGACGGAGTTCGGCCTATCCGCATATGACGCCGGTGTGCTCGTCAACGACGCGGCGGCCACCGCGATGTTCGAGGGCGTGCTTGCCGTTGGTCCTCGCCTTGCGCCCAAACAAGTAGCTAACTGGGTGACGGGCGAATACCTGCGGCTTGCCAAGGCTGCAGGCGACGGCGACCGGGTAGTCGCGCCGGAACTGGCCGTCCTTCTCAAGCTGATCGAGGACGGCATCATCTCTGGCACGAATGCCAAGGAAGTCTTCGCCGAGCATTTCGCCACCGGCATGGGCGTGAACGCGATAGTGAAGGCACGCGGGTTGGAACAGATCTCGGACGCCGGGGCGCTGGGCAAGGCCATCGACGACGTGCTCGCGGCGAACCCGGCAGCCGTCGCGGACTACCGCTCTGGCAAGGGGGCTGCGGTTGGCTTCCTGGTCGGCCAGGTCATGAAGGCGACGCGCGGCCAGGCAAACGCGGGGATGGTCCAGACGGCGCTGCGCGAACGGCTGGACAAGGGTTCGTAGAGCGACGCCGAAGGAGCGGGCGATGGGCGTAGTCAATCTGACCTGCTGGGGTCTCGGGGCGGTCCTGATCGCCTTCGGCTACCTGCGGGCGAAGGGGCCCTGGGACCGCTATCGGGCGCTCAAGGCCCAAGAGGCGAACATCTCGCGCTATGAGGGCTGGCGCGGCACGCGTCTGCGCGACGACGGCCCCAGCGCGGCCTCGCTGATGGCCCAGGAGCTGCGGCGGCAAGCGCAGATCGCCGGGCTCGTGGCGATCGCCGGCTTCGTCCTGGTCTTCGTGGGCTTCGCGGTCCACTAGCGCGGCACCGAAGCCGGAAGTCGGTCAGGCCCGAGGCAGCCTGCGCAACTCGATCGCCGTGCAGCGATCCATCACTACCGCCAGCCCGCCCTCGGCGGCGATCCTGGCGCTCTCCCAGTTCACCACGCCCAGCTGAAGCCACAACGCTCGGGCCCCGACGGCGACTGCGTCGCGGGCTATCTCTTCGGTGAGCTCCGCGCGTCGGAAGACGTCGACGATGTCTATGCGGCCGCCCGCGGCCGCCTCGGTGAGGGTCGCCACGGCGCGCACTCCCGCGATCTCCGTTTCGTGCGGATTGACGGGCACGCAGTCGTAGCCTGCCGCGATCAGCGTTCGGAAGACGCCGTATGAGGGTCGCGCAGGATTGGAGGAGGCACCCACGACCGCGATCCGGCGGGCCGTTCTCATAAGCTGGAAGATCCCCTGGTCGTCCAGAAGCCGGACCCTGCCCGGTTCGGGCCGGTCGCCCGGGTTCGCCCGCACGTTCGTCATCGGGTTCCTTCTCTTTCAGGCTTTGGGCGTGGACGTGGGTCAGGGCTCAGACGTGGGCGAGATCGCCGGCTCAGGTGTTGGCGTCGACCCCGGCGTGGGGCGTGGCGGACCGCTTCGCATCGCCGCCTCGACGTTCGCCAGCTGGTCCGCCAGCCCGGAGGGGACGAGGGCATCGAATTCGCTCAGCGCGACCCCGCCGCTGGCCACGTCGTTCATCGCGATGCGCGGCGTGGCTTCGCCCGACGCGTAGCGCAGGATCGTGTCTTGGATCGCCACGTCGTATCGCTTCAGGACGCTGACCACGAGGCACGGACGTACGTCCGACACGATCAGCGAAGCGTCGGTGTCCAGCGCGATGAGTTGCGCCTTGCGAGCGCAGGCTTCGCGCATTGCGCCGATTCCGGAGAGATCGGGCATCGCGACGATCACGTCGACCTTGGACTCGATGAGCCCGGCCGCGGCCGCGCGACCCTTCTGGGGGTCGTCGGTGCGGCCTGCGTACGCTACGGTGACGGCGATCGCGGGGTTCTGGTATGCGGCGCCGCTCCGGATCCCGGCGGCGTAGTTGGCCGTTCGCACGTCGGTCTTGGTGTTGCCGACCATGGCGATGCTGTTGTTCGCGGTCAAACTCGCGGCCACGACTCCGGCCAGGTACCCTGCCTCGGCTTCGTCGAAGACCAGACCGTGGACATTCGTCGGCGCCCCGTCGGGGATCGTCTGGTCGAGCTCGAGGAACTGCGTCGATGGGTGCCCGGCGGTCGCGGCGAGGACGGCCTGGGCGGCTTCCGGCCCGACGGTGACCACGATCGTTGCGCCGTCATCGGCTGCCTTCGGGACGGCGGCTGTCAGCTCGGCCATCGATTTGGGCGCGACCAGCGACGACTCCGCCCCGAGCCGGTGAGCCGCGTCCTGAACCCCCTGCCAGGCGAGACCGCTCGGCGTCGCCGGCCCGGTTTCTCCGACGGCGGCGATCAGCACGATCGAGCGGACGGCATTGGGCAATGGGGTGATGGTCAGATCGGGCGACGGAGCCGGAGTCGCGGTGCTCGCGGTTGGGCCGCCCGACTTAGCGACGCTCGTGATACTCGCGCTCGCGGTTGGCGCGGATGGGTTGGAGAAGAGACCGCAGCCGGCGACGAGGGCGGCGGTCGCGATGAGCCCCAACGAAGCGGCAACGAACGAGGGCGATCGGGAGACACGGCTCACGCGGGGGCTCCTTGAGTTTCGTCGTGGCGCGATTGTACGTAGGCGGGGCTTCTCGGGTGGCGGTCCACGGCATTCTGCCGGAGGGAGCCAGCGGCAGCCGACGGCCGGAGCGGTACCGTGGAGGGGATCGATCGGTTGGCCGGCGTGGGGCCAGCTTGTCGGAAGGGCTAGCATGGCGACGGGGCAGGGAAAGTCGAGGAGAGCGAGATCGAACCCAGGGACGAACGTATCGAGGTTGCCGACGGCCTGAGCCTGCGGGTGCTGCGCTGGGAGGCGACCGCGACCTCGGGTGCTCAGGCGGTCGACACGCCCGGGGATGCGCCCGCCGTGGCGCCTGCCGCCGTGGCGCGCGCCGGCGCCGCTTCGCCGAATGGCCCGGTGCCGTACCTCCTCATCCACGGCCTCGCCTCGAATGCGCGGCTCTGGGACGGCGTCGCTCCGCGACTCGCGGCCGCGGGACACCCCGTGGCGGCGGTCGATCTCCGCGGCCACGGCCATTCCGACAAGCCCGACGGCGGCTACGACTTCGCCACGATCTCGGAGGACCTGCGGGCGCTGATAGCGGCGCTCGGGTTCGAGCGACCCGTGCTCGTCGGCCAGTCGTGGGGGGCCGGAGTCGTGCTCGACTTCGGCGTTCGCCACCCCGACCTCACGCGCGGCGTCGTCCTCGTGGACGGCGGCCTCAACGACCTGCGCGACGCATTCGCGACGTGGGAGATCTGCTGGCAGCGCCTCGCTCCTCCGCAGCTCGTGGGCCTGCCGCTCAGCGACGTCGAGGGTTACTTCCGCCAGAACCACGCCGACTGGCCGGAGGAGGGCTTCGAAGGCTCTCTCGCCAACTTCGAGATCCGATCCGACCGGACGATCGCGCCCTGGCTCACCCGCGACCGCCACAGGGCCATCCTGGAGGCGATGTGGGGGCAGCGGACCGCCCAGCTGTGGGAGGCGCTGCGCGTGCCGGCGTTGATCGTACCCGTGGACGGCGGCGAGACGGATTGGACGACGGCGAAGCGCGCAGGTGCGAAGGCGGCCGAGGCGGCTTTGCGCGCCTCCGGCGTGCCGGGTCGGGTGCAGTGGTTCAAGGGCGACCACGACATCCACGCTCAGCGCCCGGCCGAACTTGCGGAGACGCTGCTGGCGGCCGAGGACGAAGGATTCTTCTCCGGGGCAACGACGGCGTGAGCGGCTCAGGCGCGCTTCCGCGGATCCTGACCATCATGGGTTCGGGCGAGACGACCCCGACCATGACCCGCGCCCACCGTGCCATCCTCGATCGGCTGGGGGAGCGCCCGGTTCCCGCGGTCTTGCTCGACACGCCCTACGGCTTTCAGGAGAATGCCGACGACATCACCGCGCGCACGCTCGACTACTTCCGCGACAGTGTCGGCAACCCGTTCACGGTCGCCTCGTTCCGATCCGCCGACGTTGACGCACTCACGCGCGAGACGGCCCAGATGCGAATCCGCGAGGCGCGCCTGGTATTCGCGGGCCCTGGCAGCCCCACTTACGCGCTCCGGCAGTGGGCCGGAACCGAGATCCCGCGACTCCTGGCCGCGAAGCTGGCCGACGGCGGCGCCGTGACGATGGCCAGCGCCGCCGCCCTGACCCTCGGGCGCCTCACCATTCCCGTGTACGAGGTCTACAAGGTCGGCGAAGCGCCGCGCTGGCTTCCGGGGCTGGATCTGCTGACGCCGCTGGGCTTGCCGGTGGCGGTCGTGCCTCACTACGACAACGCCGAGGGCGGCAACCACGACACGCGCTTCTGCTACATGGGCGAACGGCGGCTGCGAGTCCTCGAGGCGGAATTGCCGGAGGAGGTCTTCATCCTGGGTGTCGACGGACACACGGCGCTGGTGCTGGACCTGGACGCGGGGACGGCGTCTGTGGTCGGGTTGGGCGCGGTCACGGTTCGAAAGGAGGGCCGGAGCACGGTCTTCCCGGCCGGCTCCGAACTGTTGATCGCGCAACTCGTCGCGGCCGCCTCGACCCCTGCTTTCGGTAGCGGCGCCACGGTGGCGCAGGGGCCCACCGCGACCTCGGTCGGCGACCCGGCCGAGGCCCCGACCTCCCGCCCGCTGCGCGAAGAAGTGGCCAACCTCGAGCGCATCGTAGAGAGCTCGCTCGAAGAATGCGACGCGCCCGCCGCGGTTCGGGCGATCCTCGCGCTGGAAGAGACGATCCAGGCCTGGTCGCGCGACACCGACCAGTCGGACGCGCTGGCGGTCGCCCGATCGGCGTTGCGCGGCGCGATCGTCTGCCTGGGCGAGCTGGCCGCAGAGGGTTCGCGCGACCCGGCGGCACTGGTGGGCCCGTTCGTCGACGCGCTGCTGGCGGAGCGTCTGCGCGCCCGCGCCTCACGTGACTGGGCCGCCGCCGACGCCATCCGCGACCGGCTGATGGCCGCCGGCATCGAACTCCACGACACGCCCGAGGGCACCACCTGGGAGCTGGGCTCGGCGACGCCGGTTCCCTGACCGGAGCCCCGCGCCGCCTGCGCGGTCGGTCCGTCGACCGTTGGCCGCCACCGCCCGCCACCCGGCCCCGACGCGGTACCCTTAGCTCCCGTGACCGTTGCGCCGAATGACTTCGTCCACCTGCATCTCCACTCCGAGTTCAGCCTGCTGGACGGGCTCGGGCGCATCAACGAGCTTGCCGAACAGGGCTCTGCGCTCGGCTTCGACGCCATGGCCATCACCGACCACGGCGCGCTCTACGGGGCCGTCGCGTTCGTCCAGGCCACCACGGCCAAGGGCATCAAGCCGATCGTGGGTGTCGAGACCTATGTGGCCCGGCGCAGCATGCGCGACAAGGAAGGCAAGGCCGACAGCCAGCCGTTCCATCTCGTCCTGCTCGCCGAGAACTGGGAGGGCTACCAGAACCTCTGCCGCCTCATCACCGACGCCCACCTCGAGGGCTACTACTACAAGCCACGCATCGACCACGACATCCTGGCGAAGTACTCGAAGGGCCTGATAGGCTCATCCGCCTGCCTGGGCGGCGAGATCGCCAAGGCGCTCGAGGTCGACGATTGGGATCTGGCCCGCAAGACCGCCGGAATGTATCGCGACATCTTCGGGCGGGAGCGCTTCTTCTTGGAGCTGATGGACCACGGTCTGCCCGAGCAGGTCGCCCTCAACCCCAAGCTGATCCGGCTCGGGCGCGAGGTCGGCCTCGATCCAATCGTCACCAACGACCTGCACTACGTCCGGCGCGAACAGTCCGAGGCGCACGACGTCCTGCTGTGCGTCGGCACCGGGAGCAACCTCGACACGCCGGGACGGATGCGGTTTGAGTCGAACGAGTTCTACCTGAAGTCGGCGGCCGAAATGGCGGCCCTCTTCCCGGACAATCTGGACGCCATCCGGCGGACTCGCGCCATCGCCGAGATGGTCGAGATGAAGCTCCCGTTCGGCCAGCTCCGCATCCCGTCCTTCCCGGTGCCCGAGGGCGAGACGATCGAGAGCTGGCTGCGCAAAGAGTGCCAGGCCGGACTGACTCGTCGCTACGGCACCGTGACTCCCGAACTGCAAACCCGGCTCGACTACGAGCTCGACGTCATCTGCCGCATGGGCTACGCGGGCTACTTCCTGATCGTGGCCGACTTCAC
>PLLE01000031.1:18634-41372 GCA_003141245.1 Chloroflexota bacterium
CGCGAGGAAGTCATCAACTACGTCAGCCGCAAGTACGGCGCCGACCACGTGGCCCAGATCATCACCTTCGGCACGATGCTCGCCCGGGCCGCCATCCGCGACGTGGCGCGGGTCGTGGGGATGAGCTACGGAGAGGGCGACCGCATCGCCAAAGCGGTCCCGAACCAGCTCGGGATCAAGCTCGAAGAGGCGATCGAGACCAGTCCGCAGCTCAAGGAGATGTACCAGAACGAGCCGCCGGTCCATCGCGTCATCGAGTTCGCCAGGCAGCTGGAGGGCGTGGCACGTAACGCCTCAACGCATGCCGCCGGCGTCGTGATCAGTCGCGAGCCGCTGACCGAGCTGATGCCGCTGCAGCGCGCCACCAACTCCGACGCGGTCATGACCCAGTACGAGATGCACGGCGTCGACGCGCTGGGCCTGCTCAAGTTCGACTTCCTGGGCCTCTCCAACCTGACGATCCTTCGCCAGGCGGTCGACCTGATCCGCGAACACCGCGGCGAGGAGATCGACCTCGAGAAGATTCCGCTCGACGATTCGAAGACGTTCGAGCTGCTGGCCTCCGGCGAGACGACCGGCATATTCCAGCTCGAATCGGCGGGGATGCGGCGCTACATCCGCGAGCTCCGGCCGAGCACCGTCTTCGACCTGGCGGCCATGGTCGCGCTCTATCGCCCGGGTCCGATGGACAACATTCCCGCCTACATCCGCCGCAAGCACGGCGAGGAAAAGGTCACTTATCTGCACCCGCTTCTTGAGCCGTACCTCAATCGAACCTTCGGCGTCTTCGTCTATCAGGAGGACATCATGTCCGCCTCGACGGCGTTGGCCGGCTTCACCGGCCCCGAGGCGGACACCCTGGGCTACGCCATCCGCAAGAAGAAGTCGGCCCTGATGAACGAGATGCGCCACAAGTTCGTGACGCAGGCCGCCCAGCGAGGTGTCAAGCCGGAGATCATCGACGCCGTCTTCGCCGCCTTCCAGCCCTTCGAGCGGTACGGCTTCAACAAGGCCCACGCCACCTGCTACGGCTTGATCGCGTACCAGACGGCGTATCTGAAGGCGAACTACACGGTCGACTACATGACGTCCGTGCTGACGGCCTTCCGAGACAACGAGGAAAAGGTCGCCGCCGCGGTCGCCGAATGCCGGCGCCTTGGGATCGACGTCCGGCCGCCCGACGTCCACCGTTCGTTCGTCGAATTCACGGTCGAAGACGACGCCATCAGGTTCGGCCTGCTGGCGGTCAAGAACGTCGGCGAGGGGGCGATCGATTCGATAATCGCGGCCCGCCAGGCGGACGGCGACTTCCGATCGTTGGCCGACTTCTGCGCCCGCGTCGATCTCCGGCTGGCGAACCGCCGCGTCCTGGAGTCGCTCGCCAAGGTGGGGGCGATGAGCCGCTTCGGGCACGCGGCGCAGCTGCTGGCGGCGCTGGACGATGCCCTGGCCGCCGGCCAGGCTGCCCAGCGCGACCGAACCAGCGGGCAGACCGCGCTCTTCGATCTGGGCTCGTCGCCGGAGGCACTGGAAAGACCCCTGCCGCAGGTCCCGGAGGCGCTTTCGCGCGAACGGCTGCGTTGGGAGAAGGAGCTGCTCGGGCTCTATCTCTCCGAGCATCCGCTCGGTGCGCTGTCGGAGCAGATCGCGCAGTACGTGACGGCCTATTCGAGCGATCTCAAAGACGAGTCGCTCGACGGGCAGCGGGTCGTGATGGGAGGGATCGTCACGGGGCTGCGGACGGTGACCACACGGAACAAGGAGACGATGGCCGTCGCCACCCTCGAGGACCTGCAAGGCACCCTTGAAGTGGTCGTCTTCCCGCGGATGTACGGGCAGTCCGGGTCCACGTTCGCCGAAGGCGCGATCTTGCTCGTGGCCGGCCGCGTCGACCACCGCGGCGAGGAGGCGTCGCTGCTCGCCGACGCGGTCTGGGTCTGGGAAGATGCGGCCGCCCGGGGGCCCGCGGCGATCGCCAAAGAAGTCGCCGACGGGGACCGCGGGAGGGGCGGCAACCGTCGCTGGTCGTCGGGGAGTGGCGGGGGCAGTGGCAACGGCAACGGCTACTCGAGAGCCCCGGCCGCACAGGCGCCGCCCGCGCCCATACCCACGCCCGACCCCTCGTCCGCGTCCGCGCCGATGCCCAAGCCCATACCCGCCCCGAAGGTCCGCGTCTCGCCGTTGCGAGGCGGGGGAGTGACCGTCACCGCCCCTGCCGCGTCCGCCCCGGGCTCGGCGGGTCCAGCCTCTCCGCCGGCCTTGCCCGCCTCGGCGTTCGGTCCGTCGGAGCCACTCTCCGCGCCCCCCGAACCCGGCGACTTCGCCGCCTTCGCCCCGGACCGCGAGGAACCGCCGCTCCCCGATGAGGCCCGAGCCGTTGCGGCCCGTGCATCCGCCGCACCCACGGCTCCCCTGGAGGCGCCGGAGGCGGGCGTGCTCCAGGTACGCTTCACCCGAGGTGCGGAGACCAGCCGCATCGTATGGGCGATGGAGGAGCTTAGGGCGATGCTGAAAGAGCGTCCCGGAGCCACGCGGGTCGTCTTCAACCTGCCCGGACCCGGCGGCGGCACGCTGCCAATGGAGGTCCGCGGCGGCGTTGCCTACGACGTCGAGCTCCTGGCCGAGGTTCAGCGACGCCTGGGTGAGGGCCTGGTCCGTCTCGAGATCTCGACCGAGCACAGTGCATGAGCGCTGTCGAGACGGCGACCGCGGTCCGTATCGCTTCAGCGAGCCGACTCCAGTTCCTCCAGGCACGCGTCTTCCGGAGCGGCCGGGTCGAATCGGCAGTCCTGCTGTTCGTAGCCATCGTGGGTCCGATTCTGATGTTCGTTCTGGGGCTGGCGGTTCGCGTATCCGGTCCGGGGCTCCTCGCGATGCTCCTGATTCCGACGCCTGCAATCGAGGCACTGATCGCCCTTCGATACCGGTACCTGTGGCCGGCACAAGAGGTTCTCGGCTGGATCGACACCACAGCCGCAGACCTGACGAGCAGCTCCGATCCGGACCTTTCGCCGGCCCTCGTGGCCGCCCACATGGCGTACCACGCGGCACTGAAAGCGGTCGCAAGCGGCAGCGACGGCGTCGCTCAGCTAGGCGAAGTACGACCCTTGATCGGCGCACTTCCGCCTGCCCTCGTCCGTCGTCTCTGGCTGAACCGGCTGCGCTACGCCGTCGTTTCGGCCCTCGCCGGGGTGTGGCTCTGGACATGTCTGGTCGTCGCTCTGGGCACCGCGGGCGGAGTGGTCTGGTTCTAGTCGCGCACCGCCGGGACTCGGTTCGCGCGCTCATGCGCCGCGCAGATCCGGCGCCAGCCAAGGCATTGCGTAACAGCGGTGCCTCAAGTAGCGTCTCAGCGGCCACGGTGGGGTTGGCGCGAATCGTGCATAGTAGGCAGCACTTCGTGAATCTCTCGGTGGAGCCGACGAGGCCACTTATCTGGCAAGGGAGAAGGTAAGAATGCCCGTTCGTCCTCGGTCCAAGCCGCCCACGGCGGTCTCAACCCCGCCTCCCGTGGCTGCGGCCCTGTCGTTCCTCTTCCCCGGTCTGGGGCAGGTGGCGGCAGGAAGGACTAGGCGTGGCGCGATCGTGGCAATTCCGGCACTGGCCGTCGTGGCCTCCTTCGTGCTGGTGCTCCTCTTCGCCCGCCATCAACTCTTCGGCGAGGCTCTCAACACACAGTGGCTGATGAGCCTTCTCATCGTCGACCTCCTGGCCATGGCTTATCACCTGTGGGCGATCGTCGATGCATATCTGCTGGCCCGCAAGGGCAAGCCGCTGCCGATTGGAAAGGCCAGGTATCTGAGCATCGGCGCCGTGGTGGTCCTGGTCGTCGGCACTCTCGGCATCCACCTCGGGATCGCTTCGGTCGACGTCCAGGCTCAGCAGACTCTCAACTGCGTCTTCAACCCCAACGGACCGTGCGGCATCGTCGACCTGCCCTCGGGAGTGACCCTCGCTCCGGACACGGCGCCGCCGGACGATGGAGACCTGGCCACGGATACTCCAAATCCATCCGCCTCGGCCCAGGGCCCTTCAGTCTCGACCGGACCGACGGCCACGCCCGTTCCCTATCCCACCGTGCCACCCTACACCGGCGACCCCACCGACTGGCAGGCGGACGGATACCTCAACCTGCTTCTGCTGGGCGGCGACGCGGGCATTGGCCGGGGCGGCAACGGTGCCGGCAAGCCTATCAACCTTCGGACGGACTCGATCATCCTGCTGCAGGTCAACCTGAGCACCGGCCAGTCGGCCATGTACGGCATCCCGCGCAACCTGTTCAACGTGCCGCTAGGCGCCGAGGCCGCGAACGCCTACGCGTGCCACTGCTTCCCGAAGTACTTCCCCTGGCAGAACCCCAAGACCGCCTCTCCTAACTACCTCTTCGGCCTGTGGGTCGACGCGGTGAACTACCCCAATCTCTACCCGTACCCGGGCATATATTTCGCGCGTGGTACCAAGGCCGTCGAAGGCGCGGTCGGGGCGCTCATGGGCGTCCACGTCGACGGTGCCGTGGTCGTCGACCTGATGGGGTTCGTGAACCTCGTCGACCAGCTCGCTCCCAACGGCCTGAGCGTCGACGTGCCGTACAAGGTTAAGCAGTCCCCGGGTGTCGGCTACCCCAAGCCGGACGGCAGTGGCGACATCTACAACATCGTATTCAATCCCGGCCTGCAGACGATGAACGGGCTCCAGGCGCTCGAATTCGCCCGCATGCGCCATGTCGTCGGCTATGACTCCGACATCTACCGAATGGCACGCCAGCAGCTGGTCCTCAAAGCCGTCCGTGATCAGCTCAACCCGTGCGATCTCGCCACGCGGGTGCCGTCGCTCTTGAGCGCCATCCAGGGGACGATCTGGACGGACATGCCGGTCGACGACGCTCCCGCGCTGGCAGCGCTGGCTTCCAAGATCACGACGAGCAGCGTCAAGGGCTACGGCCTCACCCCATCGGCTGGGTATGCGGAGGACGTCTCCGGCGCCGGGGTCCTGCAGCGGTTCCACAACGTCGCAGCCCACGGCCTCGACGGCGTCCCGTCGGCGTTCAGCGGCGGCAGCGGCGGCGGCGGAAGCAGCGGCTTCCACTGCTAGGAGGCGTCGGGTTCGTCCCGGCGCGTCGGTGGGGCCACCTGCCCCTATCGATGGGTGAGCCCAGCGCGTAGCCCCGAGCTGAGAGCGTGGTGCCGACGGCGGGAGTTGAACCCGCATGACCTTACGGTCACTCGATTTTGAGTCGAGCGCGTATGCCAGTTCCGCCACGTCGGCACGGCCAGCCGGCATGGTACAGCCTGCGGGCGATGCGGCGTTGCCCGGAAGGTCGTGTCGACGCCGGCGAGATCGATGCCGGAGCGGTGCCCGCCGGATGCTATCCTCGCGCCGCCGCGGCAAAACCGAATGCCGCCCGGCGAGGCGATCGTGGATCCAAGATGGCTGACGGGCGAGTCGTGATCGAGGCGCAAAGAGCGGAGATCCGCCATCCCGACGACGCGGGCCAGGGCATCGATCTGGCCATGATCGAGCAGGCCCTCCGCGGCGAGCTGGATGCCTTCAATCAGCTGGTGGTCAGACACCAGGACCATCTCTTCGCCCTCGTCTACCGGCTGGTGCCCGACCGGGATCAGGCCGCCGACGTGGTTCAGGAGGCCTTCTTCAGCGCGTACCGCAACCTCGGCGCGTTTCGCGGGGGGAGCGTCAAGAGCTGGCTGGGCCGGATAGCCGTCAACGAGGCGATGGACCTGCAGCGGTCGCGCCGCCGCCGTCCTTCGCAGCCCTATCCGGAACTCGAGGACGAGAGCTGGCAGCCACCGGCCGAGCAGACGGTCGAACCCGAGTCGCGGACGCTTGCCGCGGAGCGGTCGCGCGCTCTGGCCGGCGCGCTTGCGGCCCTGCCCTTCGATCAGCGCAACTGCATCGTCCTGTTCGACGTGGAGGGCTACGACTATGGCGAGATCGCCCGGATCATGGGCGTCTCCGTCGGGACGGTGAAATCGAGGATTCATCGAGGCCGCGTCGCGCTTCGAGCTTCGCTGGAACCGGTGAGGGAACTGTTCCGTGGCTGAGGTCGTCTGAGGAACGTCATGCACAGCAACTCCACCACTCCTCACGCCGCGCACGACGAGCTGCTCCTGGCTCGCCTCTACGGAGGTGACGTCGACGAGCGGGACCGCGCTCGCGCGCTCGACCTCGTGGCCACGTGCGAGGAGTGCGCCGGGCTTTTCGCCGACCTGGGGGCGATTGCGACGGCCACTGCCGCGATGGCGGTCCCGCCACGGCCACGCGGCTTCACCCTGTCCGAGGCGGATGCGGCGCGGCTGCGACGGCGGAGCGACGGCGGCTCTCTTCACGGCTTGTTTGGCTGGAGGAGGGCGCTGGGTGGCTCGATGGCGGCGATCGGCCTGGCGGGCATGGTTGCGCTCGGCGCGGTCTCGGCCCTTGGGACCGGTTCGGCGATGGCCCCGCAGTCCGACCGTGGCGCGCTCACCGTAGCGGCTCAGGCGGCTCCAACTGCTGCGTCGGCTTATCTGCCCGGCACGCTCACTGCTGCGCCGGAGGTGAATGGCGGAGGTACGAAGCAGGGCGGCGCCACGGCCGCGACCGGTCCGTCTGGCTCACCGTTGGCACCTCCCGATTCGACCACGGCCCCTGTCGCCTCCCAGGCCGCCGGCTCGTCAGCCGCGAGTTCGGCCACCGACGGTACCGCCCTGGACGGATCCCTCAATGGCCCGACAGGGCCGACCGCCGATGGGCACGATGCCGGCAGCCCCGCGCCAGCGTCATCCGATGACAGCTTCTCTTCCAAGAGCACCGGTGGCGGGTCAAACTCGGGTGGGCCCGACGCGTGGACAATCGCGCTGGCCGGTTCCCTCGGGTTGCTCGCCCTGGGGCTGCTGCTCCTGGCCGCGCCTCGACTCGCCGCCCGCAGGGCTCGCCGCTAGCGAGCCGGTCAAGTGGCGAATGGCCGATCGCGCCGCCCGACGCCACGCCCGACCCCTCGTCCGACCGGCCATTCGCCCCGGGTACACTTGAGCCTACCGGCCCCTGCCGAGCCGGCACTCGACCCGCCTAGCCCGAGGCCCGCATGACTCGCCTGATGCTGCTCGACAGCAACGGCCTCATCTACCGCGGCTATCACGCCCTGCCGCCCCTCACGACCAGCAAGGGCGAGCTGGTCAACGCCGTCTTCGGCTTCTGCAGCATCCTGCTTCGCGGCATCGCGGACGTCCGGCCCGAGTACGTCGCGGCCTGCTTCGATCTGCCCGGGCCGACCTTCCGCCACGAGGCGTTCGCCGCGTACAAAGCCACGCGCGCGCCGATGCCGGACGACCTGCGCTCGCAGTTTCCGAAGGTCCGCGAGGTGGTGGCGGCCCTGCGCATCCCCGTCTACGAGATGGCCGGCTACGAGGCCGACGATGTCATCGGCACGATCACCCGAGACCTCGACGCCCGCGGCCTGGACACCACGATCGTGACCGGCGATCTGGACATGCTCCAGGTCGTCAGCGAGCACACCCGGCTGATGACAACGCGCCAGGGCGTGGACGCGACGGTCTTCTACGACCCGGCGAAGATCTGGGAGCGGTTCGAGCTTCGGCCGGACCAGATGATCGACTACAAGGCCCTCAAGGGCGACCCCACCGACAACATCCCCGGCATCCCGGGAGTGGGCGAGAAGACGGCGGCGAGGCTGGTCGGCCAGTTTGGCTCGCTCGAAGGGATCTACGCCCGGCTCGACGAGGTGAGGCCGGACAAGCTGCGCGAGAAGCTGGTCGAGGCGCGCGAGCAGGCCTTCGCGAGCCGCGAGCTGAGCCGAATCGTCCGCGATCTGCCGATCTCGCTCGATCTGGAGGCGGCCCGGCTGGCCGACTACGACCGGGTCGAGGTGGTCCGGCTCTTCCGCGAGTTCGAGTTCCGGACCCTGATCGACCGGCTGCCGGCACTCTCCGGCGAGTCGGCGGTGGACGCGGCCGAGGCGCTCCGCTCGGTGGCGGGTAGCGTGCCGGCGGCTCGGGTCGCGGGCCAGAGTGCGGCGCCCGGCGGTGCGGCCCCCGGCGGTGCGGCGCCTGATGGCGCGGGCGGCGCCGGATCTTGGACCCGGGGACGGTCTCCGCAGCGTTCCCTGATCGGCGAGGGCGAGGGGCTGCAGCTATCGATGGACTTTGGGTCGACGGGCCTGGTCGCGCCCGCACCGACGTCGGCCTCCGCGCACGCACGCGTGCCCTCCGCGTCGGCCGGCCCCGTGGATCTGGTCGCGGCGCTGCGAGCGGCAGTAGCGGATGCCACGCTCCTCGATCGTTTCGACGCCACTCCGGCGGACGCGGTCGAGGCGAGTCGGTGGCTGGCGGATCGCGGGGAAGCCGGCGTCGCGCTGCTGATGGACGACCCACGGCCGATGCGAGGCATGCCGCAAGCTCTGGCGGTCGCGGGCACGGACGGACGCGTCCTTGTGGCCGAGGGGCATGAGGCGGTCGGGATGCTCGGCGGGTTGCTGCTTGCTGCGGGAACGCGGGTCGTCGGCCACGAAACGAAGCCACTCGTGGTGGCGAACATCGCGGGCGGCGCCACTCAACCGCTCCCCGTCGCCTTCGACACCCAGATCGCGGCCTACCTGCTCAACGCCTCGCTGCGCAGCCAGACGATCGCCGACGTGGCCCACGAGCGCCTGGAAGTGACGCTGCCCCCCGCCGGCGACGTGCCGCCCGCCGTGAGAGTTGGCCTCGACGCCCTCGCCGCGCTGGCGGCCCGCGAACCGCTGGAGAAGGCTCTCGCCGAGGCCGGCCTGGAGCGGCTCTTCCGTGAGATCGAGATGCCGCTGATCCCGGTCCTGGCCGAGATGGAGGCCGCCGGAGTCGCCATCGACCGTGACGCGCTTGCCCGCCTGGACGTCGAGTTCAGTGGCGAGATGGCCCGCCTGGAGTCGGAGATCTACGTCGACGTTGGTCACGAGTTCAACCTCGGCTCGCCCAAACAGCTCGAGCAGATCCTCTTCTACGAGCTGAACCTGCCCAAGGGCAAACGGACCAAGACCGGCTACTCGACCGACGCTTCGGTCCTCGAGGAGCTCAAGCCGGCGCACCCGATGATCGGCAAGCTACTCGACTGGCGGCTGTACTCGAAGCTTCGATCGACCTACATCGAAGCCCTGCCCGCTATGGTCTCCGACCGCGACGGTCGGCTTCACACGACCTTCCACCAGGCGGTGGCCGCCACCGGTCGGCTCAGCTCGTCGGACCCGAACCTCCAGAACATTCCGATTCGTTCGGACCTTGGCCGGCGCATCCGTAGGGCCTTCGTGGCCGGCGGGCCGGACGTGACGCTGCTCGCCGCCGACTACTCGCAGGTCGAGCTGCGCATCCTGGCTCATGTCTCCGGCGACGAGCACCTCCGCGACGCCTTCGCCCGTGGCGCCGACATCCACCGCGAGACCGCCGCGAGGGTCCTCCACAAGGCGCCCGAAGACGTCACCCACGACGAGCGCTCGATGGCCAAGATGGTCAACTTCGGGCTTGCCTACGGTATGAGCGACTTTGGCCTCTCGTCTCGGGCCGGCATCTCACGCTCGGAGGCGAAGGCGTTCATCGACAACTACTTCGCCACGTACAGCGGCATCAGCTACTACATGCTCCACATCAAGGAGCTGGCGCGGCAGCAAGGCTACGTGACGACGCTGCTGGGCCGGCGCCGCTTCATCCCCGAACTGCGCATGTCCAACCCGTCGCTCCGCGGCGCCGGAGAGCGTATGGCGATCAACATGCCGATCCAGGGCACCGCGGCCGACATCATCAAGATCGCAATGATTCGATTGCCCGAGAAGCTGCGGGCGGCGAGGGTGGAGGGCCGCCCGTTGCGGGCGCGCGTTCTGCTGCAGGTCCACGACGAACTGGTCCTGGAAGTCCCGCGCGACGAAGTGGACGTGGTGGCGCAGATCGTTCGCTCGACCATGGAGGGCGCCCTCAAGCTGGACGTGCCGCTGACGGTGGACGTCAAGGTCGGCGACGACTGGGAGTCGATGAAGCCGCTGACTCGTGAGGATGCCGTGCTGGCCGAGCTTGGCGAGGTCCCCGCGGAGATCGTGACAGGGTAGGCGGGGCTTCGCCGACGGGATCGCTACGGACGTACTGCGACACGGGTCCGCGACGAGAACGAGCGTGCTCGCGCGGCGGACGCCGCCCCGCTACCCTCTAGGTATGCCCGAGTTGCCGGAAGTCGAGACGATCGCCCGCGACCTGCGCGGCCTGGTGACGGGCGCGCGGATCGTCGGCGCGAGCTCCAACTGGCCGCCGACTCTGCGCAGCCACGAGCCGGAGGCGTTCGCGGCGGGCGTGGCGGGACGGCCGATCGAGGGCATCGGTCGCCGCGGCAAGCAGCTGCTCCTGTGGCTCGGACCGGCGAGTGGGGCGACGGAAGGGGCTGCCGCCGAGCCCGCGGTGCTCACGGTCCACCTCAAGATGACCGGGCAGCTCTTCGTCGTGGCGGCGGAAGCACCATCGGACCACCACGTCCACGTGGTGCTGACCCTGGCCGACGGCCGCGAGCTGCGCTTTCGCGACATGCGCAAGTTCGGGCGGATGGGGCTGTATCGCCGCGACACGGAGACCGGCGAGCCGCTCGAGGGCGAAGCCGTCGGCGTCCTCGCGACCGGAGCGGAGCCACTCTCCGACGACTTCACCGCGCGGCGGTTCGCGGAGATGCTCTTCAGACGCCGCGGCCGGCTCAAGACGCTGCTGATGAACCAGGACTTCCTCGCCGGGATCGGCAACATCTACGCCGACGAGGCGCTGTGGCGGTCGCGGCTGCACCCGCTGCGCGATGCGCACACCCTTCGCCCCGACGACATTCGCCGGTTGCATCGGGCCTTGCGCGACGTTCTGGCGGAGGCGGTCGAACGGCGCGGCAGCTCGGTCGACGACTACACCGCGCCCGAAGGCGACGGCTCGATGCAGGAGCATCTGCAGGTCTACCAGCGCGCCGGCGAGCCGTGCGAACGCTGCTCCCGACCGATCAGACGGATCGTCGTGGGCGGGCGGTCTACGCATTTCTGCTCGTGGTGCCAGCGACTTCCGGCCGAGCAGAGGGCGGGGGCGGCGGCGCTGCTGCGATCGGCGAACCAGGCCGCGCCCGCTCCGATTCGCCGCGGTTCCCGCTGGACCGAGATCTCGGGCGATGGGGCGCTGGGTCGAACCAGGGACGAGGAGGCGAAGGCTGCGCAACGGCAGCGCCGTATCGCCGCCAATCGAAAGGCGGCAGCGACCCGGCGTGCTGCTGCGCGGGGCGGAGCCACGGCCAGATCGGGCGGGGCCGCCTGATGTCGATCGTGAGGCTGGCCGGGGTCGTTCGCGAGGTCGGCGATTTCGTGATTCTCGACCATGTCGACGCGGCCGTTGCCGCGGGCGACCGAATCGGCCTCGTCGGCCCCAACGGCGCCGGGAAGACGACGCTGCTGCGGCTCGTGGCCGGCCTCGACGAGCCCGATCTGGGCGAGGTCCATCGCAAACGCGGTCTGACGATCGCCATGCTCCGTCAGGAGGCGAACGTCGACTCGGGCTTCATCGAGGCGCCGAGCTTGAGGCTGGCCGTTCGAGCGGGCGCCGGGCGGCTGGAGCAGCTCGAGCGAACCCTTCAAGATCTCGAACACGCCGGCCGGGTGACCGAACCGGAGTACGAGGAGCTGCAGCACGAGTTCTCCGTCCGAGACGGATATGCGCTCGACCAGCGGGTCGAGGCGGCGCTCTCCGGCCTCGGCTTCGAGCGCGACCAGTGGGATCGCCCGCCGACGAACCTCTCCGGCGGGGAGCAGACCCGCGCGGCGCTGGCGCGCCTGCTGCTCGGCGACCCGGACCTGCTGCTGCTCGACGAGCCGACGAACCACCTCGACCTCGGCGCGCTGGAGTGGCTCGAGGAACACCTGGGGCGACGCCACGGCAGCCTGCTCGTCGCCTCGCACGACCGCGCCTTCCTGGACGCGACCGTCACCCGCGTGTGGGAGATGCGCGATCGACGCCTCACGCCGTTCCGTGGCAGCTACTCCGCTTACGCGCGCCAGCGCGAGGAGCGCGACCTGCGGGCGGCCCAGGAAGTGGAGGATCGGGCCGGCCAGATCACCCGCGAGCAGGAACTGGTCCAGCTCTACCGCCACCAGCGCAAGCACGGCAAGATGCACGAGCACGAGGCCCGACTCGAGGCGCTGGCGCCGCTGGCGAAGCGAAAGAGCGATTCGAAGCTGCGCCTCCCAACTGAAGCCCTCGTCGGCGGGGGCCTGGCCAGATCGTACGAGACCGTCGTACGCGCCGAGGGTCTGGTGGTGGGCTACGCCACGGCGGGGGAAGGTGCCGCTCGCAAGGAGACGCCGGTCGCCCGCGTCCCGTGGCTCGAGCTGCGCCGCGGCGAGCGTGTCGGCATCGTCGGCCCCAACGGCGCCGGCAAGACCACGCTGCTACGCACGATCGCCGGGGAGCTGCCGTCCCTGGATGGCGCCCTGGACCTGGGCCGCAACGTCCAGCTCTCGTACCTGGCCCAGGTCCGCGACGCGCCGATCCCCGGCGCGTCGGTCCTCGGCGCGCTGCTGGACGAGATGCCACTCACCCCGGCGGCGGCGCGGGGCCACCTGGCCCGCTTCCTCTTCCGCGGGGACGACGTCTTCAAGGAGGTGGCGGCGCTATCGGGCGGCGAACGATCGCGTCTGGAGTTGGCGCTGCTCTTCCTCCTGCCGGCGAACCTGCTCTTGCTCGACGAGCCGACGAACCACCTCGACATCCCGGCACGAGAAGCCCTCGAGGCGTTCATGTCCGGCACGGACGCCACGGTACTCATCGTCAGTCACGACCGGCGTCTCCTCGAGAGAGTCTGCGATTCACTGTGGGTGGTCGACGACGGCCTGGCCGTGCCGTTCGAAGGCGGATATCGGGCCTGGCGGTTGGCCGTTGCCGACGGATGGACGGTCGAGGCTGCGGCCGAACGGGAGGCCAATCGGCTTCATGGCGGACTTACCGCGCCCAACGGACGGAGGCCGGCCAAGGCGGTCGGAGCCCAGGCTCCCAGGGCCGTGGCGCGATCGGGTGGGGGAGTGGCGACTTCGGATCGTCCCGCTGCCGCCGCCGACGGTTCGCTCCGCCCCCACGTGGCGAAGCTCTCGAAGGACGCCTATCGGCGCCGCAAGATCCAGCTCGACGAGGAGTTGACCGTCCTTACCGAGCACAAGCTCCGGCTGGAGGCGACCCTCAAGGATCCGGGCGTGCACGGCAACTTCCTCGAGTTGCGCCGCGTCAGCGGCGAGCTGGCTAACGTGGACCAGGCCCTGGCCGCGGCAGAGGAGGCCTGGCTCGAGATGGAGGAGGCGGCACCGTGAGCGCCCCGCGCCGTGGCACCCTCGGAACCCGGGTCCCGCTGATCGGACTGATCGGCCCGATCGGCTGCGGCAAGTCGACCGTGGCAGGCTGGCTGGCGGCTCGCGGCGCCGCCGTGATCGACGCCGACGTCCTGACACGCGAGATCATGGCGCCCGGGACGCCAATCGCCGATGCGATCGTCGCGCGCTTCGGTGCGCAGTATCGCCGCCTCGACGGCTCGCTCGATCGCGCCGCTCTGGGCCGCCTCGTATTCGCCGACCCGGTCCGCCTCGGCGAGCTCGAGTCGATCGTCCATCCCGCCGTCGCGGACCTGCTCGAGGCTTCGATCCGCGCGGCCGACTCGCGCGGCCCCGCCGCGATCGTGCTCGAGGCGATCAAGCTGGTCGAGGCCGGTCACGCGCCGTGGTGCGACGAGGTCTGGCTCGTCATCTGCGACCCGGAGACTCAGCTCGCACGTCTCACCGGCCGTGGCATGGACGAACCGGACGCTAGCCAGCGGATGGTCGCCCAGGCCGTCTCGCTCGCGTCATGGCGTGCCGCCGCCACTCGCACGATTCGCACCGATGGCCCGCGTGACGCCGTGGAGCGCGCCGTCGAGGCCGCGCTCCAGGAGGCTCTGGCGCGGCACCCCTGATCCGACGCGACTGGTTGCCGCTGCCCGGGGCAACTGCCCTGGGCCCGGCGACCTCGCAGCGGAGGCCTCGCGCTGCGCCTCGCCGCTGGCACCGCGCCGCCAACCGGCCGATGCGGCGTCCAGAGCCCGCGGCGCGCTCACCCGTTTCGGTCGCTCACCCGCCCGGGGAGTGGTATCGAGCTATCGGGTGGCCACGCCTGCCATTCGCGGCGCCGAGCGGGAAGACGCGAGCGTGGATTCCTGCCTCGGCGAAGCGTTTCCGCATCTCGGCCCCGTCGCCGCCTTGGATAGCACCCCGGGGACGAGTGCGCGAGAGCTTCGCTAGCGACCCGGCCCGCCCCGACGCGTCGGCCCCGCCATCGCGCCGCCTCGCGAGTCAGCGGGTCGGGCTTCAGGCGGCTCTGGCCTGTGCGCCTACAATCGCCGGGTGATCGCGTCCCTTCGACAGCGTCGTCGCGGGCTTGCCTCCGGCGCTGCGATCCTGGCAGTCGTCGCCATCGGTGCCGTGGCCGTCTTCGCCGGCCCGGGGGCGGGTGCTGGCGCAACCGCGAGCCCAAGCCCCTCCGCGGGCCCCTCCGCCATCGCCGGGGGAACCTCGTTCGACTCCTCGTTCGGCATCGACCCCACGACCGGCCTCCCCACGGGCCTACCGACGGCCCCGGGCGGCCCGACGTTCCAGCCGATCGACCCGACCTTCCAGCCGATCGACGTCTTCGCCACGCCCGGGCCGCCCCTGCGCCAACCCAGCGAGTCGCCGGGCGACGCGATCTTCAGATACGACCCGGGTCGCCCCATCCCGGCCCAGTCGACCGAATGGCGCACGCTCAAAGCCTCCGGTCGGATCGTGCTTTCGAACGGCAAGATCGAGCTTATCGACGCCGCCGTCGATCCTATGGCGAATCCTTCGACCGGCGTGCCGGTTGCCGACGCGCGGACGCTCGACCTCACCTGGACTCGCTGGATCGTCGAGCCGCCGGCGAGCGGCAAGGACGCGAAGGGGAACAGCTACTACGACCTGACGTACTGGAACCTTTGCGGCCCGGGCGCGACCACGGTTGCGCTGTACTACTGGCAGCAGCTGACCGGCTACCCGAACGTGACCGGCACCGCCGGCTACTTCCTCGATCCGTACGTGGCGACCGGCGTGGCCTGGCCCAGCGGTGGTCCGTCGTTCGTCACGTCGAATGGGAGAGCGCAGCCGCTGGGCACCTACTGGTCGGGATCCGTCAACGTCAGCGGCTTCACCGCGCACGGCCGCGGCTACCTCATGCATCTGGCCATGGCCGTTGCGCCGGCCGGCTGGATCTCGCCCGGGGTCGCCATTTTCGTTGACAGCCGGGGCAAGGCTTTGTATCCGACGAAGGGCACCCCGCCGCGCAACATTCAGGCCGCGCTCAATTGGGAGGCTTCGGGCCACGCGACTGATTGGGCCGAGACGTGGTACACGACCGTCAGCCGGGCCGACCCGACGCTCGCCCGTGACCTGACGACAGCGGTGATGCTGGACGTCGGGCGGGACGGCGTGCCCGTGGTCGCCGCCGTAGACACGTTCGATCTGCCGAACTGGCAGGCCTCTCCAGCGAGCAAGACCTCGCACACGCGCCACGCGATCGCGATTGTCGGCTACGACAACACGGCGAACCCGCCGACCTTCACGTACCTCGACACCTGCGGGCGATCGTGCAACAGCCGCGGCGGCAACGGCAACGGCCAGATCCACGTGATCAGCCAGGCCCAAATGGTTCAAGCCCTCACCGACGCCAACGGCATAGGCTTCGTCTGGTAGAGGAGCGGGGCGGCGCACGCCCCAGCCATGTGCCCCTACTTCTTGGCCAGCAGAGACGTTTCCAGCTTCGCGACCTTGTCGAGCAGGTCGTTCATGGCGTGGTCCTGCTCGAGCAAGTGCGCCTGGATCTGCCCGGCCTCATGGAATGTGGCGTCGGCGTCTTGGTATGTCATGTCGGCCCGCTTGTCCGACGCTCGGGACTGGATGTTCTGGCCGACCATGATGACCGAGAGCATGACCAACTGGATGAATGTCTGGCTCACCCACTGGATGAGCGTGAGGGTGCCACCCCCCATCGCCTGCGGCAGGACGAGCAGCGCGAGGCAGGCGAAGGCGTAGGCGCACCACATCGTCCCTACGACCGTCGTGAGGGCGATGGCGATCTTGCCGTTGAAGCCGACGTTCTCGTCGGTCGTCTTCGCCGGCCCCGTTTGCTTGCGCTTGGCGATGTGTGGATGCGGGACGTGCTCGAAAGCGATGCTCATGGGTCCCTCCTGACTGACAGAGTCGACCGCGTGAGGCAACTGGCTCGTCGGGCGCGGCCGGTGCTCGAGTGAGCCTCGATCTCAGCATTCCGCGATCGTATGCACATATTCCGGCATTCGATGGCCAGGCGCTCATCCGAGGGCCAGCGTTCCGTTCGCGCGCCATTCACGCTGCCGGCGGTCGCCGAAACTGAGCTGGTCGCCCCGTGCGCCCTCGGCGTCACGCGTAGAACGCCCGTGCTAATCCTGAACCGGGCGGTATACTCGAAGCCCACGCTGACGAGGTTGAAGTGCCCGAATTCCGGCTGGTCGCGGAGTTCAAGCCGACCGGCGACCAACCGCAAGCAATCGAGCAATTGAGCGAAGGCCTGGCCAAGGGCCTGCGCCATCAGACGCTGCTGGGCGCCACCGGCACGGGCAAGACCTTTGCAATTGCCTCCGTCATAGAGAAGCACCAGAAGCCGACCCTCGTGCTGGCCCACAACAAGACTCTGGCGGCCCAGCTGTACTCCGAGTTCCGCGAATTCTTCCCGGACAATGCCGTCGAGTACTACGTCAGCTACTTCGACTACTACCAGCCTGAGGCGTACCTCCCGCGCAGCGACACCTACATCGAGAAGGACTCCAGCCGCAACGACGAGATCGACAAGCTCCGTCACGCTGCCACCAAGGCGCTCTTTGAGCGGCGGGACGTGATCATCGTAGCCAGCGTGAGCTGCATCTACGGCCTGGGCGCCCCGGTCGACTACGGGGCCACGATCCTGCGGCTGCGCGTCGGCGGGTCGTACCGTCGCGACGCCGTGCTGCGCCACCTGGTGGATCTCCAGTACCAGCGCAACGACGCCACCCTGTCGCGGGCCCGGTTCCGCGTGCGGGGCGACACGCTGGAGCTGATCCCCGCCGCGGAGGACCGCCTGGTTCGAGTGGAGTTTTTCGGCGACGAAGTGGAGCGCATCACCGAGCTGGACTCGCTGACCGGCGAGCTGCTGGCGGAGCGCCAGGAGGTCAACGTCTACCCGGCCAGCCATTTCGTGACCCCGGCCGACAAGCTGATGGGCGCCGTCAAGGCTATCGGCGAGGAGATGGAAGTCCGAGTCGGCGAGCTGGAGGCGCAAGGGCGCGCGCTCGAGGCGGCCAGGCTTCGGCAGCGCACGACATTCGACCTCGAAATGATGCGCGAGCTCGGCTACTGCACCGGTATCGAGAACTACAGCCGCCACCTTTCGGGCCGAGAGGCCGGCAGCAGGCCGTGGACGCTGCTCGACTACTTCCCGCCGGACTGGCTGCTGGTCGTGGACGAGAGCCATATGTCCATCCCGCAGGTTGTCGGGATGTACAAGAACGATCGAACGCGCAAGGAGATCCTGGTCGACTTCGGCTTTCGGCTGCCGTCGGCGCTCGACAATCGTCCGCTCACCTTCGAAGAATTCGAGGCCAGCGTCAACCAGGCCGTCTACATGAGCGCGACGCCAGGGCCGTACGAACTCGAGCGCAGTCAGCAAGTGGTCCAGCAACTCATACGACCGACCGGCGTAGTAGATCCACGTATCACAGTCAAGCCCACGGAAGGACAGATCGACGATCTGCTCGAACTGATACGTGGTCGCGTGGAGCGAAATGAACGGGCCATCGTCACCACGCTCACAAAGAAGATGGCCGAAGATCTGGCCGACTATCTGCGCGAACTCGGCGTAAAGGTGCAGTACCTCCATTCGGAGGTCGATACGTTGGAGCGGGTGCAGATACTTCGCGATCTTCGGCTCGGGATATATGACGTCATTGTCGGTATCAACCTGTTGCGCGAAGGGATAGATCTGCCGGAGGTAACACTCGTCGCGATTCTTGATGCCGACAAGGAGGGGTTCCTGCGCAGCGCGTGGTCGCTGGTGCAGATGATCGGGCGGGCAGCGCGCAACGTCGGCGGGGAGGTCGTGATGTATGCCGATCGCATGACTGATTCAATGAAGGCGGCGATTGACGAGACGAATCGGCGCCGCTCTGTTCAGGAGCGATATAACCACGAGCACAACATCGAGCCTGTCACGATCGTGAAGGGGATTCGCGACATCAACGATCGACTGCGGGCCGTCGCGGAGGCTCACGGAACGTACGCGACGGCGCCGGGACAGGAGCGTGCCTTCACGGCGATGGCGAAGGAGCAGGTCGAGAAGCTGGTGGCGCAGATGGAAGCGGAGATGCGCCGGGCCGCTCGGGACCTGGAGTTCGAGCGTGCCGCGGCGCTGCGCGACGAGATCCAGGAGGTGCGGCTCCGCGTGCTCGAGGAGGACGAATCGGCGACAGTCGCTCGCGCGGCCGAAGGGGCGGCCAAGGCCGGGCCTGCGAGCAAGGCGGGGGATCGGTTGGCACCGGCGCGCGCAGGTCGTACGATCAAGCCCGTACGCCAGGTGGCACGGAGGGTGTTCGAGTCCATGTACCTTGGCTCGAACGAACCCTCTGGTGAGGCCAGCCACCGGAAACGTGTCGTGGCGAATGGGGGAGAGCTGGACGCGGCCGCACTCGACGTCACGGAGGTGCGCGTGGTCGCGACCACGGAATCGGAGGAGCTGGCGCCGGCGGACACGGCCTCGGACTGGCTGCCGGGCATTCGAGACGAGCACGAGGACGACGGCTGGGCCGCAAAGTGGATCGAGCGGCCAACCTGGGATCACACTGTCACCCCGAACGTGATCAAGCGGACAGGGCAGCGTCCGCCACGCGGCCGGCGGGGCCGATAGCGCGGATGGGCGGACGCGATGAAGACAGCGCCCACAGCACCACAGGAGGATCCATGGATCCGTTGAGTGAGGCGTTCCAGCACCACACCTGGGCCACGGAGCAGCTGATCCGGCACATGCGCAAGCTGCCGCCCGAGGCCCTGTCCGCTAGCTCTCCGGGGGTGTACGGAGAAGTGCTGGCCACGCTGTCGCACCTCATCTCCGCGGATTCGCGTTACCTACGCTACCTGGAAGGCACTCCGCCACCGCCCAAGACCGCCCCGGACCCCATCAAGACGCTCGACGAGCTGTCCGACCTGCTGCGCGATCAGGCGGTCCGCTGGCGCATGGTCCTGGCCCGCATCGGCGAGATCGACGTCACGCTCCCGGCCCGCGGGACCAGACCGGTCCTGCCGCACGCCACGAACCTGCTCATCGGACAGGCGCTTCACCACGGCAATGACCATCGCACGCAGATCTGCACCGTGCTCTCCACCAACGGCTTCGAGAGCCCGGATCTGGACGTCTGGCGCTACTGGATGGAGCGTCGGGCTCAATAGCGGCCCTGAGCCGGCGGTACTATGCGAGCGCGTCGCGCCGCCGCGCGTCTGCGGGCGTGCCGGGGGGTGTGCCGGGCGGCTTGACGGTTCGGATAAATCGCGATCGGAGATGTGAGATGTCTCGTGCGGGCAGCTGCTGGCGGAAACTTGCGGCGATCGCCGTCGTTCCGGCGCTCGTGCTCGCCGGCTGCGGGAGTTCGACCCCGACTCCGTCTTCAGCGGCCACGCCGACGCCAGCGGCCACGACGACGCCAGCGCCCACGCCCGCGGCCGGCCTGTACGTCGATGCGGGCGCCGACCAGGGCCCCATCAGCCCGCTCATCTTCGGCTCCAACATGGGGCCGTGGCTGGCCGTCCCGTTCGATCTCCAGACGCAGGTCGCCGCGGCCGGCGTGAAGACGCTTACCTTCCCGGGCGGCAATTGGGGTGACGAGTACAACCTGATGGACTACCAGGTCGATCAGTTCATCAACTACTGTCGTCTGATCGGCGCCGAGCCGCGTATCGTCGCGCGGCTCAAGGGTGGAACGGCGCAGCAGGCTGCGGATCTCGTGAAGTATGCCAACGTCACGAAGGGTTACAACGTCAAGTACTGGGGAATCGGCAACGAGGCCGACCTGTACAGCCTGGGCGCGTTGCCAAATTACACCGTCGCCAAGTACAACGAGGAGTGGCGCGAGTGGGCCCAGGCGATGCGCGCTGTTGATTCGAAGATCGTTCTCGTTGGCCCAGATGTGAGTCAGTTCGTTGCCGACGCGAACGGCTCTTCGTATATGCAGACTCGAATCGATTGGCTGACTTCCTTTCTTCACGTGAACGGCGACATCGTCGATATCGTCTCAATCCATCGATATCCGTTCCCGACCGACACGACCGGCCAGCTGCCGACGAAGGATCAGCTGCGACATAACAGCCAGGAATGGGACGAGATCATTCCGGCCTTGCGGAAGATCATTCGCGAGCAGACGAATCGAGATCTGCCGGTCGCCGTGACGGAAGTGAACTCCAGTTGGGTGGCCAACTCAGGTGGCGAAGCCACAATGGATTCCCTCTACAACGCGATCTGGTTCGGCGACGTCCTTGGGCGAATGATCAAGCAGGACGTTCTTATGGTCGATCAGTTCGCATTGGCGGGCGGCTACGGCATCGTCGGCCGGGATGCGCCGTATCCGATGTACTACGTGTACATGATGTACCAGCGCTTCGGGAGCGAACGGCTCCGCGCGGCCTCCGACGATCCGCTGGTCCAGGTCTACGCCGCCAGACGGGCCGACGGGACGCTGACGGTGATGATCGTGAACCTCGGTTCGGTGCCGGCGACCAAGCCGCTGACCATCGTCGCCGGTGGAGCGGCCGCTTCCGCGGAGACCTGGCTCTTCGACAAGGACCACACCGCGCAACAGATCGGCGCAACTGGGCTGGGTGGGACGATCACGGTGCCGAGGGAGTCGATGACGCTCCTGGTCGTGGCGGGGAACTAGGTCCTGCGGGTCGCGCGGGTCGCCCGCGTACGAGAAGGGGCGCGCCGCGGCATCCGGGACCGGAACGAGTCCCTAGCCCTTCTCGCCGATCACAGGCTCGCCGGGTGGCACGGGTATGCCGGCCTTGAGTGGCCCGCCGATCGCTCGTGGCGCAATCACGGCCAGCAGGACGAGCAGCGCCAGTGGGATCGCCATGGCGATCCGAAGTCCCGTAGCACCCGCCACCGAACCGATGAGAGGCGGCCCGGCCAGGCCCCCGGCGTAGCCCATCGTCGAGACGGCGGCAATCCCGACGCCCGAGGCTATCCCCGGCTGGGAGCCGCCGGCGCGGAACAGGATCGGGACGATCGCCGCTAGGCCGAGCCCCATGAACCCGAACCCGACGATCGAAGGCAGGGGCTGGGCGACGAGCAGCGCCGACCCCAGACCCAGGGCGGCCAGGGCGGATCCCCACGAGACGAGGCCGGCCGGACCCCAGATCTCGGTCAGGCGGTCGCCCGCCAGCCGAGCGCCTGCCATCGCGGCCGAAAAGACGGTGATCGCGACGGCCGCCTCCTGGGCGCTGCCGCCGAGCGAATCCTTGATGAAGACGCCACTCCAGTCGGTCGCCGAACCCTCGGCGATCAGCCCGCAGAAGGCCAGGAAGCCGAGCACCGCCAGCCGGCGAGGCGGCCTCCGGAAGGCCGGTCCTTCGGCCGCGTGCTTGTCCGAAAGCATCGTTCGGCTTAACATAGCCGACGCTACGGCCATTGCCACTGCCAGCGCCGTGAACTGCTCGAAGACCGAGAGACCGGCCCGCAGAGCGATCGTCGTCGAAACGGCGCCGAGGAAGGAGCCGATGCTCCAGCTGGCATGGAGGCGCGACATGATCGGTTTCGTGCCGGCGCGTTCGACAGCCAGTCCGTTGGCGTTCATGCACACGTCCATCGAACCCTGCGTCGCACCGAACAAGAGCAGTGAGCCGGCCAGGGCGAGGAACGACGCGGAGGAAGCGACGGCCGGCAGCACGACCGCGCAGCCGAGGAGTGTCAGCCAGGTCACCACGTGGCTGCCGACCCGACCGGCGAAGTACCCGGCGAAGGTCATCGCGAGCACGGCCCCGATGGAGACGCCCAGGAGCGCGAAGCCGAGCTGGGCCGAGTCGAGGCCGGCCTGCTCCTTGATCGCCGGGATCCGCGAAGCCCACGAGCCGAACATGATGCCGTTGGCCACGAACGCCATGACGACGGCAGCCCTTGCTCGACCCAACGTTGTCGTCATCCGCGCTCCGTGATCTGCCGACTGACCGCACGGTCAAGACGTCGGATGTTACCGGACGTGGGCCCGAAACGGGGTGAGCCGAACCGGGCCCGCCTCTGCGCCCGCGCCGCCCGGCCAGCCGGGGTGCCCCACCGTCTCCATCCTAGCTGCCTCTTGCGCGAACACCTGTTCTGTTTCGGCGTGTTGTCCTACAATGGCGGTCTATGCCGCAGGAACAGCTCGTCGTTCGCGGAGCGCGCGAACACAACCTAAAGAACGTCACAGTCGCCATGCCGCGCGACCGGCTGATCGTGATCACCGGCCTGTCCGGTTCGGGCAAGAGCAGCCTCGCCTTCGACACGATCTACGCCGAGGGCCAGCGCCGCTATGTCGAGAGCCTGTCGGCGTACGCGCGCCAGTTCCTCGGCGAGATGCAGAAGCCGGACGTCGACCAGATCGACGGCCTGAGCCCGGCCATCTCGATCGATCAGAAGGG
>PLLE01000002.1 GCA_003141245.1 Chloroflexota bacterium
GTCCACGCCATTGCCGCCCGGCTCCACGCTGGGGGGCCCTACGATCGGGCCGCGGCCAGGCTGCGCGCCGCTACACCCCTCCAGATTGCCGCTTCCCGACTGCTGCCCGGGCTCCGCGTCTACACCTCTTTGGTTGCTGGCGCCGTGGGTCTTAACCTCGGCAGGTTCATGGCTGGGGTAGTGCCTGCGAGCGCGCTTTGGGTCGTGACCTTCATGGGGCTCGGGCTCTTCGTGGGTGCGCCCGTGGAGCGGCTGTTCGGCCGCTTCGAAGCCTATGGCCTGCGAGCGCTAGTGGTCGCGATTGTCGTCGTGGCTTGGGTGTTTGCTGCCCGCTGGATGCCGGCCGCAGAGCCAGCTGCAGCCGCAGCTCCCCGTCGCGGTAGGTTGCGCCTGGCGGTCGCCTTCAGTCTTGATCTCTTGGCGGTCAGCTGCGTGGCTGGCGCTCTTAGCCTCTTCACGCACCTTGCCGGTGGCGACCCAGACGACCTGGCCTTCGTGGCTTCGATATTCGCCGTTCTGGGCGTCCTCTACTTGGTCGTGGCCCGCCAGACGGTAGGCTACACGCTGGGCGAGGCACTGCTCGACGTCCGATACCACCCGCCTCGTCGGCCCCGGTTGCAGCGGCTCGGCTAGGGTGTGATAAGCGCCGAGCCCTCTTATTTGCACCGGAGGCCACGCGAGGATTCGAGATGGCCTGGGAGCGGTCCAGTCGAGCGATCACGGTTGCTGCTTTTGTTATGACCGATGGGCGATCGTGAAATTATCAGGCGGATTGTGGTGCGGTCTTAGACGGCCCCTTCCGCCTTGCATGCTGCGGAAGGCTTACCTGGCACCGGTGCCGGCGAAAACATAGGAGGTGAACCAAAGAACGTGATCCATATCCTTATCGTCGTGGCGGTCATCCTTTTCGTGCTCTGGCTTTTGTTTCACGCGACGGGCGCGCTGGTCAACCTGCTCTGGATCGGCATCGTCGTCCTCGCCATCATCTGGCTCGTAGGCATGTTCCGCAGCCGAAGCTCAAACAACTAGCGCCCCTCGCTTATCGAAGAGGAGCCCGAGAGCCCTTTGGTGCCGGGCTCTTCTTGAAATTGAAGTGACATTCCCGGCCCCCGAAGGAGGTAGTTGCATCCAGCCCCTTGCTCGGGCGGATGGATTCGACAGTAAGAAGCGTCAGAAATCCGGACGCCGGTGGGGACAGGTGCACACCCTGGCCTGGTGTCTAAAGCTGGGGGTGTTCCTCCTTAATGGGACGGTTCGCTATGGCACGACTGCGAGAGCGACAACATGAACACCGTCGGAGAGCCGGATGAGGGCATACCTCACGTCCGGTTCGATGAGGGGCGGCTGGAGCCGGAGTTCCGAGGTCAAGGCGATCTACCCACCGGCGGGGAACCGCCGGAGACCGCTCGCCGGCCCACCGGAGCCACCGCGCCAGCCGCCTACTCCACCGAAGCGAGCCGCTCGAACGGTTGACGACGCACGGATCGGGCTTGGAGACCCGTCGGCGGCTGTGAACACCGCTGTTTCGGGGCGAGCGACGATCGTCTGACGCCCGTGCTGGCCGGATGAGGGCGTCGCAGGCCGGTCCCGACCGATTTCTTCCCATGCTGAAGCCCACCCACCGGAGCGGCGACGCGGTCTCGCGGCGGTCAGGCGAGCAGCGGGATCGCCCGGAGCCTTGTGAGAGCAGCTGCCCAGCCGACCGCCCACGGCCAGCGGGCCGGCAGGTGGAGCGTGAACCGGCGGGCCGAGCGGGTGAGCCGCCCGGCAAGGCCGAACAGCCGCCGCCGCAGCGTCTTCGTCGTGACGATCCCCTCACCCAGGCCGATCCGGGCTGTCCAGCGGGCGAGGTTGTGAGCGATCACCTGCACCGCGAGCCAGGCCCCGTTGGCGGCGAACTTCCCTGACGGCAGGTGGTTCAAGCCCGCCCCGTACTTCCAGGTCGCGGATCGCGTTCTCGATCTCGGCATGGCGCCGATGGTCGGCCTCGAGGACGAGGGTCGTGCCGTCCCGGTCGGTGATGAAGGCGCGGAAGTCGTACAGGGTCAGGAGAGCGAGCTGGGAGCCCGGGGTCGGCTTCACCCGCCGGACGATGAGCCGGACCGGGACCGCGTCCTTCTCGCCCGCAAACGGCGTATACGTCGTCTCGGCCACATCGGCACCCCCTGCGATCCAGTACGGGATCGGGGTCCAGGCCTCTTCGGGGATCGCCTCGATCAGGCGACGCACGCTCCGATGCCCGCGGAGCGTGATGCTGAAGCGGACGTCGGCCTTGCGGCAGACCCCGACGACGTCGTGGGCATAGAAGCCCGAGTCGGCCCGGACGACGAGGTCGCCGCTCGCTCCGGCAGCGCGCACCCGGCTGATCGTCTCAGCCAGAAAGCTCCCGGCGCCGCGCACGGTGTTCGCGTTGCCGCCTCGGAGGCGGGCGTGGAGGACGTCTCCTGTGCCGGCGGCAACCGCGAGAAGCGGGTGATAGCCCCGGGTGTGGGTGTACGTGAAGTCGGAGCCGCCCTCCTTGGCCAGGCCATACGTCTCGCAGATCGTCGAGTCGAGATCGATCGTGAAGGGAGCCGAGCCGGGTCCCGCCCCGGCCGCCCAGGCCCGCGCGAGGAGATGCCGAGTGACGGCGTCGAGCTGGCGGACGTGGCCCC
>PLLE01000045.1:0-164 GCA_003141245.1 Chloroflexota bacterium
CCTTGTCGGGTAAGTTCCGACCCGCACGAATGGCGTAACGATCTGGGCGCTGTCTCTACGAGGGATCCGGCGAAATTGAAGTACCTGTGAAGATGCAGGTTACCCGCGATAGGGCAAAAAGACCCCGTGGAGCTTTACTGCACCCTGTCATTGGATTGGGCTTT
>PLLE01000045.1:172-15887 GCA_003141245.1 Chloroflexota bacterium
ACTGGGGCGGTCGCCTCCTAAAGTGTAACGGAGGCGCCCAAAGGTTCCCTCAGGCTGAATGGAAACCAGCCGTAGAGTGCAAAGGCATAAGGGAGCTTGACTGCGAGACCTACAAGTCGAGCAGAGACGAAAGTCGGGCTTAGTGATCTGGTACCTCCGAGTGGAAGGGGTATCACTCAACGGANNTGTTCGCCAATTAAAGCGGTACGCGAGTTGGGTTCAAAACGTCGTGAGACAGTTTGGTCCCTATCTACCGTGGGCGCAGGATACTTGAGAAGAGCTGTCCTTAGTACGAGAGGACCGGGATGGACGAACCTCTAGTGTCCCAGTTGTTCTGCCAAGGGCATTGCTGGGTAGCTATGTTCGGTGAGGATAAGCGCTGAAAGCATCTAAGTGCGAAGCCTTTCTCGAGATAAGGTTCCCCACCGGGTTAACCGGGTAAGACCGCAGGGAGACTACCTGCTTGATAGGCGGCATGTGGAAGTCCGGTGACGGATGAAGCTGAGCCGTACTAATGGTCGAGGGCTTGACCGCTACAGCACCTTACCAAGGGTTGGGTGGCTGTGGACGGGAAGCAACCAGCATGCAACGCGAGATTGAAGATCTGCGGTGGCGACCGCTGCGCCTATGGGTGCGCTCGCCCTGCCGAAACACGTCCAGACGCAAGAAACCCTGGTGACTCTAGCGGAGAGGCCACACCCGTTCCCATCCCGAACACGGTAGTTAAGCTCTCCAGCGCCGAAGATACTGAGAGGGCAGCCTTTCGGGAAAATAGGTCGTCGCCAGGGTTTTTGCGTTAAGGGCCGGTCAGCGCTGGCAGTGGCGGCAGTAGCTCGTCACGAAACCGCCGGCCTCGGTTTGGGTTATGCGCTGGCCGCAGCGCGGGCAGGCCTCACCGCCGCGGTTGTGGACGGCCAGGAAGTCGCGGACCTCGGTCTCGAACGTGGGCGGCACGCGATCGCGCAGCACTGTCACGGCGTTGGCCAGAGTCGTCCGTACGGCTGCGTAGAGCTCGTCCGCTTCCTCAGGGGCGAGGGTCCCACGCTTGCGGAACGGCTGTAGCCGCGCGGCGTGCAGGATCTCGTCCGAGTACGCATTGCCGATGCCAGCCACGAACTTCTGATTGCGAAGCAGATACTTCAGTTCGCCCGGGTGGCGGCGGATCCGCGCCCGCCACACCTCGAGGCTGAGCTCGGGATCGTCGGCGTCGGGGCCCACTTCGTCCGGTCCGGCGCCGGGCACCAGCCGCTCCACGCCACGGGGCAGGAGGTAGATCTTGCCCATCTGCGTAGGGTCGCGATACCGCAGCTCCGGCGTCGCATCGGGCGCGGGGATCCACGCGGCACCGCTCGTCCACGCCGCGGAGTCCGCCGGAGCGCCCCCGTCGCGCGCCCCGAACCGCATCACGAAGATCGTCTTCTGCGGCTTCTTCACGGTCGGCGACGCGGCCAGTTGCAGCCGGCCGGTCAGCATGGCATTGACGGCGATCCGGTCACGATCGAACTCGAGCCAGAGGAACTTGCCGCGCCGATAGAACCGCTCCAGGCGCTGGCCCACGAACGCTTGAAGCTCGGCGGGGGTACCGCGGACGGTCAGCGGTCCTGGCGCCTCGACTGCGAGCACGGGCCGCCCGGTCAGGCCGGCGTGGAACGCGTCGGCGAGGATGGCGAGGTCGGGCAGCTCAGGCACAGCTTCGATTGTACGGACAGACGGCCGAGGCTCGAGCGGTGGACGGCCGAACGGGCGCGACAGGCACTCTGGCCGCTGTGGCCGCCAGTTCGGATTCGAGCTTCAAACGACCTGGAACCGGCTCGAACAGGCAGGCGAAGGCTGCACAAGCGGGTCGGCTGGAGCCCGACGATCGGGCCTGACGGGCGTTCGCGCGCGCCTGCGCGAGCGCGAGAACGATTGTTGACCCGATGTGCGTGTGCTAGATTCACCCGGCCCTCGGGCAAGATAGGTATAGAGCCGAGCCCTCGCCTGATCGAAGGAGTGGACCGAGCGCACGAAGCCTCCGGACTGCTGATCGACTCAACGGCTTGAGCGAGACTCGAGCCGTTCTTGCTTTTCGGGGCAATGACCACCCATTAGGAGACTTGAAGCCTTGACTGAGGAGCAGACGGGCGGGACCACGCCGGAGATGGAGGCATCCGCCCCCATCGCTGACCAGGCGTCCGAGCAAGCCGTCGGCGTCGCAATTGCCGACGAGCCCGCCGAGACGAGCCCCATCGCGACATTCGAAACCAGCGCCGAGCCGCCCGCCCCGGCCGCGCTCGAACCTGTCGTGGTGAGCGAAGCGGAGGTCGCCGACGCGCCTGACGCCGAGGAGCCCGAAGATCGCCCGGAGGTGCCGGTTATCCGGCGCCCGGAGCCTTCCACCATGGAGGAGCTGCTGGCCGAGCAGGACGCGGATATCCGAAGCTTCAAGCACGGCGACGTCGTCGAAGGCACCGTCGTCCGCATCGATCGAGACGAGATCCTCGTCGACATCGGCGCCAAGAGCGAGGGTGTCGTCTCGAACCGCGAGCTCTACGGTCGGCATGCCGAGTCCGCGCCGCAGCTGGCAGTCGGGGATGTGGTCCTCGTCTACGTGCTGCAGCCGGAATCGCAAGAGGGCCACGTCGTTCTCTCCCTGCGCCGCGCCGGCCTCGAGCGCAAGTGGCGCTCGATGCAGGAGCAGTTCGAGACGGGAGTCATCATCGACGCCCCGGTCATCGACCACAACAAGGGTGGCCTCATCGTCGACTGCGGCATCCGCGGCTTCGTCCCGATCAGCCAGATCGTGGACTTCCCGCGCCGGCCGCAGAACGACCAGCCGCGCGACGCGGCTCAGGAGATTGCCGAGAAGCTTCAGCCGTATGTCGGCCGCAAGCTCCGCCTCAAGATCCTCGAGGTCAACCGTAAGGCCAACCGGCTCATCCTGTCCGAGAAGGTCGCCCTGTACGAGGAGCGCCGCGAGAAGCGGGACGAGTTGTTCAGCAGCCTGCAGGTCGGTCAGCGAGTGACCGGCACCGTCCGCTCGATCGCTCCGTTCGGCGTCTTCATCGACCTCGGTGGGATCGACGGCCTCGTCCACAAGAGCGAGCTCTCGTGGAACAAGGTCAACAATCCCGAGTCCGGCTACAAGGTCGGCGACCAGGTCGAGGCCGAAGTCATCGACATCAACCACGAGCGCGGTCGAATCAGCCTGTCGATCCGCAAGCTTCAGCCGGACCCGTGGCACTCCACGGTGGCCGACTTTACGGTCGGCGACGTCATCGACGGCACCGTCACCAAGCTCGTGAACTTCGGCGCTTTTGTCCGCGTTCGCGACGGCCTCGAGGGCTTGATCCACATCTCCGAGCTCTCCCACCAGCGAGTTGCCCATCCCGGCGACGTCGTCCACGAGGGCCAGACGCTCAAGCTCAAGATCATCTCCCTCGACTCCGAGCGGCATCGCCTTGGCCTGAGCCTCAAGCAGGCCGAGGAGCCGCCGGCCCGACCGCCGATGCCCGAGGCGCCGGTTCAGGCCGCCTCGTCGGCACCGCGACCCGAGCGACGTCCTCGCCCGGAGCGCGGTTACTCGATGGCCGACGCGGTCCAGGAGCCCGAAGGCGGGATCGACAACACGCTGGCCTCGGCGTTCGCCCAGATTCGAGCCCAGGTGGCCGAGTCCGAGGCGAAGGCCACCGTCGAGTCCGAGACGCCGGCCCCGGCCGAGACGCCGGCCCCGGCCGAGACGCCGGCCCCGGCCGAGACGAAGGCCACCGGCGAGCCCGAGACCGAAGCCGCGCCCGCCGAGACCGAATCCGCGCCTGCGGAGTCGCCGGCCCCGGCCAAGCCGAAGGCTGTCCGCGCCCCCAAGGCCCCCAAGGCCGAGGCGGAGACCGAATCCGCGCCCGCCGAGACCGAAGCCGCACCCGAGGCTCCGGCCGAAGCCGCGCCCACCGAACCCGCGAAGGCCGAAGCAAAGGCCGAAGACGCCCCAGCCGAAGCCCCTACCGGGGAACCTTCGCCTGCAGAACCCGAGGCCGTTCCCGAGGAGTCCTCGACAGAGGCGTAGACCGAGACTCGTGAGCTGATAGAGGACCCCGTCGGCCCGGCCGACGGGGTCCTCTCATGTTCTGAGACCGTTGGCGCCGGTACAATCGACCGGTTCGATAGCCGTGGCGCCAGCCATTCCGAAGGTGGCCAGATGAGCATGCGGTCAGAGCTCGGGGAGGCGCCCGAGGTCGTTCGGTCGCTGATCGAGAAGCAGCGGGGCGTCATCGACTCTGTCGCCGAGGCCATTCAGTCGCGTCCGGTGGACATGGTCCTGATGGCCGCCCGAGGCACCTCCGACCACGCCGCCATCTATGCCCAGTACATCTTCGGTGTCTACAACAAGCTCCCGGTCGCGCTCGCCGCCCCGTCGATCCACTCCCTCTACGGTGTCACCCCGCGACTCCACAACGCTCTCGTCATCGGCGTGTCGCAGTCGGGCCAGTCGCCCGACGTGGTCGGCGTCATCGAGGAGGCCCGTCACCAGAACGCGCTGACGATCGCCGTCACCAACGACGTCAAGTCGCCCCTATCCCGCGCCGCCGAATTCCACATCGATATCCACGCCGGTCCCGAGCGCGCCGTCGCCGCGACCAAGACCTACGTCGCCGAGCTGACCGTCCTGGCGATGCTCTCGACCGCACTCGACGACGACG
Source organism: Chloroflexota bacterium (assembly GCA_003141245.1). GTDB lineage: Bacteria > Chloroflexota > Limnocylindria > Limnocylindrales > CSP1-4 > Fen-1039. The sequence goes on from PLLE01000045.1 coordinate 4,849, forward strand.
GAGTCGCCCGAGGGCAACTCCGCGATGTCCCAGACGCGATCGCCGCGGCCCTCGGTCTGGAGGAGATCGTCGAATCGGCCGCGCGTGAGCAGGCCGGCATGCAGCGCGCAGTAGTCCTCGGACGGGGCTTCAACTACGCCACGGCTCTGGAATGGTCGCTCAAGCTGAAGGAGATGACCTACGTCCTGGCCGACGCCTACTCGACGGCCGACTTCGAGCACGGCCCGATCGCGATGATCGACCCGGGCTTCGTCGTCCACGTCATCGCCACCGCCGGACCGACGCTGCCGGAGATCGAAGCGGTCCTGGGGCGGCTGCGAGAGGCCGGCGCCCGGCTCGTGGTCGCTTCGAATTCCGACGACCTTCTCGCCTTTGCGGACGTTCCGCTCCGGCTGCCGGCCGGGCCCGAGTGGCTCTCGCCGCTGTCGGCGATCATTCCGGGCCAGCTATTCGCCTACCACCTGGCCCTGGCCAAGCGCCTCGACACAGACAGGCCGCGGAATATCAGCAAGATCACCAGGACCCGGTGATGCCGTTCGGGCCGGTCAGTTCGAGAACGACGAGTAGGCCGACGAGGCCGAAGCCGAGGTACGCGCTCCGAAGCCGGTAGCGTTCCCCGTTCGTGTCTAGAACGATGGCGGCGCGATCGGGACAACATCCGACTCGAGCGTACGGGTAGTTGTGTCTCGCCCGCGGCGTCCCCGCCGTGCCGTGGCCCGGAGGTACCCGACTCGAAGGGGCGGTCGCGAGTATGCCCGTGAGGTGCTCGACCGCGCTCGGGCCCACGTATTGGGCCGGCCGTCCGTCCCCTGTTGGGGCGAGTTACAGCGCAGGCGGGGCGTGCTAGCATGGCCCCACGGTCGCCTCTCGGCGAAAAGACAGAACAGGCGTTCAGGTTGATGGATCGTTTCGACAAGTTCACGGACCGGGCGCGGAAGGTCCTGACGTTGGCTCAGGACGAGGCGCAACGGTTCAACCACAACTACATCGGAACGGAGCACCTGCTGCTCGGTCTCGTCCGCGAAGGCGAGGGAGTGGCGGCGCGCGTCCTCGAGAACATGAACGTCGAGCTGCCCAAGGTTCGGACCGCGGTCGAGTTCATCATCGGTCGGGGAGATCGGCCGGTCGTCGGGGAGGTGGGGCTGACCCCGCGCGCCAAGCGGGTCATCGAGCTCGCGATCGACGAGGCCCGCCGCCTGGGCCACAACTACATCGGCACGGAGCACCTGCTCCTGGGCCTGGTCCGCGAAGGCGAGGGGATCGCCGCCGGCGTCCTGGAGTCGCTGGGCGTGAGCCTGGACAAGGTCCGCCACGAAGTCATCCGCGTCCTGTCGCAGTCGTCCTCGGCCGGTCCGGCCCAGGAGACCAAGCGCGCCAGCAAGACCCCCACCGTCGACCAGCTCGGCATCAACCTGACCGAGGCGGCACGGCTGGGCAAGCTCGATCCGGTCATCGGCCGCGAGAAGGAGATCGAGCGCGTCATTCAGATCCTGTCGCGCCGTACCAAGAACAACCCCGCCCTGATCGGCGAGCCGGGCGTCGGCAAGACCGCCATCGCCGAGGGCCTGGCCCACCGCATAGTCAACGGTGACGTCCCCGAGACCCTGCTCAACAAGCGCGTGCTGACCCTCGACATCGGTTCCCTCGTCGCCGGCACTAAGTACCGAGGCGAGTTCGAGGAGCGCCTCAAGAAGATCATCGAGGAGCTGCGCAGCACCAACGACGCGGTCCTTTTCATCGACGAACTGCACACCCTGGTCGGCGCCGGCGCGGCGGAGGGTGCGATCGACGCAGCCAACATCCTGAAGCCTCCGCTCGCCCGTGGTGAGCTACAGTGCATCGGCGCCACCACGCTCGACGACTACCGCAAGTACATCGAGCGGGATCCGTCGCTCGAACGGCGCTTCCAGCCGGTCATGGTGGAAGAGCCGACGCTCGAGCAGACCATCGCCATCCTGATGGGGATCCGCGAGCGCTACGAACAGCACCACAAGGTCCAGATCACCGACTCCGCCGTAAAAGCCGCCGTGGACCTTTCCATCCGGTACATCACCGACCGCCACCTGCCCGACAAGGCGATCGACCTTATCGATGAAGCGGCCAGCCGCGTCCGCCTGCGTTACGCCTCCGCACCGCCGGCTCTGCGAGCGGCCCAGAAGGACCTCGAGCGGATCACGCGCGAGAAAGACAGCGCCATCAACACGCAGGAGTACGAGGAGGCGGCGACGCTCCGCGAGTCCGAGGCCGCGGCCCACCAGAAGGTCGACGACCTGCGTTCGGAGTGGCAGTCGTCCATCTCCAGCGAGCAGCCCCAGGTCGACGAAGAGGAGATCGCCCAGGTCGTCGCGATGTGGACCGGCATTCCGGTCACCCGTATCGCCCAGGAAGAGTCGGAGCGGTTGCTCCACATGGAGGACGATCTCCACAAGCGGGTCATCGGCCAGCAGGAAGCGATCGAGATCGTCTCCAAGGCGGTCCGTCGTGCCCGCGCCGGCCTGAAGGATCCCAAGCGCCCGATCGGCTCCTTCGTCTTCCTCGGGCCCACCGGCGTCGGCAAGACCGAGCTGGCCAAGGCCCTGGCCGAGTTCATGTTCGGCTCGGAGGACGCGCTCATCAAGATCGACATGAGCGAGTTCATGGAGCGCCACAACGTCAGCCGCCTGGTCGGGGCGCCTCCCGGGTACGTCGGCTTCGATGAGGGCGGCCAGCTGACCGAGGCCGTCCGGCGCAAGAGCTACGCCGTCATCCTGCTCGACGAGATCGAAAAGGCCCACCCCGAGGTCTTCAACATCCTGCTGCAGATCCTCGAGGACGGGCACCTCAGCGACGCCAAGGGCCGCCGGGTCGACTTCCGCAACTGCATCATCATCATGACAAGCAACCTGGGCGCCAGGCAGCTCCAGACCAACTCGTCGCTCGGCTTCCGAGTTCAGGGCGACACCGACGACGAGCGCCAGGCCGCGAGCTACGAGTTGATGAAGGACAAGGTCCAGAAGGAGCTGAAGCAGACCTTCCGGCCCGAGTTCCTGAACCGCATCGACGCGACGGTCGTCTTCCGCTCCCTCACGGTGGATGAGATCCGCCAGATCGTGGATCTGATGCTGGCTCGCGTCCGCGACCAGCTCAATGCCCAGGGCATGACCCTCGAGGTCACCCAGGCGGCCAAGGACCACATCATCAAGATCGGCTACGACGTTGCCTATGGAGCCAGGCCACTGCGCCGGGTCATCCAGAACATGGTCGAAGACGTGCTGGCGGAGCAGCTCCTGCTCGGCAAGTACAAGAACGGCATGAGCATCGTCGTCGACAAGAGCTCCGAGGCGGGCCTGGAGATCCACACCGCCGAAGAGAAGCAGCCCGTCGAAGTCGCACCCTAGGCGAGGGCGAGGGGTTGGCCCGCCAGCAAAGCCGGTACGTCTGCCAGGCGTGCGGGACTGCCCATCTCCGCTGGGAAGGCCAGTGCCGAACCTGCGGTGCCTGGAACACCCTGGTCGAGACGCTGGTCCGCGAGCCCGAGCAGAAGCGCCGTCTCTCGGCGGCCGCGCCGGAGCGAGCAAACGTGCCCCAGTCGCTCAGCGGCCTCCGCGAGGCCGAGCTGGTTCGAACGCCAACAGGCATCTCCGAGGTGGACCGCGTCCTGGGCGGCGGACTCGTGCCGGGATCCGTGGTGCTGCTGGGCGGCGAGCCGGGGATCGGCAAATCCACGTTGCTGCTCCAGGCGGCCGCGGGGCTGACGGCCATCGGCGACGTCCTCTACGCCACGGGCGAGGAATCGGCCGGGCAGGTGCGATTGCGAGCCGGCAGGCTGGGGTTGCTGGACGGCTTGGCCGGCGAGCGCATCCGGGTCGTGGCCGAGAATGAAGTGGGCCGGATCGCCGAACTCTCGCGGTCAGCGCGCCCCGGCGTTCTGGTCGTGGACTCGATTCAGACGGTCACGGTGGACGAGCTGGAGGGGCCGGCCGGCAGCGTCGGCCAGGTTCGGGAGTCCGCGCTGCGACTGATGGAGCTCGCCAAGCAGGACGGGATCGCCGTCATCGTCGTCGGCCACGTGACCAAGGACGGAACGCTGGCCGGGCCCAAGACCCTGGAGCACCTCGTCGACGTGGTGTTGAGTCTCGAGGGCGAACGAACGGCAACCCTGCGGCTGCTGCGCGCGACGAAGAACCGCTTCGGCTCGACCGAGGAGGTCGGCGTCTTCGAGATGGTCGAGCGCGGTCTGGCCGAGGTGGCGGACCCGGGACGGGCCTTCCTCGCCTCGGCCGACGAGCACGCCCCAGGCAGCGTCGTCGGCGCCACTCTCGAGGGGACGCGGCCGCTCATGGTCGAGGTGCAGGGGCTCGTCGCCCCGGGCAGCTACGGCAGCCCGCGGCGCACGGCGTCCGGGATCGACGCCAACCGACTGGCGTTGCTGATCGCCGTGCTGGGTCGGCGAGCCGGCGTCGGCCTGGGCAGCCACGACGTCTACGCCAATCTGGCGGGTGGCCTGGACCTGGCCGATCCGGGGTTGGACCTGCCGCTCGCCCTCGCCCTCGCGTCGTCGCTCCGAGACAAGCCGGTGCCTCCCGATCTGGTCGCGATCGGCGAGGTGGGGCTGCTCGGGGAGCTGAGGCCCGTGCCGGGGTTGGATCGCCGGCTGCGCGAGGCCGCGCGGCTCGGCTTCAAGACGGCTGTGGTGCCGCGGTCGCGCCACGGCGTGGCCCCCGAGGTCAAGGGCATCTCCGTGATCGCGGTCGGCAACCTGCGAGAGGCGATCGGCCACGCCCTCGGTCTCGCGCCCGACCCGGATGGGCGGGCCCAGCGCGGGTAGTGGAACGCCGCTCCGCCGCGCAGCCAGCCCCGTGTTGCGGCTCTCCTGCCGCGCCGAATGCCACCTGCCTGTGGCGGTTGGGCGCGCGCGATGCTAGGCTGATTCGACCGAGCCGCCATTCATCTTCCTCATCCATCATCCGGGGTCTCGGCAGTCGTCGAGGCGAGCAACGTGATCCGCATCATTCGACCGCTCGGAGCGGCCCTTGGCGCTCTCGTCGGTCTGAGCTTCGTGCTGACCGAGGAGAAGCTGTTCGAGAACACCGCGTCTCCCACGCTGATCATCCTGATATGGGTCCTGGCTTGGGTTTCGGTCGGTTTCCTGCTGCTGCCATATCTGACCGTCGTCCCCGCCGGCTGGCTTGTCCGCGAGGTCCAGGCCATGTCCACCGCGGAGTTCGTGGCCGCCGTCGTCGGACTCTTGCTGGGGCTGTTGATCGCCCTCCTTCTCGGCCTTCCGCTTTCGGCTCTGCCCGAGCCGTTTGGCCGCTACCTGCCCCTCGGCGTATCCATCTTCTTGGGCCTCGGCATGGTCGGGCTGACGGTCGCGAAACGCGAAGACCTCGTCGTCGCGGCCCAGGCGGCCGGGCTCATTCGGCGCGACGAAACCACCACAGGCGCCACGCAGAGCGGCCAGACCCAGGTCGTCGTGGACACGAGCGCGATCATCGATGGCCGCATCGCCGATATCGTCGACTCGGGCTTCCTGTACCACCGGCTCGTGATCCCGCACTTCGTCCTGGAAGAGCTGCAGCGGATCGCCGACAGTTCCGACACACAGCGGCGGGGGCGCGGTCGTCGCGGCCTGGAGATTCTGGCCCGCCTCCAGAAAGACGGCCCGACACAGGTCGAGATCGTGACCGACGATCCCCAGGAGGCCGGCGACGTCGACGGTAAGCTGGTGGCGACGGCTCGCGCGCGGGGCGCCGCGATCCTGACCAACGACTTCAACCTGAACCGCGTCGCGGACCTGCAGTCGATCCGGGTCCTCAACATCAACTCGCTTGCGAACGCGCTCAAACCCGCCCTGCTGCCTGGCGAAGCCCTTGGGATCAAGATCCTCACCGAGGGCAAGGAGGTTGGTCAGGGAGTCGGCTACCTGGACGACGGCACGATGGTCGTGGTCGAGGGCGGCGCTCGTTTCGTCGACCAGGAGCTGGACGTTGTCGTCACGCGCGTTCTCCAGACGGTCATGGGCCGGATGGTGTTCGCGCAGCTGCACCCGGAGTGAGTTCCCGGAAGAGCCCGAAGGGCGAGGCCGTCGGTCCGATCGAGGCGGTCGTCGTTGCCGCAGGATCGAGCCGTCGAATGGGCAGCACAGACAAGCTCGAGGCCGAGCTGGAAGGTCGGTCGGTGCTGCGCTGGTCGGTCGAGGCACTCGCGGCTGCCGGCGTGCAGCGGATGGTCATCGTCACCTCGCCGGCGCGCATCCCCGACCTCGCGGCCGCCCAGTGGCTGCCAGACGCCGTCGTGGCGGTGGTTGCCGGAGGCGAACGACGCCAGGAGTCGGTGGCGGCCGGCATTGCGGCCCTGGCCGAAACCCCGGCCGTGGAGGAGGCCGGAGCCAAGATCGGCGCCAGGGTCGGCGCCAGGGTCGGCGCCGCGCCCGTCCCGGCCCTGCCGCTCGATCCTGTGATCCTGGTCCACGACGCGGCCCGGCCGCTGGTCAGCCCCGCCCTGGTTCGGGCGGTAGCGCAGGCGACCGCCAGCTACGGTGCCGCTATCCCTGTCCTGCCGGTGACAGAGACTCTCAAGCGATTGAACGGCGAGCGGGTGGGCGCCACGGTCGATCGAAGGGACCTCGTGGCGGCACAGACCCCGCAGGGCGTCAGGCGCAGTCTGCTCGAACGTGCCTACGTGGCATTCCCTCCCGACGGCCCCGAAACCTGGACCGATGAAGCCTCCCTGCTGGAGGCCTGTAGAATCGCCGTCCATGCGATCAGCGGCGAAGCGACCAACCTCAAGGTGACCGTGCCAGTCGATCTCGAACGCGCCCGAGCGATGCTAGATGGCGGTCTCGTGCCGGATCACCCGATCGTGCGCGCCCCGGCCAGGTCCGCCGTGCCCGCCGGGCTCTCGGCGCCGGGCCGGGTTGGGCTCGGCACGGACAGCCATCCTTTCGGGCCCGGCGAGCCGCTCGTCCTGGGAGGCCTGACGATCGAGGGCGCGCCTCGCCTGGCCGGACATTCGGACGGGGACGTCGCGCTTCATGCCGTCGCCGACGCGCTGCTCGGTGCGGCGGGCCTGGGCGATCTTGGCCGCCTCTTTCCTGCCGACTCGCGAACGCCGGTCGGGATCGACAGTCGAGTCTTGCTGCGCACCGCCGCGGAGAAGGTTCAAACCGCCGGCTGGCGTCCGGTGAACGTGGACATGACCATCGTCGCGGCACGGCCGCGCCTCGGGCAGCTGCTGCCGCAGATGGCCGCCTCGATCGCCGCGATCCTCGGGCTCGATGCCGGGGCGGTCAACGTCAAGGCCTCGACCGGCAACCTGGGCGGCTCCGAGGGCGCGGGTCGCTCGATCTCGGCCAACGCCATCGCCTGGCTGGCACCAATCGCCGACCACGTCGCGGAGGGAGAGGCATGACGATCCAGCTCCACGACACGATGGCCGGCGCCGCGCGCGAGCTCGTTCCGCTCGAGCCCGGCCACGTCCGCGTCTACAGTTGCGGCCCGACGGTCTACGGCCCCGCCCACATCGGCAACTTCCGATCGTTCCTATTCGGCGATCTTCTGGTCCGCTATCTGCGCTACCGCGGTTTCAGAGTCACGTGGGTGATGAATGTCACCGATGTGGACGACCGGATCATCAAGGGCGCCCGGGCGGAAGCGACCACGATAGGCGAGCTGTCGGAGCGGCACCGCAAGATGCTGGTCTCGGACATGCAGACCCTCGGCATAGCCATGCCGGATTTCATGCCGAAGGCGACCGAGAACATTCCTCAAATGGTCGAGCTGATCCAGAAGCTCCTGGATGGAGGTCACGCCTACAAGACCGACGACGGTTCGATCTTCTTCCGGATCGCCTCCTGGCCCGAGTACGGCCGCCTGGCGCGGCTCGATCCGGAGGGGATGAAAGTTGGGGAGCGGGTCGAAGCCGACGACTACGCCAAGGACGACGTCCGTGACTTCGCTCTGTGGAAGGGCCCCAAGCCCGACGAGCCGAGCTGGGAGACGTCGATCGGGCCGGGCAGACCGGGCTGGCACATCGAATGCTCGGCCATGAGCATGCGCTACCTGGGTCCATCATTCGATATCCACACCGGCGGAGTGGATCTCGTCTTCCCCCATCACACCGACGAGATCGCTCAGAGCGAGGCGGCGACAGGCCAGAGGTTCGTCGCCTATTGGCTCCACAACGCCTTCCTGCAAATGGGCGCCCAGAAGATGTCGAAGTCGCTCGGCAACATCGAGCGCGTCGGCGACGTCATCGACCGGGGCATCTCGCCGCGGGCTCTGCGGCTGGCGCTGAGCTCAGCTCATTACCGGGCGCCGCTCTCCTTCGGCGAGGATTCCCTGCAGGCGGCGAGCTCGGCGATCGATCGATTGGACGCGCTTTTCGCGGCGCTCGCGACCTACCGCTGCGATGGCCCGGACGATGCCACTCTGCCCGACCTTCTGGACGGGGCGAGGGCCGCCTTCGAGGCTGCGCTCGACGCCGACCTCAACATCTCCCCGGCGCTGGCGGCCCTCTTCGACCTGGTCCGGGAGCTCAACCGGCGGATCGATGCGCGAGTGCTGTCGACCGCCGACGCAAGTCGCGCCACGGCCTTCATCCGCGACCTCGACCGCGTCCTGGGGATTGCCCCGGCCTTGGACGAGTCGCTCGACCTGGAGTTGCAGAAGCTCGTGGACGACCGGGCCGCGGCTCGGGCCGCCCGCGACTGGGCGGCGTCGGACCGCCTGCGGACCGTGCTCGCCGAGCGCGGCATCCTTGTGGAAGACACGCGCGACGGCCAGCGCTGGCGCCGCGGAGAGTGATCGGATAGACCTTGCCTGACAATCGACACAAGCCCGGAGACGAGGACGCTCGAGGCCGCAAGCCCGGCGGCAAGAAGCCGCGCCCGGAAGGATTCCGACACAACGGTCCGCGCCCGGAAGGATTCCGACACAACGGTCCGCGCCCTGAGGGATTCCGCCCCGACGGTCCGCGCCCCGACGGTCCGCGCCCGGACGGCCCGCGGTTCGAGGCGCCGAAGTCGTTCGGCCCGCGCCCCGGTGGCCCGAGGCCGGGCGGTTTCGGCGGCCCGCGTGCCGGCGGCGGCTATCGTGGCCCCCGCCCCGGTGGCCCCGGCTTCCGCGGTCCGCACCCTGGCGCTCCGGATGGCAGGTCGGTCGACCGTGACGTGGAGACTCCGGGGCGGGACGCCCCCAGGCGGGACTGGCAGCCCAGCGACTCGTGGACTCCGCGACCGCCCCGGCCCTATCCCCATTCCGGCCCGAGGCCGGGCGGCTTCGGTAGCCCGCGCCTCGGTGGCTATGGTGGCCCGCGGCCAGGTCCGCGACCCGGCGATCAGTTCGGCCCGAGGCCGGGCGGCTTCGGTGGCCCGCGCCCCGACGGCCCGCGGCCAGGTCCCCGACCCGGCGATCAGTTCGGGCCGCGTCCAGGTCCCTCTGGTCCCCGTCCGGAGCGTGCCGGCTTCGGCTTCAGCGAACACCGCCCCGATGCCGCCCCGCATCGCCCGCAGCATCCGGCCCCGCGCGACTTCGACGAACTCCCGCCAGAGGCCGAAAGCCACGCGTCGGCCGACTTCTCCGAGCCGATCGAGGAGATCGAGCCGTCCGCTCCGCCTTCGCCCCGTCCGCCACGCCGTCCCGACTACCGGGCCCGCTCCGGCGGTTTCCCGGACCGTCGTTCATTCCGACCCGGCGCCGCGCCCCAGGCCGGCTGGTCTCGACCGCCGATCGCTCCGCCATCCGCCGACCTTCTCGGTGAGGACGAGGAACTCGTCGCCGGCCGGCATCCGGTGGAAGAGGCCTTCGTCGCCCGCCGCCAGGCCCACCGCCTGCTGGTAGTTCCGCAGCGCCGTCAGGCGCTCGAGAAGCTGGTCCTCCACGCTACCAACCTGCGCATTCCGATCGTCGAGGTCGAAGGCGGGACGTTGACGTCGCTGGCCGGTTTCGACGGCCACCAGGGGATTGCCCTGGTCACCGACCGCCGCCAGTTCGCCGGCCTGGACGATCTGATCGCTCGGGCGATCGAGCGCAAGGAGCCGCCGTTCGTCCTCGTTCTCGATTCGCTCGAGGACCCTCAGAACTTCGGCTCGTTGCTTCGGACCGCCGAGGCTTCCGGCGTGCACGGGGTCGTCTACCCTATGCACCGCCAGGCGCCGCTCTCGGCCGCCGCGGTCAAAGCTTCGGCCGGAGCCGTGGAGCATCTGCTGCTGGTGCCGGTCGAGGACCTCGCCGAAGCCCTGACCGACCTCCACATTCGAGGTCTGCGGATTCTCGGTTCCGATGCGGACGCGCCGTTGACGGCCCGCCAGGCCGACCTGCGCGGACCGGTGGCGATCGTCGTCGGCAGTGAGGGACAGGGCCTCGGGCCCGCCGTTCGCCGCCGCTGCGACACCGTCGTTCGGATTCCGATGCGCGGCCGCGTGACGTCACTCAACGCCTCGGTTGCGGGCTCGATCCTTCTATATGAGGCTTCGAGCCAGCGAGGCGGCGATCGGCCGCTCTTGACGCCCGAACTCACCGACGTCGAATCCGACGCGATCGCCGGACTCGGCGGTCCCGCCGAAGCTACTGTTGGCCCTGGGCCCAAGGAAGTCGTCGCTGTCGCGGAGCCCGCGGCCTCTGCGGAGCCGAGTGTCTCGATCGCACCGCCCGAGGTCGAGCCGAAACCCCGTCGTCGAGCGAGCGCCAGGACCCGCCCTTCTCTCGGGGAACCGGCCGCCGGCGCCCACGCCGAACCGCCGCCCACGCCCGCACAGGCCGACCCGCCGCCCACCGGACTCGGCGACGACGTGCTCCTGCCGGGTGGCCCGGCGGTCGCTCCAGCCTCGACGGAGGAGCCCCGCTGACCGTTCGAGCGCCGCGATGCGGCTCGCCCGGCCGCCCTCGCCGCCCCTCCGCTTGACCGGCGAGGGGGCCAGCCCATATCATTCCCGGGCGCCCAGGGGTCTTAGCGTCAGCATGCCCTTGCGCCTGCCGACGTAGCTCAATTGGTAGAGCAGCGGTTTTGTAAACCGCCGGTTCCGGGTTCGAGTCCCGTCGTCGGCTCCAACTGAACAA
>PLLE01000023.1 GCA_003141245.1 Chloroflexota bacterium
TACCTGGCCTGCTCGAACCGATACGACGGCCTGGCCGATTCGGTCGTCGAGCTGCCGGGCCCGGAGACTTCCGACGCGGCGGCCGCTCGGGCGGGCGCCGCCGGGGCAACCCGGGCGACGTCCGCGCCGTCGACGGACGGGGCCCCGGTCGCCGATGACGCGGAGATCCAGTTCGTGGCGTCGGGCGAGCAACTGGCCGACGAGCTGGCCGAGTAGCGAAGGAGAGAGATGGCGGGAGAGATTCCCGAAGGCCTGGCGATCGAGACGATCTGGGCCGTCGAGGCGACCTACGGACCCGATGCGGCGGAGCGTCGGCCGGCCGTTCGGCAGGAACACCTGAGGCGAATCGGGGAGCTGCGCGCGGCCGGGACGATCGTCGAGGCCGGCGGCTACGCCGACATNNGCCCGATCCGGCGTCTGGACCGGCTTTCGTGCCCGGGCTCTGGGCCGCGTTGTCCGGCGAGAGGAGCTGCGGGCCGACTGACCCGACCGCTGTTCGCGCTCGAGTTTCGGCACCTATGTCCGACACGTCTTGCGCCAGACGCGGTTCCGCTCTACTCCGGCGTGGGCGTGGGCGTGGGCGTGGTCGTGGAAGTCGCCGCGGCGGACTGGCCGGGCGAGGTCGAGACGTCCGGTGAGGCGGAGGAGCCGACCGGCGTCGCCGTCGGGCCGGATGCGTCGGAGGCGTGGGCGGTTGCACTCGGCGAGGCCGTGCCCGCTCCGACGATGGGGCTCGCGCTGCTCGTGGAAGACCCATGACCACGGTTCAGGGCGGAGTACAAGAGCGAACCCGTGGCGCCGACGAGAATCGCCAGGATCAGGCCGAGGCCGAGAGCGACGTTGCGCCACCGCCCTGACCGTCGCGACCGCACCCCGCGCGTGGCTTCGAGTACGGCCCCGCGTCGCCGGCCGACTTCGTACGCCGGCTCACCAGTGAAGGGATAGACCCGAGAATCCGCGGCAAGCGGATTCTCGGCAGGGTGGCGCTCGACCGGTGAGTCCTCGACCGGGAAGTCCTCCAAGCGTTGCCTCCTGGTCGGCCGACGGAGGCTTCGTCTGAGGTCGACCTCAACCGCGCCCCATCGAATTGATCGGCCCGACGGCGATGGGTTCTACGGGAACGAGATGACGGCGGTCAGGTCCGGCCGCAGGCTGTCTGCGGAGATGCTGCGCATGAAGACCCGGAAGTACTTGCCGGCATCGAGGCCGAACGAGTAGCCCGGAGTGCCCAGGTTCTGGGCGGTCTTGAACTGCTTCTCGTCGAGGCTGATCGCCTTGGGGCCGTCGACATCGGCCGTCGACATGTCGATGTCCGCCGTGAGGAGGGTCCACGAGGCCGCTACCGTCACGTTACCTGCGGCGCGGGTCTTGAAGGTGCAGGTGAACCCGTTCAGGGCTTCCGGCACTCCGGGGCTGCTGCTGCCCTGCAGGCGGCCGTGGCTGAGGGTGATCTTGGCGTCATTGGTCGGCCACGAGAAGGCCACGTCGACCGTCGGCGTATCGGTCCCGACGCCCATGAGGGTGATGACCCAGATCGAGTGGGCGGTGTCCGTGGTGGCACCCTTGAAGCTGTTGACTTTCGGCCAGGTTCGGCAGTCGGGCTTCGAGTCGTCGATCTTGGCGCAGATCTTGAGCGAGGCCTTGGCGGAGATCTTAGTGACGGCGATGCCGACCGGGCCGGTTCCGTCGGTGACGAAGGTTATGGTCCGGGCAGTGCCCGAGGCGTTGTTGGTTGCGTCGAGCATCAGGTTGTTGAAGGTCGCGAGCGCGATCGGGGCCTTGGGCGGGTTGGTCGGCTTCGTGATGGCGGACGGCACGGCAGTGGCGCTCGCGGTGGCGCTCGCGGAGGCGGAAGGCCCGGACGACTCCGAGGAGCCGCTCCCCGAGGGGACGGCGCTCGTCTGCGCGATATCCGATGAGCTCGGCGCGGGCGACCCGCTGCTGGTGGCCAGCAGGGCTCCGGCGGCGATGATGAGGATCACGCAGGCCACGCCCAGGATCGCTGACAGGCTGCGCCAACTCGTATCGTTCACCTGGTTTACTCCTCCGTTCCTCGTGTTACGGCCGACCCGGCGGGTCACAAGATACCCCCTACGGGCTCGACAGCGATAACCGCAGAGCCGCGGTGGTCCCCCGTCGCCGCCTCGGCTACGCTGCCGCGATGAACTCTCGAGGCCGGCCCGACTGGCATCTGCTGCTCGCTTTGTACTGGATAACCTCGTTCATCGAGGGATTCGGCGTGGCCCAGGTCTACGCCTTCCTGCCAAATCGGCTTGCGGAAGTGGGCATGTCGACGCCCGATATCGAGCGCTTCGTCGGATTGCTCGGTTCGCTCTTCTTCCTCTCCGGTCTGCCCTTCATCCCGCTTTGGGGAGTCTGGGCGGACAAGTACAGTCGCAAGGCGGTCATCATCCGCAGCGCGCTGGTCGAGGCCGTGGTCTTCGGTGTCGTCGCCGCAAGCCAGGCGCCGTGGCAACTCGTAGTCGGGATGCTGCTGGTCGCATTCCAGCTCGGCAACAGCGGGGTGATGATAGCGGCGATCCGCGACATCACGCCGCAACGACGTCTGGGCCTGGCGATGGGGATATTCGCCGCGAGCAGTCCGCTGGGCTTTGGGGCGGGGCCGGCGCTCGGGGCCGTCATGATCGACCAGGTCCACATGACCAGCGGCAACGTCTTCGCCGTCTCGGCGGTTCTTTCGCTCGCGGTTGCCGCCATGCTGGCCGTTGGCTCGCGGGAGGTCCGGCCCGAAGTCGTCCCTACCGGCTCGACGCTGCGGCTCGCTTTCGGAGCCGTCCGCGGCGTGCTGTCGGACCGGACCGTGCGCTGGCTCTTCGTCACCTTCGGCATCGTCTTCGTCGGCAGTGAGATGGCGTACTCGTACATGAGCCTGCTCATTCACGACATCGAGCACACCTCTCTGCAAGTTGCGGGCTCGGTCGGCCTGGTGCTGGGCATGGCGACGGTCGTGGGTGCGCTGCTCTCGCCCCTCGGTGGGTGGGTGGCGGACAAGGCCGGCTTTCGGAGGGTCCTGGTCGTCTCGGTCGCAGGCTTGACGGTGGCGATCGCGGCCCTGCCCTTGACTCCGACCGTGGCCGCGACGGCCGTCGCGTACAGCCTGGCGATCGCCTTCCAGGCCTCCATCGGGGCGATGGTCTCGGGGTTGCTGGCCATGGAGGTTCCGGCCGAACGTCGCTCGGCGACGCTCAACCTGATCTATCTGCCGCTCTACTTCGGCGGCATCGCGGGGCCGGCGCTGGGCGCCGCCGTCGTCACCGCAGGGCTGCGGACGGTCTTCTATGTGGCGGCGCTGGTGCTGGTGGGCGGTGTCGTCGTGGCCGCGCTGTTCGCGCGCCGCAAGGCCGATACGTCGGTCGGCTACAGCTAACGGGCACCCAGCGTCGGGACGTCCATCTCCGCCGGGCCAACGTACCGAGCGTCCGGCCGGATCAGCTTGTCGGCCGAGGCCTGCTCGATGGCGTGGGCGCTCCAGCCGGCCATTCGGGCCAGGGCGAAGGTCGGCGGGAAGAGGTCGGGCGGCAGCCCCACGCCCTGCAGGACGGCGGCTGCGTAGTACTCGACGTTGGTCTTGATGACACGGTCCGGCTTGAGCTCGCCGAAGACGCGCAAAACCACGTCCTCGACCTTGACCGCCACGTCGAGCCATTCGGCCATGTCGGACATGCCCTCGGCCACCTTGCGGAGAGCGGCGGCGCGGGGGTCGTAGGCACGGTAGACGCGATGGCCGAAGCCCATGATCTTGTCGCCGCGGGCGATGGCCTCGCGTACCCACTTCTCGGCGCGGTCGGGCGAGCCGATCTCATGGAGCTGGCTCACCACTTCAGCCGGGGCGCCGCCGTGGAGCGGGCCCTTGAGGGCGCCGATCGCGCCGCAGATGGCGCTGGCCAGGTCCGAGCGGGTCGAGATGATGACGCGGCAGGTGAACGTAGAGGCGTTGAGGCCGTGCTCGGCGGCCACGATGAAGTAGGCATCCAAAGCTCTTGCGTCGGCGGGATCGGGATCCTCGCCGGTGAGCTGCTGCAGGAAGCCGCCCGCCAGAGAGAGTTTAGGGTTCGGCTTGACAGGCTCGAGGCCGTTGCGGAGCCGATGGAACGCGGCCAGCGCCGAGGGAGCCATGGCCGTGACTTCTCGCGCCTGGTCGACGGTAGGCGGCCAGTGCGGA
This sequence comes from Chloroflexota bacterium, assembly GCA_003141245.1. GTDB lineage: Bacteria > Chloroflexota > Limnocylindria > Limnocylindrales > CSP1-4 > Fen-1039. The sequence continues at coordinate 4,184 of PLLE01000023.1, forward strand.
CGTCGCCACGCGCCCCAGACCGAGACAGCCGTGCGAAGGGCGTCCATCGGGTGGGTATGGCTCGGCAGTTCATAAAGTGCGCACATGACCGGTTCCGGCACCGCCGTCGGAACGAGATGCGCGGACTTGCGCCACTCACCCGTCCACAGCAGCTCGGCGACCCGGCCGTAGGTGCCCCTCTCGACGAGCTGCCCGATCGGGTAGCCGCGATAGAGCAGCCGGCCGTTCTGGCCGTCGACGAAACCGACCGCGGTCTCGGCGGCGAGGACGCCTTCGAGCCCTGGTGAGTACGGCCGCTCCGCCTTCGGCGCGGCGCCTTGAGCCGGCCCGGCCGGCGCAGTCGGAGCTGCTGCCGCGGGCGCGTCCAGGCTGCGTGAAGTGGCGTTCGCGGGAGTGGTCGTCATCGTCCGCCCTCCTTGGGGCTCAGTCTGGTCGTCGAGATCCCATGCCCCGGGGTGGCAGCTCTCCCCGTGGGCCGATTCGTGCGACGCATCCTACCGCTACCACGGATACCGGCGCTTGTCGTGTCCAAACTGTCCCGCCCGATGGGGTAGGGCGGCCGTGGCCTGCTCCGGCGTGGCTTGCTCCGGCGCGCCTACAGCCGAGGAGCGCCTCGTCCGCTCCGATCGTTACCTTCAAGGGCGTTGAGAACGAGGCGGATCACCGTGGCGCCAAGAAAGGCAACCACGAGAGCTCCCAAGAAGCCGCTGGTGCTGCCCATGTGCAGCTCCTCGGTGGCGAACCAGCCGCCGAGGAGCCCGCCCAGGATCCCGACGACGGTGTTGCCGATACAGCCATGCGGCCCGCTCCGACCCACGACTGCGCTCGAGAGAGCGCCGGCCAGGAAGCCGACGACGATCCAACCGAGCACTTCCATGTGCGGCACGGCCAACTCCTCTTGCCCAACGGCTTATCGGGCGACTATGGGGGCGCCCGGCGTTGGGCTCGATGATACCGACCCGCGCGGGAGGCGAGCGGCCATCCGTCGCCGCCCTGCACGTCATCGGCCTGTCGAGCCGGCGGCCGAATGATCTAGAGGGCGTCTTTCCAGAGGGCGTCTTTCCAGGCCGGCATCGTCTTCATGTAGGCGATGGCCTTCTCGCGCGCAGCCTGGAAGTCGAGGCCGTCCTGGCGCATCGTCCACTGGGTGAAGCGCTCCAGGCGCTCGTCAACCGGAGGCAGCTTGCCCTCGGGGGCGCAGTAGCCGCGGTAGGCTCCACTCTGACGCGGATGTGCCGCCCGACAGGACGGTTCGGCCTCGGCAGCTCGCTCCCCTTCATCGAGGCGCATAGTGCTGCCCGAACGGGTGGGTTGAGCCGGCGGAAGTGCCTGCCGGATCAGACCGCCGCGTCGGAGGCGCCGATGCACCCTTACCGCCGCTGGGCCGCCGTCATCGCCGCGATCCTCTTCATCGGGGTCGTCGAGATGCTCAGCGATTCGCTGCTCGATCCGGTCATGCCCTTCCCCTTCGACACCCTCTTCGTCCTGGGGGCCGTAGCCACTGTCGCGATCATCGCGGCCTGGTATGCGTTCCGCCTCATCGATCGGCTGACCGGCGACCTGGTCGAACGCCACGAAGCGCTGAAGTCCCGCAACGCCGCCCTGCGCGCCCTCTACGACGTCAGCCTGGCGGTCTCCGGCCAGGCCGATCCGGAGCAGACTCTCGCGGCGATCGTCGACCACGCCCGCGACCTGCTGCGGGTCGACGCCGCTCTTCTGGTCCTGTGCGGTCCCGAGGACGAGATCCGTCTGCGAGCCGTCAGCGCCCAGCCGGGGGCTCTGGCCGGAGCGGCCCCGGCCGCCGCGGGAGCGGCCTCGGCGAACGCCGGAGTGGCCTCGAGCGCCGCGGGATCGGCCTCGGCGAACGCCGGAGTGGCCTCGGGGATCGGCTCCGGCGGCGAGCTGGCGCGCTATCTGAGCTCGGGGTATTCCATCACCCTGGAGGCCCCGATCGGGCACGGTGAGGTTCGTGTCGGGACCCTGGGTCTGGCCACGGCCGGACCGCGGCGGTTCTCGGACGCGGACGTCGAGACGCTCTCGGCACTGGCGACGCAGGCGGGCCTGGCACTCGAGGCGGCTCGGCTCCGAGACGAGCTGCGGGCTCTCGCCGTCCAGGGCGAGCGCGAGCGGATCGCCCGCGAGATGCACGACGGCCTGGCCCAGGTCCTCGGCTACGTCAACACCAAGTCCCAGGCCGTGGATGAGATGCTCGCCGACGGCAGGGTCGCCGAGGCCCGCAAGCAGCTTGGCGAGCTGGCGGCAGCGGCACGTTCCTTGTACGTGGACGTGCGCGAGGCGATCCTCAGTCTCTCGCCGCCCGTGCTGCCGGAACGCGGTCTCGCCTCCGCGCTGGAGGAATACGCCGCCCGATACGCGGAATCGTCCAAGCTGGCCGTTCGGTTCCAGGCGACTTCGGAGGCGAACCAGGCGCCGCTTTCCACGGAGATCAAGGCCGAAGTATTCGGCATCGCCCGCGAGGCGCTCACCAACGTTCGCAAGCACGCCCATGCCCAGCGGGTCACGATCGGGCTGACACGCGAGGGCGCCGAGGTGGTGCTTCGCATCTCCGATGACGGTGTCGGTTTCGACCCGGAGGTCGCCGCCGCGGGCCCCGAGAAGTGGCCGCACTTCGGGCTCGCCGGGATGCGAGAACGAGCGGAGGCCGTGGGCGGCCGGGTCGCGTGGCACAGCCAGCCCGGCGCCGGGTCGGAGGTGGAGTTGCGCGTTCCGGTCGCGCCCGGCGCCGCCATCGGCCGACGGCCCTCCGCCGGAGCGGCACGCGAGACCCCAAGTCCGGCACCGCAGCACCAGGCGGTCCAATCGTCCGTACCTACCCATTCCGAGGCAGACTGAGCCAATGCGCACCCTTCTCGTCGACGATCACGCTCTCTTCCGCGACGGAGTGGCGTCGCTATTGCTGGCATGGGGCCACGAGGTCGTGGGTCAGGCTTCCGACGGAGATGAGGCCATCGAACTCGTGGATTCGACCGCACCCGATGTCGTCCTGATGGACGTCCGGATGCCGAAGGTTTCGGGCCTGGAAGCGACGGCCGAGATCAAGGCGCGACACCCCGAGGTCGCCGTCGTGATGCTGACCGTCAGCGAGGATGAGGCCGATCTCTTCCGCGCCATCAAGGCCGGCGCGCAGGGCTATCTGCTCAAGAACCTGGAGGCACACCAGTTCCGTTCGATGCTGGAAGGAGTGGCCCGCGGTGAGCCGGCGATCACGCCCGGCACCGCAGCCCGCATCATCGACGAGTTCCTGATGTCGCCCGGCGGCGGCGCCACGTCCCAGCCCCAGCGGCTCACGGAGCGTGAGCTTGGCGTGCTGCGCCTGGTCACCGAGGGTCTCCGAAATCGCGAGATCGCCGTCGAGCTTGGGATCAGCGAGAACACGGTGAAGTTCCACCTCAAGAACATCGTCGAGAAGCTGCACACCCAGAACCGCGCCGAGCTCGCCGCCCGCGCCGTTCGAGAGGGGCTCGTGCCGGAGATCGGCCGGCACGGTGCGCCCGAGGGCGCGCGCCACGACGCTCCATTCCGTCGCCGCTGAGTCGCGCCACTTCGCGCTGAGTCGCGCCACCTGGCGCCGAGTCAGGCCGCGCCACCTGGCGCCGAGCCGCGCCACCTGGCGCCGAGTCAGCCCGCGCCACTTCGCGCCGAGCCAGCCCGCGCCACCTAGCGCCGTGCCAGCCCGCGCCACCTAGCGCCGTGCCAGCCCGCGCCGCGGCCCGATTCTTGCCGCTCACTCGCCCCGGGAGTGGTATCGAGGTCTCGCGGGGCCCAAGCGCGTTTGCAGGCTTCTCGGTCGTCGGATCCACGCTCAGATCGGGGCCGGTCCCCATCCCTTCAGCGCCCAGCGCGGCGATTGCTTGTCTCGTTTGCGCGATAGCACTCCCGGGGCGGGTAGGCGAAACCTTTCGAGCGGCGTCGCCTCTCCAGGCCGCGTCGCCTCTTCGGCCGCCGCAGCCCCAACCGCCGCAGCCCCAACCGGCGCGGCCCCAACCGCCGCAGCCCCAAC
>PLLE01000034.1 GCA_003141245.1 Chloroflexota bacterium
CCACCCCGACACGATGGCTGCATCGTGGTCGGGGCGAGAGGAGTAGAGCCGACGCTATACGGTGATTGTCCGCGCCAGCCGTTGCACGGGACGAGCAATAGCGGCATCGAGCTAGGGTAGGCTCCAAGGCGCGGGCGCGGCGGAAGTCGAAGGCCAGTCGGTGATCGAGACAACAGACTGCGCCGACACAAAGAAGACGCGGTGGTCTCCGGCTATTTGGGGCGCGAACTCCACGTGTCCGCTGCACCGTGGTAGGCAGCCCATCCAGCCGTGATTGACGAGCTGACCTGAGCTTGGGTCAATCCTCCGGCTTCGTCCTCAAGATTCCGTCAGCTTTCCGGTTGATACGATCGAACTCTTCCTTCGTGAGGTTGCCTTTCTCACGCTGCATACGCGAGAGCCGCTTGGCGCTGATCGCGTGGCCTTCGTCTGGCATCGGGTAGTTTCCTGTCTCCTTTTTCGCCTCCGCGGAGCGCGCCTTTTCAGGGAGACCAAAGTCCTTTGCTGGAAGCTTGGCACGCTCATTCGCCTTGAGTTTCGCCACAGGGTCCCTTCCTTGTCAGGAAGCGATTGTGAACCTTCTCTTCCGCCAGGTCGAGCCGCCGCCGATCGGCCGCTTGCCGTACGATCAAACGAACGTCACGCGCCGTGCGGCGTCGAGACGACAAGGAGGCAACAGGTGGCGAGAGGATTTGAAGCAGTCTCGAAGGTCGCGATGGACGCCCCAAAGGCCAAGGTCTGGGACGCGCTGACGAATCCGGCCAAGGTCAAGCAGTACATGCATGGGACCAACCTCACGACGGACTGGAAGGTCGGCAGCCCGATCGCCTGGAAGGGTGAATGGAAGGGCAAGCCCTACGTGGACAAGGGCACCGTCCTTGAGGTCGAGCCTGACAAGCTTCTGAAGTACACACACTGGAGCCCGATGGGCGGCAGTCCGGACGAGCCTGAGAACTACCACGCTGTCACGTGCGAACTGGCGGAAAAGGACGGCAAGACCATCCTGACCCTTACCCAGGACAACAACGCCACCCAGGCAGAGGCGGACACGATGGCCAAGGATAACTGGGGACCGATGCTGGAGGGTCTCAAGAAGACGGCCGAGAGGTAGTCGCGCCCGTCGTGAAGCAACGCAAATAGAACAGGTGTCATGGCGCGCCCGACAGGAATGGAGCCTCCGACAGAACCTGCCGGATCGCCATCAGAACTGCGAGGCGGATCGCCACGATGACCTGAGTGTCACGCTGACCCCGGTCCGGCGGCTTGGCTCTCACTATGACTGCCCACGCAGGTGTGGCTGTTATCAGTTCTGCCGGCCGCCGGACATAGCGGACCGGCCGACGTGACTTGACAGGAGCGTGGTGTCAACGCCCCAACTCAGGTGTGTCCGCCGACCGGCCCTAGTCCACCCCCCAGCGAAGAGGGAGACCAGGGATATGGTCGTCATTGGAGTCGATTCGCACAAGCGGACGCACACCCGTCGTCGCCGTCGATGAAGCCAGCCGCAAGCTAGCCGAGCGAACGGCTGCTGCGACTGCAGACGGGCATTTGGAGCTGCTGAGCTGGAGCCGCACTTGGCCCGATCGCACGTGGGCCCTCGAGGACTGTCGGAACCTCACCCGGCGCTTGGAGGCAGACTTGCTCAGGGCTGGCGAGGCAGTCCGGCGCGTGCCGACCAAGCTCATGGCCGGAGCACGACGGTCAGCCCGAGAGCCCGGAAAGAGCGATCCCATCGACGCTCTTTCGGTCGCCAGAGCTGCCCTGCGCGAACCGAACTTGCCGACAGCGCGGCTCGATGGCGTCGAGCGCGAACTGCGTCTGCTCGTGGATTATCGAGACGTTCTGATCTCCGATCGAACGGGCCACCAGTCACGCTTGCGCTGGTTCCTCGTGGAACTCGGCATCCCTGAGCCCCCAGCACGCAAGCTCACGATGCAAGTCGTGCTCGCCGGGGTCGATCTCCAACTCGTCGGCCGGACCGAGCCGTGCGCTCGTGTCGCGAGAGATCTCGTGGCCCGGATCTCCGAGATGACTCGGGCGATCGATGACCTGGCACGGCAGATCGGCGAACTCACAGAGACACTCGCTCCATCATTGCTGGACCTGTTCGGATGTGGTTCGCTGACCGCCGCCAAGATCGTCGCCGAGACGGCCGGCATCGGCCGCTTCCGCTCTCGTGCCGCGTTCGCAGCCCACAACGGGACGGCTCCGATACCAGTCTGGTCGGGCAACCTTGTCCGCCATCGGCTGAGCCGCGGCGGCAACCGTCAGCTCAATGCCGCCCTTCACCGTATCGCTATTACCCAACTCCGTTGTCCGAGTCTCGGGCAGGCTTACGTGGCCAAACGCCTGGCCGCCGGCGATACCAAGACCGAGGCCATTCGTGCTCTTCGTCGACGCCTCAGCGACGAGGTGTTCCGCCGACTCCAGGCCGATGAGGCCGCTCGAGCCGCCACTGAATGCGTTGCGCGCGCGGCTGCTTGACACAGGAGCAATTGATAGGGCGCGCTGTTGGCGACACGCGAAGCCACGCTGCGCCCCGGGGGCTGCTTCCCGGGTCCGGCCCGACCCTCACGGACGGAACTTGCGGCACTCAGAGTGGCGGCGCCTGATCGACCAAAGGCTGGAAGTCCGTGCTGGTTGGTGTTCGACCGGTCACGGCGGTCAGCGTGAGTGCACCGACGAGCAGAACTGCCTCGACCAGGCCGCCGCCCATCGTCAGCACACCGCTGTCAAACCCGCTCGCGAAGGTCTGGCCGCCGGCCACGAGGACGGCCTGACCGCCGCACGGGATCACGGTGTACGTCGGATCGGCGGGAGATCCCGTCGCCTGCCAGCAGCGTTCCCCCGTCATGACGAGGAGAGCGACGGCCGCGCTCACGACGAGCAGCACGGCTGCTGCGGCGATGACCGCTTCTGACCGGTGTCGCGTGGGCAGGGCCTGAGTTCGCGATCCGAGCAAGATCAGCAGGGCGCCAGGAACCGCGAACTCGATCGTGGCGACCGACAAGATCGCGCCGACGAGGCAGAGCACGCCCGCCGCAACGACGATCGCTGGCCGGCGCTGCAACGCCCCGATGATCGCGAGGAGTCCCATCGTTGCGTAGAGAGCAGGGACCGCGAGCGCACGCGGCACGTCCTCGGGCGGGCGGGGGTCGCGAGCCTGGTATTGGATGAAGACGCCAAGCACGACGGCCAGCCCGAATACCACGACGCCCACCATCAGGACGAGCCTCCGAGCCTGGTTTCGTCCGCCGGTCGTGCTCATGTGCCGAGTGTAGCGGCACTGCTTCGGAGGGTCCGTGGAAACCATGGAACGATCGTCACTACCGCTGGATAGTGACCCGCTGCTAGCGCGGGAGCAGGTAGAGCGCCATCTGCATGGGAGTCCGTGCCACCAGGCTGTGCTTCACGTCAGGCGCCATACGCAGCCACGTCCCCGGTCGAGCGGGATAGGTGTCACCGCCGACTGTAAGCTCGCCTTCGCCTTCGAGGATGTGGATGATCGCCGGTCGCGCCGACGTGTGCTCCGAAAGCTGCTCGCCGGCGGCGAAGGCGAAGAGCAGGAACTCAACGTCGCCCTCGTTGGAGAGCGTCTGGCTCAGGATGCCTCGGGCTGGGATGGGCGCCTCTGTGGCCAGATCGGCGAAGAGGGTGTAGGGCGCGGTCATGTCTCAACCAGGTGCGGATTACCGGAGCGAGACTACCTGCGACGCGCAACTTCCGCCCGTCGTTCCCAGTCCGAAGCCCCCAAAGCAGAGGGAAGGGAGTTCCGTTCCGCGGATCGTCGCCCTCGGAGACGTATCTGCACGGTCCGAAAGGCAGATACTCGACTCAGGCGGGATGGCCGGCCGGACTTGAGCCGAGGCCGGGACTGCTGGCGCTAGGGTCCCGTGCGACGCCGCGGGACCGCAATCAGGAGAGATCCGATGTGCCTCAACTGCGGCTGCATGGCCGCCCACGACGACATGGGTAAGCCGAACGTGAACATCACTTACGAAGACGTGAAACGGGCCGCGGATGCCAACCGCATGACCGTCGAGGCGACCCTGGCCATGATCGCCAGGACGGCCGACAAGGATCGCCACGACCATCCGACGGAGTACGCGGCGAAGAAGTAGACCTGCCGCTCCGCCTTGTGTCCTCGTGCTCCCACATTCGACACGAGCTGCTCGTCGTGCCGACGCTGGATCGGGAAAGCTGGGGCCAGTCGACATCACACCTACTGCGCAGCTGACACAAACCATGCCCGGATTGACACCTCAGCCAGCCCGAGTACGCTAACCTCGCCTACCGCAGAAGGGGAACGCCCGATCGGCATGGGGAGCTAGGGAGCGCGCGTTGGAGGCTACTCGACATGGTGCCGCAGGCTCGGCCACCGGGTACCTCTACCAGTGCGAGCGTGCCCTCCTGGAGTTGCTGACCCAGGCATCCATCAACCCCGACCTCACCCTCTTCATGGAGAAGCTGGACGACATCCATCTAGAAGAGTCGGGGCGCCCGGTTGACATCCTTCAGGTCAAGCACCACACCGGCCCTGGCGGCAGCTTGACTGATGAAAGTCGCGACCTCTGGCGGACTCTAGACGTTTGGATGGATCTTCTGCCGACGCTGGACTCCGACGAGGACCCGGAGTTCGCCCTGTTGACGACGTCCCAAGCACCAGACGATTCCGCCGCGTCATATCTGCGCGAGAGCGATGGTCGCAATCCGGATGAGGCTCTGCAGCGGCTTCTGAAAGTCGCACAGAACTCGACGGTGGAGGGCACGGCCAAAGTACGTGAGCGGTTCGTCCGTGTTGACCCAGAAGTCAGGATGCGACTGATCGAGGCGATCGTCGTGCGTGATGCGGAACCCCGGATACACGAGCTCGATGCCCGGCTCGAGTCGGAACTCAGGACCGGAGTCCGCCGGGAGCACATGGCTGGCTTCATCGAGAGTCTCAAGGGCTGGTGGTATGCACGATCGGTCGCCCTCCTGACGAAGTCCGAGCCGGCGATAGCCTTGGGCGATCTTCTGAACAAAGTGCACGACCTCAGAGACAGCTATCACCCCGAGAACCTTCCGTTCGATTGGGACCTCGGTGAGCCGTCAGAGACTGAGCAAGTCTCATATGCCACTAGTCTATTCATTAGACAACTGCGATGGATCGCTGCGTCCGACGAACTGCTGCGGATCGCTATCGACGACTACCATCGCTCGTTCACGAACAGGTCCAGATGGCTCAGGCTCGGCTTGCTGCGCCCAGGAGAACTGGACGGCTATGAACGAAGACTCGTGGCCGAATGGAAGAGGCAACACGCTTTCATGCGGGTCGACCTCGGGTCAAACGCTACGGAAATCGAGAATCAACAAGCAGGCCGCGACCTGTGGCGCCAGGTTTCCGATTCATCCATGATCCGGATTCGCGTGCGCTTTCAGGAGCAGACCCTCAACCGCGGCACTTATCATGATCTGGCAGAAAGACAGTTGGTCGGCTGGCATCCTCTCTTCGAGGAGAGGATTCGCTCGCTGCTTGAGGGAGCGGCTTGACCTCCATGATGCCCGACAGTTCGACTCCCGAGGAAGCAGCTCTGTTCAATCCGGCGTTTATGGGCCTGCTGGTCGCGGCCTCGGCCAGAGACTATGAGAAGACGGCCCAGAGGGAGATGCCGTTCGTTCTCGCCTTCCTGGTCCCACCGATCGCACTCGACTCGGAGACGCGAACACGGCTGCCTGGGGCCGTGAGCGCTCTTCTCTCGACTTGGGTCTTGGCCAATCCGCTTATCCAGAGCGGTTTCGCAGATCGTGCGAAGGCTATGGCGCCGCTGGTGAGGGAAGGGCTGCGCTACGCGATCCGGTCGGACGCTGTCCGACTCACGGGCGAAGGCATCCATTGCGTGATCCGGAGGACTAAGTTCCAGCAAGGTACTGAAGACACGCGAGATTGTCTAAAGGCGGCCGCCTTTGCGGCTCGATGGTTTGCTAGAACCGGGGATACGGCCACGATCTTTGCTCTTCTGGGGGTCAGACCGTAGATGCAAATCATCGCTTTGGCTATCTACAAGGGCAAGGACCGCCGCGTGCTTCGGTTCCATCCGGGCCAGATGAATGTCGTTACCGGGTGGCCGGGGACTGGCAAATCCTCACTCTTGGAGATAGTCGAGTACTGCCTCGGCCGAACGGAACCGACCTTCGCCCGAGGGGCGCTTGATGTGGTCGAGTGGTATGGGCTTCTGTTGGAACACGCAGGGACCAACCTGTTCGTAGCCCGACCGGCCCCGGCAGATGGAGCCTCGTCAAATTCGTCGGTGATGCTTCTGCGTGCCGCAACCGATGTAGTCGACGCCAACGACCTGTCCACAAACACCGATACGACGGGCTTGCGAGAGACACTCGGTCAATTGGTTGGGGTCGAGGGGGACGTGGCGCTATCCACGGATTCGCCCAGAGAGACGCAGCGCCCGAGCATTGGGCAGGCGCTTCTTCTCTGCTTCCAGAGACAGAGCGAGATCGCCAAGCCAGATCAGCTTTTCCATCGGACAAATGAGGACCAGATCCCGCGGACGATCCGTGAGTCGCTTCCGTACTTCTTGGGAGCCGTCGGGAGTGATCACGTCTCACGAAGGTTTCGGCTTCTGGACGCCCGCCGCGAACTGAGGCGCCTCCAAAGCGAGCTGGATCAGATCGGTCAGGTCCAGATGGAAGCCGATGTCCGGGCTGCTGGCCTCGTAGCTGAAGCCAAGTCTGTAGGACTGCTTGGTGACGGAAACCTTCAGACTGCGAGCGACGCATCCGCTCTGAAGGCTATGCTCGAGAGACCGGATCCTGAGGTGGAAGACCCCAACGCCGTCCTGAGGGAGAGGCTTCGACTCCGAACTGAGCGGCGCAATGCCACCGAAGAGCTACGTCAGGTCCAAGAACAGCGGGCGGCATTGGTTCATCTGCGCGAGGAGGGCAGTGCCTTTCGTGCCGAGGTGGGAGAACAACGCTCTCGCCTCCGTAGCCTTGAACTGATGGCGACCGTGACAGACGGTGCACGTTGCCCCTTGTGCACTCGTCCACTCCCTTCCGCCGATCCAACGACAGAAGACCTCAGCCTACAAATCGCTTCGCTGGATGCCAGGCTCGCCAACGAGCGGAGCCTGCAGCCGTATCGCCTCAAGCTGGCTGTTGAGTTGCGCGAACGAGCTCGGCATCTCCGTCACAAGCTCAATCGATTAAGGAAGTCTGAAGAGGCAATCCTGGGCGACGAGAGTCAACTAGCGAGCTACACGGATTTGGCAGAACAGAGGGCGTTCGTACGAGGACGCGCGTCGCAATTCGTGGAAGCTCTCCTGATCGCCGAGCCTGGCCGGGCGATCTTGCTCGAACGGCGCAAGGCCAAGCTCGAAGCCGACACTGACCTGCTGGAGAAGTTGCTTGACCCAGCCGCGGTGGCGCGTGAAGTCGAGTCGAAGCTCTCGTACGTGGATACTTACATGACTGGATGGGCGCGAGAGCTGGGATTGGAGCACAGCAGCGAGGGCATCAGACTGAACATCCAGGACCTGACGCTCTTCGCAAATGACCGCCGAGGCCCCATCCCGCTCATACAGATCGGCAGTGCGGCCAACCAAGTTGGATATCACGTCGTCGCGCATCTTGCGCTGCACCGCTGGTTCATCGAGGAGCGCCGTCCCGTTCCCGACTTCTTATTCCTGGATCAACCAGAGCAGGCGTACTACCCAGAGGACGTGCCCAAGGGAACACGCGACCTCAACGGCGTCTTCTCAGAGAAGGACCAACAGAAGGTGCTCGCGCTCTACGAGTTGATTCGAAATGTCACGGCAGATCAGGGTGGAGCGTTCCAGACCATTGTCGTCGGCCATTGGAATCCAGCCAATGTGGCTTGGTTCCCAGAAGTCTGTGTGGCCAACTGGCGCGGAGACGCACTCGTTCCTGCCGAATGGCTTCACAGTGATGGCGGTCAGCCTTCGCCGGATAGCGCTTCGGCCCAGGGTGAGCCCGACAAAGCATTTTGACCGCAGGACGATATCGGACTTCTGCACGATGCGTGCGTCGTGAGTCCAGTCTTCTTACCTAGGTAGGCTGATCCGCCGAAGCCATCGAGACCAACGAGTCGTCGGCCTCAACGAACTTGCGATCGAGCTGCTGCCGCAGCTCCTCGACGGACGCCGCGACGAGCCAGGCCTGAATCCTCTCGGCATCGTTTGACTGATTGACGCTGAGTTCAACAACGACTTGGGTCAGCGAACTGAGCAATATCCCCGTAAGAGCCCCGACGTGTCCATCGCCATGGTCCGCGAGAGCGAGCCTCAGGCTCAAAGAGTCGTTCCCTGAGATCGAAGGAGCTGAAGCCAGCCGACCATGGACGAAGGCGCTTGAGACTCTTGTCTTTGCCCGCCACCGCTCCATACCGACGGCCTGTTCGAGGTGGGCGAGCGTGACGTGCACCCCCCTACCCCGGCGCGGTTTGGGAGCCGCTTCGCTCCTCGGCCCCGCTGGACTTGAACCACGTGCTGGCACGAAGGGCGCTGCCCACCCGTACTCGCTGACGAACTCATCGCCATAGGTGGCTTGCGCAGCAGCAAGGTCCCGCGCTATTTCCGCCGCCTGTTCGTCGGTCAGCTGATCCATGCCCCACGATGGTCCATACTCCTTGAGCGTGTCGGCCATCCTGCTTCTCATTACTGACCTGTGCGCGGCAAACCGTGCTGCAGCCTCGTCGCCGAAGCGTGAGATGAACTCGCAGTACAGCGCCAGCTCATAGATCGACCGCCAGCGCGCCTGGGCCCCTCCGTAGAAGCCTCCCCTTAGGAGGTACACGACCTCAGTGCTGATCCGGCATGCCTCGCCTAGAAGTTCGCCGGCTATCTCCCGGCCGAGCGTTCTCGGTTGGATCGTAGACGGGAAATCGACCAGAGCCCAGCAGAGCCAGACGAACTCCTCCAACCTACCAATCGCATCGCGTAAGGGGTCAACGCGGCCGCGTTGGAACGATCGCTCCTCCCTCCTGATTGCCGCATACAGCGGCCTCCCTGCCACAGCAAGGCGATTCGCCGCAGCGCGCCGAGCTGCGGCAGCCTCTGGGCTCCTCGTCTCAATGTCCAAAGCTCCAAGCTGGGCCTCACCAGAACCTCTTGCCAGCTCGGCATATTGGGTTGCCCCGGCCGAAACAGCAGCGGCAACGACCTTCAGTCGCTCGCGTCTGACTGTTCCCCCGAGTCGCTTGATCTCATCCAATAATGCCGCTCCCTTTGCCTATCCCAGGGCTCGCAATCGGCGGGCATCCAAGGTTACGCCGCCCGCTGTTGTGCCGAAAGACACACGATCCGCGCATCGTGAATGTCGTCCTGGGCGGTGACGTGCCGCGTTTACCCTCTCAATTCGCCTCGGTACGGGGGCCTACCATTGCCTCACATACGGGTCAGACAGTTCCCGAACCACAAAGATCGAAAGGGGTCGCCCCATGGACGAATCCAAGACATCGGCACCCGAGAAGGATCAGCCGCACCCATTCGTGTCCGGCCCCGAGGTTCCCCTCGATCCGAGAGCCGGGGCCACGCAAGAGGCAGCGGGTATGGAGGGGACAGATCTTCCTCAAGCGAGCGGAGCCAACTGCGCGCTCTGCGGCGCTCCTCGAGGTGCCCAGATTCACATCGAGGGCAAGGTCGAGGCCGACGCCGAGTCGCCCAAGTGGGGCCTGTAGCCCACGGCGGTAGTCGGCACCATTTAGGTTCCCCGTCCATCGCGATCCCCAACGATGTGGTCATAGGGTTGCTTCCCATCCGAGGCCCGCGAGCCTCTTCGTAGACGATCAGCCGCACGACAGGAGGCCGTAAGCCTCCTTCGCCCGGAGAACGTACAGGACTGCCGTGTCGACCTTCGCCGCGAACGCGGGGTCCGAGCTGGCGCGCTCCAAGACCGCTGCGGCCATCTGGCTCGCCGGAGCAACGCCTCGAACGATCATGAGATCCCCGCCCGCGGCGATGAACGCCGTGGCGCGATCGCCCGGCGCCATCGAGGTCACAGAGGCGGCCGATCCAAGATCGTCCGACATCACTACGCCCTCGAAGCCGAGTCGCTGCCGCAGCAGACCCTCGATGATCGTCGGTGAGAAGACCGCCTGGTGATCCGGATCGATCGCGGAGTACGTCGCCAGCGAGACCATCACGAACGGCGCGCTGGCTCCTATGCCGGTCCAGAAGGCCTCGAGATACGGGTCGTTGGCCGTGGTAGTGGAGTCGACGACGCCGGCGACCGTATCGGTGTTGCCCACGACTCGTCCCAAACCCGGGAAGTGCTTGAGCGTGGTCGGGATGCCGGCCTGCGCCATGCCCCGTATGACCGCGGCGCCGTGGCTGCCCACCGTCGTCGGGTCGTGCCCGTACTCGCGCTGAAGCGCCCCGATCGGCTCATTGATCGCGTCCGCCCCGGGTGGCACAACGTCCATCACAGGAGCGAAGTCGAGGTTGATCCCGGCCATCGAGAGCTCGCGGCCCCACTGCGTGGCGTCCGCTTGCAGAACCGTCGTCGACAGCCGCCCTTGATCCAGCGCCGATGGGATGGTCGTGACTCCCGGGCCAGTCATGAGCTGGATCTGGCCCCCTTCTTGATCGGCACCCACGAAGAACCCGATCCCGTGAGTGGTCGAATCCGTCGCCAGCGCCTGGATTTGGGCGGTCAGGGGTCGCACGCCCTCGATCCCGCCGGTTCGCCGATTGACCAGCCATGTGGACCCGAGGTGATGGCTCTCGATGGCAGCTGTCTCGCCAGGTGCCAGGAGATCGCCTTCGATGCCGAGCAGGAACAGCTGGCCCACGCGCTGCGGCTCAGTCATCTCGGCCAGCGTGCGCGCCGCGCACGTCGCCGATCCTTGCGGCGTCCCAGCAGGGCTAGCGGGACTGCCCGACCATGTGGGCGTGGCCCCAGGGCCGGATGGCCGCATGATCGCCGATGAATCGCTCGAACCGGACGGTGCCGTCCCGCAGGACACGGCCACTAGCGCCACGATCAACCAGACCAGCAGCGGCCAGAGCCACTGGAATCGCCCTATTCCGACTAATCGAGGCATAGCCAAAGGGTAGGCGATCCACTGCGAGCATCTCCACCCAGAATCGTCGCGCCGCCAGCCTCTCGGCACGATCAAGCCATGGTGTCGTCGATCCGCACCTGAAGTCCGCGGTTACGACAGCGGCCGATCTGCTGTCCCGATTCCCACATCCCGGCGAGTTAGAGGCGGCTCGTGTGCGCGCAGCCCTGGTCTTAGCCAGGGCGGGCTCGACCTACTTGAGGGAGCGAAGCCAACGAAGTACGGCTTCACGGGAAGTGTGCGAGGCAGCTCGCTCCCAGTCCCTCTCGAATGCAAGCCTGAGCCGAAGGACCGTCGGCGCGTCCGTGCAGACCAGACCGCGGATGCCCTGTGTTGACAGTTCTCGTTGGGGCGTATTGATCTCGCCGAATACAGTCGCAGAATGGCTTCCCATGACCGTGTAGGTCGTCGGTATCGGCTCCTTCTGAAGGCCCACGCGCAATAGCGGGAACGTATCGATCAGAGAGATTGTCCGCTCTATTTGCGCTTCCGCCTGGTCGGCGGTCAGGCCGCCTTGCCTTGAACCAGCACTCCGGTAGTACCTCTCGTGCGAGCCTTTGTCCAGCAACCATCGGATCTCTGTTGTCGCGGCCAACTGCAGCCAGATCTGGTACCGCGCCTCAAGGTGCACCAGGATGTCCGCCAATACTTGGGGATCCCCGCGGTACAGGCGCCGCTGGCGTTCGAGCTGGTAGTCGAGAGGGCGAGTTATGAATGGCGGTACTGCCAGGGAGCTCATCAGGGGACGCGCGGTCTCGACGGTCATGATGCTCTGGAGATCCTCGGCCAGTCGGCGCTCGAACCGGACGCGGTCCTCAAGACTTTGGGTGAACACCTCAAGGGTCGACCTGCTCGCCAGACTGTCGCTCAGGGCAGCTGCGTCTCGCGCTGATCTCTTGTCTGCGAAGGACCCCAAGATCCAGCCGGAGATGTCAGCGGAGACTCGTTCCCGAAGCTCCTCGACGTGCCTGTACTCACCCCACCTAACCTTTGCTGCCTCGATCTGTGGTTCAATCCGAGGATCTGGTCGATCGTCGTTTCTGGGCGCTTTCCGGTACACGAAGATCGGCAGATTGAGATCACGTGCGAGCCGCAGCTCTGCGAACGCTGCCTCGCTGTAGCGGACTCCGACCAGCAAGACGTAGATATCGGCGGCCCGAAGCCCTGATTCCCAGTCTCGCTCCGCTGGATGTGGACGAGCCACGGGAGGGTCTTCGAATTGGTACACATCGAGGCCGGTGGCTCGAAGGGCCCACGCGGCCACGTACCTGTCGTCGATCAACTCATGTTGGTCGGACGAGATGAACACCAGAGGCGTTCTCGCCATCGGTTCCCCCAGTTGGCGCTACCCCGGCGACTTCGGGCGTCCCTGAATGATGACACGGGCTCGACGTCCCGGTACTTCCAGACGCAAACCGCGATGCCCCTCGCGGACCCCGTCTTCTCGGTGGGCACGACCGGGTGATAGGAACGCCGGCACCATTCCCTGCCGCCTTGCATTCTTTAGGCCCCTGAAGCAAGGCCGTGCGCCAGACCGGTCGGCTACGGGGTCTGGCTATCGGTATGCGGTGGTTGAGAGACAAGCGGGGTCCCTGCGGGGAGCGGGTAGCACGTGGCAGTGCCGTCATTTGGGAGGTAGTCGGAGAGCTGGTAGTCCAGGATCTCGGCCACTCGAAGGAAGTCGAGTAGGTATCGCGCGAGGTCGAGCAGGGGCGGCAGCGGACCCTGAGACAGGGCGAAGTGGGTTGCCTTGGTGGCGTCCGCCTGCAGGAATTCGGCCCCGTCTAAATGCGAGGAATACGCTGCCGAGAATCGGCGCACATCCACATAGAGGTTCGGCCAGACACGCCGCGGATTGCTGTTGAAGAAGCTCGTGAGCGCAGAGTGAAGGATGTCGGGCGTGAGAGAGGCCTCCGTGACGATGGCCCCGAAGACTTGATGGTCGAACTGATCCGGGTTGACGTGCGGACCCTGGACGTTGCCGTGAAGGACGTAGTTCTTGCCGCGCCCGGTCCGGTCGAGCGCCTTGACGCTGCGGATGTTCTGGACCGCTTGATCGAGTACGCGTTGCGAATCGACGGCAGCCTTGATCTCCATCACGGCCGCGACGGCTTCCACCATGAAGTGGTGGACCCCGCCAATTGAGAAGACCGGGGCGTAGTCGCGTCGGTAGATGACGAGGTCAACCTGGCGGCTAATCTCGCCCGAGGAGTCGAATACGAAGCCGGTCGAGGCCTCATAGGACGATGGGAGGATGGTGGTGACGAAGTCACGAAGGATGTTCTCTCGTGCGTGTCCGTTCTCGCCGGGGTGGGCAATGGCGGCGGTCAGATCGAGCTTCTGCAACGTCTGAAGACTGAGGCTCTCCATGATCGCGGGAACGACGTTTGGCATGTCGCGGGTCCTTTGCGGAGTCTGCGCCGATGGTAACGGGTGACTATGCCGCGATCGTGTCTCCCCAACCTCTCCAGATGATCACGGCGGGATGATGTGTTCACAGAGTCATCCCTCGGCATCTCGGGCAGTGGGTCGCCACGCCACTGAGCGTCATAGCGGACGGCCCATCAAGATTCGCGTACACGCCCTTGGCCGTCGGCCAGCCACACGAAACGCCAGGTCCGACCGTCGGCAGCCTGGCCACGGCCCGCGTAAGCGCCTCCCGGGAGTTCTAGCCTGTCGGGTTGTACTCGGTGCTTGGCCCAAAGAGCCACGAACCTGGCTCCGTCCGCATCAGCCGTTCTGTTGGCGAGTCTGCCCACGCCTGCCCAGGGCCCGCCATCCCACTGGACCATCTGCGCCATGACGTCCTCTCTCTGGGCCTCGCCGACCCGTTGGGCACCCAACAGCAAGCTCAGAACCATCGCACCCAGGGCGATGCAGAAGATGAATCCGTCCGCAATGACCAGGGACGTGGCGGCACCCGTTTTGGCCGAGTCGCCGAGATAGATGACGTAACCGGAACCCATCAGGGCGAGGGGCACAAATGCAAGGGCTGCGAGCTCGAAGAGCTGCATGGCACCGGCGAGCCAGAGCGGCTTGAACTCAACCCCGGCCGCGACGGAGAGCCTTACGCCATGACGCACATCCCAAGCCAGCACGTCGGACGCGTCGAGATAGTCAGGGTCGAGGTCCTGCAAGGCCCATCGCAGCCTGATCGCCTGTCTGTGCAGATAGAGGCCGATCTCCATCTGCTTGTTCATGTGGCCCAGGAACGTGATCACGACGAGTCCGAGCAGAGCTGCCGCTCCAAGCAGCAGCAACTCGAGCGACGTGGTGTCGGACTTGACCACGACGCCTGCCGAGAGCGCGGCGCCCGCACCACCAATCGTCACACCCAGGAACTGGTGGGTTCTCTGCTGAAGACTCATGACCTCTGCGCGCAATGCGTCGTACTCGTGAAGAGTGGCCTGCGTCACCAACTCCACTCGAAGCGATCGATTCATCCTCCCTGCCTCCAACCATGCCCCGCTCAGCAGGAGCGGCCCCACACCGCTCGCAGCACCCGCCGAGGCCGGGACCGCCGTCCTGGCTGGCGAGGTCCGCCCCATCTTCGGCTCACCACTCCACCTGGGCAAGAGCCAAAGCAACCTGCCACGACGTCTCGCACCATTTGGTCATGATGTTGCTTTCTGGGCGCACCGGAGTGAGTCATGTGAGCGACCAACTCTCACCCGAGGACCCCACGATGACCGCTCAACCACTCCCCGCCCTGACCAGCGGAGACCCCTCAGCCTGGGACCAGGCCCTGTATGGCTTCCTGGTCGAGAAGGGCAACCGTTCAGGCTCCCGGCGAACCGTCGAGTCCTACTCCCGCATGCTCTGGCCGTTCTTCGCCGATCTCGGCAAGACTCCCGAGAGGGTCAAGCCGGCTGACGTCCTGGCCTGGGTCCACGGCATCGGGAAGTCGGGGCGAACACCATCGGCGACCACGGTCGGAGCCCGGATCGCCTGTCTGAGCAGCTACTTCCGCTTCCTGATCAGGATGGGCCTGGTCGTCTCGAACCCGACCGATGCCGTCGAGCGGCCCAGAGCCGTCCAGTCGGTCGCGAGGTGCTACACCGCCGAAGACGTACGTCGGCTCCTTGCGGTGGTTCCTGAAACGGTGGCCGGGCGACGCGACCGGGCGATCTTGCTGACCCTCGTCCTGACCGGAAGGCGCCGGGCTGAAGTCATCGGTCTCCGAGCAGGGGATCTCACCCTAGAGGGCGAGACCGCCTTCTACGCCTATCGGGGCAAGGGTGGCAAGCGAGGAAGAAGAGAACTCCCCCACCCCGCCTACGAGGCGATCTGCGCGACCCTCGCTGACGCCGGCAAGGAGCTGGCGACGATGGCCGTCGACGAGTCGCTCTGGCAGGCCGCTGCCCGGCCGGAGGGGGTTTCCAGCGGCACGTTCTACTCGAGGTTCCGCCGCTACTTGGTGGCGGCCGGCATGGCACCGACCGGCATTCACGTGCTGCGGCATACAGCAGCCAAGCTCCGGCGAGATGCTGGCGAGTCGATCGAGGACGTGAGCGCCTTTCTCGACCACTCCAGCCTGGCAGTCACGACCGTGTACCTGCGCCGGCTCGAGGGTCAGGAGGATCGAGCCTGGCGCGACGTGGCCGAGGCGATCGGGGTCTGAGGGGCGAGGGAGAGCGACCTACCGACCCGTGTCGCGCAGTCGTCGGCGAAGCTCGTCACCGTCCTTGTCGCCGACACTCAGCCTCGGGTCAGGGAAGTACCCGCTCGTGCCCACGCGCGAGCCGCAGATCGGACAGCGGAACTGCGGATTGCCACGCAGGTGGCCGGTCTTGCGCACGAACCGATGTCCGGCGGGGCAGATCAGCTCCAACTCCGGATCGTCACTCGGTCCCACTCGTGTCCTCCCCGGTGGCCGTTGAGAAAGCTCGACGTCGATCGAGCCTGAGTCTGTAGCCGGCGGACATCCTACGAGGCCCGTCCGCTGCCACATCCTATCCTGCACCGCGCCGGCCACGGCTGACCAGGCTGGCTGTATTGGCGACGCCAGAGGTGAGAGCCCAGAAGAGCTACCAACCGGCTTGCCTCCACGCGGCGAGGGTAGCCACCGCGAGCGCGGCGAGGCCCACGAACGCAAGGCCGATCAGGAAGTCTTCCCAGGCACTCGTGCGCCTGCCCATCGGGGGGCCGACGGGCGCGGGAAGGACCGGCAGCACCAATAGCGCGAGCAGGGCCAGCGGGCCTAGAACCAAACCGGCGATGAACCAGCCGATCCTAGGACGCCCACGGCCCCCGGCCAGAAGGCCGATCGCTATCGCTAACCACAGCCAGGTGGTCGCAGCCTGCGCCATTGCCCATCTAGCTCCGCCTGCGCCTCATTGCCAGTATCAGTTCCGCCTCCTCGCGACCAACCCTGTAGGCTCAGATTGCGGCTGTACTCAAGAGTCCCCGAGAGGCCCTCCCCACCCGAGGGAAGAGGTGGCGGAGGCGTGGATCGGGCTACCCGGTGGCACGGGCGGCTCCATAGCGAGAATCTACGACGCCCGATGCGCCGCGCGCTACCGGGCATTGATTACGATTCGGTTTGGATCGGCTAGTGCCTCGATTCATTGTGCGATCATCGCGGCCATTGGAGCGCCGAACACAACGCTCACCCAGATGCGGCGGCCATCGACCTCGATAAGAACGGAACGTTCCTCGATATCCCGCACGTTCGGCCAGATGGCCCTAATGTGCTCGAAATACCCGGCCTGCCCCCACTGGCCGACGACGATGGCGGCGTCCGGGAGATCGCCATCGTCGATTCCGAACATCCGCTGAAGCGACGTCGGTGACGCGTCCAAGTAGGGCATGAGGCTATCGTCCTTCTGTTAGCCAACCGGCGCTTCGGTCGCCACTGACTTCTCGATCTCGCCTATGACGTGATCGACAAATGGTCGGACGCGCGGCAGCAACTGGCCCCACTGCTCAGGAGCTCCGCTGATGTAGTTCGCCCTGGCATATTCGAGTACCGGCCGATGCTCGGGCGGAAGAAGCGGGAGCGCCCAATCTGCCGCCCCGTCCTTCGACCGGAAGACACCCGTGACCAACGTCGTCCAGATGCGCACGAAGGTAAGCACGACATTCCGTTCGTCGCCGTCGAGATAGGAGAGCAGGTCGGGAACGCTGTCCAGCATCGCCCGACGAATGTCTGTCCATGGCATTGGGCCGAGAACCTCCGCGGGCGGCGGCCCGAACAGCGCACGGTTGGCCTGAATGACCATTTCAATCAGGATCGCGAGGTCCGGGTTCGAAGGGTTCCACGGCGCGAAGTTGCCCTTCGCGAGATCAGGGCGATACCAGTCGCCGAACTGGAAGTCGAGACGAGCCGGGTATTTCCAGGGGCGGACATCGCCCTGCGACACGATCTCGAGACCGATCGAACGGGATTGGCCAGACGGGTCGCCCGGTCCCGAGATTGGAAGGAGTCGCTCGATCAGCTCACGTCGCTCGACATCCGTTGTCCTGCGGTTGGTAACAACGAAGAGATCGAGATCGCTCGTTGGCTTGAGACTACCTAACACCGAGGAGCCGTGAAGGTAGATGCCCATCACGGCATCGGGGATGACCTCGCGGACGAGACTCACGACGCGCTCAACCTGATCCGCCCCGATCATTCGGCCCACCTCCAGGATGCCAGACCCGTGCGCTTGTTCGTCCAGCGACTCATACCCCGATTGACCTTGATCGTGCGTGGGATCAGGAAGGCCGTCAAGGTGGCTCGCGGATTACCAACCGGCTGTGGCGCGCTGGTCCTTTGGGGGCGGCACGAATTCGGCGTCGAGGGGACTATCCAAGCGGCCGCCAGCCAGTTCTGCACCTCGCGAAGCCGACCGGGCGTCGCACGTGGCTCTCGCGCCATCAGCGTCCGGTGGATCGCTTCGATGTCCCCGACGCGAAACGGCGACGGATCGTCGGCGCGAGCGATGGCCTCTTCCATCGCGCTGACGTTGGCGGCGATCGTGCGCGCACTCCCGCGGGCCGCGCGTGGATCGACGAGTGCCCTGGCCAGGTTGAGCGTGCTGACCTGGTAGCCCTCGATTCGGGAGGAGGCGACCGCCTCGGAACGGAGCAATAGCGGCCCGACCGCCTCGAGACCGCCTACGCTCGCGCGTTGAGCTCGCGAATCGCCCGCCCGGTGCGCCGTCGTTTCCTTCCCATCGCCGTTCGACCGCCGCGGTATTCCTATCCCTTCATTCGCCGAACCTGGACCCACCTCTAGATTCCGTCGGGCGGCATGATCGCCTCCCGTCAGCGTCGTCCCAAGCCAAGGCGGCCGAGGCGGCCGAGGAGACTGCGGTGCGCGCTCGGAGCGAGTGGCTCGACGCGCTCGATCTGCGCCTCGTAGCCCGCCTGGCGGACGGCCGCGGCAATCGCCACGAACGACGTGCGCGCGGGATCGAAGGCAACGTCGCCTGAGTCGGAACCGAGATCGACCTTGACGGACTCGACGCCGTCGAGCTTGCGGACGGCCCGAGTGATGCGCGAGGCGCACGACGTACAGGTCATCCCTTCGATCGGAAACCGGACGTGGTCGCTCATCGCTACATCGACAGCAGCAGCCCGAAGCTCATCGCCACGACGCCGAAGGCGAGGACGCTCTTCACGACTGCACCATTGCGCTTGTTCCAGCGGCCGAGGGTGCCAAGCACGCGGCGGTTCGAGACGGCGAGCAGGAAGAGCAGCAGCGGCATGATGAAGGCGACGTTGTAGAGCGCCAGAAGCGCGAGCCCCACCGGACCTCCGCCCGAGGCATGCAGGACGGTGATTATCGAGAGGTAGACGGCTCCCGAGCACGGCACGGTGCAGATTCCTACCAGGACGCCCGCGAGAAGCATCCCGGCCAGTCCCCCTCGCCACATCGCCTTGTTCATCCAGCCGTGCGTGCCCGAGGGCGCCGCCATGGACGGCCCCCAGCCGGGCAGGAAGACGTCCTTCAGCATCCAAACCGCCATGAGCAGGGCCACGACCGCGGCCACCCGCGCGACGAGGTGATCCTCGCCGAGCCATGAGAGGAAGCTGAACAGGCCGAGTCCGATGAGAAAGTACGTGATGAAGACCGCGCCCACGTATAGCGAACCCGCGCCGAGCAGGGTCCGGCGTGCGGATGGTGTGGGCGAGCCATCGGCGGTGACGGCGTTTACAAGCGTCAGCGTGTAGGTCGCGAAGAGCACGAGGAGCGCGAACGCGCAGGGATTGAAGCCGTCGGCGAAGCCCGAACCCAAGACGATGGGTGCGGTCAGACCGCCGAACCTGGCGGTTTCGAAGGGGACGACGGCGATCGTCCCGAGGGCGACGACCGCCACGCCGGCAAGCCCAGCGAACAGCGCGACGGCGGTGCGGGGAAGGCCGTCGCCCGTCGCGAGTGTTACCCAGGTTTTCGCGTCAAGTCGGTGGCTCACCGCCTAAGCCTCGACGCGGAGCGTTCCGTGCATCTTGAGGTTGTCTTTGCCCCCGCAGCAGGAGTCGCACCAGAAGTCGTAGTCGCCGGGAGACGCCGGCGCGGTGATGGTGATCGTCTTGCGAGACTCGGCGGGAAGCTCGAACCGGACGTTGAGCGCGTCCGAGACGAGTGTGTGCATGCCGTTTGTGAGGTGCATCGATGCGTCGGTGTTCCACCAATCGATGGT
Organism: Chloroflexota bacterium; assembly: GCA_003141245.1. Taxonomy (GTDB): domain Bacteria; phylum Chloroflexota; class Limnocylindria; order Limnocylindrales; family CSP1-4; genus Fen-1039. The sequence goes on from PLLE01000034.1 coordinate 19,702, forward strand.
CAGGGTTTCGCCGGGCTTTGCCGTGATCGGGTTCGGATCGAAGCCGTCCATGCTGATCCGCATCGCCAAGGCACCTGGGGTCGATGGCCTGTCGCGCTGGCCCATGAAGACGGAGCCGGCCAGGTAGATTCCACCACCCAGGATGGCAACGGCAACGACGAGGAACGCCAGCACCCGGAGCTTGCTGGGTCTCGGCTTCTCGGCTGCCTTGCGATGCTCTCGCTTGGGTGCTACGGCCTTGCCGGCAAGAAGATCGCGCCCACTGGCACGGCGGGCGGCTCGGCTGGTCATCGGGGCGCGGGGCTGGTCGAGGGTGACGACGATGCGCTCAGGGCCTCGTGCATCGCGTCGTGAATCTGGTCGCACCGCTGGAGGATCTGCTGCCGCTGCTCCGGGCTAAGGCCACCCATGATGCCCGGGCCGAAGGAAGAGCCCGGCGCGAAGCTCGCCCCGCCCATCATTCCGTGGCCGCTCATCATTCCGCTGCCGCCCATCATTCCGCTGCCACCCATCATCGAGCGATAGCCCGGCGAGGCGGTCGGGTTGGCGGCCAGTGCGGAACTCGTGACGCCGATTGCCAGGCCAGCCGCGAGTGCTGCCCCAACCACGAAGCCTGTCCGACGAGTGATCATGTTCGCGGCTCCTTCTCAGGCTCGAGCACGCGACGGGCCTGCTCGTATTCGGCGTGGCTGATCTCGCCTCGCGCAAAGCGGGTGCGCAGGATCTCCAATGGCTCTTGCGTGCCCCGGCGCGCGTCAGGCGAGCGGGTGATGAGCCAGACCATCACGACAAGCGCGAAGATCCAGATTCCCATCCACACCCAGCCTCCAAAGTTCATCTCCCAGCCTGGACCCATCACCGAAGACCTCCGTGCCGGGACTCTTCAGCGAGCGCTCGTCCGGCACCATCGACGATGGGGCAGCTCGGGCCAAGAATCCATGGAGGGAGGCTCAGGCTTAGCTCAAGTTTCGGTCAAGGCCCCGGGGCGTTCAGGCAGCTGGCAGCTCTACCAGAAAGCGCGACCCGCACCCCTGACCCTCGCTCTCCGCCCAGGCTCGACCGCCCATCGCATCGGCCAGGGCGCGGACGATGGCGAGTCCGATACCGGAGCCACCAAGCGCACGGGTACGGGACGGGTCGATCCGGTAGAAACGCTCGAACACAACCTCAAGCTGGTCTGGCGCGAGACCCGCGCCCTCGTCGACGACAGCGACGAGGACCTTGGCGCCGTGCACGCGCGCCGAGATGGCGACCGATGAACCGATCGGCGCATAGCGGATGGCGTTCGAAAGGTAGTTGGCCACGATCTGCGAGACACGGTCGCGGTCGGCACGAGCCAGGGCGGCCGAGGGCAGGTCCAGAGCAAGCGCGATCTGACGCTCGTCGGCGAGCGGGGTGAAGCGCTCGGCGACGTCACGGCAGACTGCGGCCAGATCGATGCGCTCGATCTTCAGTGACAGCTGGTGTGCCTCTGCGCGCCACAGCTCCGCCAGCTCGTCCACGAGCCGAGTCAGTCGCGCGGTCTCTGAGCGGAGCAGGCGCCAGGTCTCGTCTTTGGACTCTATGACGCCGTCTTCGAGGCCCTCCAAGTAGCCATCGAGCGTCGCAAGCGGCGTACGCAGCTCGTGCGCGACATCGCCGACGAGTTGCAGACGGCGACGTTCCGTGGCTTCAAGTGAACCTGCCATAGCGTTGAAGGTCTGGGCAAGATCGGCGATCTCGCCCTCGCCGGTCTCGGGCACTCGCTCGGCGTAGTGACCTCCGGCGATGCGTCGCGCAGCGGCGGAGAGGCGGCCGACCGGACCCGCGATCCGACCCGAGACCGCGAGACTCACGACGACTGCGGTCACGACTGCGATGAGCGACGCCGCGAGGAGGGCGTTGCGGACGGCATCCACGAACGCGGTGCGAGTGGCGTCGCTCATCATCTGGCCCATCGCGTCGCCGGGGGCGTGACCCATGGCTTCGGCGAAATAGCCCGGACCGACGAGGCTGACGGCGACCGCCACCGTGCCCAGCGCCGCCCCGGCGACGATCAGATTGGCGATGAGCAGGCGAGCACGCAGCGAGCGAGGAAGCCGCATCACGACGACCTCAATCGGTAGCCAACGCCGCGAACCGTCTCGACGAAACGAGGCGCCGCCGGGTCGTCCCCGAGCTTGCGCCGAAGGTTCCCGATGTGGACGTCGACGAGGTGGTCGTCGGCCACGAACTCAGAGCCCCAGACGCGATCGAGAAGGCGCGACCTCGGCACGACAACCCCGGGATCGCTCACGAGCGACGCGAGCAGGTCGAACTCGGTAGTGGTCAAGGAGACTGACGATCCATCGACGCTCACCTCGTGGCGACCGGCATCGAAGGTGAGACCGGCGGGAAGGGGGGCCTGGCGCAGCCCTGTCTGGCGGGATCGCCGGAGCAACGCCTTGACTCGGGCGACAAGCTCGCGTGGGCTGAACGGCTTGACGAGGTAGTCGTCGGCCCCGACCGTGAGCCCCACGACCCGATCGATCTCCTCCCCGCGGGCGGTGAGCATGAGGACGTAGGTGTCCGAGAATGCTCGGATCTGTCGGCACACTTCGAGCCCGTCGAAGACCGGCAGCATGACATCTAGCACGACCACATCAGGCGTCTGGTCACGGACGAGCTGAACCGCGCTCGGTCCGTCGCCAGCGGTCAGGATCTCGAACCCTTCGCGCCCGAGATAGCCACGGACGAGTTCGACCAGCGGCGGCTCGTCATCGACTACGAGGATGCGCGGAGCTCGGACTGTATCCATGTCCAAAGGGTGGGCGAGAAGCCGCGGGAGCGCAAGGGTTACCGGTCGGGGGCCGCCGAGTCGACCTCCTCGTGTCGCGGCCGCATGGACTTGAAGCCACGGTAGAGCGCAATGTCGTAGGCGATCTTGAGACCGCCTGCCAGAAGGAATGGCAGGGCCGCGAGGCTGGCGGCACCCAACAGTGGTGCCGCCAGGAGCGGTGACACCGACGCACCGAGGCTTCGGGCGATGCCGGTGACGCCTGCCGCGGCGGAGCGCTCGTCGGGATCGACAACGGCCATCGTGTAGGACTGGCGAGTCGGGACGTCCATCTGGCTTATCGAGAAACGGGCCAGCAGCACAATGATTGCCAGCGGCAGCGTCGGCATCAGAGGGACGGCCGCGAGCAGCACGTTGGACGGCAGGTGTGTGAAGACCATTGTCCGGACCAGACCGATCCGATCGGCGATCCAGGCGGCGGCGAGTGCCGATATGCCGGCCAGGAGGTTCGCCCCAAAGAAGACGGCGCCGAGTACCGCGACGTCTGCCCCGAACCGCAGATGGAACCAGTAGGCGACGAGACTCTGCACGACCAGGCCCCCAGCGAACGCGTCAAGCGCGAAGAGAGCGCTTAGGCGGGCCACGATGCCGCGCGACCGATGCAGTCCGAGCCGACGTGCGATCGAGACATCGGGCGGTCTCACGACCTCGACCTGCGGCGAGACCAGCCAGAAGAGACCCGCGAGCAGGAGGCCCAGGCAGGCGTAGGCCACGATCACTGCTCGGTAGGCGTCGATCGGCGCGCGACCTCCGGCGATCAGCGCACCGGCCACTCCCCCACCGACGAGCGCGCCCGTGGCCGTAGCGAACGAACCAGTCAGGTTGAACCAGGCGAAGACGCGCGTGCGGGCACGGTCGGAGATCGTCTGAGACAGCGAAGCCTGCTCGACCGCTAGGAATGGGCCGACCTCGTTGCCGCTTGGGCTGATGACACCAATCGTCGCAGCCAGGACCAGCACAGGTAGGGCGCTCGTCGACGCGAAGCCGACGCCCGCCAGGCACATCAGCAGAGCCCCGGCGAAAAGGACGCGGCGACGGCCCACTCGATCCGCATGCGTCGTGAGCCACAGGGAGATCGCAGCATCGCCGAGCAAGGTGAGGGTCAGCAGCAGCCCGATGGCCGGATCAGGCAGGCCAAGGGCGGCGAGGTATAAGACGAGCACGACCGAGGCCAGGCCGTAGCCGAACATCCGCACGGCCCGTGTGGCGAAGAGGAGCCGTCCGTCGCGACCGAGGGTCACGGCCGTCGTCGCGGTCTGCGCCACTCAGGCCGCCCCGACCTCGTGCCGGCACCAGGCGTAGAGAGCGTCGTAGACGGGGAGTTCCAAGGCCAGCTGTTCCTGATCGGGCAGCCCCAGCAGGGCGAAGCCGTCAGCAAGGGCAAGCAGGCCTGGCGACTGCGGCGTGGCGTCGCGATCCCCGGAAACGTCGGCGCCGTGGACCACGCGAGCCATAAGGGCCAGCGCGGGGTCCTTGCCCAGGCCGTGTTCCTCGACCAGCACCTCGAACGAGCACAGTCCGTCGCGGTGGGTGTACCGGGCACCCTTCGCGTCGAAGCTGATAGCGTCGGTGCGCCTGGCGTACGCCAGGACTTCATCCGCGGGGACGTACACGATCTCGGCATCGGGGTCGATGAACTTGCGGATCAGCCACGGACAGGCGACTCGGTCCGTATGCGGGTGCTCTCGTGTGACCCACTGCATCTGCCGCCTCCTTGACCTGTCGCGAAAGTGTGAGGTTGGATGAGCCGCGCGCGGAGGTTTCGGACTCAAGCGTACGCGCGCGCCTTCCCTCCTGCCCGACCGATCTTCCGCGGCATCGCCGGCGAGTACCGGACCGTCCCCGCCGGGCGGTTCGCGGTCTGTCGAGCGCGGAACCCCACTTCCTCGTTGACACAGAAAGAGGCCCCGGCCGATGGCCGGGGCCTGTGATTGGTCCGAGGGACGCTCAGGTCGGGATTGCGACCGCGTTGGCCGGCGCGGTGATGGCGTTGGCGGCCGCGTCGTTGACGTGGGTCACGTCGAACGAGTAGCCCCAAGTACCGGATTCTCCGCCCGATGAGGCGCTCCAGCCGTAGAAGCCGCTGACGGGATAGCTACCGTTCTTGGCGACCCACAGATCCGACTGGAAGGTTGCAGCGACGCCTGCCACGGCACCGAGCGCGCCGAGGGACGAATTCCCCTTGTAGTGGATGCAGTCGACGCCGTTCTTGGTCTCCTCACCCGCGACGGTGAAGTTGCCCGCGTTGGTGTCGAAATCGGAGCCGTAGTACGCGGTCGGCAGCATGGAGGTCAGAGAGGAGCTGTCGGTCGAGTAGGTCGTATCGACAGTCCAGGTGCTCCCATTGTCGACGGAAGTCCAACCCTGGCTGCCGATGACGATGATCTGGAGCATGCCGGCGTCGTTGATCTTGTACGACTTGGTCGGCTTGTTGACGACCGTCCCCGAGGTTCCGAAGGAGCCCGAGTCGGCCGCGGTCGCGGAGGACGAGCTCGCGGAGAACTGCCACGAGAATTGATAGCTGTCGAGGGTGTCGAGGTTCGCGGCGAGGCCGGACGTCAGCGTGCCGCCAGTGCTGCCAGCGCCGTTTCCGCCATTGGCGCCATTGGCACCACTTGCGTTTGACGTCGAAGCAGCGCTGCCGCATGCCGCGACCACAAGGGCGAGCATCAGGCTCGCCGCCACAAGGCCGCGTGCCGGCTTGCCTACCAATTCGACCATCAAGTTCCCTCCGTAAGACGACGATGACCAGATCCGAACAGGCTGGCCTTGAGCCGAATCTACCTGAGTGGGCAGGTCACCGGCTGCGGGCGGCTACCTGTCCCGCCAGGCGGCATGGAGGCAGGAGTCTACCGGTGCGCCGCGCGACCCGCGATTGTCGGGCGCTTGACGGCCGGGGCGGCCTGCCTGCATGATTCGGTCATGGACTCGCACAACAACTCTTGCTTCTGTCCCCGGCGGCGGCCCCGCCGCAGGAGGTAGCAGGCTGTCTCGCGCTCCCAACGGGAGTCCAGAGAGTCGCCCAGGGGCCGCGGTTCCTTTCGGATCCGCGGCTTTTTGTTACCCCTCGCGGAGACCGCCGCGCTCGTCCTGAGCGGCTGTCCCGCGTCCCGAGCCGCCAGCGTCCCAACCCGCAGCTCCCGCCCCAGTTCCATCCGAGGATCCAATGGTTCTCCCGATCAGATCGATCACATCCGCCAAGACCGCCAGGATCGCCCACGACCCGATCGACGGGCTGGCGGCGCGCGTGCATGAGGGACTCGCCAACGACCACCAGTCCCACCTCGCCAAGGCGCGCGTCGGCGCGTGGCTCCGGACGCTGCTCGACACGCTCTTTCCGCAGGCCGCGGAGCAGACCTACGGCACCGCCAGAGAGGTGCGCGACGCGCTCGACGCCTCGGCGGCGGAGCTGCTATCGCTGCTACGTCCCCTGGAGGGCGAGATCGACGACCCGGCCCGGGTCGCCGCCGCCTTCTTCCAGGCCCTGCCCGAGATCCACCGCCAGCTGCTCGTGGACGCCACCGCCATCGAGCGGGGCGACCCGGCGGCCGAAAGCGTCGACGAGGTGATCCTGGCCTATCCGGGATTCCTCGCCATCGCCGTTCATCGCATCGCCCACCGCTTCTACGAGCTGCGGGTGCCGCTGCTGCCGCGAGTACTGTCCGAATGGGCCCACGAGCGGACGGGGATCGATATCCACCCGGGGGCGACCCTCGGCCATCCCGTCGTCATCGACCACGGCACCGGCATCGTCGTGGGCGAGACGGCCGCCATCGGCAACAACGTCAAGCTCTACCAGGGCGTGACGCTCGGCGCCCTCTCCGTAACCAAGTCCCTCGCCTCCACGAAGCGCCACCCGACGATCGAGAACGACGTGATCATCTACGCCAATGCCACGATCCTGGGCGGCGAAACGGTCATCGGCGAGGGCAGCGTGATCGGCGGCAACACCTGGATCACCTCCAGCGTGCCGCCCAACTCGATCGTCTACCAGCGCAGCGAAGTCCACGTCCGGCAGGGCCGGGCCGACTTCGAAACGCCCGACTTCGTCATCTAGCTAACCCGAACCGTCCGGCGTCGGCCGCAGCGTCGACCGCAGCGTCGAGCGGCGCGCGTCCCAATCCCACTCGAGGAGATCCCCGTGGCAAAGGCAAATAGCATTCTGGAGACCATCGGCAACACCACCGAGCTCCGCATCAACAAGCTCTTCGACCCGCGAGTCGAGGTCTGGGTCAAGCTCGAACGTCAGAACCCGGGCGGCTCGATCAAGGACCGCATCGCGCTGTCGATGATCGAAGACGCGGAGAAGCGCGGCATCCTCAAGCCGGGCAGCATCATCGTCGAGCCGACTTCGGGCAACACCGGCGTCGGGCTCGCCCTCGTCGCCGCCGTCAAGGGCTACAAGCTGATCCTCGTCATGCCCGAGTCCTTCTCCGTCGAGCGGCGCAAGCTGATGGCCGCCTACGGCGCGACCTTCGAGCTGACGCCTCGCGAACTCGGCATGAAGGGCGCCATCGCGAAGGCCCGCGAGATCGTGGCCGAAACTCCCGGCGCGTGGCTGCCGATGCAGTTCGACAACCCGGCGAACCTCGAGGTCCACAAGCGGACGACGGCCGAGGAAATCGCACGCGACTTCCCCGAGGGTCTGGACTACATCTTCGCCGGCGTCGGCACCGGCGGGCACGTCACAGCGATCGGCGAGGTGCTCCGGCCGCGCTGGCCCAAGCTCCAGGTCTTCGCCGTCGAGCCGGAGCTCTCGCCCGTACTGAGCGGCGGCAATCCGGGCCCCCATCCCATCCAGGGCATCGGCGCCGGGTTCGTCCCGGGCAACTACCACGCCGACGCGGTCAACGGCGTCGTCCAGGTGGCGGCTCCGGACGCGTTCAGCTTCGCGCTGCGGGCCGCACGTGAGGAAGGGCTGTTCATCGGCGTCTCGTCGGGGGCGGTGCTGGCGGCGGTCGCCAAGAAGCTGCCCGAGATCAAGGACGGCGCCCGCATCCTGGCCTTCGCGTACGACACCGGGGAGCGGTATCTCTCCGTCCCGGGACTCTTCGACGTGGAGCCGGAGGCCGCCGCGGTCGCCTGACCCGAGACCCCGTCTTCGTTTCGCTCGAGCGGGTGGCCGCTCTCCGTTTCCCGGCCTCGTCTGGGCGCGGAGCCTCGTGTTGGGCGCGGAGCCCCGTTTGGGCGCCGAATAATGAGTCTCTCACACAACGATAACTGGTTTACTCAGGGCCGCCCGACATCGCGAATCGTGGCCCCCGGGCCCTATCCGCTGCGTCGCGTGCGGCCGAGACTCCCCGCGCAGGGTCATGGCACGGAGCCGACCCAACGGAATGCGTCCCGCGCGGAGCTCGTCATGCGAGCCGAACTTGCCCGCCATTTGGACGTCATTGTCGTGATCTGGACGCTCGCGCTCGTCGTCAGCTTCAGCCTGGTCACGCTGTCGCGCGCGCAACTGGCCAACGACCAGTGGTCGCACGCTCCCCAGGCGGGTCCGATCTGGGTGGTTCCAGGAGACGCACAGGGAAGCTGACGGCGCGACCGCCTTCAGCCGGCCGGCGCTGTGGCCCGCACCGGCTCGCGCACGCCGCGCAGGATCAACTCTGCCGTGGCGGCGTAGCCCAGGCGGCCGGTGTTGACGATCAGGTCGTATTCGTCCGGATCGCACCAGTCGTGCTTGTAGAGCTGGTGAATGTAGGCGGCGCGATTGGCATCGGTCTCGTGCATCTTGCGCCGGACCTCGGCGTTGCCCAGACCGAGACGCTTCATCAGCACGCGGACTCGAACGTCTTCTGGTGCGCGCAGGAAGACGCGGAATACGTCCGGGCGACGGTGGAGCACGAAGCCCGCGCCGCGCCCGACGATGACCACGTTGCCGCTCGCCGCGACCTCGTTGATGACCTGCTCGGTCAGCTCGATGATCGCCTTGCGGGCATCGAACATGGGGTCCGGATACGGCGGCGACCAGCCGACGCCCATGCCCGGCTCCAGCGTCGAGAAGGACCGGACCAGACGCTCCAACAGCGTCCGAGGTCGCTCTTCCTCAGCCGCGACATCGCTCGGCGCTATCTCCAGCCGACGTGCGATCGTCTCGATCAGCGTCTTATCGACGACCTCGGCACCGAGCTCGGCGGCGACGATCCCCGCAACACTCGAGCCACCGGCGCCGTACTGGCGAGAGATGGTCACGATGGGCATCTCGGGCTCCTGTGCCTGCTCGCGCCGGCGCACCCACGGCCGTTCGGCTGGGGATCGATCGGCACGGGGCAAATGTACGCGCGCGGAGCGGCTCGGGAAAGGGCCGTCGGGACCGGCGAGATCATGGCCGAGGGCCCGAAGGCGAGGGTGAGGGTGGTGCGCTGGCCCGAAGGCGAGGGCGAGGGTGGTGCGCTGGCCTTCGCTGCGCCAGCGCTGGCCTCCGCTGCGCCGGCGCTAGCCGGCCGCCAGGGCTCCGTGCAACTCCACAGAGTGGTCGCGCAGCCAACGTCGCCAGCGCCGGTGATCCGGCCGCCGTCCGGCCACGATCTCCCAGAACTGCGGTCCGTGACCGAAGACGCGCAGGTGCGCCAGCTCGTGCACCACGACCGTCTCGAGCGCCTCCGGCGGCGCCAGAACGAGCCGCCATGAGAACGACAGGCGTCGCGCGCGCGAGCAACTCCCCCACCGGGTGCGCGTGTCCCGGACCGTCACCGCGCCCGGCTCCACCGCCAGGACGGGCGCATGCCTCTCGATCTCGCGCTCGATGGCGGATCGTGCGCGCACCCGCAACCACGCCTCCAGAATCGCGGCCAGCTCCCGCCGCTCACCGGCGCGCAGTACCACGACCAGCTCATCGCCCTCGTCCGCGCCCTCTCTCGTGACGGTCGTGCGACGCCGGCCGGGCGACCCGGCCACGACCCGCAGACGGTGCGGCTCCCCGCGGAACCGCAGCATGCCGCCGTCGCGGAGAGGACCCAGCGCGTCCAGCTCCTCTCGCTGGCGGGCCTGCCTGTCCAGATGGCGCCGCAGCCAGGACTCGCGCTCGCCCAGGAACGACTCGGCCAGCCGCTCGGCATCTCCCTTGCCGCGGGCCGCCCTGCTGGGCACGGTGACGATCGGGCCGCGCCTCGGATCGACCGTAACCCGCAGGAGCCGCGCCCTGGTGGAACGCCGAATAGTGCACTCGATGCGGCCGCCCGGCAGCCGCACGGCAGCCTGCCATTCGACCGGCGCGGTCATCGCCCGCACCCCGATCGTCGTACTCATCGCCTCACAGGGTAACGCGTAGCGACCCGCCGGACGGCAGCAGTGAACGCCCTTTTCTCTGGCGCGCCACATGTGATCGAACCGAGGCGCAAGGGCGCACCGACGCGCGATCCGCCAGGCCCGACCCGGCGCTGGGTCGCCCCTGTGCCGCTGGCCGCCCCTTCTCGGTTGGCCGCCTCTCTTCGGCTGGCCCAACAGCCCCTTGCAGCCGGACCTTCGCCTGTGGCAGCCTTCACCGGTGGAGGCGTCAGCCGTGGTGAGGCGCCAGGAGAGGAAGGAAGGGGTCCGGATGATGCGGGGTCATCGCAGCCTGATCGCGACACTCGTCGCGGTCGCGCTTTCTTCGGTCGCCTGCGGCGGGTCGGTCGCCACATCACCTCCGTTTGGCTCATCTGTCTCGACATCCACCTCGATCGCCAGCGCGACAGCTGGACCCAGCTGGTCCTCGGGGTCCACCGCCACTTCAGGGTCCACCGCCACTTCAGGGTCCACCGCCACTTCGGAGTCCACCGCCACTTCGGGGTCCACCGCCACTTCGGGGCCGACGGCGCCGCCTTCCTTGTCCCTCGACGGGCCGATCGTGGCCTGGGGCGATGGATGCTGCGGCCAAACGAACATTCCGGCAGGGCTGTCGGGCGTAACCGCTATCGCCGCTGGCGATTACTTCAGCCTGGCCCTCAAGTCGGACGGCACCGTCGTAGCCTGGGGCGAGAACCGGAACGGTCAGACGGACGTACCGGCAGGGCTGTCGGGCGTAACCGCTATCGCCGCGGGATATCTTCATGCCTTGGCTCTGAAGGCAGACGGCACGGTCGTGGCCTGGGGAGACAACGAGCACGGTAAGGCCAACGTGCCGGCGGGGCTGTCGGGCGTGACCGCGATAGCAGCTGGATACGACTTCAGCCTCGCCCTCAAGACGGACGGTACGATCGTGGGCTGGGGCAACGACTACAGTGGCCAGGTCGGCTTGACGCGTCGCCTGACGGACGTCACCGCGATCGCCGCGGGCGGCACGTTCGGCCTTGCTCTCAAGAAGGACGGGACCGTCGTGGCCTGGGGATATCCGACAGGTGGCCAGACGAAGGTTCCGGCCGGCCTGTCGGGCGTGACCGCGATCGCGGCCGGGGGCTCATACAGTCTCGCCCTCAAGAACGACGGGACGGTCGTGGCCTGGGGTCGTGACGACTGCGGCACTGCGGACATGCCGGCCAGCCTGTCCGGGGTCATAGCGATCTCCGGCAGAGCCAAACACTTCCTCGCCCTCAAGAGCGACGGTACGGTCGTGGCCTGGGGGTGCACCGGGCGGGGAACCCCGCCGCCTGCCGGCCTCTCGGGCGTGACGGCGATCGCGGCCGGGGGCGAACATGCGCTCGCGCTCAGAACCGCACCTTGAACGAAAGGGTGCCCCTGCGGTCCGCCGCGAACGTAAGCCCCATCCGCCGCGAACGGCGACGCCCGGCGCGCAAACCCGCCGTGTTGCTGTAACATTCGCGGGCGCGTGGGGCTATAGCTCAGCTGGGAGAGCGCCTGCATGGCATGCAGGAGGTCCAGGGTTCGAATCCCTGTAGCTCCACCAATCCCCCTCTGACGTGCCGGCCGCGGTTGCGGCTGACCGAGGTTGCGGCTGACCGAGGTTGCGGCTTCCCGAGGTTTGCGGCTGACCGCCGCCGGTATGGTCTCGGCGGAGCCACCGCAAATTGATCTCGAGATAAGCGCGCGCAAAGCGCTACTTCCCAGACTGCAGCCATGGACGACCTGCAGCTCGGAGCGGTCATCCGGGCGATTCGAAAGCGGCGGGGGCTCGGCCAGCTGGACCTGGCACGGCTGGCAGGCGTCTCGCATGCAACGGTGTCGCTCGTCGAGCGCGGCCACTGCGAGAGGCTGTCGCTGCTGACCGTCAGACGGATCGCGTCGGCGCTCGAGGTTCGCTTGGAGCTTCTCGGGCGCTGGCGAGGCGGGGAGCTGGACCGCCTTCTGAGCCGCCGACATTCGATGCTCGGGGAGAGCTTTGCCGCGTTCGTGCTGGCGCACCCCGGATGGATCGTCGAGCCCGAAGTGTCGTTCTCGATCTACGGTGAACGCGGCGCGATCGACCAGCTCGCCTGGCATTCAGGCTCGGCGCATCTGCTGGTGGTGGAACTGAAGACCGCCCTCGTCGACATCAACGAGATGCTGGGCACGCTCGACCGCAAGCGCCGGCTGGCCCGAACGATCGCTGCCGACCTGGGCTGGCGTCCGTCCGTGATCAGCGTCTGGCTGATCGTGGAGGACACGCACACCAATCGCCGGCACGCCACCGACCATCGCGTGCTCCTGCGCACGAGGCTGCCCCTCGACGGCCGACAGCTCCGACCGTTCCTGCTGAGGCCCTCTTTGGCCACGTCCGGGCTGGCATTCTGGCCAAATGCAAACCCCCGTAGCACGAGGCCGAGTCGCCGACCCAATGGAGGGCGCGACGATGCTCAGCAGGCACCGCAAGGCGCCCGATCCAGCGTGGATTCGGGCCGGCGCGAAATCGGAAATGGCAGTTGAGCCGCCCGGCGGACTGGCTACGTCGCCACGTGCTACCCCGGTTAGCAAATGGCCAGGTCGTGGCCGGGCGAGGCCGGTCGTGGCCGGGCGAGGCCAGGTCGTGGCCGGATTCCGCCGCCCAGGGTCCTCGAGATGGCCACGTGCTACCCCGGTTAGCAAATGGCCAGGCGAGGCCGGTCGTGGCCAGGCGAGGCCGGGCGAGGCCGGGCGAGGCCGGGCCCCTGGCCGGGCGAGGCCGGGCCCCTGGCCGGATTCCGCCGCCTGGGTCCTCAAGATGGCCACGTGCTACCCGGTAGGCAAATGGTGGAATCCCCCGAGCTTCCGCGAGCGCCTCGCCCCTCGTGGCCGGCCGCGGCCGCCGCTCGGCTAAACTGAGGCCGTTCGAGCGCGCCGGACCAAGGAGGAGAGGCGCGTCCCGGACGCCCAACGAGCGAGAGGTCCACCGTGTCGGCAGCAGAGCGCACCCGTATCGACCGTTACGAGCCCGCGACCATCGAGCCGCGATGGCAGCGGCGCTGGGCAGAGCTCGACCTGTACGAGACGGACCTGACCGACGAGTCGCGGCCCAAGTACTACTTGCTGACGATGTACCCGTACACGTCGGGCAACCTGCACATCGGGCACTGGTACGCGAAGTCGCCGACCGACGCTATCGCGCGCTTCCACCGTATGAACGGCGAGAACGTCTTCCTGCCGATCGGCTTCGACGCCTTCGGGCTGCCGGCCGAGAACGCCGCGATCAAGAACAAGATCCACCCCCGGCAGTGGACGCTGAGCAACATCGAGAACATGCGGCGGCAGCTGCGCTCGATGGGCGCCACCTTCGCCTGGAAGAGCGAGGTCGTCACGTGCGACCCCGACTATTACCGCTGGAATCAGTGGATCTTCCTGCGATTCCTGGAGGCCGGGCTGGCTTACCGCGCCAGCTCGCCCGTGGACTGGTGCCCCAACGACGGGACGCTCGCGCGCGAGCAGGTCGAAGGCGCCGACCGCCACTGCTGGCGTTGCGGCATGCGCGTCGTGAAGCGCGAGCTGGACCAGTGGTACCTGCGAACCACGAACTACGCCGACGAGCTGCTCGACTTCTCGGCGATCGAATGGCCGGAGTCGGTCCGGATCATGCAGACCAACTGGATCGGCCGGTCCGAGGGCGCCGAAGTCGCCTTCACGACCGAGCCCGACGAGTCGCGGCCCGGCGGCGACGAGTTGCGCGTTTTCACCACCCGCCCGGACACGCTCTATGGCGCGACCTTCATGGTCCTGGCGCCCGAACACGCGCTTGTGCCGAAGCTCACCCACTCGCATCGAAAGGCCGAAGTCGAGGCCTACGTTGCGGCTGCCGGTCGGGAGACCGAGATCGAACGGATGTCGACCGAGCGCCCCAAGACCGGCGTCTTCACCGGCTCGTACGCGGTCAACCCGGTCAACGGCGAGCGCATCCCGATCTGGATCGCCGACTACGTCCTCGCCGGCTACGGCACCGGCGCGATCATGGCCGTCCCCGCCCATGACGAGCGCGACTTCGAGTTCGCCCGCAAGTTCGGACTGCCGATCCGCCGCGTCATCGCCGGCCCCGAAGTCACCGACGCGGAAGTCGCGGCGCCGATGGAGACGGCCTTCGTCTCGCACGGGACCGAGGAGCGGATGGTCAACTCCGGCCCGTATACGGGGCTGCCGGCGAAGGAGGGCTTCGCTTCGATCGTGGCGATGCTGGAGAAGCAGGGCAAGGGCAAGGCCTCGGTCAACTATCGGCTGCGCGACTGGCTGATCAGCCGGCAGCGCTACTGGGGCACGCCGATCCCGGTCGTGTACTGTGACAGCGACGGCATCGTGCCGGTCCCCGACGACCAGCTGCCGGTCCGACTTCCGGAGAAGGTCGACTACGCCGGCCGCGGCGACAACCCGCTCAAATCGGATGCCGCCTTCGTCAACACGACCTGCCCCAGGTGCGGCGGGCAGGCCCGGCGCGAGACCGACACGATGGACACCTTCATCGACTCGAGCTGGTACTGGTTCCGGTACCTCTCGCCGAGCGATTCGAACGCCCCGGTGGACCGCAAGGTCGAGGCGCGCTGGTGTCCCGTCGACCAGTACACCGGCGGCGCCGAGCACGCCGTGATGCACCTGCTCTATGCCCGCTTCTTCACCAAGGCGATGGCCGACCTGGGCCTGGTCCATGAGCGCGAGCCGTTCAAGCGGCTCTTCAACCAGGGCCAGATCCTCGGCGCCGACGGCGAGCGGATGAGCAAGAGCCGCGGCAACGTCCAGGACCCCGATGAGCTGGTCTCGCGATTCGGTGCGGACGCGGTCCGGCTCTTCCTGATGTTCATGGGGCCGTGGGACCAGGGCGGCCCGTGGAGCCCAACCGGGATCGGCGGGATCAGCCGCTTCCTCAACCGGGTCTGGTATGCGGCACTGGACCCGCACGGCGTAGATGCCGGCGACGCCGAGTCGGGCATGCTGCCTGCCGGGCAGGATCGCGCGGCGGGCGAGCGCGCGCTCCGCACCGCTGCCCACCGAACGCTGCGGATCGTGTCCGAGGAATACGCGAAGATGCGCTTCAACACGATGGTCGCCCACCTGATGGAGCTGTCCAACTTGCTGCAGCGCTACCGAGGCACCGCTGCGGCTGGCACGAAGGCCTGGAACGAAGCGATCCGGCTGATGCTGCTGATGCTGGCGCCGTGCGCGCCGCACATCGCCGAGGAGCTTTGGTCGCGGCTGGCCGAGGCTCGCGGCGAGGCGTGGTCGTCGATCCACACCCAGGCCTGGCCCGCGGTGGACGAGGCGGCCGCTACGGAGAACGAGCGCGAGGTTCCGGTCCAGGTCAACGGCAAGCTGCGCGACCGCGTCATGGTCCCGGTCGGGATCGGCGAGGCGGAGCTGGAGCGGCTTGTCCTGGCGCGGCCCAAGGTCGTGACCGCCCTGGACGGCAAGGCGCCCCTGAAGGTGATCCACGCCGGCGGCAAGCTGGTCAACATCGTGGTGAGGTAGGGCGGCGACACCGCGCCGGTGGTCTGGTTGCTCCGATCCGGCGACGGGCAATCCTGATCTCGCATTTGTCCGGCTGAGCCGGACAGGTTCGTCCCGTCCAGCACGATCGCGCGGCTCGAGGTCCGCGGCTTCGCCGCCACGGGGCTATCGGAGGCGAGAAACTGCCATCCGGACCCCGTCCGTGCCGGCCCTGAGCCGGTCTTGCCGCTTCAAACACCGACCGGGACGACCGAACCTTGCGTGGCGAGCGATTCTTGTCCGGCAGGGCCGGACAACTGCAAGATCGGGGTCTGTGGCCGCCCTTGGGGCAAGCGGCCGCTCAAGGTGATCCACGCCGGCGGCCGCCTCGTCAATATCGTGGTGCGGGGACGGCCAGGGCCCGGCTTCTGAGCGACGCGAGCGTCCTGCTACGCCCCGCCCGGCACCCAGTTGTAGATTCTCTGGGTGAAGCCGACCTGGCCCAGGGAGAACTGCACACAGATCTGGCCATTCCAGGGAGCGCTTGCCCGAGGGCCTGCAGGAACAATCAATGAACCCTTGAGTGTCTTGGTTTCGCGTAACCCGAAGGTCATCTCAGGCCCCCACGTTCCGCCGTCATAACTCGGAATACCAAGGGGTTCAATCGCGAATGTCACCCCACTCACGTAATACCCCACGGCGTCGCTAGTGTCCGTACAACTCGCCGTGCCCTCCACGCTACTCCCGGGTGTCAGCCTGTCTGGATCGGTGGGACTGGATATCGACCACGTACAACTGAACGCCCAGGTGGCAGGTTTCTCGTCCGGGCGAGAGACCACTCGACTGAAGTGGGCGCCGTCCGCTGTGACGTCGTAGTCTGTCTTCACGACGGGTGGCGGATCGGGGAAGTTCTTTGTTTCGACATACTGCCAGTACCCTGTGGAGACGGACGTCGAGGCGACGGCGCTCGGCGACGCGGAGGGGGCCGCGGGCAGAACGGTGACGTGGGCTCGGGCGAGTTCGACCGGTGTCTGCGACGTTATGTCGTACAGGACCACCGTCACGGTCGAAGCTCCCTTCACCTCGTGGGTGGTGTCTGCGACCAGCGGCGACGCGTACGGAGCGCGGACATCTTTGGTGTCTTTGGACCCATCGCCGAAGTCCCACACGAACTCGACCTGCTGTGCCGAGTTCGGAATCGCCCAAGCGGTGGCCTTGAACGCGTATGTCGTGCCGCTGGTCGGGGTCGCTACCACTGAGACCTCCGTCTTCTTCCACCATTGTTCGTCATAGGACGCCTGCCCCTGGTCGTCAAACATCGACGTGGAGTGCCGGTCAAGGCCTGAGGCCGGCGTGTAGGTCGGCAGATTCGAGTGCGTCCAGTTAGCCGGCGAATAGATGCCGCCCTCGTCCATCCGGTAGGGCTTGCCGCCGATGAAGACCTCAGCCCATAGGTGCTGATGGCCCGCATCTTTGGGGTCCTTGTCGCCCTCGTTGTAGCCGAACACCGCCTTCGCCCGGAACCCAGCGGCAATGAAGACGCTGACCGAGGAGTTGGCTGAGTCGGTGCAGTCCCCGTTCCCCGGCCCCAGCGCGTCGCCCCTCGTGAAGAAGTCATCGGGCTTCTGCCAGTTGCTGCCTTTGCCCTCGTCGTGGTGGATCTCCAGCAGCTTGCCAGTGGACGCATCGAGGTAGCCGAGGTTCATGGCATGGCCTTGCGCGTTGCCGGCGGCAAGCCAGTCCGGCATCTTGGGGTCGTTGAGTGGCATCTGGACATGCGTGATGGCGTCCGTGATCACCGCCTCAGCGGCGTACTTCTTCACGGTCGCGCTACCGGGAGTGACGTACTGCTTGGCCGTGCCCTTCGTGACGGGGTCGCTCCACTTGAGTTCGCCCCAGTTTTGAATGGCATAATTCACCGTATAGCCGACGCCCGCCACAATCGCCGCGCCTACCACGACGTATGTGACCAATGCCGTGCCCTTGAAATCCTTGAGCTTGACGCTGACCGTGTGCGCGTCCTTGTCGACGACGCCGGGGAGCACCACCCAGGATTGCCCGTTCCAATAGGCCGGCCGGATCGAGTCTTCCGACATGCCGGCAGGCAGGAACGTGTGCTCGTAGGGGACGGAGATCGTGACGGGTTCGTTGAACGTTGTGCCGGTCGGCCCGAAGTCCACGACCGGGCCGACAGCCGACGCGTAAGCCTGACCATCCTGGGGCGGTTGGCCAAGCGTCATGTGGAAGGGTGCCTGGAGGACCTTCACGGTGACGGTCGTATTCGACACGGCGGCACCAGCTGGGATCACCAGCGCGGCACCTTCGGTGTCGAGCCGATCTCCCTTGCCCGGCACGATCGACAGTGTGTAGTCGTCGGTCGGCACGTCGATGACGGTGGGGGCCTGCATTGTCGTCTCGACCAGCGGGATGCTCGGCGAGTTCCACGGGAGGCGGCCACTGAACACGGTCGTGGCCACGAGCACGGCGACCACGGCCACGGCCGCCCCGGCGATGAGCACCGGCCGCCGACGCGCGGCTCGCATCAGGCCGCCCGGCCGGCCGGCAACGGCGACTGGGGTCGCCCAGGGCGGCGTCGGCTGTAGCGGCGGCTGCGGCGCGGGCGCGGTGGCGCCCGCCGGGGCGGCGGCGGCACCTACCTTCGAGCCGCAGGTGGCGCACCAGTTGGCCCCGGCACTGACCGGGGCGCCGCACTGGGAACAGGCGCGCGGCACTGGCTGGCCGCAGCCGATGCAGAATGCCGCGCTCGAAGCTACAGCCTGACCGCAGGCCGCACACGTCGTAGACATCGTCGGCTCTCCCTCAACCACACACCACGGCAGGCCTGCCGCTCGGCCAAGGCTCGCTGCGGGTCCACTCGGGGTCAAGTGCCGAAAGTCCGCCATGTGAAAGTCCGCCATGCGCACCCGGAATGGCCCGGCAGATCAAAAGCAGCACCGCGCGCCCCGGATCGGCCCCGGGTGCACGCGATCCCGACATAGCCGTGAGTGCGCGTCGGGAGATGCACGTCGGACATCCCGACCTCGCGGTGGACCCGCATCGGTCGCGTGTGCTTCCGCACGCGCAGGATCGACATTCCCCGGCCGCCCCCAGTCGGGTCTGCATCTGCGGACGCGCAGTGTCGACGACCTGCGGGGCCGAACCAGCACGAGCCTGTCACACGTGTATCTGCGGACGCGCACGCCGGCGGGTGGCGGGCCGAATCCCTCCTTCCCGGCCGTACAATCGCGCCAACCCGGAGGCCCGTCGCACGCGAAGGAGGCACCGTCATGGAGCCAGGCACCGACAGCGCGTCCACTAAGGCGGGCGGGCCAGGCGAGTCGGGCGGGGCGCCCACCGGCGGCGCCACCGCCGCCGCGGCGACGAAGACCGCCGCGCAAACCGCGTCGAAGGTCGAAGACTACGACGCGGCGATCGCCAGAATCGTCGAATCGGCCCAACGCCTGGGGATCGGTATCGACGAGCGCGAGGCGGATGAATGGATCGCGGCGATGGCGACAGAGGCCAGCGGCGGCGACCTAGTGGTCGACGTGAACACCGGCGTCTACGGCCACCGGGTCTCGATGCTCGACTTCGCCCCGGCGGACCTGGCCCGCTTCCGCGAGATGGGCAAGATCGTTGGCTTCGAAGACCGCCCGCCAAATGTCCTGACTGCTCTTTCGATCTCGGGTTCGGCGGCGCAGAGCAAGATCAACGCCTTCCCCGCCGACTGCGACTTCTTCGAGCGCATCAACATCAAGGCCGACACGCGCGAGGAGGCCTGCTCGATCCTGGCCGACATGATGCGCGAGAAGGCACTCGCCACCGCCAGCGGGCCTGGCCATCGGCTGTGGGACATCAAGTTCGGCCAGCATCCGGCGGAAGGAACGAAGGGCGGCAAGCCGTTCGGCGTGAAGTCGCCGATGTCGTGGACGCCGGACGAGGTCCGCGCCGGCAAGATGGAAGTCACGCTCACCGACGGTTCGACCGCGGTCTACACCTGGGCCGACGCGACTCGCGATCCCGGCTGGTGCAAGCTCGACTGGGTAATCGCCGACTCGTCGCGCGGGAAGCTGGCCAACGCCAGCAACGTCCTCGACACCACATGGGAAGGGCCGGACGGCAAGATCGTGCCGCTGGACGGCTTCCTGGACCCCTACTTCCAGGAGGTCTATCTCGACGCCGACTCGATCCCGATCTTCTCGAAGCTCGTGAAGGAGCTCTCGGCCGACACGGTGGACGACTACGTCGAGACGCTCGAGCACGAGGTCTGGAAGTACACGGTCCTGGAGCCGAGCTACGGGAAGGTTGCCCGGCGCCTGTACAACGTGTTCCGAATGAGCGGCCGGTATGCCGAGGCAGCCTTCATCCGCGAGCTGTTCGACGAGCCGGTATCGGCGCTCTACCAGGTCGCCGCGCTGATCCAGACGCTCGGCGACGCGGCCAGCTCGGGCGAGGACTTCGACACCGAAACGATGACCACCGAGGTCGACACGCTGATCATGTCGGCCATTCAGGCGCTCGATGGGCCCGAGGAGGCCGAAATGGTTGGCCACCTGCTGAAGCTGCGGAACTCGATCCAGAAGCGCGGCGCCGAGGCCGACCGTGCTGAGGACATGGCCGACGTCCAGACCGCGGCGCTCAAGGCGGTCAACAGCTACTTCGAGCGGGCGCTCCGTTCGGTGCCCGAGATCGACGCGTATCTCAAGGAGATCGTCAAGAGGGCTCCGTAGCCGGTGCGGCGGCGGACGGGCGCGACGTCTCCGGGCCGCGAATAAGCGCGCGATAAGTCGCAGGTGAGCCGCAGGTGAGTCGCCTCCGATAGCGTTCATGGGAACCCGCCGAGAACGCCCAATCGGAGACGACGATGGATACGAGCGCGCCCTGGCGGGCGATCGAGGCGTCGGAGCGGGCCGGGGATGAGACCGAGCCTCCGCCCGAACGATCGAGGCTGGGCGGGCATCAGCTCCTGCTTGCGGCGGCCGTCGTGCTGGTCGCCGTCTCGGTCGGAGCCGCAGTCCTGGTCGCAAGCCAGCAGGGCGGCCAGGTGCAGATGGTGTCGGGCGCGAGTGGCAGCCCCAACGAATCTGGGGCACCCGCAGCGACGAAGGCGATGCTGGTCGTGGAGGTCGCCGGCGCGGTCGCTCATCCGGCGGTCTACTCGCTGCCCGTCGGGTCGCGGGTCGCGGACGCAATCACGGCGGCCGGCGGGTACTCGACGGACGTGGACCCGCGCCAGGCCGAAGCGCAGCTCAACCTTGCAGCGAAGCTCGTCGACGCCCAGGTCGTCCGCGTGCCGAGGCGGGGCGACGGGTCGGCGGCAGGGCCCAGCTCAAGTGGTGCCGCACAGGCGAGCGCCGGACTGATCGACCTCAACGCCGCCACGGCCGAACAGCTGGACACGCTGCCGGGGATCGGGCCCGTGACCGCTCAGAAGATCATCGCCTCCCGAGAGCAAGGGCCGTTCCGCAATGTGGACGACCTGGTCACCCGCAAGATCGTGCCCGCCTCGACGCTGGCCAAGTTCCGGTCGCTCGTCACGGTCGGCTGAGGGATGCTTCCCCGGCCGGCATGGCTCGCGCTCGGAGTCGTGGCGGTGGCAGCGGCGTCGGAACTGGCGCCGAGTGTGGCGTCTGGGCTCCCCCCGAGTCAGGCCCAGGCCGTGGGGGCCGCCGCGGTCGCGGCGGCGATCGTTGCGGCCGCGCTCGCGTGCGAAGTTGCGCGCCGCCCCGCCAGGGCGGCCAGCGTGGCCGTCGCCGCGCTCGGGGCGGCCATCGTCGTGGCGAGGCTGGCGGTGGGCGCCGCCGCAGGCGGTGGGCCGCCCGCGGCGGCGCCACTCCCCACCGGAGCGGGAACGTGGCAGGCGACCGTCGTCAGTGCACACACGACGAAGGGCTTGCAGATCGCGACGATCGAGCTGACGGAGCCGCCGCTCACGTGCTCAGCCCAACTCCCCGCATACCCGCGGCTCATCGCCGGAGACGCCGTTCGCTGGTCCGGCCGCTTCCGGCCGTTGACCGAGAGCGAATACGACCTGTGGCTCGCGTCGCAGGGGATCTCCGCTCTCTGCCAGGCCACGGACCTGGCGCTCGTCCAACACGACGACTCTGCGGCGGGAGCGCTGGAGAGCTTTCGGCAGGCGTCCGGCGACGCACTCCAGCGTGTCCTGCCCGAGCCGGAGGGCGGACTCGCGGCTGCGATCCTGATCGGGCTGCGCGATCGCGTGGACAAGGAGGTGGCCGCAGACTTCACGACGGCCGGAGTGAGTCATATCGTTGCTATCTCGGGCTGGAACATCGCCATCGTGGCCGCGACCGTGGCGGCGCTGCTGGGCGGGTTGTTCAGTCGGCGGCGCCGGGCCGTCGTCACGTTGGGCGCGATCGTCGCGTACACGCTCTTTGCCGGAGCCTCGCCGTCGGTGGTCCGGGCTGCGGTGATGGCCGGAGTGGCGCTGCTCGCGATCGAGAGCGGGCGCGGATCGAGGGCGATGGTCGGGCTGGCGTGGGCCGTCGCCGCGATGCTGGTCGTTGAGCCGGGCACGGTCGGCGACGCGGGGTTCCAGCTTTCGGCGGCGGCCACGGCCGGGCTGATAGCGTGGGCGACACCGCTTACGAAGCGACTGGACGATCGCGCGCCCTGGCTCCCCGGTCCCCTTCGCGAAAGCCTGGGCGTCTCGCTCGCGGCCCAGGCCGCCACCCTGCCGATCGTCCTGTTGGCCTTCGGGCGGTTGGCGTTGATCGCTCCGGCCGCCAACCTCGTCGCCGTCCCGCTCGTGCCCCCGGCAATGGCAGCGGGCGCGGTCGCGTTCGTCGCGGGCTGGATGGGGACGATCGGAGTCCCTTTCTGGCTGTGCGGCCTGCTGGCGATGCCCGCATGGGCGCTCCTCGCGGGCCT
The DNA here is from genome assembly GCA_003141245.1 of Chloroflexota bacterium. GTDB lineage: Bacteria > Chloroflexota > Limnocylindria > Limnocylindrales > CSP1-4 > Fen-1039. Next base: position 42,140 of record PLLE01000034.1, read on the forward strand.
GATCTGGGTGGTTCACCTGGCAGCTGCAGTTCCCGGTGCCAACGAGACGCTGGCCTTCCCGGCGAACGCGGCAGCCGCGGCGGCCGCGTGCCTCGCTCTGTGCTGGCTTCATCGACGGCTCGGCACGCCACGGTCGCCCGGGCGCGAGCGACAGACTCGCCCGGCACGAAGTGAGAAACCGACCCGGCTGCCCAAGCATCGCTGGGCCTTCATCTCGGCCGCTTTCGTCGTCGCACTTGCCGGCTGCGTGGTCGCGTCGCATCCCGACGGTTCCGTCCACGTCATCGTCCTCGATGTCGGCCAGGGCGACGCGATCCTTCTCGAGGGCGATCATGGCGGCCGAATCCTGGTCGACGGCGGCCCGGACGGCAGCGCGCTACTCAAGGTCCTGGACCGGTACGTTCCCGCCTGGGATCGGCGGCTCGACGCGATCGTTCTGACGCATCCGCACGATGACCACGTCGGCGGCCTGGTGACCGTCGTCGACAAGTACCGCGTCGGCCGGGCCTTCGAGTCGGGCTGGGCCGTTTCGACGCCCACCTATCGAGCCTGGCGCGATGCCCTGGCCGCCCATGGCCTGCGAGCCGAACGCCTGCGAACGGGCGATACGCTGCGACTGGACGACGTCACGCTGCACGTGCTCTGGCCGGACGACGGCACGGTGCGGCCTCCCGGTCTGGATCCCGCGGCTACCGACAATCGAAAGACCAACGATTCCTCAGTGGTCTTGCTCGGCGAGTACGAGAGCCGCCGCTTCCTGCTCATGGGCGACGCGGAGGACGACGTCGATCCAGTTCTGCTGGCTCGCGGGCTGCCGACAGTCGACATGCTCAAGGTCGCTCACCACGGGAGCGCAACCGCATCCTCCGACGACCTGCTGGCGACCCTTCGGCCTGGCGTCGCGGCGATTTCGGTCGGGTTCGGGAACACATACGGGCATCCGGCGCCCTCGACGCTGGAGCGACTGCGAGCCCATGCCGCAACGGTCCTGCGGACCGACCTGGTTGGCACGGTCGACACGACGCTGGACGCCGCGGCCGTGACCGTCTCGTCCGCCCGCGCGCCTGTCGATGCGCGTCCGACGCTGGTCGACGAGGGCGCGCCCACGCCAGCCTGGCTCCTGTACGATTCGATGTATGACAGTCCCGAGCCGTCGAGAAAGCGCGGCCCTGCTGCTCTCGCTCGAGCCGCCGGCCTGGCACCTTCGTCACTCGCGAGCCGTCGCCGAGACGGCGGGCTGGCTGGCGTTGCGGGCGGTTTCGGCTGGGCGCTCGCTCGATCGCCGCCTCGTGGAAGCAGCCGCTCTACTACATGACGTGGACAAGCTCCCGCTCGTGCGGCCGTCGGTGACGGAGCTGGCGCATGCCGAAGGTTCGGCCGAATGGCTCGCGCGGCGCGGGTATCCGGAGCTCGGCGAGGCGATCGTCGGCCACCCGGTGACGCGCCTGGCCGACGGCTCCTGGTTCGACCGATGGTTCGCCGGCGCCTCGCCCGAGGCCCTCGTGGTCGCCTACGCCGACAAGCGCGCCGGGCAGAAGCTCGAGTCGATGGCGGAGCGGTTCGCGTCATGGGAGCGTCGCTACGCGCCCGAAGAGCGGCCTCAGCGGGCACGGGGAGTCTGGTCGCCCGAGACGCTGGCGGCCGTCCGACGCCGGGCGGAGGTGCTCGAGGCGCGCGTGTGCGCGCTTGCCGGAGTCGCCCCGTCGGACGTTCGTCGGCTGGCCTGGACGGGCCGCGCGCTGCAGCTCGCGCGGGGCGGTTGAGGTGGAACGGCCGTCCGCGCCGCTCGGCTACTACTGGGGCGACGACGCCTACAGCGTCTCGCGCGGCCCCGACGCGCTCGCCACTCGGCTGGCGGGCGGCGGTCCGCCGCTGGATCGGGTCCGCCTCACCGGCAACTCCACAACAGCCGACGAGATCGCCGAGAAAGTGGCCACGGCCACGATGTTCGGCGGCGGGACGCTGGTCGTCGTCGCCGAGCCGGCGCCGCTCGTTGCCACGAAGCCGCTCGCAGCCCGGCTCGCGGAAACACTGTCGGCCGTGGCGGAGGGCAACGGCCTGGCGTTCCTGGACCTGGTCGATGGGACGGCCCGCCGCCCCGCGTCGCTGGAGACGTTGCGCAAGGTCGTGGCCGCGGCCGGTGGCGAGATCCGCGAGTTCAAGGCCCCCACCCGCGACGGAATGGCGCGCTGGATCTCGGATCGCGCCGCCGAGCGCGAAATCCGCATCTCCGCGCCCGCGGCCGCGCTGCTGGCGGAGCGCATCGGCGCCTTCGTACGCGAGCGCGACGTCGACCGAAGGCGCCAGGGCGAGATGGCGGTGGCCGAGCTGGAGAAGCTCGCCCTTTACCGCCTCGACGCCCAGATCGGCCCCGAAGACGTCAAGGCCCTCGTGGCGGACGCCGTCCCCGGCTCGACGTGGGCCTTCCTCGACGCCGTGGGAATGCGCCGTGTCGCCGAGGCCGCCGAGCTGGCCGATCGGCTCGACGACCTGCCGGCGCCCGTCCTCGTCGTCCATCTCCACCGCCGGCTCCGCGAGCTGATCCAGATCGCCGACCTGCTGGCCGTGGGCACGCCGGCCGCGGCGCTGATCCGGACGCTCGGCCTCAACCCATATCGGGCGGAGATGCTCGCGAATCAGGCGCGAATGTGGACGCAGCCCGAGCTGGACGCGGCCCTGGCCGGCCTTCTCGAACTGGACGCCACACTCAAGGGTCGCGACGGAGGAAGCGATCTGCGGCGCCGCTCGGCGGTCAGCCTGTGGATCGCGGAGTTGGTTCGCCGGCCGGGCGGGCTCTAAGTCCAGGCCGAAGAGCGGCCGACCTCAGTCGGCGCTGGACCAGGCCTGCTCCTGGACGACCGTGTCGCTCTCGATGACGAAGATGCAGCGACCCTGGTCCAGATCGAGCGCCTCGATCAGCTCAGGATCGACGTACAGCTGGTGGCAGTCCTCGCACAGACCGCCCGGGATCCCGAAGCAGAGGCGCTCGCTCCGGTCGGGCAGACGGAACGTGGCGTCGAAGCGTGTGCCCACGAGGCGCCTCCCGCAGCGGGGGCAGCGTTCGCGGGCCGGTGACATCGCATTCGACCTCAGAAGATCGGCAACCGGGTGGTCGCCTCGATGTGGAGATCCTAGGGGCGAGCACCGAGGAAACCTATGACTCACTCGTACCGTTCGAAGGTACTCGGGCCGCAGTGCCAGCCGGTCGAGTGGGCTACCTAACCTCCCCTCGATCTCCTGCTAGCCTTTTCGCGATGGACCGCCGGAGAGTCGTTGGCATTGCCCTGGGCGCCATTTCTGGGGTCGCGTACGGGACCGGACCGCTGTTCGCCAAGAGCGTGTACGGCGCCGGCCTGGATTGGATGGCGCTCCTGGCATGGCGCTTCTTCTTCGCGATGGTCATCAGCTGGCTCTGGCTGGCGGCTCAGCCCAGGGCACGCGCCAAGCTGCGCCACCTCGACCGACGGACGACCGGACGCCTGCTCTTCACCGGCGCCACCTTCGTCCTGACCGCGAGCGTCTACTACTTCGCGGTCGAGCGCATCCCGACCTCGCTCGAGGCGCTGCTGATGTACGCCTATCCGGCAGTCGTCGCGGTCCTTTCGATGCGTCTTGGGTATCCATTCCGCGGCAAGCTCGCCTGGGGCTCGCTGGCGGTGGTGCTGGTTGGCGCGATCCTTACGATCGGCGGAATCGAGGCGGGAGTCGATCGACTGGGCATCGCGATCGGCGCGTTGTCACCGCTGGCCTACGCCACGTACATCATCCTGGCTGCGTGGATGGCAGGCGAGCGGCCGGGTCAGACGGCCGACATGCGTTCCAAGGGCCAGGGCGCGGAGGTCTCGCCGCCGGTCGCCGGAGCGGTGATGATGACCGGCACCTGGCTGACGATGTTCGTCATCGCCGCCGCGGCCCGCGAGCCGCTGTTCCCGACGGAGGTCCCGATGCAGGCCTGGCCAGGCCTCTTCGGCATCGGTCTGTTCGCGGCCGCGATCGCGATCCAGGCATTCTATGCGTCCGTCGCTCGGATCGGAGCGGCGCAGGCGTCGCTGATGGCCACGGTCGAGCCCCTCGTCGTAATCGCCCTGGGCGTGGTATTCCTGGGCGAGATGCTCACAGGATTGCAGGTCCTGGGTGCGCTGCTCGTGCTGATCGGCGTGCTGCTGGCCCAGACCTCGACGCCACCCGAATCGCGCCCGACTCTGCTCGAAGAGGTTTAGCCTGAACGGACTCCGAGAATCCAACGCTTCAACCGCCCGCTAGAATGGCCCGGTCCAAGTGGACCGGGTTCTGGCAGGGGCCGACCTCCGGTGGGACCCCAGGCGGACCTTCACCATCAGCCCCCGGCAAGTCGGATGGAGATCGAGATGGCGACCGGATTTGGCTTCTGCCCCAACTGTGGCACGGCAATAACCGTACCAGGACAGAGGTTCTGCGCCTCATGCGGCGCTACCGTGCCGGCCCCGGCCGCGCTACCCGCCCCTCCGCCCCCGGCCGCGGTACCCGCCCCTCCGCCCCCGGCCTTTGTGGCAGCGGTGCCGCCCGGCTGGGCAATGCCGCCGGCGATCGCCCAGGTCGCACCGGCCAGAACCACCGTCAGCCCCAGCATGCTGCTCGTCGGCGGCGTGATCATCGCCGCCATCGTCGCCGGGGCGGTCTTCGCCATGAACAACGGCTCCAAGGGCTCGCCGGGTTCCAGCGGCTCGCTGAGTTCGAGCGGCTCGCCGGTCTCCAGCGGCTCGCCGGTCTCCAGCAGAGGGAGCAGCAGCCCCACGATCGTCGACTCCGCGAGCCCGTCGGGCTCCAACGGAGGGAGCGACGGCGGCAACCCCGGCAGCATCGTCTTCAGCCCAGCGACCATCGGTTGCCCGAGCCAGCCGTACACCACGACCGTGCGCCTGCCCTCCTCGGTCAAGGGCACCGACCAGATCACATATCAGATAGACGAGACGGCCATCGTCACGCAGGCCGTCACCGCCTTCGGCCTGACGCAGCAGGATGACGGCACGTGGTCGTTGACCGACACCAATGCCGACGGTTCTCCCAACTGCTCGATGGGCCCGGGCAGCCACACCGCGCGCCTCCTGGACTCGAGCGGCCACGTGCTGGCGCAGGGATCCTTCACGTTCGTCATGTCGCCGAGCCCATCGCCGAGTCCATCGCCGAGCCCGCTCGTCGAGAACAGCGTAACCATCGAACCTTCCAGCTTCAGCTGCTCAGGTTCGGCGGTCGACGTCACCCTGACGATTCGACTATCGGCATCCTTCCCCGGGTCCGCTCAGATCACTACTGAGAGCGACGGTACCGCCGGAAGCACAGGGTCGGTTGAGTCGGCCTTCAAGCAGCAGTCCGACGGGACCTGGCTCGGGTCCACCACGTCTTCCAGCACTACCCTCTGCGGGGAGTACAACCCTGGGAATCACCGCATCGGAATATTGGACGCGAACGATCAGCTGATCGCCGAGGGCAATTTCACCGTCAACCCCTAGCCGGGCGGAAGGCCGAGGGTCGCGCGACCGAAGGGCCTGCGCCTACTCGACTCCGACGACCGAGCTCCGGCGTTCCAACAGAACGACGTCTCGCCAGACGCCCTTCACGTCGCGCCCGATCCGCTCCCGTACGCCGACCCGCCGGAAACCGCACCTCTCGTGGAGCGCCAGGCTGGCCGCGTTGTCGGCCATGACGCCGGCCTGCAGAGTCCAGATGCCGGCCTCCTCCGAGGCGGTTACGAGTGCCGCCATGAGCGCCCGCCCGACGCCGCGACCACGGACCTTCGCTGCGACGTAGACGCTCAGCTCGGCGACACCCGAGTAGACGGCCCGCGCGGAATAGCGGCTCAGGGCCGCCCAGCCGACGATGGCTCCACCCCCATCTCGCGCGACCAGCCGGCAGTCGGGACGGTGGGAGTGATTCCAGGACTCCCATTCGGGCGCCGTCAGCTCGAACGTGGCCAGGCCGGTCTCGATCCCCTCTTCGTAGATCGCTCGAACGGCGGGCCAGTCGTCCGCCCGCATACCTTCGATCGTCGCCGCGCTCATGGATGCAGTATCGAATCCCGCGCCCCGGCCCGCATGCCGCCGGCGCGCCGATTCAGCCTGGCAGGCTTCCTTCCGTCGTCGCTTCGGGTAATCTCTTGCGGGCGAGGTCGGCCCAACCACGATCCCGTCGCTGAGGAAGAGAACTCCAGGAATGGCGACCCTTCACCCGGAGGTCGAACGGCTACGCGTCGCGCGCGACCGTCTCGTTCGGCTACGCACCAAGGTTGAGACGAGTCCGCCCGCGCCCGACGACCTGCCGCGGTCTCGCGAGTGGGTCGCCCGCGAGACGCTCGCCCACATCGACGAGATGCTGCCCTACTGGCTGGGCGAGATCGAGCGCATCCTCGCCGGCCCGGTGGAGCCGGTCCCCTTCGGACGCATCCCGAGCGATCCGATTCGCCTGCTGACCGTGGACCGCGACCGAAGCCTGCCCCTCCCCGAGCTGTACGGGCGCCTGGACTTCCACCTGGAGCGGGCAGTCCGGCGGCTGCTCGAGCTCGACGATCGGCAATGCGCCCGGCGCGGGTCGGACAAGAAGAGGGGCGACATGACGATCAAGCAGATCGTCGACGAGATGCTGGCGGATCACATCGAGGACCACTGCAACCAGCTCGCCGCGGCGCTCGAGAAAGTAGCGGCGCTCGAGAAGTCGCGCCCGGGCTAACGGCCCCGGACCCGGCGGCCCTCTTCCTTGACGATCGCCCGCAGCATGAAGCCGACGTTGGCCGGCCGTTCGGCAAGGCGGCGCATGAAATACGGATACCACTCATGTCCGTAGGGGACGTAGACCCGGACCGTGTAGCCGCGCTCGACCAGCCTCCGCTGCAGGTCGCGCCGGACGCCGTAGAGCATCTGGAACTCGAAGCGGTCGCGGCCGATCCCCTCGCGCTCCGCGATCTCGATGGCCCGCTCGATCAGCTTGGGGTCGTGAGTGGCCAGGGCGTGGTACGACCCTGAAGTAAGCAGCCGCTCCATCAGCTTCGCGTAGTTGGCGTCCACGGTCGACTTGTTGACGTAGGCGACACTGCTCGGCTCGTCGTAGGCGCCCTTGCACAGCCGAACTCGACCGCCGGCAGCGACGATCCGCTCGACGTCGGCCGCGCTCCGGCGCAGCGCCGACTGGATCACGACGCCGGTCTTCGGATACGCCTCGTGGGCCTCCTGCCAGAGGGCCAGAGTGGCGTCCGTCCTGCTGTGGTCCTCCATGTCGAAGCGGACGAAGCCGTCCACGGCCCGGGCCGCGTCGAGGATCCGCATCACGTTGGAGCGGCACAGCTCGGGGTCGATCTCCATGCCCATCTGAGTCAGCTTGACGCTGACGTTCGCGTCCAGGCCACGGGACTCCAGAGCGGGCAGCGTGGCGATGTAGCGATCGGCGGCCGCGGAAGCGAGCTCCGGCGAGGTGACAGATTCACCCAGGACGTCGACTGTGGCGCGAAGCCCGGCACGCTTGAGGGTCGCGATGGCGGGCAGGGCCTCCTCGAGCGTCTCTCCGGCGACGAAGCGAGCCACGACCGGCCGCGTCAACGGGCTTCGGACGGCCATTCGGGCGAGCGACCTGCGGTGCGACAGCGAGATGAAGAGGGACCGCATCGTTCTGTGCGGCAGCACCCGAACGGCATCGGCAATGCTCATTGGATCAGCCTTCCTTGGGGGAGGCATCGGCTGCCTCGGCCTGGCGCGCGAACTCGGCCAGCAAGCCGGCTTCCTGGCGCTGGAACGCTTCGAGCTTGCCCCGACGATGGGCGTCCACCGCGGATCTGATGGCCTCGATCGGGGGCGAGCCGAATGTCCGGCCCTCTGCGTCGCGATAGATCCGACAGGCAAGCGCGACCGGCAGATCCGGCGCAGGTACGACGTCCTCGCCGTCGATCCTTATGGTGGGCGAGCCCTGGAAGCCGAGGAACTCGGCGTCCTCCTGGCTGGCGACGAAGATCACCTGGATCGGCGTCTCGACGATCCCCTTGCGGAGAACGCTCTCCAGGTCGCGCCGGGCCTGCTCGAGGTGCGGGCAGCCCTCGACGGCCAGTAGCTCAACACGAAGATCTGCCACTTCCTGAGCCTACATCGGCCCGCTGAAACGGGTGCGGACGGTCGTTTCCGCGTTGCGGTCGCCGGTAGCGCCGCCGAATGGCTAGCGCAGGGCCTCCGTGGCACGTAACCAGGGCCCGATGAGGAGGCTGCGACAGTCTGGGTCGAGGCGGGTACCGAGCGCCACCGCCAGCGCGGCGTCGACGATCGCCTCGCCGGCTTCGATCTTCGTCTCCATCCAGGTGACGTCGTCGCTGATCCGATATGGAATCGTGTTCGAGCCACGCGAGGCCCAGGCGAGGGCCCGATTGCGCACACGGTCGATTTCCCTGGTCAGACCCTCGCGGGCTCCGATAGATCGAACGGTCGTCCAGGCGTCCTCATGAGCTTCGCGACTCGTCGATCGCCAGGCCGCCCGCATGACCCTCAGCTGCTCGAGGTTCAGGTGGTCGAGCTGCTCGAAGAAGGCGGCCATCTCCTCCGTGTCGACCAGATTCACTCGCCCTCGACGTCCCCGCATCGGTCGATCCTTCTCTCTGCTCAGTCCTCGTCCGCTTGCTCAAGCAGATGGCGCCGCAGGAAATCGAGGCAGCGCTTCCAGGCGTCGCGGCGGTTCTCGCGCCTCTGCCAGCCATGCGACTCCTCGTCGTACCAGTGGAGCTGGTAGTGCTTGCCCTCGATCTCGAGCGCCTCGACGATCTTCTCGGTCATGAACGGCACGACTCGTTTGTCCTTGCGACCGTGCATGATCAGCAACGGGGCCTCGATCCGCTCGGCGCGGTGAAGCGGCGAGCCCCGCCGGTAAGCCTCGGCGGCCTCCGGATCGTCGGGCCGGCCCATCATCCGCTCCAGGTCGATGCGGCCCAGCCGATCGCCGCGGCGATAGCTCTCGACGATATCCGAGTCGCCGTAAAGGTCGATGCCGGCCCGCCACAGAGACGGCTCTTCAGCCATGACGCAGAGCGTCATGTAGCCGCCGTACGAGGCGCCGTAGTGGGCGAGGCGGCCGTCGCACCAGGGCTGCGCCGCGGCCCAGCGCGCCGCGTCGATCACGTCGAAGGCGTCCGCGTGGCCCCACTCGCCGCGGTTGGCCCAGCGGAAGTCGCGGCCGTATCCGGTCGATCCGCGGAAGTCGACCGAGAGAAAGGCAATCCCCGACTCCACCACGAGCTGGCGGAATGGCAGCCAGTCGCGCAGGGCCTGGAAAGTGGGCCCGCCGTGGGAATGGAGCAGGCACGGCACGCGGGCCGCCTCTTCGCCGCTCGCGCTCGCCGGGAGGTACAGGTTGCCCTCGATCCGTAGCCCGTCGCGCGCTTCGAAGGCGATCCGCGTCCCGATCGCGAAGTGGGCCGTGTCCACGACCGTCGGCAACGAGTGAGTCAGCTGGCGGGGCTTGACGCCCTGGGCGGCCATCTCGGGGACCGGCAGGAGCCATAGGTCGTCCGGCGCCCGATCGCTACGACCGATCGCCAGGACGGCCGAGGCGTCCGGCATCCAGCCGACGGCCATCCAGACCCCCTCGAACGGATTGACGACGGCCGTCCGCAGACCCGTCCGATCGCGTTTGGCGCCTGCCCTGGAGCCCCGGCTCGGCAGCTCGCCGATCAAAAGATCCACCAGCCCTTCGCGGATCTCGACGTGGACGAAGCGCTTGCCGTCCGGCGAAGGAAGCGGCACGTAGCCCCAGCCGCCGCCCGGCTCGCCGTGCTCGTGCCGGCCGGCGGTGAGGACCCTCCGCTCGCTGCCGTCGGCCGAGACCTGGACGACCTGGAACCAGCCGTCGCGATCCGAGACGATGAGCAGGCCCGATCCGTCCGGCAACCAGCGCGGTCCGGTCTCCCAGGCCGACTCGCCGGCGATCAGCCGCTCCTGGGCCGTCTCCACGTCCACGATGTGCACCTGCGAGGTCAGCAGGTCCGGCAGACGCTGCGAGGTGACGGCGATCGTAGAGCCGTCCGGCGACCAGACGAAAGCGTCGACGTCCACGCCCGGAGAAGTGAGCGGGATGGGCTCGGCGGAGCGGGGCCGGGTCGCCGGACGGCCGCGGCGCGGGACCGGCGCGTCCACGACCCACAGCTGGTCCCAGCCGCGGCGCCGCGAGATGAAGGCGATCTGGTGGCCGTCGGCGCACCAGCCCGGCGATCGGTTGCCGGCGGGGTGCTGGCTCACCAGAGCCTGATGCGATCCCTCGACGTCGATCATCCAGATCGCCTGGTCGCGTACGAAGGCGATGCGGCGCCCGTCGGGCGACCATTGCGGATCCGAGGCCGGTTTCTCGGTCGCGGTCAGCTGCTCGGGGTAGCCGCCGCGCGAGGACATCAGGAAGATCTGGCGAGCGCCCGCGGCCTCGGCCGTGAAGGCCACACGGCGGCCGTCCGGCGAGAGCCGGAACTCGCGCGGCGCCTCGACCGCGGCGGCTTGCTCGATTGTCAGCCCGTCGCGCGAGGGGCGTCGTGCGCGGCCGTTTTCCTGCGCCACGCGAGCCGCCTCGGCCACGGCGCGGGGCGTCGGCGCGCGGCCGGGAGCGGCGTTCTTCTCCGCCGCACCGGCGCGGCCGGGGCCGGCGCGGCCGGGGCCGGTCATCGGCCGCCCCACTCGAGCGCCATCGGCAGCTTCTCGCGCTCGCCGGCCTGCGGCGCCGGATCGACGCGGACGAACGTCTCGCGGCCGAACATCTGCTCCAGGCCGGCCCGGACCTCCGGATCGTCCCAGCGTCGGCCGCGCATCTGGCTGTCGTGACAGGCGAGCGCGGCGAGCTTACGGTCCAGCACTTCGCCGATCTCCACGATCGTCGTTATCTCTTCGTCGGGACGGGCGAGCCGCTCGAAGGCTTCCTGCTGGCGCAGGTCATCCTCGGATGGCGGGGTCGTGTCGCCGGAGCGGCGCCGCTCCTCCTCCATCGCCGCGCGCATGCCGGCGATCCGGGAACGCGGCATGACCTGGTGGTACAGGGCGACGGGGCCGCCCGGTTCTGCGGCGGCCCGGCGATATGCCTCGGTGGCGGTTGCCGAGCACTTGACGTGGTCCGGATGGCCGTAGATGCCGCCCGGATCGAAGGTCACGATCACCGCCGGCCGCAGGCGCCGGATCACCTCCAGCATCCGCTCGACGACCTCCTCGGAATCGGCCTTGCTCAGCGACCCCTCGGGTGCACCCCAGCCCTCCATCCCCGAGTCGCGGTAGCCGAGGAAGATCGGCTCGGCGATCCCCATCTCCCGGCAAGCGCAGCGCAGCTCTTCGAGCCGGATCTCCGGATCGAGGGAATGATCGACGCCAATCTCACCCGGCCGTCCGCCCTGGTCGCCATTGGTGACGCACAGAACCCAGACTGGATTGTCCGCCGCGGCGGCGAGTGCCATCAGCCCGGCGGCGCCATAGCTCTCGTCGTCGGGGTGAGGGAATATCGAGAGGAGGCCGCGCGGACTCGCGTCCGGGCCCGTCGAACCGGGCACGCTATCGGCCGGACCGCCGGCCGGTCGACGCCCTTGGGCGCGCTCCGTTGGCCGCCCGACCGTTGCTCGCCCCGTTGGGCTGGCCCTCGTTGAGTCCCAGGCCCTTCTCGAGGTCCGAGCCCAATTCCAACGTCCGCCGATACGAGGCCCAGACCGCCTCCGAGAGCACCGTCCGCAGCCGTCCGGACTCGAGCTCGTGAATCGCGGCGGCGCTCGTGCCACCCGGCGAAGTGACCATGTTCCGCAGGACCGCCGGGTGTTGAGCGGTCGCCTTGGCGAAGGCCGTGCTTCCCTCGAGCGTCTCGATGACCAGGTCGTGGGCGACGTGGCGCGGGAAGCCCAGGTGGACCGCGGCGTCGATGAGCGCTTCCATGACCAGGAAGACATACGCCGGCCCGGTGCCACTGACCGCGGTGGCCATCTCGACGAACTTCTCGTCCTCGACCTGCAGGTCCGTGCCGAGAGCCTGAAGCAGGACGCGGGCCTGGTCGCACTGCGTTTCAGTGACCTCCGGCGTGGCGTACCAGACGGTGATCCCGCGGCCGATCTGGGCCGGCGTGTTGGGCATGCTGCGGACGACTTCACGGTGATCCAGCAGCGAAGTGAGGACCCTGCACGTCGCCCCGGCGACGATGGAGACGACCAGCTGGTTCGGATTCAGGTGGCCGCCCAGCTCGTGGCCGACCTTCGTCAGCGTCTGTGGCTTGACCGACAGGAGGATGACGTCGGCGCCGGCCGCCGCCTCGAGGTTCGAGGCCAGCATGCGGACGCCGTACCGGCTCACCAGTTCCTCGCGACGCTCCGGGCGCGGCTCGCTGCCGACGATCTGGTCGGGCCCGACGAGCTTGCCTCGGAGCAGCCCGGCGATGATCGACTCGGCCATTACGCCCGATCCGACAGTTGCGACCGTTCGGTTCGAAAGTGGCGACATGCGGGCGAGTATAGGGGTCGTTCGCAACCGCCGAGCGCTCGTTTCGCGCGAAATACCGCCCTCGGAACGCGTCGGCTCGATTTGGGACCCCGCCGGCCCGCGGGCCGTCGCGCCTCGAAATGCCCCAGACAGACGAGAGCCGGTCGCCAGGGAGGTGAGCGACCGGCTGTTGTTTCTCGTCTCGCCAATGGGAGGGAGAGGAAGGAGAGGAGGGAGGTGTGAACTGAGACGAATCCTGGCCCAGGCCGCTGAAGCTGTCCTGAAAGTTACGGCTTCACTGATCGAGTCATTCGACCGTCGTCAGGCCCGTCCGCGACGAGCCGAACCAAGGACGAAGAACCGGCTGGTCGTTTCCACGCGAGCCTCGACGAAGCCCGTCCTCGCCAGGGCGGCCAACAGCTCGTCCGGCTCGTAGTAGACCTTGCGGACTTGGAAGCTCGAGCCATCGGCGAGGCGGCGAACCTGCACGTCGGCCTCGGGCGGGCGGTGGTCTGAGGCGCCCGATTCGGGGTCCTGACGTGAGTCGACGAACGCGAACAGGCCGCCGGGCGCCAGCCAGCGAGCGACCAGTGCGAAGAACTCCTCGAGGCGATCACGACCCACATGGCTGAGCCAGAAGCCCGTGAAGAGGCCGTCGACCCGGCGGTCGGGCTCCGTCCATGCATCGCGCACCGCGAACTCGGCGTGTCGGCCAGCCTGAGCCAACCGGGCCCGGGCATGCTCCAGCGGCTCCGGAGCGGCGTCATAAAGCGACAGCGAGCCCTTGGCCGCCAGGGCGGCCGACCACCACCCGGTCCCCGCCGCCAGCTCGACTATCTGGCCGCGGCACGGCAGCCGGTCCAGCCAGGCGGCGGTGGCCTCGAGGTCGGCTCGCCAGACCCCATCGTTGACCGGACCGTGCGAGTAACGGCCCCTTCGCAAGTACCAGTCGTCGTACTCGCCGGCTCGGGCGGCGTAGTAGCGGACCATCTCGGCATCGAGGTCGCGGATCGGTCGTTCGTCGCGGTCGTCCAGATCGCCGAGCTTGTCGGGCTCGCGGAGCGGTCGTTCGTCGCGGTCGTCCAGATCGCCGAGCTTGTCGGGCTCGCGCATCGGTCGTTCGTCGCGGTCGTCCAGATCGCCGAGCTTGTCGGGCTCGCGGAGCGGTCGTTCGTCGGCCCCCATCGCGACCTCCCTATTCGAACCTATTCGAACAACGGCGTCCAACTGCCTGGGGGCGACGTCTCGATGAAGCCGCCCGAGTCGAAGATCTCGGCCAGCATGCCCACGCCGTCCACGATCCGCGGGCCGGGCCGCTCGAAGTAGACCGGCTCGACGATGAAGACGCGGCCTCGGCGCACGGCCTCGATCTCGTGCCAGAACTCTGGCAGCTGCATGCGGGAGAAGGCCCGCTTGGCCGCCGGGAGATGCATTCCCGACGGCGCGATCAGGAGCATCTCCGGATCCACGTCGCGGATCGCCTCCCAGCTCGTGGGCGCGGCCGCCTCGCCCTCGTTGCCCAGCAGTTCCCAGCCGCCGGCGCGACGTACCTGCTCCGGGACCCAGCGGCCGCTGGCGAAGGGCGGCTCCAGCGACTGCAGAACTACGACTCGCGGGGCGCGGATCCCCTCGTCGTGGCGGACAACGACGTGCTGCTCCAGATCGCCCAGCTCCTCTCGCAACGCCTCGAGCAGCTCGATCGCGTCGTCTTCGGCCTCGGCCATCGCCCCGATCGTGCTGATGGAGTGGAAGACCCCCTCCACGCTGACGGCATTCAGCGAGACGATGACCGGCTCGCCGGACGACTCCCTCAACGCCTCGCGGACCTGGCGGCTGCCGAGCCCGGAACCGGCGGCGAGATCGCGGACGATGACGAGATCCGGCTGGGCTGCTCGGAGCGCCTCGACGTCCAGCTCCGCCGCGCCCAGCTCGTGGTCGAGGAGGGGCCGGGCGACGGAGACGGCAACGGAGACGGCAACGGAGACGGCAACAGAGCCGCCCGCCGCGAGCGGCGCGCCGTCGGCGCGCGGCCGCGTCACGACCGCCACTCCCTCGATCTCCGGCGGGTAGTCGCAGCGGTGGCTGACGCCGACGAGCTGGTCGCCGAGGCCCAGCGCGCAGATGATCTCGGTCGCGGACGGAAGGAGGGAGACGATACGCATCGGTAGAGTCTAGCCGCGGGCCGTCGCAGGGCCACGACACCCAGGGGTGGGCTCGCTCCCCCGCCCCGAATCGAAAGCGCCCGGCCTGGGCCGGGCGCTCGATCGGTTGCGACGAGGTTCAGGCCGGCTTAACGGCATCCACCTTGGCGCGGGCAGCGGCTTTGTCCTTGTACCAGAGAGCATTGATCTCGGTGTAGGCGGCCCACTGGGCGGGGAGAGCGTCCTCGACGAAGATGGCGTTGACCGGGCACTCGGGCTCGCAGGCGCCGCAGTCGATGCATTCGTTCGGGTCGATGTAGAGAGTGCGATCCACGCCCGCTTCTTCGTGGATGCAGTCGACCGGACAGACGGAAACGCAGGCGCGGTCGGTCACATCGACGCAGGGCTCGGCGATCACATAGGTCATCGGGTCTCTCCTGGGTGGTTCGGTTCTCGATCGTCAGCTTAGGAGGCGAACTCGGCACTCCACAACGTCGCGGTGGAGCGTACCACGCAATCCACGGGCAGAGAGGCCGACTTGCGAACGCGGGCGATCTCGAGCAAGAACGCCGCTCGCGATCGGTCCCCGCGTCGACCTACATGTGCGGCTCGTAGGCGGGATCGAGGTACTTGTCCGGATCTTCCTCAAAGTCGAGCTTGCAGCCCCGGCCGCAGAAGTAGTAGGTCTCGCCATCGTGTTCGGTCTTCAGGTCGGTGTCGGTGTCGACCGTCATCCCGCATACCGGGTCCTTCGCATTCGCCATCGGGCTCCTTCGACCGATCGAACGGTCCTCTTCGAGTCTCCGGTCGCGGCCGGACCGGACTCACGGTTCGAGTGTAGACCCCTCCGGCAGATGGGCCCGGCAGACGGTCGGGGCACCTGCCGCGAACCGTGCGACGAAGCGACCACGACTCCTCAGCCAGCAGCGTAGGATGCGCGCCATGAACCCGCAGCTGGTCGAAAACGCACGCCGAACGCTCGAGGCCGAGCGGGCCCGGATCCGGCTCGAACTCTCCGAGGAGGTCGAACACCCCCGGGTCGCCCACGGCGCCCAGACCGCGGCGGCAACCGAAGTCTCCGAAAGCCAGCGCGGCCAGCAGCTGCGCGAGCGCGAGGAGCAGCATCTCGGCCTGATCGAGGGCGCGCTGCGACGGATCGAGACCGGCAACTTCGGGCTGTGCCAGACGTGCGGCAAGCCGATCGCGCCCGAGCGCCTGGAGGCCCTGCCGTGGGCCAATGACTGCGTCGCCTGCCACTCCAAGAGGCGTCGCTGAGGGTCAAGCTGCCCTGGGGCCTGCCAAGCTACCGGCGGCCCGCAGGACCTCGAGCGCCAGGAGGCTGACCAGCGGATTGCTCCGACGCATCCCGGCCGGACCCCAATCCGCGAAGCTGCCGCGACTGACGACCTCGTCGGCGGTGCGGGCGTTGCGATCCTCGACGGGAAAGCCCTCATCCGCAAGTCGCTTCGACTCGAGCAAAGTCAGCGCGTCGGCACACCTCGGGTCGTCGATCCGGCCAAGCTCGACTATGACCTGCAGGGCAAACAGGACGTCGTAGAACTGGATCGGGAAGTGGATCTGGTCGACGTGGCCTCCCCATCCCGGTCGCAGCAGGGATCCGTCGCGCTGCCGCCACAGCAGACGGCGCGACAGCATTCGTTCGGCCGCCCGATCTGCGGCTCGGATCGCCGGCTCGTAGCCATGCCGCCGGCCAAACGCCCACAGCCCCCGGGTCGGGATGGCCGTCTCGATAAAGGACGAAGACTTCGCGTCCGGCCGTCTGTCGCAGTTCCAGCCGCCGTCGGGCCACTGCCAGGCAACGAGACGATCGACCAGCTCGATCGTCCGCTCGTTCTCGAGCCCAAGCAGGAGCGAATACCAGATGGCATTGCCCTCCTGGGAGGCGCAGCGCCTGACGCGGTCTTCCTGGCCCCGGTAGACCGTCGTTCGAGGACAACTCAAGTGATGCTTGGAGAAGAGCCAGTCGTCGATCCGACACATGAGAGGCCGCAGCGATTCGTCGCCGGGCGGGTAACCGATGAGGGCCAGGCAGGTCAGCGTCCAGTGGGGCCCCTGCCACTTGCGATAGGCGTGGGCAAGGATCTCCCGGCTCACGTCGCGCCCACGAAGGAGCGCCACGGCCATCGGCGACTCCGGGATACGGGCGCGCAGCGCGTCGAGACGAGCGATGTCTCCGGACGCTTCCGCATCGAGCAAGCTCGCCCGGTACGCCACGACTGGATCGTCGGAGGCAGCCAGCCTGGCAACGAGGGCCGCCGAAGCCGAGGGGGCCGACACCGCAGCGCCGAGCCGCCGATGTGTGGCCGTCCTGACACTAGCGACCATGCTTGTCGTCCTCAACGACCGCCAGAACAACGAGGATCAGTGGCCAGCGAGCCGAGCCCGACGAGTAGCACCATGAGCCACTCCTTGGGACCCTTGCCAGGCGACCTGTAACTCCCGCTCGTTCCCATCGCAACCTTCCCCTGGCAACGCGCGACGGCCGGGTGCTATTTCCGTGCGCTCAAGTGGGCGGCTGCCTCGCGCTCTAGTACGGCCAGACGTGTGTAGTAGTCCGGGAACTCATTCAGGTGGGCGAGCGCGATCTTCCCGGTCAGGTTCCAATCGTCCCCGGTGACATTCGTCTTGGGGTTTCGGAGCCCATGCTCGAGCTCGACATCAAGCCCCATCCGGAACTGTTCAAGGTCGCAGTGCAGCGCCTTGAAGTCGATCGCGAGTTCAGTCGCGACGGCGAGCGCCTCTTCGCGCGTGAACGATTTCTTGACGGTCATCTCAGTTGGTCCTCTGCGGTCTCATCCGATTCACGCGGCGCCTTGCAGGTCCGCCGTGAACCCTTTGGCGTTGAGTCTGGGCGGGAGGCAGGCTCTGGCCCTCTCTCCTGGCCCTGAATGGTCCCCGAGAGACCCGTTCTGAGCGTGGATCGTGCTCCGTTGGGACTCGCGGGGAGTAGCCGGGATGGCTGGTTTCTCCCCTCATGTTACCTGACGCGTTACCTGGAAGTCCCGCTGATGGCCGCCGCCAAACGATCAGCCGCGTCCTCTTGGAGGCCCGGCAGAACGTGGCTGTATAGGTCCAACGTGATCGAGATCGAAACATTGCCGCCGGCATCACCCGCCACGTCGTAGAAACCGGACTCGACGGCTATGTTGATCGAGCTCGTTTCGACGGCCTTGCCATCGCGCCAGCGAACGCGCACCAGATTGCCGACCGCGAAACGCTGCAAGTAGAAGTTCGGCACCTGGTGATGGCGCTTCGGTGCTCCAGCCACTAGGCCCCTCGTGGCGCGACTGGCCTCGAAGTCGGGCCAACGGTGCTCGTTGAGACAACAGCCGACGGGACGAATGTTACCGGGCTGTTACCAGAGACTCCGCCAGACAAACCGAAACCCGGTCCTTCGACCGGGTTTCATGTTCAGAGCTTGGTTGCGGGGGACGGATTCGAACCGCCGACCTTCGGGTTATGAGCCCGACGAGCTGCCGCTGCTCCACCCCGCGCCGGGAACTCTAGCGGTGGACCCCTGGCGCGTCAAACAGGAGTGGCCGCGGGGAGGCCGGCGCGGCCAGCGACAAGAGGCCGGCGCGGTAGGCCAGGGCATCGCGCCAGGCCTGAAGGGCCGCGGGCCACCAGAGATCCATCGGCCTGTCCGTGCCGTACCACGGAGCACCGGCGCTCGGACCGTGGACGGTGTTGTCCAGGACGATCTGGCGCGCGCCGGAGAGCGTGGTCGAGACGACCGGGACCTGGCCGTCGCCCTCGGTTCCGGGGACGGCCGCGCGGCCCATTACGGAGCGGTAGAGGAGGTACGCGACGCGCTCCCGGCCCGTGCCGGCGGGATCGCCTCGAACGGCCCGCGACGCCACCGTCACGTACCCGATCTTCGGGGAGTGAAAGGCGCCCGGGGCCGCCTCCTCCGCCATCGCCGAGACCATCATGTTGAGGTGCTTGCCGATCCCCTCGCCCTGGGACATGAGGTGCGGCGTGCCCAGGGTCGCGATCGCCCCGATCCGTTGCGCCGCCCCGAATCTCTTCCCCGGCAGTGGCTCGGCCGCGGTGAGCAGCCGCGCGATCAACCCGCCGGCCGAGTGGCCGACGACCAGCACCGGCGCCCCGTCCGAAACCTGCGCCGCCAGGCGGCCCGCCTCGAGCAGAGCCTTGCCCGAGCGCGTCGCGATCGCCCCGGGACCGCGCGCCGAGCAGATCAGCCAGTCCGGGGTCCAGACGCTGGCGACAACGACGCCGGCGGCGCCATGGGCCCGGAGCCTCTCGACGAACCGCTCGTACATCGGAGGCGCGGTCAGGAAGCCACCCAGGACAAGGACGGTGGGCCGAATCGTGTCGGGGTGGTCGCGCCAGCCGCCCGTTCGGCCGGGGGGATCGATCGAAAGCGGTTCGTCGGTGGTCATCGGCTCGCTCTGCCCTCTGTGCGCTAATCCTACCCGGCGCCAAGAGAAGCGCCCGCGCCGACCACAGGCGGCGAATTCGGTCGGGGGCGACCACCGCGCGGCCCGGTACGGCCGGGTGCGCCATGATGTGGCGACCAATGACGTTGGAGGCCAGGGCAATGACACTCGGCGACGGCGCTCAGCTATCGGAGCGGTCGGGGACGCCCCCCGAGGATGGGGAGGCAGCCGCGCAAATCCCGGGCTCCAGCCCGGAAGGTTCGACTTCCGAGCAGCCGGCATTGCCGCCGGTCCAGCAGGGTTGGCCGCCGGTCGGGCAGGGTTGGCCGCCGGTCGGGCAGGGTTGGCTTCAGGCCCAGCAGGGTTGGCCGCCAGCGCCGCCGTCCGGTTGGCAGCCTGGTCAGCCGCCGGCGCCGCCGGTGTGGCCTCCGGCTCCGCAGGGCTGGCCGCCCGCGCCACCGGTCGGGCAGGGCTGGCCTCCGGCTCCGCAGAGCTGGCCGCCGGCGCCGACCGGCCCGGGGTTTGGCGGCGACGGCTCCTACGTGAGCCCCGACTCTTTGCCGCGCCGTCGTCCAAGCCGACTGCCGCAGATCCTCGCCGTCGTTGCAGCCGTCCTGCTCGCCTTTTCGGGCGGAATGATCGTCGACCACCTGACCGTCGCATCCCAACAGCAACAGCAGGCGCTCCAGAACTTCGACGTCTACCTGCAAGCGCTCCAGGACATTCGCAACAACTACGTCGGACGCGGCTCGCTCACCGACCAGCAGCTCCTGTACGGTTCGATTCAGGGCCTGGTCGATAGCCTTGGTGACACCAATCACTCCAGATTCATGACCGCCGACCAGTATCGGCAGCTCCAGAGCCAGCTGAGCGGCAAAGTCGCCGGCATCGGCATCCTGGTCACCCAGACGAACGGCACGCTGACAGTCGAACGCGTGATCGGCGGTTCGCCTGCGGAGGGTGCCGGCGTCAAGGCCGGCGACCAGATCATCGCCGTGAACGGCACATCTACCGCCGGGATGGACTTCACTCAGCTGGCGGCCCTGATCCGGGGTGACGTCGGGACCAAGGTCACGATCACCGTGATCCACGCCGGCTCCACCACCGGCGTCGACCTCTCGATGGTCCGCCAGAACGTTTCCGCGCCGCTCGTCGATTGGGGCATCGTCCCCGGGACACAAGTGGCCGACATCGCGCTTTTCGAGTTCTCCGACGGAGCCAGCGACCAGGTCCAGGCGGCCATCGACGCCGCCAAGCTCCAGGGCGCGACGGCCATCGTGCTCGACCTGAGGGCCAACCCGGGCGGCCTGGCCGACGAAGCCCGCGGCGTCGCCAGCGAGTTCCTCCCCGGCGGCGTCATCTACATCGACGAGGGCGCGTCCGGCCAGCGGACCGAGGTGACGGTCGACACGTCGCGACGGAACACGACATTGCCGATGGTTGTGCTCGTCGATGCAGGCACGGCCAGCGCCGCCGAGATAGTGGCAGGAGCCATGCAGGACTCCCATCGCGCCAAGGTCGTCGGGCTCACGACGTTCGGGACCGGAACGGTCCTACAGCCCTTCGTCCTGTCCGACGGATCGGTCGTCCTGCTGGGCACCTCGGACTGGCTGACCCCGTCTGGGCACCGGATCTTCGGCGTCGGCATAACCCCTGACGAGACCGTCGCCATGCCGTCCGGCGCCGCGCCGATCGATCCCGTCGACCTCAAGGCAATGACGCCCACGCAACTCCAGTCCTCCGGGGATGCCGAACTGCTCGCCGCCTTGAAGGACCTGGGCCAGTAGGCCACCTGTTGGACCGTGGCCGCCGGCACCCGTCGTGCGGCAACGGGCGGGTACGGGCTACTATCGCCACAGCGCCGCTTACGTCGGGCGCTTTCCGAGGGCCGTTAGCTCAGTGGTAGAGCCGCCGACTTTTAATCGGCTGGTCGTGGGTCCGAATCCCACACGGCCCTCCAACCCCCTGAATCATCCGTGGGCCGGGCCGCGCCCGATGCCGTCCGCCAGGTGGGTGTAGCCCGATCAGACCTGATTCGGGTAGAGCGTCACCAGGACATCGCCGACCCCGATCTGCCCGGAGGAAACGGCGGTTTCGCCGCGCACCGTCCGGCTCATGCCCCATTCGTCGATCAGCCGAGTCGGGTTGGTGGCGTCCACGTCCTGAACCACCCACCCGTCTCCACGGCGCTCGATCGTGGCGTGGCGGGCGCTCACCTGCGGATCCGAGACGCGGATCTGCGCATCCGGATCGCGGCCCACGAGAAGCCGCTGGCCGGGAGCGACGGTCAGGGCCGTGGAGCGGCCGGCCTCCACCACCACGAGGTGGCCCGGCATCGGGGTCCCGGCTGCGGCGGCTTCGCCACTCGCGGCATCGCCACCCGCGGCGGATGCGGGATCTGCCGGCGGCACCGGCGGCGGAGTCGCCCAATCCGGCGCCCAATCCGGCGCCCAGGGATGGCCCGGCGTCGGATAGGCGGAGGTCATGTGGCCGGGCATCGGATAGATGGCCGGTCCGTAGGCCGGCGGAAGGTAGCCCGGGACTTCGTGGCCCGGCTCCGGGTGCGCCGGCCCTCCGTAGCCCAGCGCCGCGCGGCCCGGCGCGGGATAGTACGCGGCGGGGAGGGTGTCCGGTGGCGCCCCCCACGGGCTCGCCGCGAAGGGCTCCCTGACGTGAGCGGGGTTCGGCGGCGCCGTCAGCTGAACCAGCGAGATGAGCGCCCCGATCGAGGCGATGCCCAGGCCGAGCCAGAAGCCGAAGCCCAGGCTGCTGGCCAGGCCGATGCCGAGGGAGCTCGAGCCGGCGCCCAGGTTGCCTCCCCCCGTCACGAGCCCCACTACCGCGCCGCCGACCGACGTGACGAAACCACCGAGGGCGATCCACCGGGCGATCATGCCCACCGGACGCCATCTCGCCTCGTAGAAGGACCCGAACAGGGCGAGGGCCACGCCGACCGCGAATAGGAACATCCAGCCCAAGCCGATCTCGCTGGTGCGGCTGACGACATCCCACAGGCTGATGGAGATGCTGAAGCTCGCGCTGTACCCGGAGTCGCCAAAGCCCGACCGGATCCACGGCAAAAAGACTGTGACGAGCAAGCAGGCCGCCGTGACGGCCTGGAGCTTGGGCACTGGACCGGCAGGGGATGGCCCATAGCTCGGGCCCGTGTAGTGGGGCTGAGACGGCGGCTCTTCCCGCATCTTCGACGACCTCCCGACCGGGCACCCTCTCGATCGCCAGCGCGCGATCCGCCCGGTCCGTTTGCGCGCACCTCAATTCTGCTACCGGAAAGCTGACTCCGAAGAGTCGGCGCGCGCTTCGAAGGGCCGGACCTCGGCCGCGTGGCGGCGGCCGTTGGTGCATCATCGACGCATGGAGGGACAGCCGATCCGTGTCGTCATCGCCGAGGACTCCGCCCCGCCTTCGGCCCGCGGTCCGCTGCGCCTGCGCAAGATCGCCGTCCCAAGCGCCTATTCGAACCTGGATCGCTTCGCCGTCGTCATCTTCGGGTTCATCTGCGGCGTCCTCCAGGCGACGGGCCGCTTTCCGCGACCCATCGACGCGTGGACATACTGGTCCGCCGACCTCTCACACCTGTACCCCGAGAGCTGGGGCATCGGCGGGCTGTACATCTACCCGCCGCCGCTGGCGCAGATAACCAACCTGCTCCACCCAATCGGCTGGGGCGTCTTCATCGTGTGCTGGACCACGTTGCTATGGGCGGCCCTGGCCTACATGCTCGGGCGCTGGACGTGGATCTTCGTGGCGCTCGGGATCGCAGCGGTACCGTTCGGCTACGGCGCCCCGGCCGAGCTCAGCGACGTCCTGGGCCACTCGCTCAACGGCAACGTCCAGCTGCTGATCGCCGCGGGCCTGGTCGTCGCCCTGCGCGGTAACGCGCTCGGCTGGCTGCCGGCGCTGCTTACGAAGGTGGTCTCGGGGATCGGTCTGGGCTGGTATGTCTTCCGGCTCGAATGGAGGCTGCTGGCGCGAGCCCTGGCGGTCACAGCCGCGGCCTGCGTCGTCTCGTTCGTCTTCGCCCCGTCCCAGTGGGGCGAGTGGCTCGGCTGGATCGTGAACAACTCCGCCGCGGAGGCCCCGGTCGCAGTCGAACCGATCCCTTTCCTCGTTCGCCTGCCGGCGTCGCTGGCCCTGCTGGCCTGGGGCGCGCGGACGAAGCGGGCCTGGGTCGTGCCGATAGCGGTGGGATTCGGGACGCCGGCGCTCTACCTGGGCACGTACCCGAGCATGTGGGTCGGCGCCATTCCACTCTTCCTCGATCCTCGAGGTTGGCGCCGCTGAGAGCGCCGCTCTCCAGCAATCCCCGGACCTGCCCGGCATCCCCGGACTTGCCCTCAGAAGCTCGTCTCCAGTTCGTGGGATCGGCCGTCGGCGATCGATTCGTAGGCCGCCAGCACGATCTCGAGCACGTGCCGGGCATGCTCGGCCGTCAGAACCGGCTTCTCCCGTCCCATCACGCAGTTGACGAAGTGCCTCGCGCCCATGCCGATGACCGGCAGCGGGTCCTCGGGCGGCGGCGCGAAGACGCCGTGCTCCCACCCACCGGGACCGAAGAGGCTGGCCGGACCGTCCGAGCCGAACGGGTCGCCGGTCAGGCTGATCGAGCCCTCCGTCAGCTGTACCTCCAGCCACGGCGCCAGAGTGGCGGGCGTCGCGAAGCTCGACAACAGCTGGCCCAACGCTCCACCGGCGAACTCCAGGTTCATCAGGACGTGGTCCTGGGTGGTGACCTCGATCGTCCGGCCCGCCAGCGGCCCGGCCACCACCATACGGCGCGATATCGCGATCGTGCCCGTGGCCTGGACCCGTCGGACCGGCCCGAGGATCGTCGTCAACTCGTGGAGCCGGTAGATGCCGACGTCGAGGACCGGACCGACGCCCGGTCCGTAGAAGACGGTCGGGTCGCCGGTGTACTCGGCCCAGGCCGCCGGACCCATGTTGGCGACCTGGGCAACGGCCAGGGTGGGCCGGCCCAGGCGCCCCGAGGCGACGACGTCGGCCAGCCAGCGAACGCGCCTCGTGACGGCCGAGGCGGGCGCACACAGCAACGTCAGGCCGCGCGACGAAGCCATCTCGATCAGGCGGTCCGCCTCCGCCACGGACGAGGCGATCGGTTTCTCCGAGTAGACGTGGGCCCCGGACTGCAGGCACTCCGCGCTGACGGCGGCGTGCAGCGGCGCCGGCGTCAAGTTGAAAATCGCGTCGGGGTGGGTCGCCTCGATCAGCTCGGTGAGCCGCCCGAACGCCCTGATTCGCGGCGACCAGCCGCGCGTCGCGTCCGCCAACCTCTCGGCGGCCGCCGGTCGGGCGGCGCTGCAGCCGACCAGCTCGATCTCATCGGCCAGGGCGGCCAGTGCTGGCAGATAGTGGCGATGAGCGACATCGCCGCAGCCGACGATCCCGATCCGGAGCTTCCCCATCCGACAGCGACCTCCAGCTAGGGTGCGGGCGGCGTGTAGATCGCGCAGACGGCGGTGACGTGCCCAGCCAGCGCCTCGAGCGCTCCGCCGGCGACCACGACCCGCCCGTCGCGTAGCACGGCCATCGCCGGCCACATGACCGCCGTTGCGAGCCGCCCCGTCGGCTGCCAGCGGCCCGTGGCCGGGTCGTAGATCTCGGCGGTCGCCATGACTCGGTAGGCCGGATCCACGCCCCCGACGACGAGGACGCGACCGTCGGGGAGCGCGGTCATCCGGGCCCGGGCTCGCCCTACGGCCATCGATCCGGTCGGAGTCCAGGTGCCCGCTGCCGGATCGTAGATCTCGGCCGTCGCCAGGCTCGGGTCGGTGTTCGTCGTGAACGACCAGCCGCCGGCAATCAACACGCGGCCGTCTGAGAGGAGCACGGCCGTGTGGTGGTACCGGGCTACAGAGAGCGGGGCGGCGGCGCGCCAGGAGGCAGACTTCGGATCGTAGATCTCGGCCGTGGCCCTGACCGTGCCCTTCGACCCGTGGTACGTGCTGGCACCGCCGGCCATAAGGACCTCGCCATCCGCCAGAAGGGTGGCGGTATGCAAGGCTCGAGAAGACGCCATGGAGGCCGTCGGCGTCCAGTTGCCCGTGGCCGGGTCGAAGATCTCGGCGGTGTTGGTGGACTTGAATGTGGACGACGCGTCCGAGCCGCCGCCCACCACCAGAACGCGTCCGTCCTGGAGGACCGTGGCCGTGGAGTGGGTCCGTGGCACGCTCATGGTTCCGGCCGAGACCCAGCTGACGGAATCGGGGAAGTAACGCTCGGCGCTGTCGAGGGGCAGGCCGTCGCGCGACCCGCCGACCACCAGCACCGATCCGTCCGGCAGCGTCACTGTCGCGGGATAGGCCCGAGCCTGCAGCATTGGGGTGGCCGCGGCCCAGCTGTTCGCCTGCGGGTCGAAGACCTCGACGGTCGCCACGGCCGTGCTGCTGACCGGGCCG
Organism: Chloroflexota bacterium; assembly: GCA_003141245.1. GTDB lineage: Bacteria > Chloroflexota > Limnocylindria > Limnocylindrales > CSP1-4 > Fen-1039. Next base: position 67,567 of record PLLE01000034.1, read on the forward strand.
CTCGAACCGCCGACCACCAGAACCCGCCCGTCTTTGAGCAGGGCCGAGCCTGTGCCCCAGAGCGGCTGCGGCAGCGACGGAATGCGGGACCAGGTCCCGTCCCCGTAGGTGAGGGTCTGAGCGGGCGCGGACTCGGTCGGCGTGGCGACCGCTCCCGAGGGCGAGGGCGACGCGACACCGGGGGAGACAGTGGCCGCAGGCGAGGCGGCACCTGAACCCGACGCCCCGGCCGAGCTCACCGCAAGAGGACTGGGCCGCGAGCCGTCGAGCCAGATAAAGGCGGCCGGGGCGGTGGCCAGCACGACCGCCAGGGCGAGGGCATCGATCGCCAGCACGAGTCCGACGCCGCGCCTCACAGCGTCCGACGACCGCGGCTTCATTCGCGCGCCAGCGCCACGATCAGGCCGGCGGCAACGACGGCCGCCCCTCCCATGAGACACGCCACGCCAGCCAGCAGGACGGACCCGTCCGCCGCGTACCCGATTCGCCCTATCGCGCCCAGGACGCAGACCTCGATCGCCGCCCCGAGCACGATCAGCTCGACCGCCGCCGAGGCGGGCTTCAGCCTGCGCGCGCCGAGCAGCAGCACCACTCCGGCCACGACCAGGGCCCCCAGCGCGGCCGCAAGCAAGGGCGATATCTCACCCAGGCGCCGGCCGATCTCGCCGGGACCGGCGAGGGGCGCCATGTTATGGGCCTGATAAGGCAACCCCATAGCGATCGAGATGACCCCGGCCAGGACGAGGCCGGTCCCGAGGGCGCCGAAGGCGACCCCGCTCAGCCTCGCCGCGCTGCTTTCCATCGCTCCCCCGGGGTCGTCTGCCTTCATTAGCCATCCCCGATGCGCCGCGTCCGGTCTTCGTCGCCTTCGATCGGACTATAGCGCCGCGATCAGCCACGCGGGGCGGCACCCCCGGATTCGACCAGCTTGAGGGCGGCGGCAGCAGTCGGCTCGTCGGTGATCAGCAGGTGCAGCAGCCCCGTCCGGGCACCGGCGACGATCGTCTCGACCTTGTTCGAGCCGGCCGCGATCCCCACCACCCGCGGCACCTTGCGCAGCGTCTCGATCGGGATGGAGATCGTGCGGCGCTCCCACTCGTCCGCGACGAACGAGCCGTCGAGCCTGACCAGGTGGCCCGCTACGTCGCCGACTGCCCCCTTCGCGGCCAACCGGCTCCGGCCCGCCTCGTCGAGGCGATCCATGACGGTGCCGTAGCCGGGCGCGAAACGCGGGGCGCCGCTCATCCCGACGAGGGCGAGGCGCAGCTCCCCCCAGAAGCGGGTAGTGGCGGTGACCGCGCTGTCGGAGAGAAGGGCCGCCGTCGTCGCCTCGTTGTCCAGCAAGCCGGGGGCGTGGAGCAGCCGCACCGTCGCGCCCAGCCGGTCCGCCATGCGGCGGGCGATCTCGTTGCTGTTGAGGTGGGGATTGCTCGAGTCCCAGCCGCCGACGAGCGGCACGACCACGGTCCGGGGCTGGTTCGCCTCCGGCAACGCACCGACGAGCGCCTCCACGGTGTAGCCACCGGTCAACCCGATCGCGCCGTCCGCCGGCAGCTCCTCCGCCAGTCGGGGAGCGGCCGCCACGCCGCACAGCCGCGCAGCGAGTGCGGGCGCGGTGTCGTGGCCGGGCGTGATCCAGACCTCCACGCCCAGCGCCGCGGAGAGAGCGCGGGCCAGCGGCGGCGGTTCCGAAGGTGCGCCCTCGACGGAGATCCGGACCACTCCGGCGGCCCGAGCCGCCGCCAGCAGCCGCGACACCTTCGAGACGGAGAAGCCGGTCAGCGAGGCGATCTCCGGCTGGCCGAGCTGACGCAAGTAGTACAGCTCGGAGACGAGCCGCAGCATCTCGCGCTGACTCGACGCCGAACCTGTCGCGTCGCCCGATTCGGCCGAGTCGCCCGATGCCCCGTTCCGCTCGCTCGAAACCGTCACTGGATGCGCTCTCCTTGACAACTCGCAGCCCGAGCGGCGAGTATACCGCCAGACAGGTTCCTGCAAGCCATATCGTGAAATTCTTTGCAGGCACGACTGCCGCAGCACCGATCGAAGGACCGAATGACTGCCGCAGACACGGCCGCGACACGACGGCTGAGTTCGCGGAGGCATCGAGTGCGCTCGTTTCGGATCGTCATCGCCGGCCACGGCACGTTGCCCGCTGCGCTGCTGGCGACAGCCGAACTGATCTGCGGCGAGATCGGTGATCTGGCCGCCGCCGGACTCCGTCCGACCGAGACCCCCGACCACTATGCCGAGGAGTTGCGCGCCGCCATCGGGCACGGCCACCGGCGCGTCCTGGTGCTGTGCGACCTGCTGGGCGGCACGCCGTACAACGTCGCCGCAGCCATCTGCCGCCGCTCCTCGCGCGTGGTATGCGTGGCCGGGGCCAACCTGCCGATGGTCGTCGAGGCGGCCCTTGCCGACGGCGCGCTGAACGATCAGTTGATCGAGCGGCTGCTCGACGTCGGGCGGGCCGGGATCGTCGAAACGGAGCGCCACCGCGCCCGACGGGTGTCGTAGGCACGCGCCGGTGAGCCTGCGTCTCGTCCGCATCGACGATCGCCTCATCCACGGCCAGGTCGTGGCCAGCTGGCTGCGAGCCATCGGCGCGCAGCGCATCGTGATCGTGGACGACGCCACGGCCCGCGACGAGTTCTTGCGGGAGGTCCTGACACTGGCCGCGCCTGAGGGCGTACCGGTCGAAGTCCACGACGTGGCGAGCGGCGCCGCCCGATGCTCGGAACTGGCCCGCACCCCGGAGCCGGTCATCGTCCTGGCTCGATCGCCTCGGACGATGCTCGCCCTTCGCCAGGCCGGCGTCCCGATCGAGATCGTCGACGTGGGCGGTATGGGCGCGGGACCCGGCCGGCGGCGCCTCCACAAGACGATCTCCGTCAGCCCCGAAGAGATTCGGGAGCTGCGGGAACTGGAGCAACTTGGTACGCGGGTCGAGATCCAGATCGTCGCCGACGATCGGCCAATCTCGTTCCGGTCACTGGATTCGGGCAACTGAGCGGCGCGGCTGCGGCGGCACCATCGAGAGGAGAAGGATGTTCAGGAAGTTCGCGGCCTTCGGTGGCTGTCTAGCTCTGGCCCTGCTGCTGGCCGCGGCGCTGCCGAGCGTGGCCCTCGCCGCCGGCTCGGGGACCTCCGCCGGGACGCCCACGATCACCGTCTCCATCTGGCAGGCGGCGCTGATCGCCCTCGGCTATTACCTGGCCAACAGCCCGTGGCTCTTCGGCCTGGCCTTCTTCACGATCTACCGGCCCCTCGTTGCCGGCTTCTTCGTCGGCCTCATCCTGGGCGATCCGGCCCAGGGCACGCTTGTCGGCGCGGCCATCAATGTGCCGTTCCTGGCCTTCGGCTCCTACGGCGGCACTCTGCCGATCGACCCCGGGTTCGCCGGCTGGGTCGGCGTGACGCTTGCCCTCGCCGGCCACCTCGATCCGGCGACCGCGGTGAGCATCGCCTTCGGGCTGGGCCTGCTCGGTACGATCATCTTCTACACGCGGATGGCGCTCGACTCCGTCTTCGCACACTGGGCCGACGCCAGAGCCGAGAAGGCCGACATCGCCGGCGTCGCCTTGATGAACTGGCTCCCGGGCCAAGCGTTCCTCTTCGTCGCCAGTTTCGTGCCCGTGTTCATCTTCGCCCTCAACGGGCCGTCCGCTGTCCAGGACGTCTTGAATCGGCTGCCACTCTGGGGCGTGAACGGTCTGGTCATCGCGGGCGGGATCCTTCCGGCCATCGGCATCGCGCTGAACATGCGCTTCATCTTCCGCGGCTCGGCGATCCCCTACTTCTTCATCGGTTTCATTCTGATGACGGCCTCTCATGGCTCGATGTCCCTGGTCGTGATCGCCGCCCTGGGCCTGGCCCTGGCCTACCTGCATCTGAGCTTCGTCCGCCGCGACGCGCCGGCCCAGACCGCCACGGCCGCCACGCCGGCAGCAGAGGGCGCCCGACCGGCCGCCACGGCGGTCCCCAGCACGGAACCCGCGCTTCGCCTGACCCGCGGCGACTTGATCCGCTCCTGGGCCCTCTGGACCTTCTTCGCCCACGCCAACTACAACTATGAACGGCTCCAGGGCACCGGCTTCGCTCACGCCATGACGCCCATCATCAAGCGCCTCTACTTCACCGAAGACGAGATCCGGGCCGCCCTCAAGCGGCACCTGGTCTTCTTCAACACGGAACCCAACTTCGGCAACGTCGTCCACGGCACGGTCATCGCCATGGAGGAGCAGCGGGCCAACGGCGCCGCGATCGACGACGACGCGATCAACTCCGTCAAGTCCGGTCTGATGGGGCCGATGGCCGGCATCGGCGACACCTTGAGCCAGAACACGATCACGCCCATCCTGCTCGCCCTGGGCATCGGCATCGCCGGCGGGCAAGCGGGCGGTACCACCGTGCCGACGCTCTCCAACGCCGTCGGCAATCCGCTCGGCGCGATTCTCTACACCGTCGCCATCTCAGTGGTGATCGTCGCCATCGGCTACACGGCCTGGATGCAGGGTTACGCCCGCGGCCGTTCGTTCGTGACGGAGATCCTGAGGTCCGGCACCATCGATCGAGTTCTGATCGGGGCCGGCGTGCTCGGCAACATGGTGCTGGGTGCGCTCGCCGCGACGTTCGTGGTCGTCAACCTGGCGCCGACCGTGAACATCGCCGGCGCGCAGATGAACCTCCAGGCGGCGATCATCGACCCGCTCTTCCCCGGCGCCCTGGCCCTGGGACTCGTCCTGATGACCTGGTGGCTGCTGCGGCGGCAAGTGAGCCCGCTCGCGATCCTCGCGGCCTACCTGGTGATCTCGATCCTGGCCGCCTACCCGTTCTTCGGCCCCGGCCAGAAGAACGCGGGCGACTACTCCTACCAGGCCTGCACTTCCTCGCTGCTGCACCAGTACTCCCCGTGCGGGGCGCCGCCGGCGCCAACGGCCCAGCCCTAGATAGAGGCGGCCTCGTCTGGCTGGCCCACGACAGGTCGACAGTCCTCAACCCGCGGCGATCGGTGGATCCAAACTAGGGCAGATCCGCCTCCTGGTCGACCGCCAGCCAGACACCGAGGTGCTCAGCGAGAGCGCCGAAGGCGAGGACCTTCTTGTGGGTGCCCTGGTAGCCGTTGCCTAGCTCCACGAGCATCATGCCAAGCGGGTTGCCGCGATCGCCGACGGCCTGGTTCCATGTCATCCCGCCGTCCGTCGAGACATACAGCCTGGAGTTGGCCTCGTTGTACGTGGCCACGAGCCATTGCTGCTCGGCGCTCGCAGCGAGGGAGGCGACCTGAAGAGGGGCGCCCATACTGGAGAAGAGGCCCTCAGACTTGATTTCGTTCCAATTGAGTCCGCCGTCGGCCGACTTGACGAGCTGGGTGCCGGAGCCGCCGCTGAGGTTGCTGGGCTTGGTGAACCCGATCAGCTCGCCGTCGTACAGCAGGGTGACGCATGAAAGCGGCCCCAGCTTCTGGGTAGCGTTGTCTGCAGCCGTGGAGCGCTGCCAGTTCTGCCCGTCGGGCGAGTACCAGAACGGCGGCTGGTCTGCGTTGCCGGTTTCGAGCGGAGAGCCGGAGAGCAGGTAGCCCCACGCGGTGGCGAAGACGTATGCGTAGGTTCCCTGGATCGGCACGCCCGAAACTCGGGTCCAGGAGAGCCCGTCGGCAGAGAACCACTCAGTGACCGGCCGAATTGCGTCGACCTGGCTTGTGTCGTTCCAGCCGAGGGCGACATAGCCAAGCGGGCCGTGGGCTACGGTTCGAACCACGATGCCGGCGAAGACCGACTGGTCGGTGGCGGGCTGCCATGTCGCGCCGTCGTCGGAAAAGTAGACGCGGCCGTCTATCGACCCATCCACGCCCTCGGCGGCGCCAACGACGACGATCCGGCCGGTCGCATCGGAGGCAATCGAGCTGAGTGCGGTGAGCTTGGGATCGATCTCCGAGAGGGGGCTCCAGTCCCAATAGAGGCCGCCCCTGGAACGGACGATGCCGTACTGGCCGTACGGTGGAGCGGAGACGCCCACGTAGGCGCCGTCGGAAGTCGATGCGACGACGACGGGCAGCGCCTGGTCTTCGTTGCCGTACTGAGTCGTGCCGACCCAGATCGGATTGTTCGGCAGCGTCAGCCGCAGCGGCGACGGCGAGACCGGACTCGATCGGCGAGGGGTCGCCGACGCGGTCGGGGTGCTGGTCGAAGGGGACGGCGTCGCGGCCGGCGGGGGCGAGGTATGGCGCATGGAGAGCAGGATGCCGGCGCCGGCCAGACCGATGACGAGAGCCATCGAGACCGCCGCGAGGACCTGGACCCGCCGCGCGAGAGGGGCCGGCGAGAAGAGGCCGGGCAACCAGCCGAGCGTCTGTCGGAGCACGCCCAGCGGTCTCCGCCGGCGATCGGCCTGGGTCTCCGGCAGGTCGCGCAGGAAGCGATGCAGCGACGGCGGCGCCGAGGGTTTCGGTCCATCGACCACGCTGCGAAGGCGCTGCTCGAGATCCTTCTCGTTCATCGCCTCACCTCCGCCGACAGGCCGTTGGCGCGGGTCGTCCGTTCAGCCTCCTCGCGGAGAGCGCGGAGAGCGTAGTGGAGCCGCGACTGGACCGTGCCCAGCGGGACGTCGAGCATGTCCGCTATCTGCTGCAGCGAGAGATCCTTCCAGAACCGCAGACCGACGACGATCCGCTGATCGGGGTTGAGAACATGGAGGAGCGAATCGACCTCCGCCCTGGCGAGGGCCGCGCGGAACGGGTCCTCGATATAGACGGCCAGATCGTCGTTCAGCTCCTCGATACGGATGCCGCGCTTCTTGCGCAGTCTGTCGCGACAGATGTTGACCAGGATGCGATCGAACCAGGGCTCGAAGCGCGCCTGATCGCGGAGGGTGGGCCAGGCCTGCCAGCTGCGTGTCAGCGCCTCCTGGACGGCATCCTCGGCCTCGGTCGACTCACCCAGGATGTAGCCGGCAAGCCGATACGCATCGTCGAGCACCTGCTCGGCGAGTTCGACGTACGTCACGGGCCAGGGCGCGGCGAGCGCGAGAGCCGCCTCCACCTTGGCGCGCCTCCTTGTGCGGCGAAGACGAACCGCCACCAGCGGTCAGTCTTCCAGACGAGAGGCGCACCCGCTTTGTTCACGTCGAGTCTGCCGGGCGACGAAGCCGGTGTCACGCGAGCCACTCCTAGGACGCGCCCGTTCCGCATGACGGGAGGCGCCGACGGCGCGCGGGAGCATTGTCGCTCACCGCGAGTAGCGGCGGGGGTCGCGGAGCCGGGATTGGCGCCCCGAACGGCACCCTTGCAGTCGCGGGCGGCGAGCCGTTGGGATCGTGCTGTCGACTCGGACGGCCTGTTCGCTACCATCTACAAAGGAGCGATATATGTCCGCCTTCTACGACCTCGATCGAGCGAACGCCCGGCTGCCCGAGCTGCGTGAGACCCTGCTCATGCTGCGAGGACTGCGATCCGAGGTGATCGTGCTGCGCGATCGGGTCGTCGCGCTCGACTCTCCTGCGCCCGTGGCCGGCGGCGCGGCCTCGACCCCCGCCGGAACGAACCGCGCCGCGGCCGACAAAGAGACGCGCCTGCTGCGGATGCGCATCCAGGGACTGATCGATCAGATGGAAGCGGCCGTGGCCCAGATCGACGGCTGGGGAATCCAGCTGCGCGAGATCGAGTCCGGGCTGGTGGATTTTCCGGCGCTCGTCTCCGGGCG
>PLLE01000026.1 GCA_003141245.1 Chloroflexota bacterium
GTCCTGAACGTCGTCACCGGCCCCGGCTCCACCGCGGGGGCCGCGATCGCCGCGCACCCCGGGATCGGCAAGGTGGCCTTCACCGGCGAGACGGCCACGGGGCAGGAGATCATGCGGGCGGCCGCCGGCAACATCAAGAAGGTCAGCCTGGAGCTCGGCGGCAAGAGCCCCAACGTCGTCTTCGCCGACGCGGACATCGAACGCTTCGCGGCCGAAGGTCCGTATTCGGTCTTCGACAATTGCGGCCAGGACTGCTGCGCCCGAGCCCGCATCATCGTCGAGCGGTCCGTTCACGATCGCGTCGTCGAGCTATTCGCCGCGGCCACGCTCAAGGTGAAGGTCGGCGACCCGGACGACGAGACGACCGAAGTCGGCACGATGGTCAGCTTTCGCCAGCGCGAGATCGTCCTCGACTACCTTCGAATCGGACGCGAGGAGGGCGCGCATGTCGTCGTCGGCGGCGGCATCCCGACCGAGCCGGCCCTCGCGCAGGGCGCGTACATCCAGCCGACCGTCTTCGACCGCGTCACCTCGCGAATGCGCATCGCCCAGGAGGAGGTCTTCGGTCCTGTCGTGGTCGTCATCCCCTTCGACACCGAAGAGGAGGCGATTCGCCTGGCCAACGACACCCCATACGGCCTCTCCGGCTCGATCTGGACGCGCGACATAGCGAAGGCAATCCGGACGGCAAAGGGGATCCAGTCGGGCGTCATCTCGGTCAACTGCAACTCGAGCGTCCACGCCGAGGCCCCGTTCGGCGGCTACAAGATGTCGGGCACGGGCCGCGAGAATGGCATGCACGCCTTCGAGTCGTACACGCAGGTCAAGAACGTCTACGTCGACCTGAGCTAGCCGAACCTGGGTCGCATGCGGTTCGAGTGGGAACGCTGACCCCTCGTTCGCGAGCTGCCTCGCGATTCATGGCGATCGCAGGCTCGCCGGGCAAGATCGTTCCGGCTTTGGAGCGCCCGAAAGCTTCCGAAGGGCTCCGAATGATCGGATGAGGCCTCTGATGCGTATTGATGATCACAGAGATGTCGCAGCCGCTACGAGGTTCATGTGGCTACGCAGCACAGGTCCCGCAGGGCGCTGGCGCTCCAGCATCGAAGAATGGACCGGGAAGACGGCGAGTCCGACCTTCGACCGGACGCCAACGACGAGCTCGCTCCGGTAGCCCTCGGCGCGGACGATGAGCCGTTCGTACGGCAACTCGTTTCGACCGTGCTCCGCCATCGCAGTTGGTCCGTCATCGAGGCGGCTGACGGCACGGTTGCGCTGACCGTCGCTCCCGGACCGTTCGACCTCCTGGTCACCGACCACGAGATGCCCGCGGTCACGGGCGTGGCTCTCGCCGAGAGGCTCCGTCGGCGCGACGGCCAGCTGCTCGTCCTCATGGTCTCGGGCCATCCAGACGTTCCGCACAAGATTCGCAACCTGCGCGGCCCGCGCATCGCTATCGCCCGCAAGCCATTCCCGATTGAGGAGATCGTCTAGACAATCGGCACGATCACGAAGCGATCCCCACGGCCGGCCCGACTGCCGGCCCGGCGGTTCGGCCGCCCAACGACTAGACGCACGTCACTCTGCCCCGGCCGTAATCCTTCTCCACGGCCGGGGCCTCTCTTTGCGCACGCCGGCGGGCGGCCCAGTTCGGGTTACGAGACCGGAATGAAGTAGCCCGTCAGGTCGAAGACCAGCTGCATCGTTTCCTCGGTGGGTCCGGGGTTACACTCCGCGACGATGAACAGCCAGATCACACGGCGCCCCACCGGCGCCAGGACTAACCTGACCTTCCGTACCTTCCTCGCTCTGGCGGCGGGCAAAGCCACGGCCCGCGCCACTCAGCTGGCGGGGCGCGGGGGCGGCACCGCCATCACCGGCATGGTCGCCCGGCGAGTGGATCCGCACATCCTCCAGAAGCTCGTCCTGGACCGCGGCGAGCCGGTGGTGGCGATCACCGGCAGCAACGGCAAGACGACCACTGCCCGCTTCACCGCCGCGCTGCTCCGCGGCGAGGGCGTGACCGTCAGCCACAACTCCGCCGGCGCGAACCTCGTGCAGGGCGTCACGAGCCTCGCCGTCAGCTATGCCGACCTGCGCGGCCGGCTCCCCACGGGCGTGCTCGTGGCCGAGATCGACGAGGGCGCGCTCCCCAAGGTCGCGCCGGAGCTGGCGCCGCGGGCGCTCCTCGTCACGGATCTCTTCCGCGATCAGCTGGACCGCTTCGGCGAGATCTACGCCGTGGCCGAGGCGATCGAATCGGTGGCGGCCGCCCTGCCCCCGGACGCCGCCCTGGTCGTCAACGCCGACGACCCGATGGTCGCCACCCTGGCGTCCGAGCGCGAAGGCACCCGCGTCACCTTCGGGCTTGCGCTCGATCGTTCGACCGACCAGATCACCCGCGCGGCCGACACGATCCGCTGCCCGCGCTGCCAGGCTGACCTGACGTACCGCCACGTCTACCTCTCGCACATGGGCGACTACAAGTGCGTGGCGTGCGGCTTCGAGCGCCCCAAGCTCGATGTCGCGGTGACCTCGCTGGAGGTCGTCGGCCTCGACGCGACGCGCTGCGAGATCCAGACCCCCTCGGGCAAGCTCAGGATCGAGATCCCGCAGTCGGGCGTGCACATCGCCTACGATGCCGCCGGCGCGATCGCGATCCTGGTCGGCCTCGGCGTTTCGCTCGAGCACGCCGCCGAATCGCTGGCCTCCGTCGGTCCGGCTTTCGGCCGCCTGGAGAAGATCGACGCGGACGGGCGTTCGATCGTGCTCGCCTTCGCCAAGAACCCGACTTCCTACAACACGACCTTGCGCGCCCTGGCGACCGAAGGCGAACCGCGCCAGCTGCTGATCGCCGCCTCGAACACGCTCGTCGACGGCGAGGACTTCGGCTGGCTGTGGGACGTCGACTTCGAAGCGATGGCGCCGAAGGTCGAACGAGCGGTCGTCTCCGGTACTCGGGCGGACGAGCTGGCGAACCGGCTCAAGTACGCCGGCCTCTCTCCGCGCAAGATGATCGTCGTCGAGGACAGGGGCGACGCCCTGGAAGCGGCGCTGCGCGGGCTTCCGGCGGATCGGCGGCTGGTCGTTCTCTCGGGCTACACGCCGTTGATCGAGCTGCGCAACGAGATGCGGCGACGGGGCTGGACGGGGAGATACTGGGCGGTATGACCGAGCGGAGCCGAACGACCGAGCCAAAGACGACTGAGCCGACCTTGCCCGAGCCGAGCTTGCCCGAGCCGAAGCGCACCCGGGCGCTCGGGCATCGCGATCATCGCCCGCTTCGTATCGCGCACCTGTACCCGTCGTTGCTGAACGTGGCCGGGGACGGCGGCAATCTCATCGCGATTGCGCGCCGCTCGGAGTGGCGGGGGATCCCGGTCGAGGTCTCCGCCGTGGAAAAGGGCGAGACGCCGGACTTCCGCAAGTTCGACGTGGTGCTGTTCCACGGCGGCCAGGACGTCGAGATGGCGGTCGCGGCCGAGGACTTCGCCAAGAAGGCGCCGTCGCTGCGCGAGGCCGTGGACGAGGGCGTGCTGGTCTTCGCCGTGTGCGCGGGGCTGCAGCTGCTGGGCCACCGCTATATCTCGAACGCGGGCGAGGAGATGGTCGGGGTCGGGATCCTGGACCTCGAGACGCGCGGCGGGCCGCAGCGCTTCATGCAGCACGCCGCCTGCAAGGTGACGATCGACGGCGTCACGGAGACGGTCGTGGGATTTGAGAACCACTCCGGCCTGACGGAGCTGGGGCCGGGCTGCGAGGCGTTCGGGCAGGTGATCGCGGGCGCGGGCAACAACGGCCGCGACGGCCTGGAAGGTGCGCGGGCGGGGAACGTCTTCGCCACGTACCTGCACGGCCCGGTGCTGCCCAAGAACCCGTGGCTCACGGA
>PLLE01000021.1 GCA_003141245.1 Chloroflexota bacterium
ACCCTCTGGACGTGGATCCCGGCGATGGGCTTCCACGCCGAGATGGGCCTCTTCGCCGACCCGCTGACCGCCTGCCTGCTGATCGTGGTCACGACGATCGGCATGCTCGTCCACATCTACTCGATCGGCTACATGGCCGACGACCCGGGGCGGTGGCGCTTCTTCGCCTACCTGAACCTGTTCATGTTCTCGATGCTGGTCCTGGTCCTGGCCGACAACTTCCTGCTCGTCTTCGCGGGCTGGGAGCTGGTTGGCCTGTGCAGCTACCTGCTGATCGGTTTCTGGTACCCCCGCCACTCGGCCGCGGTCGCTGCCAAGAAGGCCTTCCTGGTCAACCGCGTCGGCGACATGGGCTTCGCGCTCGGGATCATGGCTATCTGGACCCAGACGGGCACGCTCAACATGCGCGAGGTCTTCGACAGGTTCGGCGGCCTGCCGCACGGCTGGCAGATCGCCATCGCTCTGCTGATCTTCTGCGGCGCCGTCGGCAAGAGCGCTCAGTTCCCGCTCCACGTCTGGCTCCCGGACGCGATGGAGGGCCCCACTCCGGTCTCCGCCCTGATCCACGCCGCGACGATGGTCAACGCCGGCGTCTACCTCGTGGCCCGCTGCAACCCGATCTTCGGGGCGGCCTCGGAGGTGATGGTGGTCGTGGCCGCGATCGGCATCTTCACCGCCATTCTGGCCGCCTCGATCGCCTTCACGCAGACCGACATCAAGCGCGTCCTGGCGTACTCGACGCTCTCCCAGCTCGGCTACATGTTCGCCTCGCTCGGCGTCGGGGCGTGGACGGCGGCGATCTTCCACCTCATGAGCCACGGCTTCTTCAAGGGTCTGCTCTTCCTGGGCTCGGGTTCGGTGATTCACGCCGTCGACGGCGAGCAGGACATGCGCAAGATGGGCGGCCTGGCCCGCAAGATCCCGATCACCTACGCCACGATGCTCATCGGCTCCGTGGCCATCGCCGGGGTCCCGCCGCTGGCCGGGTTCTTCAGCAAGGACGAAATCCTGGGCGGAGCCTTCAAGAACGGCTTCCTGTGGGTCTGGGCTATCGGCTTCGTCGTCGCCGGCATGACCGCCTTCTACATGTTCCGGCTGATGGGCATGACCTTCTGGGGTCCGAGCCACGTGGATCCGGAAGCTGAGCACCACATTCACGAGTCGCCGACGACGATGACTCGGCCGCTCATCCTGCTCGCAATCCCGGCCGTCCTGCTCGGCCTGGCGATCGGCTTCCCGCCCGAGACGGGCCTGCTGCACCAGTGGCTGAGCCCCGTCTTCGAGCACACGATCGCTGCCGGCGGCAAGGTCGAGGCGGCCTACAACTTCTTCGGCATCGACGGCGCCCTGGCGATCGGCACGACGGCCCTGGTCGCGATCGCGATCGTGATCGCGTGGCGGCTCTTCGGCGTCGAGATACCCGCCCTGGGCCTGCATGCAAAGCCACGACCGGATCGCGTCCGCGAGGTCAGCGCCAGGCCCGGCCTGTCATTCCTGTACAAGGGCTCGCTCAACAAGTGGTGGTTCGACGATATCAACAACAAGCTCTTCGTCGACTACGGCGGCAGGCTGGCCGCCGCCGCCTGGTGGTTCGATCGGACGATCGTCGACGGCGCCGTCAACGGCATCGGCACCGTCACCGCCGGCGCCGGCCTCCGGCTTCGTCGCGTCCAGACGGGCCACGTCCAGAACTACGCGCTCGGCATCGCCATCGGCCTGATCGTCATGGCCGCCGGCTATCTCCTGATCGCGGCCAGGTAGGAGGGGTACGCAATGTCCGGCCTGCCGATCCTGAGCCTGATCACGTTCACGCCGCTGCTTGGGGCGCTCCTGATCGCCTTCCTGCCGTCGAGCCAGCCGAACCTGATCCGCCGGGTGGCGCTCGGCACCGCGCTCGCGACGTGGGTTCTGTCGCTGATTCTGTTCGTCGCCTTCACCTCCCAGCAGGCCGGCTTCCAGTTCAAGGAAGCGGCCGACTGGATCCCCTCTTTCGGCATCCAGTACAAAGTGGGCGTCGACGGCATCAGCCTGTTGATGGTGCTGCTGACCACGACGCTCACCTGGATCAGCATCCTGGCGAGCTTCGGCCCGATCAAGGACCGCGTGAAGGGATACATGGTCTCCTTCCTGGTCCTCGAGGTCGGCATGATCGGCGTCTTCGTCGCGCTGGACCTCTTCCTCTTCTACATCTTCTGGGAGATCGTCCTGGTTCCGATGTACTTGATCATCGGCATCTGGGGCGGCGCGAACCGCATCTACGCCACGATGAAGTTCGTTCTGTACACGCTCGTCGGGTCGCTGCTGATGCTGGTCGCGATCATGGCCACGGCCTTCGCGTTCCAGGCTGCGCACGGGTCGTGGGCGGGCGCCTTCGACTTCGAGCAGCTGCAGCGGTTCGCGGCGTCGGGCTCGTTCGGCAACAACTTCCAGCTGCTGGCCTTCCTGGCCCTCTTCCTGGCCTTCGCCATCAAGGTCCCGATGTTCCCGTTCCACACCTGGCTGCCCGACGCACACACTGAGGCGCCGACTGCCGGCTCGGTGATCCTGGCCGGAGTCCTCCTCAAGCTTGGGGCTTACGGACTCATCCGCTTCGCCGTCCCGCTGTTCCCCTACGCGGCCCACACATTCGCCTGGCCGATCATCGTCCTGAGCGTGATCGCGATCGTCTACGGCGCGATCGTCTCGATCGTCCAGCCGGACCTCAAGCGCCTGATCGCCTACAGCTCGGTCAGCCACATGGGCTTCGTGACCCTGGGCATCTTCGTCTTCACCGCCCCGGCCCTCCAGGGCGCAATCCTGCAGATGATCAACCACGGCCTGATCACGGGCGGGCTCTTCCTCCTGGTCGGCGTGGTCTACGAGCGCACCCACGACCGATCGATCGCGAAGATGGGCGGGCTGGCGGCGGTGATGCCGCTGTGGTCGACCGTTTTCGGCTTCTTCATCCTGGCCTCGGCCGGACTGCCGGGACTCTCTGGCTTCGTCGGCGAGTTCCTGGTCTTCGTGGGTTCCTTTACGTACGCGCCCGCGATCGCCGTCGCATCGATCATCGTCATGGTCCTGGCCGCCACGTACCTGCTGTGGATGTTCCAGCGCGTCGCTTTCGGCCCAGTCTCGGACTTCCTGAGCGGGCTGGGCGACCGCCTGACCGATATGAGCCGGGTCGAGTTCATGACTCTCGCCCCGCTGGCGGCGCTGATAGTGGTGCTCGGGCTCTTCCCGAGCCTGGTCCTCGATCTCCTCAACGGCCCGGTCCAGACCTTCCTGGCGGCCGCCGGGGTCGCGGTCGGCGGATGAGTCCTTATCCGCCGATGCCCGCTTGCATCTCGCTCGCTCAGCCGGCTCATCGCGGTGTTGGCTCCTGTGCGCCTTGCTCACGCATCGATAGATGCGCTCGCTGCGGTGCTCGTCGCCGCCGTGCGCTGTGCTCTTCGGAGCGGCGATCTGCTTCGCTTGATCGGCGGACACGGGCTCTGAGAGGAGAAGCGAGATGAACTGGTCCGACCTGGGCACCGTCGCACCGGTCATCGCCGCCGTTCTGACGGCCGCGGCCGTCCTGATCGTAGATTTCGCAGCCCCGGGGCGCCGGGCTCCAGCCATCGCCACCGCGCTGGCGGGCCTGGCAGTGGTCGCGCTGACGATCGTCTCCCTCTCGGGGCACCGTGAGACGGCCTTCGGCGGCTCGTATTCCCTCGACAACCTGACGACCTTCCTCGATCTCCTCTTCGTGGCGATCGCGGCCCTGACGATCCTCTTCGCCCACGACTACCTGGAGCCGCGCCACCTGCCGATCGCCGAGTTCGCCGCGATCCTGATATTCGCCGTGACCGGGGGGATGCTGGTCGCGGCCTCGGCCGATCTGCTGCTTCTCTTCGTCGCCCTCGAGCTGATGGTTCTGCCGGGCTACCTTCTGGCCGGCTTCGCCAAGAACGATCCCTACTCGACCGAAGGCGCGATCAAGTACTTCCTCCTCGGCTCGTTCTCGAGCGCGATCCTGCTCTTCGGCCTGGCTTATGTCTGGGGCATTACCGGCAGCACGCGGGTGGACGTCGTGGCCGCGGCCCTGGCGAATGTCGTCGCGACCGGTTCGATCCAGCCCGGCCTCGCGATGGGCCTGGCCTTCATGACGACGGGCGTAGCCTTCAAGATGGCCGCGGTGCCGTTCCACTACTGGACCCCGGACGCGTACCAGGGCTCGCCGACGCCCGTCACTGCATACCTCTCGGTCGGCCCCAAGGTCGGCGCCTTCGCCATCGCCCTGCGCCTCTTCGTCGGCGCGCTCGGCCCCCTCAAGGCCGACTGGCTGCCGATCGTGATCGTTCTGGCTGCGTTGACGATGACCCTCGGCAACCTGGTGGCGATCACCCAGGACAACGTCAAGCGGATGCTGGCCTACTCCTCGATCGCCCACACCGGCTACATCCTGGTCGGTCTGGCGGCCTACGCCGGCGGCCAGCACAGCGGCATCGCGGCGATCCTCTTCTACGGCGCCGCGTACACGTTCATGAACATGGGCGCCTTCGCCGTGGTCACGGCCGTGCAGCGCCGGCCCGGGGTCTCGAGCCAGATCTCCACGTTTGCCGGTCTGGGGCGGCGCGATCCGTGGCTGGGGGCGTTGTTGGCGCTCTTCCTGCTGTCGCTGACGGGGATCCCGCCGCTCGCCGGCTTCTGGGCCAAGGCATACGTCATCGTCGCGGCGATCCAGGCCGGCGGCTGGCTGACGGCTCTGGCGGTCCTGGCGATGCTCAACGCGGCCGCGGCGGCGTTCTACTACTTGCGCGTGGTCGTGTACATGTACATGCGCGAACCCGCCGAGGCGGC
Source organism: Chloroflexota bacterium (assembly GCA_003141245.1). Taxonomy (GTDB): domain Bacteria; phylum Chloroflexota; class Limnocylindria; order Limnocylindrales; family CSP1-4; genus Fen-1039. The sequence continues at coordinate 4,822 of PLLE01000021.1, forward strand.
CGCGCCCCTGTCACCCGGCCTGCTCTTCCGGGTCGGCCTGGCCGTGACCGGCATCATGACGGTGATCTTCGGGCTCTTCCCGGCCATCCAGGAGATGGCCAGCAGAGCCGCCGACGTCCTGAGGGGCTAATTGTCGCCGAACGGGGCGATGCTTCCAGCGGGCTGATCGCCGGCTGGGCCGGGGGTCGGCGTCGGAGTGACGATCGGCAGCGGCGTAGACGTGGGCGTGGGCAGGACCACGAAAGTGGGCCGTGCCGGCAGCGCCGGGGCCTGGCCGGGCAGGGCCACGACCACGGCCACCAGGATCACGAGGGCGGTGACCACACCGAGTAGCGCCGAGAAGATGAAGCTGTATCGTCGAGCCATACGCTGGAGCGTACCAGGAATCGGCCCTCGCGGCGAAGTAACGTTCTCAGCCGACGCCGCCGTGGGCCGTGCTTCGGGGTGTTGCCCGAGGCAGTCGGTGGGCTCGCCTGCTAGGATGCCGGCCAATGCTTCGTCTTCGCTCGCTCGCTCGCTCGTCCCGCGGGGCGTTCTCACGGTACTTCCATGCGCTAGCCCGCATTCTCGAACCGGCCAGGGCGGCGCTCGTCTCGCTCGGCCGCGGCGGTGCGCGCATCGCGCGCCCGAGCGTGCCGTTCTTTCGCCGGCTGGTTCGCCCGCTGAGGGGGCTGCTGGGCGATCTTGTGGGTCCGATGCCCACTCTTCTCGCCGGCGCCGGCGTCTTCCTGGTCGTTGCGGGGCTCTTCAGCTACTTCTCGCCCGCGGGGCAGCCCGACGCCTCACCCACGTTTGAAGTTGCCTCCGGATCGCCGTCGCTGCCTAGCATCCCGCCACTGGTGACGCCTTCGGGCTCGGCCACTCCCTCACCCGGCACTTCCGGAAGCACCACCCTCGCCGTCGCGACGCGTATCTGGATCCCGGCGCTCGGCATCGACCTGCCGATCGTCGCGTCCCCGCCCAACGAGCAGTTCCCACTGTGCGACACGGCCGAGTACCTCTCCTCGGGCACGGTGGTCTACGGGTTTCCGGGCGCGCCCCACGCCGTCTACCTGTACGCCCACGCGCGAGTCCACATGTTCCTGCCTCTCCTAACGAAATCTCAGGTCGACTCCGGCGCCGCGATGCTCGGTGCTTATGCGGTGGTCTACACCGACGACAACCAGAGCCACATCTACGAGATCACGAAGGTGATCGCACACGTGCCCAACTCGCCGACCACTCTGGACCAGCCGCTGGCCGCAACGACGGATCAGCTGTGGCTGCAGACTTCCGAGGGGCATGCCAACACGTCGAACAAGCTCCAGGTCTTGGCCATGCCCATCGGCGTGGTCGCCGCCAGCCAGGCCGACGCGCACCCGGCTCCCACCGGTCGCGTCTGCCCGGACGCGCCGCGCTGCACAGCAGCCAACCAGGGCGGCTGCCGCCCCTGATCGGACTGCGCTCCGCCCGAAGCACCCGGCCCGGCCGAGGCGCTAGATCCAGTCGATCTTGTGCAGGACCGCGGCCGCCATTCCGGCGAGGAGGACGCACCCGGCCGTGACGATCCAGAATCCCGGGCCCTCGTCCAGACGGAAGGCGGCCTGAGCCTCGCTCATCCCGAAGATGCCGCCCACCGCGCCGATCCCCGCCACCACCACGGTCACGCCGGTCAGCCGCTTCATGATCGACGAGAGGTTGTTGTTGACGGTGGACAGATACGTCTCGAGGGTCGCCGAGGCGAGTTCGCGGTAGGTGTCCAGCTCGTCGGTCAGGCGGATCAAATGGTCGTACCCATCGCGGAAGTACAGGCGTTCGTCGGCCGAAATGCCCATCTCCTCGCGGCTCGACAGCAGGTTGAACATCTCGCGCTCAGGAGCGGTGATGCGGCGGATCAGGATCAGCGCTCGCTTCAGCTCGAAGAGCCGCTCCAGCAGAGCCCGATCCGCCCGGGCGACGACCTCGTCCTCGAGTTCATCGATCTCGTCGCCGAGGCGGTCCAGCATCGGGAAGTAGGCGTCGATCGTGTCGTCGCAGAGGGCCCACAGGAGGTGGCCCGGGCCGCGTCGCATGGTCTCGTCTATGCCGCTCCTCAGGTGACGCGTCGAGCGAGGATCCCACCAATGACTGTGGCTGCTCAGGAGAAACCGCTCGCCCAGAACGAAATCGAGCTCGCGGTCGTAGATCTTGCCATCGTCGAATCCGAGCGAGAAGACGACCATGTGAACCAGGTCGCCGACCTGCTCGATCTTGGCCCGCTGATCGCGCTCGGCCAGGTCCTCGACGAGGAGGGGGTGGAGGTCGAGGATCTTCGAGACTTCGGCCAGTAAGCTCGTTGACGCGCCGCAAAGGTCGACCCAAACGGTCGCCTGCTGCGATGCGATCGCCCGTGCAAGCTCGGCCAGCGCCTCATCGCCCTCCAGATCGCGGCACATGCCGTCCTGGAGCGAAACCACCCGCACGACGCCGTTTGGCTCCGATGCAGGAGCAGCCGAAGGCGGCGCGGATGCGGCGGTCGCCATGGCTACCGCGAGCGACGGAGACCCGTCAGAAGGCGATCGATTCGTCATATTCCGTCTCCTCCGCCGGGCCGTCGCCCTCGTCTGTCGCGCCGAGGCGCTTCCTCACCCGAAGCGCCAGAGCGGGGACGACCGCGACGAGCGTCACCGCCGCAGCCACCAGGAAGATGCCGACCATGATCGAGGCCGCCTTGCTGGCGGCCCAGCTTTCGAGCGCCTGCACCACCAGCCCGTCGTGCAGCGGGCGATCGCGCAGATATGCCGGAATGTACTGCTTGTAGCTCTCGCCCGAGCCGTAGATCTCGTTTGAGATGCGCGTGATCGTGGTGGAGCCGTACGCCGTTAGCGCGGCCATGCCCACGGCCATGCCGATCATTCGCGCCACCGTGACCGTTGCGGATGCTGCGCCGAAGGCTCGCCGGCCAGCCGCCTCAACGGCCGCCGTCGACCGCGGCGTCACCGTCAGCCCGAAGCCAAGGCCGAAGACCGCCGCCGAGGCGGCAAAGGCATTGGTCGACACGTCCGGGCTCCACATCGACATCCAGACGAGTCCGCCCACGCTGAGCGCCAGACCGAATAGCGTCATCAGGCGGAGGGAGAGCAAGCGGGTCAGGAAACCCGAGAGCAGTGCGCCCAGGGCCATCGCCCCGGCCAGAGCCCCAAGCACCACTCGCTGCTCTGCAGGACCGCCGTAGAGGACTCGGTCCACGAAGACCGCCCCGCCCACGATCGCGGTGGCCATGCCGTAGCCGGTCAGCAGCGAGATGAGCGCCGCCGAGCTGAAGACCCGGTCGGCGAAGAGGCGAGGGTCGAGGAACGGGTCGGGACGTCGCAGGCCATGGATGACGGCGGCGAGGGTGGAGGCGGCGCCGAGGGTCAGGAGCGCGCCGACCGCCAGCTGGATCGGCACGCCGAAGACCTCGTCGCCGCTGCCGATGAGAGTGACCCCGAAGAGAATGCCGGCCAGGCCCACGGTAAAGAGCAGGGCTCCGAGAAGATCCACTCGCGCGGGCACGTGGGGGGTGTCCCATCCACTGCTGGCGGCCCAGGCGATGGCGAGGCCGCAGATTCCAATCGGGACGTTGACATAGAAGACCCAGCGCCACGCCGGCGAGACCGTGGAGACGAGCGGGCCGGCGGAGATGCCCATGCTGGCCATGGCCGTCTCAGGATGGACGGTTTCCAGCACCGCGGCGCCGACGAAAGGCCCCGCGGCCATCCCCAGGAAGGTCAGCGCGCCGATGATGCCCAGGGCCCGCGGCCGGGCCGGCCCCTCGAATAGGTGCGAGGCGGCGGCCGTGGCCACGGGGATGATCGCCCCGCCGCCCACGGCCTGGACCAGGCGCGCGGCGATCAGCTGGTCGAGGTCCTGAGCGATGCCGGCCAGAAACGAACCGACAGTGAAAACGGTGAGGGCCGCCAGGAAGAGGCGCCGAGCGCCCCACGTATCGGTGAGCCGGCCCGCCAGCGGCATCGTGACGACGTAGACCAGCAGGTAGCCGTTGATGATCCACGAGGCTTTGCGCAGATCCGTCCAGTCGGCCATCGTGGCCAAGATCTGTGGCAGCGCCACGGCCGTGACCATCAGCTCGAGGCCGGCCATGAAGACGCCGGCGCCCAGCACTGTGAGCACCAGGTATGACGAGACGCGTCGCATAGGGCAAGTGTAGGGGCAGGCTGCGGGACGCCGAGTCGGCCCGCGCGTCAAGAGGCCGGCGCGCTAAAGAGGCGCCCTGAAATCCTTACCGGGGCATGCCAGCCAGCCATCTCCCATCCATTCGCCACCCCCGACCTTGAGATGGTCAGAAACGCGCGCCACGACCATCCCATCTTGCGCGATCAGCGCATCGCCTTCGCCGTAGTAGCCGGCTGGCCATATCACCTTCCTGACTTCCCCACTCGAGTCCTGGTAACGGAGGTGCCGGACGAGTTCACACAGGGCGAGTTCACAGGCTTGACAGCCTCCCTCCTGCGTCATAGCATCAACCAGCCTTTATATAAAGGCTGGTTGTTCGGGGCGCCGGGCTCGCCTGGCCTTCACACCACTCCAGCCTGCGAGGCCGCTCATCTTGCCGTCACCAGCGCACATCCGTTCAACCGTCGCCGCGATCGTCGACCAGCCCGACGACCTGCGAGAGCTGCGTGTCTTCCACAAGGCCCTCGCGGACGTGAATCGCCTGCGTATCGTGCGGCGGCTCGCCGAGGGCCCGGCCACGGTCGGCGATCTTATCCAGACCGTCGGACTCAGCCAGCCCCTCGTAAGCTGGCATGTCGGCCGCCTCAAGGCCGCCGGCGTCGTCGAGACCAAGCGGACCGGTCGCGAGGTCTTCTGCCAGCTTCGGCCGAACGTTTTCGACGAGGTCGCCGAACGCCAGCGCACGCTGCTAGGCGTCCCACGCGCGGCGCGCCCGGTCGAGGCGCACTGAGCCATGGGTGACCAGTCGTTCGTCTCCCAGCGGACGCGGGCCCGCGTCCGCGGTGCCGTCACTCCCATCGCCGTCGGGGCGGGCAAGATCGGTCTCACGCCCAACGCCCTGACCATCATCGGCTTCGGGATCTCTGCCGTCGCCGCCGTCGCCGCGGCGGCCCAGCTCTGGATCGCCGCAGCCGCTCTCGTCATCTTCGGCGGGTCATTCGACATGCTCGACGGCGGGCTCGCCCGCGCCCAGAACCGCGTGACCCGCTTCGGGGCCTTCCTCGACTCCACCCTGGATCGCTGGGGCGAGGGGGTCGTCTACATTGGGATCGTTGCCGGCGCTTCGGCTGCCGGCTTCGTCACGGGGGCGGCCCTGGCCGCCGCCGCGGCTGTCTCCAGCTTCCAGGTCAGCTACACCCGGGCCAAGGCCGAGAGCCTCGGGTTGCACGGCGAGGTGGGCATCGCCCCTCGCGCCGAGCGGCTTGTCCTCCTGACCATCGGACTCGTCGCGGCCGGCCTGGACGGCGGCATCGGCACGGGCGCGAGGGGCCAGCTCTGGCTGGCGCTCGCCCTCGGCATCATCTTCGTAACAGCAAGCATCACCGCAGTTCAGCGCACCTGGCACGTTCGTACGCAGCTTCGCAAAGAGGAGCAAGGAGCAAAGTGAGCGAGAAGATCAGCAGCGACGCCGCGAACGCAACGGCGCCGGCAGCCAGCACCGCCCCCAAGCCGGAGCGGGGCAAGAAGATCCGCGTCGCGATCGTGGGCGTCGGCAACTGCGC
>PLLE01000028.1 GCA_003141245.1 Chloroflexota bacterium
GGCCAGGGAGAGCTGCGCGACCTGGCCGCATCGGAGGCGCGCCAGCGGTCCGGGCTGCATCCCCTGCCTCCGTTCGGGGTCCTGGGGCTGGACGGCCATCAGCGCCGCCCGATCGCCTCGCCGATCCTGGCACTCCTTGCAGCCCTGGCCGGGCGCGAGGTGGCGATCGTCACCGACCCGCCGCTGCTCGTCCTCGACGACCTGGACGTGCCGCTCCCGGAGCTTCCGCCGGATTGGGTGCGCGTTCGCAGCGGCCCGCGGGCCGGCCGCGAGGGTCGCTGGCTCGGTTCGGCCGGACTCCATCGCTTCCGCGCCGGCATCCACCTGGAGGCCGCGAACGTCCGTCTCGGCGACGATCTGACCCCCACGGTGATCGCTCTCGCCGATCTGGAGCGCTTCATCTTCTAGTCGGACCGGCGGCGCCCGATCCGCCGGACGCACTGCGAGAGCCGGGCCGACACGCTTTCGGGTAACCTCCGAGGGTGATAGAAGGCCGGGCGCTCGAACGCGTCGTCGAAACGCGAGATCCTGCGGGCACGCGCGCCCTTGCGGCGGCGCTGGCAGCAGCGGCGCGCCCGGGTGATCTGCTGAGCCTGGTGGGGGAGCTGGGCGCCGGCAAGACCCAGTTCGCCAAGGGTTTCGGTGCCGGCTTGGGCGTGACTGACACGATCGTCTCGCCGAGCTTCGTGCTGATGGCCGAGTATTGCGGACGCCTGCCGCTCTTCCATATCGACCTCTATCGGCTGGCCGACGCAGCCGAGGCACTGGCGGGCGGCCTGATCGACGAGCGCCAGGGCGAAGGCGTCACCTTGATCGAATGGGCTGAGAGGCTGGCGGACGCCATGCCCGCCGGCCATCTCGACGTCCTGATCGAAGGCACGGGCGACGACCCGCGCCGGATCGTGCTCCGCGCCGCGGAAGCGACCTACTCCCGCTACCTGGACGCACTGTCGGGCGCATCGTCGGACGCCTCGCCGTTGGAATCGCCCGCGACGAAGGCCGTACGATGAGCGCAGGTCGGACCCTGCTCGCGATAGACACGTCCGGCACCAGGGCCCTGGTGGCGCTGGGCTCCGCCGATGGCGCTCTCATCGACGAGAGTCGATGGCAGGCCGGCTATCGCCACGGCGAAGAGCTTCTGGCCCGCACCGACGAGCTGCTGGTCGCCAACCGGGTAGTGCTCGCGGAACTGGGCGGGATCGTCGTGGGCACCGGCCCCGGGGCGTTCACGGGGATGCGCGTCGGCATCGCGACCGCCAAGGCGCTGGCGTATGGGCTAGACGTCCCGATCGCCGGCGTCGCCACTTCCGAAGCGCTGCTGGCCGCCGCCCGAGCGGTCGTCGGAGCGCCGGAGTCACGCGCGGTCGCCCTGCTGCTGCCGGCTGGGCCATCGGACCGCGTACTGGTTCTCGGGGGAGTGGCGTCCCTCCTCCGAGGCGGCGAGGACCCGGCGCTGGACGCGGCGGCGCTGCTCGTCGCCGTCGACCTGCCGGATCGGGCGCCGGCTGAGGCGCTGGCGCTGGGCGCCCAGGCCGAGCAGGGGCTCTCGGCCGCCCTGCTTCGACTCGGCGCGAGGCACCTTGCCTCCGGCGGGGACGACGTCGCCCGCCTGGTGCCCGAGTACGTGACCCTGCCGCGCGGGATCGCGTCGGTGAAGGGAGAGGTTCGATGGTCGCACGACCGCACCTAGCGATCGTCATCGACCGCATGACTGTCGACGATCTGGGGGCCGTCCAGGAGATCGAGGGTGAGAGTTTCACCACGCCCTGGCCGCCGCACGCCTATCGCTCCGAGCTCGAAACCAACCGCCTGGCGCACTACATCGTGGCCCGCTACAACGACCGGCTCGTCGGCTTCGCCGGCATGTGGCTGATGGTGGACGAGGCCCATATCACGACCTTCGCGGTGCGCAAGACCTGGCGCCGCCAGGGAGTGGGGGAGCGGCTCCTGCTGGCCCTGCTCGATCTGGCTCAGGCGCGCGGGGCGCGCGAGGCGACGCTCGAGGTCCGGCCGTCGAACCATCCCGCGCGCAGGCTGTATGAGAAGTACGGCTTCGCGCTCGTCGGCGTCCGGCGGCGCTACTACAGCGACGACAACGAGGATGCCCTGATCCTGACCACAGACACGCTCGACGGTCGGGCAATGCGCGATCGAATCGCGGCGCTTCGGGCGGCCGTTGCCAGGCGACAGGACGTCGAGATTGGGAGCGACGGGCTGCCGGTCGGTCGTCCGGACGAGGCCGAAGAGGGCTCCGAAGGCGGTCGAGCCATCGCCCCCGACATCCTTCGGCCGAGCGGCGTCAGGAGGCAGTCGTGAAGCGGGGCGGCCTTATCCTGGCGGTCGAATCCAGCTGCGACGAGACAGGCATCGCCGTGGTGGAGGATGGCCGCAAGATTCACTCCAACGTCGTGGCGAGCCAGGTCGCGATGCACGCGGCGACAGGTGGGATCGTGCCGGAGGTCGCGGCGCGGGCCCATTTGCGCTGGATCGTGCCGGTGCTGGATGAGGCGTGGTCGGCGGCTGGAGTCGGCTGGGACGACATCTCGGCCGTGGCCGTCACCGAGGGGCCCGGGCTGGCCGGCTCGCTGCTGGTGGGGATCAACTTCGCCAAGACGCTGGCCTACGTCCACGGCAAGCCGCTCGTTCCGGTGAGCCACCTGGAGGGCCACTTGTACGCGGCATGGCTGACCGACGAGGCGCGCGAGGTCCCGGAGCCGCTCTTCCCGCTCGTCGCGCTGATCGTGTCGGGCGGGCACACCTTCCTTGTCGAAATGCGCGATCACCTGCAATACCGGCTACTCGGCGAGACGCTCGACGACGCGGCCGGCGAGGCGTTCGACAAGGTGGGCCGGCTGCTCGGGCTGCCGTACCCGGGCGGGCCGGCGATCATGAAGGCGGCGGCCGCGGCGGTCCGGCATGACGTCGCCTTCCCGAGGGCCTGGCTCGGCGACTCGTTCGATTTCAGCTTCAGCGGCCTCAAGACGGCAGCTCGGCGGACGATCGCGGTGGAGGCCGGCGGGGCGGAGATGCCGCTTCCCCAAGATCGAGTTGCCGAGCTGGCGGACGGCTTCCAGGAGTCCGTCGTGGACGTGCTCGTGACCAAGACGATACGGGCGGCGAAGGCGGCCGGTGCCAGGTCCGTCGTGCTTGGCGGCGGCGTCGCCGCGAACCGGGTGCTGCGGGATCGGCTGGCTCAGGCGGCACGGGCCGCAGGGATGCCGCTCGTGGTTCCACGGCCGGCGTTGTGCACGGACAACGGGGCGATGATCGGGGCAGCTGCCGCTCGACGGTTCGAGGCGGGGACGCGGGCTGGGCTCGACCTCGACGCGAAGCCGTCGCTGCCGCTGGCTCGACGGTGAGCCAGTCGCCCGGCGCAAAACAGGGGCCGCAGGACGCCCGAGCGGTTCGCGGTGGCGCGCCCGGTGACGGTGGCCGTGGGGTGGCCGCCAGGCGGCCACGGCTCGACCCGCTTGCCGTCCGCCGTCTCCTCCGCGACGAGGGCCTGAGGGCCCGCCACTCGCTCTCGCAGAACTTCCTGGCCGATCCCGACGTCCTGCAGTCGATTCTCGATCTGGCGGCACCTGAACCGGGGCGGCGCATTCTGGAGGTTGGGCCGGGACTCGGGATCCTGACCGGCGGTCTGCTGGCCGGCGGTGCGGCAGTCACGGCGGTCGAGCTCGATCGAAGGCTGGCCGATCGGCTGAGCCGGGTGAACGAGGAGGCAATCGCCTCGGGCGCCCTGACTCTCGTCCAGGGCGATATCCTCGACCAGAAGGTGAGCGAGCTGATCCAGCCGCCGTTCGAAGTCGTGGCCAATGTTCCCTATCACATCACGAGTCCGATTCTGCATCGCTTCCTGGGATCGGCGCCGCGACCGAGCCGGCTCGTCCTGATGCTGCAGCGCGAGGTGGCGGAGCGCATCTCCGCCGCTCCCGGCGAGATGAGCTACCTCTCGGTCTTCGTCCAGTTCCACGCCGCCGTCCGCATCGCCTTCGTCGTTCCGCGCGAGGCTTTCGAGCCGGCGCCCGAGGTCGAGTCGGCGGTGGTCGCGATCGAGCCGATCGATCCGCTGGGCGAGCGGCCGCGTCTCTCGGCCGAGGACGAGGAGAGCCTGTGGCGGCTTGTCCAGGCGGGTTTCCGCGAGCGGCGCAAGATGCTGCGCAACGTTCTCGTGCGCCAGCTGGTGATGCCGGGCGAGGCGATCGATCGGGCCCTGGATGCATGCTCGATCGTCGGGGAGCGGCGGCCGCAGACCCTCGCCGTCGACGAGTGGTTGGCCCTGCGGGCCGCGTTGGGACCGTTGCCGGCGGAGCGGGTCAGAGGGGCCACGGCGGCGCCCGCTTCGAAGACGGCCAGGGCGGCGAAGGCCGGGTCGCGCGCGGGGCCGCGACGATGACTGCCAGGGCGCCGGCGCCGACCCGTGGAGCGGAGCCGACCCGTGGTGCGGAGCCGACCCGTGGTGCGGCCGGCGTTCGCGTTCTCCGTTTCGCGCCGGCGAAGATGAACCTAACGCTGGCCGTCGTCGGGCGCCGCGAGGACGGCTACCACGCCCTGCATTCGGTGATGGTGCCGCTGGCGCTCGGCGACGTCGTGGCGGTCTCTGTGGCGCCCGCTGGAGCCCGCGACGGAGCGAGCGGCGGGGCGCGCGGCGACACCCTGCGGATCGCGGGCTTGCCGCTCCTGGCCACTGCCGACGACCTCGTCTTGCGGGCTATCGGCGCCACTCGCGCGGCCGTCCGAGATGCCGCCTGGTCCGGCGACCAGGCCGACCCGCCGCCCCTCGCCGCGCGCCTCACGAAGCGCATCCCCGTGGCCGCGGGACTCGGCGGTGGCAGCAGCGACGCGGCTACGTCGATCGCCGCCGCCATGGAAGCCTGGGGCACCTCGCTCCCTTCTGCCCGGGTCGCCAAGATCGCCGCCTCTCTCGGGTCCGACGTACCGTTCTTCCTCGCCGGGGGAGTGGCTCTCGTGACCGGCCGTGGCGAGTTCGTCGAACGGCTGCCCGATCTCGAGGGGGATGCTCCGGCCGTGCTGATCGTCACGCCCCGACTTCCCGTTTCGACGCCCGCCGTCTTCGCGGCGTATGGCGGCGGCGCGCGCCCAGCCGAGGCCGGGGTCGCGCTGGCCGTCTCCGAGCGTCTCGTCGCCGACCTTCGGTCCGGCCTGGCCACGCCCGATCTCCTCGCCAGGGCGGAGGAGCTCGCCGCCGCCAACGATCTGCTGCCGGCGACCCTCTCGGTCGCCCCGCCTCTCGCCGGATTCCGCCGTGCGCTCCAGCGCATCCTTGGCCGCCCCGTCGGCCAATCCGGCTCCGGCCCCACGGCCTGGGTCCTCTATCCGTCGCTCGTTACGGCCCGCAAGGCCGCCCGGATCGTTCGCCTGCGGATCCGCGACGGTAGCCTGCCACCGATCGGCGATGGTGCGCCGTTCGTCGCGGCGACTGCGATTCTCTCGCGCGGATCGACGACCTCCACAGTCCACCCCGCCGGGGCTCACAATGTCGGCACAACCGAATCAGATCGCAAGATGGGGCGCCCAACCCGTGGGCGTCTCGATCCGAAAGGGAGCTAGCCTTCGATGACTCGCCAGGTGGTTTCGACGGCCGGGGCGCCGGCCGCGATCGGCCCGTACAGTCAGGCCATCGCGATCGACGGTTTCGTGTTCTGTTCGGGCCAGGCGGGGCTCGACCCGATCACCGGCCAGCTGGTCAGTGGCATCGAAGACCAGACCGAGCGGACGATGCTCAACCTGGAGGCGGTACTGGCGGCAGCCGGCGTTTCGATGGCTGACGTCGTGAAGACGACGATCTTCCTGACCGATCTGGCCAGCTTCTCGCTGGTGAACGCCATCTACTCCAGGCACATCGTGGGGCCGGCCCCGGCCCGGAGCACGGTCCAGGTTGCTGCGCTGCCTCGCAGCGCCCTGGTCGAGATCGAGGCGATCGCACGCCGCGCGAGTTGATCTGCCCGGGTCTTCTGCGGCGCGCCGCCTCGCGCGGCGGCATAGTTCCGTGCTACCGTCCAGTGCCATGAGTGAGTCCCCTGAGAGCGTCCTGCCGGTGGTGCTCGCCGCTGGGCTCGGGACGCGCATGAAGTCGAGCAAGCCCAAGGTTCTGCACGAGCTGTGCGGCCGCCCGATGCTGTCGTACGTACTCGACGCGGCAGAGGAGGTGGGCCACCGGCGGCCGCTCGTCGTCTACTCCCCGCATACGGCGGCAATCACCGAAGTCTTCGCGGATCGCGCCGATTTCGCCCTCCAGGAGGCGCCGCTGGGCACGGCGGATGCGGTCAAGGCGGCCCTGGCGCTCGCCCCCGCCGACGCTGGCGAGATCCTTGTCCTCTCCGGCGACGTGCCGCTCGTCGACCCCGACCTTCTGGCCGAGCTGATCGACCTGAGGCGGGCCCGCGGCGCCGCGATGGCTCTGGTCGGCGTCCACACTCTCGACCCGGAGGGCCTGGGCCGCGTGGTTCGCAGCGATGACGGCGGGCAGGTCCTGCGCATCGTCGAGCAAAAGGACGCCACGCCCGATGAGCTGGAGATCGACGAGATCAACGCCGGGGTCTACGTTTTCGACGGCCCGTGGCTGCGCGGGCGGATCGGCGACGTGCAGGCCTCGCCCGTTTCGGGCGAATTCTACCTGCCGGCACTGGTCGTCCTGGCCCGCGAGGATCGCCGGCCGATCGTCTCGCTCGAAGTCGAAGATGACGGCACACTGGCCGGCATCAACGATCGCGCGCAGCTGGCCGAGGCCGAGCTCGATCTCCGGATGGCGATCAACGAGGCGCACATGATGGCCGGGGTGACGATGATCGACCCGAGCCAGACCTACGTCGACGCCTCGGTCGAGCTGGCCTCCGACGTCACGCTCGAGCCCAACGTCATCCTTCGGGGGAGCACACGCATCGGCGAGGGAACTCGAATCGGCGCGGGCAGCCAGATAATCGACACCGTGGTCGGTCGCAACTGCTTCATCTGGGCCAGCGTTCTCGAATGCTCCGAGGTGGAGGACGAGGTCCAGATCGGGCCCTTCTCGCACCTTCGGCCCAAGTCCTCGATCGGGCGCAGCGCGAAGCTCGGCAACTTTGCCGAGGTCAAGGCGAGCCGCCTCGAACCCGGCGTCCAGCAGCACCACTTCAGCTACATCGGCGACGCGGTCCTGGGCGAGAAGACGAACGTCGGCGCGGGCACGGTCACCTGCAACTACGACGGCGTCCGAAAGCACAAGACGAAGGTCGGCAAGCGGGTCTTCCTGGGTTCGGACACGATGCTGGTGGCTCCCGTGGAGCTGGGCGACGACTCGCGCACCGGGGCCGGATCGGTCGTGACGAGGGACGTGCCCGACGGAATGCTGGCGGTTGGCGTTCCGGCTCGGGTCCGCAAGCCGCGGCAGCCCGGTGACGAGTCGCCGCTCGACAAGACCCAATGAGCGATTTCATCCTGCAGCTGCTGGTCGTCCTCTTCCTCGTCCTCATCGAGGCGGTCTTCGTCGCGGCCGAAATCTCGCTGGTCAGCCTGCGCCACAGCCGGATCGATCAGCTCATCGACGAAGGCCAACGGGGCGCGCCTCGGGTCAAGCGGTTGGTCCATGACCCGGGCCGCTTCCTGGCCGTGGCCCAGATCGGCGTCACGTTCGTCGGCTTCCTGGCCTCGGCATACGCGGCGGTGAACCTGGGCGACCGGCTGGCGGTCGTCTTGCGCGACGTTCCGATAGTCAAGGATGCCGCGGCGGGCGTCGCTCTCCTGACGGTCACGATCCTGATGTCCCTCTTCTTCATCATCTTCGGGGAGCTGGTGCCCAAGACGCTGGCCCTGGCTCGGCCGGATCGTGTGGCGCTGGCGCTGGCCGGTCCGATCGACGTGCTCGGCCGGATCCTGGCTCCACTGGTGAGCCTGCTCACCTGGCTGACCCGCAAGATCGCCGGCGGGTTTGGCACGGACGTCGCCCAGCAAGCCCAGATCAGCTCGCAGGAACTGAAGCTGATCGTCGAGCGCGGCGGCGAGCAGGGGATCCTGGAGGCGGAAGAGGAGCAGATGATCAGCGCCGTCATCGAGCTGGGCGAGCGCCGTCTGCACGAGATCATGGTTCCGCGCACGGACATAAGCGCGTTGCCGGTCACGACCAGCCTGGACGATGCGATCGACACCATTATCCGCGAGGGTCACAGCCGCATTCCCGTATACGAGAATTCCATCGACGAGGTGTGCGGCATCCTCTACGCGAAGGACCTGCTCCCGGTGCTCAAGGGGCAAGAGAAGCGACCCGACCTGCGCGCGCTGCTCCGTGCGCCGCTCTTCGCGCCGGAGTCGATGTCGATCGACGATCTGCTCCACAAGCTGCAGCGGCGGAAGGTGCATCTGGCGATCGTGCTCGACGAGTACGGCGGCACCGCAGGCATGGTCACGATCGAGGATCTGCTCGAGGAGATCGTCGGCGAGATACAGGACGAGTATGACGAGGAGGAGCCGATGACGGTGCGGCTCTCCGATGACGAGGCGCGTATCGATGGGCGGGCATCGGTCGACGACCTGGGCGAGCTATTCGACGTCGAGCTGGCCGGCCTCGAGGATTCGGAGGAGTACGACACGGTCGGCGGGCTCATCTACCACCGCATCGGCGGCGTGCCGCGACCGGGCGACCAGATCCGCCTCGAGGAGCAGGGACTGACGCTCACCGTGGAGTCGACCGACGGTCGTCGCGTGGGGAAGGTCCTGGCCGTCCGCGAACCGGCGGACCAGGACGGACGGGCGCCCTCCGACCAGGAGTCGGATCAGCGATAGAGTCCAGGCGCAGGGTCGTCGGGGCGAGGCTCAGGCCTTGATCAGTCCGACGATGATGTCGTGGAGCGACTCCAGCGCCTCGGCGTCGACGACGCCGGCGGCCTCCAGCTCGGCCAGGGCCCGGTCGCGATTCTGGCGGGCCTGGTCGCGGGTGTAGTCCCGGCCACCCAGCCGTTCGATCAGGGCGACCGCTTCGGCGACCTGGGTCTCCCCAGGCGAGTCGGTCCGCCAGATTGCCTCGAGCCGCGCCCGATCGTCGGGGCTGGCGTGTTCGAAGGCGTAGATGACGGGCAGCGTCATCTTGTGCCTGGCGACGTCAGTTGGCTCCTTGCCCGTCTTCGACTGCTCTCCCCAGATGCCGAGCAGATCGTCGTTCAGCTGGAAGGCGATGCCGAGGGCCCAGCCGAAGGCGCGGTATCGGCTGATTACCTCTTCGTTGTCAGTCGCGAGCACGGCGCCGGCCTCGACCGACGCCGCGATGAGGGCCGCGGTCTTGCGACCGATCATGTCGAAGTAGAGTTCCACCGACATCGGCTCGGAGCGCTCGCTGGCCCAGATGTCGAGGTACTGGCCCTCGCACAGCGCCAGGCAGGTCATGTCGTACAGGCGCATCAGTCGGAGGACCTTGGCGTCCGAGAAGCCGAGGTCGGAGAGACGGTGGAGGGCGACGCGGCTCAGCGTGAAGAGCATGTCGCCGGCGTTGATGGCGTGCGGGATGCCGTGGATCGCCCACAGGGTCGCGCGATGGCGCCGCTCCCGGTCGCCGTCCTCGATGTCGTCGTGGACGAGACTGAAGTTGTGGCCCAGCTCCACGGCCGCGGCTCCGGGCAGCGCCGCGTGGTGGTCGCCCTTGATCGACGAATAAGCCAGCAGGCCCAGTAGCGGACGCATCCTCTTGCCAGACCAGCCGCTGCCGTCCAGGCCGAGGTGGTAACGCATCATCGCGTACAGGCCGGCTGTTGGGCCTTCGCGATCGGAAAGCAGGCGCAGGATCTCTTGCTCGGTGTCGGCGATCAGGTCGGGCAGAATGACGGAGCTTTGCACTGGCGAATCATAGCAACTCGCCTTCAGGAACCTGTCTGTCACGGCTCGCGCAACGCCGCCCACCCCATCATGCGGTCCCGCCGAACCCTCGGCCCCTGCCGTCAAAGGCCCGGCCGACCGAAGCCGACGCGCGAACCGTCCGAACTCGGATCGGTCGCACGAAGGCCGAACCCGGAGCCTTCGGGTCTGAGTCGGCCGGACCCATCGGGCCGCCTGATCGAGCCTTTGCCTGAGCCTCCTCGATCTCGATCGCGATCAGCTCCATGCGCGTGAGGTCGTCGTCCGTAGCCGGCGCGTAATCCTGGGGGGTGTGCCGCCCCGGGAAGTAGCGTTCGGTGGTCGCGTCGAGGATGCGGCGCTTCCTGGTCAGGTCGGAGACCCGGTGGCAGCGGCCGAAGACGACCACGCTGCGGTAGTTGGCCGAATGATCGGGCGCGGTCTTGGAGGCGACCAGGTCGTCGAGCAGGGCCACCGAAACGGCAACCGGCCGGCCGTCTTCGAGGGTACGCAGCGTGCCGCTACCGGCGGAACCGTGGAGGTAGATGTGGCCGTCCTCGTAGTGGTAGAAGAACGGAACCGTGCGCGGCTCGCCGTCCTCGACATATGCGATGTGAGCGATCAGCCCCGCCCGCAGGAACTCCTCGATCCGGTCCGGCACGGCTCGATCGGGATGCCGGCGGATACGAGTCCGGTCGGTGCGGGGCTCCGGAACGGAGTTGTCGTGACGGGCGGTCTTCTCGTCCATGGCGCCAGCTTAGAGCGTGAGAGTGAATCGCATCAGGCGGTGGGCGGAGGGCGCGATCCGAGCAGAGAGCCCAAAGATCGACATGACCTAGAATCCGTCCAGTTAGCGTCCACCGTCGTCACGGAAGTCGTCGCCGAAGTCGCCGGCATCAGGGCAGCCGCGCCACGAAGCGATCTCGGGAGTCGTGTGAAGCCAGTCATCGTCGCAGGTCACGTGTGCGTGGACCTCACGCCCGCCCTCGACGCGCCCCTTGCCATGGAGCCCGGCCGGCTGATGCAGGTCGGTCCTCTCGCCCTGTCGGCCGGCGGCTGCGTCGGCAACACCGGGCTCACCCTCGCGTCGCTCGGCGTTCCGACGCAACTCGTCGCGAGTGCAGGTTCCGACCAGCTCGGCCGCGTTCTCGTCGCGTTGCTGGCGACCTCATCGGCCGATACCGCCGGCATCACCTGCCTCGACGGTCGAGGCACGTCGTACTCCATCGTCGTGGACGTCCCGGGTCGCGACCGAACGTTCTGGCACCACATCGGCGCCAACGCCGCCTTCGACGGCAGCGGCGTGATCGACCGGATCGAGGCCGCGGCGCGGTTGCCAGGCGCGGGCATCGCCGCAGGGGCGCAGGACACCGTCCTCCATCTTGGTTATCCGACGCATCTTGCCGGCGCTCTACGCCGACGGCGGCGCGGCTCTCGTCCGTCTCGTGGGCGCCGCGCGCTCCGTGGGCGCAACGGTCTCTATCGACATGGCGGAAATCGACCCGACGTCGGAGGCGAGGGCTGTCGACTGGGAGAGTCTCCTGGCGCGGACCCTCCCTGGGGTCGACGTGATGAAGGCGAGCGTCGACGACCTCGACGCGATGCTGCCGCATGGCATCGGAATCGAACCGATCGCCTGGCCGGACGCGCTCGTGGAACTCGGTGCCGCGGCCGCCGCCCGCATATCCGGCCGCCCGATCGGCGAGGCGTACGAGCTGGTGGCAACGATCGAACTCCCGAAGGAGCCGCGATCCGGCTGGTCGATCGGGCCCGATCGCGCCTATCACGGACCACGCGACAAGGAGGTCTGAGAACGCCATGTTGACCGCAGCGCAGACACAGCAGGCGCGTGATCGCGCCGCCAAGATGCTCGCCGCAGCCGGGATCGCGATCACGCCGGCCGAGAGAGCGGCCATCGAGGTAGCCGACTTCGGCCTGGACGACCTCGAACATATCGGCCTCGAGATCGTCGTCTACGTCAACACGGAGCGCGTCTGCGCGAAGGAACTGGTTCTGTTCCCACACCAGACCTGCTCCGAGCACCGCCATCCGCCGTTCGATGGCAGCCCAGGCAAGGAAGAAACGTTCCGCGTCCGGACCGGCGTCGTGTACCTGCACGTCGAGGGCGGCGAGCCTACTCCGGATCCCAAGGCGCACCCGGTGCGCGCCGAGCGCGGCGTCTACACGGCGAAGCGCGAGATCGTGCTCCATCCCGGCGAGCAGTTCACCGTCCCGCCGAACACGAAGCACTGGTTCCAGGGCGGACCCGATGGCGCCGTCGTCTCGGAGTTCTCGACTCAGAGTCGCGACGAGCTCGACATCTTTACCGACCCCGAGATCAGCCGGATGCCCGTGTACACCGACTGACGTTCGCGTCCGTCCGGAGCGCCAGCTCCGGACCGGCAGGTGGTGCGCCCGTCAGGGAGAGGGGCGCAATCGTCGTAGGGCGACGCCGAACGGACCCGGGAACGCCAGGACGGTCGGGCGGCGGACGATGTCTGCGGAGCGCCGCCACCTGGCGTGGTAGCGTGGACTCGTGCCCAGCCCCCGCCTGTACGTGACCGACGCCATCGTCCTGACCCGCTTCGACTACGGCGAGGCGGACCGCATCATGACGCTCTTCACGCCGACCCACGGCAAGCTCAAGGCGATCGCCAAGGGGGTCCGGCGGACGAAGAGCCGGCTCGGAGGCAGCCTCGAACCTATGGCCGAACTCAGGGTCGCGCTTGCTCGAGGCCGAACCTTCGATGTCGTGACCCAGGTCCAGGTGAGCCACGCCTGGCTGCGTCTGCGCGACTCCCTGGAGTCGACCGCGACGGCCTGGTACCTCGCCGAGCTGGCGGACCGCTCCCTCGAGGAACGCCACGAGGCCGAGGGGCTGTACGCACTGCTGCGCCGCGCCTACGAGCTACTGGACGCGGGCATGGATTCGGGGCGAGTCGCCCGCTGGTATGAGATGCACCTGGCCGACGAGATGGGCGTCCGGCCGGAGGTGGACCGGTGCGTCGAATGCGACCGCATGATGGAGGCGGACGAGCAGTTCCGCTGGGTGCCACCGCTCGGCGGTTTGCTCTGCTCGCGCTGCCCGGGGCCGCCGGCGGATCGCGCCGGCCTGTCGCTCGAAGCGCTCAAGCTGCTGAAGGCCTACCAGCGCCTGGACGTGGAGGCGCTCGCCGGGCTGCGACTCCCACCCGCCGTCGAGCGCGAGGTCGAAGGCGCGATGCGCGACTTCCTGCGGGTCTCCCTCGAGCGCGACGCCCGCTCGCTGCAGTTCCTGGACGAGGTCAGGCGAGCAGGGGACCAGCTCACTGGAGACCGGGCGTGAGCGGCGAGTCGCCTGAGACACCCTATGTCCGCCACGCCGCTCGCGTCTTGCTCCTCGACGAGCAAGATCGGGTTCTGCTCATGCGCTTCGTCGATGGCGACTCTGCCTGGTGGGCGGCCATCGGTGGCGGTCTCGAGGCAGGCGAGACGCATGTCGACGCGGCCAGACGTGAGGTCGAGGAAGAGGCCGGCTTGGCCGACGTGGAGATCGGACCTTGCGTCTGGCTCCGCGATCATCTCTTCGAGCTGCGTGGACGGTGGCTTCACCAGTTCGAGCGGTTCTTCGTCGCGCGGGTGCCAGGTTTCGAGCCGATCGCCGGCTATTACCCCGGGGTCGAAGGCGAGCTGTTCGGCGGCCTGCGCTGGTGGACCCTCCGGGAGCTAGAGACGACAGACGAGGTCGTCTCGCCGCGTCGATTAGCCGTTCTTCTGCGCGACCTGATCGAGACCGGCCCGCCTGCGGAGCCAATCGAAGTCGGCATCTAGCTCACGAGCTTCACCCGGCGCCGGTTGGGCGCCCGGACCTGCCGTGCGATCCAGACGGCGTCGCCTTCGGCTCACGTGCGCCCAGGCCGCGTGCGCCTGGCCGCGCGCGCGTGCGAGAATGGCGAGTCGACCGTTCCCCGCCCGTCCGAGATCAGCCCGCAGGAGGTTCGACCGCCTGCGCCCGAGGAGACCGCAGTGACCGCCGCCAAGCCGACAGCGCCGCCCGACGACCCGGGGCCGTCCGTCGCCAACCTGGAGACCATCGTTTCGCTGTCGAAGCGGCGCGGCTTCATCTTCCCGAGCTCGGAGATCTACGGCGGCATCAACGCCGTCTGGGACTACGGGCCACTCGGCGTCGAGCTCAAGAACAACGTCAAGCGGGCGTGGTGGCGGGCGATGGTCCAGGAGCGCGACGACATCGTCGGCCTGGACGCGGGCATCATCATGGCGCCCCAGGTCTGGGTCACCTCCGGCCACGTCGCCAACTTCAGCGACCCGCTCGTCGAGTGCCAGACCTGTCGGCGGCGCTATCGCCTGGACGAGCTGCCCGGCGCCGAGGACCTGACCAACACCGAGCTGGCCGACCCGACCGTCGTCGAGCGCCTGGGCCTCAAGTGCCCCGCGGACGGCGGACCTCTCTCCGCCCCGCGCCGCTTCAATCTGATGTTCAAGACCCATATGGGCCCAGTCGAGGAGGAAGGCAACGAGGTCTACCTGCGGCCGGAGACGGCCCAGGGCATCTACGTGAACTTCCGCAACGTCCGCGAGACGAGCCGCAAGAAGCTGCCCTTCGGCATCGCCCAGATCGGCAAGGCCTTCCGAAACGAGATCAGCCCGGGCAACTTCGTCTTCCGGATGCGCGAGTTCGAGCAGATGGAGATGCAGTACTTCGTCAAGCCGGAGACGGCCGCTCAGACGTTCGAGGACTGGATGCCGCGGCGACTGGCCTGGTACGAACGCTACGGCGTTGCACCCGAGCGACTGCGCTTCCGCGAGCATCGCCCGGACGAGCTGGCCCACTATGCCAGGAAGGCGGTCGACGTCGAGTATCGCTTCCCATTCGGCTGGAAGGAGCTCGAGGGGATCCACAACCGCGGCGACTGGGATCTCGGTCGACACCAACAGGCGACCGGCGAGAACCTCGAGTACTTCGACCCGGCGACCGAGGAGCGCTACATACCCTGGATCGTCGAGACTTCGGCCGGTGGCGACCGGGCGGCCTTCACGTTCCTCATCGACGCCTATCGCGAGGAAGAGGTCCGCGGCGAAAAGCGCGTGGTCCTGGGCTTCAACGCGGAACTGGCGCCGTACAAGGTGGCCGTCCTGCCGTTGCTCAAGAAGCGCGACGAGATCGTCGAGATCTGCCACAAGCTGCGCGACGACATCGCGAGAGACACGATGGCGGTCTACGACGACACGGCCGCGATCGGCAAGCTGTACCGGCGCCAGGACGAGATCGGGACGCCGTGGTGCGTCACGATCGATGTCGATTCGCTGGAGGACGGCAAGGCCACGATCCGCGACCGCGACTCGATGGAGCAGGTCCGGGTCGACATCTCGCAGGTGAAGTCGATCGTGCTCGAACGGCTGGCGACGGCGCGAGGGTAGCCCGAAGCCGGGGTGGCGGCCGACTGACCGGGAGGTCGAACGATGGCGGCTGAGGCGACCGAACCGACCAAACCGACGGAGCGGTCAGGCGGTGGGTCGTCGGGCGGCGCTTTGTCGGGTGGCGCTTTGTCGGGCCGCCGGCCTCCTGTCGGCGTCGAGTCGGCGCTTCGAGTAGCTCCCGGGCGGGTTCGGCTGTGGGCCCTCGGGCTCTTCGCCATGGGCGTCGTCCCGGTCATCGGCGCGCCCTTCAACCACTGGCACGACTGGGGGGCTTTGTGGGCGGCGGGCGCGACCGCCGGTGGGCCGGATCTGGTGGATGCCGCACGTCATGTCGCCTGGCAAGCCGCGCACGGGGTCTCGCAGGCCTTCTTCGCCTACCCGCCGGCTGCCGCGTGGCTCTTCTGGCCGTTCGCCCAGCTGCCCGTCGCCGTCGCCTTCTGGGTTCAGGCCGTCTTGCTGGTCGCGTGCATTGCGGCCGCGGGGTCCGTGGCCGCCCGCGTCTATGGCCTGACTCCGGGGCTGGCCGTGCTGGCAGCGCTTGCCTGGGCGCCGAGCACCGCCTCGATCGCGACCGGGCAGAACGCGCCGTTCGCGTTGCTGGTGGCGATCGTGGCGATCTGGGGCCTGGCGACTGGGCGATGGTGGGTCGCGGGCCTGGCGGTCGGAGTGCTGTGGTACAAGCCCACGCTGGCATTGGGGTTCGTGGCGCTGTTCCTCGTGCGCGGGCGGTGGCGCGAACTGGCCGTGACCGTCGCCGCCGGGGGAGTGGCGTATCTGCTTTCCGTGGCCGCGGCCGGCGGGGACTGGGGCTGGCCCGGGACGTGGCTGGAGGGGGCGCGTGTCTGGCTGCCCGCCGACGCGGCCAAGAACGCCGACAAGGCCATCAGCCTGCCGGGGCTGCTGGCGCGATTGCCGGTGCCGTGGTTCGTGCCGGTTCTCGGGGGAGTGGCTCTGGCCGTGGCCGCGATCCCGGCGCTGCGGCGGGCGGGGATCGTGGAAGCGGCATCGGCGGCGTGTCTGGTTGGCCTGGCGGCGGGCCCGCGGGCCTGGGGCTACGAAGCGGCGCTTGCCTTCCCGTTCGTCTGCTGGGCTATTGGTGGCGGGGTGGGGGAGCCGTGGCGGACGCGGCTGATCGTGGCCGCGTACTTCCTGGGCCTGCTATGGATCTTCTCCTTCGTCACGCAGATCAGCGCCGTCGCGGTGGTCGTCCTGGGGGCCACGCTGCTCTGGCTGTGGCGCTGGCGCAGGTTCGGGCTCCTGCCGCCGGCCGAGCCTGGGTCGATCCCCGAACGCCCGGCGACGGCGGGAGGCTAGACGCGGTGCCGGCCCAGCGCCCCGATGCGGCGGTCACCACGGTCCGGGGGTCCGAGCCAGCCTCGTCCCCGCGGAGGCCCGGATTCCGACTGCTCGACGCGGCCGTCCCGCTGCGGATCGGGCGAGGCCGGTTCTGGCTGTGCGGGATCGGACTCGCCATCTTCAGCATCGTCGTGATCGTCGGCTCGCCTCCGTGCGGGTTCGTCGATTTCCCGCAGTTCTGGGCGGCCGGCCACACTGTCGGAACCCAGAATCTCCTGGACCCGGCTCGCCACATGGACTGGCAGTCCGCGAACGGCATCAGGCCGGGATTCTTCGTCTACCCCGCGGGCTCGGCCTGGCTGTTCGCTCCGTTCGCGGCAGTTCCGCTGGCGGTCGGATTCTGGCTGCATGCCATCGTCATGACGGGCCTCGTGGCGGCAGCCGGCATCCTCGGAGCGCGCATCTACGGGCTGGACCGGAGGGTCGGGCTGATGGCCGCGTTCGCTTGGGCGCCGTGCATGGCGTCGGCCATAACGGGTCAGAACGCCGCGCTGGGGCTCGTCCTCTCGCTGGTCGCGATCGAGGGCCTGCGGCGCGACGACGACGGCCTGGCCGGACTCGGCGTGGGACTGCTCCTTTACAAGCCCACTCTCGCCGCCCCACTGATCGGACTGTTGCTGCTGAGACGGCGCCGGCGGGCGCTGCTGATCGTCACGGCCGCCGCGGGCGCCTGGTACCTCGCGGGGGTCGCGGCCGTCGCGGGCGATTGGTCATGGCCTCGTCAGTGGCTGTCGGTCATGGGCGACTACTACGCCGCGGACACGGCGGGCAACGTGGTGCGGACGATCTCGATTCCAGGGCTGTTGCAGGGACACGGAGTGCCTTCCTACGTGGCCTGGGCGGTCGCCCTGGCCGTGGTCGCGCTGGCCATACCGCTGCTCCTGCGCCGGCCCATCGCGGAGGCGGGCGCAGGTGCCTGCCTCATCGCCCTGGCGATAAGCCCTCACGCGCTCAACTACGAAGGGGCGCTGGTCTTGCCGATCCTCATGTGGGCCCTCGGCGCGACCGCGACCGGCATCGCCGAGCCGGCGAGGACCCGACTGGTGGTTGCCGCGTACCTCGTGGCGCCGGAGTATCTGGTCTCGGAAACGGTCGGGCTGAGCAGCCTGGTCGTGGTTACGGCCGTTGCCGCCGCCATTTGGATCTCCGGCTGGCGACGGGTGGAGACGCCGCCGCCGGCAGGGGCAGGCGCCGCGACGCGGGAGCCGGCCTGACCCGGGCTTCAGCCCTGCGTGACGATCGCCGCGGTCAGTGCGCCGGTATCTCCGCCTCGACCGGACCGGTCACCGGAAGCTCGCCGCGCAGGTACGCATCGATGTTCCCGGCGGCCTTCTTGCCGTCGCCCATAGCCAGGATGACCGTGGCCGCACCGCGGACGATGTCGCCGCCGGCGAAAACCCCCGGCATCGAGGTCTGGAGGTTGTCGTCGATCTCGATGTAGCCCCACTTGGTGACGCGCAGGTCCGGCGACGTAGAGGTGAGCAGCGGGTTGGACCTGGTCCCGATCGCCACCACGACCATGTCGCAGGGGAAGACGAACTCCGATCCGGGGATCTCGACCGGCCGCCGGCGCCCAGAGGCGTCGGGTTCGCCCAACTCCATCCGGACGCACTTGATCCCTGAGACCCAGCCCTTCTCGTCGCCGAGCACTTCCACCGGGGCGGTCAGGAACTCGAAGCGGACCCCTTCCTGTTCAGCGTGGTGGACCTCCTCGATGCGGGCCGGCAGCTCGGTGCGCGATCGGCGATAGACGCAAACCGACTCGGCGGCGCCGAGCCGTCGCGCGGTCCGGACGGAGTCCATGGCCACGTTGCCGCCGCCCACGACCGCCACGCGCTGACCTCGCAGCACGGGCGTGTCGGAGTCGGGGTTGTAGGCGCCCATCAGGTTGACGCGGGTCAGGTACTCGTTGGCCGAGTAGACGCCCTTGAGGTTCTCGCCCGGGACGTTCATGAAGACCGGCAGGCCCGCGCCCACGGCGACGAAGACGGCATCGAACCGCTCGCGCAGCTCGGGCAGGGTGTAGGTCTTGCCGATGATCGAGTTCGGCTGGATCTCGACCCCGTCGGCGACCAGGCGATCGACTTCCTTCTGGACGATGTCCTTGGGCAGGCGGAACTCCGGGATGCCGTAGATCAGGACGCCGCCGGCCGCGTGGAAGGCCTCGAAGATCGTTACCTTGTGCCCCCGCTTGGTGAGCTCGCCGGCGGCGGTGAGTCCGGCCGGTCCGGAGCCGACGATCGCGACCTTCTTGCCCGAAGGGGCCGGATTGGCGCGCGTGAAGACGTCGGTGTGGGTGATCGCCCAGTCGGCGACGAAGCGCTCGAGGTAGCCGATTGCGACCGGCGTGCCGGTCTTGGCGCGCAGGCAGACCTGCTCGCACTGCGTCTCCTGCGGGCAGACGCGTCCGGTGACGCAGGGCAGGGCGTTGTCGCCGAGCAGCGAGTCGGCCGCGGCCTTGATGTTGCCCTCGCCCAGCAGGCGGATGAAGTTCGGGATGTTGACCGCGACCGGGCAGCCGTCTATGCAGTAAGGCTTGGGGCACTGCAGGCAGCGGTCGGCCTCGATGATGGCCAGCTGCTCGGTGTAGCCGAGGTTCACCTCGGCGAAGTTGCGGGCGCGGGCCATGGCGTCCTGCTCGGGCATAGGGCCGCGCTGGATCTTCATCCGCTCCTTCTTGGGGAGCGGTTCGCGGTTCTCCGCCGCGCGGCCGGAAAGGGTCAGGTCGCTCATCGGTGGGCCTCCGCGTGGGCGGCCTGCCAGCGCTCGAGGGCGGCCTGTTCGAATTCCCGATAGGTGTTCAGCCGATCGGCCAGCTGGCGGAAATCGACCTTGTGACCGTCGAACTCGGGGCCGTCGCAGCAGGCGTACTGGCTCTTGCCGTCGATGGAGACGCGGCAGCCGCCGCACATGCCCGTGCCGTCGATCATGATCGAGTTCAGCGAGACCGTGGTCTTGATGCCGTACGGGCGAGTCAGCTCGGAGCAGGCCCGCATCATCGGCACCGGGCCCACCGCGAAGACCTCGTCGATCCCACCGGCTTCGCACAGGTCCCTGAGGGCCTCGGTCACGAAGCCCGGGCGACCGTAGCTGCCGTCGTCCGTGCACACGATCACCTCGCCCGCGGCGCGCAGCTCGTCCTCGCAGATGACCCACTCCTTGGATCGCCCACCGATGACGCTCGTCACCTTCACGCCATTGGCGGCGAGAGCCTGGGCGATTGGGTAGACCACCGCCGTGCCGACGCCGCCGCCGACGCACACCGCGTGCCCGCTCTCGAGGAGCTCGGTCGGATTGCCCAGCGGTCCTGCGATATCCGTGATCGCGTCGCCGACCTGCAGCGCGGTCAGCTCGTTCGTGCTCTTGCCGATCGCCTGGATCACCAGGGTGATGGTCCCGGCCGACCGGTCCACGTCGGCGATCGTCAGCGGGATGCGCTCCGCGCCGGGTCCGCGACGAACGATGACGAACTGCCCGGGCCGGCGGATCTCGGCGATTCGGGGAGCCTCGACGACGAGGCGGGTGACGTTGGGCGACAGCTGCGCCCTGGCGACTATCGGGTGCATCTCACTCCGGAGTGGGTGGTTTCGCGGGAATGTTGTCTGATCCAGTATGAGTTATGGAAATGGTGCATGGGGGCGGCCCACGTCCACACGCCCAGTCTGCCCCAACGTGCGGTGCCGAAAGTCACATGTCGCACACCCGGTAGGGCAGGCGAGCGCCCTTGCCCACGGATGTGGGCTAGCATGAGCCCGTGCATGAGTTCTCCATTGCCGAGGCCCTGGCGGCCCAGGTGCTCGCACATGCCCCCGCCGGCGCTCGAGTGCGAGGAATAGAGATTGTGGTCGGCGCCCTGCGCGGCCTGGAACCCGACGCTCTGCGCACGTGCTGGGACGCCGTGACATTCGGCACCCCGATGGCAGGGTCCACTCTGGAAGTGGACCTGCGCCCGTGGTCTATCCGGTGCTCCAGTTGCGGCCGCGAATGGAGCAGCCCGGTTCCGTTCGTAGCCTGCCTCTGCGGCAACTCGACGCCGGCACCGGTGGGGGGCGACGAGCTCGACCTCGTCGCGATCACAGTCGACGAGGGCGGGACATAGATGAGCGAACCGGCACGAACCCTTCGCCTGCCAATGGTGGAGCGGGTCCTCGAGGCCAACGATGAAATCGCGGATGAGACCCGCGACGAACTGGCGCGCCGCGGCATCTTCGCGATAGATCTGATCGGCGCGCCGGGGAGCGGCAAGACCGCGCTCCTGGAAGCGACCCTGCAGCTGCTCAAGGGCCGCCGCCGGCCGGCCGTCCTGGTCGGCGATCTGGCCACGCGGCGGGACGGCGATCGCCTGGCGCGCTGGTGCGACCAGGTCGTCCAGATCTCTACCGGCGAGGGATGCCATCTCGAGGCCAACCAGGTTCGCGACGCGCTGCGCCAGGTGGACCTCGAGGGCGTGGACCTGCTCTTCATCGAGAACGTGGGCAACCTCATCTGCCCGGTCGGGTTCGATCTGGGCCAGACGGCCAAAGTGGGCATGTTCAGCCTGACGGAGGGCGACGACAAAGCCGCCAAGCACCCCTACCTCGTCACGGCCGCTGATCTCCTCCTGCTGAACAAGATCGATCTTGCGCCCCATCTGTCGTTCGATCGGGTCGGCTTCGAGGCGGACGTGCGCCTGCTCAATCCGCGGGTGCCGATGCTGGAGGTCTCCGCGACGTCGGGCCAGGGCCTGGAACGATGGATCGCCTGGATCGACCGGGCGTCGGTGGCGCGGGCGTCTGCGGCGCGGGGCCAGGCGCTCGGCTAATCCGGCGCAGCACGATCTGTCTCGGCAGGCCGAGAGTCCCGCCATTTCGGGCCGAAAGGACGCCCTCCCAGGGACCCGGGTACCGGCTCACGGTGCCTCTCGGACGCAAGGGACAATCCCGTGCAAAGGTACAATCTCACGGACACTGTGTGATCCCGTCGTTCGGGTGCTTCCCCGCCGCCGGCGGCGCGACAGCCTCCCGCATCCAAGGAGATAGAGACCCCATGGTCGATACTGCTAAGAGCCACGTGGCCGCCAAGCGCTACATCTACGCATGGGGCGGCGGCCGGGCCGAGGGCAACGGCGGGATGAAGGATCTGCTCGGCGGCAAGGGCGCGGGCCTGGCCGAGATGACCAACGCGGGTCTTCCTACGCCCCCCGGCTTCACCATCACCACCGAAGCCTGCAACGACTACTTCTCCGGTGGGCAAAAGCTCCCGGGCGGCTTGTGGGACGACGTGCTCGCAGCCGTCAAGGTCGTCGAGCAGCAGACTGGCAAGAGCTTCGGCGACCCGAAGAACCCGCTCCTGGTCTCCGTCCGTTCCGGCGCCAAGTTCTCCATGCCGGGCATGATGGACACCGTCCTCAACCTCGGCCTCAACGAGCAGACCCTCGAAGGCCTCGTCGCCCTTACCGGCAACGAGCGCTTCGGCTGGGACGCCTACCGCCGCTTCGTCTCGATGTTCGGTCGCATCGTCCTCGGTGTGAAGCCCGAGCGGTTCGACGAGCCGCTCGACGAGCGCAAGGTCAGGCACGGCGCCAACGCGAAGGACACGGACCTGACGGTCGAAGACCTCAAGGCCCTCGTCGAGGAGTTCAAGGCAGTCGTCAAGAAGGATGCCGGGCGCGAGTTCCCGGTCGATCCTCACGAGCAGCTGGACCTGGCCATCAAGGCTGTCTTCGCGTCCTGGTTCGGCAAGCGCGCCAACGACTACCGCAACAGCCAGAAGATCGCCCACGACCTGGGCACCGCGGTCAACATCGTGACCATGGTCTTCGGGAACATGGGTAACGACTCCGGCACCGGTGTCGCCTTCACCCGCGACCCCAACACCGGCGAGAAGGTCCTCTACGGCGAGTACCTGGTCAACGCCCAGGGCGAGGACGTGGTCGCGGGCATCCGCACCCCGGCCAAGATCGCGGCCCTGGCCCAGGAGATGCCGGCCTCCTATGCCGAATTCAAGGCCATCGCCGAGAAGCTCGAGAAGCACTACCGCGACGTCCAGGACCTCGAGTTTACGATCGAGCGCGGCAAGCTCTACATGCTCCAGACCCGCAGCGCCAAGCGCACCGCCGCGGCTGCAGTGAAGATCGCGATCGACATGGTCGGCGAAGGACTGATCACCGAGGCCGAGGCAGTCGCCCGCATCGAGCCTGCCCAGGTCGATCAGCTCCTGCGCAACCAGTTCGATCCCAAGGCCCGAGCCGCGGCCATCCGCATCGCCAAGGGCCTCAACGCTTCGCCCGGCGCCGCGGTCGGCAAGGCCGTCTTCAACGCCGATACCGCGGTCGAGTGGGTCGAGAAGGGCGAGAAGGTGGTTCTCGTCCGCATCGAGACCTCGCCGGACGACTTCCACGGCATGGCCGTGGCGCAGGGCATCCTGACCGCTCGCGGCGGCGCCACCTCCCACGCGGCGGTCGTCGCGCGGCAGATCGGCAAGCCCTGCGTGTCGGGCTGCGCCGAGCTGGTCGTCGACTACGGCGCCAAGACAGCCACCGCGAATGGCGTGACGTTCAAGCAGGGCGATCCGATCAGCGTCGACGGCTCGACCGGCGAAGTCTTCGTCGGCGCGCTGCCGACCGTCTCCGCCCGATTCGAGGATCAGCCGGAGCTCCAGACCGTCCTGGCCTACGCCGACAAGATCCGCCGACTGATGATCTGGACCAACGCCGACAAGCCGGAAGAGGCCGCTCAGGCCCGCTCCTACGGCGCCCAGGGCATCGGCCTGTGTCGCACCGAGCACATGTTCCGCGAAGGCGACCGCCTCGAGATCGTGCGTAGCGCGATCCTCGTCGCCAACGTGGCAACGCGGGCCCAGGTGAAGCTTGCCGCCGGTGAGCAGCTCACCGCCGACGAGAAGGCCGATCTGGCCCAGTTCGACACCGCGATGGGCAAGCTCGAGAAGCTCCAGCAGGGCGACTTCGAGGGCATCCTCGCGGCGATGAGCGGCCTGCCGGTCGTCATCCGCCTCATCGATCCGCCGCTCCACGAATTCCTGCCGAACCTCGAGGATCAGCTCGTCAAGGTCACCAAGGCGGGCGACAAGGCCACGGCCGAGGACAAGGAGCTGCTCGCGACAATCAAGTCGATGCACGAGCAGAACCCAATGCTCGGTCTGCGCGGCTGCCGCCTCGGCCTGATGATCCCCGACTTCGTGAAGATCCAGACCCGCGCCATCCTGAACGCGGCTATCGCCGTCAAGAAGGCCGGCAAGGATCCGCGGCCGGAGATCATGATCCCGCTCGTCGGCCACGTGAACGAGCTCAAGGCCACGCGAGCGCTGCTCGACGCCGAAGCCGAGGCCGTCGTGAAGGCCGCCGGAGTCCGACCTGACTTCAAGTTCGGCACCATGATCGAGATCCCGCGGGCCTGCTGGGTCGCGGACGAGATTGCCGAGCACGCCCAGTTCTTCAGCTTCGGCACCAACGACCTGACCCAGATGACGTTCGGCTACAGCCGCGACGACGCCGAGGGCGGGTTCCTTCTGAAGTACGTCGAGGAGAAGATCCTCCCGTACAACCCGTTCCAGTCCCTCGACCCGGTCATCGTCAAGGAAATGAAGATGGCCGTGGACCTTGGCCGCAAGACCCGGCCCGACCTCAAGGTCGGGATCTGCGGCGAACACGGCGGCGACCCGATGTCCATCGGCTTCTGCCACGACATCGGCCTCAACTATGTCTCCTGCTCGCCGTTCCGAGTGCCGGTGGCTCGCCTCGCGGCTGCGCAGGCGGCTCTCTCCGGCGCTGCGGAGCGTGACAAGTAGCCGTCCCTTGCTCGTAACGAGAACGCCCGGCGGTTTTCCGCCGGGCGTTTCGATTCGGGGCCACGTCAGCGTAAGGGAGAGTTGACCCTCCGCAGACTGTCGTCGAATGGCGCGCGCGAGAGGCAGTCGACGGCCATGGCCCCTCACTGTCGAGGCCCTCCAGCTTTTCTGCTGGGCTCCCGACGAGATCCTGCTGACGCGCTACGCGGCGCGAGCGCCCGAACGGCACCCTGGGCACGTTGATGGCTCGATCCTCGAGGAGATCCGGACCCAGCTCGCTTCAGGGTCGCTGGCAGCCGCTCCAACTCCCCGGCGAGCTGGTGACGTTGGACACGCGCTCGTTCGAGTCCTTCGATCTCGAGACGATCGTCTCTCTGGCGGGCCGTCACCTGGTCCCGGCTCTCGGCGAGACGTCGGCCGCCCCGTTGCCGTCACCGCGAGATGGCGCGCCCACTCGGGAGAGATAGGTCTCACTGGGACCCGCCCCTACATTTCGTCGTGCCTCTGTTGCGACCCAAGTGACAGCGGGATAGCCCGGGCGGGAGGGGGCACAGACCGCAAGAGAGTACGTCGGGCCGAGGCGTTCCCCCCGAGGAGGCCTCGGCCCGACGACATCAGCACTCGGCGGCGATCTCCACCAGGACCACCGAGCGGTTCGCCTACAAAACTCGTCAAGAGGAATTGTACCCGACGGCCCGAACATCGCAAGGCGATCATGCACGTAAGGGCTCCGGGCGGGCGGGAAGACCCGTGTCAGCCCAAATCGTGGTGCCGCCAGTCACCGGCTCGGATGGAACGCGGTCCGGTTCGACCGGCCGGCGAGCCTCAGGAAGCCGTGAGGGCCTCGCGCATCAGGGCGAAGGCGCGTTCGTGGTCGCCGGAGATCGCCAGCGCGTCAGCCCATTCCCGCAGCGCCTTGCGGACCAGCATGGGGCCCCCGGCCGCTCTGGCCAGCTCGCCAGCCATCTCGTTCGCCGCCAGTCCTCCGGTGACGTCACCGAGTGCGTTCCGGGCCCGAGCGATCGTCAGCAGGGCATCCACAGCGGCCTTCTTGTTTTCGGTGCGCCGGGCGAGTGCCAGGGCCTCGCCGGCCTGGCTCGCGGCTGCCTCGGCCTCGCCGCGGGCCATGGCGACGCGGGCCTGACTGTCCAGCACGAATGCCAGCCACCACTGGTCGTCGAGCCGCTCGAATCGAGCGTGAGCCGAGGCCGCCAGCTCGGCCGCTTTGGTCGTGTTGCCCAGTGCCAAGTAGGACATCGAGAGGTCGTTCTCCAGCGCACCGCTCTCGCGCTCGGCCTCGCCCCGCCGGAAAAGCTCCAGACTGGCAATGCCGGCTCGAACGGCCGCCTCGAAGTCGCCGGTCTCCCGATAGTTGTAGGCAAGGTCGTACAGGTAAGAGGCGCGTCGCCGGTCGTCGAGATCCGCGGCCTGGCCACGTACCTCCTCCAGGTACGCCAGCGCGGCGGCGTGGTTGCCCTCGCGGGACTCGTTCGTCGAGAGGGCCATCAGAAGGCGGGCCTGGAAGTCGGGCTCGACATGGAGGCCGGTCCTCACGCGTGCCAGGATCGAGTGCAGGATCGCTTTGGCCTCGGCCGTGTTCTCGCGCTGGAAATGGGCCGCGGAGAGCCAGTACTCGGCCAGGGCCGCGTCGGCATCGCGACGTCCTGCGCGGAAGAGCTCAGCGGATTCGGTCGCCAAAGTGATGGCCTCCCCGACCTGGCCTGCGCGGACCAGCGCTTCGGCCAGGCCCCGCAGCAGTTCGGCCCGTGCGCCCGCAGAGGGAGAGGTCTCGAGAAGGTCGTGGTAGGCGTCGATGGCCTCGTGCCAGCGACCGCAGGCTAGGAGCAGGTCGGCTTCCAGCCGCGCCCACGCGGCCGGCTCGTCGTTGATGAGCTGACTCGCCGGAATGCCCAGGCGCGCCGAGAAGTGATTGAGGGCCGCCATCGACGGCCTGCTCAGGCCGTTCTCGAGGGCGCTGACGTACGCCTTTGTGTAGCGCGGATCGGCGAGTTGCGTCTGCGTCAGGCCGGCCGCCAGCCGGGCTTTCTTCAGGCGCTCGCCGATCTTGCGGGCGAGGGGGGAATCGTCGACTCGGGGACGGGTGCTGCTGACTCTTGCCATGGCCGCAGTTTACGCCGTGTCTCAAGCAGTGGGAACAGGTGTCATTGCATGTGCGCCCAATGGTCAAGTAGCACTTGACCATTGCCTTCGGACGCTTCTACGATTCCCGGGCCGACCGAGCCGCGCCGGCCGGGTTTCCAGGCGGGCGATCACCTCCCGAAAGGAGTCGCTCGATGTCTCACCGTTCCTTCAGCCTGCGCGCCTTCGTCCTGGCCTGGATCCTGGCAGTGGCTCTGGCATTGCTTCCGCTAGCGACTGTGCTTGCGGGCGCGGGAGTGACCATCTACCCCTGAGGCAATGCCTCGCACGCACTAGAGCGAGGCTCGCCCGGAGTCTCGCACCGGAACCGCCCTTGCCCGCTCGGGAGTCCGAGCCGGGGCGGCTGTCGGCGAACCCCGGTGAAACCCGCGCGGCACATCGGGTGCGCCGCCGACGAGAGGAAACGGACCATCAGTCGCGCAGCGCGTCTCCGCCTTCCGCTAGAGGGAAGCCCAGCCGTCGTAGATCGCGGCGCACCTGTTCGGCATTCTCGAAGTGGATCGCCTCGATCCCCAGTCCCCGGGCCGCGGCCACGTTCGCCGGGCTGTCGTCGACGAAGGCAATCTCGTCCGCCTGGAGCCCAAACCGGGCCATGAAGTTGCGGAAGATGGCCGGATCGGGCTTGCCGACGCCCACGTCGCCCGAGATGACGATCCCCTCGAGCTCGTCCAGGAACGGGAAACGGCTCCGAGTCAGGGCGAACGTCTCCGCCGACCAGTTGCTCAGGGCGTAGACGGGAACGCCAGCTCCCCGCAACTCACGAACGACGGCGAGGGTTCCCTCGAAGACACCTCCGAGCATCTCTCCCCAGCGCTCGCGGTAGGCGTGAATGAGATAGGCCCGGTCCGGGTGCCGGCTCGCAAGCTCCTCGACGGCCTCCGCGAAGGGCCTTCCAGCGTCTATTCGGGCGTTCCATTCCGGGTTGCATACCTCTGAAAGGAAGTCTTCCATCGCCGCTTCATTACCGCCGAAGAGGGTGCGGTAGAGGTGCCTCGGATTCCAGTCGATAAGGACGCCGCCAAGGTCGAAGACAACGGCTCGGAGTCGTGTGGACGTTCTCGCGGGATCGTAGTCCTGCTCCCCGCCGTCGCCAGGAGTCGGGGGATCGCCCGGATCGGTCGCCAGCGCGGCATCCAGGCGATCGAGCAGCGGCGTCTGCGCCTCCTTGATGCGGCGCCTGGCTTCCTCGGGCGTGAACCATTCGACTCGATCGATCTCGGGGTAGATCTTCATCCGGCCGGAGAACGGAGGCCATTCGAAGGAGAAAGTGTTGCTCGTCGCCATGGCGGGGTCGAGGTCTCCGTCGGCAGCCCACGCATAGACGACCTTGCCGCCCTTCTGCTTCACCGCGCCGAGATCGATGAGAGGCCCGGCCGGTACTCGATGCCCGGTCTCCTCCTCGAACTCGCGTCTGGCCGTCAGCTCCAGGTCCACTTCGTCCGGGCTCGGCTCGCCCTTGGGAATCGACCAGTTGCCCAGGTCCTTGCGGCCGAAGAACGGGCCGCCCGGATGCGCGAGCAGAACTTCCACGCGGCCTTCACGGCGGCGAAATAGGAGGATCCCGGCGCTTCTGCGACTGTTCATCGCCAGAGGGTACGCGAGGCGAGCGGATGTCGTCCCGGAACGAAGGCTCCTCGCCCTAACGAGGCACAATTGCCGAAGCATCGTATCGCGCAATCGGAGGAGACCAGATGGACACTCGCAAGCTCGGCACCAGCGGCCTGGAGATCACGACGGTCGGTTTCGGGTCGTGGGCCGTCGGCGGAGGCGGCTGGGCGTTCAGCTGGGGTCCGCAGGACGACGCCGCCTCCATCCGGGCCATCGTCCACGCGGTGAGCAAAGGAGTGAACTGGGTCGACACCGCGGCCATCTACGGCCTTGGCCACTCGGAGGAGGTCGTCGGCAGAGCGTTGACGGCGATTCCTGCCGCCGATCGGCCGCTGATCTTCACCAAGTGCGGCCTGATCTGGGATCCGGCCGATCGGCGTGCGCCGGCCAGGCGCATCGCCCGGCCGGAGTCGCTCCGGCGGGAGTGCGAGGCTTCGCTGCGCCGGCTCGGGGTCGAGCGGATCGACCTGTTCCAGATCCACTGGCCCGACGAATCCGGGGTTCCGGCCGAGGACTCCTGGGGCGAGATGGGCCGCCTGGTGGACGAGGGCAAGGTGCGAGCGATCGGCGTCAGTAACTACGACGTTGCCCTGCTGGAGCGTTGTGAGCGCGTCCGCCACGTGGATTCGTTGCAGCCGCCGTTCTCGATGATCTTTCGCGAGTCGGCCGGCGGCGTGATCCCGTGGGCCGCGGCGCACGGTACCGGCGTGATCCTCTACAGCCCCATGGCCTCGGGGATCCTGACCGACTCGTTCTCGGCGCAGCGAGTGGCGGCTATGTCGGACGAGGACTGGCGGCGCACGGCGCCCCACTTCAACGAGCCGGCGCTCTCGCGCAACGTGGCCCTGCGCGATGCCCTGCGGCCCATCGCCCGGCGACACGGAACCACGGTCTCGGCGGTCGCGGTGGCCTGGGTCCTGGCCTGGCCGGGGGTGACGGGCGCGATCGTGGGCGCGCGTTCTCCCGAGCAGGTCGACGGTTGGCTCGGCGGCGGCTCGTTGAAGCTTGGAGCGGACGATCTGGCCGAGATCGCAGCCGCGGTGGAGCACACCGGCGCCGGTTCGGGACCGGTTCGGCCGGCCTAGCGGAAGCTAGCCTGCCAGCGCCACGCCGGCGGCCCGGCAATCCTCGGCGTAGCGGGCCTGCGTCTCGCGAGTGGGGGACTCGCAGGTCGGGAAGGCGACGAGCCGATCCAGGCCGAGCGCGACGCAGCGGCCGATGAAGTCGACCCGCTGCTGGCCCGGGGTCTTTGCGTCCCTATCGGCGCAGTACAGCGACAGACGGAGCGTGGCCGGATCGCGACCGATTTCCTCGCAGCGCTGGCGGGCGATCGGGATCAGCTCGGCCGCCTTCTCGGTCCCGATGAAGACCAGATTCAGCTCGTCGGCGAAACGGGCGGCCAGCCGGAAGGTCACGTCGCGGCCGTTGCCGCCGACGATGATCGGGGGCCGCGGCTTCTGGATCCCCTTGGGGACGTTGATCGCGTCCTTGACGCTGGCGTACTTGCCCTCGTAGGTGGCGTGGCCGGGGGCGAGCATCCGCGTGATCACCTCGAGCGCGTCGCGCAGGGCCGCCAGTCGGTCGGCGATCGGCGGGAAGCCGTAGCCGTAGGCGAGCCACTCGTCCTCCTTCCAGCCGCCGCCGATCCCGAGCTCGAAGCGCCCGCCGCTCGCCACATCCAGCATGGAAGCGAGCTTCGCGACCAGGGCCGGGTTTCGGAAGCCGGTGCAGACCACCATGTGGCCCAGGCGCACGCGCGAAGTGACGCCGGCCATCGCGGTCAGCGTCGTGAACGACTCGAAGGTGATCTCATCGATCGGGTCGGGCACGGTGTGGAAATGGTCGAAGACCCACTCCGACTCGAAGCCGAGGGCCTCGGCGTCGCGTGCCAGCTCGAGCGTGCGCGCCCAGGCGACGGCCGGGTCCCAGCCGTTGTACTCGTACTTCCAGCCCTGCGGGATGAGCAAGCCGACCTTCATCGTGGCCTCCAGAGGTGAGTGCAGTCGGAACCGCGCGACGCGGACCAATGCTGCAACGAACTGCGATTACGCGCCAGGGCCAACTACGCGCCAGATCAGTCGGGCACGAGCGCCCTCAGGAACGTGGTGGGTCGCTCGGCCGCCCGGACTTCATAGGCACCGGCCGCCCCGGCCACCAGCGCCGTCTCGAATCGCCCCAGACGCACCATTTCTGAGCCGCAGGAGAGTTCGACGGCGCCTTCGATCACGGTCACGATGTGGAAGCTGCGGCCGCGCGTGTCCAGGGCGAGGGGAGTGGCCCCGACGCGGGCCAGGTCCAGGTGGAAGTAGGTGCAATCGGCCGCCTCGGCGATCCCGCCTGTGGCGGACGCCGTCGGTGACCTTCGTTCGCGCGGCCCGTCTGTCGTTGCGACCGCGACCGATTCCTCGATATGCAGCTTGCGCCCGGCCGACTGAGGGCGGCCCCAGTCGTAGGCGCGATACGTGGTGTCGCTGGCCTGCTGGATCTCATACAGCAGCAGGCCCGGACCCAGCGCATGGAGCGTCCCCGCCGGAATCAGGATCGCCTCGCCGCCGCGGACGGGGATCTCGGCCGCGACGTCCACGACCCGACCCTCGCGAATCGCGGCCGCCAGGGAGTCGGCGGTCGTATTGGGCCGCACGCCCACCAGGATCCTGGCATCGGGTGCGGTCTCGAGGAAGAACCATGCCTCGGTCTTGCCGAACTCGTCGGGCCCGACCATTCGCCTGGCCTGCTCGTCGTTCGGGTGGACCTGGATCGAGAGCCAGTCGGCGCAGTCGAGGAGCTTGACCAGGATCGGGAAGCGCGGTCCGAAGCGATCGGAGGCGGACGATCCCAGGAGAGCGGTGCCGTGCTCGGCCGCCAGGTCGGCCAGTCGGCGGCCGGCCAGTCGGCGGCCGACTGGCGGCCGCGACGAGACCACGCTCCCGCCGAAAGCGACCCAGGCCTCACCGATTGGCGGATCTGAGGCGCGCAGACGCTGCCCGCCCCAAACCCGTTCGCGGAATTGGGGCTTGAGCACCAGCAGGTTCCGTCCGAGCGGTCGCTCGGACTCTGCCGTTTCCGTCAGCGCTTGGCTCTCCTCATGCCGGGCCATCGGCCAGAGCGTACACCGCGCCGCGCTAGGCGGCGGCCGACGGAACCACGGCGGGTGCCGGATCCTCGTCGCGTCGCCGTTCCACTACGGGGATCAGCATGAGCGCCCCGATGATGTAGCAGACAACCCCCAGGCCGAGCGCGGCGCGTGGCCCCGTCCCGTAGCCGAGCCAGCGGTTGACGTTGTCCATCACCACCGCGCCGCCGATGGCGAGCGTGAAGGTTCCGGCCGAGGCCGTGGCCACGTTGGAGATGCCCATATATCGCCCCGTGGAGGCCTTCGGCACGAGATCGCTCATCAGGGCCCAGTCGACGGCCAGGAAAGCCCCTGCGGAGATCGCGAAGAGCGCGGCGCCGAGGAGCGCCACCGGCAGGACAGGGGCCACCGCGCCCAGACCCAACCCGACCGAGCCGAGGCCGCACGAGGCGTAGATCACGGGCTTGCGGCCGATGTGGTCGGAGAGGCGGCTGGCCGGCAGGACGGAGACGGTCAAGCAGACGGCCACGATCGCGAGCAGGACGAGCTTGGTGCCTCCTGTCTGGCCCGCGTCCATCCCGAAGACCTGGGCCAGGTAGAAGGTGCTGAGGGCCGGGAAGGCGGCAGCGCCGGCAAGGACGAAGAAACGCGACCCAACCAACCACAGGAAGCTGCGTTCGCGCAGGATGTCCGTGCCCCACGCCTCGCCCGCGATCTTCAGCCACGAGCGTCCGTTGCGCGACTTGGTTCGATGACCCTCGTGGACGGTCAGGACCACGCTCAGCATCGAGGTGAATTCGATCAGGCCCAGGCCCATCGTCCCGTACAGGAAGGCATTGGGGTCATGGTCGCTGAGGGCGACTGCCACGGCCGCAACGACGTACCCGCTGATGTTCCCGAGCGCCTGGAATAGGCCGATCAGCCCGGACGCGAGCCCGACCTGCTTCGCGGGAACCAGATCCGGCACGTAGCCCTGAAACGGGCCTTGAGAGAAGTTGGAGCTGAACTGGAGCAAAGCGACGAAGGCGGCGATCGCCGGCACCGTGCTGGAGGTGGCGACGCCCCACAGGAAGACCAAGTCCAGAGCCGAGCCGATGAAGATATACGGCTTGCGGCGACCCCAGCGGGTGATGGTGTAGTCGCTGATCGTGCCGACGGTTGGCTGCACCACGATCGCGATGCCCATGCCAAGCAGCGCGATCTCGAACGCGCCGATGCCCTCCCCACCCTTCGGGACGAGGCCGGTGAACTGCAGCCGCCCGTTGACGATATCGAGGATGCCGCTCCACACCGTCGAAATGCCGAGCCAGTAGAGCGAGATCCGGACCAGGTGGGACAGTGGAAGCAGGCCGGTGGGGCGACCTTGTGCATCGTGCGTCGGATGCTTTGTGGTTTCCATCGGGCCAAGTATCGTCGGTCCGGCGGTTCACGCGTCGGCCGGGCCGGTGTCCGCGAGCCGGCATCATCCCCGCGGGCATAATCCCCGCGGGCGCCCCTTCTATGTTCGGGGGCACGCAAGCTCGCCATGCCAGCCCGCCAGCGCGCCAGCCCGCCAGCGCGCCACGCCGACCGTGACGAGGGGAAACCCGCCGACCACTGGATCGGCGGGTTGCCGCTGCTGATTGGGCGGTCAGACCGCCAGTCGGGGCATCAGTAGCCGCTCTGGCTCATAGCTGCGGAGGCTGACGCGCTTGCGGCCGCGCCGGCGGTCAGGGGAGCGACGTACCACTTACCGCTGAAGCCCTGGCCGGCGGTGTCGCCGGCTGCCGAGTCTCCCGCGTAGTAATACAGCGGCTGGTGGTCGTAGGCGACCTGCATCGTGCCGTCAGGCCGGCTGATCAGGCTGAAGATGCCTGCGGCGCCGGTCGGCCCGGCGATCGTGGTGCCGCCGGCGACGGTCAGGGCCGGCCAGTTGGTAGCGCACGTGCCGGTGCACGAGCTGGTGTCGGGTGTGTCGTTCTTGAAGATGTAGAGCGTCATTCCGTTCTGGCCCGTGAAGTAGGCACCCAGAGTGGGATCGTTCGTCGCGCCGATCGTGAAGCTGGTCGGCGCCTGGCTGGCGGACGGTGCGGTTGGCGTCGCCTTGGCTCCGAGCGCGGAGCCGGCGGGAGTGGCGGCGGCGGGAGTCGCGGCGGCCGATGTGCAGGCTGCGGCGACCAACATCGCGGCGGCCGCAATCCCCGCGAGAGAGATCAAGCGATTGTTGAGACGCATCTGTTTCCTTTCGGGATCGTCGTTCCCTCACGATGAGGGTTTGAAGGTAGTACGCACCGTCCTGCCGGGCGGGTTTCGATCGGCGGTGCTGTCCCAGCCTGCGATCCTGCGCAGATGCCGGTTGCCAAGCACGTAGCGCAGACCCTCGGCGATCTCCTGACGCGGACTGGTGTGCGAGCCGTCCTCGGCTAGGCGGCGATCCGGCTTGGCCTCTGGCTTGCGCATGCGCCGACAGGCGGCGTGAAGACGATGAACGGCGCCATCTGGACCGTGCCCAAGAGCGCCACCTCGAGCGGGCTCGATTGGGCTCGGGACGGCGGCCGGCTCCGCCAGAGGCGCGGCCGAGGGCACAGACGCCTCATCGCCGGACTCACCAGATCGGATACTCACGCCAGGGTAGCGGCGTCACCTGTCCTGCTTCTGCCGGGTGGCCCTGGCTCCAGGCTACCTACCCGGCCGCAACCATCCGGACCAACTTGCGTCGGGTGGGAGTTGGGCCCGATCTGCGGGCTCGGCGGCCACTTCCGAGTCCCGTCCATCGCATTTCGGTCGACTCGCTGAGCGTGGTTGGCCGTCCCGGCTCCATCTCGCCACCGCGACACTCGCTGCCGTACCGAGAAGCCCTGCCCAATTACCGCTCCGGTGGAATCGGGCCAGAAGCAGATGCCAGACTCGGCGCCGCCCGCGGGATTGCGGAACAGAGGCCGCAGTGCCCGCCCGTCACGAGGCAGGGACGAGTGAAACAGGTTCCGGTGGGCTCCGACCCGCCTGCGGTTGGTACGCGAGTCGCCGACGATCAGCCAGACGCTCACCGAACGAGCTTTCCAGCCCCGCTCGGCAGCGATCCGGACAGCCAAACGTCGTTTGCGGTCGAGCGTGCCCAGGATTTCGTCGATGTCTACGATCGCCGTCTTGAGTTCGATAACGACAAGTGAGTCGGTGGCTTCGTGCCAGGCGAGCAGGTCGACGACACCGCGCTCACCGTAGATCGCAAAAGAGACTTCGGCGACGACGCTCCACCCTGGCTGGCGGCCGATCCAGAAAGCCACACGTTCGCCGAGGGCCGCGTGTCGGGCACTCACCAGTCGATCCAGGTCGCCGCCTTGCCATCGAGCTACGAGATCCAGGCGGATGCCCACCTTGGCCGCAATGGCGCGAACTGCCCCGACCGAGAGCCGCCCGAAGTCGCCGTGCTCGAGTCGTGAGACCAGCGAGTCCGAGACCCCGGCCATCTGCGCGAGATCCTGCTGACGCAGGCGGCGTCGAATGCGCGCGGCCCGGAACGCATAGCCAAGTCGCATGTCATCCACCCAAGAAGGATGAATGCCGGCCCTTATCCCCGACTTACACGCCGGTTCTCCAGCAGAGCCCGGAAGGGAAAGCGCGCGCCACGCGCTAGAGTTGCCCAAGAGCAGGGGCCGGACGCTCCGGCACGCGATCGGACATCACGGCATTCAGACATCACGGCATAGGGAGGCCAGTCGGATGTTGGGTTCGAGCCACCGTCGGCGGCGCCAGGCCGAGCATCTCTCGGTAAACCCGCTCTTCGCCCAGGGTTCCGTCCTGGCGCCAATTCCCACCAGGCGCCTGCCCGACGGGGAGATGTCGTCCAGTGCGGCGTACCAGATCATCCACGACGAGCTGATGCTCGACGGCAACGCCCGCCAGAACCTGGCCACCTTCGTGACCACGTGGATGGAGCCGGAAGTGGGCATGCTCATGGCCGAGTGCCTGCCCAAGAATATGATCAACAAGGACGAGTACCCCCAGACGGCCGAGATGGAGCATCGCTGCGTCTCGATGCTGGCCGACCTGTGGAACGCCCCCGATCCCAGCCAGGCTCCCGGGTGTTCGACCGTGGGTTCGTCGGAGGCGTGCA
Source organism: Chloroflexota bacterium (assembly GCA_003141245.1). Lineage (GTDB taxonomy): Bacteria > Chloroflexota > Limnocylindria > Limnocylindrales > CSP1-4 > Fen-1039. The sequence goes on from PLLE01000028.1 coordinate 35,313, forward strand.
TGCTCGGCGGCCTGGCCCTCAAGAGGCGCTGGCAGCAGGCGCGCCGGGCGGCCGGCAAGTCGACCGCCAGGCCCAACATCGTCATGGGCATCAACGTCCAGGTCTGCTGGGAGAAGTTCGCCAACTACTTCGAGGTCGAACCGCGGCTGGTGGCGATGTCGGGCGACCGTTTCCACCTCACCGGCGAGGAGGCGGTGAAGCTTGTCGATGAGAACACGATCGGCGTGGTGGCGGTCTTGGGCTCCACCTTCGACGGCAGCTACGAACCGGTGGCGGAGATTGCGGCGGCGTTCGACCGCCTCCAGGAGCGGACCGGCCTCGACGTCCCGATCCACGTGGACGGCGCCTCGGGCGGGATGATCGCGCCGTTCCTGGATCGGGATCTGTCCTGGGACTTCCGCATTCCTCGGGTCGCCAGCATCAACACCTCCGGCCACAAGTACGGCCTGGTCTTCCCGGGCGTAGGTTGGGTCATCTGGCGCGATCGAACGGCCCTGCCCGAGGAACTGATCTACCACGTCAACTACCTGGGCGGCGACATGCCGACCTTCGCCCTCAACTTCTCGCGTCCCGGCGCCCAGATCGTGGCCCAGTACTACATGTTCCTGCGCCTCGGACGCGACGGGTATCGCCTGGTTCACGCCGTCTGCCGCGACGTCGCCGGCGACATCGCCGCGAAGCTGGCCGAGATGGGCCCGTTTGATCTGATCACGGACGGCAGCCAGCTCCCGGTCGTCGCCTTCCGTGTGAAGGAGGGGATCGAGAACTTCACGGTCTTCGACGTGTCTCGGCGGCTACGGGAGCGCGGCTGGCAGGTGCCCGCCTACACGTTCCCGGCCAACCGCGAGGACCTGGCCGTGCTGCGGATCGTCGTCCGAAACGGCTTCTCGCACGACCTGGCGGCCCTCTTCCTGGCCGACCTGGAACGCCTCCTGCCCGAGCTCGAGGCGCAGCCGGCGCCGGTGGACAAGGCGCTGGCGGGCTCTTTCCATCACTGAGCGAGGGTAGGGCCGGGGATCGGGACTGGCGAGCCGGGCGGCCGAGAGGTGCACAGCGGAAGAGGACACTTGGTGGCCGTTACATTCGGACCGCCGGGGAGCTAGGATGTCTTTGGCTCAGGGTGGACCATGCCGCGGCCGAGACTTGAGCACCGCCGACTCGGACCGCGCTTCCGCCAATTTCCTGGGCGCGTGGAAACGAGACGGAGACTCGAGATGACGACGGGATTCGGGTTCTGCTCCAACTGTGGGACACCGCGGATTGCAGCTGAGCAGAAGTTCTGCGCCGGGTGTGGCTCTACCATCTCTGCTGTGGCACCGCCCGCGCCGCCAGTGCTTGAGCCAGCTGCGTGGACGGCACCGGTTCCGGCACCGCCCGCACCCGAGCCAGAAGCAGCGATCCCCGCTCCGCCGGTACCGCCCGTCGTTCCGCCGCCCCCGCCCGCACCTGAGCCGGAAGCAGCGATCCCCGCTCCGCCCGCACCTGAGCCCGTCGTTCCGCCGGCACCCGAGCCGGAAGCAGCGATCCCCGCTCCGCCCGCACCCGAGCCTGTCGCCCCGCCTGTCTGGTCGATGCCGCCTGCCGGAGCACCGACGGCTCCGCCCCCGTGGGCCACGCCGCC
>PLLE01000018.1 GCA_003141245.1 Chloroflexota bacterium
TTGCCACTTCGCTACGAACTCAGCCGGTGTCATGCAGTCTCCGCTCAGGCAAGGACGAAACCAAGTCTAGGGCGCGACCTTGCTCTCCGCGGGTCTGATCCGGGAGCCTCTTCCGCCTTCATCGCGGCCTCGGCCTTGTTGGCGGCCGCACCGAACTCTTGGCCCTGGATGGAGGGGTGCGCTTCGGTCTCGCATCGATGCGCTCGCCTTCGATTGTGTAGCCCAGCTCTGCGCCCACGCTATGAGCGAAGTCGCTCAACTCCGTGTAGCGCGGCGATTTGACCTCGTCCTCCGTGAAAGCAACGCCGACGATCACCCCGCTATCCGCGTCATGGCCGAAAAGGTACTTGGGGAGCTGGCCGCCGATCCCGTTCCAGAAGGAGCCATTGCTAAGGAGCTTCGTCTCGAGCAGCACGGTCGACTTGTAGCCGGTGGTGAAGAGAAAGTCGACTGGGCCTGCTCCAGCGTTTGCCTCCCTGACCATCCGGACATCCGCAAGTCGGCACATTCCTGAGGCTATGGCGCTGTACAGCCTCTGAACCGCCTTTTCATCCTTGGGGGCCGTACAGGCCTTGTCCTCGTACAGGTCGACGTACCCTCCGTTCTGCTCCACGTGAAGTCGGAAGGCGGCCGTGATCTGACGAACGAAGCTAAGGACCTCGCCCGCCGTTCTTGGGACAGCGAACCTCATCCGAGAAGCCAAGCCGACCTCGTAGAACCGCCTGTATGCAGAGCCGACGCTAGCTGGATCTCGCGTGAAGTCGTACGGCGTTGGCGGGCGAGAATCCTCGTACTCGGTGTACTCGCGCACCCAATGCGGGTTCTCGTTCGCAATCGGCAGGATCTTCGGGCCGAGGTCTTTCTTCACCTGGATGTTGAAGCGGTCGCGAAGCTCGCCCGGGTAGAAGTCGTATAAGAAGTCCTCGAACGCATCCTTGTTGATGGTCGGCAGACGCCTCAACAAGACCTTGGGGACGAGCACAATCGCGCGGCGCCGGGAGCTATGTGGATTGCGTGGAAGGTCGGCCACATGAGCTGTCGGGGTGATCTCCCCACCCGCTGCGTCGTATGTAGCCAGCCGGGTGGGTTCGGTTGGCACTCCGAGCTTCCTCGTCACTCGGGCCGTGTAGTCCATGAAGCGTGAGGCCAGAATCCGACAGGTTATGTCGCTAATGAGATCACGGCCTATGTGGGGCGCTAGGAGTGAGATTTCCTCGAAATGCTTCGGGCTGGAGAGGCCTGCCTTGATGGCATTGCCCATGGCCGTGCGCATTGCCTGCGCCCTATCTCTACCCGACCCTGACCCGTCGACACCTGACGCCGTGTAGCCGAGGCAGCCCTCTGCGAATTCGGGGAACCTCAGAAGGGGCTCGATTGCCGCCCTGGGATTCCTGGCGAGGATCTCGAACAAGATTCGGAAATACTCGAAGACGTGGGCCGAAGCACCGGCGAACTCCGGCTCGGTGCAGAGGTTGAGGAGAAAAGGGTCGACGAATACCTGGTTGTCCCGCACAAGCACCGGATCAAACCAAGGTGCTCTCGACGCATTCGGGACCCCGAAGACCATGGAGAACAGAGTCAGCCGGTCGTCGCCGTCAGTGGAAGCATCCATTCGTCTCGCCCCCGAGGCCCGGCGCCATCGATCAAAACGATGGCGGCCTTCAGGACCAATCGTACCCGCATGGATGGCTTCATTTGCTGGGGGCGCGCACCCGTCGGGCCAAAGGCGGACCAGGCTGCCCATCAGGTCTCGTCAGTCCGTGACGGTGGTGGTGGCCAAGCTCCGAACCAGGCCGGCCGCGATGCCGGTCAGGGCCGAGGCGGACCCCGACCACGACCGCGGCGTGGGACCAAGCGCTCAACCTGCCCGGTATCACATCGCAGGTCACCGGCCCGCCGAAATCACACGCACCCTGGCCTTTCTTAGCGGACAGCCTGCTGCTGACGATCCGGCGGCCCGCAATGATCAGTAGCTGGGTGACCGTCGGGAGTAGACCACGGCAGCCCTATAGCCATGCAAGAGCCCGGCACGCGTGGCAAGAGACGCCACAAGTTCGCTCGGCCTGACAGCCCTTGCCGTGGCGGTGCCGATTGGGCGGTGGCTTCAGGACTATCGCGTGCTGGCGGACGCACCGCGTCTGCTCGACTGTGTATGATGCAAGTCGTGGTCGGCAAAGCCGACCGCGTTTCGGGTGCGACCAAATCCGCCCTGAGCCAACCGGAGGGTGACTTGGATCGTCTACCGTTGCGAGCGGCCCGGCGAGCAACGGGCGATAGCATGGGAACAGAATGGCCTCAAGACACAACGACGCTGTATCTCTGCAGGTAGGCCTCCGCCAACTGGGAGAGCTATCGGAGCCTGAGTTTCAGCAACTGGTCGCGGCACTCGGCGGGACCGAGCCTGCGGTCTACATCTACCAGATCATGGACAGGGTCATAAGAGTCGCGCCTCAGCTCAGCCGCAGGTGCGTACGCGCCGTGCTCGAAGCCGTAGACGTGCTCATCCGCGATAGTCGTGAAGAGCCGGTCGAGACCCCTGATCTCCTCTTGGAGCGCGTAGGGCCGCAGCTTGAGCGTCTCCCCGAGATCGGCGACTCGAAGACGATAAGGACTGTCATTCTGCCGCGGATCGAGGTCCTGATGACCATCGAGGCCGTGGAGTTGACGAGCAAGGCCCGACAGGTCTTCTTGAGCCAGCCGAGAGTGTTCAAAGGTGTACGGATAGTCAGTGATGTCCGTCCGGTCTTCAACGACGACCAGCCTTTGGCGCTGAGAGCCGCGGTTGTTGCCCATACTCTGTCAATCAGATTCGAGGAGGAGGACGAGGAGCAGACTTTCTCGGTCGCGCTCGACTCAGTCGACCTGGTGGATCTCAAGGAAGCGGTCGAGAGAGCCGAGTCCAAAGAGGCACTAATTAGAGAGCAACTTGTGGCCCGAAACGCCCGGTTGCTGGGGGTAGAACCGGCAGATGACTGAAGTTGAGCTGGGCATGTTCCGAACCGTGGCGGGGCTCAAGCCCGAACATCGTCATACACAGGAATCCCTCCAGCGATCACTTCGGTCTGTGCCCGAAAAGGAAGCATGCACCGGGGCGTCCCTTCAGTATGCCTCCGCGAAGCGGCATCCCACTCTCAGCCGCGCTCTGGTGGTGGCATTTGAGACCGAAGTCGGCTACCTGGACATCACATCCTTGCAGTTTCCAGTGAGTGCGACCAGCAAGAAATCTGAGCGGGCGCACTCACTCGACTGCCTCCAATCTGCTTCTAAAGGCAAGGAAGAACCAGTGTCTGCTGTCTCAGAGCCAAGCGAGCAATCACTCCTGGCAGAGGCTGCAGTCTGGCGAGCGCTCCGACGCCTTCGCAGCCTGGACCAATACGAGCTATCAGGGGTTACCGGGTTGCCGTTGTCCATCGTCAAGCAAGCGACGCGTAGCCTCGTCCGCACTGGGGAGGTCGCCGAACAAGCCAACGGCGCATCCATCCGATATGGCCTTCGAGCTACACCGCGACGGCTAATCCGATAGCGGCCTCATGGCGTGCCGTACCTGGTCGCAGCAATCGTTGGAGTAGCGCTCGCGTTCGTGGAGCTCGATACCCGGCTGCAACTGCCGCGCGGCTTAGGGTGGCGATGGTGGATCGCTCGTCTGGCTCTCGAAGGTGCCGCCGCCGCCTTGGCATGGCCGGTTGTTGAGGCATTCTCTGCAGGGCGCGGCAACCTCGATTGGCTCCAAGGTCCGATCGGCTGGATTACCGCAGCGGGCGTAGGCCTCGCATTTTTACGGCTGCGAATACTGGATATCTCCGTGTCCGGCAGAGAAATCCCCTTCGGCCCGGCGGCCCCATATGAGCTTGTTTGCCAGTACCTGGAATCACGAGCAGAGGCTTGCGGCATAAGGGAGCAGACGCGTTGGCTCGAACGCAAAGCATACCCGCTCATTCCCAAACGCTTATCGATGGCCAAGGTCTACGACCATGCAGTGCTGATCGTCAAGAGCCTTCGAAATGTCGACCCGGCGGTGAGGCGGGAGCATGAGGTGGCGGTCAGAAGGCTCCGCGATGACACTACGGAGACGGTCGAGGACCGGACGAAATCGCTGCTCCAGTACATCTCAAACGACCTGCGCTCGTTCGGGACTATCCAAGACCTGCTCGACTAGAAGTCGCCCATTGAGTGCGTCTGGCTAGCTCGATGTCGCGGCACTTGAGCAGTCTGCAGCAGCGTCACCGCGATCCAATCCGGCACGACGATCCGGCACGTGGGAACCGCCGGTTCGAATCCTCTCGGGCGCGCCACTCTGTCACCGGGTCTTGCTGGACGGTCTCACCACAGGCGCGCAATTGGCGTCCCTTTCTGAGCGTTCGCGAGTACCGATCCTGCCGATCGCTAGAAGGGCAATTCATCTAGGTCGTGGCTCATGCTGCCCCGTTGCGCTGCCAGCCACTTCTGCAAGTCTGGGTTCTTTTCCGCGAATGTTCGTTCCCAGTCTTCCAACCGCTTCGGAAGCCCAGAGTCGCGTTCTTGTGGCGTCTCGGAATAGAGGCGCTGCATCAGCTCCCCCGCTGTCTTTCGTCGCTGTGGCGTGTCCCGTGTGGTCGCGTATCTGACGTAGGCGTCAATGAGCGAGACTAGCTCGTGTTCGTCGCAATGTTGCCCAATGCCGATTAGCGCATCGGCGAGGAACTCATTCAAGACGCGGCCGACGCGAGACAGCAAGTGCTCCTTGGCCATCGGAATGTCTGCCTCTGGCAGGTACGCGAGGTCTTCTGCCCGGAACAGAGCCGCCTCTCGCGTCAAGACCTCGAACTCGTTGACTTCCTCTCGCAGAATCCGTGCATAGTCCGCCACGACGCGACGACGGATCTCTGGCGTTGCGGCATAGAATGCGGCTCGATATGTTCTGCGGAGCCGGGCGAGAATCGGCGAGATCGTCTCATCGTCGCGGTCTTCGATCGCCGCCAGCTCAAGGTACCGGGCAGGCAGATCCTGGATCAAGAGTCGCTCAAGTTCCCTAGGCTTGGTGTGCCTCAGAAGGTCGGCGAGGATGGAGACGCTGGACGAATCGTTCTCAACCTTCGAGACGACTTGTTGCGCCGTGTTGCCATAGGTTCCCTGCCGTAGCTGGGCGACCTCAGTGGCGACAATCTCCACAAGCGATTTCGCAACATTCGCGGTGTTGGCGTCGATGCGCTCGTTGAGACGGTTGATCCGGCCAGGGTGTATGAGGTTCCGATAGTCTTTCACGACGCTTGCGAGGTTGGCCGCACGTTCAGACAGGACCTTCTTGCCACGAGCTGCTGTGATGAGTTGGCCGAGGTTCAGTTCCAGCAGGCTCTTTCCCGATGGATCCTTGTAGCCCGTAGAGTCCAAATGGTCGACCAACACGGCCTCTACGATGCTCCCGGCCAGAACGTGAGCCGCCTTGTAGACCTTCACCTCTAGGCAGGTGGCCATCTCTGCAGCATCAGATTCAAGGGACGCTCGGAGGCCTTCGTCAGCGACGAAGTCGAAATTGGCCACTGTGTCTCCCCCCGGCTTACGGCGTACTGCGGCCTAGCTTCGCGTCCAGGGCCGCTTTCCGGGCAACCGTCTTTGCAGGCTGGACAAAGAAGAAGTCAAAGAGCCCCTCAAGCACATCCAGCGTCCACTCCGCCTCGCCTGGTTCTACGTCGACGATGTCGCCGGTCGACTTGCTTGGTGGGATGCGCGGCCATGTTCCCCAGCTCTCGCAGGCTATGTAGACCATCGGCGAGATGAGACGGCAGGAGCCCGCCAGTCAAGACGTGCTCGATCTCGTCAAACAAGGTGCCAGCGGGAACCTTTCCCTCTGCGCGAAGAAGCTGCTGGAGACAGCGACGGCTAAGGGCGGCGCTCGCGCGTGGGCTGTCAGGCAAAGTCAGCGCCGCCTCGCTGAATAGTCCAGCGAACGGTTCGGGTACTTCAGGGGGCAGAGGGCGCAGGGGAGCACGCGGGTACAGCATCAGGTTTGCCACCAGGTTACCCGCGAGGCCGTACTCGTCAGCCATCAGGATGACGCGTTTGCACTTCGGACAGGCGGTCTGCCTCAGGCTCAACCTTGCATTGGTGTCGGTCACCAGGCCTTGAATTCGACTCCACGCATCATGGAACTCGACGGCACAATACGGGCACTTCACGGGACTGATGCTAGCACGACGCGGAGACGGTCTGAGACCTCCAATCCGTCGATCTCAGGGCCAACTTCCGGGTCTGGCCGAGGTCAGTCAGTCGTCGCCTCGGGGCGATGTAAGGACCCAGATGGCTAGCTTGTTATTTCGGCCTCAAGTCCTCTCGGACCGCCGCCGAGGTTCGGCTCCCTCGTTCCCGAGGCACGAATATGCGCCACGGACGTCGGGCGGTAGCCGAGACTCAGCCGTCGGATCGGCCGGCCGATCCGACTTTTGCCGCCCACGAGAAGCGCAGGCTCGCTAGTCCAGAGACGCCGGCTTCGGCACATCGAACACTTGACCCTGTGATCGCGCAGCGGCCTCGGCGAGAGCGGCATCGGGACTCGGCGCCTCCGAAGGGTTGCTCCAGAAGTAGAGCCCCATACGAGCCCAGACTTCCGGCTCGGGCCACCCCATCAAGCCGACTACCCTCACGATTGACCGATTTCGCCATCGCATCGGCGGAGTAGGCGAGTTGGCCCACCGAAGTGCTTGGCGGACTTCGACCGCTGAGGCGAACCCCCACTCAACCAGCTTGGGAAGCGGAAGCACGAAGTAAGGGTTCGGCACGGTCAGCCAAGGCTGGTCATACGGTCCCGGAAACGGACCCTCCTTCTCAACCCACTTTCGCTCGACTTCGGACATGTCGACGACGGCGTCCGCATACCAGGGCTCCTGGTGAACTGCCTCCGCTTCGAGCCGCGCAGCCTGCCTCGCGCTGGCGTTATCGCGCAGATAGTTCTGGGCTATCGGGCCCCACTTGGGATCGTTGAGTAGGGAATTGGGTGCCTTCGGAGTCGATGTGGCTGCCGGCCGCTGTCCGACCAAGAAGATCACTCCACCGACAACGGCAACAACTAGATACTGGAGTAGCAGCGCCGGCAGGATTGAGGCGAGCACCGCCGACACCGCAACGGTGAACAGGACGTAGGCCGCCAGGCCACCCACGGCGCGCATGGACTCCTCCCACTCCAGCCAATCAGCCGGTTACCGCCCAACACGAGAGGCGCCCGTATACGAGGTCCTCCGAGGCGAGGGTCGTCCGACATTATGGCGCAGCATGCTCCGCGAACGCGGCGCCAATCCAGCTCGGCACCACGAGCCTGCACTTGGGAACCGCCGGTTCAAGTCCTCTCGCCCCGACCAAACCGCGAACGGGGCGACAGAGGCGGCCCGTGATGACTGCTTGCACGCCGATGGCAGCTCCGACGCGGAGCTTCAGTGTCGCGGTTCCTTGCCTTGCTCAATGAGGCCGTATACGCGGGTCGCGTGACGCTTGAGCAGCTCCCGGCTGGCGCGGATGAACCCATTGATCAGTTCCAACTCGGCATCGGTGTAGGCGGCCATGGCGCGCTGGCCCTCTTCCGCCATCGGGCCGAATATCGGAGCCGCCAGCGCCTCGGTTTTCGGTGTGACCTCGATGAAGACGCGTCGCCGATCGGCCGTATCGCGAACACGCCGAACCAGGCCTGCAGCCTCCAGCCGATCGACCACGGCGGTCACGGCGCCCGACGTCAGGCGGACCTCCGCACCTAGTTGGCCGGCGGTGATCCTGCCGGCCCGATCGACGATGTCGATGACCCGCCCCTCGGTCCGATTGATCCCCCAGAACGCAGAGATTGCTTCGTCCAGGAGATCCTGGTCGACCTGCCAACCGCGAATCTCCTCCACCACTTCCGCCGCCAGCTCAGAGCGTGAACGTCTTGACATGTAAGTCTCTTGGCAACTAAGATATCTTTCGGATCAAGACAATCCTACCACTCACAGGAGCGTCCCGCGACATGATCGCCATAGCCACGAACCAAGCCGCCGGCAGGTCCCAAATCGCGAGGGACCGCAGATGAGCGGCGAACCCATCATCGAGACGACCGGTCTGCGCCGGGTATTCAAGGGCCACGGCGGCGAGGTAGAAGCGGTCGCCGGCGTAGATCTACGCGTGGAGGCCGGGCAGATATTCGGGTTCCTGGGCCCCAATGGCGCCGGGAAGACGACCACGCTTCGCATTCTCGCGACCCTGCTGCCGCCGACGGCCGGCACGGCCTGCGTCGCGGGCTACGACGTGGCGCGCGAAGCGGATCAGGTCCGAAAGCGGATCGGATACGTGGCCCAGGCCGGCGGCTCGTTCCGGGAATCCACGGGGCGCGAGGAGCTGGTGATCCAGGGCCGCCTGTTCGGGATGTCGAAGTCGGATGCCACAAAGCGTGCCGTCGAGATCCTCGCCGCGCTCGATCTCACTGAAGCCGCCGACAGAACCTGCGGCACCTACTCCGGTGGCATGCGCCGACGCCTGAACATAGGCATCGGGATGGTCCACCGGCCGTCGCTCCTCTTCCTCGACGAACCCACGACCGGGCTCGATCCGCAGGCTCGGGCGCGCCTGTGGGAGGAGATCGAGAAGCTGCGCGAGTCGGGGACTTCGGTCTTCCTGACGACGCATTACCTCGAAGAGGCCGACGCGCTGTGCGACCGCCTGGCCATCATCGACCACGGCCGCATCGTCGCGGAGGGCTCGCCGTCCGACCTCAAGCGCGAGATCGCGGGCGACGTCCTGACGATCGGCGTCGAAGGCGACTGCGACAAGATCATGGCGCTGATGCGCGCCCAGCCCTTCGTCCGTGAGGCATCGATAGAGGACGGCATGGTCCGCCTCTACGTGGACAAGGGCGACCAGGCGGTGCCAATAGTGCTGCGCCTGCTGGACTCCAATGGCATGGCGCCGTCGAGCATGAACCTCCACCGCCCGAGCCTCGACGACGTATTCCTCAAGAAGACCGGTCGCTCTCTTCGAGAGACGGCGGCGTAGGAGATTCGACCGATGGAAACAATTCGAGACACCTGGCTCATCTACCAGAGATCGCTCACCTTGAGTCTGCGCAACCCCATCTGGGTGGCCTTCGGGATCATCCAGCCGGTCCTGTACCTGCTTCTCTTTGGGCCGCTTCTCAACAACATCGCGAAGATGCCGGGCTTCCCGCCCGGCGGCGCGTTCAACGTCTTCGTCCCGGGCATGCTGGTCATGACCGCCCTCTTCAGCTCCGGTTACGTCGGATTCGGGCTGATAGACGAGATGCGTGAAGGCGTGGTGGAGCGGATGCGCGTCACGCCAATGAGTCGCGTGGCAATGCTGCTGGGCCGCTCGCTCCGCGACGTGACGCTATTGCTCGCGCAGGCCGCGATGTTGGTCCTTCTGGCGATCCCGTTCGGGCTCGAGATCAATCCTGGCGGCGTGGCGGTTGCCTTCGCGATGCTGACATTGATCGGGCTGATGATGTCGCCGGTCTCGTACATCCTCGCCCTGACCCTCAAGAGCGAGGACGCGCTGGCACCGGTCGTGAACGGCGTGACGGTGCCTCTGCTACTGCTTTCGGGCGTGATGCTGCCGATGTCGTTTGCTCCCGACTGGCTGCAGACCGTTGCCAAGTTCAATCCGCTGTATCACGCCGTCGCTGCCATTCGGGCGCTCTTCAATGCGAGCTACGGCGACTCGGAAATCGTCTTTGGAGTGGTTCTGCTGCTCGTACTGGCCGCCGTGACGATCACGGTCGGTGCCCGCACCTTCAGCCGCGCGGCGTCGTAGGGCTAACCGCTGAACTCCGGCCGCAAAGGCGGGGCAACTGGGTCGTGCTCGTGTGCCGCGCTGCCCTCCCCCGTCAGGCGCGGTTGTCAGCCCATGCAGCGGAGACGAGAGCAGCCCATGGGCCCTGGCTGCCCCCAAAGCGATAGCAGGGCATTGAGCGCGTCGTAGCCAGAGCCGACCGGGAGTCCGAAGTAATGGGCGCAGGTCGGGTGCCCGAGGATCTCCTCACAGTGCTCGTGGACCAGCACGCCGGCTCGACTCCGGAACTCGTCGGTGTCGTGCATGTGGAAGGCACGCCGCCTGTTCAGCGGATGCTCGATGAGCTCGTAGCGGTATTCCGCTCGCTCGTACGACTCATGCCCTACCGGGCTCCATATCTCGCCCACGGCGATGAGCGCCGGCTTGGGCTCGTCTGGCCCTGGCAGCGTCGCCTCGAAATCGAAACCGATCTCGCCCGAGTCGTAGGGGTCGATCTCGGGCTCGGGGAGGATGGCTCCGAAGTTGCGCAGATAGACGGTGAGCTCGCCGAGGTAGCGCGCAAGTTGAAGCTTCGAGGCGCTCACCGCGCTCTGGCGCGAACGGTTACGGCGGCGGGCTGAGGCAGCTCTTCGCCGGGCCCGAAATGAGGCCGTGACCGTACCGTCCGACTCACACGGGCGACGAACGGCTTCTCCAGCGTCCCACTCTTGTACTGCTCGAAGCTTGCGGCGGGAATACGGTAAATCCGGTCGGACACTCGAATTGCCGGTAGGTGTCCGGCGTGGATTAGCCGAAGCACTGTCGCAGAGCTGATCTCGAGCTCCGCGGCGACGTCTCCCGGCGAGAGAAACTGCTTTCCATGCATCTCATGCTCCATATGCATGATCTAGATCATACGTCATAGACGGCATGGGTCAAAGCACGGCGGGATGGCCGGTAGGATCATCTTGGTGCGGTGATGCTATGATGCTCGCATGGCGAAAGTGCGAACCACCCTTACCGTCGATGCCGACGTCCTGCGTGCGGTCAAAGTGCGGGCAGCGCGGAGCGGCAAGGGCGATAGCGAGGTTATCGAAGAGGCGCTCCGGCGCGACCTGGGACTCGATCTGCTCGATCGACTCTGGGCCACCAATGACCTCACCGAGGAAGCTGCGTTGGCCCTGGGCGTGGAGGCCCAGCACGAGACTCGCACCCTGCGGCCGTAGCAGTTGCGCGCAGTCCTCGACGCCAACGTCCTCATATCGGCCCTCCTGTCGAGGACCGGTGCGCCGGCCCGCCTGCTGCTGGCCTGGCAGGAGGGTCGCTTCGAGCTGATCGTGTCGCCGGGCCTCCTCGCCGAGCTCGGTCGCGCCCTGGCGTATCCGAAGCTATGCCGCCTGATACCTGCAAGCGACGCCGAGGCCTTCGTGGCATGGCTCTCTCGTTCGGCCGTGCTCGCGCGAGATCCTGGCGGCCCGCCGCCGATACGCTCTGCCGATCCCGGGGACGACTACCTGCTCTCTCTCGCAGCCGACCAGCACGCCGTCCTGGTTTCCGGCGACGGTCACCTGCTCGCGCTGGCCGGCGACTTCCCGATCCGCACGCCAGCGGGCTTTCTCTCCCTCGTCGCCGACTCGACGCCCTGACGCTTCTGGCGCGCACAGGTCCGGGCGCCGGCCTTGCGGTGCAGGTATCCCATCGGTCTCACCCGTGATACTATCGGGCCATGGCTGAAGTATCGATCCGTGATCTGCGCAACCACGGCGGCGAGGTGGTCGATCGCGTCGCTGCAGGCGAGCGACTTGTCGTTACGCGCGACGGCAGGCCGGTGGCCGAACTAAGGCCAGTTCGGTCAAGGGGAGCGAAAGCGTCCGTACTGCTGGCGCGCTGGCGCAGGCTGCCTCCGGTCGACGGTGCGGCCCTCCGGGACGACCTCGACGCGACGCTCGATCCCCGCTTGTGAGCGCGGGCAAGACTGGCCTGCTCGACACCAACACGCTGATCCTGTTGCCCCGCCTGCTGGATGCAGCGGCGCTTCCAGAACAACCGCTGATCTCCACCATCACGCTCGCTGAGCTTTCGGTCGGGCCATTAGTCGCCACGAACGAGTCCGAGCGAGCTGCCCGGCTTGCGCATCTACAGCAGGCCGAAGCCGACTTCGATCCCCTTCCGTTCGACGCCGACGCAGCTCGAGCGTTCGGGCAGGTCGCCGCATCGCTTCGCCGTTCGGGCCGGAAGGCCAGCGCACGGGCATACGACGCCATGATTGCGGCGGTCGCGCTCGCGAACGGGCTGCCCCTCTACACGTGCAATCCGGACGACTTCGCGGGCATCGATGGTCTCGAGGTCGTCGCGGTCGCCCACCCGGATCGTCCGGCGGCTGAGCACGGCCGGCCCGCGACCTGATAGCCTCTCCATGGCGGCTCCCCCGCCGCGACTCCACCGTCACCGAGAGAGCGTTCAGGTTTGTCCGAGAGCACCGTACTGGGGCTGATCGCGATCTTCGCGTTGGCCGTCACGTTCGACTACATCAACGGCTTCCACGACACCGCGAACGCGATCGCCACTTCGGTATCGACGCGGGCGCTCAAGCCCGAATACGCGATCCTGCTGTCTGCCACCGCCAACTTCGTGGGCGCGCTCGTCTTCGGCACAGCGGTTGCCGGAACGATCGGCTCGGGCATCGTCCAGGACCAGATGATCCTCCAGAACGGGGCCCTGGTTCTGGCCTCCGCGCTGCTGGGCGCGATCTGCTGGAACCTCATCACCTGGGCGCTGGCCATTCCGAGCTCCAGCAGCCATGCCCTCATCGGCGGTCTGATCGGGGCGGCCTGGGCATCGTCCGGCGCGGACGCCGTCCAATGGGCAAACTTCGCGGGCAAGGTCCTGGTACCGCTGGTTTCGTCCCCTCTCCTCGGACTGGCGATCGGGTTCACATTCATGGTGCTGCTGCTGAACGGCATCGTCCGAGCCAGCCCGCGCCGTATCAGGGGCTATGTGCGGAGCTTTCGATCGCACGGAGCGGAGGGGCACCCGGACCTGATCGAAACGACGGGCGTCAGCCCACGCCGGATCAGCGAGCGTTTCCGCAAGCTCCAGATCCTGTCGGCCACCTACATGGCCCTGAGCCACGGCTCCAACGATGCCCAGAAGACGATGGGCATCATGACCCTGGCCCTGTTCAGCGCCGGCGCGATCCACACCAAGGACGTTCCCGTCTGGGTGATCCTCATGGCGGCCACCGCGATGTCCCTGGGCACGGCGGCCGGCGGGTGGCGAATCATGAAGACGATGGGCCAGAAAGTGGTCAAGCTCGACCCGGTCCATGGCTTCGCCGCCGAGACCACGGCAGCCTCGATCATCCTCGGGGCATCGCACTTGGGAATGCCCGTCTCCACGACCCACGTCATCTCGACCGCCATCATGGGCGTCGGCGCGAGCGACCGGCCCAACGCGGTTCACTGGGGAGTGGCGCGCGGCATGATCACGGCGTGGGTTCTGACGATCCCATGTACCGCTCTCATCGCCGCGGCTGCGTTCTTCGGGCTGCAGACCCTGTCCGGCCCGATCGGCTGGGCGCTGCACCTGTTCGGCGTCTAGGCGCCGCGCCGCTCCCGCCTGAGCGCGATTCGGGGCGCCTCAGTCCGCTTCGGGGCACCTCAGCGCGCTTCGGGGCGCCTCAGTCCGCTTCGGGTCGGCGCAGCACGTAGCCCACGCCTCGCACCGTCTCGAGGTAGACCGGATTGGCCGGGTCGGCCTCGATCTGGGCTCGCAGCCAGTGGACGTGCACGTCCACCGTCCTGGTCTCCCCGGCGTAGTCGTAGCCCCAGACACGCTCCAGAAGCTGGTCGCGGGTGAAGACGTGGCCGGCGTTGCGAATCAGGAAGAGCAACAGATCGAAAGCCTTGGGCTTGATCGGCAGGACCTCGCCGCCTCGCAGGAGCCTCCGCCCTGCCAGGTCCACCTTGACTTCCCCGAGCTCGACCGTCTCCTGTTCGGCCACCTCGGCTTGCGCCTCGGAGCGCCGCAGCAGGGCGTGGATGCGCGCCAGTAGCTCGCGGAAGCTGAACGGCTTGGTGACGTAGTCGTCCGCACCCAGCTCCAGACCGACGACCTTGTCCACTTCGGCGCTCTTGGCGGTGAGCATCAGGATCGGCACGCCCGACTCCGCACGAATGATGCGGCACACCTCGGTGCCACTCAGCTCGGGGAGCATCAGGTCGAGCAGGATCAGGTCCGGGCGGTGGCGCCGAAACGCCTCCACGGCCTCCCGGCCGTCGGCCGCCTGGATCACGGCGAAGCCTTCGGTCTCCAGGCTGTCGGCCAGGGTTTCGCGCAGAGTCCGTTCGTCGTCTACGACCAGGATCGTTCGAGCCATCCAGGGTCCCTCCTACGAGGTGGCCGCCTGCGCTCCGAGCCTCTCGATCGCCCGATCCAGCCGGGCCAGCGTCCGCTCGTAGCCAAGAGCCACCATCGTATCGAAGAGTGGCGGAGTGGCGGTCCGGCCGGTGACGGCGACGCGGATGGCCATGAACAGATCGCCGGCCTTCCAGCCGCGATCTTCGAGTAGACGCCGCAGCGGCGGCTCGATCTCGTCCGCCTCCCAGCTCACCCGCCCGACCTCGGCGATCGTGTGGCGGGCGGCGGTGAGGCCGGCCACGGTGGTGGGCATGTCCCAGCGCTTGGGGACGATGAGCGCGGGCTCGGGCTCCACCTCCTTGACGAACAGGAAGCCGATCAGCTCGCCGACGGCGGAGAGGGTCGGCAGGCGCTCCTGCACGACCGGCAGCAGGGCCCGCATCTCGCCCTCCGAAGGCAGCCAGTCGATGCGACCGGCGGCCAGCTCGGCCTCCATGAAGGGGCGCAGCCGATCGATCAGCTCGTCCGCGGTAAGGCGGCGGATCCACTGGCCGTTCAGCCATTCGAGCCGTTCGCGATCGAAGACGGCGCCGGCCTTGTTGACGGTCGAGAGGTCGAAGCGCTCGATCAGCTCGGCCATCGAGAGGATCTCTTCCTCGGTGCCGGTGGACCAGCCGAGCAGGGCCAGGTAGTTGACGAAGGCCTCCGGGATGAAGCCCTGGGCTCGATAGTCGGCCACGGCGGTCTCGCTCTTGCGCTTGCTCATCTTCGTCCGATCGGGGTTGAGGATGAGCGGCAGGTGGCCGAACTGCGGCACGGCGGAGCCGAGCGCCTCGAACAGCAGGATGTGCTTGGGGGTGTTGGAGAGGTGGTCCTCGCCGCGGATGACGTGGCTGATCGCCATCGCCGCGTCGTCCACCACCACGGTGAAGTGGTACAGCGGCGTCGCGTCGGAGCGCAGGATGACCAGGTCGCCGCCCAGGGCGTTGGTGTCGATCTCGACGTGGCCTCGAACGATGTCGTCGAAGGCGATCGTCCGATTCGCCGGGATGCGGAAGCGCACGACAGGCTTGCGCCCTTCGGCCTCGAGGGCGGCGCGCTCCGCGGCCGTCAGATGCGCGCAGCGGCCGTTGTAGCGAGGCGCCTGGTGGGTCGCCTCCTGGCGGTTGCGCTCGGCTTCGAGCTCCTCGGGCGTGCAGTAGCAGTGATAGGCCTTGTCCTGCTCCAGCAGTCGGTCCGCCGCTTCCGTATACCGCCCCAGGCGCTGCATCTGGCGGTACGGGCCGTACGACCCGCGCTCCGGTTCGTCGCCGATGCCGGGCCCCTCGTCCCACTCCATGCCGAGCCAGTGCAGCCCGTCGAGGATCTCCCGCTCGAAGGCCACGGTGGAGCGGGCCTGATCGGTGTCCTCCAGTCGGAAGATGAAGGTCCCGCCGGTGTGCCGCGCGAACAGGTAGTTGAACAGCGCTGTCCGGGCGGTCCCGAGATGGAGCGGCCCCGTGGGGCTCGGCGCGATACGAACGCGAATGGCGGTCATGCGCCAAGTGTACGGGAGCGGCGCCGAACCTCGAGCTGCGCCTCGATCGCCGGACGCGCAGGTGGCGCAGGGGGCGCGGGGGGCGCGCAGGTGGCGTCCGCCGCGGTCAGTCCAGGAGCTCGCCCAGCGGCGCCAGCTCGAACTCCGGGATCGCCTCGGCCACCGTTTCGCCGCGCGGATCGTGGCCCTTTGGCCGGTAATACCGCGCCAGAGCCCGAACCGCCGCCGCATCGAGGAGGCCCACCTGCCGCAGAGTCTCGATCGAGGCGGCCGCCGCCGCCCGGTCGAAGCCGCCACCGTCCTCGATCTTGAGCACGATGCCCGATGCCTTCGTGTGGCCGGCCGCCGCCCTCGGCAGGATGGCGAAGCCGCGCATACCCTCGGCCCCGCCTTTGGCCACCACCCGTCCGGGCGCCTCTTTCATGACCGCGGTGTCGAGGCGGTCGCGCGTGCCCGCCACCATCTCCGGGTTTGCGAGCATCGCCTCGCGGATCCGCGTCAAGGCCGGGGCCAGGCTCGTCCGCGGGTCGGATGCGCGAACCGCGCCAGGATCGGCCAGGAGCGCGAACGCGCGGGCGACCTCATGCAGCGGGAAACCATAGGTCGGGACGCCGCAGGCGTCGGTCGAGGTCAGCAGCAGCGCGGCGCTGGTGTCGAATGCCCGGGCGATCGTGGCGGCGTAGAGGCGCTGGACCGGGTGGTCTGGGTGCCAGTATTCCTCCACCGGCCACTCGTTGAGCTTGCAGAGCAGCAGCAGCGAGGCATGCTGCCCGGAGCACATGTGCCGGACCGGACCGGCCTTTTCGCCGTCGCGCGAGAGGCGGACGGCGGTCAGTGCGTCGAGCGGCGCTCCCTCCGAACCGCAGCCGAGCATCTGCTGCGAAATGCCCGATCGCCGGAAGACCGCCTGCAGGGTGCGGACGTGAAGATCCTCGCCCGAGTGGGAGCCGGCCATGATCGCGAGCTCGGCGGTGGAGAGATCGAATTCCTCGATCCCGTCGGCTTCCACGAGTGCGACGAGCCCGAACGGCTTGACCGCGGATCGAAGGTTGACGACGACGTCGGGGTCGCCGAGGACGCGGCGGACGGTGCCGTCTACGTCAACCTGGACGATGGAGCCTCGATGCCGGCTCTCAACGACGCGACCGCGGACCTGGCGGACGAGAACCGGCGGGGCTTTCGTCGGCTCATGCGATCTCGCCGCGCCTCGACCGGAGCGGACGCCGGCCGAGGGGCGGACGCCGGCCGAGGGGCTGCGCGGCGTGCCGATGCCTTCGCTGATCCGGCCGGAACCCGGCCGCGCGGCCTTGGAGCGGCTCCTGGGATCGGGACCGGGGCTGGACGGCGACACGCGAACCTCCGATTCGGGGACGACCCGAGGATACTCCGCCGCCGGCCGACGGGGCGCGCGGACGGGGCACGCGGACGGGGCGAACCGCCCGCCAGGAGCGGCTCGGCTAGTTGAGAGGCGCCGACTCAGCGGGCGGGCGGGGCTCGGGCAGACCGGACCCGTCGGTGGTCAGCTCGACGCGACGGGCCGCGGCCCTGCTCGCGGCTTCGGCCGCGGCACGGGCGCGACGTCGATCCCGCAGCCCGGCAGCGATGAAGACTGCGAGGCATCCGGCCAGCACGCCGACCAGCAGGAGCTGTTCCGCTCCGAGCGGCCCAAGGACCTGGGCATCGCGCCAGGTGAATGCGGCCGCGAAACGTGCGACGGCCCACAGGCACAGGGCGGTCAGGAATCGGCGGAAGCCCGTAAGCATCGCCCACTCTCGGCGAGGCTCCAGGCCGACGGGCCGGACGATCTGCCGCCACCGCTGGAACCTCAGCCGGAGCAGGAACGGGACCGCGATCATCAGTGCAGCGGCCAACAGGACGAGGCCGCCCTCGAGGACCTGGGACGGCAGGGCGGCTGAGCCGGGGCTTGAGCTCTGCCACTGCCCGGGCCGCGTATACACGGTCGCCCATGAGGCGCTTGAGAACTGGCCCTGGCCGTCCGCGCCAAGAACCATCCCCAGCTTGCCAAGGCCGAGCCCGATGAGCAGCGGCCCGGCGGCGATGTGCAGCCAGCGATCGATCGGCGCCGCCAGGAGCCTGGCAACGGCCAGCGCACCCAGGGCTCCAAGGACTACGGCGAGGGTCAATGTCAGGCCGCCCTGCCCCGGATTCGCAAGGAGTCCCAGGTCGGGGCGGTAGTAGTCGAGATGGACCAGCCCGTAGCCGATCCGCCCGCCCACCACGGCTCCGGGAACGGCCCCGAACGAGATCAGGAGCAGGTCGTCGCGGCGGAGCAGGCTCCAACCCACGGCCGAGCCTTCGGCTTCCTCGTCGAGGCGGGCGCGCATCCGCCCGGCGCCCAACGCAGCCAGCACGAGGGCTATCAGGATGACCGCCGCGAGCGCGAGCGTCTCGAGTCGAACGGTCAGCCCGAAGAGGGCGATCGTCGGGTCGAAATCGAGGCGAACGACATCGAGCACGGCCCGCAGTGTACCGGGAGCGAGAACTCGAGGTCGACCGGCTCAGCGAACGGGTCGCTGCAGTGTCGCCCAGCCGACACCGGGCCTGTCGCCCAGACGCTCCACCGGGGCCGTCTGCGCGTGGCTTGATACGACCATCGTCGGTCCCAGAACTCAATCCTGGGCCGTCGACTCAATCGGGGGGATCGCCCGATGTACGGCCAGAGCCGCCCGAGGGGGATCGGACGCACGATTGCGCCGGCCTCGGGTCCGGGGGGACCGGGACCGGCGCCTTCATAGCCAACAGCCCAGGAAGCCCCGGCCGGACGGGACCGCCGGGGCTTCCCTGCGTCTTCGAAGCTCGCGGGCGTCGCCCGGGACACGCAAACAGCCCGCCGCATGTGGTGGCGCGGGCCAGGATCCGAATCGCGACAAGTCTTGACACGAAGTCCTGTCGAACGTTATCTTTCGAAAGATGACGATTGAAGGACGCCAACCTGATGCCGGGCCGCGGGAGCTCACCGATCCGCGCACGATGCGGGCACTGGCCCATCCGATCCGGCTGTCGTTGATCGAGTTGCTCAGCGTAGATGGCCCACACACTGCCACCGAGGCTGGCGAGGTGATCGGGGAGAGCCCGTCGAGCTGCTCGTTCCATCTACGACAGCTCGCCAAGTACGGCTTCGTCGAAGAGGCCGGTCAGGGGCAGGGCCGCCGCCGCCCGTGGCGGATGACCCAGGTGGGCACGACGTTCGGCAGCACCCGCGCAGACGCCGAGACCTCGGTCGCCGCCGATGCTCTGGCTGGAATGATTCAGGAACGCTACTTCGAGCGTTGGCGGCAATGGCGGCGGACGGTACGCGCCTATCCGCCAGAGTGGCAGGAGGTCGGCGGCTGGTCCGAGATGGTGTGGTGGGTCACGCTGGCCGAGCAGCGCGAGCTTGACCAGCAGATCGCCGAGCTGGTCCGCCGTTACCGCGACCGTCTGCTCGACCCATTGCGGCGCCCTGCGGGCGCCCAACCGGTCGAGTTTGTCGCGCTCGCCTTTCCCTTCCGACCACCGCCGGTCGAGCAGGACTGACGCGCGTGCGCCGGCTGCTGGGGATCCGGAACGTCCGCCTCTACATGCTCGGGCAGGTTCTGTCCCTGTTCGGGGACACGTCCCTATGGCTTGCAATGGGGATCTGGGTCAAGACACTGACCGGCAGCAACGGCGCAGCCGGGCTGGTGTTCTTCGCATTCGCGCTGCCGCAGCTGTTCGCGCCCCTGTCCGGGATGCTCGTCGACCGGGTGCGCCGGCGATCGCTGCTCCTAGTGACGAACATCGTCACCGGCTGCATCGTTCTGCTGTTGCTCATGGTGCACGGCGCCGACCAGGTGTGGCTGATCTACCTGGTCATGGTGCTGTACGGGGCGGCGTACACCGTCCTGACCTCAGCACAGGCCGCGCTGCTCAAGACGATGGTTCCTGACGAGCTGCTCGGCGAGGCCAATACCGTGCTGCGCACCGCCCAGGAAGGGCTCCGGTTGGTCGGCCCCCTGACCGGCGCAGGACTGTTCGCGGTGTTCGGCGGCGGGGCAGTCGCCATCCTCGACGCTGCCACCTTCGCCGGGGCCGCGCTCTCGCTGATCCTCCTTCGGGTCGAAGAAGCCAGACCCCAACGCGAGGAGGAACGGTGGTGGGCCGAGGTCACCGGCGGGATCCGTCACATCGCACGTACCCGAGCGCTTCGCCAGGTCATCGTGGCATGCGGTGCGGCGTTCCTGGTCATCGGATTCATCGAGTCCGCCGGCTTCGCCGTCGTCGACCAGGGCCTACACCGGCCGGTGTCCTTCATCGGCGTGTTCATGGTCGCTCAGGGGGTCGGCGCCGTCGTCTCCGCCCCGATCGCCGCCGGAGTGATGCGACGCACCGGCGAGGTATCGCTCATCGGCATAGCGTTGGCAATCTTCGCTGCCGGCTCGCTCCTGCTCGTCGTTTCCTCACTGCCCGTGGTGCTCGCCGGCTCGCTCCTGCTCGGCTTCTCTCTGCCATGGCTCGTAATCGGCTTCAACACGCTGCTCCAGCGCCGGACTCCGGAGCGGCTCATGGGCAGGGTCTCCTCCGCCGCTGATCTGCTCGTCGGCACCCCGCAGACCATCTCCATCGCCGTGGGCGCGGTCCTGATCTCCCTGATCGACTACCGCATCATGCTGCTCATGATCGCGGCCATCGTCGCGTTCGCTGCGATCTACCTCACCACCCGACGCGAACCGCCAGCCGCACCGGCCCTGGGCAGTCGGCTTCGCTGAGTTTCTCGCACGACTGCGGGCGATCCAACTCCTGACCTGACCGCTTGCCGCTCCCCTCGGCCACTCCGAGGCCGGCGAGAGCATGCCCGCCAGCGGGCTCCGACACCTTCTTCCTCGCTGTGCCGGCCGCCAGCCCCGCTCCGGACCGCCTCAGGCCTGAGCCCAGGCGCCGCGACGGTCTCGTTCAGTCGCTCGGAGACGCGTCTCGGCCGTCAGCCGACCACGGCAGCGGGAGTTTCGGTGAGGTCGGGCTCAGGACTTCGTCTTCTTCGAAGGTTTCGTCTTGCTAGAACTGTTGAGGGCGACCGCTTGGCGAACGAGCGCCCTGAAGGCGGACTCGTCGACTTCTTCTCCTTCGTGGATGTCGATCGCGCGGCGTACGTTTCCGTCGAGACTCGAGTTGAAGAGACGGGCCGGATCCTCCAGAGACGCGCCCTTGGCAAAGGTAAGCTTCACGACGCTCTTGTAGGACTCACCAGTGCAGATGATGCCGTCGTGCGAAAAAGTCGGAGTGCGCCCCCACTTCCACTCCTCGACGACGTCCGGGTCTGCTTCCTTGATGAGTTCGCGCATTCTACTGAGGGTCCCCCCGCGCCAGTCCCCGAGTTCGGCGATTCTCTTCGAGATGAGTTCCGATGCCGACTGGCCTTGGCTCGCGTCCGACTCTTTCATGTCCTCATCCTAGAAGTTCCAGAGACAAAACCGGGAAGCCCGCGCGGTCTAGGCCGAGGCCTTGTGCATCGTGTCGATCAGGCCCATGACCGAGCTGGCCGACGTCATCAGTGCCGCTTTCTCCTGCTCGGTCAGGGCGACCTCGATGATCCGCTCCACGCCCGCGGCTCCGAGCACGATAGGCACGCCGACGACCAGGCCGTCGATGCCGTACTCGCCGCGGAGCAACACCGCGCAGGCCAGGACGCGCTTCCGGTCGTTGAGGATCGAGTCGACCATGTGGAGCACCGAGGACGCCGGAGCGTAGAAGGCACTGCCGCTCTTCATCAGGGCGACGATTTCGGCACCGCCGGTTCGCGTTCGGGCGACCAGCTCCTCGATCCGTTCTTTCTTCATGAGTTCGGGGAGCGGGATGCCGGCGACCGTCGAATAGCGCGGCAGGGGAACCATCGTGTCGCCGTGGCCGCCGAGCACGAAGGCCGAGACGTCGGATGCCGAGACGCCCAGGTCGTGCGCGATGAAGGCCCGGAAGCGAGCGCCGTCGAGGACACCCGCCATGCCGATGACCCTCTCGCGCGGAAAGCCGCTGGCCTCGAGGGCGACGTGGACCATGGCGTCGAGCGGATTGGTCACGATGATCAAGATGGCATTTGGCGAGTAGTGCGCGGCCTGCTGGACCACCGTCTTCACGATTCCTGCGTTCCTCAGAAGCAGGTCGTCTCGGCTCATCCCAGGCTGGCGCGCCAGGCCGGCGGTGACGACGACGACGTCGGATTCGGTCGTATCCGCGTAGTCGTTGGTGCCGATGATGTACTGGTCGTGGTGCTGGAGCGGCGCGGCTTCGGCCAGATCGAGCGCCTTGCCTTGCGGCAATCCCTCGACGACGTCGATCAGATAGACGTCGGCGACGCCCTCTTCGGCGATACGCTGAGCAGCGGTGGAACCGACGTTACCGGCTCCGACGACGGTGACTTTTCGGCGGCAGACTGGCATACCTAGCCTCGCTTTTGCGCTACAGGGTTCGCCGGCTCACTCGCCGGATCGTACCCCGACCGCGGCGACGCCGGCCTTGAGTTGCGCCAGGCGCGCAGCCATCTGGCGCGGCAGCCTGGCGCCGAACCTGGCGTAGTGCTCCTCGATCGCCGCAGCCTCCTGGACCCAGGCGGCCGGATCGACGGCCAGCAGGGTCGCCATGTCCGCCTCGGGTACGTTCAGGCCGCGGGTGTCGAGCGCGCCGGGTGCGGGCATCAATCCGATCGGCGTCTCGACCGCGTCATCCTCGCCTGAGCAACGCCCGAAGATCCACTCGATGACGCGGCTGTTCTCACCGAAGCCAGGCCACATGAACCGGCCATCGGCGTCCCTGCGGAACCAGTTGACCAGGTAGATGCGCGGCAGCTTCGCCCCGGGCTTCCTGCCAACCTCAAGCCAGTGGCCCCAGTAATCGGCCATGTTGTAGCCGCAGAAGGGCAGCATCGCGAACGGGTCGAAGCGCAGCTTGCCGATCGTGCCGAAGGCCGCGGCCGTCATCTCCGAGCTCATGATGGAGCCGAGGAAGACGCCGTGCTCCCAGTCGAACCCCTCGCGGACGAGCGGCACGACCGAGGTCCGGCGACCGCCGAACATGATCGCGTCGATCGGGACGCCGGCCGGGTCCTCCCAATCGGGGGCGATGGCCGGATCCTGGCTCGCCGGGGCGGTGAATCGCGCGTTGGCGTGAGCCGCCGGCTTGTCGCTGCCGGGCGCCCAATCCTGGCCGGTCCAGTCGATCAGATGTGCGGGCGGCTGCCTGGTCAGGCCTTCCCACCACACGTCGCCCTCGTCGGTGAGGGCGCAGTTGGTGTAGATGCAATTGGCGTAGAGCGTGCGGATCGCGTTGGCGTTGGTGGACATGCTCGTGCCGGGCAAGACGCCGAAGAAGCCGGCCTCGGGATTGATCGCGTGAAGCCGGCCGTCCGATCCGAACTTCATCCAGCAGATGTCGTCGCCGATCGTCTCGACCTTCCAGCCGGGGATCGTCGGCTCGAGCATGGCCAGGTTCGTCTTGCCGCACGCCGACGGNNGATCAGCATGTGCTCGGCCAGCCAGCCCTCGTCGCGGGCGATGACCGAGGCGATGCGCAGGGCGTAGCACTTCTTGCCCAGCAGCGCGTTCCCGCCATAGCCGGAGCCGAACGACCAGATCTCTCGGGTCTCCGGGTAGTGGACGATGTACTTCTTGTCCGGATCGCAGGGCCAGGCGACGTCCGTCTCGCCGGGGGCGAGCGGCTTGCCTACCGAATGGATGGCGGGCACGAAATCGCCGGTCTTGACGATCTCGTCGAGGGCCGCCTTGCCCATACGGGTCATGATCCGCATGTTTACGACGACGTACGGGGAGTCCGTGATCTCGATGCCGAGCCGTCCGATCGGAGAGCCGACCGGGCCCATCGAGAACGGGATGACGTACATCGTGCGGCCGCGCATCGAGCCCTTGAACAGACCGGTCAGCGTCGCCCGCATCTCCCTGGGGTCGCGCCAGTTATTGGTGGGCCCGGCGTCTTCTTCCTTCTCCGAGCAGATGAAGGTGCGATCCTCCACGCGGGCGACATCGGACGGATCGGAGCGAGCGAGGAAGCTGTTGGGGCGAAGCTTCTCGTTGAGGCGAATGAACGTGCCGGCTTCGACGAGCATCTGGCAGAGGCGGTCGTACTCGCTCTGAGAACCGTCGCACCAGCGGATGGCGTCGGGTGTCGTCAGGGCCGCAACCTCGTCCACCCAGCGAACGACTGGATGATCCGCGGGCAGATTCTGCGGTCGCCCTTCGACCCTGGCGCCGGTGGTGGCCACAATGTCTCCTCGTTCTCCGGGAAAGCGAGGCCCGAGCCGCGCGCCATTCAAGCCCGGGTTCGGAGCGGGCTCTCGGCGTCGCGCCTTCCGGGCGCGGTTTCTGTCTTGACTTGCGACGTATTTGGGGACGCGCAAATTGTAGCGAAGCAGGCGACCGGACGCTCAACGCCGACCGGCCAGGGTCGCCGACCACCTCGATCGCTGGCAGACGACAGATAAGCCGCAGATAAGCCGCGCGTAATCGGCCTCCTCTAGGGTTCGGGCTGGAGGAGGTTCATGCAATGGATCCTTACGATCGGGTGCCGATTCTGCAGTGGTCGGGCGACGTGAACGAGCGCGACTTAGCCTCGTATGGCGAACTGACGATGGCCCGCTCGCCACTCAGGACCGTAGCTCATCCAAACATGCCCGCTGGATCGGGTATGCGGCCCGTGGCAGCCGAGCCTGCCGACCGAGACGGACCACCTACTCGAGGACGGCCGGGAAAGCGCTGGTAGAGCGGTCGCCTCGAGCTCGGAAGATCCATCGGGACCTGCCGGCCAGACTGACCAGGTCGCCCGACCGCGACCAGTTCAGGCGGGTTTGGACTCGGCTTCGGCGGGCGGGACCGGGGCTGCCTCGTCTTCGGTCGGGGCGGCCGGGTGGCAGCGGACGTACCAGTGCCGCAGCAGGATCGCGAGGATCGCGCCTGCGGCCGCGCCAAGGCCGACCAGCTGGGCCGTCGGGATGCCGAAGAAGGTCCAGTTCCAGCCGCCGCGGAGGAACTCGAGCAGACCGCGTTCCAGGCCGTACCAGACGAAGTAGAGCAGGCCGACGTCCCCGGCGATCAGCAGCCGGCCGCGCGCAGTGAATCGGCGCCAGAGAAAGAGCATCACCAAGACGCCCACGAGGCTGAGCATCGATTCGTAGAAGAAGAGCGGGATGAAGTGCTGGCCCAGGGTCGCGGTTGGATCGGAGCCGGCCGGGCAGGCAAACTCGGCCACTCGGTTCTGACACTGGATGGCGATGCCCCAGGGCAGGTTCGTCGGCGGCCCGTATAGCTCCTGGTTCATGAAGTTGCCCCAGCGGCCGACGACCTGCGCCAGCAGGATGCACGGCGCAATGATGTCGGCCCAGCGCCAGAAGCTGACCTTGTAGTGGCGCGCCAGCCAGACAACCGCCAGCAGGCCGGTGAACAGCCCGCCATAGATGCCCAGGCCGCTGTATGGCGGCAGCACGATCTGGGCAAGATGATCCTTGTAGTAGGCCCATTGGTCGATGACGTGGTAGGCGCGTCCGCCAATGAGCGCGGCGACGGCGATGACGATCAGGGCGTCGACGATGATGTCCGTTCGCTCGCCACGACGCCGCGCCTCCCGCTTCGCCAGCCACGCGCCGGCGAAGATCGCCGCCACATAGGCGATGCCGTACCAGCGAATCTCGAACGAACCGATGGACAGTGCGATTGGGTTGGGCGTGAAGTCGATCATGGTCGGGTCAGTTTATCCGTCTTCGTCCCTCGCCTCGCGTCAGGGCCGTCGTTCGTATACTGGCCGAGACGCGAGAACGCGCAGCCTGCTTCCGCGTTTGGCTGCGCCACCGCATCCGCCGAACGAATAGCTGGGGACGAACAAGCCGATGGACATGCCGTTCTACCTCTTCTTCGGAATCGTCGGTCTGGTGGTCGGCGGCCTGGTCGTCTGGTTCCTTCTTGCCGAGCACCCCTTCGAGTCGCTGGAGACTCCGGGCGGGCCGGTCGACGCTGTCGAGGCTTCGCTCCTGGCGAAGCAGATGGCGGATGACGGCCGACCGATCGACGAGGAGACGATCGCGAAGCTGCTCGAGCTCCACGGTGCCTACGTGGACGGCGTAATCCGCGAGACCCAGGCCGCTGCCGAGGCCGCCCGCCTGGAGTCCGAGCGGACGCAACCGATCGAGGAGATCGAGGAGACGGCACGCGAGGACGTCGGCTAGCCACGGGCTGCGAGCGGTAGCCACCGGCCGCGGGCGGTAGCCACGGTCTGCGGGAGACCTCCCTAGCCCACCTCGCCCACGTGCAACGCAACCGCTCCCAGGGCGAGTCGCCGCACGGTCACGTTCGCCAGGCCAACTCGACGCATCGTCTCCGCCAGCTCGCCGGCGTCGGGGAATCCTTCGAGCGAATCCGGCAGATACGAGTAGGCGTCGCGCCGCCCGAACGCCGTGCCCATGACCGGAGCCATTCGACCGAAGACCGCCGAGTAGAGCCTTCCCGCGATCCTGGGCCGCGGCATCGTCAATTCCAGGCAGACGACCCGCCCACCCGGCCTCAAGACCCTGGCCAGCTCGCGAAAACCATCCTCGAAGCTCGCCAGGTTTCGCAGCCCGAAGGCGATCGTGGCTGCGTCGAACGTGCGCGGCTCGAACGGCAGGGCCAGCGCGTTGCCGGCGCGGAACTCCACCTGGACGAGATCGCCGAAGGCGCGACGAGCTTCGTCGAGCATCACCGTCGAGAGATCCAGCCCCACCACGCGGCCGACCGGGCCCACCGCCATGGCCAGGGCCGCGGTCAGCTTGCCCGTGCCGCAGGCTACGTCCAGCGCGGAGTCCCCCGGCGAGAGCCGAGCGGCGCGCACGGCGGCACGGCGCCAGCGCCCATCCATCCCCGCGGTCATGATCGTGTTTATCCGGTCGTAGACGGGGGCGATGGAGTCGAACATCGAGGCGACGCGCGGCTCCGGAACCGAGTTGCCGGTGCGGCTGTGGCGCGGCCGATCGCCTTTCGGAGTGTCGAGGTCGAGGTCGCGGTCGAGGTCGACCGAGCGATCGGCCTCGCTCACGAGCCCGAGGTGCCGGACGGCTGCGGATCGACCTCGCGACCCAGGCGGAGCGGCCGGCGTTCGAAGGCGCTGGAGAAGACGACCTGGGTTTCGGTCGTCAAGACGTGAGGCACGACCTGGATCTTGTGCAGGACACGCTCCAGGTGCCGGGTATCGGTAGCTCGGACCTTCAGCAGGTAGTCCGCCTCACCGGCGATGTGATGGCACTCCTCGATCTCGTCGATCTCGACGAAGTTCCCGGTCAGATCGGTGGCGATCGTGCCAGGAACCTGCTTGATGAAGGTGAAGGCCAGGACTCCGTACCCGAGTAGCGTCGGGTCGACGAGGGCCGAGTAGCCGCGGATCACGCCCCGAGCTTCGAGCTTCTTGACCCGCTCGTGGGCGGATGGCCCACTCATCCCGACGGCCTGGCCGACCTCGGCGTAGGACTCGCGCCCGTCCCGCTGCAAGAGTTCGAGGATCCGAGCGTCGGTCTCGTCGATTCGTTCGGGTGAGCCCATCTTCGTCGTTCCCCCAGGCGTTCTCGCCTGTCGCTCCCTGACTTGCCCGCTACCAGGCCAAGCGAAGAGACCACCGGCTCGCCGACATATGCCGGCCTGGTGAAGACACCGCTTGGGCCGCGATGCGACAGCAGCCTAGCCTATCCCGGCGAAATCGACAGCGGACCGGGTCCGCCGGCCGGTGCCGCAAGAGCCTCGAGGCCGGCTCGATCGACGAGACTCATCGGATCGCTCCTGGTTCTGGCTATCTCGAACGCGCGGCGGATGGATCTGCGGTTCCGGCGGCGGTATCGCGGTTCTTCTCGGGGACGGGCATCTGGCTCTGGACGGCCTCCATCGCCTTTCGGTCCGAGGAAGGCGGAAGGTCGGGCGCCGCGGTCAACCACGCATCGTCGGCCATGGAATCCTTCTCGCTGCTGCGAGTCCCCACGACGAGCATGATGGCAAGGGCTTGCGCCCCGCCGGCGCCGATCGCGAACGGCCACGTGGCATGCAGCCCCAGCACGAGGAAGATGGAGAGCAGGATGCCCACGACGATCGCCGCGCCCACTCCCTGAAGACCCCGCATCTGTCTCCTTCTGACTCGTCTCGGTTCGCCGCTTGTTCGCCGCCTCCGGTCGATCCGGAGGGGCCGCTGCCCAATTCTCCCGCGCCGCAAGGATCGCGGCAGGACCGGTGGGCACGCCCCGACGCCCCATCCTACCGCTAGACTCCCGTCGTGACAGACCGACAGCCGCTCCGATACCTCTCCGCCGCCGACGTCGCGGCGGCCATGCCGCCTCTTTCGGAGCGGCTAGAACTTGCCGAGATCGCCCTTCGGGCGCTCGGTCGGAGCGCCGAGTTGCCGGCCAAGATCGGCGTTCACCCACGTCAGCCCGGGTCGTTGGCCCACGCCATGCCGGCCCTGCTCCGGGGCGAGGCGAGCGACGCGAGCGACGCGAGCGACGGCGCAGCGGACCTGATCGGCGTCAAATGGATCGTCGGGTTTCCGGAGAATCCGGCGCTTGGGCTGCCCACGTATCACGCCCTGGTGATCCTCAACGATGCCCGCAACGGTTTGCCGCTCGCGGTCATGGACGCGGGCACGATCACCGCTCAGCGCACGGCGGCGGTCAGCGGAGCCGCGATCCGGCTCTTCGCCCCGGCCACGGGCGCGAGGGCAGCTCGTGTCGCCCTCCTCGGCGCCGGGGTCCAGGCGCGCGGCCACCTGCCGGTGATCGGTCGCCTGCTGCCGGGGGCCTCGGTCCGGATCACGGACGTGGACCGGGCGCGGGCGGAGGCGCTGGCCGGCGGTGCCGGATCGGTCGAAGGGATCGGTTCGGCCGAGGTCGTCTCGAGCGTGCGCCGAGCGGTCGAAGGCGCGGACGTCGTCGTTTCAGTCGTCTCGTTCGGGCCCGAACACCAGGCCCTCGACCCGGACCGGCTCGGCCCGGAAACGCTCTTCGTCGCCGTCGACTACGACATGCAGGCGTCCGCCGCACTCGCCCGCGGGGCGCTCTTCGTGGTCGACGAGCGCGACCAATTCCTGGCCGCTCGCGTCGGCGGCGGCTTCGTCGGCTACCCGGATCCGACCGCGACGCTGGGTGAGGTCCTGCGCGACCGCCCAGTCCGTTCCACCGGGCGGGTTCTCGTCTCCCACCTCGGCGTCGGGCTGGCCGACGTCGTCTTCGCTTCGGCCATACTGAAGCGGGCAGAGCAGCTCGGCCTGGGTGTGCTGCTGCCGCACTGAGGCGGCCCGACTGAGCCACCTGCTCAGCGCTGAACGTTTCGAGGACCTCCCGTGTCATAGCAGTAGGCGCCGGAGCGGCGCGACACGGAGGCGGCCAGGATGTGGGAGGCAGCGTTGCCGGAGTTGAGGGGACTGCGGGGACTCACAGGGCATCGGGCGGCGCCCGCGGGTCTCCGACGGAGCAGGCAGCGGCAGGAGTCTCGCCCACGGCACGCCCGAGGCCTGGCGTCGCGAACGCCTCGAGGCGTTCGCCGCCCTCGATGACTCGCGACTCCTGCAGAGCTACCGGCTCGCAACCCTGATCCTGCGCGATCGCGACGAGGCCGAAGACGCGACGCAAGAAGCTATCGCCCGGGCCTGGTCGAGTTGGGGAACACTGCGCGAGATGAATCGGTTCGACGCCTGGTTCGACCGGATCCTCGTCAACGTCTGCCGCAACCGGATGCGGCATACCAGGACGATTCGCGTCGTTGCCCTCGACGACGCCTCCGAGGTGCCGGCAGCCGACTCGCACGGAGCCACGGATGCCCGGCTCGCGCTCGAGCCCGCCTTCGCCCGGCTGACGGCCGACCAGCGGATCATCGTCGTACTGCGGTACTGGCGGGACCTGCCAGTTGAGGAGATAGCCGAGCGACTTGGCATACCCGCCGGCACGGTGAAGTCCAGGCTCCACTACGCGCTCAAGACGCTTCGGGCTGCGGTCGAATCATCCGAGGAGGCGCGGCGATGACCGGCAAGCCTCGCGATCCCGAGGAAGTCATTCGCACCTGGCTGGCCGAGTCGGTCCCCAACCGGGCGCCGGCCTCGCTGAAGGAGACGTTGGAAGACGCCACATCCGGACCGGCCGGCAACGCCCAACCGTGGCCCAGCTCGGGAGGGCACCGTCTCCGCTTCGCCGGCCGAGTTGCCGCGGCGGCCGCCATTCTGGCCATCGCCGCCACGGGCGCCTACCTCTACGGCAATGGCCGAGCATCGTCGCCCGGCGCGTCGCCGTCGGCCTCGGCTGCGGCAATCGGCTCACCCACGAACACGCGCCAAGCCACACCATCGCCAGCCAGCCCGAGGCCGTTGCCGATAGTCACGCAACTCCCGGGATCAAACTGGCTTCTTGTGAGTGGGGCCCTGCCGCAGATGGTGACGCCGCCGGGGGCCCAGTTCCAGCCAACCGTGTTTGCACTCACAGGTCGCTCGGGTGGGTTCATAGCCTTCGTGCCGTCAACAGAAGGCACGGTGAGCCACCGGTCCGGCGGCGCTGTCCTGGCCGCGTTCACGACGCCATTGGTGACGCGCGTCTACCAATCCACCGACGGCATCAACTGGTCAGAGCAAGCACCGCTACCTGGCGACGCCGCGTCAGTGAGGGCCGTCGCGGAGTCCGGCGGGCAGATCGTGGCCGTGGGCTGGACGGGAGATATGCCAAACGAGACTGCCATGGCCTGGACGACCAGCGACCTCCTGACTTGGCATGCAGCCAAAATGCCCGTCCCGCCTCAATCCGACACCTACTCCTACGTCTTCGGCGTCGCGGCCGGACCGGCCGGCTTCCTCGCCTACGGATACGCGGGGAACACAAGCGAGTTCTGGATTTCGGCTGATGGTCTCTCTTGGACCACGCTGGCCACGTCGGGCCTGCCTGTCGAACCTCCGATAGACGCCCTCTACGGCAACCCCGAAGGATGGGAGATCAGGGGTTTCCTTTTCGATCGTTCGGCGACCTGGCAGTCGAACCGTGACGGCAGCGTCTGGAAGCAAACATGGACCGGCCCCGGCCCATCCGGGATGGAGGGCTATGCCTTGGGCCCGATCTTCAAGGCGCCGGGCGGCGGCTTCCTCTCGTTCGGCAGCGTCGCCATGTCTCCGGGCGGCCCCTCGGCCCTCCCCTACGACAAGCTGATCTGGACAAGCAGTGACCAGCTGTCATGGACCAAGTTGGACCGCGTGAAGTCACCGGGCTGGATCGCGGGCTACGCGACCGGTCCGGGCGGATACGTCGCGGCGGGCGTACAGGCGCCCGGAGACATGGCGACGCTGCCCTGGGGATCGATCGGGATTTGGACATCGCAGGACGGGCGAAGCTGGAAGGCCGCCGCCGGTCTTCCGGCACTAGAGTCGATCGAGGTGATCGCGGTGGTGGGCGACGGCGCCCACGTCGTGGTCACTTGCGTCGACGAACTCGGCAATCTGCAACTGCTCGTCGGCGACGGGGACGCGACTCCCTAGCGGTTGACCTCGAGCGGCCCAGCCGGAACGTCGATCAGGACGCGGCCACCCTCCACGGCCACCGGGTAGACCGCCAGCGGCAGCTCGGCGGGCGGATCGATGACCTCGCCGTCGATCAGCGAGAAGCGCGACATGTGGAGCGTGCACAGGATGGAGTCGCCGGTCATCGCCCCACGATCCAGCTCGAAGTACTCGTGCGTGCAGATCCCCTGAGTGGCGTGGAACGTGCCGGCCAGGTTCGTCACCAGCACCAGCTCGTCCCCGACCTCGCACAGCTTCTTCGTGCCCGGCGGCACTTCGTCGGCGGCGCACAGGTCGATGCGGCGGAGATCAGACTTCGTGGGAGCCATGGCTCACCTCGACCTCAGGATACTGCGGCGGCCGCCGGGCGAGCGACGGTGCGGGCGTCCCACTTGGCCTCGAGCAGATCGCGCAGGCGATCCTGCGCGGAAGCCAGCGGAACGCGCGCCACGACCGGTTCCAGGTAGCCCAATACGATGAACTTGCGCGCTTCGTCCGGATCGAGGCCGCGGCTTTCCAGGTAGAAGAGCTGCGTCTCGTCGACCGGGCCGACGGAGCTGGCGTGGGCGACGCGGCGGCAGTCGGGCTGGTCGATCTCCAGGCTTGGGATGGCGACCGATCGAGCCTGCTTGGAAAGCAGCATGGCGAACTCGCCCAGGTAGCTGTCGGTGCCGTGGGCCGTCAGATCGATCGTCGCAAGGCCCTTCATGTAGGCCCGGGAGCGGTCGGACAGCGCACCCTTCGAAAGCAGGTTGCCGGTCGTGTCGCGACCGATGTGGCGCGTGTAGGAAGTCAGGTCGAAGAGCTGGTCGGCCGAGCCGAAGACGATCTCGGCCTGCTCGACCGACGAACCGTCGCCCTCGAGAGTGTTGTCGATGCGGCTCCGAATGACCCGGCAGCCGAGCTGCGCGAGGGCCCACCGAACCGTCGCCCCCTGCCCGA
The DNA here is from genome assembly GCA_003141245.1 of Chloroflexota bacterium. Taxonomy (GTDB): domain Bacteria; phylum Chloroflexota; class Limnocylindria; order Limnocylindrales; family CSP1-4; genus Fen-1039. Next base: position 32,072 of record PLLE01000018.1, read on the forward strand.
CGACTGCCGAGCGGTGCTGGAAGGCGACCTGGTCGATCGCGAAATCCTGCAGTCCGGCGAAGGAGAGCGTCGACCCGGCGCCCAGCTGAACCTCGGTCGTGCCGGTGAAGAAGGACTGGGCATGGCCGGCGGCGCCGGCGGTCGATGAGGCCACCTGCTCTTCCACGACCGATGCCTCGGCGTCGTCGCCGATCGAGAGAATCGTCCGAGACAGTAGAGCGCCGTTCGGCGCGCCCATGGCCCAGCGCAGCACGATCGGCCGCTCAAGGCGAACTCCGTTCGGGACGTGCACGAACAGGCCATGCGTCCAGAGTGCCCGCGTCATCTGCCCGAGCTTGTCGTTCTCGGGTAGCGTGCAGCCGCCGTCGAGCAGGCGACGCAGCAGCTCCGGGTCGCGTGCGCCCAGATCGGCGAGCGTCTCCAGGACCACGCCGGCGTCGCGAGCCTCCGGCGAGAGGACGAGCGCCGCCAGACGATCTTCGGCGAACTCGGCGTACGCGGCCGCTCCCTCGGGCAGCTGCGCCTTGCCCGCCGCGACCCCGCCACGCGTCCCGGCCGGATACGGTCGCACCGCGGCAAGGTGGGCGTTGCGCAGGTCCACGTACGGCGTGTAGAGCCGGTTCGACTCGATCGGGAGAGTCTCGAACCCGTGCAATCCGGCGAGCCTGTCGGCCAGCAGCCAGTCGGGATCCCCCGCGGCTGCGGCGATCTTTCGAACCGTCGCTTCGTCGACGAAACTCAGGGTCAGGTCCGTCGGCGACTGACGGGCCGGCGCCGTCGGTCGAGTGACCGGCTGAGACGCCGCGGGTCGGGCTGCGGCGGTCATCCGAGCGAACCCTCCATCTCGAGCTTCACCAGGCGGTTGAACTCGATCGCGTACTCCATCGGCAGCTCTTTGGTGAAGACCTCGAGGAAGCCCTGCACCACCAGGTTGGTGGCTTCGTTCTCGGTCAGGCCACGGCTCATCAAGTAGAAGACCTGGTCCTGGCTGATCTTGCCGACCGTGGCTTCGTGAGTCATGGTCGTGTCGTCTTCCTGGATGTCGATGTAGGGATACGTATCGGAGCGGCTGCCCTCGTCGAGCAGCAGCGCGTCGCAACGGACGCTCGCCACGACGCCCGTGGCGCCGGGCACCACCTTGAGCTGGCCTCGGTACGTGGTCCGGCCGCCGTCCTTGGAGATCGACTTGCTGATGATGCGGCTGCGCGTGTTCGGGGCGAGGTGGATCGCCTTGGCGCCGGTGTCCTGGTGCTGGCCTTTGCCCGCCACAGCCACCGAGATGACCTCGGCCGTGGCGCCTTCGCCGCGTAAATAAATACTTGGGTACTTCATAGTCAATCGCGAACCTGTATTCGCGTCTATCCACTCGACCGTGGAGTGGGCGTGGGCGTGGGCTCGCTTGGTCACGAGGTTGTAGACGTCGTTCGACCAGTTCTGGATCGTGGTGTAGCGGACCTTCGAGCCCGGCAGGGCGATCACCTCGACGACCGCGGCATGGAGCGCGTCGGTTGTGTAGATGGGCGCCGTGCAGTTGTGAACGGCAAAGCCGCGCGCAAGATATGCATTCGGCGCAGTCGCCATTTCAAGGTTGTACACCCAACCCTCGTAAGGGCGCGACTCGACCCTGCGGATCGGAACCCAGAAGCAGCCCCGGCCCGCGTCGAACCACACGTATCGATTGCCCGGGTTCTCGACGAAATGGAGCACATAGGCCTCGCGATGGCTGATCTGTCGGCCGTCTGGCATCACCTCGGCAAAGGCCTTGCGGACATTGATCCCGACGAACCTGCCCACGCGAGCAAAGACCTCCTGCAGCTGGAAGGCGAGTGTCCTTGACGTCGTAAGGGCCCGAACGACGGTGTGACAGCCTTTGCCCTTCCGTTCATAGCGGCTTCCGTCACCAAGGAGGTAGGAGTCGACGAACAGCTTCTGCCGGGACGGCGGCAGCTCCATCAGCTCGGAACTGAGTCGCTTTTCAGACGATCCCGACCCGCAGTGCTTCAGGCATAGCTCCATCAGCTGTCGCGAGTAGACGTACAGCTGCGCCTCGTTCTTGGCGGGTACCTCGTGCAGGCCGGCTGTCTTCCCGGAGAGCGCGCTCATAAGCGATAGAGCGTCCTCGACCTTGTCACGCTCTTCGATGTGGAACGACAGCCGCACCGTCGGCGCACCACTAACGCCATTCTCGAACGCGCTGCCTTCTGCCAGGTAGTAGCCGAGGAACCGCAGAAGGTCATCGGACAGCTCGGGATGATCACGCTGCTTGGCGGCCACCGGGAAGCACAGCAGGTCTCCGACAGCCAGTTCGCCAGCGGGAATCCACTCCGGATCTGACGTATGGAACGCTGCCTCGTCCATGACCCAGCCGTGACCGTTCCACACAGCCGCACGCTGACGACGCATTGCCAGGACCGGGTGCTCGGGCGTCACCTCAAACCCGTTCCCCACCGACACCGGGACGATCTTCAGCATGTCTCCGGCGTAGGATCGGCGGCGCACGGCCGACACCAATGCTTCGACGCCGGCGCTATTCATCACCTTGGCGCCCGCCGTCACTTCGGTGATCGGCACCATCGAGTCCCCCACGCTCACGATCTCCGTCTCGCTCAGGCAGCCCTCTATATAGTGAACCTTGGCGCCCTCGTCGACGATGATCAGGGTCCGCTCGAACTGGCCGGTGTTCTCGGCGTTGATACGGAAGTAGGCCTGAAGCGGGAGCGGGACTTCGACGCCCTTGGGCACGTAGACGAACGATCCGCCCGACCAGACCGCGCTGTTGAGGGCCGCGAACTTGTTGTCCTCCGGCGGCACGACGGTCGCGAAGTACTTTCGGAAAAGATCCGGATACTCCTTGAGCCCCTGATCGGTGCCCATGAACACGACCCCGATCTTGGACAGCTCCTCACGGACGCTGTGGTAGACCACTTCGGAGTCGTACTGCGCGCCGACGCCGGCCAGGAACTTGCGTTCGGCCTCCGGAATCCCGAGGCGCTCGAAGGTCTTCTTGATCTTGTCCGGGACGTCGTCCCAGGACTTCTCCTCACCCTCGGACGGCTTGCGATAGTAGACGATCTTGTCCAGGTCGATCTGGTTGAGATCGCCTCCCCACTGCGGCATCGGTCGCGACAGGTAGTGCTCGTATGCGCGCAGGCGGAAGTCGAGCATCCACGCGGGCTCGCTCTTGAACCGGCTGATGGCCTCGACCGTCCCCCTGGTCAGGCCGTGTCCGGTCTCCTCGAGATAGTCGACGTCGTCGTGGAAACCGAACTTGTACTCACTGGAGACGATCTCGGGGCTGGTCGCCATCGCGCTCCTTCGGTGGCCGCGGATCCGGGCGGCGTGGGGATCCGAATCGCGGTCGCAGCTCGTGCTGAATTCCGACCCCCATTATCGGGATTAGACGTGGCCCCGTCAAACGTGGTCGGCTCATGAGCCGCCGAGCCGGTCGGCCGGGCCGGTCGCCGCGCCTACCCAGCCGGTATGCGGACCGCTCGAACCGTGCTATTCTGCCGGCCGCTGGCACTGGACGCCCGCCCGTCGCGAGATCGCGTCCGCCCCACCACGGCAGCCAGCCGAGCGATCCGGCCCCATCGGCGTCGGCCAGCGAAACGGACTCCGAGGAGGCGCTTGAGAAGCATTACTCCTGCGGCGGGACTGACGGCGATTGCGGCGATCCTCATCCTCATCCTCGCCGGCAGCGCGGTCGCCTTGTTGCCCAGCGCCTTCGCGGACCCGCAAGGGATACCGGACGTTGTCTCCGGCGGCGATCCCACGATCGCGGCAGCGACGATCCTTCCCACGTACCCCACCGAGAGCTTCGCGCCCGCCCCGACCGTGTATCTGGTCGTTCCGACGCTGGCGCCTACCCCAAAGCCCACCCCAAAGCCGACCCCCAAGCCCGCTGCTAAGCCGAAGATCGTGCCCATCCCGGATACCGTCGCGGGGGCGCGCACCTACGTGAAGCTTCGAATCGGGACCAAGCAGTACAACTGCATCAACTATGTCTGGACGCGAGAGTCCAAGTGGAACCCGCGAGCGGGCGTGCCCAGCGGAGCCTACGGCATTCCACAGGCGTTCCCAGGATCGAAGATGGCCAAGTTCGGGTCCAACTGGCGCACCAGCCCGATCACGCAGGTGAAATGGGGCCTCTGGTACGTGAACGACCGCTACGGCACCGCCTGCGGCGCGTACCAGTTCTTCCTGGCCCACGGCTGGTATTGAGGGCGACTCGCGTATCCACGGCCGGCGGATTCCTGCCAGCTGTTGACGTCGCGCTCCCGCACAATCGCGCTATGCCCCACCCGATGAGTCTGGCCGTCGCGCGACGCTTCCTGGCCATCCGCCATCTGCTCGCTCCGCCACGGGCGTTGCCGGCGGAGCCGGAGAGTGTCATGGCCGTGGTCGACCGGTTTGGATCGTTGCAGTTCGACCCGCTCGAGGTGGCCGGCCGCAATCACGACCTGGTCCTCCAGGCCCGCATCGCCGGCTATCGGCGCGAGCTGACCGACGAGTTGCTCTACGGCCGGCGTTTGCTCTTCGAGGCCAACAACAAGGCCCTCAACCTGCTGCCCACGCGCGAGCTTCCCTACTACCGCATCACCTGGGATCACGGGGCGGCGGGACGCGCGGGCCAGGTTCTGGCGCAGCAAGCACCCCTCGCGGATAAGGTGCTGGCGACGATCGAAGCGCAAGGCCCCAGGTGCTCGGGCGACTTCGAGCGTGAGGAGGCAATCGCCTGGTACTGGGGACCCACGACAGCCGTGCGCGCCGTCCTCGAGGCGCTTGCCGAGTCCGGTCGGCTGGGGCTGGCCCGACGAGTCGGCAATCGCCGCTACTACGACCTGGTCGAGCGGCTCTTCCCGGCCGACCTTCTGGAGGTGCGCGTGCCCGAGCGCGAGCAGCGCCGCCACAAGCTCCTGTCCCGCTATCGGGCCCACGGCCTGCTGGGCACATCCGGCAGCGGCGAACTCTGGCCCGGGATCGGACCTGCCGCGCTGCGGGCGGAATTGCGGACGGAGCTGCTGGATCGCGGGGAGCTTGTGCCGTTCACTGTCGAAGGGCTGAAGGGCCAGCGCCTCCTGGTGGCCGACGAGCTGCCGCTCCTGGCCCAGGCCGAGCGCGAGCTGACGCACGAGGTGGACGGAACAGTGGCCTTCCGCCCGGGCGACGCGGCCCCGGGCTGCAGCTTCCTGGCGCCGCTCGATCCGCTCCTGTGGGATCGCGAGGCCCTCGTACCGCTGTACGGCTTCGACTACCGCTGGGAGGTCTACACGCCCGCGGCCAAGCGCCGCTGGGGCTACTACGTCCTGCCGATCCTCTTCGGCGATCGGCTGGTTGGGCGGATCGAGCCGCGTGTCGATCGAGCCGGCAAGGCTGTGCGCATCCTGGGCCTGAGCTGGGAGGCGGGGTTCGACCCGCTCGCGGCACCCGGGTTCGCGCCCGCCTTCGCCGACGCGCTGCGGGCGTACCTCCACTTTGGCAACGCGGACTGCCTGACGCCACCGTCGGGGAGCGTCCACCGGGCGTTGTTCGACGCCGTCTCGGCGGAGGTTCCGGTTCGCCGGGTCGCCAGCTCGTAGTCCGTTCCACCGTTCGGTTTGCCGGGCCGCGGTCGACCAGGCGAGTCCGCGCGTGAGAACATGTGCCCGTCTCGAGAACACAAGGAGTCTGGCTATGGCGGCTATTCGTCGCGCAACTGTGAAATGGATAGGCGATCTCGCATCGGGCTCAGGCCAGCTGAGCGCAAGCACGAGCGGCGCTTTCTCAACGCTGCCGGTGACCTGGGCCTCGAGGACCGAACGTGCCGACGGCCGAACGAGCCCGGAGGAGCTCCTGGCCGCCGCCCACGCAAGCTGCTTCTCGATGGCGTTCTCGAGCGAGCTGGCGAAGGCCGGCTCGCCGCCGGAGCATCTGGAGGTCTCGTCGGAGGTCGCTTTCGACCGCATCGACGGCAACTGGACGGTCGTCTCGAGCAAGCTGACCGTTCGAGGTCGAGTGCCGGGCATGGCCAAGGACCGCTTCCGCGCCATCGCCGGGCAGGCCAAGGACGCTTGCCCGATCTCGCGAGCCCTCGCCGGCAACGTCGCCCTGAGCGTGGATGCCGCACTCGAATAGACGGCGCGGCCGCGGTCGCGGCAGACGGGTCGCAGGCGCGGGCTCCGGCTGCTAATCTCGCGTCATGAACAACAAGAATGAGCCGGCCAAGGCGGTGCGCATCGATCGCTGGGGATTCGAAACCGACGTGCCGGGCGGCCGACGCTCGGTTTCGCTGTTCGGCGTATTCCTGATCGTTTTCGGATTGCTGCTGGCTGCCGGACAGCTGTTCGCGGGCGCCCAGGTGGGGGCTTCCGCACTCTTCCTGGCCCTGGGCATCTTCCTGGTGTTGGTCTGGCTGCGCGACCACAGCGACTCGGCTCTGTATGCCGGCGTCTTTGTGACTGCGCTGGCCCTCTCCGACCTGCTAACCAGCACCGGCGCGATCCACGGCAACGGCTGGGGGGCGCTCTTCCTGGGCATCGGCGTGCTCTGGATCGCCCTGATCCGAATTCGGTCCGGCAAGGGCTGGGTCGGGGCGACGATCCTCGGCGCGCTGCTCTGCCTGTGGGGCGGCAGCGGCGTGGCGACGAGTTACTTGAACATTGACGCCGACCGTCTCGTCGGGCCGGTGCTGCTGGTGCTCCTCGGCGTCTGGATCCTCTCCAGGAGCCGGCGCAACTAACCGAGTCGGCCCGAAGCTTCGGCGGCGGCTCGCTCGACTGCGTCGCCAAGACGAGCGGCGATCGTCTTCATCTCGTCATCGGTGACCACGAACGGCGGGCCTAACAGCACGGTGTCGCCGTTCGTGCCATCCGCGTTGCCGGTGCCGTGGTAGAGCAGCAGGCCGGCGTCGCGGGCATGCGCTACCACGCCTTCGATCAGGCGGGCAGCCCGCGGGAAGGGTCGTCTGGTGGCCCGGTCGGCGACGAGCTCCACTCCTACGAGCAGCCCCCGACCGCGGACCTCGCCCACGTTGGCGTGGCCGCCGAGCCGGTCGCTCACCAGCGCGCGTAACCGTTCGCCCTTTGCCGCGCTCGCCTCGACGAGCTTCTCCGTCTCCAGGATCCGAAGCACCTCCGACGCCACCGCCGCGCCCACCGGGGAGTGGCTGTAGGTGAACCCGTGGACGAAGCCGCCGCCCGCGTTGATCGTCTCATAGACGTTGCCGCTCGCGACCGCGAGCCCGAGTGGGAAGTACCCACCGGCCACGCCCTTGGCCGCGGCCATGACGTCGGCGCGAACGCCCCAGTGGTCCATCCCGAACCAGCGCCCCGTACGCCCGAAGCCGGTCATCACTTCGTCGGCGACGAGCAGCACGCCGTGGCGCCGGCACACCTCCGCGATCGCCGGCCAGTAGCCGTCGGGCGGGGCCACGGCGCCCAGGGTGGCGCCGACGATCGGCTCCGCCACGAAGGCGGCCACTCTCCCCTGCCCCGCTTCTGCGATGGCCGCCTCCAGCTCGGCCGCCAGCGCCTCAGCGTCGCCCAAGGCGTGGGCGGCGGCCTCTCCCCCACGGTACGGGTACGCGGCGTTGACGTGGCTGAAGCGGCCCAGCCACGGTTCGTAGGGGCGGCGCAGCGGCTCGCGCCCGGATAGATCCAGCGCGCCGATCGAGTTGCCGTGGTAGCTCCCCCAGCGCGCGATCACGACGGTCCGGTCGGGCTCGCGGCGGGACAGGTGATACGAGCGCACCAGCTTGAGGCAGCTCTCGATCGCCTCGGAGCCGCCGCTGACGGGGTAGATCGCCGGATCGTCGACCGGCAGATAGCGGCCCACCGCTCGGGCGTACGTCTCGAGCGCTTCGGTCGTGAAAGTCGTGCCGTGGACGTACGTGAAGGCCCGCGCCTGGCGTTCCATGGCGTCGACGATCGACTGCCGGCCGTGCCCGACGTTGACGACGATGGCGCCCCCGGCGGCGTCCAGGTACGCCCGCCCGGCGGCATCCCAGATGGTGCAGCCCTCGGCCCGCACCGCGATGGGTAGCTCACGCCCGAGGACTCTCTGGAAAACCCGTCCGACGGCGGGCTCGCCGGCAACCGGGCGATCGGCAGCGCTCATGGCGCGATTGTAGGTCCGGGCCGGTGACTCAGGGTCTGTATACGAACGGCTGGCTTTGGCCGAGATGGGAATAGCCGGTAGCGCCTTCTTTCGCCGATCGGCTTGACTTTCAGATCGGCGGCGAGGAAGGTTGGTGCTGAGGGAGGTTTCGCATGAGCACCCACGATGCAGTCATCGGCACTGCAGCTTCCATTCGTCGGGCGGCCTGGCGCGCCGGGGGCATGATCCTGCTTGCGATGGGAGGGGCCTCCGTTGCAGTCGCGATCGGCGGCCTGATCTTTGCGGGTGGTGGAGTCATCTTCCTGCCGCTCGCATTGCCTCCCCTGGCGGCCGGTTACGCAGTCGTTCGCGTGACGCCTGGGGCTCGGATCTTCGGTATCTTGGTCGCTGTCCTCTACGGCGGCTTCATGGTGTCCGTCGCCACCTATTCCTTGCGTGGCCTCACCCCGCCGCCGGGCCAGAGCGACCCCCGCCAAATCGACATGGGTTCGGCCCTTGTTGCCTGCGTCTTTCTGGCAGCAGCGGTCCTGATCCTGGTTGGCCGTGCTCGGCGCGAGGCTTCTGGCCGCTGACCTACACGCGCCCGAGCAGATAGCCGAACGCGGCGACACGAAGCCATGCCTGGGCGCTCATCTGCGTTTGCTAGAAACAGCGCGACAGCCGTCGCCAGCGACCGAGCTGGGCAAAGGCGTGCTCGACCTTGTAGAGCGGCGCGATCGGCTTGAATCCGCTCTGGCCCGGTGCGGGAGCCTTGATCTGAACTCGGGCGTGATGCATGCCGGCGGCCTTGGTCAAGCCTCGATAGCCACGATCGGCGAGAACATCGGTGACGGTGGCCAGGGCGGGCAGGGCGCTGTGGATCAGGCGGCGACCGGAGGAGACATCGTGCGGCTTGGCCGACTCGACATGAGCGCCGACCGGCAAACCCATGATCTCGATGAGCACGGTCCTCTTGGCCCCGATGGTCCGCCAACCTCGACCGCCGGCCTCGTGGAAGGTCGGGCCGGCTCGACCACCTTTGACCGTCTGGGCGTCGATCATGACCATTGACGGCGTGGGCTTGCGACCGTGCGCGGTTCGGATCTTCCGGGCCAGCCGATCCATGGCAGTCGCCCAAACTCCGCTCTCTCACCAGCGCAACCATTGGGCCCAGACCGCGCCCCAGGGCCCAGACCGCTCGGGAAGGTAGCGCCACCGACAGCCGGTCCGACAGAGGAACAGCATCGCATCGACCATCTGTCGGCGCGGGATTACCGGCGGGCGACCTCTATCGGTCTCGAAGAGGTCCCGCACCAGGTTCCATTGGTCGTCGTTGAGGCTGATCGCGTATGCCATGTGCCCAGGGTCGCCGATGCAAGTGACACGTTCTCTGTCATTAGTCGGTCGGTTCGAGCACAATCTTTCGTATACAGGGCCTCAGACGCCTCCTCCGCTCCCCGTCGACCCCTCAAGTGCCTGCGGGCGCAACTTCGGGCCGAAGAGCCACCGCCTCGTGACCTATGGCACGTGGACACATGCACGTTAGCGATCTATTCATAGAACACGCATGGCTAGTGCCTGGAGGCCCTCAAAGTGCTGAGCCCGTCACGAGTCTCGACGAGGGGTCGCGAGCGGCTCGATCGCGCGTCACACGAGGATCTCTGAGCCATGCTGCGACCCTCAGACGACATCTACGGCCTGCAGGCCTCGATCCTCAAGACGATCGCGAGCCCGCGGCGCCTGGAGATGATCCACCTCCTGGGCGAGATGGGCCCCATGGAGGTCCGACGGCTGGCCGAGCACTTCGGCATGCCGCAGCCCGCTATCTCGCAGCATCTGGCCGCGCTGCGCTCCGCCGGTCTGGTCGAGGCGGTTAGGGCAGGTCGTGAGGTCCGATACCAGCTGGTGGACGCCGAAATCGTCGCCGCCTGCGACCTCATGCGTCAGGTCCTGGTGCGCCGCATGGCCCGTCTGGGCGACATGGCGGCCTCGTTCTCGAGCCAGTCACCGGCGCCACGCGAGCCGGCGGAGGCAATCCGATGACCGGGGCGCGCTCGGCTCAGCTCGAGAAGTGTTCATTCCATCGCAACCCAAGAAGAAAGTGAGTAACGAACCCATGGCTGAGAAGCTCGTGATCATGATCACTCACGGGCCCGAGGACCCGGAGATGGCGACAATCCCGTTTGTCATGGCCGTCGCCGCAATGGCGTCCGACGTCGAAGCGATCATCGGACTTCAGGCATCGGGCGTGGAGCTGGCCGTCAAGGGTGCCGCCGACAAGGTCAACGTCGACAGCTTCCCGCCGCTTGCCAAGCTCATGAGCGATTTCAGCGAGCTGGGCGGCAAGCTCCTGCTGTGCGGCCCGTGCATCAAGTCCCGCCAGATCGACGCCGCAACGCAGCTCGTCGAGAACGCCGAGGTCGTCGCCGCGGCGCGGTTCGTCGCCGAGATCACCTCCGCCACTAACGCCCTCGTGTACTAGGAGCACTCCCCCATGCCCGCCGCACTGACCGAGTCCGAGCTCGCCGCTGTATCCGTCGCCAAGGTCGTGGACGCGCGCGGAAGCGCCTGCCCAGGCCCTCTGCTCGAAGCCAAGAAGGGCATCGGCGCTGTGTCTGTCGGCGCCGTCCTCGAGATCTGGTCGAGCGACCCGATCACCAAGACCGACATCGGCGCCTGGGCCGCCAAGGTCGGCCACGCATTCCTCGGCTATGCGCCTGCGGACGGCTACGACCGGGTCTTCGTGCGCCGCCTGAAGTAAGTTCCGCCGGCGGGCGCCCCTCCTAACGGGCGCCCGCGGACCCCTCAGCCCTCGATCCATTCAAGGGAGACATCGATCTCCCGCCTAGCTCTGTCCCGGAGCAGGAGTGGCAGCGACCATGGCTAGCAACCCGGCAGACACGCCGCCGACCAGGATGCTGGTCATCGCGACGCTTCTGTGCTCGTACCCCGGGATCGACGCGACCGGTCAGGCCCACATGGAATACCCACCCAACACGTTCGTCATTCCGACCCCGGATCCCGTCATGTTCCCGGAGTCTTTCTACCTGTACTGCTTCGAGAAGGGCATCGACGGCATCCTGATCGCCTCGTGTGGCACTGACAGCCCCTACGAGGGCTCGTACGCGCAGCTTGCCGCCCGCATCAACACGGTCTACGCGCGGATGAAGGAGCGCGGCATCAGCATCCGCCGGCTCAAGCTCACCGCCATCTGCAGCGTCTGCACCAAGGCGTTCCTCAAAGAGGTGGGCGAGATGGAGGCGGTCCTCGCCGAGCTCGGCCCCGTCCGTGGCGAGGTCGCGGCCGTGGGCGCCTGATGGAGCAACGCATGGAGGCCGACGTCCTCGTTGTCGGGTCAGGCATCGCCGGACTGCAGGCCGCCCTCGACCTGGCCGACCGCGGCTACAGCGTCCTCGTCGTGGAACAAGAGGCGAGCACCGGCGGCAAGATGATCGCCCTGTCCAAGGTCTTTCCGACCATGGACTGCTCGAGCTGCATCACCACGCCGCGCATGTCGGCGGTGGCCCATCACGACAACATCACCACCTGGACATACACGGACGTCGACAGCATCGCACCCGAGGGCGGAGCGTTCAGTGCGCACCTGACGCGCAAGGTGCGCTACGTGGACGAGGGCCTGTGCATAGGCTGCCGGCTGTGCGAGTACGCCTGCCCGGTCGAGGTTCCCCATGAATTCGAGGGAAACATGGGGGCCCGCCGCGCCGCATACATTCCGTTCGGCACGGCCATTCCCCAGAAGGCGCTTATAGACATCGACGCCTGCATCTACTGCGGCAAGTGCGAGAAGGCCTGCCCGACCGACGCCATCGTCTGGGATCAGGAGCCCCAGGCCGTCACCGTCGCGGCCCGAGCCGTCGTCCTGGCGACGGGCTTTGAGACCACACCTCTCGACGCCAAGAAGGAGTACCGGGGCGGCCAGGCTGCGAATGTCATCAGCGGCCTGGACATGGAGCGGCTCCTTGCCCCCAACGGCCCATACGGCCGCGTCCTGCGCCCCTCCGACGGCAAGATTCCCGACAGCGTCGCCTACGTCCAGTGCGCTGGCTCACGCGACGAGACGCTCGGTGTCCCCTACTGCTCGCGGGTCTGCTGCATGTACGCGATCAAGCAGTCGATGCTGCTCTCCGGCTCGCTGCCACTGGCCGATATCACCGTCTACTACATGGACATCCGAGCCTTCGGCAAGGGCTACGAGCAGTTCTACCAGACCGCGCGCTCGATGGGCATCAACTTCGTGAAGGCGAAGGTGGCCCGCATCGACGAGGAGGCGAACGGCGACCTCCGTATCCGCGTCGAGATGATCGAGGAGGAGGGCAAGCTGGCCGAGCCGATCCACGACCTCGTCGTCCTCTCCGTGGGCCTGCGGCCCGGCGACGATCCCCGACGCTTCGTGGGAGTCGATCTGGACCAGTACGGCTTCGTCGCCTCGCCCGAGCCCAAGCTCGACGCGACACTTACGAACCTGCCGGGCGTGGTGGCCGCTGGCACGGCCCTCGGACCAAAGGACATCGTCGATTCGATCGCGGAGGCGAGTGCGGCCGCGACCCGGGTGGCCGTGTATCTGGGACCGCCAGCCATGGCGCCGCATCCGCCCGACGACGGGCTCGGGGTCGAGGTGCGCGACATAAATGCAGGCGATGCGGTGGCGGTCGCTCGACCGGAGGTGCAGCGTGCCTGAGCGCAAGGCAAAGCCGCCGAAGAAACCCGCCCCGGTCGCCGGCCAAGTGCCGCAGGCTGCGCCTGCCGTGCCCGCGAACGGCAAGTCTGCTCCCAAGGCCGAGAAGGTCGGCGTATACGTCTGCCACTGCGGAGGCAACATCTCCGACGTCGTCGACGTAGACCGGGTCGCCACCGAGGCGGCCCAGCTCGAGGGAGTCGCCGTCGCTCGGCACATCATGTTTATGTGCTCGGACGAGGGTCAGAAGGCGATCGTCGACGACATCGAGGCGCTCGGCCTGGACCGCGTCGTCGTCGCTGCCTGCACGCCCACGCTCCACGAGACAACCTTCCGGCGGGCCGTCCTGCGGGGTGGACTGAACCAGTACCTCTTCCTGCCGGCGAACATCCGCGAGCAAGCAAGCTGGGCTCACCCACACAGCCCCAAGGCCGCGACCGAGAAGGCGATTGCGCTCGTTCGCGCCGCCGTCGCCAAGGCGCGCCTGCTCGAGCCGCTCGAGATGGTCAGGGTGGCGGCCGTCCATCGCGCCCTGGTCATCGGCGGCGGAGTGGCGGGTCTGCGGGCCGCGCTCGATCTCGCTCGCCAGGGCATCGGCGTCACGCTCATCGAGAAGTCGCCGTTCCTGGGCGGTCGGGCCGTCCAGCTCCACACGGTCTTCCCGACCGAGGATCTCGCCCGGCCTCTGATCCATCGGCTCATCCGCCAGGTTGTGGCGCAGTCCAACCTGAAGATCCTGACGAACACCGAGGCCGTCGAACTGGCCGGCTATGTGGGCGACTTCAGGGCGACGCTGCGGACGACGCCACGCGGCGTGAACAGCGAGCTTTCAGATCCGACCGCGGCGATCGCCGCCTGCCCGGTCGAGGTGGCGAACGAGTTCGATGACGGTCTGAGCCGGCGCCGCGCCATCTACCAGCCATACACGGGGTCAGAGCCCGACATGCCCGCCATCGACTGGGGGGCATGCACTCGCTGCGGCGCCTGCGTCGAGGCGGTCGGCGGGCGAGGCATCGAGCTGACGGGCGAGGCTGTCGAGACTCAAATCGAGGCGGGGGCCATCGTCGTGGCCACTGGGTTCGACCACTACGAGCCGCGTGACGGGGAATACGGCTATGGTCGCTCGCCGCGAATCCTGACCCTGCCGCAGGTTGACCGAATGCTCGATCCAGAGGGCCCCTCGCACGGGCGCCTCGAGATCGACGGCCGCGTCCCGCGGGCCGTCGCCTTCATCCACTGCGTCGGGAGCCGCCAGATCGAGGGCGTAGACGAGCCCGGCCCGGATGGCAAGCTGCACGCGTACTGCTCGCGGGTCTGCTGCACGGCCACCCTGCAGGCCGCCAACGAGGTCCGCAGGCGATACCCGAAGACCGAGATCTACGACCTGTACCGCGACATCCGGACGTACCAGAAGGACCAGGAGCCGTACTACGTCGATGCCTCGAAGCGCGGCGTCGTCTTCATGCGCTTCGCCAACGACGCGCGGCCGACCGTCGAGGTTGCCGACGCAGCGGACTATCCGCTCAAGGTCACCGTCGCGGACACGCTTACATTCGGCACCGCGATTGAGGTCCCTGTCGACCTCGTGGTCCTGAGCGTCGGCGTAATGCCGCGCGACATCGCAGGCCTAATCGACATGACAAAAGCGCCGATCGGCAGTGACGGCTTCCTGCTCGAGGTTCATCCCAAGTTGAGGCCCGTCGAGAGCGCCATCCCCGGCCTGCTCCTGGCCGGCACTGCGCAGGCACCGATGGACATCAGCGAGAGCACGTCGGCAGCCTCGGCTGCCGCGGCCAAGGTGACCACGCTGCTTGCCAAGAACTACGTGGAGATGGAGCCGTTCGTGGCAAAGGTCGATCCGTCCCTGTGCGACGGCTGCGGCCTCTGTTTGGACGCCTGCCACTACGCGGGAGCCATCGCCCTGCAGGACGTCGAGGTGGAGGAGGGCGTGATCGAAAAGCGGGCATACGTCAACCCGGTGGCCTGCAAGGGCTGTGGGGCCTGCGTGCCATCCTGTCCGGTCGCGGCCCTGGATGTGGCGGGGTGGGAGATCGAGCAGTACCGGGCCATGATCGACGCGATCACGGCCCGACCTCTGGAGGCAGGAGCCCGCTCATGACCTCCGCCGACAAGCCCAGAAGCAAGATGCTCGAGCTCAAGGAGCGCCGCGGTCCCGTGTCGGCGGAGCTGCTGGACTCGGTTCGCCAGAACAACGCGGCCAAGACCGCCATCAAGCGAGCGCTGGCCGGCGGGCCCCGCACGGTACCTGAAATAGCCGAGGCGGCCGGTCTTTCGACCCGGACCATCCTCTGGACGATAACCGCCATGCGCAAGTACGGGGCGGTCCTCGAGGACTCCACGGACGGCTCATACGTCCGCTATGCACTCGCCGCGAAGGGCCCCAGGGTATGAGCGTCACCGTAGACCCAACCCTGCTCCGGACGCTGCAGCGGTATGGCGCGTTCGACGTCGCCGCATGCTTCAACTGCGGCAACTGCACCGCCGTGTGTCCTCTGACCGGGGCCGACGCTACGTTCCCGCGCCGCATCATCCGCTACGCCCAGGTGGGCATGAAGGACGAGCTGCTCTCCTCCAAGGAGCTGTGGACCTGCTACTACTGCGGCGAGTGCTCCGAGACGTGCCCGCGTCAGGCGGAGCCGGGTGAGTTCATGGCAGCCGCGCGGCGCTATGCGATCGCCAGCTACGACCGCACCCGTCTTGCCAGGACGATGTACCTGCAGCCGTTTCTCGGCGCGCTCATCGCCGTAATGCTGGCTGCCGTCTTCGCCCTGTTCATGTACGCCGGCCATGGCCCGCAGGACAGCACATCGCTCGCTCTCTTCCAGTTCATCCCGTCGGAGCTGATTCACAACGTCGGTCTGGCGGTGATGATCCTCGTCTTCCTGGCCGGGCTCGCCGGAGTCGCGACTATGGCGGGACGGATCGGACGGTCCGAGGGCGTCGGCTGGCGAACTGTCTTCGGTGGGCGCACAGCCTTGCGCCGATCCGGCCGCGCGCTCTGGATCGCGCTGGGCATCGAATCGCTGGGCCAGCGCCGCTACCGGGTCGACTGCGAGACAGTCCAGCAGCCGGTGGCCTGGTATCGCCGCCGCTGGCTCCTCCACGCCATGACGATGTGGGGCTTCCTGGGCCTGCTCGGCGCCACGATCGCCGATTACGGCCTCGAACTCGTCGGGATCAAGGCGACCGGCACGCCGGTGCCGATCTGGTATCCGGTCCGACTCCTGGGCACAGTCGCGGGCGCGATGCTCATCTACGGCACAACGATGCTCATGGTCGATCGGCTGCGCAAAGCCAACCGGGCGGTCCGCCATTCCATCGCCGCCGACTGGACGCTCCTGGCGCTACTCTGGATCGCTGGCGTCACCGGCTTCGTGCTCGAGCTGGCGCTCTATCTGCCGCAGGCCCCCGCATGGGGCTACTGGATCTTCCTCTTCCACGTCGCGGTCGCGATGGAGCTGGTTCTTCTGGCGCCCTTCATGAAGTTCGCCCATGCCATCTACCGGCCCGTGGCACTCTTCTTCTACGCGCTAACACCGGGTGGAGGCGGCCAGCGGAGCGATTGACCGGGTCGGACCCCGGCCGCAGCTCAGCCGGGCCTCGCGGCTGTCTTATCCTCATACACAATCATCAATGACCGGCCCGGGCTGCGTGCGAGCGGCGCCATGACCACAGGGAGACCCATGCGACTGCTGATCCCGACCACCGACGCCAACGGCGCCAGCGCCCAGCTTTCCGGCCATTTCGGACGTGCCCCCTACTACGCCGTTGCCGACACCGAGACGGGCGCCGTAGCAACCGTCGCCAACCCATCGGTCTCTCACGGCCACGGCGAGTGCGTGCCCGCATCCGACGTCTTCGGAGAGGGCGGCTTCGACGCCGTCGTTTGTCAGGGGATCGGTCGGGGCGCCGTTGCCCGGCTGGCCCAGGCGGGAGTTCCCGTGTTCGTTCATGAGGGCCCGGATGTCGCCTCGGCAGTGGCGGCTTTCCGCAGACGCTCCCTGCGTGTGGTGGGCACAGACGACAGCTGCTCAGGGTCGGGCTCGTGCGGCGAGCATGAGCACGGCCAGTCCGGTCGCGAGGGGAACTAGGCGATGAGCAAGGGACGCAAGAAGGGGACCGACTCGTACTCGTCCGGCGCAAAGCGCGGCCGTTCCGCGGCGGGCTCCCCGGCTGCCTCCCACAGCCGGAGCCGGCTCTATCTTGCGATCGTCGCGGGCATCGCCACGTTGCTCGTCGTGTTCGCCGTCGGGTTCGTCGTGCTCGGCGGATCCAGATCCGGCTCATCGGCTAGCCTGGCCTCGGGCGAGACTATCGTCCCGGGAAACGGCGGCCACTGGACCAACGTCACCCCCGATCGGCTGGCCCAGATGCTGACGCACAAGGACTTCACGCTGGTCAACGTGAAGACGCCGTACATCGGTGAGATCCAGGGCACCGATCTGTACATCCCCTACGACCAGATCTCCGCACGCGCCTCCCAACTACCGGCGGACAAGGGGGCGAAGATCCTCGTCTACTGCCTCACCGGCCACAGCAGCGCCGTGGCGGCCCAAACTCTCCTGGACCTCGGCTACACGAACGTCTGGAACCTGGACGGCGGGATGCAGGTCTGGCAGGCGTCCGGTCGAGCGCTGGTGAACCTCAACCGTCAGTAGAGCCAGGGCAGGAGCTTTCGCGTGCGGCTCCGGTAGGCCTCGTAGCCCTCCAACTGCTCGGCCAGCCACCTCTCCTCGCGCCTCGACTTGAGGTCGAAGAAGGCCAGCAACACGCCCGCTCCGACGAGCGCTATGGGGGAAGCGGTAACGAGCCCCCAGCCTGCCGCGGCGACTATCAGCCCACCGTAGATCGGATGCCGGATCAGGCCGTATGAGCCCGTCTCCACCAGCCGGGCCCCCGGCAGCGGCTTGGGAAACGGGGTCAGGTTCTCGCGCAGATCCAGGACGCCGCGCAGCGACAGCAGGCCGCCGGCGGCGATCAGCGCGGCGCCGAGCGCGAAGCCAACGACGCGAAGCCCGCCGCTCCAGACCGGGCCGATGTCGCCTGAGGCCGCAAGCGCGCCAAAGAGAACGACCTGCAATAGAAACCAACCCTCCCCGCGGCGACCCAGGTCTGGAAGCCGCACCGAACCCACGCTACCCCGCCGAGCCGCTCGGTTGCGGCTTCCCCAAGGCGTCCGGATCGGCATGCGGGCCGGTGACCAGGACCTCGCCCTCGATCGGATCCGCGGTGTCCGGACGCACGATCCTGTAGCGGTGGTGGATTTCGACCGTCCCGGCCGAGAGCATCGCTGCCACCGAGCAGTACTTGGTGGCGGACAGTTCGATGGCTCGCCGCACGGCGGCCTCGTCGACGGCCGGCCCCTCGATAAGATGGACCACGTCGGCCCGCGTATAGACGGCCGGTTGGCCCTCCCGCTGGTCCGCGGATACGGAGACCTCGTAGCGCGTAACGGTCTGGCGCTTCTTCTGGAGGATCGAGATCACGTCCATTCCGGTGCAGCCAACTTGGCCGACGAGAAGCATCTCGACCGGGCGAGGACCGGCGTTGCCACCGGCGTCGTCGAGGACGATCTCGTGGCCCGAGCCAGTTCGGGCGGTGAAGCGGAGACCGGTCCCCTCGTAGCGGGCAGTGGAGGTCTTGACGGTCACTGAGGCGACTCCTTGAGAAGTGTTGCATCGGGAGCTGCGCCGCGGCGCATGACAAGAAGGGCATCGATGAGCCCGCGGCCCGGGGGCGGAACTTGCCGGACGACTTCAGCTCGCTCGATCACGAGTTCTGGATCGGTGGACCGCAACTCGCGACCAATTTCCTCGGCGGTGAACAGGCGCGCGGGGTCCGGCGGTCCGGACACGCCCTCGGTGGCGTTGAGGCGGTCGTGGCCGACGATGAGCATCCGTCCGCCCGGAGCGACCGCTGCGGCGGCGCGGGCGTAGACAGGCTGCCGCTCTTCGGGCGGCAGGTGCAGATACACGATTACCACCAGGTCGAACGATCGCGCCGGCGGCATCCATTCGAACAGGTTGCGCTCCAGCCAGTCCACCTTCAGACCCGCTGCCTCGGCCTTCGCCCGGCCATTGGCCAGGCCGACCGGGGACCAGTCCACGGCGGTGGTGCGCCAGCCCCGACTCGCCAGCCAGACGGCGTTGGTTCCGCTGCCGGCCGCAAGCTCCAGGGCGCGGCAAGGAATCATATCGGAGGCCGCCGCTACCAGGGTCGGATTGGGGCCGCGCCCCTCGAAGTCACCGGCTCCGTGGCGCTCATCCCAACCCAACCGGCGCTGATCGGCAACCACTGTCTAGCCCCTCTCCATTGGACGGTTGGTGCGAGCCCAAGCACTCGTGCCACCCCGCACGGAGACAGCGCGCTCGAAGCCCCGGTTCAGCAGGAAGTCCGTCGCGGCCTGGCTGCGGCTGCCGCTCTCGCAGATCACGGCGTAGGGTTTGTCTTGCGGCAGTTCGCCGATTCGCTGAGGCAGCTGTCCGAGCGGAACGCTCACAGCTCCGGGTACGCGACCCCGGCGGTACTCCCAATCCTCACGGACATCAATGAGGCGGACGCTGCCGCCTCGGATCAGCTCGTCGAGGTCATCGACGCCTACCTCGGGTGTGGTGTGGTGAGAGAAGAGATGCACGGGCTGCTCCATTGGGACGCGAGGATGATCAGGCGGTCGCGGGCGACCTGCCCCACAGAAGGGCGGGCAGGTCGGCGCCTTCGACTGTCAGGTGCCCATCGGATTCGAAGGTGCAGGCGGCGGTATTGGTCATGGATCGAGTCACCCCGCATTCCCCGCGACTGGCTCGAGCGCAGCGGCTGGCTCGAGCGCAGCGGCTGGCTTGGGAACGCTAGCCCCGGTCACGCGGCTCGCCAGCCTGCGGCCGACAATGCGGTGGATCACGTCGCAGGCCTCGACGAGCTCCGGCTCGGCCAGGCTGTAGAGGATCGTTGTGCCAGCCCGGCGCGTGTCGACAAGGCCGGCCGAACGGAGCACGGCAAGGTGCTGACTCGCGTTCGCAAGGTTGCAGCCCAGCTCCTCGGCGAGATCGCCGACCGAGTGCTCGCCCTCGCGCAGCACGTCCAAGAGCATCAGTCTCTTGGGGTCGGTCAGCACCCGGCACACTTCCGCGTGTAGCCGGTATCTCTCCGGATCTCGATAGCGCTTATCGTTCATCGATGCCTCTTGCCTGCCCCGGCGGTCCAGCCGGGCATGGGCTACACTAACAGAAGTTGCATACTTGCGCAAGTATCCGAGTATGAGGCGGACCGCCCGGATGATGAGAGTCAGATGACCCCCGAAGCGGATCTGGGGATCTTCGTTGTGAGCTTCGTCGCCGGGCTCATCGGCGCCCTCGCCGGCGTTGGCGGCGGCATCCTCGTCATCCCGGCCCTGACCTTCGGCTTCGGCGTAGACATCCGGCTGGCCGTGGGAGCGAGCATCGTGTCGGTCATCGCGACCAGCTCTGGAGCCGCAGCCGCCTACGTCCGCGACCGTATGACCGACATGCGGGTGGGCATGTTCCTCGAGCTGGCGACGACCACAGGGGCGGTCTGCGGCGCGCTCCTGGCGGCCGTTGTCGCGCCGGCGTTCCTGTATGTGCTGCTTGGTCTGGTTCTGCTCACATCCGCGGGCATGCAGGTGGCGCGCATGGGGGAGGAGACGCCGCCGACAGACTCTCCGTCCGCGATCGCACTTCGCCTGCGTTTGGCCTCTTCCTACCCCGACCGAAAGCTCGGCCGCGAGGTCCCCTACTCCGCCAGGCGCGTGCCGCTCGGCTTCGTGCTCATGTGGATCGCGGGCGTGGTGTCGGGCCTGCTCGGGATCGGGTCGGGAGTGCTCAAGGTGCTGGCCATGGACGGGGCAATGCGGCTGCCGATGAAAGTCAGCTCGGCGACGAGCAACTTCATGATCGGCGTGACCGCAGCCGCCTCGGCGGGAATATACCTGAGCCGCGGCGACGTGGACCCGCAGATCGCGGCCCCGGTGGCCCTGGGAGTCCTGGCCGGGGCTCTCGTGGGGGCTCGGCTGCTCCAGCACATATCCAACCGGGCTGTCCGGCTGGTCTTCTTGCCGGTCCTCGTGGTCGTAGGCATTGAGACGATTGGCCGCGGTCTGGGGTTTGGGCTATGAACCCCGAGCGCTTCCGGACGATGGTCAGCCTGGTCCTGGCCGGGGGCGTGGCCATCAGCGCGACTCTAATCGGGGCAGGCTTTCTGGCGGCGCTGGCGGTGGGCTGGCAGGGATCGCTGCTCGGCAGCGCGCCAGGCGTCACGGCCGCCACGACAGATTTCTCGAACCTGCCAGCTCGCCTTGCCTCGTTGGAGCCGCTGGCCATCTGCCAGCTCGGCCTGCTGGCGTTACTTGCCACACCGGTGACGCGCGTGGCAGCGTCGGTCGTGGGCTTCGTCCTGGAGGGCGATCGCCTCTACACGGCTATCACCCTCGCCGTTCTCGCCGTCCTGCTGGCGAGCATCTTTCTCCTGCGGTAGCACCACGAGACCACAAGGCTTGTATCCATTTCAGCGTCGACCTCGTCCTTGGAGTGAAGGCGATCGAGCGATCCGCCTCAATCAAGGAGAACTGGCCATGAAGCTTCAGATCAACGAAAGCCCAATCGATCGCGCAATTCGCATCGTCCTCGGTCTCGCGCTGGCCGCCGTCGGCGTTGCCGGGTTGGTGACCGCCCCGGTCCTGTACGTCACCTGGGTCGCCGCGGCCATCGCGCTGGTGACTGGCATCGTGGGTTTCTGCCCGCTCTACGCCATCCTTCGGCTCAGAACTGCCCCCGCCAAGAGGTGAGCCGGTGACCCAGCAAACCGAGCCGGCAGCTCTGACAGGCGGGACCGATGCGGATGCCTTCGCAACTCGACTCGCCGCCGAGCTGCCGCGCCTGGTCGGACTCGCGACGCGGCTGCTGTCCGACTCGGACACTGCCGAAGACTGTGCACAGGAGACGATCGTGGGCGCCTGGCGCCGACGCGATCAGCTGCGCGACGCCGACGCTCTGCCTGCCTGGCTCAGGCGAAGCCTGGTCAACCGGATCATCGATCGGTCAAGGCGAAGACATGATGAACTCGATATCGACGCCGTCGAATCCGACTGGCAGGACGAC
Source organism: Chloroflexota bacterium (assembly GCA_003141245.1). Classification (GTDB taxonomy): domain Bacteria; phylum Chloroflexota; class Limnocylindria; order Limnocylindrales; family CSP1-4; genus Fen-1039. Next base: position 53,972 of record PLLE01000018.1, read on the forward strand.
TCCTACTCCGTCCAGCCGGAGCTGGTTCTCGAGCGAGCCGAGCTTCGCGATGAACTCGAAGACGCCCTGGCGCGCCTTCCTGTCATCTACCGCCTCCCGGTTGTCCTCCACGACGCGCTGGGCTGGAGTGCCCCCGAGATCGCCAAATCGATGGACGTCGGCCTGCCGGCCGCAAAGCAGCGCCTCCGCCGTGGCCGGATGATGCTGGTGAGCGCACTCGCCTCGTCCGATAAGCGCCGAGAGGCGAGTCTGGCTCAGCCAATGCGGTGCTGGCAGGCTCGCCGACGCGTGTCGGCCTATCTGGACGGCGAGCTGGACGAAACCACGAAGTCCACGGTCGAGGGGCACCTCGCCGGCTGCCCGACCTGCCCGCCGCTGTACACCAGCCTGGTCGGCGTTCGCGCGACAATGGGCGAACTGCGGGACACCGATTCGGTCGTCGAGATGGCAATTGCTCGGCGCATTCGCGAGCGTCTGGACCTGAAGTCCAGGCCCTAGCTCCCAGAACGGGAACGGGACGTTCGGCCCTAGCGAGTGGCCGGGGTGGCCCCAATATATGCGTGAGACATATAGCCCATGCATCACCCACCCGACCCTCACCACCATCAGCACCAACGCGGTTGGTCGCCTGGGGGGCCCAGGCGGCGCTGGCTCGAGCCATTCCTGCTCGTCCTGCTCGCGGGCGGCCCCGCCCATGGCTATTCGCTGCTTGGGCGGCTCAACGACGCAGGCGTGGCGCCGGAAGACGTGGACGTAGGTCAGCTGTACCGCACGTTGCGCGAACTCGAGGTCGGTGGCCTGGTTCGATCGCGCTGGGAAACGCCTGCCGCTGGGGCCGCACGGCGGGAGTACGAGGTCACCGAGGCGGGACTCTCGGTGCTGGACGACTGGGCGGCAGTGATGCGAGAACGCGCCCGCCTCGTCAATGAATTCCTCGCGGCCTACGAGCGATTGGGCCGAGCTGTCGAACCGGCGGACTCGACCAAGGAGGTTTTGACATGAGATACCACCACGGATCTGGCTGTTCCGGCCACGGAGGCGGGCACCAGGGCCACTGCGGGCCTGGGTCCGAGTTCGGACCGGCGTACGGCTACGGCAGGGCCGGAGGTTACGGTTGGGATGCGCCCGGCGACGACCCACGGGCCCGCGGCTTGCGAGGGCGTTTCGGCGGCGGCGCCGTCGCGCGACAATCCACCGCCACTCAGCTCGAGGGCTACCTCGAGTCGCTGCGAGACGAGATGCGGGCGATCGAGCAGGACCTGCGCGATCTCCGTGCCGCCGACGGCGGATCCGCAGACAAGCCTGAGGCCTGAACCCAGATCACCATCGTCCTCGGGCGACGAGCCTGAGGCGCTAAGTCGACGGTCGCCCCTGACCCAATTGGCCTCGGACGGCCGTCGGCGTCACTCACGCTCACAGGAGACCCCATTCCGTGAAGATCGCGATCGCCACCGATGACGGGCGCACCGTCAGCATGCACTTTGGGCGGGCGGCCCACTATGCAGTTTTGACCGTCTTGGACGGCGTGGTCGTGGAACGGGAGCTTCGCGACAAGTTCTTCCCCCACGGGACCGTCGTGGAAGCCCGGCACGAGCCGGAGAGCGGCCCGCACGGCACCGGCCCGGGCTCGGACACCCGCCACGACCAGATGGCCGCCGCCATCGCGGACTGCTCGGCCTTGATCTGCGGAGGAATGGGCCAGGGCGCGTACGACCGCATTGCCGCCAACGGCATCCGGCCCATCGTGACGGATCTACAAAACGTGGATGAAGCGGCCATCGAATGCGCCGCCGGACGCATCGTCGACCATTCCGAACGCCTTCACTGAGGTCCAGCAGGCCCATTGAGGCAGGGCGCCAGGCGATCAGGACAAAGCCCGACGGGACCCGGCGGCCGTCCGCGGCTCACCGCCGCGTCAGCGCGCCCACGCCTCTCCGGACCGGACCGCGCGCAGCGTCCCGAGCATCGTCCCTTCGTAGTGCCACCGGCGCCCTCGACCCATTTGGGGATGTCGATCCTAGAGCCGCGGTCGGCCGACCAGATGGCAATCACGTCGCTGACCTGGCCTTCGCGGATCGCCCGAATCAACTCCATCAGAGGGCCCGGGCAGAAGCTGCCGCGGGCATCGAGGGTACGGGTGACGGAGGGTTGGGCGGTATCGGTCATCGGAGGGTCCCCTCGCGCGGAGGGAGGCGGCCGGTCGTAGAGGGGGATACGACCGGCCGCAGGGGACTATTAGATGAACAGGGTCGAGTCGGCCTCGGTCATCAACTGCAGGGCAGTGGCCGCGCCAACGGGCTCTCCCATGCCGTCGATGAGGTCCTCGCGCTTGAGGCCGAACATGTCCATCGTCATCTGGCACGGCAGGAACTGAACGCCCACAGCCTGGGCCATCTCGAGCAGATCCTTGGGCTTGGCCACGTTGTAGCGCTTGGCCAGCTGGAACATCATCCAGGGGCCCATGCCCATGAAGTTCATCTTGCTGAGCTTGCGATGGCTGACACCCGGCCGCTGCATGAAGGACATCATCTTCTGCATCCAGTTCTGGCCGGTTATGCGCTTGCGGTCCTTCACGAATGTCTGGAGACCCCAGAAAGTGACGAAGACGGTCGTCTCAATCTCCATCGCGCCGGCGGTCGAGGCCAGGATCAAGGTCGCCCAAGTCTTCTCGAGCTCGCCGCTGTAGTCGATGATGACGAGCTTCTTGGGCTTGTCGGCACCTGCAGCCGCTGCGGTCATTTGTCGATCCTTTCGCGTCTCAATTCGCGTCTCGGGCGCCGTTCCGACGCCCCAACGGCTTTGCCTACTTGCGGCGAAGGACGAAGCGGAACTTGCCGCCGGTGGATTCCTGCTCGACCATGGCGTTGCCGGTCGACCTGGACCAGGCATCGAAGTCCTTGACCGAGCCCGGGTCCGTCGCGACGACCTCGATGAGCTCGCCGGAGGCGACGCTCTTGATGCCCTGGGTCGCCTTGAGGATGGGCAGCGGGCACGACAGGCCGCTGGCATCGACCTTGAGCTTGATATCGAGATTGCCCACGCGATCCTTCCTTTCGTTCGCGGCCGCCTCCCCGGCGTCCCGCGTTGTTCCCTAGATGAAGACGATCTGGCCCTCGCCGGCGTTGATGTAGAAGGCGGCCACGCCTTCGACCCCGTCGACAAGGGAGTCGAGATCCGACTGCTTGAGCTTCAGGATTTCCATGGACGCCGAGCAGGCCTGGATGTCGACCTCGCCGAGCTCCTTGGCCATGCGCAGCGTTTGCGTCCAGCTGGCCTGGCCCGCCTTTGCCGCGGCCTCGACGGAAGCCTTGCCCGCCTCGCCTGCTTCGGGCGACAAGCCGTGATCGGAGTCGATCCCGTCGGCCCGGAACGCGTTGAGACCCCAGTACTGCAAGAAGATCTTCACCGGCTTACCCAGGGCGGCCGCGCCGGCGGCGAGGGTGGCGGCGGCCTGGAGCTTGTCGTCGGTGCCGGAGAAAAGCACGATCGAGATCGTTTCGTCCATGGTCGTCCTCAGCTGGTCGTTCGATTCGAGGACGCCGCGACTGCGCGTCCCGCCACCACTTCGGCCGGGGTTCGCGTGGCGGCCTGGGAGATTCGGGCAAGCCGCCGGACCAGAACACCGCGCATGGTTTCGCAGGCGACGATGATCTCCGGGTCGCTCAACCGGTACCTCACTTCGCGGCCGTCCCGCTCGGCTTCGACGACACCGGCCGCGCGCATCAGAGCCAGGTGCTGTGAGACGTTGGGCTGGCTGATCCCCATCTCCTCGGCCAGTCGGGTGACCTCGCGCGGACCGTCGGCCAGGAGGTGGATGATTTCCAGCCGCCTCGGGTTCGATAGCGTCTTGAGGACTTCCGCCTGGAGCCTGTACACCTCGTCCATCAGATGCAGTCTTTGTCATATGCGCAGTTGCGCATAGGTATAGGTGTCCCGACGACACGGGCCGAATGGCACGACGGAGCGCGGATATGCGAGTGGACGAGGCCTGGCGCCTAACGGATCGCCGGAAATGGGGCCGCGACGCCTAGCAGATGCGGGGCAGCTGCTCCCCGACCAGCATGTCGACGATGCGCTGCGAGCCGACGATCGTGCGCATCGTGACCATGGACGGATGGTCGGCAACCACGCGGCCGATCTCGACGGCGTCAACGCCCGAAGCGACGGAGCGCATGGCGGCGAGGACGGCCTCTACTGAGGCGGCGGGCACGATCGCGACGAGCTTGCCCTCGTTGGCGACGTGGAGTGGGTCCAGGCCGAGCATCTCGCACGCGGCGCGCACGGGACCGGGGATCGGGATCGTCTCCTCGCGCAGCTCGATCCCGACTCCGGAGGCGGCGGCGATCTCGTTGAGCGCCGAGGCCAGGCCGCCACGAGTGGGGTCGCGGAGGACGTGCACGCTCGGGCACGCGGCCACGATCGCGGCAACCAGAGCGTTCAGGGACTGCGTGTCCGAGGCGATCTCGACCTCGAACTCGAGGCCTTCGCGGATGCTCATGATCGCGATGCCGTGAAGCCCGATCGGGCCGGAGAGAATGACAGCGTCCCCGATGGCGGCGCGGTCCGCCGCGACCGAGACCCCGTCCGCGACGAGCCCGATCCCCGCGGTGTTGACGAAGAGCCCGTCGGCCGCTCCCCGACCGACCACCTTCGTGTCGCCGGTCACGATTCGGACGCCCGCCCGCTTCGCCGCCCGGGCAACCGACTCGGTCACTCGACGCAGGTCCTCGATCGGCAGCCCCTCCTCGATCACGTAGGCCAGCGATAGCGCAAGCGGCTGGGCGCCCATCATGGCCAGGTCGTTGACGGTGCCGTTGACCGCCAGCTCGCCGATGTCGCCGCCGGGGAACTCGAGCGGACTGACGACGAACGAGTCGGTCGTGAAGGCAAGGCGCCGGCCGGCGACCTCCACCACGGCGGCATCGTTCAAGGGACCACCCGGCGTAACCCCGGCCAGCGCAGGCGCGATCACCTCGCGCATGAGCGCGGCCGAGAGCTGGCCGCCGGAGCCGTGGCCCAGCAGGACGCGGGCTCGCTCGGGAATCGGCGCGGGGCAGACCAGCGCCGAGGGATCGGGCGCCGCGGGTTCGGTGGGCGCGGTCGGCTCAGTGAGCGCCGCCGGATCGGCAGGCGCGACGCCCTCCGGCGCGGCGCTTCGCTGCGCGACGCCCTCCGGCGCGGCGCTTCCTTGCGCGAAGCCGCCGAACGGGTCCACGGCAGGACGGCGCTCGCTCATGGCTCGCTCCGGGTCAGTTCGTACAGCGGCACCGCCCGAGGAGTGGCGAGTCCACGCCCCGCGGCGTGGTAGGCCGAGCAGACTCCCTCGCTCGAGACCATCGGCGCCCCGAGCGGCTTCTGCGGGGAGCAGAGCACGCCGTATGCAGTGCAGTCGAGGGGCGTCTTCGTGCCCTGCAGGATCTGGCCGGCGATGCAGGCGGGGTGCTCGGACGTATGGATCGTGCCGACGTCGAAGCGCGCCTCCGCGTCGAACTTCGCGAACTCCGGCCGCAGGTGATAGCCCGAGGCGGGGATCATGCCGATGCCCCGCCACTTGCGGTCGCCGACCTCGAAGACGCGGAAGACGGTCTTCTGGGCCTCGCGGTTTCCCTCGCGCCGGACCGCCCGGGCGTACTGGTTCTCGACCACGGCCCTCCCCTCTTCGAGCTGGCGGATCGCCATCAGGATCCCTTCGAGCAGGTCCAGCGGTTCGAAGCCAGTGACGACGATCGGGACGTGGTAGCGCTGCGCGATCGGCTCGTACTCGGTCCAGCCCATCACGGCGCAGACGTGGCCGGCGGCGAGGAAGGCCTGGACCTGGTTCATCGGCGATTCGAGGATCGCGCACATAGCCGGCGGCACGAGCACGTGCGACACCAGCACCGAGAAGTTGTCGAGCCCCAGGCGGGCGGCCTGCCAGACCGCCATCGCGTTCGCCGGCGCGGTCGTCTCGAAGCCGATGGCGAAGAAAACGACCTGACGATCGGGGTTGGCGACCGCGATTCGAACGGCATCAAGGGGCGAGTAGACAGTGCGGACGTCGGCGCCGCGCGCCTTGAGGGCGAGCAGGTCGGCGGCCGACCCGGGAACGCGCAGCATGTCGCCGTAGCTGGTGAAGATGACGTCGGGTCGCGCGGCGATCGCCAGTGCCTTGTCGATCTGCTCGAGCGGGGTGACGCAGACCGGGCAGCCCGGGCCGTGGATCATCCTGATCCCGGGCGGCAATGCCTCGTCGATCCCCTGTTTGACCAGGGTATGGGTCTGACCGCCGCAGACCTCCATCAGCGCCCACGGCCGGGTCGTGACGCGGTGGATCTCGTCGACCAGCGTACGAGCCAGCTCGGCGTTGCGGTACTCGTCGATGTATTTCATCCGGCCCCCGGCGCCGCGGGCGGCGCGGCCGAACCCGAGCCTCCCGCCGCGTGTGGCGCCGCCGAGCCCGAGCCGCCGACCGAGCCTCCCGCCGCGTGTGGCGCCGCCGAGCCCGAGCCGCCGACCGAACCGCCGCCGACCGAACCGCCGCCGACCGCGGACTCCTCGGCCATCGAGCCGAGCTCCATCGCCACGCCTTCGGCGTCGATCATTCGCAGCAACTCGAGGGTCCGCATCGCCTCTTCTTCGTCGAGCTGGCTGATCGCGAATCCGACGTGAACGATCACGTAGTCGCCCAGCCCGACCTCGGGTAAGTAGGCCAGGCAGGCCTCCTTGCGCACCCCGCCGAAGTCGACGCGAGCCATCCGCAACGGGCCGTCGTCGCGGATCTCAACCACTTTGCCGGGGATACCGAGGCACATTCGAGGTTCTCCTTTTCGCCGGCCGCAGCCGCAGAGCCACGGCCGCAGAGCCGCAGCCGCTGGACCGCGGCCGCTAGGACGCTCCGGCCAGACGCGCGGCCGCGACCGCTGCCTGACCGTAGCTGATCCCGCCGTCGTTCGCCGGGACCAGCCTGTTGGTGTGGACCTCGAAGCCGTCGTTTGTCAGGCGCCGGACGAGGGTCGTTGCGAGCCACTGATTCTGGAATACGCCGCCCGAAAGGGCCACTGTGCGAAGACCGGTAGCGGCTCGGACGTCGCCGCACAGCTGGCGGGTCACGGCGGCGATCGTCTCCTGGAAGCGCGCGGCCAGGTTCTCCGGGGAGTCGCCCGAGGCGCGGCCTTCGAGCAGGGCCCGGAGCGTCGGCCGCGGGTCGTAAACGAGCAGATCGTCGCGGCGAACGATCTCGTACGGGAGTGGACGGAGGCTCCCCTCCTCTGCCAGCAGCTCCAGCTCGACCGCGGCCTGGGCCTCGTACTCGGCCACGTCGCGGATCCCGAGCAGGCTGGCCGCGGCATCGAAGAGTCGACCGGCCGAAGAAGCGATCGGAGCGTTGAGCCCGCGGGCCAGCTGAACTCGAACGACTTCCACCTCGCGCGGGTCCAGGCGGTCGACGAAGGCGCGCGCCAGCTCCGGGTCGAGCCAATCGGCGACCTCGCCCTGCCACCCGTCCCGGCCGAACGCCTCGTCCGGACCGAACGCCTCGGCTGGACCGAACGCCTCGGCCGAGAGCAAATAGCCGAGCGCCATCCGATACGGCTTCTTGACCGCGAGGGCTCCGCCCGGCATCCGAGCACGTCCGAACCGCGCCACTCGCCGGTATGACGCCAGAGTCGCGACCAGCACCTCGCCTCCCCAGAAGGTCCCGTCGTCCCCCATCCCCAGGCCGTCGAACGCCACGCCGATGAACTCGCCGGTGAGCCCGGCCTCGGCCGCGGCCGACGCCACGTGAGCGTGGTGATGCTGGACGCCGATGCGCCGATTCTCCGGGAAGTGGCGCACGGCGAACTGCGTCGAGAGGTAGGCCGGATGCAGGTCGTGGGCGACGTAGACCGGCTCGACGTCGAGCAGGCGCCGCAGATGCGCCAGGTTCGTCTCGAAGGCCCGATACGTCAGCAGATCCTCGAGGTCGCCGGTGTGCGGCGCCACGTGAGCGCGGCCGCCGCGTGCCAGGGCGAAGGTGTGCTTGAGTTCGGCGCCGACCGCCAGAACGGCCTCCGGCGTCGCGATCGGCAGGGCCAACGGCTCAGGGGCGTAGCCTCTGGCACGGCGGATCAGACTCTCGCGCCCGTCCACGACCCGCGTCACCGAGTCGTCGTAGCGGGCCCGGATCTCGCGGTCGTGCGCGAGAAACGAGTCGGCGATCCCCGACAGCCGCTCCAGCGCCTCGGCGTCGTCCGTGGCGAGCGGCTCGTCGGAGAGGTTCCCGCTGGTCAGCACGATCGGCCGGCCCAGCCCCTCGAGCAGCAGATGGTGCAGCGGCGTGTACGGCAGGAATAGCCCGACGCGGCGGTTCAGGGCTGCGGCCCGCTTCGGCTCCGCATTGACCACGCCGTCGGCGAGCGGTGGCTGGCCGTCCCGCCGCCGCTCCACCAGCACGATCGGCCGCGCCGGGGAAGTCAAAAGCGCCTCTTCCTCCGCCGAGAGGTCGGCCTGGCGCCGCGCCGCCTCGACGTCCTGAACCATCACCGCGAACGGCTTGGCCCAGCGGTGCTTGCGGTCTCGCAGCCGCGCCACGGCCGTGGCATCGGTCGCGTCGCAGGCGAGGTGGTAGCCGCCCAGCCCCTTGACGGCGACGATCCGCCCGGCCCGCAAGTCCGCCAGCGCGCTCTGCAGCGCGTTCTCGCGGTGGGCCGTCGCCGCGGGGTCGCCGGGTCGCCGGTACGAGAGTTGCGGCCCGCAGTCGGGACAGGCAATCGGCTCGGCATGGAAGCGGCGGTTCGTGGGATCGCGGTATTCGGTCTCGCACGCCGGGCACAGCGGGAAGGCGCGCATCGATGTCCGGGCGCGGTCGTACGGCAGCTCGTCGATGATCGTGGCCCGCGGTCCGCAGTTGGTGCAGTTGGTGAACGGGTATCTATGGCGGCGATCGTTCGGATCGAGCAATTCGCGCAGGCAGTCGTCACAGGTGGCGATGTCGGGCGGGAAGAGCCGTTCAGTCGAGGCCGCAGCCTCGCTCTCTTCGATCGTGAAGCCGGAGCCCTCGGCGATCGAACGCCTGGACGGCCGAACGACGACCTCCTCCACTCGGGCGCGCGGAGGTGCCTCCGATCGAATGCGCCGCTCGAAGGCTTCGACTGCCCAGGCCGAACCGGCGACTTCGATCTCCACCTGGCCGGCTCGATTGACGACCGTTCCATCGAGACGGAGCTCCGCTGCGAGGCGCCAGACGAACGGCCGGAAGCCGACGCCCTGGACCATGCCTCGAACCTCGAGCGCACGGGCGACTCGCTCCCCCGGCGCCGCCGAAGTCACCTAATCCGCTCCAGCCGCTCGATGTCGATCTGCTCGTCGCTGAGCTCGGGCAGCGATTCGGCGTGGCAGCGTGGGCACGACGCCGCGATCTGGGCCGACTCGAACTCGTTGCCGCAGCCGGGGCATAGATGGCCGAACGGCACCCGCTTGATCTCGAGGCCGGGAATCGCCTTCGCCTCCTCGGGCATGGCCTGCAGAAGATGCACGCGCAACTCCGCCTCGAAGTCGGCAGGATCGCGATGGCCGCCGCGCACGGTAAGGCGCACCTCGGCGAGGCGCAAGCCTCTGGTCTTGAGGGCTTTGGCCACGTTTCGCGCCAGACCTACCTCGTGCATCCGATCTAACCTCCGTGGCCCCGGACTCGGCGCCGGGCGCGGTTGAATCCTAACCTTGCGGGCCTATCTCACACCATATCGCTCCGGGATCCGCCTGCCGAGCGGCCCACCTCCGCGGCCAAAAGGTCCCGACTAGGCCAGTCCACCGGGAAAGCGCCACAGATCGCCGGTCCGACGAACGCAGGCCAGGGCGGTGGCGAGCACGGAGCGCGACGTTGGCCGCGGTCACTCCTCTCAGACGACGACCGGGGACTTGCCTGGATGATCGCCGCCTTCCCTCGCGCGACGTGCTTCTGTCGTCTACTACTACCAGGCGTGTCGTACGCAATGCGGGAGCCTCGGCAGGAGGCTGGGCCGGTTTGGGCGCGATACTTCACGCTCGATTAGGCCCGAAATCGCCCCCAGTCGCGGCCGGATCGGAACCGTAGGGATCTCAGTCTGCAGCCGACACGCCCACCAGGCGTAGGTGGCGGAAACCGAGCCGAATCCATCGCAGATGCGCCCACCAGGCGTAGGTGACGGGAACGGAGCCGGTGCCCGCCGCGGCTCGGGGCCGCGGCCATTCGCCTCAGACGACGACCGGGGAGTCCTCCAGGCCGACGCCCGCCAGAGCGTGCTTGCAGCGCGGGCAGCGTCCTTCGACCAGGCGCCACTCCGTCACGGCGAAGTCGGCGCGTCCGATGAGTCGCTCTCCGCAGCGGGCGCAGGAGGTGGTGGCCGTCTCGACCTCGGGGGCGTTGCCGACATAGACGTGGCGCAGGCCGACCTCGCCCGCGATCCGGGCCGCATCCACAAGTGTGGCCGCCGGCGTTGGCTCGAGCCCGGAGAGCCGGTACGCGGGCTGGAAGCGGGTCAGATGCCAGGGCGTCTCGGGGCCCAGCGCGGTGGCGATCCACTCCGCCATCGCCCTAAGTTCGTCGCGGTCGTCGTTGAGGCCGGGGATCAGCAGCGTCGTCAGCTCGACCCACACGCCGCGGCCTCGCAGCTCCACGATGGTGTCGCGGACCGGCTCCCAGCGCGCCCCGCAGATTCGACGGTAGAAGTCGTCGTTGGCCGCCTTGAGGTCCACGTTGGCCGCGTCGAGGTACGGGACGAGCAGGTCCAGGGCCTCAAGGCTCTCGTAGCCGTTGGTGACGAAGACGTTGCGCAGGCCGGCCGCACGCGCCCGGGTCATCGTGTCCAGGGCGTACTCGAGGAAGACCGTCGGCTCGGTGTACGTGTAGGCGATGCTTCGAGCGCCCGCCGCGACGGCCTCCTCCACCACGCCCTCCGGCGCCAGGTAGCGGCTCTCGGGCACGCGCCCCTCTCGATGGGCCTGCGAGATGTGCCAGTTCTGGCAGTAGGAGCAGTGGAAGTTGCAGCCCTGGGTCGCCACCGAGAACGCGTCGCTGCCGGGCAGGAAGTGGTACAGCGGCTTCTTCTCGATCGGCTCGGCCTGCGACGCCACGGCCTGGCCGTAGACGAGCGTGTACAACAGGCCGCCACGGTTCTGGTGGACGCCGCACAGGCCGACACGGCTCGGGCGCAAGACGCACCGATGGGCGCACGCGACGCAGCGGACGCTGCCGGGAGCGATGGGGTCGTCGAAGCGCTCGCCCAGGAGGGCAAGCCGGATGCGAGGCTCGGACTCGTCGGCTGGTCCGAGGTCATCGATCCGAAGACCCGCCGGCGGCTCCTCACCGAGCATGGCGGCGCGAACCGGCTGATGCGGTCTGGCGTCGGGATCGAATGGGACTGGCGGCGCTTTGGTGAACGTCTCGCGTCCGTCCGTCGGAGAGATGTCGTCGTCCATCAAGGCCCCCAGAGTGCGGCCTCGCCGTGACTCGTGAACAGGGCCTTTCGGTACTGCCCTACTCGATTTGCAGTATGCCTCGTCGGGGCTGACGCGATGGGCCGGGTGGGACCCCGTGACCCGCGCTTGTCGACGGCACAGCCCGCGGCAAGCTGACGGTGCCGCGCGGCCGAGAACCAGGACGTCGCACTTGTGGCTCAGGCCGAGAGGTCGTTCGGTCGTTGCTCAGGCCGACAGGTCGTTCGGCCCTTGCCTCGGGACCTCGCGCGCGGGAGGCTAAGGGCAACAAAGTCCCGTTCGCGGGACGGCCGCGGGCCAGCAGGCCGGCGGTCTGTTCGGCGATGGACTCCGCACCGGAAACTGGATAAGAGATGGCGATCAGTCCCCTTGCCATTCGGCCACCCCGGCCTCCCGTTCCGTGGACGCCACTCGTCATCGCCGACGAACACTGCAAGGGCTGCGAGCTGTGCGTGGCCGCATGCCCGAAATCCGTCCTGACGCTCGACCTCAGTCGCGTCAATGTCATCGGCTATCACCCGATCCAGCTGACCGACGCGACGGCCTGCACGAGTTGCGCCCTCTGCGCCCGCGTCTGCCCCGACGCCGTCTTCACGGTCTGGGCCGCCCCGCGAGAGGCGCGCGTCCGATGACCGAGCCGCGTGAGATCGGGGTCGACGCTCGCATGACCGAGGCGGAGGCCGGCCGCCGCTCTCGGGTCCTCATGAAGGGCAACGAGGCGATCGGCGAAGCCGCGATCCAGGCCGGCTGCGACGCCTACTTCGGCTATCCGATCACGCCCCAGGCAGAGCTGCTGGAGTGGATGGCGCGCCGCATGCCGGAGCTCGGCCGGGTATTCGTCCAGGCCGAGAGCGAGCTCGGAGCGATCAACATGGCCCTGGGCGCGGCAGCGACCGGCGCCCGGGTGATGGTTTCGTCGTCGAGCCCGGGAATCAGCCTGATGGCCGAGGCGATGAGCTACATGGCCGGCTCCGGAACGCCGATGGTGCTGGTCAACGTCATGCGCGCCGGCCCCGGCCTGGGCGGTATCGGCCCGTCGCAGAGCGACTACTTCCAGGCGACCAAGGGTCACGGCCACGGCGACTACCGCGTGCCCGTTCTCGCTCCTGCTTCGATCGGCGAGGCGATGGAGCTGATGGCCACCGCCTTCGAGCTGGCCGAGCGGTACCGGACACCCGTGATGCTGGTCGCGGACGGGATCCTTGGCCAGGCGATGGAGCCGGTCGAGTTGCGGTTCCGAAATCCGGAGCGGCACGTCTTCGACTGGGCGCTGACGGGAGCCGCCGGGCGGCCGGCGCGAATCATCAAATCGATCGACCTGCAGCCCGAAGTCCTGGAGAGGCGCAATCTGGCCCTCCAGCACAAGTACGCGGAAATCGCCCGCCAGGAAACCCGATTCGCGACGGAGTGCATGGATGACGCCGAGTACGTCGTCGTCGCGTACGGCACGGCAGCGCGGGTGGCGCGCAGCGCCATCGAGAAGGCACGCGCCAGGGGCATCAAAGCCGGCCTCTTCCGCCCGATCACGCTGTGGCCCTTCCCGACGCGCGAGCTGGCTCGCCTGAGCCGGCACGTCCACGGCATCCTGACGGTCGAGCTCTCGTCCGGCCAGATGGTCGAGGATGTCCGGCTGGCGGTCGAAGGTCGATGCCCGGTCGCCTTCCACGGTCGAATGGGCGGCATGGTGCCGACCCCGGACGAGGTGGTCGGCGCGCTCAAGGCCCTCTCCGGCAAGGTCGAACGGACGCGCGAGCGCGAGCGCGAGCAGCAGCAGAAGCGCCACTCCGGACTGTTGGAGGACCGGACCGGCGGTCATCGCCGCGCGACCGAGGCCGCTAGTCGCGAGCGAACTCAGGGCGCCGAAGTCGGCGTCCGCGCCGGCACGCGAGGCGGAGGCGAGCGATGACGCTCAATCCGAATCCCGAGTTGGGCGTGCGGGCGGCGGCGCCGCGCCTGATCTACCGCAAGCCCGACGTGCTGGCGGACCGCTCCACTCATTACTGTCCCGGCTGCGGCCACGGCATCGTCCATCGGCTCCTGGCGGAGGTGATGACCGAGCTCGATCTGCCGGCCCACACCATCGCCGTGGCACCGGTCGGTTGCGCCGTCTTCGCCTACGACTACCTCAACGTGGACTTCGTCGAGGCGCCGCACGGCCGCGCTCCGGCCGTGGCGACGGGCATTCGCCGCGTCCGGCCCGAAGCGTTCGTGCTGACTTACCAGGGCGACGGCGACCTGGCCGCCATCGGTACTGCGGAGATCGTCCATGCCGCGGCTCGCGGCGAGCGCATCACGACCATCTTCGTCAACAACGGCATCTACGGCATGACCGGCGGCCAGATGGCCCCAACGACGCTTATCGGGCAGCGAACAACGTCGTCGCCTTTGGGTCGCGACGCCGCCCTGATGGGCTTCCCGATCCGGATCACCGAGATGCTGGCACAGCTCCCCGGCGTCACCTACGCCGCTCGCGGCAGCGTCGGCGATGCCTCGCTGATCGGCAAGCTCAAGGCCATGATCAAGCGGGCCTGCCTGGTCCAGATCGAAGGCGGCGGCTTCTCCATTGTGGAGGCGCTCTCCAACTGCCCGATCGGCTGGGAGATGACGCCGCAACAGTCTCTCGAGCATCTCAATGGCCCGGTCGTGGAAGCGTACCCGCTCGGAGTTATCGTGGACCGCTGGGTTGTTTCGCAGCCCGCCGGCGCGGGATCCGCCGGCGCGGGATCGGCAGGTGGCGAGGCTCCCGCGCCGGCCGCCGGGGCCGGTCCGGAGGCCTGACATGGAGTGTTCGGTCGTCTTCGCCGGCTTCGGCGGGCAGGGCCTCCTCTTCACCGGCCAGGTTCTCGCCCGCGCCGCGATCAAGGACGGCCTCGAGGTCTTCTGGATCCCCTCCTACGGCCCGGAGATGCGGGGCGGCACGGCCGACTGCACCGTCATCGTCGCGGACCATCCGATCGGCTCGCCGGTCGTCGATCAGTTCGACGCCGCGGTGGCGATGAACCTCCCGTCGCTGCGCAAGTTCGGCCCGCGAGTGACTCCCGGCGGGCTGCTGATCGTGAACACGTCGCTGGTCACGTCACAGACCTCCGCCCGCGCCGAGATCAACGAGTTGCGGCTCCCCTGCACCGAGCTCGCGGCCAGGGGCGGCGACGACAAGCTGGTCAGTATCGTGGCCCTGGGCGCGCTGGTCGGGCGGCTCGGATGGGTGACGCCGGAGTCGGTCCGGGCCGCGCTGCGGGAGATCTCCGCCAAGAAGCGGCCCGAGATCGTCCATACAGACCTCGGCGTCTTCGAGGCCGGCCTCGAGGCGGGACTGCGGGTCACCGCATAGATTCTGGCTCGGGCGCGGCGCCGCAAGCGCCACGGGCGGCGAGCCGGGCCCCTCGATTCCTCTCGCTCACTCATGGTGGGAGTTGTATCCACCGATGGGCGCGCGCACGGGCATCACCTTGGCCTCGCCGCCGTCGAGGCGAGCGTGGAATCCACCCGGCACTAGCCACGGGGGCCGCTCGCACCCGCCCGGTTCTCTGATTGCACTCCCCTGGTGCGTGGGAGCGAGGAACGGCCACGCAGGGCACGCCAGCGCCGCCTCGGCTCAGCGCGCCTCACCACGCGGAATCAGGACCGAGGCCCCTTGCGAGGTCTCGGTCCCATCGTGACGCGAAAGTAACGGCCCACGGCCCACGGCCCTGCGGCGCGAGACCGCCCACGGCCCTGAGGCGCGGAGGCCCACGGCCTAGCGGATGCCGGCCATCTCCTGGAGGAGGCGCCAGTTGTGGAGGCGGTCCTCCTGGGAGGCTTGCAGCTCGATGGAGGCGTTGCCCTCCTTATCGAAGTGCTGGCGGAAGCGGCCTTCTGTATGGGCGAAGGAGATGAAGTCGAAGGTCGACCCGTCGGGGTTCTTCGACCAGTCTTCCTTTACCGCCGGGTTGCCCTGGAGCGAGAGCCTCTGGGCGAGCGAGTCGCCGCGGCGCGGATCGTACGTGAAGAGCGGGAAGGCCCGCGACTCCACTGCGAGCTTGGCCTGGCGGTTGGCAGCGTCGTCGGCGATGCCGTGCTCCGGCATGCAGGGGGCATAGGCGACGATGACGGCCGGGCCCGGGTAGGCGTTGGCTTCGATCACTGCCTTGTAAAGGTGGTTCAGGTTGCAGGCCGCGACCTGGGCGACATAGACCTCGCCGTGCGCCACCATGATTCGGCCCAGCTCCTTGCGCCTCTCCTGCTTGCCGTGCTCAACCTTGCCGTAGGCGGAGAGCTTGGCAACCTGAGCAACGAAAGAAGCGGTCGAGGTCTGGCCGCCGGTGTTCGAATAGGCTCCGGTGTCGAGGACAAGGACCTTGATGTCCATCCCCGACGCAACCAGACGCGAGAGCGACTGGAAGCCGATGTCGTACATGGCGCCGTCGCCGCCGAAGACCCACAGCCGCCGCTCGGCATGGCCGGCCTGATCCCAGCGCATCCGGATCCCCATGGCATCGGCCGGGCCGTTCTCGAAGAGCGAGTTGGTCCACGGAACGGTGAACGGGTTGTACGGGTAGGTGCTGGCGAAGACGGTGTTGCAGCCGGTCTCAGCGACGATGCCCATGCTCTGCGGGCCGTGTACCTGGAGGGTCGCGGCCAGGACCATGCGCACCACGGTGCCTTCGCCGCAGCCCGAGCAGGAGCCACCGCCGCCGACGAAGCCGAAGGCGTTCTCGCCGAGCATGATGTCGGCCAGCGCCTTCTCGTTGCGGTACTCGACGGGGGTCGTGGGCAGGCTCTTGTAGAAGGCGAGGTCGCGGCGGTAGCGATCGAGCGTGCCTTCGCCGCTCGGCTCGCAGTCGCTCTTCTCGGCCATCAAGAGGGCGTTGTGGCCCTGCGCCACGCAGACGTCAACACACTCGGCGCAGCCCTTGCAGTGGTACGAGTCGATGAAGAGACCGAAGTCGGCCGGCTCGATGCCTCGCTTGGCCGGCACGTCGGCGTACTTGGTCGTGTGGACGAAGTGGGACTTCGCAGTCTCGGCGGCCAGCTTGGGGTTCGGCTGGGCGGCCGCGAACTTCTTGAGCGCGGTGGCCAGGGAGCCCTTCGGCTGGGCCGTGGCGAAGATCGCGCTGTCCGGGCAGGCGCTGACGCAGGCCATACAGCCCACGCACTGCTCCGCCACGAACTGCGGGATCAGCGGCGACAGGCTGCTGAAGTCGCGTACGCCGGCTGTAGCCGGGCCGATGATGCTGCGGGCAACGCCCATGTCGGCGGGCAGCTCGACATCGGCAACGCCGCTGCGGTAGGCCTCGATCACGGACGTGTTGAAGTCCTTGATGTAGGCGGCGGGATCGAAGGTCCGCGGCGCAATGCGCCCCGGACCCGCGGGAAGGTTGGCCAGCCCGCCTACCGGCAGCTGGCCCTTTCCGTTCTTCTCGGTGGCAATCGTTTCTGTCATCGCTCGCTCTGTCTTGCGGTGTTATCCCAGCCAGGACCGGACGAGGTCACTGGCGGAGATGATGCCGATCGGGGTGGCCGCCGCGTCCGTGACGACGAGGCGGTGGACTCGGTGCTCCCCCATCAGCCGCGCTGCCTCGTCGAGGCGCGCGGTCGAGGGGATGGTCAGCGCCGGCTTCGTCATGATTTCTCCCACGGCCAGGCCCCGCCAGTTCGCTTGAAGCTGGGGGCTTGCCTGTGCCCTGATGAGATCGGTCTGACTCAGGACCCCGACCAGAGACCCGCTCGCATCAACGACGGGCAGGCCGGAGATCTTCCTGCTGTCGAGCAGGCTGGCGGCTTCCGCGAGTGATGCCGCCTCTGAGATCGAGACCGGGTCGGGGGTCATGACATCCCCAACCTTGCGAGGTTCGGTCATCGCGTTGCCTTGGCGGCCGCCGAAACGGTGCTCTTGGCAGTTATCGCCGCCGTGACGTCGATCACGCCGTCGTAGGCGCCCTGGATGACTGCCAGGTTTGCGTCCACGACCGAGGTGCCGCGCTTCCCGAAGAAACGCTTGAGGTTCTCGCGGACGGCCGTCATGAGCGCCGGCCGATCGAGGCCCGCGCGCTCGGCGAACGGCGAGACCTTGAGGAAGACGCCGACGAGAGCCACGCCCTGCATTCGGATCTCGAGATCCTCTCGAGGGGCATACTGCTTGGCCAGCGCCGCGGCGTCCAGAGCGAGGAGCCTGATCTTGCGGGCCAGGATCTCCGCGCGCGTCGCGGGCGGAAGGGCGGCCCAGATCTCGTCGGGGTCGGTGAGCGGCGTCGGCACGAAGACCGTGCCGCCGTTCACGAGCCCGGCGAGCGGATCGCCCTGCTTGAACGAGTTGGTGTCGAAGAGCGGCACGAAGTCGACTTCGGTCAGTTCGTTGTGGAGACGGATCGGCTCCTCGGCGATGGTCAGGAAGTAAGTGGTCGGAAGACCCTTCTTTTCGGAGCCATAGCGCGGGTAGGCCTGGACGTACAGGTTGAAGAGCTCGCCGACCGTCGTCGCCACGAGCTTGTTCGTGGTGACCGAGCCGAAGCCGCCGACCGAGTGGCCGCGCAGGCTGTAGGCGCCGCGGGGACGGATGTTGACGTCGCTCTTGACCAGGGCGCTGGGGTGGCGGATGCCGAGCACGACGTGCTTGCGCTCCTTGACGGCCTTTTCGTCGGCCATCCAGTCGAAGACGGCCGCGAGGTCGCCGGGCTGGATGTCGCGCGAGCCGAGGCCGGCCGAGGCCGACACGACACGCGGCAAACGGCCACCATCCATCGCGGCGTCGGCCAAGGCCGACTTGAGCTCGCGAGTGAGTGGGTTGTCCGCGGCCGCGGGCTCGTCCGTGCGCTCGACGACCGCCACCACCTTGGCGCTAGCCAGGGCTTTCGCCAGCTGCTTGGCCGGGAAGGGGCGGAAGGAGGTAACGGTGACTGAGCCGACCTTGCGCCCGGCGGCGCGGAGGTAGTCGACGACGGCCAGAGCCGTATCCGCCATGGTCCCCATTGAGACAATGACGTAGTCGGCGTCTTCGGTTTTGTAGGTGCTGATCAGGCCGTAGTGGCGGCCGGTCAGGGCCTCCCACTCCGCCATGGCGCGTTCCGTAATGGCGACCAGCTTGTCGTACCAGTTGCGCTGGGCGATGCGGCCCTTCATGTACGAGTCCTGATTCTGTACGACGCCGGTCATCAGAGCGTCCTTGGGGTCGAACAGATCGCGGACCGTCACGCGCGGGTCGCCGACGAAGCGCTTCAGCAGCTCGTCCTCGGGCAGCTGAACGTTCTCGATCGTGTGGGTCGTCAGGAATCCGTCCTGGGCCACGAACCACGGCGTTTCACCGTCTTCGGCGACGCGACGGGCGATGGCGGTCAGGTCGGCCGCTTCCTGGCAGTTGCGCGCAAAGAAGATGCCCCAGCCGGCGTCGGCGACACCCATGACGTCGTCGTGGCCGGCGTGGATGTTGAGGCTCTGGCTGGTCAGGGCGCGGGCGCCTACGTGGAAGACGGCAGGCAGTCGCTTGCCGGCGATGACGTACAGGACTTCCTTCATCAGGATGAGGCCCTGTCCGGCGGTGAAGTTCGTGACCCGACCGCCGGCAAGGGCGAACCCTTCGGCGGCAGAGGCGGAGGAGTGCTCCGACTCGGGCTCGACGAACTTCAGCTTCGTACCCCAGAGGTTGGGGGTGCCGTTGGCGACGGCGACCTGGTAGACCGCCGCCATGGTCGTCGAAGGCGTGATCGGGTAGGCGCAAGCGCCGTCGCTGATCCGCGTCTCGACGTAGGCAATGGCCTCCGAGCCGTCGATGATGGCCGGGATACCTGGGAATTCTGGCGTCGGCGTATTCGTCACGATGGTCGGTTCACCCAATGCACGCAACTGGCGGGCCAGTGCGCTTCCGTCCAAGTGCTTGAGCAGGGTGCCGCCAATCCCGCTGGCGACCGCCTCGCGCTGCTCGTCCGCATGCCAGTAGGAGGCCAGCACGGCGATCCGCTCCGCGGGGATTCGGTCGCGCAGTGCAGCAACTACAGGCCGCCATCCGCCGGGAACGTCGGCGTCGAGCAGCACCACGTCCGGGCAGGAGGTCTCTGCCTCGCGCGCCGCAGTTTCAGCGCAAGTCGCCTGGGCGACGATCGTGAAGCCGTGACGCGAGAGGTGATCGCAGAGTGCCTCGGTGGCCGCGCGGTGCTGACTGACTATAAGCAGTCGACGCAAAGGCAGATCGGAATCGGCGAGCATGGTGCATAGCGTGCGCGCCCGACCCACTCCGACCGTAGCGACAGGGCTCCCTAATGCCGGGGGCCATATGGCCCGCACGGGAACGGGCCGCGGTAGGCAGACCCCGCCCGAAGGAGGAGGTAGTCGTGTCGTCCGGCTTGTCGGGCTACGGGTCGATAGCGAGTCGCCGGCAGGTCATCCGTGGATAGACCGGCGGTCGGAACCCGACCTCGGGTCTGTCTGCTGATGAGCCGTTTCAGGGGCGATTCGCGCGGGCCGTGACGGCGTCCGGATGCCACTCACCGAGCCGGTTCAGGGGAGTCCAGTTGCCCGCCACGGAGGGCCGTTCGGCACTGCGCAGGGGCTCGGTGGCGACCCCAAACTTGCGGGCGTGACGAACGCCGGAGGGGACGCCCGGCGTTCGTCCTTTTTTGCGCCCTCCGTCAGCCGACCGGGCCTGCCAGGCGAAGCCCGCTCCCCCTGCAGACGCGCACCGGCACCCTGAATTCCGGAAACGGCGACTCGTCAACTGACCACCCGGATCAAGGTCCCCAGCAAGCTCTTGAACTCGGCCTGGCTCATGCCCATACCGCTGACCAACCAGCGGATCGGCGCCTCCCCGACGCTGCCGTCCGGTAGGAACAGGGCGACGGACGGGCCCGTGACCAAATACCAATGCCTGCCGCCGACAGTCTCAAGCGAGCCGGTCCGGCCGCGGAACGCCTCGACAGAAAACGACTGCCCGGTGGCTTTGGGTGGCTCATCTGCCCGCGCGATTGCGCCCGCAATGAGAGTCAGGCGCTTGCCACCGGGCCCCCCATAGTCGACGCGCACCGTCCGATCGTCGGCGCTGAGAGTGCGTGATGCGATGCTCCAATCGGCCGGCAGCACGGCGCAATACACGTCCACGAGCTGGAAGGTGGTGGGATTCCAGCGACCCTCGCCGGCATAGGCCGTGAGCGCAGCCAGCTGGAAGAAGGTGCGGTCGACGTCGCTGCCGCTGCAGTCCGACGACGGGCGGCCGCCGGCAGCTACCTCGCCCTCGAGCGCGCCGACGACGCGACCCTTCACGGCCCGGTCGCGCGCCGGGTAGCCGCCGCCGTCCCTCAGCGTCAGATTGCCTATCGGTTGATCCAGATAGACGATCTCCGGAATCTCGCTGAAGACCGGCATGGGTTCGACGGCCCAGCCGCCGAATGCGGTGATCGTCACTGACGGCCCGTCTGCATGGATGTCGAGCGCCGCCCGGTTCTCGTAGGCATCGACAGGCGAGTAGATGACGATGTGGAGCACGCTGGAGCTGGTCTCAGGAGGCCAGTTCGGGTCGAACCACCAGCTGGCGATCTTGTACCCGGAACCGCCTCCAGGCTCGGGCGCGACCGACCTCATCACGCAATCCTCGAGGAAGACGGCTGCCCAGCGCCCCGAGCCAAGAGTCACGCTGGCTACAGCGAACTCATCCCTGGCCGGCGGCACGGCGGCTACATAGATCCGCTCCGTGTCAGTGTTGGCAGCCAGGAGCGCGTAGCCGCTCGCCGGCACCGAGCCCGCGGCAGCTGCGATCGCCGCGCGGAGGGCGGCAGCGGGCGGCGTGTCCGCCGTCTCGTCGTGTACCGTCGAGCCGGAGGCAGCCAACAGTTGCTCGTGGTTGATGTAGGTCTCCGATCCCACCTTGCCGCAGACAAGGCCCTGAGCGTCGATCACCGGCACTGAGGCGCTGAAGACTCTGGTGGGTGTCGGTCTCGTGGTCGGCTCCGCGGTTGAGCTGGGGGTTGCGACCGCGGCCGAATGATTCGAAGTGGGCGACGCCGCGCTGAACAGCGGTCCCCATCTCGGCATGGCCAGCACGCCAACGATGACCGCCACCAACACGACGCCGGCCAGCCACCACCTTGCCCCTCGGGTTGCGCTCATCCTCGCATCCTCCCGCTCGAGGCCCGGATCTGACCTCGCAGCCGGGCGCCACGCGGCGTAGGTACCTTACCAAACGATTCGCACGTCGGATCGCTCGATCTTGCGGGCACTGCCGGTCTATCGGGTCAGCCTGCAGCCCCCTGCTGGAGCGTCCTGGAGAGGCCCCCGACTACAGCTCGTGGTACTGCTTCGCGTAGGCGGTGAGCTCGTCGCGGAAGTCCGGGTGGGCGATCGCGATCAGGCGCTTGGCCCGCTCGCGGAAGCTCTGCCCGAACAGCTCGGCGACGCCGTATTCGGTGACCA
Source organism: Chloroflexota bacterium (assembly GCA_003141245.1). Taxonomy (GTDB): domain Bacteria; phylum Chloroflexota; class Limnocylindria; order Limnocylindrales; family CSP1-4; genus Fen-1039. The sequence continues at coordinate 75,776 of PLLE01000018.1, forward strand.
CTGTCCGCACGTGCGAGCGCGTCGTCGTGACACCGGCACCTTCCTTGAGGCTGTTCGTGATCCGCGAGAACTTGCCGTCGGCCGCGGTTGACGGCAGGGCGATGATGGCCCGCCCTTCCTCGGCCAGGGCCGCGCCGCGCATGAAGTCCATCTGCCCGCCGACGCCGCTGTACATGCGGTGTCCGATCGAGTCGGCGCAGACCTGCCCGGTGAGATCCACTTCGATGGCGGAGTTGATGGCCGTCATGCGCTTGAAACGCCGGATGATGGCCGTGTCGTTGGTGTAGTCCACCGGCCTCATCTCGACCATCGGGTTGTTGTCGACGAAGTTGTACAGCCGTTGCGAGCCCATCATGAAGGCCGTGACGACCTTGCCGCAGTTGATCTCCTTGCGCTGGCATGTGACCACGCCGCGCTCCACGAGATCGACCAGCACGTCGGTGAACATCTCCGTGTGAACACCCAGATCCTTCTTGTCGTAGAGGCACATGCCCACGGCATTGGGGATGGCGCCGATGCCCATCTGCAGCGTCGCCTCGTCCGGGATCAGATCCGCCACGAACTCGCCGATGCGCCGCTCCACGTCGCCGATCTCGCCGCTGGAATACTTGTAGGGCGGTTGATCGACCTCCACGCCGAAGTCGATCTGGCTGATGTGGACGAAGCTGTCGCCCAGAGTGCGCGGCATCGACTTGTTGAACTGAGCGATCACCGTCTTGGCGCACCGGACCGCGGTGAGCATCGTGTCGACCGAGGTGCCGAGCGAGCAGAAGCCGTGCTCGTCGGGCGGGGTCATGTTGGCGAAGACCGCGTCGAGCGGTAGGAGCCCGCTGTCGATCAGGCGCGGGATGTCCGACAGGAAGACGGGTATGAACTCCGCCCGGCCCTCGTTGACGGCCTGGCGCGCGTTCGGCCCGATGAAGACGGCGCGATGGAGAAGGTGGCCCTCCATCTCCGGCGCGAGGTGCGGGTGAGGGCCCTCGCAGTGCATGTGAACGATCTTGACGTCCTGGAGCTGAGGGGCGCGCCTGCACAGCGCGTCGAGGAGCACGGACGGGGTCGCGGCCGCGCCGTGCATGAAGATCTGCTGACCGGATTGGATGACGGAAACGGCCTCATCGGCGCCGACGATTCGCATGAGGCGGAGTGTACGAGGCGCGCGCGACTGAGGGAGGGTCCATTGCGACGTATCGGGGGGCCGGCCGGCCCCCCGTTGAACGCCGAAAACCCTCGGCTCGCTCGGCCAGCCGCCCGATTCCTTCGTTGTCGCCTGTGCTCCTCGCTGACCACGCACCTATACCCCCAGGATGCGCCCGCGCGGTGGACATCACCCCCGAGCACGGTAGAGTGGGGACGGCTGCGGCGGCTAGATCGTCGCGAGCGGTGTGCGGACGCTATACATTCCGCCCGGAACGGAGCGGGGAAGATGATTAGCAGGCGGGCTCTATTCTCTTTGGTGGCGGCCGTGGCGCTCGCAGGCTGCGCGGGCCAGACCGTCGGCACGGCGGGTCCGGCAACGCCTTCCGGCTCGCCCGGGCATGCCACGAGCCAGGCCGGCGTTTCGGCAACGCCAGGGGGCGCCTCAGCGACGACCGGCCCGAAGACACACCAGGTCGGCGAGACGGTCACAGTGACCCGTAACGGCGCGGACTGGGCCAAGATCACAGTCTCGGACGTCAGCGGCGCCACCTCCTATCCGGGCGGGCTTCCGGATAAGCCGCGGACCGCTGGCAACGTCTTCGTTGCGGCCAGAGTGACCTACGAGGCCCTGTCCCTGGGCGTCTCCTACAACCGCTACGACTGGCAAGCGGTCTGCGGTGGCATCGCGGTCGACTATTACAGCGCGCTCCACGGACCGTCTCCTAGCCTCGATTCGGGCCATCTGCCGAATGGGCAGAAAGCCACCGGCTTCGTCGTGTTCGAAGTGGCGCCGCAGGGCGAAGTGAGATTGTCCTATACCGCCGGCAGCCTGAGCAGCACGCCGATGTTCGAGGTCGTGATTCGGGTTGCATAGGACACCAGGAACGTCCCGCTCCCTCCTGCGGGGGGGCGGACGTCGAGCCTGAGACACCACCGGCGAACTGGGTCGCTGGACCGCCCACGAAGTGAGCCTAAACGCCGCCCTTCATGCGGTGGCGGGCCACGAAGGCGGCCGCCTGGGCGCGCCGCTCCAGGTTCAGCTTCGAGAGGATGGAGCTGACGTAGTTCTTGACCGTCTTGTCGGACAGGAAGACCTCCGAGGCTATCTCCTTGTTGGTCTTCCCCTCGGCCACCAGCAGCAGGATCTTCTGCTCCTGCTGGGTCAGCTGCGCCATCTCGTCGGTGTAGGTGCCGGTGGCGATGCGGCGGACCCGGTCGAGGACCTTCTCGGTGACGGCCGGGTCGAGCAGCGACTCACCGCGCCCGACCGACTCGAGAGCGCTCACCAGGTCGCGGCTGCGGATCTGCTTGAGCAGGTAGCCGGAGGCGCCGGCGATGATCGCCGACAGGACCGCCTCTTCGTCCGGGTAACTGGTCAGGATGACCACGCGCGTCTTGGGGAACTCGGCGCGGATCTCGCGACAGGCCTCGATCCCGGAGCCGTCCGGCAGCCGGACGTCCATGATGACCAGGTCCGGCTCGAACTTGCGCGTCATCTCGACCGCCTCGGCCGCGGTGCCGGCTTCGGCCACGACCTGGAAGTGCTCGCGCCTGTCGAGCAGCGAGACAAGACCCTGGCGGACGACCTCGTGATCGTCGACCACGAGCAGCCGCAGCGGGCGCGCTTCGATCTGGTCGGTCATTCGTTTCCTCGATCCATGAGATCGGCGGCCGAGGGTTCGCGGCGGGCCACCTCGACGATGATACGCGTGCCGGCGCCAGGCTCGCTATGGAGTTGCAGATTGCCGCCGATCGCGGTCGCTCGGGCACGCATGTTGATCAGGCCCTGGTGGCTCGGGCCGCGCTGCGTGTCGGGCGCGAAGCCGACGCCGTTGTCGCTCACGGTCAGCCGCACGGTGCCGTCGTGGGCCTCCACGCGGACGTTGCCGCGGGTCGCCTTGGAGTGGCGCGCGATGTTGCTGAGCGCCTCCCGCGCGATCGAGAGCAGCTCACCCGTCTGATCGGGCGATAGGTCGGATTCCTCGACGCCGTACGTCTCGATGTCGACGTCGACCATGCTGTTTACGCGGAACTCATCGGCGAGGGCGGCCAGGCCGCCGACCAGGCCGGCCTGCTCGAGCAGCTCGGGGCGCAGGCCGAAGATGAAGTTGCGGATGTCGCGGATCGCCTGGTCGAGGGAATCGATCGCTCGCTCGACGCGCTGGCGCGCCTCGTCGGCTTCGTCTTCCATCAGGTCGGGCACGTCCTCGAGGGAGAGGCCGACGGCGTAGATGCTCTGAATGATGCCGTCGTGCAGATCGCGGCCGATCCGCTCGCGCTCTTCGACGACCGCCAGGCGCTGGACCTGCTCGTGCAGCCGGGCGTTCTCGATCGCGATTCCGGCATGCAGCGCGAACATCTCGACCAGCCGCTCATCGTCCTCGGTGAAATCGCCCGAGGGAAGCTTGTTGGTCAGGTACAGCCGGCCGATCGAGCGACCCCTGGCTCCGACGGGCACCCCGAGCAGCGAACGCATCGGCGGGTGGTTCGGGGGGAAGCCGTGGCGGCGCGAGTCGGCGGCGACGTCGTGAACGCGCAGCAGATGGTTCTCGGCGACGATGACGCCGAGCAGGCCGTGGCCGCGCGGCGGCGCGCCGATCCGCTCGCGCTCCGCACGACTGATGCCGCTGGTGATGAAGCGCTCGATGCCGCCTTCCTGGTCCACGATGCCGAGGGCCGCATATTGGGCGTGGGCCAGCTCGCGGACGCGGTCGGTGATCAGCTGCAGGACGCGGTCCAGGTCCAGGACCCCGGCGATGCCGCGAGTGGCGGCATCCAGCGCCGCAAGCTCGTCCGTGGCCTGACCCGCCCGGGCCTCCGACCACGCGGCGCCTATCACGATCTCCAGACCGCGGGCGCACTCGTCGACCGACAAGACCGCTGCCGGCGGGGCGTCCAGCTGCAGAGTGGCCAGGATTCGATCGCCGAGCCGAAGCTCGTAGGCGCGCAGGCCGGCGGTCTCGGCTTCAGGATCTAGCAGGCTACCGGCGCGCAATTCCGCCTCGGCGAGCGGCGGCGCCTGGAGGTAGAGATGGCCGCCGCTCAGGCCGGAACCGGCCACGACCCGGCCGAACGCCCCGGTCAGTCGCCCATGGCTGGAGGCGCTCGGATCGCGCCGCCACGACTCCAACCCGGCGGCCACGTCGCGCAGACCGAGCAGGCCGGTCGAGTCCTGGCGTGCGTTCGAAGCCGAATGCGAGGTAGTCATCTCCGGCAGCCTAACAAAAGGCTGGTAATCGGTGTCGTTACCCATTCCGGTGATGCGTTCTGGTGACACGCGCCCGGCGAGATGCGACTCGGACCGTATCCGCCGCCGGGGGCGGGGAGCCGCGCCGCCCCATCCGCCGCCGGGCACGGGGAGCCGCGCCGCCCCATCTGCCGCCGGGGACCTTGGACCCTCGGGAACGGGCCGGAGGTCCCTTGGCCCTCCCCGGGGGGGCGCCCACCATCGCCACGTAGGAGACCGGCAGCGACCCGCACGACCGCCGGAGAGCAAGCGTGATGCCCCGACTCGAAACGATTGTGCTCGCCACCGACGGCTCGCCCGAATCGGTGCCGGCCAGCGAACAGGCCATCGACCTGGCCATTCAAGTCGACGCGCGACTCCTCGTCGTCAGCGTCGTGGCCTCGGCGCGCCAGCCGTCCGAAGCTGCCAGCGACGAAATCACGGCATCGGATTCGCGCGACTCGCTGTCGACCAAGGCGCAGGGAATCGTGCAGCGAGCGCGGGCGGCCGGGGCGAACGCGACGTATCTCGTCTGGGAGGGCGAGGCTGGCGACGCGATCGTCGCCGCGGCCGACTCCGAGAATGCCGACCTGATCGTGGTCGGCTCGCACGGCCGCAGCGGCGTCAGCCGTTTCCTGATCGGCAGCGTCTCGGACTTCGTGGTCCGCCACGCCCATTGCCCGGTCATGGTGGTCCGCGGAAAGGCCGAGGCGACGCGGCGCTGAGCAGATACCGGCGCCGGGACCGGCGCCTCGGTGGCCGCAGTCGCCCGCCCCTGTCGACACGACCCACCTCCCGCTGCTGCCCAGTTCGCGCGGCGTGCGCGCGCGCAGGTACACGTTCGACCGGCTCGTCCGGCTCTGACGCAAGAGAGCGTCGAGACTACGCGTCCGCAGATACAGAACCGACGAGTGAGGCGGGGAAGTGTCGATCCTGCTCATCTGCGAGCACAGATCGGACCGATGCGGGCCCGCCGCGAGGTCAGCATGTCCGACGTGTATCCGCCAACGCGCACTGAAGCCCCATCGAGGCGCTGCGGGTCGAGATTGCATTCCCCTACGCACACACGTGACGTGCCCCAGGCCTCGCGCCACGGCCGCCCGCGCGCTACTCGCCCCGCCCTGCTCCCCTACTTCGTGTAGGCGCCGTCGGGGTCGAGCTGTTGGCGGATCAGCCGGAGTTCTTCGGGCGTGGGCGCGGGCGTCGTCTCCAGCGGCTCAGCCACCTTCGGCTCCCAGCCCATCGTCTCGCGGATCTGGTCCAGCGTGGCGCCGGGGTGGATCGACTCGAGCCGCATCTCGCCCGACTCGTCGAAGTGGTAGATGCCCAGGTCCGTGACCACGACCGACGGCCCGCTGCCGAGCCAGCCCTGCTCGCGCCTGATCCGAGCCGCCGCCTCGGCCCCGCCGAGATTGCCCGGCGAGGTCCGGAAGTCGATGCGGTCGACGAACGAGCGCTTCGACTGGCGCATGATCACGAAGACCTGGCGAGCGTTGATCGCGATCTCGCACGCCCCGCCCGAACCCGGAAGCCTCGTCTTCGGATGCTCGTAGTCGCCGATGACGGTGCTGTTGATGTTGCCGAAGCGGTCGATCTGGGCGGCGCCGAGGAACCCGACGTCTACCAGCCCGCCCTGCAGGTAGAAGCTGAACAGCTCGAACATCGAGACGACGGCGGTGGCTCCGGTGACGATGGTGGGGTCGCCGATCGAGAGCGGCAGGCGGGCCGGCACCGCGCCGAAGGCGCCCGACTCGTAGACCAGCTCGAGCGTGGGGGCGACGGTCAGGCGGGCCAGGTTGACGGCGATGTTCGGCAGCCCAACGCCGACGAAGCAGACGCGCTGGCCGGCCAACTCGCGGGCCGCGGCCACGATCATCATCTCGGACCTGGTGAAGGCGGCGGCTTCTGGGGCGCCGGGATCGCCGGGGGTCGAGCTCGAGGCGCCGGGACCGCTGGGGGTCGAGCTCGAGGCGGCGGGACCGCCGGGAGCCGAGTTCGAGGCGCCGGGACCGCCGGGACCGCCGGGGGTCGAGCTCGAGCTCACGCGCGGCTTGTTCATTTGTAGACCCCGTAGTCGACCGAGCCGGATGGCGCTTGGCCGGAGGGCCGCAGCGAGGCGACCCTTTCGGCCCCGAGCTTCTCGACGTATTCCGCCCGGCCGCTGACGCTGTAGACCCATTCGTCCAGCCAGGCCGCTGTCGTGGCGGCGTCGCGGCTGATCGCCTCCCAGTCGCGATAGAAGTGGTTGTCGCGATCGTATGCGCCCTGCACGTAGGACGGGTGCGCCCCGAACGGCTCCACCACGACCGCGTCGACGATCAGGCCGGGGATTACGGTGCGGTTCGGGTCGGCGCGGATGACCGCCTCGTCGACCAGCTCCTCGACCACGACGATGACCCGCTCCGCGGCGAAGGCGGCCTCTTTCTGGCAGCCGAGCAAACCCCACATCTGGGTGTTGCCGTCGGCGTCGGCCCGCTGGGCATGGACGATCGTGACGTCCGGCTTGAGCGGCGGAACGGCGTAGACCGTCTCCTCGCCGAACGGCGAGCGGATCGGCCGGATCAGCGGGTTCGCCTTCGGCAGGTCCGTCTCGAAGTACGAGCGCAACGGGAAGAACGGCAGGTTCGAGGCGCCGGCCGTGTACCGGCCGACCATCCCGAAGTGGCTGTACTCCTCCAGCTCGAGCGGCGCGGGATCGGCATCTTCCACACGGCGGCGGATGGCGTGCAGCCCGCCGACGCCGGGGTTGCCGAGCCAGCTGAAGACGAGCTTGCGCGCTGTGCCNNCCGTCGTGGACGAGGGCGGCGACGGCGTCGCGCATCGACGTGACCTTACTCATCGGCGCTCACCTGCGGCTTCACTGCGGATCACCTGGCGACTCACCTGACCGATCATCTAGCGGGTGCTGCGACTGGCTCGGGCCGGGACTTCTGACGTCCAACGGCTGGCTCGGGCCGGCCGCTGCGGCGCCATCTTGCCATTTGCTAACCCGAGTAGCACGTGGCGAGGTGCGCCTGGGCTCGAGGAGCCGCACGAAGCCGGAATCGCGGTGCGAGCCGCCCTGAACGTGGCCACGTGCTACCCCCATTTGCATCTGGCTGGAACGCGGGGCTTGAACGTGGCCACGTGCTACCCCCGTTTGCATTTGGCTAGAACGCGGGGCCTGGTGGGCAGCGGAGCCGGATGCCACGCCGGCCTTCGGCTGCCACGCAGCCGGCTGCCACGCCTTCGGCTGCCACGGCAATCGAGGGCGCGTCAGGCCCTGGCCGCATCGGCGCCCGGGGCCTCGGCGACCGCCGCATCGGCGACCGCCTTGCCGAACAGATCGAGCCCAATCGCGGCCTCCGCCGCCGTCAGAACGAGCGGCGGCGACATGCGCACCACCGTGTGCCCGGCCTCCAGGACGAGCAGCCCGCGCTGGAAGCAGCCCCACTGGACCGCCTCGGCGCGCTCCGCCGTGTCGAACTCGACGCCGATCATCAGGCCGATCCCACGCACGTCCCTGATCGCGGACGGGAACCGCCCCTGCAGGGTTCGGAGCCCGGCCAGCAGCTCGTCGCCGCGGGCCTTGGCGTTGTCCATCAGGCCGCCCTCGAGCAGCTCGATCGTCTCCAGCGACGCGGCGCAGGCCAGCGGGTTGCCGCCGTACGTGGTGCCGTGCGCGCCCGGGCCCCACTTCGTCATCAGCGAGTCGCGGGCGATCATCGCGCCGAGAGGCATGCCGCTGGCGATCCCCTTGGCGGTCGCGACGATGTCCGGCTCGACGTCCCAGTTCTGGATCGACCACATCTTGCCGGTGCGGCCGGCGCCGGCCTGGACCTCGTCGGCCACGAGCAGGATGCCGTGCTTGTCGCAGATAGCCCGAAGGCCCTGCAAGAAGCCGTCCTCGGGGACGATGTATCCGCCCTCGCCCTGGATCGGCTCCACGACGATCGCGGCAACTTCGGTCGGCGGCACGAGTCGGTCGAACAGGACCTCATCGAACCACTTCAGGTCCGCCACGTGACCGAATGGCGCGTGAAAGACGCCCGGCAGCAACGGCCCGAAACCGGCGTGATACTTCGCCTTGGATGCGGTCAGGGAGACCGAGCCGTACGAGCGGCCGTGGAATGCGCCCAGGAAGGCGACGATGTACTGCCGCTTCGTGGCGAAGCGAGCGAGCTTGATCGAAGCCTCCACGGCTTCGGTCCCGGAGTTGCCCAGGAAGACCCGGCACTTCTCCTTCATCGGCGCGATGCGGGCCAGCTCGGCGCACATCTGCGCGAAGATCGGCAGGTAGAAGTCGCAACCCGCGTAGTGGATCAGCGTCGCCGCCTGGTCCTGGATCCGGCGCACCACCTTCGGATGGCAGTGGCCGGTCGATGTGACCGCTATGCCGGCGTTGAAGTCGAGGAAGAGGTTGCCGTCGATATCCTCGATGACGCAGCCCTCGCCCCGGACCGGCACGATCGGATACGCCCGCGGCAGGCTCGGCGAGGTCCACTGGCGGTCGAATTCGACGTGGGCGCGCGCCTTTGGGCCCGGCAGCTCGGTGACGATGTGGGGGACGGCGGGAGCCTGGGCGAGCTTGCCGGGAGCCTGGGTCACGGTGCACCTCGACACAGTTGTCGCCGCCGCCTGAAGGGCACAGCGGACGCAGGAACGGATAGCCTTTATGCAGGCTGGATAGTCCCCTCAGTATAGCCGAGCGGCCGGACGAGGGCCGCCGGACGAGGGCCGCCGGACGAGGGCCGCCGGACGAGGGCCGCCGGACGAGGGCCGCCGGACGCTACGTCTCCAGCTCTCGAACGAATACCCGCTGCTGCTTGATCTCGCGGTAGCCGAGGGCGCGGTAGAAGCCGTGGGCTTCCTCGCGGTGACTGCCCGACCGAAGTCGAACGGCCGAGAGGCCGCGCTGGATTGCCGACCGTTCGGCCCGCTCCATCAGCATCCGGCCGATGCCTCGGCCGCGCCACCTTTCGCCGACGACGATGCCGAGGATCTCGATGCTCGGCTCAACGACGAGAGATAAGCGGACCGAGCAGTGCCCCCAGCCGACGACCTCGTCCCCGACGGTGGCGACCCAGACATCGTCGTCAGGCGGGAGCGCCTCGAGACGTCGAGTCATCTCAGCCGGATCGGTCGGGTAGCCGAGCTCGCCGGCCAGCGAGGCCAGCGCCGAGGCGTCGCCGAGCACCGCTCGCCTGAGGTAGGGCGGCGCCTCGCTGGTTACCATTCGCCCGTTCCGCACCGGCCAGACAACCGCCGCGCCAGGCCTACTTCGCCTTGTACTCGACTTCGTGCGCCGCCACTGCGTCGGCCTTGGTCTTGTGGATCGTGCCCGGCTCGTGTTCGGGCGGCGCGTAGATCGTGTACAGCCGGAGATCGGTCTTGCCGGTGTTCACGAAGTTGTGGCGGGTCCCGGCCGGCACGTGGACGAGTCGATCGACGGCGACGGCGCTCTTCTCGCCGTTGAGGATGGCCTCCCCTTTGCCCTGAACGAAGATCAGCACCTGGTCGATGTCGGGATGGACCTCGGAGCCGATCTCGCCGCCCGGCGGGATGCTCATCACGACGATCTGGCTGTGCGGCCCGGTCGCCAGAACCTCTCGGAAGTACGAATTGGCCTTCGCCTTCTCGACGATGGCCACGTTGAACGACACTTCTGACCTCCTACGAACGAACCCGATGTGGCGCGGTCCGCCATGAGTCGGCGGCGGATGGCTGAGAACGCCGGCCTCGCTGCCGTCAGTCTACGAGCGTCTGCGATTGCTCCCGCATGAACTGCTGGACGTAGTAGAGGCCGCCGGAGGCCTTGCCCGTGGTGCCGGAGCCCTTCCAGCCGCCGAACGGCTGNNCGATCCTCGCTGAAGAAGCCGGCCGTCAGGCCGTAGATCGTGTCGTTGGCGCGCCCGAAGGCCTCGTCGAGCGACTTGACCTGGCCGACCGCGACCAGCGGCACGAACAGTTCGTCGCGCCAGATGCGGTGTTCGAACGGCAGGTCCGCCACGATCGTCGGGGCCACGTAGAGATCGCTCGGGAAGCCGCTTAGACGCTGCGCGCCGACGACGATCCGGCCGTCCCGCCGCGCCTCCGCGACCGCGGCGTCGTACGTGGCCACGGCGTTGGCGTTGATCAGCGGTCCGAGCCAGATCTTGCGATCCGTCGGGTCGCCAATCGCGATCGCCTTCGCCTTCGCCGC
>PLLE01000047.1 GCA_003141245.1 Chloroflexota bacterium
CTGTTTCGGCGCGCCAGGCTGTTCGCAAGTCGCCAAGTCAGGGCGGCGGGCCCGCGACCCATCGACGCTCGACCGCGGCCAATCCTGCCAAATGCTAACCCGGGTAGCACGAGGCGTGATCGATGCCCGAAGGCGGGCTCCGGACAGCTCTGCGCCGCGCTTCGACAGCCGGGTCTGAGCGTGAAATCGTGCGTCGAAGTCCGCTCCTGCCGGTGGTCGACCGGCTTGCGTGCGGCAAGACCGAGCCACGTGCTACCCCCATTTGCATTTGGCAGAAAGTCGACGCGCGGAGCCCTCCGCCGGCGCCCCGCAACTCGCTCGTCCGCGCCGACAACACGCCTGCCGCTCTCGGGTATCTGCATTCGGTCGCGGCCGTCACGTCGTCGCGGCCCGCTACCCCGGGTGCTGTGCGGCTAGCGCTCTCCCGCGGCGACAGTCTCGCTGTCGACCAGGCGCAAGAGATTCACCGTGTCGGCCAGGTGGGCGTAGAAGATCCGGCGTGCAACGTCCAGCAGCTCGAACAGTTCCGGGTCGGAGACGCTGTAGATGATCGTCGTCCCGTGCCGCTCTGTGGCGACGATGTTCCGGGCCCGAAGGACCGCCAGCTGCTGCGAGACCGATGAGCCGGGCGCTCCGGTCGCCTCCTGAATCTGGTTGACGCTGAGCGGCCCGCTGTGCAGGAGCTCTAGGATTCGAACTCGAAGCGGGTGGGCGAGCGCCTTGAAGAACTCCGCCTTGAACTGGCGGAGGCGTTCGGCGTCGTCTCGTTGCTGGCGTCCGGGTGTCATAGCCGCGCAGTATCTGACAATTCCTGAATACTGTCTAGCCCGAATACTGCAGCGCAATGGTGGAGGCGCTAGACTAAGGGCATGCAAGAAACCGCGCATCCCCCTCTCGAGTCGCTGCTCGACAAAGCCAGGACGGAACCGCCCGACCGCCGGATCGAGTTCCGCGATCGAATCGCCGCGCACGGAGCCGAGGGGATCGAAGGCGTCCGGCCGTGGCTGCTCACGCCCGACCTTGCCGCGTTCGCGGTCCGTGTCATCGAGCGGGCCGGCGCCAACGGCGAACCCGTGCTCGCGGCCCGCGTTCTTCGCTCCGCGCGCAAGGGCGTGCCGGAGGCCGTAACCGGCGATATCGAATGGGCGCTCGCACAGATCCGCCTCGCCACCCGACGAGCCAAGCAGATTGCGCCGACGCCGATCGTCGTGCCTGCGGCACCCGCGGCGGCAGGACGACAAGAGCGACCGCACCTCTCCACGGTTCCGCGCAGGCGGCCGCGCTGAGGCGACGCCAGGGCGAACCACCGCGCTCGCCGAGCTCGGTCACGTCGATCGTGACGATCCGATCCGCTTTGCCCCATCCTTCCTTGCCCAGGCCCGACTCGCGAGCCGGCACCTGAACCGACAGGCACGACGGTCAGATCACCGCGAGGACGGACAGGATCAACGCCCAGCCGACGATGCCGGAGGCGGCCAGCAGCGCGATCCATCCCGCGCGGCCCTCGCGCAGGACGGCCGCGAGGCCGGTGAGCACGCCGGCGAGTGCCAGGAAAGAGAGGCCCAGGACGGAGGTCCGGTCGCGCGAGCCGGCGTCCCCAGCTACGTCAACCTGGTGGTTCTGTTCGGTCACCTCCGCCAGGAAGTGGTCGTTCGTCGTCGTTACCAGGTTGGCCGCGTAGACATCGAGAGGCGTGCCGCCGACGGTCTTCTGCGTCTCGTCCAGTGCTACACGGAGCGCCTTGGAGGCCTCGTACTCGGCCGCCCCGATTGCTGCGGCGCCCGGCTCGCCGGCCTGCCCGGCGGCGATCGCCCGGTCCATCCCCTGCATCTCCAGCTGTAGCACCGCCTCATCGGAGCCGTACGTCCCGAGGTCGCCGGCGAGGGAGGTCGTTGAGATGCGCGCCGCTATGTCGGCCGCGAGTCGAGAGCCATCGAGCTGGGCGCGCGTGGACACCAGGCTGTAGTTGGTGTGGATGACCGCCAGAACCGCGGCGAGGATGGCGACGACGCCGATGAGCGCGGCCGCCATCTGGTCGAAGCGCGCGCCGCTGCGCCACTTGGCCGCCGTGTCGGGCGTGATCATGGCCGGGCCTCCGCTCATAGCAGGAACTCCATGCCCAGAGCCATGACGGTTCCGATGGCGAGGGCGACCGTGCCGCATGGCAGCAGCAGCCGGCGCTGGCGAGCGAGGACCTGGGCTAGGGCGCCTAGCAGCGCGCAGAAGCCGAGAGGCACGAGGCTCAGCGTCATGTAGCGGGCCTTCTCCGAGGACTTGTCCCCGGTTGCCTGGCTGGCATCGGGATCGATGGCAAACTGGGCCGGGTCGGCCGCCCGAAGGTCCGCCAGTCTCTTGCCCAGGTCGACGCCGCCGGACGGAAGGGCGTACGTGGACTTGGTGAGATCCTGGCTCGGCTCGAGCGCACGAAGGATCTCGGTCTGGAGGCTCGCTTCGATCTCCAGCGCCAGCCTGGTGGACCCCGTCTGCGTGGCCGCGGCCGACTGGAGCTCGTGGAGGACGAGGCGGCCACGGATGATGTCGATCGCCAGCGGCAGCTCGTCCTGGTACAGGTACCGAACGGTCTCCTGGGCACCGGCCGAGCGCTTGACCTCGAGTCGCAGAGCCGATTGCCACGAGCCCGACCCCTCGCTCGATATGAACGAGACGCGGGCGCCGACTATGGCGGCGACGATCGACACGGCTGCCAGCAGCAGGGCCACGCCGATGTGCCCGCGCTCGGGCGTGGCCGGGGCAGGCTGGAGGTCAGGCGGTGGCGCGGGCACGACGGGAGCGGCACCCTCGGGGGGCGGCGGCCCGGCGGCGGGGGTTCCGACTGGTGCGCCGGCGGGGCTCTCGGGCGGTGTCGGTTCGGTGAACTCTTCAGCCATGCCACCCTCCGCAGGACTTACTTGGGCCGATGGAGTGCCGTATCACTCTAAGCCCGCGGATGCCTGCCAGGAAGGCGGACCCGCAACGCTCGCCCGCCGGGTGCCGCTTGCGTCGAAGCCCGCCCGCAACGCCTCGCCCTCGAGGGCCTTGCGGATGCGCTCCGTGGCTGGCTCAGCTGAGCTGGTAGTCGAGCTCGTAGGTGACTTCGGAACCGCCAGGGGCCTCGAACGAGCCCTTGCCGCCAATGCCGGCCAGGTCGCCCGTGCCCGATCCGGTGACGACGCGCCAGTGGCCTTTCGACCGCCCGCCCTCGTGGTCGCCCGTCGACTCCAGGACCAGGCTGCCCGACCGCCCGTCGATCGAGCCTTCGATCCGCTGGAAGCCGACGAACCTGGCCGAGCGGTTCGGCCGATAGCAGAACACCCATTCGACGGACCCTTCGCCCACGATCCCGCCGGCAAAGCGCTGAGTCCCGCTCACGCGGGTGAGCTTGACCTCGCCCGGGGCTTCGCGGACGGTCTGCTCGCTACCGCCGGTGACCGTGAACGTGCCTGCCGCTCGGCTCAAGATCGACTCCTCACCTTTGAGCCCGGCCCGCCGACTTCGCCCGCCTTCGGACGCGCACCGACGGACCGCTGCGCCCGACGGCAGTCAGCCCTCCAGAGAAACCGCCTCGCCCGAGGCCGCCGAACGGTAGAGCGCGTCGATGGTCCGCGCCTGGCCGAGGGCGTCGGCCCGGCCGAGCAGCGGCTGCCCGTTGCCCAGGATCGCGGCGCTGATGTTCTCCAGCTCAAGGCGGTACGCGTCGTCCGGGGCCACGGGGACGGCGCGGCCGCCGAGCTCGATCCCGCCGTACTCGCCCAGCCACGGGTCGCGCATGAGCAGATTGCCCTTGCTGCCGATCGCCTCGAGAGAGCGGTGGTCGGACGTGAAGCCGGCGACGATCTCGGCGACCACTCCCGAAGGGAACCGCAGCAGGCCTGAGAATGTCCGGTCGATACCGGTGGGCGCGAGGGTCTGCTCGCCGAAGACCCGCGACGGCTCCGCTCCCGCGACCAGGCGCGACCCGCTGATGCAGTAGCAGCCCACGTCCATCAGGGCTCCGCCGTCCAGATCGGCATCGAGTCGGACGTCGGCCCCGTCGGTGAGCACGAAGCTGAAGGTGGCCCGGATCGATCGAAGCTCGCCCACCTCGGGCAGCAGCTCCAGGAAGCGCTTCACCTGGGGCGTGTGGCGCCACATGAACGCCTCCATCAGCACCAGGCCGGCCGCCTCTGCGGCGTCGAACGCCTCGACGACCTGCTCCGGGTGGCGCGAGTAAGGCTTCTCGCACAGGACGTGCTTCCCGGCCGCCAGTGACTGCATCGTCAGGGGGTGGTGGAGTGAGTTCGGCAGGCCGATGTAGACGGCGTCCACCTGCGGATCGGCCAGCAGGGCCTCGTACGAATCGTGGACCCGAGCGATGCCGAACTTCGACGCGAACTCCGCCGCCCGCTCGCGACTCCTGCTGCCGACGGCCACGACGCTGACGTTGGCCGCCCGATCGGCCTCGCGCAGCAACCTGGCCGCGATGCGGCCGGGGCCGAGGATGCCCCAGCGGACCTTATCTGACGACGGCATTTCGACTCCTATTCTCACGAAGGCGAGCCCAAGGACGGATCGAGCTGGGCGCGGTCGGTCTCTTGGGTGGGATCGGTCTCTTGGGTAAGGTCGGTCTCTTCGACCCATTCGGGCTCCTGGACCCTGGGGAGCTCTCGGTCGTTGTGGGCCGTGTAGTCGGGCACCCTTCGCTCGTACGAGCCGGTCATGAGCGGCGAAGAGATCATGAAGTCGGCCGAGGCCCGGTCGCAGGCGACCGGTATGTTCCACACGACCGCGATCCGCAGCAGCGACTTGACGTCCGTGTCGTGGGGCTGGGGCTCGAGCGGGTCCCAGAAGAAGACCAGGAAGTCGATCGTGCCGTCGGCGATCATGGCGCCGACCTGCAGATCGCCGCCGAGCGGTCCCGACTGGAGGCAGGTCACGGGGAGGTCCAGCTCGCGCTGGAGCATCAGGCCGGTGGTCCCGGTCGCGACCAGGTCGTGCATTGCGAGCAGGCGCCTGTTGTAGCGCGCCCACTCGATGAGGTCCTGCTTCTTGTTGTCATGGGCCACGAGCCCGATCCGCTTGCGCGGCTCCAGGTCCAGCTTCATCGAGCCATCCTTGTCCGGTCGCAGCACCGTTTCGCTGCGACCCGACCCCAGGATGACAGGATTCTGCCGGCGACAGTATGCGTTCGAAAGAGGGCCAGAGCCGAATCCTGCCGGAGAGGAAGTGCCACCCCAGTCCGCCGAACTGCAAGGATCGCCGGGAATCGCTGGGGACGTTAGGGATCGCCGGGGACGTTGGGGATCGCCGCCCGCTCATAGAGGCGCTCGCCGCCCCGGCCTGCGCGACCGGCCGCGCACTCAAGGCCCCCGCAGAGTCGGCGCGGGCGTGAACCCGGCCCAGTCTCCATCACCGTACGCCTGTCAGGCGTAGCCGGTCGTAACGCGGCCCAGTTTCAGTCATCTACGTCTGATAGGCGTGGCGGACGCGAGTTGGACCCTCCATGACGTCTGTCCCGGGCCTCGGACCCTTTCCGTTGAGCGTGGCCTGTGCTCTTCTGACCAGTAACACCTGTCCGGAGCGGCCCCAATTGCGGATGCCACGCCTGGTAGGCGTAAACGCAAGAAGGTGGGCCTCGTCGACGAGTATGGACCAGCCTTCCGCGGCGGACGGCCCCTTCGGAGGCATCGTGGTCCGCGACCCGCTTGAGTGACGCGGCTTCGCGCCGGATACCGCGAGCGGCTATCCCTCGTCCGGGAAGAGCTCGAACGGCTCGTCGCGCTCGTAGCCTCCGAGCGGGTCTGCCTCCTCTGTTTCGAGGCCGATCTCGAGGCCTGTCATCGGTCGCTGCTGGCCCAAGAGATCCCGCGTCTGCTGGCACGGTCCGCCGTGTCGATCGCGGCTGTTTCGTTCGTGCCTCAGCGTTCCTCGGCGTCGCCGGCGGCGCGCTGGACCGGCCTGTAGAGGTGGTAGTTCGCTCCGCAGGCGGCCTGGTTGCCCTCGTGNNCCGGGCACGTTGGTGTGCTGCTCGGAGGTGACGACGATCTGGCCGAGCGGGTTCAACTCCAGGCCGAGCTGCCGGGCGAGCTCGTTGGCGGCCCTCGTGCGGCGGACGGTATAGACCTGCTCGACCGGGACCTGAGTTCGCGCGGGATCGTCCAGGACGAGCGCCCGCATCTGGCCACCCAGGTTCTCGTACTCGGCGACTCCGCACGAGTGGGCGGCAATGCCTTTCCCGGCCAGGTCCGCGAGTCGCGAAGCCGGAACCTCGAAGCCCTCCGGGCGACCGGCGACGATCGTCACCCGATCGGTGAACACGAGCAGGTCCAGGGCGGTCTGGACCGCATCTTCGTCGTGGCCCACGACGCCCACGACGCGGTCGATCGATTCGTAGCCTTCGCAGTGGATGCACCAGAAGAGGCTCTGCCCCACGCACTCGTCCCGACCCGGAAACTCCGGGAAGTGGCCGACGACACCGGTGGCCAGGATCACCGTCCGGGCCAGCACCTCCATCGGGCCGCCTTGCGGAACCTCGCCGAACATGCGGGCCATCTCCGCGTCGCGCGGGACGTTTGGGTCCGGCCCGTGTCCCGGGACACCGCCCTCGGGCAGGCGCTCGATCCGCAGCCGGAATCGATCGCCCTCGCACGTCGCGGTGGCGACGTGACCGAGCACCAGCGCGACCCCATACCTGGCCGCGTGCCGCCAGCCGAGCCGGCGGATTTCGGCGCCCTGGATTCCGTCCGGGAAGCCCAGGTAGTTATGGAGGGTGTGTCTCCAAAGGAAGCGGTCGCGCTCGTCGACGAGGAGCACGCTGCGGCGCATGCGCCCCATGTTCACGGCCGCCGAGAGGCCGGCAGCCCCGCCGCCAACGACGAGGCAGTCCAATTCGTGTGGGGCGGGCTCGGGCGATCTCATGGCCCAATCATGCACCCATTTGGGGCGCGGGCCATGCCGCTTCGCTCGTGGCTCCGACCGGCGCTCGCCGCCAGGGCGACCGCTCCAATCCTCAGCCGCGCGTCGCGCGAGCTACCCCGTTCCGTGGGGTGACGTGGGCGCGTCGACGCGCGTCCCAAATCGGGGCGGCGCGTAGGCTCACAGAGCTTGATCGATTGGGTTGGATCCCCCAACCCCTGCGTCCCACCGATTGGAGGAGTCAGATGGCACTCATGGCTGTGGCGTTCCCCATTCCGCCCGGCAAGCTCGAGGACTGGCGACGGTTCATGGGCGAGCTGAACGGCGCCCGGCGCGCCGAGTATGTCGCGTCGCGCAAGGCGCTCGGCGTACGCGAGCGCGCCTTCCTGCAGCCCACGCCGATGGGCGATCTCGTGATCGTGACCCTCGAGGGCGACGCCCCCGCTGCGGCGTTCGGCCGGTTCGTTAACTCGACCGACCCGTTCACTCTCTGGTTCCTGGAGCGGGTGAAGGCGGTCCACGGCGTCGACCTCAAGCAGGCTGTCTCGGGCCCGATGCCGGAGCTGGCCGTCGACTCGGCCGGGTAGGCCCGGCCCGCGGTCATCGGGGCGCGCCGCGAACCCTGGGCGCGCCTCGAACCCTGGGCGCGCCTCGAACACTCGGGGCGTGCCTCGAACTGATCGAGCTCAAGCGTCGTCGATTGGGGGTCCAGCCCGGCACGGCCGCGGCTGATCTCGGCCAGGCGCCGAATCCTGCCAGATGCTAATCCCCGTAGCACGAGTCCTAGTCGCAACCCCGCTGGCCCAATCTCAAGCCCGGATGCGCGTCTCTGATGGACCCTCCCACGCTCGGTCGGGCGCTCCTCGCCACACCTGACCGCCATGGAGAGGTCGGTCCTCGAGATTTGGAGGCCGGCGGTCCAGCCACGTGCTACCCCCGTTAGCAAATGGCAGGATTGCCGCGCCGCGGACGCTAGCCGCGCTGCGGACGCAAGCCGCGCTGATTGCCGCGCGGCGGACGCTAGCCGCGCTGGTTGCCGTCATGGGCGGCGCCGGACAGGCGGAGAACCCGGCGCGTCGAGGACTTCGCGCACCCGCGCCAGAAGAGCCTCGGCGGTGAACGGCTTGGCCACGTACGGCGGCGGCCCCTCGGCGGCTTGGTTGCGGAACATCGCGTCGTCGGTGTATCCCGAGGCGTAGATCGTGCGCAGGCCGGGCCTCTCCGCCGCCAGCTCCTTTGCCAGCTCGGGTCCCCGCATGCCCGGCATCACCATGTCGGTGAAGAGCAGGTCCACGTGCTCGAGCGTGCGTGCGAGCGCGAGTGCCTCCTCACCATTGGCGGCCGTCAGGACGCGGTAACCGGCGGCCGTCAGGACGCGTTCGACGAAGTGGCGGACCGCCCTTTCGTCCTCGGCGACCAGTATCGTCTCGTTTCCCCTGGCGGAGTCCGAGTGGGGCACCGCAGTCGGGACCGGCTCCCGTTGCGGCTCCACGCGCGGCAGGTAGATCTTGAAGGCGGTGCCGAGGCCTGGTTCGCTGTGGACGTCGATCGTGCCGCCGCTCTGCTGGACGATGCCGATCACGGTCGAAAGCCCGAGACCGGTCCCCTTGTCATGTGACTTCGTGGTGAAGAAGGGCTCGAACGCGTGCTCCATCACCTCGGTCGTCATCCCCACGCCGGTGTCGGAGACGGCCAGCATCACGTGAGGCCCTGCCGCGGCGCCGACGTGAGTGCGTACGTACTCCGCGTCGAGGTCTACGTTGGCAGTCTCGATCGTCAGCCTTCCGCCGTCCGGCATCGCGTCGCGGGCATTCACCACCAGGTTCATTACGACCTGCTCGAGCTGGCCTCTGTCCGCCAGCGTGCACGTCAGCTCCGGAGCGGATCGGATCACGAGTTCGACGTCCTCGCCGATCACCCGGGCGAGCATCGGTGAGACGTCGCTCACCACTTCGTTGAGTCTGAGCACGCTCGGCTGCATGACCTGCCGGCGGCTGAAGGCGAGGAGCGCGCGGGTGAGCGCGGCCGCCCGATCCGACGCCTTGCGGATCTCCGCTATATCCTCCGCCACCGGAGAGCCGCTGGCCACCTGGGCCGAGGCCAGCTGGCCGAAGCCGCTGATGGCGGTCAGGATGTTGTTGAAGTCGTGGGCGATTCCACCCGCGAGCCGTCCGACCGCCTCCATCCGCTGCGCTTCGGCGAGCTGGGCCTCCAGCGCGGTCTCGCGTGAGATGTCGCGGGCGACCTCGATCGAACCGACCACGGCGCCCGACCCGTCGCGCAAGGGCGAAACCGTCAGGTCGACGTCGACGGTCGAGCCGTCCCGGCGCCGGTAGCGGAGCCGTCCGCCCCAGACCTGGCCGCGTTCCCAGGTCGCCCGCGCCTCCGCCAGAAGACCCGGATTCGCGGTGCCCTCCCTCAGGAACTGCGCATCTCGGCCGATCGCGTCTGCCGCCGCAAAACCGGTCATGCGTGTGAAGGCGGGGTTGGCGTATGTGATCTTCCCGGCGCGGTCCATCATCACGATCATCTCAGCCGCCTGATCCACGGCGGCGGCGAGGCGCACTCTCTCGGCCGAGGCGAGACCGGCGTTCTCCCACGCGGTCACTGCGAGGCGAGCGATGAAGAGCGCCATCAGGATTCCCGTCGCCGGCACGTGCTGGCGGAGCAGATCCAGGTCGTTCCAGTCGCGGAACGCTGGGACGACGAATGCCACCGCCACGGCCGCGTAGGGCAGCCACCAGAGCGCGTGCCAACGGGTACTCCTGAAGCCGACGTGCGGCTCCCAGTCGTCCGGTCGTGACTGGAGATAGGCGGCCAGCGCAAATCCAACCCACGCGCTCGCATCGAGGATGCCGGGAAGGCCTCCAGGCTTGGCAATGCCTCTGAGGGATTCGACGGCCGAGATCGCGTCTCCCGCGAAGAGCAGTAGCAGCGCCAGCTCCAAGGCAAGTAGGGCGGCCTGGGTGCTGGGCCGTCTGCCGCGCAACAGGATGGCCGCGATCGCGAATACGAAGGCGAGGTCGGCCACCGGATGCGTCGCCGCCAGTACGGTCGCGATCGTGTCCCCGCCGACCTCGCGGGCGACCGGGAAAAGCAGGAAGTGCCAGAGCAGCATCGCGGCGACGCAGGCCACGATTGCCACGTCCAGTGCGAACAGGACCGTATCCGACCTCGACCGAGAGGCACCTGGCAGCATCGTCAGGCCCGCCGTGGCGAAGACACAGGCCGCGACTTCGAGTACCGCCGTGGCAGCGGCGACTGGACCGGGATCCGGCAGGGCCTCGCCGGCAAGAGCGGTTAGCGCACCCGCGGTATAGGTGCCGAAGGCCAGGCCCAGCATGGCCCAGGCCCGACGAGTCTTGGGATCGAGCCATCGAGCACGGCGTAGCCGGAACACGAGGACGATGGCCAGCAGGCCGCCCGGAACGGCGACGGCGAGCGTGAATCGATCGATCAGCTCCGTGTCGCCCGGCGTCGCGATCCACGATACGAGATAGAGGAGCACGAGCAGGCCGACCAGTACCAGCAGCCAGGCCGCGGGATCGTGGATCTGCCGGCGTTCGAACTCCGCGCGCCCCTCCGGGCCGCCCCGAACGACTGGCACGCCGGTGGGAGCGCCCCCGGATTCCCCATGAACCCGACCGCTCATAGCCCCGCCTGCAAGCCCCCCGATGTCGGGCTGATCCTACCCCTTCGCTCGCCGTCCGGAACAGATAGACTTCCGGGCCTCGTTCAGGACTCGTTCAGGGCTCTCAAGAAACTTGGGAGCGGCCAGCGGCGGATTGCCTGGCGCTCGCTGATGAGCGCGACCGCGCCGACGGCGAGTGGGTCGGCGAGAAATCGGGCAGGGACCGTCCGCAAGGATGTACGCTCTGGGCCATGCCCGACTTCTACGAGGTCCTCCAGGTGAACCCGCGCGCCGAGGTCGAGGTTATTCGGGCCGCCTACCGCGCTCTCGCGCGCAAATACCACCCCGATCACGGCGGCGATGCGCGTCGGATGGTCGCGCTCAACGACGCCTGGGACGTGCTCGGCGATGCGGCTCGGCGAGCGGCCTACGACGCCTCGCGCATCGAAGCGAGCAGCCAGCCAGGGCCCGCCGCGGCCGCCCCGTCCGAGACCGGCGCCCCGCGAGATGGCGGCGCCCCGCGAGATAGCGGCGCGCCGCGAGAGACGGACGCGACCCACGCGGGTCCGCCGCCGGGTCGTCCCTCGGGGACCGTCCTGGACTTCGGCCGATATGCTGGCTGGTCCCTCGGGGAGATCGCCCGTCACGACATGGACTACCTGGAGTGGCTCCAGCGGGCCACGTTCGGGCGGCGGCTGCGAGCCGAGATCGAGGCGCTCCTCGTGCAGCGCCGCGGGCCAGGGACCGCCGGGCGTGCGCCCTCCGGCCAGCAGTGGAACAGGCGCCGGTAGGGTCCCGCGGCCGGTACTAGAAGAGGAAGGCCAGGAATCCGAAGAACAGGCCCAGGTCAGTCCAGTCGATCTTGCTGCCGATCGAGAGGGTCCCGTACACCGTGAGAACGGCGATCGCGAAGCAGACACAGGCCACCAGGATCAACAGCGACTTGGGGCTGCCGAACATGTCGTTGCGCGCCATCGGATTCTCCTCCATTGGGACCTGGCCCGCTCGACCAACATGGACGGAGTCGGAATCGGCCCGTAAGTAGTCTAGCTTGGACCCCGCCCCGGCCCGCGCGTCGCCGATTGATTTCGGGCCTGCGCAAGCGCATGCTTGGAGCCTGTCCGACCCCGTGCCGATGCCTCGGCCCCGAGACTGCGTCAGGCCGGCAGCGGGAAGGGCTCCATGCGTCGTCTGGCCCTGCTCTTGTGCGCCCTGGCCGGGGCAGTCCTGGTCCAGGCGTTCATTCGGATGCTGGTCGCGCCACGAAGGCGCACGGCGACGGCCGGCCGGGACGAATCGGGGCAGGAAATCGGCGACTGGGAGAACGAGGGCGGCTCGCTCGCGGTGAGTTCGCTCGCGGTGAGTTCGCTCGCGGCCGGCTCGCTCACGGTGAGTTCTCGACGCGATTCCGAAGGAGGAGCGGGATGACGACTCCAAGAACCACCGGTGTGTGGATCTCGGCCGGTTCGGCCACGATCTTGCAATGGGGTCTAGAGGGGGTCACCATCCGCGAACGGATCGACTCCCTGGTTCCGGGCCGGCACCGCTCCACCGGGCGTCCGCCGACCGAAGACCACCCGGCCGGCGAGGGTCACCGCGACGAACACATGCGGACCTTCTTCGCCCAGATCATCGCCACGGTGCCGATCGACGATGACCTTCTGCTCGTGGGCGACGGCGAAGTCGTCGAGCACTTCGCGCACCAGATCCAGGCCCACGATCACGGCCGCAACGCCGCTCGGCGCATCGAGGTCGAGAAGAGCGGCCCGATGACAGAGCCCCAGTTGCTCGCCCGCATACGCGCCTTCGCCGGCTCACCGGCCAGGCGCAACCTGCCGAGCTGAGCGAGGAGGATCACCCCATGACTCGAGCCACGAGCGGCCCCACCAACCAACGGGCCAGCGACGATGAGCGGCTGAACGAGGAGTTCCACACGCTGCTGCGCGACGCAGCCGAGAAGCGCGAAGGGCGAGCGATCATCCAGTCGACCGAAGACGCGGCCGCGGCCAAGCAGGAGTCGGCCGATCTCCTTGCCCTCGCCCGAGCCCCGCGGAGCGCCTGACTGCCGCGCCAGCGACCTCCACTTGTGGACTGATCGCCCGTCCAGATACGTTCAATATGGGACTCCGAATTGACGTCCATGTTCGGATGTGAGACAGTGCCGGCATGGCTACCAGAGTGAAGCGGACCTACAACCTCAGCGAGATTACGCTGGCCCGAGTCCGAGAGCTGGCCGGCAAGTACGAGGCCGCTCCCAGTCAGGATGCGGTCGTGGAGCTGGCCGTCGACCGCCTCTACGCCCAGATGCGCGAGAAGGAAGAGGCGGTCTCGTGGGCACGGGCCGCCACCGACCCGGAGTTTCGGGCCGAGATGGCGGGCATCGCGGCCGGCTTTGCCAACAGGGAAACGTGGCCCCGCTGACTGATCGGCCGCTGCGCTGGGCGGTCGTTCTGATCGACTTCGACCCCACCCGCGGGCACGAGCAAGCCGGAACGCGACGAGCGCTGGTGGTCTCGTACGAGGCGTTCCACCGGTCCGGGATGGCGACCGTCTGTCCGATCACCACTCGGCGGCCTAAGTACGCCGGCGAGATCNNCACCAGATCCGAACCGTCGACCTGGAGCGGGTGACGGCATACGCGATTGGCGGCCATGCCCAGTACGTTACGGATCGGGCGGTCCGGACCGGGGTGCGAACGGCGCTCCGTCACCACCTTGGGCTCGACGTGCCCTCCCTCCTGGATGGCGCCGAGCCTGACTGACGCGCGCCCGGGGGACGCCGGAGACTCCGGTCGCCGGTCGGCGGTCGGCTTGCGGCGCGGACGGGTCTGCGGCAACACTGGTGGCCTGGACACGGCGGTCTACACTCCATGTACGCACGACGGTCTCGCGTCTCTCTGGTGGCTGCGCACGATCGGAGGTGTGCAATGAATGGCAGTGGCCCAGACAAGCCCTACCACGAGAGGATCGAGCGCGTGGCAGATCAACGGGCGATCGATGCCGAGCGGTCCGCTGGGGATGCCGACCAGATCGCCTCAGATGCCGACCAGACCGCCTCAGATGCCGACCAGACCGCGTCGGAGCGGGACTCAGCCGACGCCGCGAGCGATCAGCGTGCCGCCGACCGGGACCAGGCGAGCGCCGACCGGCAGCGGCCTGTCGATGCCGACGAGGCGACGCAGGCAGACTTCGAAGGTTCGCGCCTGGCGCGCGAGACGACCACGATCAGTCGCCTTGTCACGCATGCCGCCCGAGAGAGGACCGCTCGTTCACGGGTCGACGCGGCCGACGGGCGCGACGCCGAGGCGGCCGCACGCGATGAAACGGCGCGAGTCAGGGACGTTCGCGCACAGGAACTCGATCGCTCCATCGCAAGCTCTGATGCGTCACTGGCAGAGAAGCTTGAGAAGTTCCGGGCCCGTGCCGCTGCGGCCAGGGCCCGTGCAGCCAGAGATCGAGACAGGGCCGCGCAGGATCGAGCCGATGCCGCCCAGGAACGCGCCCGCCTGGAGGCCGAGCTGCATAACGCCTACCTGGACGACCTCACGGGAGCCTACCGTCGAGAGAGTGGCAGGCTCGCGCTGACCCACGAAATCGACCGTGCACGGCGGGGCGACGGGCGCTTCGTCCTTGCCTTCGCGGATGTCGACGGATTGAAGCGCGTCAACGATCTGGACGGGCACGCCGCCGGCGACCACGTGTTGCAGACACTCGTCCAGACCATGCGATCGAATCTGCGCTCCTACGACCCGGTCGTTCGTTACGGCGGCGACGAGTTCGTATGTGGACTCGGCGGAGTGGACCTTGATGAAGTCCAACGTCGTTTCGATGCGATCGATCGTTCGGTCCAGCACGACGTTGGCACCGGGGTCAGTGTGGGCCTGGCTGAGCTCGCAGCGGACGAGACACTCGACCAGCTCACGGCCAGGGCTGACGCCGCACTTCTCGAGGTCAGGAGGAGACGCGGCGAGTTGGAGCCGCGAGGATGAAGGCGCAATGAGGTTCGGGCTGATTCTGCGGAACACCGGACCCGCGTCCAGCCGGGAGGCGATCGAGGCCGGCGCGGAGACCGCCGAGCGTCTCGCCTGGGAAACCGTCTGGACGACCGACCACGTGCTGGTGCCACGAGCGGCCGCGTCCGAATACGGTCGAACCTATGAGGCGATCTCGACACTGGCGTGGGTCGGCGCACGTCATCCGCGCCTCAAGCTCGGGACCAGCGTCATCGTCGTCCCGCAGCGCAACGCCGTGCTACTTGCCAAGGAACTCGCCACCCTCGACTTGCTGAGCGAGGGGCGCCTTATCGTCGGCGTCGGCGTCGGCTGGAACGAGACCGAGTTTGCCAACCTGGGAGCGTCCGACCGCTTTCACCGTCGCGGCGCCTACCTCGACGAGACGATTCGGCTGTGGCGGCATCTCTGGTCGGGCTCGTCCGAGCCGTTCGAAGGCGCATTTCACAGCTTCGGGGACTTCGTCTTCGGACCCCTGCCGGCCCAGCGCGAGCGCGTCCCGATCGTCGTCGGCGGCTCGTCCCCGGCTGCGTTGCGGCGTGCGGGCGCGCTCGGCGACGGATATCACGCCACGCGTGTGACGGCCGACGAGCTGGCCCAGCGGATCCCGGCCGTGCGCGCTGCCACCGAAGCAGCCGGTCGGCCGATGCCAGCGCTCTCCGCGCGGGTGACCGTGACGACCGAACGCACCGAAGCTGCCGGCTACTCGCTCGCGGACCCCGAGGCGATCCTGCGCGAGATCCGGGCTTTCGAAAGCCTTGGCGTCGAGCACCTGGCGCCGGCCTTCGATGCCACTGACCCGGCGAAGCTGGTGGCGGCCATCGAGCGGTTCGACAGCGAGGTCGTCAAGGCCCTCGTCGGTTGAGCCTCGGCTGAGACGCGCCCGATATGCCCCCAGCCCTGGTTGTCCAGCCTCAGGTTCACGCGTAGCCGTTACGCTCACGAGCCCGCCGCGCTCTCCCTCCCGCGGCGACTCTTCGTGATAACCTACGGCCAACCTTTGCGGCCGGTCCTGTGAGGCCGGCGTACCGGTCCAGTGAGGCCGGGAAGGAGGTCCATGGTCGCCTGCAAGCTGAACCACCGCGCCCGTCTGGCCGGTGGCCTTTTTGTGTGAAGCAGCCGCCGTTCCCACGACCCAGCGCCGTCGTCGATCCCAGAGTCGGTGACTATGGGCCGGCACTCCTGGCCCTCGAAGACGGCCGCCTGTTCCCCGGTATCGCCTTCGGCGCCCGATGCTCCGGCCAGGGCGACCTCGTCGTCAACACCAGCCAGACCGGCTACCAGGAGATCGCCACCGATCCGTCCTATGCCGGCCAGCTCGTCGTCATGACCTACCCCCTCATCGGCAACTACGGCCGCGTCCGCTACGACGACCAGTCCGAGCGACCCTGGCTACGCGGCCTGATCGTGGCCAACGCCACCGCCGCCGTTCTAGACGACGCGCGACAGCTCGCGACGATGTTGCGCGAGGCCGGCATCCCGGCGATCGCAGGCGTCGACACCCGAGCCCTCGCCCGACACCTCCGATCGAACGGCTGCCTGCGCGCAATCGTGACCGCGCCAGGCCAGACCGACCCGGAAGAGGCTCGCTCGCTCGCTCGAGTCGTTCCCCGATGGGAGGACCAGGACTTCGTGGCCGAGGTCTCCCCCGCGGACGCGCGCGACGAGGGCGATGCGTCCGAGGGCGGCCCGCTCATCGCGATCCTGGACTTCGGCCTCAAGACGAACATCGTGCGCAGCCTTCGCAAACGCGGGGCGAGGGTACGAATCCTCCCGCACTCGGCTACGGCCGAGCAGATCCTCGCCCCGGACGTGGATGGTGTGGTCTTCTCACCGGGCCCCGGCGACCCGGCCCGGCTGGACGGCCCCGTGGCCCTGGCCGCCGCAGCGATCGAGGACGGGCGGCCGCTGCTGGGGATCTGCCTGGGCCACCAGATCATCGGTCGGGCAGCGGGGGCGAACACACGCCGCCTGCCCTTCGGCCACCACGCCGCGAACCACCCGGTGCAGGACCTCGAGACGGGCCTGGTCCAGGTCACCGCCCAGAACCACGAGGTCACTGTCATCGGCGAGACGCTGCCGGAGGCGAGCGGCTTCGTGGTCAGCCAGATCGACCTCAACGACGGCTCGGTGGAGGGTCTGCGCCACCGCACGCTGCCGATCGAGACGGTCCAGTACCACCCCGAGGGCGGCCCGGGTCCGCTTGACGCGCTGGCGGTCTTCGATCGCTTCGTCTCCGCCGCCCGCGCCCGACACGGTGGGCAATTGAGCGGAGAAGCGCAGTAATTAGACCGGATGTTCGGTGTGATGCTAGACTGCCCGATGGTCGCGCGGTGCCACCGACCGACCCAGAGGCGGCCGCTCCCACTGAGCCCAGCAAGGGGATCCATGTGATTGACGACAAGGTGGCCATCGTCACTGGCGCTGCCGGTGGTGGCCTGGGACGCAGCATCGCCCTGACGCTGGCTCGAGAGGGTGCCCGCGTCATCGTCAACTACCGGACCAGCCAGGCGCAGGCCGAGTCGATCGTCGCCCATATCGAGGCCGGCGGCGGAACCGCGCACGCGATCTCCGCCGACATCACCGAAGCCGACGGCTGTCGGGCTCTGGTCCAGGCAACGATCGAGCGGTTCGGGCAGGTGGACATCTGCATCGTCGGGCCGGGCGGGGGATGGCATCCAGAACCTGTCGATCGGCTTGCCCCCGAGGCCGCCCTTGACGACCTGCGCAGGGAGACCGCGCCCCTTTTGCATCTGATGCCCCTGGTGCTGCCGGGCATGTACAAGCGGAGGTGGGGACGGCTGATCGGTATCGCAACCCATCCGGTCAAGCTGTCGCCCGCGTACGCCTACAACGTCGCCAAGGCAGCCAGGGTGGACGCGATGCTGCTGGCGCAGGATCAGGCCTGGTCGCACGGTGTCACGGTCAATGTGATCGCCCCTGGGCCGGTTGCCGGCCTGCCCGACATGGAAGCAGCAATCGACCAGTCCCAGCACGGCGCGGCCTGGCGGGGACGGAAGAACGTCTCACCCCAGGACATCGCGGAAGGTGTGGCCTTTCTTTGTTCCGAGTCGGGCAGGTTCATCTCCGGGTGCGTGCTGCCCTATCTGTTCAACTGATCGTGATGGCTAGGCAATCGAAAGCCGGCACCGCCGACGTCAGCCAGCCGCTCCCGGCGGACCGGAGCTGCGCGGCGGCCACCCGAGTTTCAACTGCATCCAGATGCCGGGCATACGGAGACCTGGCCAAAGGCGTATGACGAGCCCGAACTCTATACATGGCTTCTGGCGCAGACTCGGCCTCAGTAGTTGAGTCTCTTGAGGGTCAGGCGCAGGACCATGAGATGGAGGCCGGTTGGTGGGTTTGCAGCGATCGCGTGAACCTACGGCCGGTACAGCTCGGCCAAGGCGAGAGGTTTCGAGCCATTCCAGCCGCCGACTATGAGGACGCGACCGTCCGAGAGCGGCGTGGCGGTGAGCTTCTCGCGAACGGTCTTCATCGAGCCGGTCGGGCTGAAGGTGCCGGTCTTCGGGTCATACAACTCGGCCGAGGCGAGATCTTTCCAGCCATTCCAGCCGGCGGCGATGAGGACGCGACCGTCGGATAGTAGCGTGGCGATTTGGCCGTTGCGAGCGGTGTCCATCGCGCCGGTAGGGCTGAAAGTGCCGGCCGCCGGGTCATACAACTCGGCTGAGGCCACTTGTCTCGAGCCGTCATATCCTGCGGCTATGAGGACGCGGCCGTCCGAGAGCGGCGTGGCGGTGAAGAGTCCGCGAGCGGTCTTCATCGAGCCGGTCGGGCTGAAGGTGCCGGCCGCCGGGTCATACAGTTCGGCTGAGGCGAGATACGCCGAGGGGTCGTGGCCTCCTACGATCAGGACGCGACCGTCGGATAGCAGCGTGGCGGAATGGAGCTCGCGAAGGGAGGCCATCGAGTCGGTAGGGCTGAACGTACCGGTCTTGGGGTCATACAGCTCGGCCGAGGCGAGATCTGTCGAGCCACCGTAGCCACCGGCGATGAGGACGCGGCCGTCGGTGAGCAGCGTCGCGGTGTGACTGTTGCGAGCGGTGGCCAGCGAGCCGGTCGCGGTGAACTTGCCGGTCTTCGGGTCATATAGCTCGGCTGAAGCGAGAGGCGCCGAGCCGCTCCAACCTCCAGCCACGAGGACGCGGCCGTCGGAGAGCAGCGTGGCGGTGTGGCGGTCGCGAACGGCGGCCATCGAGCCGGTCGGGCTGAACTTGCCGGTCTTGGGGTCATACAGCTCGGCTGAGGCGAGAAGCGTCGATCCGACGGTGGTACCTCCGGCGATGAGGACGCGGCCGTCGGATAGCAGCGTGGCAGTGTGGCTGTAGCGAGCGTTTGCCATCGAGCCGGTCGGGCTGAAGCTAGTGGGCGCCGCGGTCCGCACGGGAGAGGGCGACGCGGTGGGTACGAGAGACGGCGACGCGGTGGGCACGAGAGACGGCGACGCGGTGGGCACGAGAGACGGCGACGCGGTGGGCGACCCGAGCGCGATGCCGGAGGGCGTCGGCGTGGCGTGGGCGCCGCCCGAGGAGACGATCTGGGCGCCGACGATGAGCACCGCGACTAGCGCGATCACGCCTAATCCCACGAGGATGGGCGTCGAGTTACGGCGGGCGGGAGCCGGTGCGTAGGCCTGCGGTGGTGGGTACGCTGGCGGCTGGCCGTAGGCCTGCGGCGGAGCGTACGCTGGCGGCAGCGGTGCCGTAGTCGGGGCTACTGGTGCCGTAGTCGGGGCTACCGGTGCCGGAGTCGGTACGGCGGGCGAAGCCCACGAGGGCAATTGCGTCGCGTTCAGGGCCTGGCCGCAGACCGGACAGAACCTGGCGCCATCAGGGGATTGGGCGCCGCAGTTGAGGCACGTCACGGTGCCCTGACTCGAGTTCTCAGTCATGGACCTCTCCCTCGAAATGGGACCAATGCTGGGGGGCACGTACCCGAGTGCGAAACACGTGGCAAAAGGGACTCCGGCCTGCCGTCGAGTCTAGCGATCACGGAGGGCCGGGACAACGCCGGTCGAGCACCGAGCGCTGTAACGTTTCCTGTGGACTTTGCCCGTTGGCAAGCGGGCGTACAACTTCAAGTGGTTCCAACACACGAAGGAGTACGCCCAATGGAAAGCCTAGTCGCTCTAGATCGTCGAACGCCAGCGATGCGATGGAGGGAGGTCCGCGACGAGTCGTCGCTGTGGGGTGATCTACGCCCCGAACTCGCTGGCGCCGTGAGCCAGATCCTGCACGCTACGATGGAGGACGAGCTCGCAGCCCTCCTGACAGCCAAGCCATACGAGCGCACCCGCGATCGATCCGGCTATCGCAACGGCCGCTTCCATCGCTGGCTCGCCACCGAGATCGGGGCCATCGAGCTCTCGGTGCCGCGAGCCCGAGAGACCGCCTATCACCCGTCTTTCCTGGAACGGGCAGCGCGACGCACGAGCACGGTCGATGGGCTCCTGTGGACGGCCTTCCTGCGCGGCCTCTCGACCCGAGAGACGGCAGCTCTCGCGGAGCGACTCACCGGAGTCTCGCTCTCGGCTGCCGCGGTCAGCCGCCTGACCGCGCAGCTTGATGGTCAGGTCGCAGGCTTACACCGCCGGCGTATCGCGACGCCAGTGCGATACCTGCTTCTCGATGGCCTGTGGGTCAGCGTGCGCGGAGCAAACGGGCACGCCTCCAAGAGAGTCGTGCTCGCCGCCTATGGCATCAGCGCCGATGGATCCCGGGAGCTGCTCGACTATCGCCAGGCACTCTCTGAGTCCGCTTGGGCCTGGGGAACGTTGCTGCGTTCGCTCATAGGGCGTGGCCTAGATCCAGACGGTGTGGTCCTCGTGGTCGCCGACGGTGCCGGTGGCATCGAAACAGCCGTGGCCGAAGCGTTCCCGGACGCCGCCTTCGGTCGCTGCTGGACTCACCGCGTCCGCAACCTGCTCGACGCAATCCCGCTCGCCGAGCGAAAGAACGCCCTACGCGGCCTCCGGGCGATCTATCGGGCGTCGACCAAGCGTGCCCGCCGTGGCCGCCTATTGGCGCTTTGCCAAAGCCTGGCGTGGGCGCCACCCACGCCTTGTGGCGGGTCTCGAGCGGCACCTCGAGTCGTTGCTCGCGGTGTTCGATCTGCCAGCCGCAATCCGAGTGAGCCTGCGAACCACCAACCTCATCGAGCGTGCCTTCCGAGAGCTCCGCCGCCGGCTTCGCTCAATCGGAGCCCTTTCGGACCGGCGCTCGGCCGACCGCATTCTCTATGGCCAGGTGACCCGTCTCAACGAGCTTCTGGCCCGACGCCCGCTTGCCGGATTTACACAGGAGTCTTGACGGCGCCCGAGCACCGTTGGAGGGTAGCAGTCGGCGCGGTGACGCTCAAGGCGACCCGCCTGACTCGAGCGTGGGCGCGCGCGCCTATGACACCAGAGGGGTGCGTGAGTCGACCCGGGTTGCCGGACTCGCGGTGGCTGCGCCCAGCCTACGGCTGGTACACCTCGGCCGAGGCGAGACCCATTGAGACCTGCTCAGCTAGGCCTCCGGCGATGAGGACGCGGCCGTCGGGGAGCAGCGTGGTGGTGTGGTATCCGCGAGGGGTAGCCATCGAGCCTGTCGGGCTGAACGAGCCTGTCGCCGGGTCGTACAGCTCGGCTGAGGTGAGAACCTTCAATTGGTCGTTGCCTCCGGCGATCAGGACGCGGCCGTCGGATAGCAGCGTGGCGGACTGGCCCCAGCGGGCGGTCGTCATCGAGCCGGTCGGACTAAACGAGCCTTTCTTGGGGTCATACAGCTCGGCCCCCGTGCCTCCGGCGATCAGGACGCGGCCGTCGGCGAGCAGCGTGGCGGTGTGGCCTGTGCGAGTGGTCGTCATCGAGCCGGTCGGGCTGAATGAGCCTGTCGCCGGGTCGTACAGCTCGGCCGAGGCGAAAAACGTGTACGTCGATGAGTACGGATTCTGGTCGCCTCCGGCGATCAGGACGCGGCCGTCGGCGAGCAGCGTGGCGGTGTCGGCTCTGCGAGCGGTAGCCATCGAGCCGGTCGGGCTGAATGAGCCTGTCGCCGGGTCGTACAGCTCGGCCGAGGCGAGGACCGTCGATCGACCGTAGCCTCCGGCGATGAGGACGCGGCCGTCGGGCAGCGCTGTGGCGGTGTGCTGCCAGCGAGCGGCGGCCATCGAGCCGGTCGGGCTGAAAGAGCCTGTCGCCGGGTCGTACAGCTCGGCCGAGGCGAGAACCGTTGATCCGTCGGAACCTCCGGCGATCAGGACGCGGCCGTCGGGGAGCGCTGTGGCAGTGTCGTAGTCACGAGCGGTAGCCATCGAGCCGGTCGGACTGAACGAGCCTGTCGCCGGGTCATACAGCTCGGCCGAGGCGAGCTTCCGCGATCGGTCGTAGCCTCCGGCGATGAGGACGCGGCCGTCGAGCAGCAGCGTGGCGGTGTGGAATGCGCGAGCGGCAGTCATCGAACCGGTCGGACTGAAGCCAGGTGTTGGTGACGGCAGAGCGGTCGGCGTCGGGGTAGGCGTCGGCGTCGGGGTGGGCGTCAGCGTCGGGGTAGGCGTCGGCGTCGTACCGGGCGTCGACGACGCGGCTGCGGACGGGGTGAGCCCAGCTGACGGGGTGGCCATATCTATTGGGCTCGGCGTTGCCGTCACAGCGCCGCAGGCCTCGAGGCTGGCCCCGATCAACAGAACGGCAATCAGCCGCCCAACTCTGGCGTAGGTCCGGCAACCGCCAGAAGAACCTGTGACCTTGTCCATCTCTCCCCAATCCGGCTCAGTGCCTGGATCGGGTTGAGACGTTGGCGACCGACTGGCTGTGATGGCAATCGGGGCAGCGAAGGCTCGCGCCATCCGAGCGTCGGGCCGGGCGGGATCCCATTGAGGGTCGCCAGGGATTCTGAGTTCGCAGGGCGGGTAACCCGACTGACAGTCGTCGAGTTCGTCGAGTTCTGGGTGATGTGCTACCTTGTGCTACATGCAGTCTGGAGCACGAACATGAGCGAAGGTGGCGCGCACGCGCGAGTGGGGGTTCGGGAGCTCCGTCAGAACCTTTCGGTGTACCTGCGGCGAGTGGAGCAGGGTGAAACCCTCGACGTCACCGAGCATGGTCGTCTGGTCGCGCGACTCGCGCCGGCGCCCGCTCCGGAGACGAGCATCCTGGACAGGCTGATTGCCGAGGGCCGTGCCACGCCGGCAAGCCGTCCGATCGGAGCTATCCCAGAGCCGATCGAGCTTGCGTCAGGTGCTCAGAGCCTTTCCGATACGCTCCGCGGGATGCGCGAGGATGAGCGCCAGTGAGCCCGGCCTACGTCGACTCCTCGGCCCTCGTCAAGCTCATCGTTCGCGAGCCCGAGACCGACGCGCTGCGGCGGTATCTCACCTCGGCGGGTCCGCTCTCGTCGAGCATCCTCGCGACTGTCGAGGTGTCGCGGGCAGTCGCCCGGGCGACTCCCGAGTCAACGGCCGCGATGGCCGACGTGTTCGAGGCGCTGAACGTGCTGGCTTTCGACACTCGGATCGCCGCCCGCGCGGCCGCGCTGAGGCCCGCCAGCCTCCGCACGCTCGATGCCATCCACCTCGCCACGGCCCTCGAACTGGCGGGTGATCTGTCTGCCTTCGTCAGCTACGACGACCGCCTCTCCGCCGCGGCGCGAGATCTGGGCCTGCCAGTGGTCTCTCCGGCGGGGGACGCCTGAGGAGGCGGCGTTCCGGAGGGAATCCTGGTTTCCCGGTTTGCGCCAATTCCTGGAGACGTACAATCAAGGTTGTCAAAGTACGTCAGGGAGTTCGACAGTGAACACGAAGCTGACGCTGCGCCTCGATGACGGACTCATCCGCAACGCGAAGCGCTACTCGAGCAAGTCGGGCAAGTCCGTGTCGCAGCTCGTTGCGGACTACTTCGCGCTCATCGACTCCGGTGAGGACGTTGCCGGTGCCGAGATCACGCCCCGGGTTCGCTCGCTCATGGGCTCGCTCAAGGGCGCGACGGCGACGGAAGAGGACTATCGCCGGCACCTCGAGGACAAGTACCGGTGAAAGTGCTGTTCGACGCCAACGTCGTCCTCGACGTCCTTCTGGATCGAGAACCCCACGCCAACGCTGCGGCTAGGCTCTTTGCCCTCGTGGACACAGGGAAGTTGGAGGGGTCGATCTGCGCCACCACGGCAACGACGGTGTTCTATATCGCGGAGAGGTCGTTCGGGTCCAAGCGCGCGCACGAGCAGGTGCGTGATCTGCTGGGCCTCTTCGATGTCGCAAGCGTGGATCGCGACGTGCTCCATCGCGCGCTCGATCTCGACTTCGCGGATTTCGAGGACGCGGTGCTGCACGAGGCTGCCGTGGCCGGCGGCATGGCGGCGATCGTCACCCGCGACCGCCGTGGCTTTGCGAACGCGACCCTCCCGATCTTCGACCCGCAGGAGCTGCTCGCTGCAGTCGCGGCACCTTCCGAGCCGTGAGGTTGCCGCGGGGCAATTGAGCATTCGAAACGGTTGGCCTTCGGCCGAAAGGGACGGCCGGCTGCCGTTGGAGCGTCCACCTGCGCGCCATCCTCAACCTCAGCGGTCCGGACGGAGCCAAAGCGCCAGGACTTCAGGGATAGCTGACTCGTCACTCCCGGCCAGCTTCACCGCCCCGTGGCGGTAAGCCTCCGCTAAGCCGCGATGGCCGACGTTCGCAAGATGCGGGGTGTGCCCGAGCAGGACTGGCTATGATCGTGGGGTCGTGCGCGACGCGACCTCGCGGACCGACCCAAAGTAGAGGGGTGGAGGATCGCCCCTGGTTGGGGAGGGGACCATGGTGGCAGCCTTCAGGACAGAAACGGCGAACGACCTTCGCAAAGGCTGGCGAGGCGGCTTGCCGCTCATCCGCATCAACGTTAGTGACACTTAGGGGACCGCATGCCGCTGCTCGACGAAGCACTCGCCGCCTCCGAATGCGTCATTAGCGTGATGGGTGCGCACGCCGGCGAGGATGCGGATGGCATCTTCGGCCGGAAGATCGACGACTGCGAGACAGTTGGGCGCACTTTCTGGGTCGCTAGGTCGGCCAAGGCGCGCCCCGCGCAAGTCCAGGGGATCTGCAATCCCGGACGGGGCTATGTCATCTTCGTGGATCCCGCTAGTCCCAGTGGAGCACGCCCGACGACCGAGTCGGATTCTGCGACTGAGTACTCTCCGGATCGAGCCAGATGGTTCCCGCTTCCAAACGGAATTGGGCCTGTCACCGGGCAGATGGACACTTCCGCCGCCGCTTTGGTGTTCGACAAGCTCACAACTGACGTCGACCGTACTGTCGACCTTTGGGCGTACGCTGACGCCGCGGATCCTGACAAGCCCCTGAAGTTCATCCTCGGCTTGTCCACTGCATGCGCCGTCCGGAAGGACATGTCGGCGCATCCTGAACGTATGAAGTCTCGCTACCGTCGAGCAGTCGCAGTTGCGAGGCTCGCGGACCCGTATTGCGTCTGGTTGCGGTAGGTCACTAGCAAGCGGATCCACCTGACGCGCCCGAGCGCTCGGTTATGCTGCAAGCGTATGGCGCGCAGTCGATGCGCAACACGTTGGACGGACCGATAGGAGTGAAGAGTGTCACTCGAGTGCATGGCATGCCAACTCACTGCCGGTGAACGCGAACTGATCGGTGGATGCATCTTTCAGACCGAGTATTGGGTCGTCGAACACTGCGTCGGAACGCTGGGCGTGGGCACGCTGATTCTCAAACCGCTCCGTCACATCGTGGGATTGGCGGACATGTCGGACGCAGAGGCTGCTGAACTCGGTCCACTGATGCAGCGTGCGACGTCCGTCATCAAGGCCTTGAGTGATGCCGACCAAGTGTACGCATGTCTGTGGTCACACGCGGAGTGGACGCCAGGTCACATCCACTTCGTCTTGCAGCCCTCGTGGAATGCGCTTCGGTCCCGATACCCGGGGCCCGGTCCTGCGCTACAAATGGCGATGTTCACGGAAGCGCGAGCCCTCGACCCTCAAGCTATGCAGGCGTTCTGCGCCCGCGCGCGGTCGGCCTTCGCATCAGAGCATCCCAAAACTTGAACCATGTCACGTCGACGTCTTCACTGGCCGTCCAACTCGCGCTTGCAGCGGCCGGCGCTTCGCGCCGCCGCTGAACCGCCGCGGCGTTGGCACGCCCCTTGCACAACAAGGTAGAAAGAGCAAGACAGAGATCGTATCGGGAATGGCTTCGCGAAATCACATACAAATAGTCTCAAGCGGCAGGTTGCTGAGAGTTGTCAGCCAATGACAGCAATGCAAGTTGATCTTCAGCAATGTTCCAAACTACATGCTATGGGGCCAGAACAGATGGAAATGGAATGTAGAATGAGTAGCAAGGAACAGCTGTATCATCAAGCAGATGTAATAGCTGTTCCAGCGATCATCCTCTCTGGGATTCTATTGTGCATCATGGGCAATATGGCGGATCTCAATCAGATCTCGATGGGCGACCCTATTGCTTCAACTTCTGCTTCGTTGACTTGGTTCATCTTCGGATTAGGTGCGCTTTGGATCTTGATAAGTGTGGCTATCAATAGGAACATGAAGGCGATGGTAACTAGAGGCCTAGATGGAATTCTCAAATCATTCATAGCAAAGGCTATGTTGTTTGCAGTCTTGATTGTTGCACTGTTGGTCAGCTCTCTTTTGGTGATTGGGTTCTTGGTATTGGCTGGGTATCTATTCGTCACTTCTGTCAGAGCATTGATGACAGGCACCAGTACATTTTCCCAGAATGTGCTCCTCAACAACTAGAAGTGTTCCAACAGAGCGTGCACTGGACAGGTCGGATTCGTCGCCATTCACGAGCGTTGTTCTGGCTTCGAGTTTTCCTGGTCCCAAGCATTGTCCATGCCCGGCGACCTGCCAGTAGCGCTATCCGGTCGGCAAGAGAAGGGCAAGATGAACAGTCTGGAAGACATTACGCCGCCTGCCGACCTGGACTGGCAAGTCTGGGTGGATCGGTGGGATCGGATGCAAGAGCGATACCTCGTCAAGCGCGCCGAGCGGTTCGAGGTCATCGCACGTCTGATTAGGGCTACACGCCCGGCTGTTGCCAGGGTTGTGGATCTTGGGTGCGGGACGGGGGGTCTGATGCTCGGCGTGCTCGACGAATTTCCGAACACCGAAGTCATCGGCGTTGATTTCGACCCGACCCTGCTCTGGTTGGCCCGAGCCCGACTGCAACGATTTGGCAGCCGATCGCATACCGAGCTTCTCGATCTGCGTCAGCCGACGTGGACGCGTTCGATCGCCGGCCCGGTAGACGCGGTCATCTCTGCAACGGCCCTGCACTGGCTCAGCCCCTCACAGTTGGCCGGCGTCTACCATGGGATCGCGCAGATTCTCGGGCCCGGCGGCATCTTCCTGAACGCGGATCACGTGGGGAGCGATTCCCCGGAAGTGCAAAGGGGATGGGAAGATCATCGAGCCGGGATGCTGACGCAAGAAGGCAACGTCCACGGCGACGACTGGGATGGCTTCTGGGCGAAGTATTCCACGGCCCTAAAGCTTGACATCAAGGAACTGAATCAGCGAGTCATCGGCGGATGGGAAGGAGTTGAGGAGGGGCTGCCGCTCCCATGGCATTTGGACAGCCTGCGTGAGCACGGCTTCGTCCATGTGGATTGCTTTTGGCGCTGTGACTGCGACGCAATCTACGGGGGCATCCGGAACTGAACACGAGGCCGAACCCACCGTTACACGCGACGCCTTACAGCCGCGCGTGAACGGCAGCGTTTGGCCGCTTGCGGAGTAACCAAGGAGGCACGGTGATCCTCGACATTCGGGCGGCGACGATCGATGACGCCGACTTCGCGGCGGACGTGTATCTCCGATCTCGGAAGGAACTTGTGGCGTGCGCGCCCCTTGTCCATTCCGACGACGACATTCGCGACTGGATCCGTCGGCATTTGATCCCGGCCGGACGTACTACCGTCGCTGTCGCCGATGGTCTCGTGATCGGCCTCTTGGCTATCTCGACGGGTACCGATTGCACTTGGATCGACCAGCTTTACCTGCATCCCGCGTGGGTGGAACGCGGCATTGGCACCCGATTGATCAGATTCGCCCAGAGCCAGTTCCTACTGCCCATTCGCCTCTACACTTTCGAGTGTAACGAGCGGGCCCGCCGCTTCTATGAACATCGGGGATTCAAAGCGATCACGTTCGGCGACGGGTCCGGCAACGAGGAGAAGTGTCCCGACATTCTGTACGAGTGGCGACCAGGACGATGACGGTCGCATGGCGCGTAGTAGAGCGTTCCGGTCAACACAACGGTCGGCCGAACAACGCGCTCGAGCGGACCGCTGGCTCGCATTCGCTGGCCGCGGCCGCTCACCGCGGGCGTTGTGCGGAAGATCGAGGTGGAACTGTGATCCGCATTGGACTTCTTGGCGCTGACGATGCCCCAGAACTCTTCGAGGCCATCGTCCGTAGCCGTGCTCTCCATAAGCCGTGGATCACACCCGTGGCCACAGCAGCGGAGATTCGGGAGTACCTGAGCCAGCCACCGGACGTCCGTATCAGCTATGGCATCCGTGAGGACTCGGGCCAGTTGGCAGGCGTGGTCAACATCAACTCGGTCATCCATGGCGCCTTCCAGAACGGGTTCCTCGGCTACTATGCGATCTCGCCGTATGAGGGACACGGCTTCATGAGGGCGGGCCTGATCGCGGTATTGGATCGGGCGTTCGGCGAACACGGGCTCCACAGAGTCGAGGCGAACATCCAGCCTGACAACGTCCGCTCTGTTCGCCTCGTGCGGAGTCTGGGCTTCCGCTTGGAGGGCCACTCTCCGCGATACCTGCGGATCAACGGCGAGTGGAAGGATCATGATCGGTATGCGCTGACGGTGGAGGAATGGCGGGTTTCCGGCGGCCGCACAACAAACGAATCAACCTGACATACGTCGGCAAGGAAGCGAACGCTTGCTCTCGAAGCCTTGCGACCTCGGTTTGTAAGTCATTCGCCGGACGTTAGGCGTCACCCAAGGGCCCACATATGAAGCTTGTCAAACCTTCCAGCGAATACCTCTCAAGTTACGTAGCCGCGCTTCAGCGGGGTTGGTCGATGGATGCTAGAGTTGAAGCTGCACGGGAAGAACTGCGCGCGATCGAAGCCGACCCATCTAGTTTTCTCGACCTCAAGGAAGATCGAGAAGCTCAAGGTGCACCGATCGCACTCCCGGATGGCAGCAGTGTTCCGAGGCTGCCCGGTTTCCACCGCTGGCTCTGGGACGGTGAGTTCTGTGGGGCTATCAGCTTCCGATGGCAAGCCGGGACAACCGACCTGCCTCCCCACTGCCTCGGCCATATTGGGTATGCAGTCGTTCCCTGGAAACAGGGTCGAGGATACGCTACCGAGGCGCTCAGGCAGATCCTTCCAGAGGCCGTTTCTCTTGGCATGCCTTTTGTCGAGCTAACGACCGATCCCACCAATGCCGCCTCACAAAGGGTTATTGAGCGAAACGGGGGAGTACTGTTCGAAACCTTTGTTAAACCCATTCAGTTTGGCTCCAAACCAGGCCTGCGGTATCGCATTTACCTGCCTCACTGAAACGCCTAACCCATCGTTCAACCCGGACGTTACCTCCACCGGCCACTTCCTCCGCCTCTCGTTTCGATTCCTCGTCTCCTTCTAGCGCGCCGCTGTCGGCACCGCCGGTTGACGCCCTACGTTGGTCCGAACCTCGTCGGGGCCTCGTTGACGGACGTTTGGCCCGATGGTGGCCGCGCCTTCGATCGCCGGACCCGCGCTTTCGGCCGGACTCTTAATGAAAATGTCGGATCGGACATATGATGCAGACCGTGAACGAAGGCGACAAGCCGCTGGTCTGGCTCCATGGGGAGGTGAGAACCCCTCCGCTGTCGCAACACGCACGCGTCGAGACTGGCGTGCTGTTGCGGCGGATGCAGCAGAGCGAGTCGCTCGGGATGCCTGTCTCACGGGCCATGCCCTCGATCGGGAAGCGATGCCACGAACTGCGGATCGTGGACGAGGACTCCATCTGGCGGGTCGTCTATCGGATCGATGACGACGCGATCGCAAGACGTGATCGAGGCCTGCCAACGGCGACTCCGCCAGTACGACGAGATCGTCGGCGGAAGGGAGTGAACTGAGATGGATCAGAACAAGAAGGATCGCCTCGAAGGTGCCGGCTGGCGCGTCGGGACCGCCGAAGACTTCCTCGAGCTCACCCCAGAGGAGGCGGCGTTCGTCGAGCTCAAGCTTGCCCTCGCCCGCTTCCTGCGTGACGTGCGCGTGCAGCAGGGGTGGACGCAGGCGCAGACGGCGAAGCGCCTCGGGTCGAGCCAATCGCGACTCGCCAAGATGGAGGCGGCGGACGCGTCCGTCTCGGTCGATCTGCTCGTCAAGTCACTGCTGGGGCTCGGAGCGACCCGAGAGCAGGTTGGCCAGGTAATCGCGCGAGCGGCATAGCGCCGACCGACCTGCGCCCGGCGAGCACGCATCGGGCGCCCGACCGTCTCGGACGGGTATCCCTCTCCTCCGTTTACCTGTCGGCTCGAAAGGAGGGGAGGTTCTCGAATTCGCCGCGGCGCACCGTGGTCGGACCTCCTCTCAACTGCCCGGCCACGCGGCCAGGGCAGAGGAGTGTCGCAGAAATCGACGAGTCCGCCTGGCGGGCGACGGCCTTCGGCGACCGATCTGGCCTTCGGCCGAAAGCGACGGCCGGCTGCCGTTGGACCGATGGTGCACGCGCCCTCGTTCGCCTCCGCGATCGGCACGGAGCCGTTGCGCCGGAACGTCAGGGATCGCCGGGTCATCGCCCCGGGCCAGCTTCACCGCCGAGCGCCGGTGACACTGAAGACGCGAGGCCCCCATCGGACTACTTGGCGAAATCGTCGAAGAACGCTGGGTCCAGCCCGAAGGTCTGGATTCGCCTGAGACCGAGCTCGAGGTTCTCGAGCATGTCCACGAGCCTGTCGCCATCGACAAGCTCGATTGAGGGTGCTCCGTCGCGAACGGCTTCCCTGCGAGCCTCGGACGTGAAGGACCCGGTCGTGATGATGATGCCTTTGTCCGCCCGTCCGGTCATCGCGCCTCTGAAGTCGCGAACCTGGCTCGGGCTGACGGAGCCTGTGTACTTCTTGCACTGGAACAGCACCTTGAAACTCACCAAGGGGTTGACCTGAAGAACCCCAATCCCGTCGATGCCACCGTCGCCGGAGCGACCGGTCACAGTCACCTCCTGGAACCCTGACTCGCGAAGGAGTCGCTGGGAGAAGCGCTCGGAGCCGGGGGCTGGGAGGTCCCTGAGCCGAGACAAAGCAGCTTCGCGGTACCTGATAAGCGCATCCTCGGCCTCGGTCGCGGGGGCATCAGGTGCATCGGTCGCGTGAGTCTCGTGATGAATGGACCCGCGCGCAATGACCAGGTGTGCTCTGACCGCCCGGTAGATCTCGCGAGCCTGGGCGGCGGACACGTCTCCCAGGGCGCGCGCCTTGTCAGAGAGCGTCCAGACTCCGTGCTGAGATGCTTCGATGTATCCGCCTTTGGCCAGATAGAAGCGCGCCCAGTGAACCTGGTTCTCGAAGCGAGACTGGACTCCGCTCGGGATGCGTTCCTGCTGTTCCTCTTCAGACAGCCTCATCGCCTTGGCGATGGCAGCACGCACTTCATCTGGGCGACCTGAGCCACCAAGCTCGGCGAGGGCTGCGATCACTGGACCGATGTACCTAACGAACCCGGGTGCCGTGTCGATCTGCTTTGTCATAGCTGCCCCTGCCTGCGTCCCTCCTGGCGCGTTCGCCAGCCTGCTGCGCAATCTACCACTGGAGCAAGGCTAGTCCTCGCCTCTGCCGTTCCCCCGATGGCATCGACAGGCGGCATCGCCCGTCGCTAGCTCGTGCTAACCTACGGCCAGCCTTTGCGGCCGGTCCTGTGAGGCCGGCGTACCGGTCCAGAGAGGCCGGGGAGGAGTCGATGAATATCCGCAACCAGAACCACCGCGCCCCCGAGGCCGGTGGCTTTTTTGTGTGACTGAGCCGCCGTTGACAGAGCCCGCCACGTGCCTGCCCACAATGCCAATCCCTGCCAACCCGGCCCCTCGCGTCGAGCGGGTCAAGCCCAAGAGCGCGCTGATCATCGGCTCCGGGCCGGTCGTCATCGGCCAGGCGGCCGAGTTCGACTACGCCGGCACGCAGGCCTGCCGGGCGCTGCGGGCCGAGGGCGTCCGGACGATCCTGGTCAATTCGAACCCGGCCACGATCATGACCGACGCCGAGGTGGCCGACGCCGTCTACCTCGAGCCCCTCACCGTCGAGGCGATCGAGCAGGTCATCGCCAAAGAGCGGCCGGAGGGGTTGCTGGCGGGACTCGGCGGCCAGACCGGCCTCAACCTGGCAGTGGCGCTGGCCAAGGCGGGCGTGCTCGACAAGTACAACGTCCGGCTGATCGGCACGCCGCTCGAGGCGATCGAGATGGCAGAGGATCGCGAGCTGTTCCGCGACCTGCTCGACCGGATCGGCCAGCCGTACGCGCCGAGCTGCATCGTCGAGGGGGAGACGGACGAAGCTCGCGACCAAGCCGCTCGCGAGGCGCTCAAGGAGATCGGCCTGCCGGCGATCATCCGACCCGCCTACACCCTTGGCGGCACCGGAGGCGGCATCGTCGAGACCGAGGCGGCTTACTGGGAGCGGACCCGGACCGGCCTGCGCCTGAGCCCCATCCACCAGGTCATGATCGAGCGCTGCCTGGTGGGCTGGCAGGAGATCGAATACGAGGTCATGCGCGACGCGGACGACACCTGCATCGCCGTCTGCTCTATGGAGAACGTCGACCCGCTCGGCGTCCACACCGGCGACTCGATCGTGGTCGCGCCCGTCCAGACGCTGCCGGACCCGGTCCACCAGCGCCTCCGCTCGGCGAGCCTGGCGATCATTCGGGCCCTGGGGGTGGAGGGCGGCTGCAACGTCCAGTTCGCGCTCTCGCCCGACTACGCCGACTACGCGGTCATCGAAGTCAACCCGCGCGTCAGCCGATCCTCCGCGCTGGCGTCCAAGGCGACCGGCTATCCGATAGCTCGCGTGGCGGCCCAGATCGCGGCGGGCCGGCGGCTGGCGGAGATCCCGAATGTCGTGACGGGAACGACGGTCGCGGCCTTCGAGCCGGCGCTGGACTACGTGGTCGTCAAGCTGCCGCGCTTCCCGTTCGACAAGTTCCCCACGGCCGACCGAACGCTCGGCAGCCAGATGAAGG
This sequence comes from Chloroflexota bacterium, assembly GCA_003141245.1. Taxonomy (GTDB): domain Bacteria; phylum Chloroflexota; class Limnocylindria; order Limnocylindrales; family CSP1-4; genus Fen-1039. The sequence goes on from PLLE01000047.1 coordinate 32,765, forward strand.
CGACCGGCGAGGTCATGGCGATCGATCGAACCTTCGGCTCGGCGCTGAACAAGGCGCTGCGGGCGCTCGAACAGGCGGGCGCGGGCTTCCTGGCCGAAAACGCCGCCTGGACGGCCACGCTCGACTACCTGATCGAACCGGCTCCGGCCGAGCCTGCCTTCATCCCGATCGATGCCGGCGGTCTGGTGTGCGAGGCCAAGGCTCACGCCGAACGGGCCGCCTATCCGATCGTGCTGAAGCGCTTCCTGGCCCCGTCGGACTCGCGGCTGTGGCGGATCCTCGCCCTGCTGCGGCGGGGAATGCCGGCCGAGACGATCCGCGGCGTGACGGGGATCTCGGCGTGGTTCCTGTGGGAGTTCGAGCGGGCGATCGCCCTGGAGCGCGAGGTCCGGGCGATGGGGGCGCGGATCGCGGATCCACGCGACGATGAGGCGGCCACTCTCCTGTCGACGGTGAAGCGCGCCGGCTTCGGGGATCGCGAGCTGGCGCAGATGGCGCGGGTCGATGCCGAGGCGATCCGATTGGCGCGCATGGAGCTGGGCCTCGTGCCGGGATACGCGATGGTCGACACGTGCGCGGCGGAGTTCGCCGCGGAGACGCCGTACTTCTACGCCACGTACGCGGCCGCTGGCTCGGAGCCGGAGCTGCCGCCGGTGGAACGACCCGCGGCGCTGGTGATCGGTTCCGGCCCGGTGCGGATCGGGCAGGGGATCGAGTTCGACTACTGCGCAGTCCAGGCCGCGGCCGAGCTGCGCGAGCGCGGCTGGCAGGCGGTCATGATCAACTCGAACCCGGAGACGGTCTCGACCGACTTCGACGCCAGCTCGCGCCTGTACTTCGAGCCGCTGGACCCCGAATCCGTGCGGTCGGTCGTGGAGGCCGAATCGCCGGCCGGCCGGCCGATGCTCGGGGCCTTCGTCCAGTTCGGCGGCCAGACGCCGCTCAACCTGGCCGAGTCGCTCGCCGCGGCCGGGATCCCGCTGCTCGGCGCGAACCTGGAGACGATCGACCAGGCGGAGGACCGCATCCGTTTCGCCAACCTGGTCGAGGCGGTCGGCATTCCGCAGCCAGAAGGCGGGATGGCTCGATCGATCGAGGAGGCGCTGGCGCTGGCCGATCGAATCGGCTACCCGGTCATCGTTCGACCGTCGTTCGTCATCGGCGGCCTCGCCATCGACTTCTCGTATTCGCCCTCGGATCTCGTGGGACAGCTCGCGCGCGCGACCGTCGTCGACCCCGATCGGCCGGTTCGGATCGACCGCTACCTCGAGGGGATCGAAGTCGACGTGGACGCGATCTCCGACGGCGAGTCGGTCCTGATCCCGGGCCTGCTCGAGCATGTCGAGCGAGCCGGCGTCCATTCGGGCGACTCGGTCGGGATGTTCCCGCCCCAGACGGTTTCGATCTCCGACCAGGAGCTGATCGTCGCCGCAATGGATCGGATCGTTCGGGCGCTGGACATACACGGCCTGGTCAATGCGCAGTTCATCGTCCGCGACGACGGCGTGTATCTCATCGAGGTGAACCCGCGCGCGAGCCGCACGGTGCCGTTCATGAGCAAGGTCACGGGCGTGCCGATGGTCAAGCTNNCTGGTCGCGGTCAAGGCGCCGGCCTTCTCCACGGCCAAGTTGCGTGGCGTGGACCCGTCCGTCGGACCGGGGATGCAGTCCACGGGCGAGGTCATCGGCATCCATACCGATCCGCGCGTGGCGCTGGCCAAGGCGATGCAGGGAGCGGCGCTGATCCCGCCACGGCCGGGAGCGGACGGGGCGCTGGCCCTGATCTCCGTCGCGGAACGCGACCACGGGGAGCTGCCGCGCGTGGCTGTCGCGCTGGCCCGGGCCGGGTACAGGTTCGCCGCTACCTCTGGCACCGCCGCCGAGCTGGCCAAGCTGGGCTACGTCGCCCAGGTCGTGGCCAAGGTGGGGGAGCGGGCCGTGGACGGGCGCGTGCCGATCCTCGATCTCATCGCCGGGGGGTCGGTGCGGCTCGTCGTGAATACCCCGTCGCCCAGGTCGGGGCCGGTCCGCGACGCCGCCGAGATCCGCCTGGCCGCGACAGCGGAGGGGATCCTGTGTCTGACCGCGATCGAGACGGCCGTGGCCGCGGCCGAGGCCCTGGACCCGGACCTTCGCCCGCGTCTGGCGGAGGTCCGCTCACTGGGTGAATGGGTGCCGAATCCGGGCGTGCCGCGGGGCGCCCTCACGGCGTAGCGCTGCGGTGGTCGTGAGCGCAGCCGCGATCGTGGGGGCGGCCGCGGGGCGCCGTCACGTGCCGCATGTGCCGCGTGTGCCGCCGCGATCGTGAGCGCAGCTGCGTGTGCCGAATGTGCCGCCGAATCTCCAACTTAGTGGCGGGGCCACTCTTATGGAAAGCTTCGAGACGTCCGCGACTGGAGTTCGGGCCCTGGAACCCCGATTCGGTCCGTCTTTGGCGCTTCGGGCCCTGATGCGATTGTCAGGAGCGGCCGCGGGTGTGCAGATGCAGTCACAGGCGCGTTCGTTCCTTCCATAAGAGTGCTGGGGCCATTCAATTGGAGAATCCCGGGGTTCTCCACGCCCAGCACCGGCCACACCCAGCACCGGCCACATCCAGCGCCCGCCACGCCCGGGCCTCTCCCCACTGCGCACGAGCCTGGGGCTAGGGGAGTTGCATCTCGCGGACGGCCGCTTGCTCCGCTACCCTGAGCGGGCGCGGTACTCCGGCGACCGACCTCCTGCAGTCGAACTCCGGGCGCCGCGCACGTGGGGTCTTCGCGGGCTGGCGCTCGCCGCAGTCAGGATGCAGCCTTGTCGCCTTCGCTCCCGGGCCTTCGGTTCCGCCTCTTCGGCTTCCCCGTCACGATCGGGGTCGACTTCCTGCTGATCACGTTGATCATCGGCCTGCAGGCCCGACCCGGCGTCTACATCCTCGAGTGGGTCGTCGTGGTGGCGGTATCGATCCTGATTCACGAGCTGGGCCACGCCTTCGCCTTCGGCCTCTACAACATTCACCCGGAGATTCGGTTGTGGGGCATGGGCGGGCTCACGATCTCGGGTTTCGTGCTTCCGCCGCGCAAGTCGATCCTGGTCAGCCTGGCCGGGCCGCTCGTCGGCATCCCGGTCGCGATCGCGGTGATGGTTCTCCGGCCCTGGCTTCCGGCCGGCGACCCGATCGGGGTGACCGCCGGTGATCTGATCTTCGTGAACCTGTGGTGGGGCATCCTGAACCTGCTGCCTATCGCCGGCCTGGATGGCGGCAGCATCGCGACGAACCTCTTCCTGCTGGCGATGGGCCCGCGGGGCCGCACGCCCGGCCTGGCGGCGGTCGGCCTCTGCAGCGTCGCCATCGCAATCGGGGCCGTCTTCGTCGGCTTCGTCTACCTGACCGTGGTCATCGTCTTTTTCGGGTTCTTCAACCCGGAGCCATACCAGGCGCTGTGGCGGATCGCCGGTGGAGGGGCCCATGGGCCTCGCGTCGCCGGAGTGCCGTGGCCTCGGCCGCAGCCGCGCGCCGAAACCCGCACCGACCGAAAGGGCGGCGACGGGCGTGGGCGCGAGCGTGGACGCGAGCGTCCGCCGGCAATGGCGGCTGCCGAGTCGCGCCGTGCGTTCGGCGAGGCATACGCGGAGACCCTGCCTGGCGACGCCGGGGAGGCTTCGGCGCTCGACCTCGGCGAACTCGAACGCCGGCCGGCGCCTCTGCTGTCGGACGTTGTCGGCATGGTCTCGCGCCGCGACGATCCCGCCGTAGCCACCCGCCTTGCCACCGAGACGGACCCGCTTGCCGTGCTCGGGATCGTGGCCCGCATCGTGGAGAGCAAGCGCGTGCCTCAGCTGCTCGGCACGCTTCGGCGCGAAGAGACGCTGGATCGAACCGCGGCGCTGCTGAAACTGCAGATCGGCCTGCACTCGCTCGGGCGGTTCGAGGATGCGCTGGCCGCCGCTTCGATCCTCGGTCGGGTCGGCGGAGCGCCGAGCGCGGTGTTGGAGGCGCGGAGCGCGGCCCGAATGGGCGACCGCAAGCGCACGGCGGCGGCCCTGGAGCGGGCGTACGCGCTCGACCCGATCCGGCTCTCCGACGCTGCCCTGGGCGACATCGCGCGGCTCGGCCCGGACAAACGGGTCGCCGAAGCGCTGGCCCGACTTCGGAGCTCGTTCCCCGTGAACTGACCCGATGGCACGCCCGTCCGGACGCCGGACCGCCCCCACACGGCCGCCAGCCTGCTGAATTTGCCCAACACGCCTGCCGGTAGTGCAGCGCGGAGGGTCGGGCGTGCGTCAAGCCGGATCGGCCGTCCTGGCGCCTCGACGAGACCGCGATCCGCCTACATTGGCCTGAATGCGAGCTCCCAGTACGCCGTTGAACCCGCATGAGTGGTAACCGGGCTGTTTCGAGTGGCCCGAGGCCGTGGTCTGTCACCTAGCACTACACCCAGGCGTGTTGGGCAAAACCGGGTGCGGTGACGCCGCGCTGCCTATACGCCCGTCCCGACCGCCGCGCCGCCCGTCCCGCCACGCCGCGCTGCCTATACGCCGCGCTGCCTATACGCCGCGCTGCCTATACGCGCCGCCCCGCCCCGCCCGCCAATCCCGACCGCCGCGCCCCGCGGGCCGGACCTCAGGCGTGCTCGATCAGGGAGGCCGGGCCTTCCGCGACCGCGACTTCCGCGGCGTCCGGCACCGAATCGATAGCGGCGGAAAGCTGGGCGTCGAGAGCCGCGATGTGGTCTGTGCCGCGGAACCACTTCCACAGCAGCGACGTGGAGATCGTGTACAGGACGATGATCGTGACGAAGTCCACGGCGTAGCCCGCGGTGAAGCCGAGCGTCGCCTGAAGCATGCCGTAGTAGATCGGCGCGACGGTCCAGCCCAACGCCCACAGCAGCGTCATCAGCGCCGAGAGCGTGGCCCGTTCCCCGGCCCAGACCTTTTCCATCGCGAAGGCGTCGAAGATCGGGCTGCCGGCGTTCATCAGCGAGTTGCGTACCGCCAGGGCGATGACGACAGTCCAGAGCAGTGGCGAGAAGCCGAGCACGACAAGGAACGGGATGCTCGCACCCTGGACCATCACGATCGAGCCGATCCGCCCGAATCGTCGAGCAATCGCCGGCTGGAGCAGAATGGCCAACGTCGTGCCCAGGCTGGTGATCGCGAAGACAACGTTCACCGATGCCAGATCCAGGCTGAACTTGTTCTGGATGAAGACGTTGAGGAACGGGATCAGCTGACCTGCGCCGAGCGAAGTGATGAAGCCCGGAACGAGCAGCTTCACGAACAGGCCGGGGTTCGTTACGTGCAGCCCGAACCATCCGGGTCGGCTGGGTTCCCGTAACCGCTCGGCGGCGAGGGAGTGTCGATCGTCCGTGAGCAGGAACACGGTCCCGAGGCCGGCCACGCCCAGGATCGTGATCCCGACGAGCAGCACTTGATACGGCGCGGCCGAAGAGGTGAGTCCGAGCCAACCCGAGAGGCCCTGGGCGATCGCTCCGCCCAGCAGCGCCGAGACGAGTCCCGTCATGAATCCGAGCGCGGACCACGTCGCGAAGAACTCGTTGCGCTGATCAGGTCGAGTGTGCTCGGCGATGTACGGGACCTGGACGACGCTCACGACTTGCGACCCGGCCCCGAACAAGGCCACGCCAACGAAGAGCAGCGTCACGTTGCCGGGCAGGACGGCGAACAGGGCGATCGCCGCCAGGGCCATGCCCGCGGCCATGACCGATCGGCGCCCCACGCGATTGGAGATCGCGCTGGCGGGGAGCGCCACGAGGACGCCGGCCAGCTGCGAGGTGGCCATCAGCCAGCCGATCGTCGGCCGGTCGATGCCGATCGCCTCGAGGTACAGGTTGAAGTCGATCCAGTACAGGCTGATCGCCGCGCCGAAGACGACGGTCGTGATCAGGAATCGCCGCGCGTCGCGGCTGAACCCGGTGAAGCTGCGCAGATACCGGGCCAGCCATCCGGTCATGCCGCCCCCCTCGGCTGGTCGTCAGCGGAAGGCGCCGTCGGGGCAGGGGTCGTTGCAGGGCGCCTCATGGTCCGACAGCGTACGCCGGACGAGGAAGAGCAGCCGTCCGAGACGGATGCGGAAACTGCTGGGTTCGCGCCGGCCGGGTTGACGGCCATTCCGGACCGCATAATCCGAGCATCTGGGCGATCCGCTGGACCAGGGCGGGGACAAAGCCCGGAAAGGCAGAGGAACAGGGCATGAGGACCTTGCGTTTGTTCGCGCTCGTCGCGCTTGTGGTGACAGGCTCCCTGGCCGCTGCAGCATGCTCGTCGTCGAAGGGCGGTCCCATCGAGGGTCGGACCTGGCACGTGCGCGGCTTCGCGGACGCGAGCGGCACGATGATCGACTCGCCCCTGACGGTCCCGTTGGACGCGCGCTATGAGGGCGGCAATGTGACCGGCAGCTCCGGGTGCAGCACCTTTGCCGGCACATACACCGTCTCGGGTGAGGTCCTCACAGTCAGCGATATCGAGGTCCAGCAGAACACGTGCGACGCGATCGCGATGGACGCCAATGCCACCTACATGGCCGCCCTGCCCAAGGCCGCGACCTTCAGGATCGATGGCACCGAGTTGATCGTCTACGACAAGGACGGCAAGGAGATCCTGCATTGCCGTGACGAGCGGGCGGCGCAGCAACGGTAGCGACATGCACGGCGGTTCTCGGAGGGAGCGTCCAGCTGGGATCGGTACAATGCGTCCACCCGCGCACTTACGGAAAGCCGCGGGCCGGTCACCGACCTGAGGAGCTCCAACTCATGACCGCCCCGAGCGTCACTTTCACCGACGAGCGACTGGCCAACGGTTTGCGGCTGATCGTCGCCGAGGACCATCTCGCGCCCGTGGTGGCGGTGAACGTCTGGTACGGCGTCGGATCCAAGCATGAGGTCCCGGGCAAGACGGGCTTCGCCCACCTCTTCGAGCACGTCATGTTCCAGGGCTCGCGTCACGTCGCCAAGACCGAGCACATGGGCCTGGTGCAGGCGGCGGGCGGGACGCTGAACGGGACGACCTGGCTCGACCGAACCAACTACTTCGAGACGATGCCGAGCCACCAGCTGGAGCTCGCTCTCTGGCTCGAAGCCGACCGAATGGCGACGCTGCTCGACGCCTTGAACCAGGAGAACCTGGACAACCAGCGCGACGTCGTCAAGAACGAGAAGCGCTCCTCGTACGACAACAGGCCCTACGGCCAGTGGTTCCACAAGCTTCAGGAGCACCTCTTCCCGCCGGAGCATCCATACCACCACCCCACGATCGGGTCGATGGAGGATCTCGACGCGGCCTCGCTCGAGGACGTGGCCGCCTTCTTCCAGACCTACTACGCCCCCAACAACGCGGTCCTGGCGATCGCCGGTGACGCGGACCCGGCTCAGGCCCGGGCCTGGGTGGAGCGCTACTTCGGCGAGATCGCGCCCAATCCGAAGATCCCGCCACTCGGCGATATGAGCCTGCCGCCCACGCTCGGCGGCGAGGTCCGCGAGGTGGTCGAAGATCGGGTGCCGCTGCCGCGCCACTACTTCGGCTTTCGGGCGCCGTGCTTCGGCGATCCGCGCCTGGACGCCCTGGAGATCGCGGCCCAGATCCTGGCCGGCGGCAAGGGCAGTCGGCTCAACCGGCGACTCGTGCGCGAGGAGCGGATCGCGCAGGACGTCGCCTTCTTCGTGCTCGGGTTCGTCGGCGGCGCCTCGATAGCGGCGGGTCAGGCGACAGTTCGGCCGGGCGTCGATCCCGGTTTGGTCGAACGGGCCTTCGAGGAGGAGCTCGAACGCCTGGGCCGGGAGCCTGTGACCGACGACGAGCTTGCTCGTGCGCGAGCCCTGATCGAGACGTACGAGCTCGAAGCGCTGCAGCGGGTCGAAGAGCGTGCCGATCGGTTGGCGATGTACGCCACGCTCCTGAACGACCCCGAGATGGTCAACCGCCAGCTGTCGAGGTACCTCTCCGTCGGCAAGGCCGAGATCCAGGCCGTCGCTGCCGACGTGTTGCGGCCGGACAACCGGGTCGTCCTGACATACATGCCCGCAGCGGCAAGTCAGGCCCGGGGCGCCGACGAGGAGACCGCGGCATGACACTCGATGAGATCCTGGGCGTCCGGCCCTCGCCAGGCCAGCCGCGGGCCTACAGCTTTCCGCCGTTTGAGCGAACGAGCTTGCCGTCGGGGTTGCAGGTGCTGGCGGTGCAGATCCCGGGCCGGCCGCTCGTGTCGGCCAACCTGATAGTCCGGCGCGGTGTAGCCGATGAGCCGGGCGACCTGGCGGGGGCGACGGCGCTGGTGGCTCGGGCGATGACCGAGGGGACGGAACGCTACCCCGGACTGGAGCTGATCGAGGCCGCCGAGAGGCTCGGCTCCACGCTCCACGTCGAGGCGAGCTGGGACGCTTTCGCGGCCAGCGTGGAGGTGGCGGCGTCGCGGTTGCGGGCCGCGCTGGAGCTGCTCGACGAGCTCGTGGAGCGGCCCACGTTCCCGGCGGAGGAGGTCGCGCGGCTGCGCGACGAGAGGCTCAACGACCTGCTGCAGATGCGCGCCGAGCCCCGCCGTCGCGTGGAACAGGCATTCTCCGAGACGATCTACACCGCCGACTCACCGTACGCGCGCCTCGCCGGGGGCGACGAGTCGACGGTCGCTCGGCTGACGCGCGACGAGCTGACGACGATCCATCGCACGCTGATGGCGCCCGATCGGGCCGCCCTCGTGGTCGGCGGCGATTTGACTGGTTTCGACGTGCCTCGCATGGCAGAAGAAGTGTTGGGCTCGCTGGCTCGCGCCGGGGCTACCGGCCGTGGCAGCGGGGCCGCCGGTTCGGCCGGTTCCGCCGGGGCCTCCGCATCGACCGGTTCGGTCGGCGTCGGTCCAGACGGAGTCCAAGCGCCTCGTTCGGCCTCCGCCGTCGATCGGACAATCGTTCGGCTCTACCACCGACCGGGCTCGGTCCAGTCGGAGGTTCGAATCGGGCACGTCGGCTTGCCGCGCCGGGTGCCGGACTTCCACGCCGTGCAGGTCATGGCGGCGATCCTGGGCGGTCTCTTCAACTCGCGGCTGCAGCTGAACCTCCGCGAGGACAAGGGCTACACGTACGGCGTCGGCGCGGGCTTCGACATGCGTCGAGGCGCCGGTCCATTCAGCGTGCGGACGGCCGTTCAGACCGCGGTCACGGTGCCGGCCATCGCCGAATCGCTGGTCGAGCTGCGCCGGATGCGCGACACGCTCGTCACCGACGCGGAGCTGGCGGTGGCGCGCGACTACATGGTCGGGGTCTTCCCGCTGCGCTTCGAGACGCCGGGGGCGGTGGTCGGGGCGGTCGGCGGGCTCTTCGTGGGCGGCCTGCCGGACGACGAGCTGGCTCGCTACCGCGACCTCGTCGAGGCGGTCACGGCCGCGGACGTCCAGAAGGCGGCGCAGGACCACATTCACCCCGATCGTCTCGCGATCGTGCTGGTCGGGGATGCGGACATCGTGGCGAAGGATCTCGAGGCCGCTGGTTTCGGCGATCTCGAGGTGATCCGAGAGGAGCTGCCGGGCGAGGTCGATGGGGCCGGCGAGGCCGCCGAGGGGGACGAATGATCGTCGTGATCGGGTTGCCCGCCTACGCGGGATCGGCAAGCGGGGAGGGGAGTGCCGGCGGCCTGGCGGTCGACATTGCGGCCGCGGCCAGGGCCCGCGGTGGCTCGGTCGAGCTGGTCGGCAAGGTCGGCGACGACGGGGCGGGCGACGCGGTCGTGCTGGCGCTCGGGCGCATGGGAATCGGGCACGCGGCGCTGCTCCGGGATCCCGCACGACCTACGCCGGTGATGACGGCCCATCCCGCTCCTGAGGTCACCGGCGCCGCCACGGCCGAGGACGAGGAGCCGCGGGGCGAGGTCGGGCTGCTACCCGCCGATCCTGCCGCGCGGCCGGGCCTCGAGGCCGGCGACATCTCGCTCGCGCTGCGCTACCTGGCCGAGACGCGGGTCGTGGTTCTCGCGGAGCCACTCTTCGAGGCCGCGGTCGCCGCCGTGATCGAAGGCGCCGCCTTCGCCGTTGCGCGGCTCGTCGTGGTCGTGCCGGCCGGAGCCACTCCGCCGTCGCTTCCGCCCGAGGCCACGGTCCTGGAGGCCCCGGCCGAGGACGACGGCTCGTTCGGTCGCGTGGTCGGCGCGTTTGCCGCAGGCCTGGATGCCGGCACGGAGTCCGCGGTCGCGTTCGCCGATGCAGTCAAGGCCTCCGGCTGGGAGCCAGTCTCCGACAAGGAGCCGGTCTCCGGCTGACGGACCCGCGCCACCGCATCCGCCCACCTCCGGCGCCGCGCCGGACACCTTGCTTCCTGTAGAGTGCCCGCCATGGATCGTGCTTCTGAGGGGCTTCGTTTCGAGGGTTCGACCAGCCTCCCGCCCGGCTTCGACCCGTCCGTCGCGGGCCCGCTGGACCGACCGACGGCCATCGCCCTGATTCGCTGGGCCGACGAGTTGATGGAGGCCAGCGAGCCGGAACACGCCCTGGCTTTGTACGGCCGGACAATCGGCGCGTCGGACAAGGACATCTCCGCGGCCGCCCTGTATGGCATGGGCAACGCTCTGTACCGCCTCGACCGCGACGGCGAGGCCCTGGGCGCCTGGGAGCGAGTGACCACCCTGGGTGAGACCCCGGCGACCTACCGGGCCTGGCGCCAGGTGGCGGCGGCGAGAGTCCGCGGCGGCGACCTCAGCGGCGCGCTCGACGCCTACCGCCAGTGCGAGCGGCGCGCCCCGGCCCCGGACAAGGCGGAGATCGCATCCCGCCTGGGGTGGCTCTCGAAAGAGACAGGCAACAAACGTGCCGCGGGCCGCTACTTCGCCCGCAGCCGCGGCGATGCCATCCCGTCCTTCATGACCTACCTGATGATCGCGGTGACGGTGGTCGTCTCCCTGGTCGCGATGGGCGGTGGCGGAAGCATGGTCGGCCGGGTGTACGTCAACCAGGGCGGCCCTCTCGAGCTTCAGCTCCTGCTCGACAAGATCCTGGTGGCCCACGGGGAGATCTACCGGCTTCTGACGGTTGTCCTGGTCCACGACCCCACGAATATCTTCCACCTGGCATTCAACATGTACGCCCTGTGGTACGCGGGCCAGATCGTCGAGCGCATGTACGGGGCCCGACTGCTCCTCTTCTTCTACGTCCTGGGCGGGGTAGCCGCCTCGATCTCGAGCTACGTCTTCGGCGACAGCGTCGCGGCGGTCGGCGCCTCCGGCGCGATCTTCGCCTTGTTCGGCATCGTGCTCGTCTCGACGCGGTACCACCACGCGGTGTTGGATCAGCAGATGCGCGCGATCGCCTCGCAAGTGGGAATCCTGATCCTCCTGAACCTCGTTCTCGGGTTCGCCGGGGTCTTCGGCAACGTCGACAACTCCGCCCACGTCGGCGGGCTGCTCGCAGGCCTGTGGCTCGGCCTGCTCATTCCGCCGGGTCGTGTCCCGACGCTCGCCTCGTTGTGGCATACGCCGGGAGGCGGGGACCGGTCGCGACTCGAGCAGTTGGGGTTGCCGCTGCTCGGCGTCGCCGCCCTGGTCGCGGTCCTTGTGGCCGGCTACGTCGCAGGCACCGGCAAGTGGCAGTCGGCGGCGTATCAGTACCGCACCAGCCAGGTTCCGTCGGCCGCGCCGGCGATCACCGTTGGCCGGACCGCGGAGCCCCCGCCGGCGATCACCGTCGGCCGGACCGCGGAGCCCCCGCCGGACCTCGCCCTGCGCTAGTCGCCGGTCAGACGAGGTCCTCGCGCCAGCCCCAGCGGTCGAGGATGCGATACATGTTCCGCCGACCGAGTCGCGATCGATCGGGCGGCCAGGCGATCTCGTCGTGCCCCAGCGGCAGGTCGAGGCGGACGGCTCGACGTGGGGCCGGGACCTCGAACTCGACCATCCGGTCCGCTTCGCGTTCTGCAGCCTCCGCTTGGGCCGCATCACCAGCTTCGGCTTCGGCGTTCGGTTCGGTCGTCCCGGGTTCGGTCGTCCCGGGTTCGGCAGTGCCGCCCGAGACGGCGTCGGGTTCGGCTACCTCGGTCTCCGTCCAGTCCGGGTCCGCGCCAGCTCGAAGCCGCAGGCTCCACCAGACGTCGAGCCAGGCCGGCGTGACGAAGCGTTCGTCGAGCGGTCCGAGGGCTAGGTAGTCCGCGCGGCGGAATGCCATCCAGCCAGCCATCAGGGCGCAAGCCTCGCGCGCGTCCGAGGGCGCGAGCGAGCCGGGCCGAAGGCGTCCGGGTTCGCCCGAAGTCAGGCCGAAGGCGCCCGCGACGGCCACCTCGGCGTCGCTCAGCGCATCTGCCAGAGGAGTCAGCGCGTCGCCCGTCGGCCACGCCGCGCCGTCCGCGATGAGTACCAGCTCGCCCGCGGCCCGCCGCAGGGCTACGTTCAGCGCCGCGGCGTGACCCAGGCGGGTCGCCGTGCGGAGCAATTCCGGCTCGCGCCCGCCGATCGGGGCGCGGTCGGGAGTGCCAGCCGCCAGTGCTGCCTGCTGGAGTTCACTCGGGTCGTTGGCGACCACCACGACCTGCGTTCCGTCGGGGGCATTGGCACGCAGACCGGCCAGCAGCCGCGAGACTCGCTCCGGGGCCTCTGAGGCGAGGACGATCGCGCTCCAGGGCGCATCGGTCGGCTGCTCGAGCCGCGATGGAACCGATGCAGCTGCGCCGTATCGAACCTCGCCCTCCACCTCGACGCTCGGGGGGGCGGCGCGACTCACCGAGGTCTTGCCGCGGTGGTCGGCGATCTTCCACCCGGCCGCCTCGATCTCCGCCTTGAGTGCGTCGGCAGCCGACCAATCGTGGCGGGCACGGGCTTCGGTCCGCTGGCGGACCAGGTGGGTGATCTCGGTCGGTGGACCGGGCGGGTTGGTGGGGTCGCTCACCCGGGGAAGGATAGCGGGACCAACTCGACGATGTCCCGCTCGTCGTCGACGACGAGGATCGTCTTCACGGGCTGAGAATACGTCCGCAGATGGGTCCGACCCGGCCGGCTCGCTACCATGGCGGAACCCCACCCATCAGGAGGACCGATGCAGCTCTCCGGAGAGACCGAGATCGCCGCCCCCCGTCAGCGCGTCTGGGACGTCCTTACCGATCCTCATCAAGTGGCCGGATGCGTCCCGGGCGACCCGAAGATCGAGGTCGTCGACGAGCGCAACCTGCGCGTGACGGCCGAGGTGGGCAACGGCTTCTTCCGAACGACGGTGACCGTGGAGATCGAGCTGGTCGAGATGGACGCGCCCGAACGGGCGACCGCGAACGCCACCGCCGCGGTGATGGCCAGCCCGGTCACGGCCATTGGGACGCTCGAGCTGGAGGAGCTGGGGCCGGCGCTCACGCGCACGAGCTGGTCGGCCGACGTCACCCTGGGCGGGATGCTGGTCGGGTTCGTGAGCATGGTCCAGGGACCTGTCCAGAGTGGGGTCGATCGGACGCTGGCGTGCCTCAAGGCAAAACTGGAGGCTGAGGCAGGCGCCGGGGCTGTCGCCGCGTCCGAGTAGTCGGTGGCCGACCGACCCGCGTCTCGCCGCCCGGCAGGCCTATCGGCGGCGTGTGTACGTGGCGGTCAGCGTTGTCTGTCCCAGCAGGACCGGCTTCAATGCCAGACGGATGTGGCTCGCCGAGGGCACGCCGCTCAGCATCAGCGGCGCTGAGAGGGCGTAAAGGGTGAAGCGGTAGCGGTGGGTTCCACCCGGGGGGCACGGGCCGCCGTACCCGACTCGGCCGAAGTCGTTGAGCCCCTCAGGCGGCGCCGAGGAGCCGACTCCTTCGGGCAGCCCACCGGTTGCCCCGCCAGATAGGTTGTAGATGACCCAGTGGATGAAGCCGCGAGCGTCCGGATCGTCGACGATCAGGGCGAACGAGATGGCGCCTGAGGGGGCGCCCTCCCATACCAGGGCAGGCGAAATGTCTTGGCCGTCGCACGTGTGTCTGGCAGGGATCGCGCCGCCCTCGACGAAGTTCGGGCTCTTCAGGACGAAATCGGACATCGCTCTCTCCTTCGAGGCACGTGTGCCGCGCTGGGGACACGATAAGCCCTTGCGCCCATTCGACCTGGGTGAGTTGCAACCGCGGGGCCGTCAGCCGTTTCGCCAGCGATCGTCCTTGCGCTTCGCGCGTGCGTGAGCCGCGACCTCGATCGACTTGAAGAACCGCCGCTTCGCCTCCCGCCTCTCGGCCTCGGACGGCTGTTCGGCCAGCTCTTCCCCGAGTCGTCGGAAACTGAGCAGCCTGGCCTCGTCCAGGTCGCCGGCTCGGATTGCCGCCTGGACGGCGCAGCCGGGCTCGTGGTCGTGGCCGCAGTCGCGGAAGCGGCAGCGGTCGGCCAGCTCGACGATCTCGGCGAACGTGTCGGCCAGGCCTTCGTCGGCATCCCAGAGGCCGAGCTCGCGGACGCCCGGGGTGTCGAGCATCAGCGCGCCGCCAGGCAAGCGGAACAGCTCGCGGTGGGTCGTGGTGTGGCGGCCGCGCCCGTCCTCCTCGCGGATCTCGCGCGTGGCCATGAGCTCCTGGCCGGCGAGCCGGTTGAGGAGCGTCGACTTGCCGACCCCAGACGAGCCGACCAGGGCGATCGTCCGGCCGCGCACGAGCCACGGCTGGAGAGCCTCCACGCCTGCGCCCGTGCGCGAGCTCAACGCCACAACCGGGACCCGCAGCTCGGCCGCGAGTCGCTCGACCACGGCCTCCCCGTCCTCTACGAGATCCTCTTTGGTCAGCAGCACGACCGGATCAGCGCCTGACTCGCGAGCCATGGCCACATATCGTTCCAGGCGGCGCGGGTTCAGGTCGGCGTTGAGCGAGGTGGTGACGAAGAGCGTCTCGACGTTGGCGGCGACGGTTTGAGCGCCGACGCGCGACCCCGCCGCCCGCCTCACGAACGCGGAGCGGCGCGGCAGGACCGAGTCGATGCGAGCGGTGCCGCCGCCATCAGGGCGTACGCAGCTGACCCAGTCGCCGACCGCAGGCAACTCACCGTCGCCGGCCGCATAGCGGAGTCGTCCGGTCAGAGATGCCGACCACTCTCCGTTTTCTCCGGCGACCAGCCAGCTGCCGCGGTGTTGGGCGATGATCCGGGCGGGGGATCGGTCGTCCGCCGCGAGAGGTATGAAGGCCGCGGCCCATCGGTCGTCCCAACCCCAGGACTCCAGCGAGTAAGGAAGTGCCGCCGGCACGCTACCGGCGGCACTCGAATCGATGGCCATTGCTCAGCCAACCCTCTTGAGCTTCCCGGTCCGCTTGGCGTAGTGCTCGGCCCGGCCGAAGCCCCACATACCCAGCGGGATGAAGACGAATGCCATTGCCAGCAGCGGCCACAGATCGGGCAGAAGCTGGTCCGCGGACGCCCCGTCGATGAGGGCCTTCCGAATGGCATCTAACACGTAGGTGGCCGGCGAGATACGGGAGATGAGCTGCATCCAGCTGGGCAGGATCTCGGTCGAGTAGTACACGCCGCTGACCAGCAGCAGGCACGACTGCAGCACGAAGACCATCTGCGAGCCGCGCTCGACCGACATCATCGGCAGGATCGCGGCCAGCATGCCGATGCCGATCAGGCTGGCCGAGCCGACCACCATGAAGATCGCGGCCGCGCCCAGGTTGGCGTGGCCGAGGTCGAGCGAGAAGAAGAGCGCCAGCACGATCAGGAGCACCGTCGTGTGCACGAGGCCGTACACGACGGCGTACAGGGCGGATCCGAGCAGCTGCACCGAGCGTCGGACCGGCGCCATCATCGTGTACTCGAGGGTCCCTTCCCAGCGCTCCCAGGTGATGGTGTCGCCGATCGACTGGAAGACGACCGAGAGGTAGTTCCAGAAGACGGCGCCGACCACGAGCGACATGAGCAACCGCCGGTCGCCGACCGATTGCCCGATGAGCGAGACAGAGAGGGCGCCGGCGACGGCGTAGACCAGGAATGCGACTTCCCAGCCCCAGTAGCGTTTTGTGAGGTTGAAGTTGCGCTCGACGAAGGCGTAGCTGGCGCGTGCCTCGCGAGTGATGGCGATCACGGTGTGGGTCTCCTGGTGGGCGTGGCCGGCCGGCGCTTCAGCGCCGGCCGGCCAGCGGGAGTGGACCGTCGGAGGCGAGCTTCGATCCGATCTGGATCAGCCCGCGTCCGACCTGCCGCCGTACGGAGCGGTGAGCGGCCGGCCTCCGGTCATTCGATCGGAGGCGAAGCCGGAGCTCGATCTCCTGCTGGCGTTCGGTGTGGATCTCTCTGGCGATCTGGTGCGGCAACAACGTGGTTTCCCTTTCGATTGCTGGGACCGATCCGGCTAGTCGGCCGGCTCGGCTTCGCCCTCCTCGATGTCGTCATCGAGGGAACGGCCGGTGTATTGCATGAAGGCGCTCTCGAGCGTCGGCGGTAGGCCGTACTCGAAGGCGACGCGTGACTTGAGGCATTCGGGCGTTTCCTCGGCCGTCAGTCGCCCGCCGGCCAGGATCCCGATCCGTCCGCAGAGCCGCTCGGCTTCGGCGAGGTCGTGCGTCGTGAGCACGATCGTCGTGTCGTGGTCGGCCCGGAGCTCCTCGACGAATGCCTGGACGTCGAGCTTTGAGCGCGGGTCGAGCCCGGTCGTGGGCTCGTCCAGCAGCAGCAGCATCGGGCTCGTCAGGATCGCCCTGGCGATGGCGACCTTCTGCTGCATGCCCCGGCTCATCTGTTCGACCGGGCGGCTCATCCGCTTCTCGCCGATCCCAAGCCGGGCCATGATCGCGACTGCTTTTCGGTGGGCTTCGCGCGTGTCGAGGCCATACAGGCGGGCCGCGAACGAGAGGTTCTCGGCCGGCGAAAGCTTCTTGAAGAAGGCGGCGTCCACGCTGACCCGGTTGATCAGCCGCTTGACCGCCATCTCCTCCCGAACCAGGTCGTGGCCGAAGACCTCGACTCGTCCTGCGTCGAGAGTCAGCAGGCCGCTGACCAGGCGGATGAAGGTGGACTTGCCGCTTCCGTTGGCCCCGAGCAGCCCGTAGATCTCGCCCCGCTCGATGCGAATCGAGACGTCGTCCACGGCCACTACGGGCGGCTTGCGCCGATCGACCTTGAACCGTTTCGTGGCGTGGTCGACCAGCAGCGCTGCCGGACCGACCGGGACCGATTGGACGATGGACTGGCTCGCCGCCGGCGTCTGAGTTAGTTCCTGGACCGAGATACTCATGTCGCCTCCCTCGCTTTGTGGAAGGCTCGCGGCATGGGAGGACCGCGAGCTGGGTGGTGCGGGAAGGGCTCGCGGCTCGCCCTGAAGCGCTCGGCGCCTGCAAGGGACATCAAAAAAAGCCGGGGGCCCGATCTGGCCCACGGCTCAGAGATTCGTCCTGGCGGCTCTACCGCCTCGGGCTAGCTCTGGGTGGGCGCAGATCTCCCGTGCACGACAGGGCTTCCGCTCATGAGAGCGGCTCCTGCCGTTGCGTTGGTGGTGAGATTGCGCACGAACACACCTCGTGATCGGCTGCCCATCTGGCAGACCGGCGAATAGTACGAATGAGGCGCACTTCTGTCAACGCTTGCTTGCACGGGGCCGGCACCACTCCAACGAGTAGCGAGCGTGCCCGACCAGTCGCCATTCCGGGTGATCCAACCGACCCGGCCTGAGCCGTCCGCTCGGCGTCGCCCGAGGGTCCATGCGGCAGGGGATGCCGACCGGCCGGGCGCGGTACCATGCGCGGGCCATCAATCGACCCCGGCTCTGGCTGCACGGTGCGCCCTGCTGCGCGCCCGAGGCCGGGCATCCTCAGGAGAACCAACGCAATGCCCAAGGTTGCCGGCTCCGTCAAAGAGCTTCTCGCCGCCCTCGACGGCATCGCGCGGATAGATGGAGAGCGACTCGTCATCACGGACGAGGCAGCGCTCCGGACGCGCGGCATCTACGACCTGGCCTGGACCTCCGCTTTCGGCGAGGACGAGGCCACGGTCGAGGCCGCCCGCTGGATCGTCTGGGAAGCCAGTCAGGCCACCGGCGCTCGCTCCGCGAGCACCCAGGACCTGTACAAGGCCCGATCGCGCGGCGAGTACGAGGGCATGACCGTTCCGGCTATCAACCTTCGCGCTCAGACGTTCGACATGGCCCGCGTCATCCTCGAGACGGCCAAGAAGAACGACTCGGCCGCCGTCATCTTCGAGCTTGCCCGGTCCGAGCAGACCTACACATACCAGCGCGTCTTCGAATACGCGACCAGCGTCCTGGCGGGCGCCATCGCCGCCGGCTGGAAGGGCCCCGTCTTCATCCAGGGCGACCACTACCAGTTCAACGCCAAGAAGTACGCGGCCGACCCCGAGAAGGTGACCGAGGAGATCCGGAAGGCCTGCCGCGACGCGGTCGCCGCCGGCTACCGGAACATCGACATCGACAGCTCCACCCTGGTCGACCTCGCTCACCCTACGCTCGACGCCCAGCAGCACGAGAACTACATGCGCGCGGCCGAGCTGACCGCTCTGATCCGCTCCCTCGAGATCGACAACGTGACCGTCAGCGTCGGCGGCGAGATCGGCGAGGTCGGCAAGAAGAACTCCACCCCGGACGAGCTCAAGGCCTACCTCGACGGCTACCGCCGCGAGCTGGATGCACGGGCGAGTGGCGCGATCGGCCTCTCGAAGGTGTCCGTCCAGACGGGCACAAGCCACGGCGGCACTCCGCTGCCGGGCGGTGGCGTCGCGAAGGTCGCGCTCGACTTCGGCGTCTTGAAGGAGCTGTCGGCGGTCGCTCGCGAGTACGGTCTCTCGGGTGCCGTCCAGCACGGCGCTTCGACGCTGCCGGACGAGCTGTTCCACAAGTTCCCCGCCACCGGCTGCGCCGAGATCCACCTCGCCACCGGCTTCCAGAACGCCCTGTACGAGCACCCGGCCTTCCCGGCCGAGCTTCACAAGGCGATCGAGGAGTGGGTCTTCGCCAACTGCCAGGACGAGCGCAAGCCCGACCAGACAGACACGCAGTTCGTCTACACGGGCCGCAAGAAGGCGATCGGTCCGTTCAAGCGCCAGCTCTGGGATCTGGCCACGAAGGACGCGATCCTGGCCTCCCAGGCGGCCAAGGTCGACTTCCTCTTCAAGCAGCTCGGCACGCCTGGCAGCCGCGCCCTGGTCGAGAAATACATCAAGCCGGCCGAGTTCCACAAGCCCATGCCGGAGGCCCTCAAGACCGCTCGGTAGGCTCTCTCGCTTCGCAATCGCAGGAAGGGCGCCCGCACGGGTGCCCTTTCGATTCGCTGGCCACGGCCGTCAGTGCGTGGCCCTGAGAGCGGCCTCCAGGCTGGCGAGCCAGGCCCGATCGGCGGCCGAGGGCTCGGGCAGCGTGGCCACCGAGAAGGCTACGTTGTCGACCACGAGCCAGTGGTAGACGACAACGAAAGAATACCCAGGACCGGACCCCTCTTCGCGGAGGCGATAGGCGGAAGGCAGCAGCGCCCCGGCTGCTCCCGGCTGCACGTCGGGCAGCGCGCGTTGCATAGCCTGCGTGGAAGACATGAGGTACGTGCCGTGCACTTGCATGTTGGCAGGCATGACATCCCCAGGTGAGAGCGCGATTGCGCCGGGCAGCCGAACGTCGTACGTTGGGCTGGTAGAGTCCATGAGCGTGAGCGTCGTCTTGGGGTCGACGGCAGCGGCGGCTGCGATGACGTCGTCGACCGTAAATGGCCGCGGGTCCGTGACGGAGTCTCCCGTCCAGACTGCATTCTCTACGACGATCATGCTGCCGCAGATGGCCTGCTGGTAACCGCATTGGCTTGCATTTGAGTCGTGGACGTGGACGCGTAGGATGGCCGGGCCGGTCGCCAGGACCCACGCGGTGAAGTGGAAGGTCGCTATGCCGTCCAGTTCAGCTGGCGCACCGCCCTGGTCGGGGCTGATCCATCGGTCGGGGCAGAAATTCATCGCCCACGAGTCCGGCGCGCTGGGATCCACATGCCCGGCTGGGCAGCTGTGCGGTCCGTTGTAGACGTCCAGCCAGACGCCGACCAGGAACGGCGTGGCGTCGGTGGCTGTGAGGCGTTTAGCCAGGGCGTCGTTCCAACGGAGGACGGGCTGGCCCTCCCAGACCTTCGGGATGCCGTCGCTGTAGCGCGGGATCGGCGAGGCGGTCTGAGTCGAGGCGGCGCTCGGAGATGCAGTTTGAGGGACGGCGTCATTCCGCAGCCCGCCTGCAAAGAGGCTCGCACCCACCGCCACGCAAACAACCAGCGCCGCGGTCGCGATCAGCACCCCAGGCCGCAATACGGGATGACGCCGACGCGGTTCCAGACCAGCGGCCGGCGAGCGGCCTGCTGACCGTGGGCCGATCCTCACCCGGCTCAGCTCCAGGTCTGCTTCCGCTCTTCGGAGCTCGGTGGAGAAAGCAGCTCGAATACGCGCCTCAGTTCGATCGTCGTGATCAGTCATCTTCGAGCTCCTGCCGAAGGCGGGCCAGGCCTGCCTTCAGGTGACCTTTGGTTGTGTTCTCACTGATGCTCATCGCCCTTGCGACCTCGGCCACGGGCAGGCCCGCGAGGTAGTGGAGCACCACTGCCGCACGCGCTCGCGGCGGCAGCTTGGGAAGGGCGGCGCGCAGCGCGATCACGTCCGCGTCTGGCCCGGGCGAGGACGAGATCTCCGCGATCTCGGGGCTCAGGCGGACGAGGCGGGAGAGGCGCTGTCGCAGGCGGAACGCTTCGTGAACCTGGATCGCCAGAAGCCACGATCGAAGGGCCGTCGGGTCGCGCAGGTCGCCGGCCTTTCGAGACGCGATCTCCAGCGTCGTCTGGACCAGGTCGCGCGCGTCAGCTTCGTTCCGGAGGAGCGCCCGAGCGGCGGCCAGCAGTACTGGCGTCTGGCGCTCCAGCACTTGGCCTAGGTCGATCGCCTCGCCAGACTGCGTCGCGGTGCCGGGCTGGAGGGCACCGGTCCTGGAGCCTGGCTCGACCTTCGTCACATTCAGGATTCCCCCACAGGCTACGTCGTCCACAACAATACAGAGGCGGGCTCCGCGGAAAACGGGTGGGTGTCTCAGCTGCGGGCAGTCCGATCAGTCTCGGATCAAGCCGCCGTGGTAGTGGAGCTCGTAGGCGATCCGCCCGGCTCGCTCGATCGATTCGCGACCCTGGAACCAGGTTGCGTCGCCGCCGCTTGTGTCGCGGTATTCGCAGTCGCGGTCGGCGGCCAGGTGCGGT
>PLLE01000017.1 GCA_003141245.1 Chloroflexota bacterium
GACCACCATCCTGACCGAGGCGCTCAAGTAGGGCTGGGGGCAGAAGGCGGCGCGGGCCGGGACAGAAGGCGGCGCGGGCCGGGTGCGTTCGGCAGCCATCGATTTGATCCACGCGCCAGGAACGGTGCCCGCCAGGAGCCCGAAATGCCGAAATCGATGCCGGATTCGGGCAGAATCGGTCGCTCTCGGGCGCATTGAGCGCCCGCAGCCGGGTCGGTATCTGCACTGCACTCCGTGGAGGCGTGTTGGGGAAAACCGGGGACGGCGGGTATCAGCTCCCTTCGTCGCGCCAACGATTAGGGGATCTCGAGCCAGCCCTCACGCAGGGCCCGCGTCGCCAGCTCCGTCCTCGACTGCAGCCCGAGCCGATCGAAGAGGCGGCGCAAATGGGCCTCGACCGTCTTGGACGTGATGCCGAGCGCCGCGCCGATCTCGTCGTTGCTCCGCCCTTCCACGACCAGCGCGACTACCTCGCGCTCGCGCGCCGTGAAGATCGGAGCCAGCCCGATCGGACGGACACCGAATGCCAGCCCGCCTGAAGCGGCCCTGCGTATCGCTTCGACCAGCTCGGCAATCGGCGCGGTCTTGAGGACGAAGCCCGAGGCACCCAGGCGCAGCGCCGCGGCGGCGTACTGTGGGTAGTCGTACGCGGTCAGCACCACGATCGCGGGCAGGCTCGCCTTGCCTCCCAGCAGCGTCAGCCCGCTCTGCGATCCGAGCCTGATATCCAGCAGCAGCACGTCGACGGCCGCCGGATCGAGCAGCGGGATCGAATCTTCCAGAGAGCCAGCCGTTCCTGCGATGCACAGCCCGGGCACAGTCGCCAGCAGAGCCGCGGTCCCCTCTCGAACGACGGGGTGATCGTCCACGATCGCTACACGGATCGGCTGCGGGGCATCCGTCATGGCTGGGGGAGCGCGGTAGCCGTCGCGGCCGCCCCGCTCGCGCCCTCAGCCACATGCGCTGTGGAGGCGCTCGCCTCCCAGACGACAGTGACCCGCGTTCCTCCGCCGGGACGTCTGCCGATTTGAAGCTCCGCCCCGACCGCTTCGGCCCGTTGGGTCATGGTCAGCAGACCCAAATGACCCGTCTGCTCGGCCAGCTCGGCGGCACCGGGCGCCAGACCGGACCCCGCGTCATCCACGTCCAGCTCGGCCCAGGTTCCGCCGGCGCGGTAACGGACCACGATGGGCGGCGCCCCGTGCTTCACGGCGTTGTTGAGCGCCTCTTGCGCAATCCGGAATAGCGCCAGCTCGACCCTAGCCGGCGGGCGTTGCTCGTCGCGGTTCCTTTCGAGGTAGACCGGCCCACGTGCGATCGGCTCGAACCGCTCTGTCAGCCAGTCCAGAGCCGGACCGAGCCCCAGGTCGTCGAGGATAGGGAGGCGCAATTCGCCGCAGATGGCCCGGAGCCGGGCTGCGATCTCGCGGGCCGCTTCGGCATTCTCGGTGTCTCCGGCGGCGTCCAGGCGGCGGACCAGCATCGTCAGGTCCTGCAGGGCGTCGTCGTGGATGTCGGCGGCGATGCGGGCCCGTTCCGCCTCCGTAGCGGCGACCACCACGTCGCGCTGGAACGTCGCCCGGGTCGCCAGTCGAAGCAGCGGTCGCAGGGTGAACCGGCGCGCCAGCATGATGGCCACGAGCCAGAGCAGCAGCGGCCCCAGGAATGGCGTCGTGCTCTTCAAGGCGAGGGCCGAGAGGGCCACCGCAGGCGTTGCCGCAGCCAGCACCAGCTCGGTCGATTCGACGAAACTCCCTGGTGCCGGGGCCGATCTCGAGGCATCCAAAGCGTTCTGCCGAAACGTGGGGCGTGCCGCAAGCAGCCCCGGGATGAACGCGATGCAACCGGCAAAGACCGCGCTCCAGATCGCGAAGAGCTCGAAAGGCGCGCCCACGATGAACGCCAGGCCCACGAGGACCGACGCTGCCGCAACGACCGCCATCGCAACCCGAAGCCGCCTGGTCACCGCCGGGTTGCCCAAATGCTCCGAGAAATCCGCCGCGAGAGGGAACATCCCGAGTGGCACGACCAGGACTGAGACGATGAGGAACGGGAGAACGGGAAGAAGCTGGATCGGCAGGGCGAAGAGCGGCATCGCCGTAGCAACCGGGAGCGTGATTGCCAGCCGCTGGAGCGATGCGCCCGCGCGGCCGGTTCCCAGCCACCAGACACCGCCGAACAGGATCAACAGGCCGGTGAACAATGCCAGGCTCGAGCCCGGGCGGTCGTCGTCCGGCCAGTACAAGCCGACAGTGACGTAGTCTGGAAAGTAGACGTCCGCTCCGACGGGCAGCCCATCCGTGATTCCGTCGACCGGAGAGGCAGAGGCGGCGGCCCCTTGCTCGCGAGCCACCTGTTCACGGGCGGCAAGTTCGGCCGGAATCTGATCAGGCCACAGAGCCTGCATCCACTGCCAGCTACGAGTACTGGCCGCCACCGCCGCCTTCGTAGCCGGCGAGGCGGCGATCACGTCGATCTCGTCAAGCCGGATCACGACCATGCCCGGCTTCACGCCGATCAGCGCGGCCGAGCTGCCGATGTCGACCGAGCCGACGACGAGCTGGTCGTCCTGTACGACGAGGTGCATCCCCGTTGGGCTCGGCCCGGCACTCCAGGCGCTCGCGCCGAGCAGGAACGTGAATGCGACCACCATCAGGGCGACCAGATCGCGTCGACGGAGGCTCATATCGCCGGCAAAGGTAGCACCGGGGATCGGGCCCAGGATGACGTGGAAACCCTATACGGCGGGCCCGGGCTCTCCCCAATGGGCGCCGCCCGGACGGCGCCACTAGCATTGCCGCAGTCGCTTGAGGAGGATCCATGACGCTCGCCATCGGCTCACCGCCATTGCAGACCTACGCGGTCAGCAAGACCTACGGCCGGCGCTTCGGTAGACGCACCAAGGCGCTCCGGAACGTGGACCTGGCAATCCCCGCCGGCTCGATCACGGCGCTGGTGGGGCCGAACGGCGCCGGCAAGTCCACCTTGATCCGTGGCTTCGTCGGCTTCGAGCGCCCGACCAGTGGGCGCATGACGGTCATGGGCATCGACCCCTGGCGTCATCGCGGCGAGGCGATAGCGCGCGCCGGCTATGTCCCCCAGAACGCGTCGCTGTATCGATCGCTGACGGTGGCCCAGCACCTGGACATGGCGGCCAGCCTCCGGCGCGGGTTCGATCGAACGCTCGCCCGCGGCAGGCTCAGACAGCTGGACATCCCGCTCGACCGACGCGCGGGCGAACTCTCCGGCGGCCAGCAGGCTCAGGTGGGCCTGGCGCTCGCCCTGGGAACGAGAGCCGAAGTCCTGCTACTCGACGAACCGCTGGCCTCGCTCGACCCGCTGGCCCGGCGTGAATTCCTGGCTGTGCTGGTGAGCGCTGTCCGCGCGGACGGTTCGACCGCCCTGCTTTCCTCGCACGTCATCACCGATATCGAGTCCGCCTGCGATCGGCTGGTCGTGCTCGGTGGCGGCCGAATCATGCTGGACGACACCCTGGCGGCGGCCGTGGGCAGCCACCGCATCACCGCCCCGGATGAGCGGCTCGCGGGCGATCTCATTTCGACGTTCCCGGCGCGAGCCGGCGAACTCAAGGCGCTGTGGCGCGCTGATGAGGGGGGCCGGCCCGCCAATCTCGATGAAGTGGTCTTGGGCTACCTGGTGAGCGGACGCCCGCCCCGTTCCGAAAGGCCGAACTGATGCTGGCTCAGGCCCGTCTGACCTTCCGCCTGCACCGGTTCATCCTCGTCTCGATTGCCTTCCTGCTCATCCTCGCTTCTGTCGCGGCCGTGATCGTCGCCGCGCGGTTCCAGGCCATCGGCCTGATCAGCTCCAACGGCGGGCTCGAGTGCGACGCGCCTGCGGACGCCCCGATCAACTACTGCGACAGCCAGTTCAGCCAGTGGCAATGGCTGGACGGGAACATGTCTGGGCCCGTCCTCGCCCTGCTCATGGTCGTCGCCCCGCTGTCCGGCCTGCTGGCCGGAGTGGGCCTGGTGGGCCGCGAGATCGAGGACCGGACCGCGTCGGTGGCCTGGTCGCTGGCGCCGTCACGGATGCGCTGGCTGATCGGGCGCGTCGCCCCAGTTGCCATCCTGCTCGCCGTTCTGCTCGCATTCGCTGCGGTCGCCGGTAACGTGCTCCAGGGAGCGCGACAGCCGAGCATCGATCCCCTGCTCTCATTCGACAACGATGGCGGTCGTGGGCCGACGCTCATCGCGCTCGGGCTCGTGGCATTCGCCCTGGCGGTTCTGATGGGCTCGATCATCGGCCGGGTCTTTCCCGCCTTCATCGCTTCGGCCGTGATCTTCTTCGTCCTGATCGCGTTCGGCCTGGGAGCGAGGTGGGCCCTCGTGTCCAGCCAGGCGGTCATAGTCGATCAGAAGCACTGGTCGGGCAATGACGGGTCGATCATGCTGGAGCAACTGGTGCGCTACCCATCCGGCGAGATCGGCTCGGCCAACGGCATGTGGTGGGGTTACGACGACCAGGGCAATCTCACCGGGCAGCTTGCCGGCTCGACGATGCTCATGCGGGAGGTGCCGGGCTCGGCCTACCCGCTCGTTGCGGGCGTGGAGTCCGGGGCGATGCTGGTCATCGCCGGGGGGTTCCTGGCCGCCAGCGGGTTGGTCGTCCGTCGGCGCCGCCCGTACTGAGTTCGCCGCAACGCCGGCGCCGCACTGCGCACTATCCGCATTGCATACCGTCATGCATAACTCCTCTATGCACTCTGCATACTGGCCGCAACACTTGCGCATTATCGCCACGATGGTGCATAATCCGCCAGCAATGTTCGTCCAGACGCTCGCCAAGCCCAAGTCCAAGCGTTGGCGGCCCCGCCGTGAGGCTCGGCCCTAAGGCTCGGCGGCGTTCGAGAAGAACCGCGGAGCCAGAGGGGCAAGGCTCCAGGGGCCGCGTCACCAGAGCAGGTGCCGCGGTCTCTTTGTTTGTCTGAAGGGATCAGCACGGAGGCAATCGGAATGCGGAGCATCGTCGCCGGGGACGGCGGAATGGGTCGAGTCGTCGCGGCTGCGCTCGCCGGTCGCGGCATGCCGCCCACGGCGATCCTCGGCATGCCTTCCGAACCGTCAGGCCATGAGCGGACCCAGTTCGCCGGTGCGCAGGTCCTTTTCGAGTTCAGCCAGGGCGACGCCGTCCTCGCCAACGTCCGCGCGGCGCTTGACGGCGGCGTTCGGCGTTTCGTGATCGGCACAACCAACTGGGCCCCGGACCGATCGGCGGTAGAGAACCTGCTCATCGGCCGCGAAGCCACGGCCGTCGCTTCGGCCAACTTCAGCCTGGGCATGATGCTCTTCGCCCGCCTCGTCGAGGAGGCCGCCCGCCTCTTCGGCCCGTTCGCCGAATACGACCCCTACATCGTCGAGTGGCACCGCCGCACCAAGGCCGACAGACCCTCCGGGACCGCCATCGAGCTGTCGCGGCGTCTCATCGCCGCTCACCCCCGCAAGACGCGAGTCGCCCAACAACTCGCTCATGGAGCCCCCGCGCCCGAAGAGCTGGACGTGGCCGTCATTCGGGCCGGGGCCGCTCCGGGGATGCACCTTGTCGGCTTCGACGCCCCGGGCGAGAGCCTGGAGATGCGCCTCACGGCGCGAGATCGATCGGCCTACGCGGCCGGGGCGATCACGGCCGCCGAGTGGCTGCTGGCCGAGCCGCGCGCCCCGGGCTTCCACCCATTCGATGAAGTCATCGACTCGATGATCGCCGCCGCCGGGGCCCAGCCGGCCGCGACTACCGCGGCCCGGGCGGGAGCCTGATCGACCGGCCAACCGCCGACAAACCGAACGAACCGCGACCACCGCGCCTAACCGGGAGCCCAACCCGAGACCGGCGCCGCCAACAAAGGAGCACGACCGATGCCAGCCAATCGCCAGATCCGGGGGGCCTACACGGCCCTCGTGACGCCTTTCACGCCCGACGGCGCGATCGACAAGCCGACGTTCGGAGCGCTGGTCCGCCGCCAGCTCGACGCCTGCATTGACGGCCTCGTCCTGGCCGCCAGCACCGGCGAGAGCCCCACGCTGAGCCCCGAGGAGCGTGAGTGGCTGGTGGGCACGGCCTTGGAGATCGCCTCCGAGCGCCCGTCGCGGTGCCGCGTCAAGATCGTCGCCAACACCGGCAGCAACGACACCGCGGCCACGATCCGCGCCACTCGCCGCGCGGCGGAGCTCGGTGCCGACCTGGCAATGTGCGTCGCCCCCTACTACAACAAGCCAGACCAGCGGATGATCGAGGCTCACTTCCGGGCGATCGCCGACGACGGCGCGCTGCCGATCGTCGTCTATAACGTCCCGAGCCGGACTGGAGTGAACGTCGAAGCGGCCACGTTGCTGCGCCTGGCCGAGCACCCTCGGATCGTGGCCGTCAAGGAAGCGTCGGCGAACATGGACCAGATCGCCACGATCCTGCGCGAGCGGCCGTCCAGCTTCTCGGTCATGGCCGGCGACGACGTCTGGACCCTGCCGATGCTGGCCATGGGCGGCGACGGCGTGATCTGCACCTGCGCCAACGAGATCCCCGGCGAGATGGCGGCCATGTGCGCGGCCGCTCTGGCCGGCGATTGGGACACGGCACGGCGAATTCACGAGCGCTGGTTGCCGCTCATGAAGGCCAACTTCGTGGGCGGGCCGAACCCGGTTCCGGTCAAGGCCGCGCTTTCGCTCATGGGCCTGACCACGGAGATGGTTCGATTGCCGCTCCTGCCGCTCGAGGAGTCTCATCGCGGCCGGCTGCGCGGAGTGCTCGAGACGACCGGCGCTCTGGAAGTCGACGGAGCGGCCACTGCCGGATTCACGAGCGGGGTCGGCGGCGACGGTGCGTCGGGGACGACCGGACCGAAGCGCTCCGCCGCTCGCCTGGCCATCGAGCGGGCAACGGCGACGGCCCACGCATGACGGAGACCGAACCCGAGCGGTCGATCCGCGCGATGATGGCGCTGTGAACGACCGAACTCCATCCGACATTCTCTCCGACCTCGACGCCGGCCGAATTCGGGCGGCCCGTCCCGATCCCGACGCTCCGGGCGGCTGGCGCGTCGACCTGGCCGTGCAACAGGCGATCCTCGGCCTATTCGCCAACCGCGAGACGCGGACGTGGGACCTCGGCGGCGCGTTCCAGTTCCGCGACCGCGTTGGACTACCGCTCAAGGACCTGCTCGACTCGCCCGATGCCCGCGAGGCGGCGGCGGCCGGCAAGCCGTGGCGCGTCGTCCCGGGCGGAACCTCGGTTCGTGGCGGCGTCTATCTCGCGCCCGGCGTGACGATCATGCCGCCTTCCTACATCAACGTTGGCGCGTGGATCGGAGAGGGCACGATGGTGGACTCGCACGTCCTGGTGGGATCGTGCGCACAGATCGGGTCGCGCGTCCACCTCTCGGCCGCGGTCCAGATCGGCGGCGTGCTGGAGCCAGCAGGGCGCCGTCCCGTGATCGTCGAGGACGAAGTCTTCGTCGGCGCGCAGGCGGCGCTGCTCGAAGGCGTGCTCGTCAAGCGCGGAGCCGTGATCGCCGCGGGCGTGATCCTGACCGGCACGAGCCGCCTCTACGATCTGGTCAAAGAGCGCGTCCTGGTCGGCACGCTGGAGGAACCGCTGGTCGTGCCCGCCGGCGCTGTCGTGGCGCCGGGCGTGCGGCAGGCGCGGGGCGAGTTCGCGGAGAGAAACGGCCTCGGCCTGTCCGCGGCGATAGTGGTCAAGTACCGAGACGAGCGCACGGACGCCCGGGTCGCACTGCGGGAGGCATTGCGGTGAGATCGGAGCCCCCGCGGGCGGACGGTCAGTTGGTCGAAGGTCAGCCGGCCGAAGGTCCGGCGATCGACGGCATGCTCCGAAACGGCCTGCTGGCCGACGTCTCACCGGCCGCCCTCGCGCGGGATTTCGGTACGCCTCTCTACGTCTACGATCTCGGCCTGATCGGTCGCCGCGTCGACGCCCTGGGAGCGGTCCTGCCGTCCGGATTCCGGCTCGCCTTCGCCGTCAAGGCCAATCCCGCGCTCGGCGTCCTGGCCCACATCGCCGGCTGCGGCATCGGGGCTGACATCGCCTCGGGCGGCGAGCTCGAGACGGTCCTGCGGGCCGGCTTCGCCCCGGTCTCGGTCGCCATGACTGGACCGGGCAAGCGTGATGAGGAGCTAGCCGCCGCGGTGACCGCCGGCATCGGCGCCATCACGGTCGAGTCGCTCGGGGAGCTGCACCGCCTGGACGGGATCGCCGCCACGCTTCATCGTCGCCAGCCGATCCTGCTCCGGCTCGCCGTGGCGGAGGAGGCGCAGTTCGAACGCGTCAGGCTCATCGGCGGCGTCGAGGGCAAGTTCGGCATGCCGCTGCCGGTCCTCAAGGAAGCGGCCGCGTTCGCGGCAACCTCGCCCAACCTCGAGCTGCTCGGCGTGCACGCGTTCGGGGCATCGAATCTGCTCGACGCGGGCCGGATCGCCGACCACGTGGCCGAGATCGTGGCGGTCGGCAAGGAAGTGGCCGGAGAGGCGGGCGTTCCCCTCCGCCTCGTCGACGCCGGCGGCGGCCTGGGAATCCCCTACGCCGACGGGGAACGGCCCCTCGACCTGGCCCTGCTGGGCACGCGCCTGGAAGAACTGCGCGCGCGATGGGACCAGGACCCCGCTCTGCGCGAGATGGAAATCCTGCTGGAGCCGGGCCGCTTCCTGGTCGGGCCGGCCGGCGCGTACGTCGCCCGAGTCGTGGACGTCAAGGGCACCGACGAAGCCCCGGTCGCGATCCTCGACGGCGGCATCAACCACAACGTCAGGGTTGCGCTGGTCCGGCAGGAGCAGCGCCTGGCGGTTCTCGCCCCCGACGCCGGGGCGCGCGATCGCGTCCCGACCACCGTCGCGGGACCCTTGTGCACCGGCCTGGACGTCTTCGCCTTGCACGTCGAGCTGCCCCGGCCGCGCGTCGGCGATCTCATCGCCATGCTGGAAGCGGGCGCCTACGGCTTCACCGAATCGATGCCGTTCTTCCTATCGCACCCAACGCCGGCCGAGGTGGCGGTCCGCGGCGGACAGGCTCGCTTGATCCGGCCGCGCCTCACCCCCAGGGAACTGCTCGAGCACCAGATAGCCCCGCGCTGGTAGCCGGCTCCTGCGCGATGGCCTTGTCCCGGATCCACCGATCGCCGACCGGTGGAGCCGGGCCTAGTAGCTGGCTTCTTCCAACCGGACCTTGCCCTTGAACTTCCAGTAGATGAAGGCCGTGTAGGCGAGCACGATCGGCATGCCGACCAGGGCCACCACGAGCATCACCTGCAGTGCGAGGTCCGACGAGTGGGCGTTGTAGACGGTCAGGCTCTGGGCCCTGTCGACCGCCGGAACGAGGTTGGGATAGAGCGCCGTCGCCGCGGTGACTGCCATCGTGGCGATCGTCAGGCTGGAGCAGAGAAATGCCCGGAAGGCCTGTCGCAGCAGAGTGGCCCGGAGCCCGAAGAAGACGGCGTTGGCGGCCAGGACCGGCCCGACCCAGGCCGCCAGATTGACCTTGTAATTGTCGAAGATCCGCGAATTGTCGGCCCAGGCCAGCGCCGTGACGCCTGCCCAGGCGGCCACCATGACGATCTGGGCGACGATCTGGGCCAGACGGGCCCGCGCCGCAAGGTCGCCCTCGGTCTTGAGGACGAGCCAGGCCGAACCCTGCTGGATCGCCAGGGCGAGGGTGAGCACCCCGACGCCCAGCGAGAACGGGTTGAGGAGGCCGACCAGGCCGCCCCGATAGACGCCGTGATCGAGCGCCAGGCCGTTCAGGAGGTTGCCCAGAGCCACGCCGAAGAGTAGCGCCGCCAGCGCGGAGCCCAGGAAGAACCCGAAGTCCCACGCCCTGCGCCACCAGATCGCGGTCTCCTTGCCCCGGAACTCGATGGAGATCCCGCGCAGGATCAGTGCGCCGAGGACGAGGGCCATGGCCAGGTAGAAGCCCGAAAAGACGGTGGCGTACACGATCGGGAAGGCGGCGAAGAGGGCGCCGCCGCCGGTGATCAGCCAGACTTCGTTGCCGTCCCAGACCGGGCCGATGGCATTCAGGACGTGGCGCCGCTCCTCGTCGGTCCGAGCGACGTAGAGGTGGACGGTTCCCGCGCCGAGGTCGAAGCCGTCGAGCAGCGCGTAGCCACCGAACAGGAAGAGAAGGAGAACGAACCAGACGGTCGAGAGTTCCGGCATCTCAGTGCCCTCCCGCGCTCGCGGTGGAGGCGACCGCGCCGACTGCGCCCGGTGCCGGCTCGGGCCCGCGGGCGATCTCCTTGCCCAACGAGTACAGCCACAACGAGAAGAGCAGCGTGTACATGACCAGGATCCCGACGAGAGAGACAGCTACATCCGTGCTGGAAACCCCGGGCGAGACCCCGGCAGTGGTCTTCATCAACCCCTGAACGATCCACGGCTGCCGGCCGACCTCGGCAACCATCCAGCCGAGCTCGATGGCCAGGATCGGAAGCGGAATTGCCAGCACCGCCGCTCGCAGCCACCACCTGTGGGTCTCGACGGAGCGACGCCACAGGAAGAAGACCCCGATCAGCATCAGCAGCAGCATCAGCGAGCCGACCGCGACCATCAGGTGGAAGCCGACGAAGGTAGTCGCCACGGGCGGCCAGAGACTCGTGTCGGGCTCCTGATCCAGGCCCTTGATCTGGCCGTTCGGATCCAGGTCGGACATCAGACTCAGGCCGTTGGGGACCGCGATCCCGCCCGCATTCGCAGCGCAGTCCTGGCCTGGCGGCACGGCGATGATCGTCAGTGCCGCGCCATTCTCCGTCTTGCAGATGCCTTCCATGGCCGCGAACTTGAGGGGTTGGTTGGCCTGAACCTCGCGTGTCTGGAAGTCTCCGCTGACGAACATCAGGCCCGACCCGGCGAACGCGATGACGATCGCCATGCGCAGCGAGAGCCTCGCGACGTCGAGGTGGCGATTGCGCAGGACGTACCAGGCGGAGATGCCCATCAGGAAGAAGGAGCCGGCGACGTAGCACGCCGAGACCGTGTGGAAGAAGCGCTCCAGGGTCGACGGGTTGAATACGGCCGCCCAGAAGTCGGTCAGGACGAGCTTCGTGGTCGTGGGTCCGCAGGCCGGATCGGGGGAGCAGGAATAGCCGGCCGGTGTCTGCATGAACGAGTTGGCCACCAGGATCCAGAAGGCGGACATGAGGGTGCCGAAGGCGACCAGTAGGCCCGCTATCCAGCGGACCGTGGACGAGACGCGATCGCGGCCGAAGAGGATGAGTCCGACGAAGGCTGACTCGAGGAAGAAGGCGAAGACACCCTCGGCCGCCAGCGGCGCCCCGAAGATGTCGCCGACATAGCCGGAGAAGGTGGACCAGTTCGTGCCGAACTGGAACTCCATGACGATGCCGCTGACGACGCCGATCACGAAGGTGACCGCGAACAGCTTCGTCAGGAAGACGGACATGCGGTCGTAGACTTCGCGCTTCGTACGCCAGCGAAGGGTTTCCGTCATGGCGATCAGACCCGCCAGGCCGATCGTGATCGACGGAAAGATGAAGTGGAAGCTGATCGTCAGGGCGAACTGGATGCGCGAGAGCTGAACGACGTCCACAGGCTGACTCCTCTGCGAATGGCCGGAGCTACGATCGGACCGCGGCGGAGCAGCACCGCTCAAACCTGGACCGTGGCCCTCGCATTATGTGGAGGGTTCGGCCGCAGGTCCAGATGGATCGCCTTGTGGTGTTCGCCGCGAGTCAAGAGGAGGGCAGGAAGTAGCCGGTGACGTCCACTACGAAGTGAGTGTTCGATCCGGCGCGCGATGCCTCGTACGTCACGCCGATCGATCCGTCTGAATACAGACTCACGTCGAAACCGTTGGCTCGGTTGTCGCCCTTCGGGAAGTTGAGCGTCGAGAAGGCCGGCGGCGATCCGCGGGTCAGGTGCGGGGCGACCGTGAGATAACCAACGTACGTCTGGCTCGTGACGGTCAGATTGCCGGTGATGCCCGTCGCGGATGACGGGATCCCGCTGTGCCCCGCCATGGCGACGGTCACGGGGATGTGGGTGATGATGGGGCCGGTGATCGGGATGCCCAATCGGGTGTCGACCAGTCGCGTTGGCTCCAGCGGAACGAACCGGGAGCCGCTCGTGCCGCTGACGAAGTAACCCGTGACGTCGAAGATGAGGTCGGCCGTCGATCTTGCGGGGCCGACCCAGACGGCGCTCAGCGTGCCGTTGGCGGCGAGCTTGACCGTCACGCCGTCGGCGCGGATGTCGCCGGCGGGCGCATTCACGGTCGAGCACTGCATGGACGACGGGTCGGCCGGGATCGAAGGCCCGACGAAGGCCCAGCCCTTACCGGTCGGCTTCACCAGGGTGAGGTTGCCCGTAACCGCCAGCGCACCGGCGGGCACGAGAGTGCCGGTCACCTGGAACGTGCGGGCCACGTTGGTCACGAACCTGCCGCTCAGACCGGTCCCGTTGCGGCTGTCGAGGAGGCGACGGGGGGCCAGCGACTTGAATGTCGCGCCGGTGTCGTCGGCGGTGAAGTAGCCGGTCACGTCGAAGATGGCGTGGGTCGATCCGCCGCTGGCGATGTACACCACGGACAGCTCGCCCTGCGAGTCGAGGGCGACGGTCACGTTGTTGGCCCGGTTGTCGCCGGCCGGGAAGTTGAGCGTCGAAGAGGATGGGGCGCCCGTGAAGACGGGCCCGATCGTGAGGTAGCCGCCCTTCGTCCCGGCGGTTGCCGTAAGGGTGCCCGTGACCGCCACGGCGCCGGCCGGGACGCCGCCCCGCGTGGAGACCTGGAAGCGACGCGGCACGCGTGGGTAGAAGGCGCCGCTCAGGCCATTTCCATAGCGACTATCGAGGACGCGCGTCGGCGTGAGCGGATGGAAGGTGGTGGCCGGGTAGGTGAGCTTTGCCGGGGGCGGTGTATAGACCTCGGCCGAGGCCAGGTACCCATCGGCCGCGGCGCCATGGCCGCCGACGACGAGAACGCGGCCGTCGCTCAGCGACGTGGCGGCCTGGTACCGGCGCCCGTTGAAGAGCGGTCCCGTCGCCGTCCATACGCCGGTCACCGGGTCGAAGAGATCCGCGGTCGCGAGGGCCCCGCTCGGGCTGCTGGAGTAGCCGCCTGCGGCAATGACTCGGCCGTCGGGCAGAACGGTCATTGTGAAACCGGCCCGCGACGTCGGCATAGTGCCGGTCATCGTCCAGTGCCCGGTCTTCGGGTCGTAGATCTCGGCGGTATTGAGCGCAGTCCCGTTCGCGTCGGTGCCGCCCGCGACGAGGACTCGCCCGTCTGCGAGCAGGACGGCGGCGTGGTCGAGCCGGATCTTCTTCATCGATTCGCCGGCGGCCCAGCCGGACCCGGACGTGTAGATCTGAACCGAAGAGAGCGCCGAGCCGGGCGCGAGCGACCCGTCGTCGCCGCCGGCGACCAAGACCCGGCCATCGGCCAATGTCGTGGCCGTGAGCGCGTAGCGGCCGCTGGGAAGCGCCGGTCCGGCGCTCCAGGTCCCGCGCGAGGCGGAGTAGATGTCGACCGCGCCGGTAGTGAAAGCCGCGCCGCCATCGTAGCCGCCGATGACCAAGACGTCGCCGTTGGCCAGCTGGGAGGAGACTCCGTACGCGTGCGCTTGCGCCATGGCCGGCGTCTGCGTCCAGGTCCCGGCGACCGGATCGAAGAGATCGCCGTGGGTGTAGTAGCTCATTGCGTCGGCTCCGCCCGCGAAAAGGGCCTTGCCGTTGGGAAGGAGCGCGGCCACCTGGCCGGCCACCGCCTGTCTGATCGAGCCGGCGCTCGACCACGTGCCGCCCGTCCAGCGTTCCGCCGTGGCCGTGAACGAGAAGCCGTCCGTTCCGCCAGCCGTAATGACGGTGCCATCCTTGAGGAGCAGCGCGGGTGCGAACCCGCGGGCGTGGGCGAGGCTTCCGGTGGCGCTCCACGCTCCGGGGATCGCCGTGACTGCCGCGACGGAGGCGACAGGCATCGAGAGTGAGATCGCCGCCAGGCTGATCAGGGCCGCCGCGGCCACGACCCGACGGGACATTCCGACTCGGCTCACGTCTCCTCCGATCTCCGGGCCTCGACCGGCCGATACATGGCCCACGGACCGGGCCCGATGACGGACGCCGCTCTGGAGAGCCCGCCGTGGTGGGGGCGGGTTCGGCCCAGACCACCCGTCATTGTCATGTCGAGAGGGGCGATCCGGGTCGGCGCTGGCGTCAGTGTGCCGCGCCTGCCCCACTCTGCGCAACCCGAGGATTGGCGGGGCGCCCTGGTACTGAAGTCTCTTCGGACCCCTCGTCCGTCTTTCGCGTGACGCCGATGGCATTTCCGTGCTAAAAGAGTCCCCAGTGAATCAGCCAGAGCGTCCCCAGGCGCAAGTCCCTATGGCCCGCAAAACCGGTAGAGGCTGGTCTGCGCGGGGGTGGGTCCGTCTTGCCGTGCCCGCGATAGTGTTGGTGGTTGTGGCCGCGACTGCGTTGGTCGCGGGGCCGGTCCTGATCTCGGACGCCAACTCCAGGCCGACACCGACGCCATCGCCAGCGCCGAGCGCGACCATCACGCCCCAACCCACGGAAACCGCGACCGATTCCGCGACCCACAACACAACGTTCCCGCCCATCGTCGACGTTCCGACGTGGCCTCCGGCCGGCCCGACGCCGATCCCGGCCAACCGCCTCACTGGCTACGTCTGGCCGCTGAACAATGCCAAGATCACGCTTCCGTTCGGACCGAGCAAGTGGGGTGAGCTCCTGGTCGACGGGAAGCTCTTCCACGACGGCGTCGACATGGCGACGGAGTGCGGCGACAAGGTCATGGCCGCCCACGACGGGGTCGTGCTCACAGCCGGACGCGACTATATAGATTACATGGGCTGGCAGGGCGATCTGACAGCCTTCAAGAAAATGTTTGCGCCGCCGAGCTGGAAGGCCACCTTGCCGATCGTCATCGTCATCGATGACGGCGACGGCTACTACAGCATCTACGCCCACGAATCCCGGGTCACGGTCAAAGCCAACCAGCACGTCACCGCGGGACAGACGATCGGGTACGAAGGCGCCACCGGTCCCACCACCGGTTGCCACGTCCACTTCGGCCTCTTCAACCCGCTCGAGAAGGCCACCTTCGACAACCTGCCGGACTACATCTCGCGCCTGCACCTCCCCGCCGAAGAAACCGCGCGGATCGATCCGCTGCTCGTGCTGCCCTACCGCAACGACCTCTCCGAGATGCGCTCCTTGCGACCCGCGGATGCGGCTGCCTACGCCTCCGCGCATCCGAAGGGATAGCGGCAGTCAGCCGGCGCGGCGGAATCGCCTCGCCACCAGCGAATACGCCGGCAGCCTGGCCAGCGATTCGCTGAGCGGCGCGGCCGGAGCCCCGTCCCGACCCACGATCGCCAGCAGCGAGTCCGTCGCCGTCGCCTCGGCCGGGCGCGCGTCGATCTCCGCCAGGTCGATCGTGACTCCGGGCGGCGTCTCGGCCCCGAGCTCGGCCTTCGTCGCGGCCCGCGTGGCGTCGCGCTCGGCGGCTTCGTAGCTGCGTCGCAACTCGGTCTCGGCGCGCCAGCGGGAGCGGCGCAGCAGGATCGCCTGCCAGACTCGCCCCACCTCGCGAGTGACCGTCCCGTCGCCCGGCGCCGGCTTCTCGGAGAGAGCCTCACCACGCGCCCAGAGCGCGGCCTGGTGGAGCAACGCGTACTCGTCCAGGTCGGCGTAGTGGCCCAAGGCCTCCGCCGGCGAGGCGTCGCCGAAGATCGCCAGCACGCTCGGCCGGAAGACCTCCGCCAGATCGAGGTCGATAGCCCGGACGGATCTGTGGAAGTAGATCTGCTGATACATGAAGAGCCGCGCCGTCAGGAACATCTCCAGCGCTCCGAGGCCCGGCTCGTAGAGGGATAGCCCGCGCGGACCGATGAAGCTGTATCGCCGCAGACGCTCCACGTCCACGGGTCCCGTCGAGACCCCGATCAGATAGGCGTCGCGGCGGACGTAGTCGAGGTTGTCGACGGTGAAGACGCCCGACAGGAGAGGCTGCAGCCAGCGGAGCCAGCGCGGCATGCTCGGGTCGGCCAAAGCCGGCTTGGAAATGAGGAACGAGACCCAGCGAGGATCGATCCGTTCGTCCGGCGCCAGAGCGTCGCGCTCGGGAACGGCGCCCGGAGCCCGCCGAATCCCGCGAATCGTGTCGCCCAGCTCGCGCTCGATGATCAGCTGCGAAAGATCTTCGTGGGTCAGGCTCTTGCGCCCGACGCGCCGGGGATCCGCCGGCGCGGCGAAGTGGCACAGGACGTGCTCGTCGAAGAAGTGGGCGAACGGCCCGTGCCCGACGTCATGCAGCAGCCCGGCCAGCCGCAGCGTCTCCACGACCAGCCCCTCCGAGGGAGGCTGCGTGCTCGGCTCCGCCGCAGCCAGGGCCGTCCGCAGGCTGGGATAAAGGTGGCGGGCCCACAGCCCTGCCTCGTGCATGACGCCCAGGCCGTGCGTGAAGCGGCTGTGCTCGGCCGTCGGGAAGACCCAACGAGCGCTCTGCAGCTGGCTGATGCGACGCATCCGCTGGACCCACGCCGAGTCGAGCAGGTCGCCTTCGGCCGCCGTTTCGGTCGTCAGGCCGAGCTCACTCGCGCGTTCCGGCGTAAGGCGCTTCGTCAGCTCGATGTAGCCGTGGATGGGATCGCTGACGAGATTGACCGCCCACAGCAGCGGATGCACCTGGCGATCCGTCGGCGCAGCGACGCCCTCGCTCTCAGCGGACCTCAGCGTCTCGTCCTGCATCGTCCAAGCCTATCCGAGACGGGCCACGGGAGGATCGTCACGGCGCCCGCAGTCTCAGGCTCTTGTCCTTCGTCACGGCCGAGCGCCCTCCTGGTACCGCGCCGCAGCGGCGCGGTAAGTGGCCGCCACCTCGTCCCGCAGCTCCTTCGGCTCCAGAACCTCGACTTGCGATCCCCAGGACAGGATCCAGCGCCGGATCTCGATCGTGCCGGAGACCCGACACTGCCACAGGACGCTGCCGTCGGGCTGACGCATGACCTGCTCAGTCGGGTGCCACGTCGTCTCGGTCACGAGGCCGGCGATCGCGGCGTCGAACCGGAGCACGACCTCCACTTCCTCCTGATCGGCGATGACGCCCCAGGCCCGACCGAGGCCCTCCTGCACGACTCGCGGATCGGGCGGCTCGAAGGTATCGGGCGTGAGCGACAGCTCCAGGATGCGCTGCAGCTTGAAGGTTCGGATCGCCGCCCGCGACTCGTCGAAGCCCATCAGGTACAGCGCCCGAGTCGTGGCCGAAGCCTCCAGCAGGTAGGGGTGCACGCGCGACCGTCGCGGCGGCCGACCGGGGCTGTACGTGGCGGCGTCGTAGGTCAGCTCGACGACCCGCCGCTCGGCCCAGGCGCGGGCCAGGATGCGCAGGTTGCGCGTCAGCCGTTCGTCCTGCGGGCGGCTCGCCAGGACGTCGATCGTTTGCTCCAGGTGCCGCGCCACGACGGGCGGGAGGATCTCCGCCAGCTTCTGGAACGCGGCCCCCATGTCGGGCTCGTAGCGATCGGCGAATTGGGCCGTCAGCCGCGCGGCGAAGAAGAAGGCCACGGCCTCGTCAAGAGTCAGGCGCAGCGGCGGCAGGAACGCCCCCGCGACGATCCCCCACTTGCCGCCCTCGCTCCAGAGCGGGATTTCGATCTCGCCCTCGAGCGCCTGGAGGTCACGGTAGACGGTCCGCTTCGACATGCCCACGAAACCGGCGATTGCGTCGGGCGTGGCGCCCTCGGGGTGGGCCTGCAAATAGCGGATGACGCGGTAGAAGCGGGCCAGCCGATCGTGCTTGGCTGAGGCTCGGTCGGAGGTCCGGTCGGGTTCGAGCGGAGCGTTCGGCTGTGTCATCGTCAGGTCCGCGGCGGTGTGATCGAGACCGGGTCTCCGCGGTCGGTGGCTGTCAGTCGTATCTCGACGGTCGCCAGCAGTCCGTGCGGCAGGATCGCCTGGGCGTTGCCGTTCACCGAGCCCGTGACCATGCCGACCTCTCCGTCGCCGAAGACCCAGAAGTCGAGCTGGCCGCGCCACGTCTCCAGGCTGGCGTTTCCGACGAGCCACGCGACCTGCGGGAAGGAGGCGGCGAAGATCTCGCCGTCGATCGCCACGCGGCAGTGCCGTGCCCGGGCGCCCTCGACGTATTCGAGTCCGCGGTCCTCGGCGGTCGCCCTGTTGCCTGCCGAGAGAGACTGGGTCAGGACGGTGTCGTCGATCAACTCTCCGTCGAGCAAGGACGGCGCCACGCTCTTCCAGTCCATACCAGGTTCGAGCCACCACGCGGACTCGGCCGTTCGGACGGCGCCGTACTGGCCGAAGAGGTCGCTGCGCACGACTCGAGCGGTCCAGGAGACGTCGCGCCCGGCTCGGCTGCCGGTCAGATCCACCGAACCGATGGAACGCCTGTCGACGTCGCCCCAGACGGCCAGATCGAGTTTGGCGGTCGGCGCGTCTTCGAGCCGCTTGTCGCAGTTGGGCGGGGTGAGGGCGGCGTCGGTCGGGCCGAACCGCGAATGGGCCGCCGGTTTGTCGCGCAGGGCGGCATCGTCGGCCATGCTGACGCCGGCGAAGATGCCGCTGATGACAGTGGTGGTGACCAGCGCGAATGCGAGCGAGGAGGCCAGCCGTCGCTTGCCGATCCCCGTCTCGGCGATCAGCTGACGACTGATGCCGAGGCCGGCGAACAGGCCGGTGGCCAGCAGCGCCACGATCCACGGGTAGACGACCTGCGCGGAGGGTAGGAGCGGCTGGGAAGTGCCGGCGAGCACCTGGGCCGTGACGCTGGCGATGGATGGAATAAGGAGCATCCCTGCCACCAGGCCGAGCCAGAAGACCCCCGCCGAGCCGCGATCGCTCCGGACCAGCGGAGGCCAGACGATAGAGGCGACGCTGACCAGCAGGGGCAACAAGGCGGTGACGCCGACGAGCAGGTCGAGCGGACCGCCGGGCCGGTAGGCGATCAGAACGATGCCGCCGCCCGCGGCCCAGAGGACGGTGAGAGCGGCGGCCAGAAGCCGCAACTCGAAAAGGCGGACGCGCACGCTGGCAGTTTAGCCGGCGAATGGTGTGCGCGGGCCGGAAGTCGTGCCAAAGCCACGGTCGATCCGGCGGGGGTGGTCCGCTCGCCGACCCAGCCCGGCGGATCGCGTCAGGGCTTTGCGGGCAAAAGGAGACGCCCGAAGGAACCTTCTCGCTGCGTGGGTTTTGATGTCATCGCCACCACTAGCAGTCGCTCGACCCCTTCGGGCGTAACAAGGACGCTACGCCGACCCGGCTCCGCGATCAATTGGTTTGTCCACCTAACCGCATTTCAGGTAGGGGAGTTGTCCACCGTCTATCCACCGCCCGGTTCGGCGCCGATCGGACCGCCCAGGGCGCCCTAGAAGGTCGACCCGCCAGCCTCGAAGCGAAGGCGCGTTTCCATCCCGATCGCGGCCGGGATCCAAGGCTCTTCGGCGATCGGTGCGACGAAGGCGTTGGAGAGGACCCGCAGTGCGCCGGGCGAAACGGGGAAGATGGCGGTGTCGGTGCCGGCCGCGGCCCAGACCACCGGATAGGGGCACAGGTCCGGGTCCATCACGATTCGCACGTCGTGGCCATGCCCGAAAGGCGGGATCCCGCCGATCGAGAAGCCGGTCAGTTCCCGCGCCTCGCGAGCGGTCGCCCGCCGGATCGCGGACTCACCTGTCACGGCAGCCAACTGCGCAAGGTCGACGCGGTTGCGCCCGGAGACCAGGCAGACGATCGGAACCAGCCGCCCGCCGGCCCTCGGGGCGACGAAGACAAGCGACATCACGATCTGTCCGAGGTCTACGCCGACGATCGCCGCCGCCTCTTCCGCGGTGTGCGTCGACTCGTCGAAGATGGTGATGTCGAGCTTGACGCCCTTGCGGGAGGCAGCCTCGACCACTCGCTGAATTGCTGGATGCGAGAACTCACTCACGTTACGAAATGTACCATGCGTTCGAGTTGGTTTATATAGAAAGTATCGGCACGTGGGATGCAATTTGACAATGGGAGATCGCGGTCACCCGAACCTAGGACCCCGATCGGGCGCCGTTGGTTCCCTCGAGTTCTGTAGCGGCTACGGTTCCGAGGGCTTCTTGGATCACCGCCGCACGGCCAAGACCCAAAGCCCGATGGCGAGGCATCCGGCGCGGGTGTAGAGTCGGCGGACAACAGAAGAAGGACAGGGGAGCGCCGGGGCGGCGCTGAGAGTGCGGAGCGAAATCCGCAGACCCTTGGAACCTGATCCGGGTCATGCCGGCGAAGGGAGTCAAGCACGGAGCACCTCTGTCGAATCCGGTGGAGGTGTTTTCATGCGCAGAGAGACGGCCGAAAGGGCGGCGATGGGGCGCGCTGAATCGGCGCCCGAATCGGCGACCGCGGACGGACGACCGTGCACGCGCTGATCGTCGCCGACGGCGACGTCCCGAGCCGCGCGGCGCTCCAGTTGGGCTGGCCGGGCTGGGACCGCGAGGTCGAGCTGGTCGTGGCCGCGGACGGCGGCTGGGACAAGGCCACCACGCTCGGTCTTGCGCCGGGGCTGCTGGTGGGAGACGCCGACTCACTGCCCGAGACCCGTTTCGCGGAAGTGGCCGCGCAGGGCGTCCCGATCGAGCGATCCCCCGCCGCCAAGGATGAGTCGGACGCGGAGCTGGCACTCCTGGCCGCTCTCCGGCGGGGAGCGACCCACGTGACGATCCTGGGGGCTCTGGGCGGCAAGCGCTTCGACCACGCCCTGGCGAACGTGGGCCTGCTCGCGCTGGCGGAACCCGGCGCAGTCGAGGTCGAGCTGCTCGACGCGACCACGCGTGTCAGGCTGCTGCGGGCCCCGGCGGTCGATGAGACGGCGGCCCGCCGCGAGCTCGTCGGTGCCGCGGGCGACCTGGTCTCGCTGCTGCCGCTCGGCGAGTCCGCCGTCGGCGTCACGACGGCCGGGCTCCTCTACCCCCTCGTGAACGAGACGCTTCGACCGGGCCCCGCGCGCGGTCTCTCGAACGTGAGACTCACGACCGAGGCCAGCGTCTCGCTCCGCCGCGGCTACCTGCTGATCGTCGAAACCAGAGTGGACACGGAAACCGAACAACCCGGAGCAGGAGATCGAACGTGAGCACCATCCCGGCATTCAAGTCATCTCTCGCCGCGTCAGCCGAGTCGACCCGCTGGCGAACCGTCGACATCGTCGTGGTGGCGGCAATCGCAGTCGCCTTCGGCGTCGTCTTCTGGTTCTGGAACGCCTTCGTGTGGGTGTGGCTCAGGCCCCTCGGTGAGCCGTGGGAGTACGTCATCAGCGGCGTCTGGGTCATGCCTGCCGTGGTTGCGCCGCTCATCGTGCGCAAGCCCGGCGCGGCGCTCTTCGCCGAAATGGTGGCGGCCGTCGTCTCGGTCATTCTCGGCAGCCAGTGGGGCCTGGACACGCTGCTCTCGGGCTTCGTCCAGGGCGCCGGCGCGGAGCTCCTCTTCGGCTTCACGATGTACCGCTCATTCGGTCCGATCGTGGCCCTTCTGGCCGGAGCCGGGGCTGGCATCGGCGAGGCCCTCCATGACATCCCGGTGTGGTTCCCGACGGCGACCCGCGAAGTCCAGATCGGCATCGCGTCACTCGAGATGCTGTCGGCCGCCGTCGTGGCCGGAATCGGAGGCTGGCTGCTCGTCAGGGCGCTTCGTCGAACGGGCGTCTTGCAGACTTTCCCCGCCGCCGAGTGACGACTGACCGGGGCGGCCGGATCGCCCTCGAATCGACCGCCCCGCCTTCGATCGAGGCCGCCGGGCTGTGCTGGACCTACGCCGGCAGATCCCGTCCCGCGATCGAAGGCCTGACGTTCCGGCTGGAGCCGGGGCGTGTCCTGCTCGTCCTGGGGCCTTCGGGCTCGGGCAAGAGCACGGTCGCCCGCGCCCTGGCGGGCCTGGTCCCGCACGTCCTCCCGGGGACCTGGCAGGGCGTCCTTCGCGTCGGTGACCTCGACGTCGCCGAGACGCCGGCGCGCCTGCTCGGCGAACGGATCGGCCTGGTGTTCCAGGACCCCGACAGCCAGCTCGTCATGTCGCGCGTGGACGACGAGGTCGCCTTCGGGCTGGAGAACCGCGCCTGGCCGCGCGAGGCGATGCAGGCACGGGTTCCGGTGGCGCTGGCGCAGGTCGGACTGTCGGGCTTCGAACGGCGCGGCACGATGACGCTCTCCGGCGGCGAGAAGCAGCGCCTGGCGATCGCCGACCTCCTCGCGGCGGGGCCGGGCCTGCTCGTCCTCGACGAGCCGACCGCGAACCTCGATCCGGCGGCGATGCGCGCCACCTTCGAGCAGATCGCAGCCCTGGCTCGAGTCCGCCGACACACCATCGTCCTGATCGAGCATCGCCTGGAAGCCGCCCTGCCTCTGGCCGACGACGTCCTGCTGCTCGACGACTCGGGCCGCCAGCTTGCCTTCGCCCCCGCCGACGCGGTCGGTCCGGAGGCGGTCAGGCTGCTCGAGCGCAACGGTGCCTGGGTGCCCCGCGCGTGGCAGGGAGTCGAGGCCGCACGGACTAACGAGACGGGGGCGGCGGAGACCCGACGAGCGACCGAAGCCGGCCCGCTACTGCTGGAGGCAGCCCATATACGGATCGCGTACCCGGCCGACGAGAGCGGCACGCACCTCGCCATCGACGGGGTGTCGATTGCAGTGCGAGCCGGCGAGCGGATCGCCCTGGTCGGCCCGAACGGCTCCGGCAAGTCCAGCCTGCTCTTCGCCATGACGGGGCTGCTCCGACCCGACGCCGGGACGGTCAGGCTACGTGCCCTGCCGCGGGAC
Source organism: Chloroflexota bacterium (assembly GCA_003141245.1). Taxonomy (GTDB): domain Bacteria; phylum Chloroflexota; class Limnocylindria; order Limnocylindrales; family CSP1-4; genus Fen-1039. The sequence goes on from PLLE01000017.1 coordinate 22,790, forward strand.
GATGAGGCGGGAGAGCCCATGCGCGACCCGGCGCGCCTCCGGGCCGGCGAGATCGCGGCGCGGATCGGGCTCGTCTTCCAGGACCCGGAGCTGGGCTTCGTGGCCCGCACTGCCCGCGACGAAGTGAGCGCCGGCGCCCGGGCGATGGGCCGCGGCCGCGGCCGCGACGCCCACGACGACCACGGCGCCGACGGCGTGCTGGCCCACTTCGGCCTGGGCCACCTCGCCGCGGAGAATCCGTTTCGGCTCAGCCAGGGCGAGCAGCGTCGCCTCAGCCTGGCAGCCCTCGCGCTTCGGCCGCCGGCCATCCTGCTCCTCGACGAGCCGACGTTCGGGCTCGACCGACGCGGAACGGAGGCGGTCCTTCGGCTCCTGGACGACCTTAGAGCCGCGGGCCAGGCGCAGATCCTGGCCACCCACGACCCGCGGTTGCTGCCAGCCTGCGAGCGGGTGGTCGCTCTCGATGCCGGCAGGGTCGTCTTCGACGGTTCGCCCGACGCCTTCCTGGCGGCGCCGCCCTACCGGCCCGCGGCCCCCTGGCGCGACGGCGTCGCGCTTGCCATCACGTCGGGCACCGCCGCGGTTGCCGGCGCGGCGGGTTCCCGATGAGCGTCCTGCCGGCGCCGCTCCAGCCTGTTCGGCCGGCCTTCCTGACCCGGGTCACGCCAGTGGCGAGGCTGGTGGCCGGCATGGCCTGGCTGGTCGCCAGCATCGTCACCCTGGATCCAATCGTGCCCGTCCGGCTGATCCTGGCCGCGGTCGTCGCCCTGGTGTTGTGGTCCGGCCTGCCGCTGCGGCGCATCCCCGGCCGACTGGCTCCGCTCGGCCTCGCCATCGTGAGCCTGACCGCCTTCTCGATCCTGCTGTCGAGCTCCAACGGCGACCGCTCCGTGGCGGCGGTCGTCACCCTCGGCCCGGCCAGGATCACGGGCCCGGCCATCGCCGCCGGTCTTGCGGTCGGCCTGCGCGTCGGGGTCATCGCCCTCTCGACGCTGCTCGTCTTCGGCCCGTCGGACCCGACCCGGATGGCCGACTCGCTCGTCCAGCAGTGGCACTTCCCCGATCGGTTCGCGTACGGGACGCTGGCCGCTCTGCGTGTGGCGCCGTTCATGGCCGGCGACTGGGGAACCATCGGCGCCGCTCGCCGCCTGCGCGGCCTCCAGCCGCGAAGCCCCGCGGCGCGCCTTCGAGAGACCGGAGGTCGCCTGCTGGCGATGCTGGTCGCGACGATCCGACGGGCCGAGCGTCTTGCCCTCGCGATGGACGCCCGCGGCTTCGACAGCGGCATCCGCCGCACGCATTTCCGCGAACTGCGCACGACCTGGCGCGACTGGCTGACCATCGTCGTCGCCCTGGCCGTCGCGGCCGCCGCACTCGCCCTGCCCCGTTGAGTCTCGTCAGAAAGGGTTCTGCTAGCCTGACCGCATGAGCGCCATGCCGACGGTGGGCGAATTCGCCTCCGATTTCGAACTCCGAGACGACGAGGGCCGGGCGCACCGGCTGTCGGGTCGTCGAGGCCATTTCACGGTCGTGTACTTCTACCCGGCCGACGACACCCCCGGCTGCACGAAAGAAGCGTGCGCCTTCCGCGATGCCCACGTCTCGTTCGGCGACGCCGACACCGAGGTCTGGGGGATCAGCCCCCAGGGCGCCGCGAGCAAGGCCGCCTTTCGCGCCAGGTACGGGCTCCCCTTCACACTCCTCGCCGACGAGGACCACGCGGTGGCGGACTCGTACGGCAGTTGGGTGGAGAAGCAAAACTACGGCAAGACCTACTGGGGGGTCGCCCGAAACAGCTTCCTCGTCGGCCCGGACGGGCGGGTCGCCAGCGTCTGGACGAAGGTGAAGCCCGAGGGCCACGCCACGGAGGTCCTCGAAGCCTTGCGAGAGGCCCGCGCCGCCAAAGCGTAGAGTCCCGGGCATGAAGAGAGGCTTCGCCCGTGGGGGGAGACGAGCGAAGCCTCGGCCGGCATGATAACTCGCGTTCGCAAGTAGCGGCGCAACGTTTCCGACGTGCCCACGCGGGCGACAGCGTGACTGTTACCCTCGGATGACAATAGTTATCCACCGCCCAGGAGCCAATACGCACCGATGGCCGACGAGACAGCCTCTCCTCACAGCTGGCGACCCCGGCGATTCATGGTCATCGTGGGCCACCCGGACGACGCCGACTTCGGTCCGGCAGGAGCGGCATCGGCCTGGATCGACGCCGGCTCCGATGGCTGGCTGGTGTGCTGCACCTCGGGCGACGCCGGCGGCGAGGACCCCGACGCCGACCCGCTGCTCCTCGCGCGAGCGCGCGAAGAAGAGCAGCGCCAGGCCGCGCGCGTCGTCGGCTACAAGGGCGTCAGCTTCCTGCACCAACCCGACGGCTACCTGGTCAACGACGTGCCCCTGCGCGAGATGCTGGTGCGCGAGATCCGGACCTTCAAGCCCGACGCGGTCTTGACCGGCGACCCTGAGGTCGTGATCCACGGCGGCGGCGGGATCAACCACACAGACCACCGAGCGGCCGCGATGGCGGCCGTCGACGCGGTGTATCCGGCGGCCCGCAACCCGATGGCGTTCCCCTGGCTGACCCGCCAGGGTCTGCCTGCCCACCACGTCAGGCGCCTGTATCTGATGTGGTCGAACCAGCCCGACGTCTGGATCGACGTCTCGGCGACCGCCGATCGGAAGATCGAAGCCCTGCGATCCCACGCCAGCCAGCTCCACGATCCCGAGGGGGTCTTCGCCCGGGTGCGCGAGCGACTGGCCGAACAGGGTGCGCGGATCGGCACCGCGGCGGCCGAGGGCTACCGGCTGGTGGTGTTCGAGCAGGATCCCGAAGATTCCGAGGAGTCCGCCGAGGTCGAGGAGGGACTCACGGCACAGGAGCCGAAGGCGCGCTAGTCGCGGCTCGGCAGCAGAAGCAGCGGTCGCGCGCGCGACCAGTCGTTCCATAGGTCGGCGACCAGCTCGGCGCGACGACCCAGCAGGCGAACGAGCTCGCCCTTCGTCAGCGACGGCGCCCGTTCTGACAGGACCGCCGTCGTGTCGACTCGGACGTGTCGGAAGAGCCTCGCCGCCTCCTGTGGCCGCGGCCAGAATCGGACCCTGACTATCGGCAACCCTGCCTGGCCGACGGCCATCGACAGGTCGCGCTGCCCCGGCACTCGTCCGTCGGCGAATTCGCCCGTGCCGTCATGCCTGAAACCGAGCGCCGCCAGATTCTGGGCGACGTTTCGGGCTTCGTCGAGGGTGAACTGATCCCAGAACGGGTTGCCGCCCGGGAATGTGAAGCAGCCGTGGTCGATTGCCGCGGTTACGACCGCGTCCACGAAGTTCGCCAGGCACAGCTGCCAGCGCCGCTGCTGTTCCGGGTCGGATCCGGCCAGCCGCTCGACCAGATGGCTCATCGTGGCCCCGTCGCGCTGGACAAGCCGCACGATCGTGGGCGGCCTGGGGCCGGTCAGGTCCATCGGCGGCTCTGCGGCCGAGGTTCCGGCCTGATCTCCCGCCGACTCGGCCTGCCCACCGACCGCGCCCGTCTCTGCCCCGAGCACCGCAAAGGCGGGCGCCGGACGACCCAGCGCCGCCCGGTCAAGGATCGCATCGGGAGTCGCCGCCTCGACCGGGGCCGTCTGCGCGGCCGCGCGGGCGGTCGTCAGTTCGGCAGCGGCAGACTCGCCGGAGGGAGAATACCCGGCCTCGGCGACCTCAATGCCTTCAGCGGCCGCGAGCGCCTCCCGTGCAGCTCGACATGCCTCGACGGCCGCGTCCGCCATCGCCTGGCTCGCTTCCGCGGCAGAAGTCAAGCGGTCGAGCTCGGACGCCAGGCCGTCGGTGGCATCGCGCTCGCGTTGGATTCGCAGCTGGGCGGCCCTGGCCGCGCTGTTGATGCGGTTGACCTGCTCGAGCCAGGAAGCCGCGGCGGCTTCCACCTGGGACCGCGACCTGGCCTCGTCGGCAGCCTTCCGAAAGGCGCGGTGAGCCTCCTCCTTGGCGGTTCGAGTGGCTCCGAGATCCCTGGCCGCGTGCGACGCGGCTAGAACGGCAAGCTGGGCGTCGAACGCGCGGCCAGCCTCGGCGACGCGCGATTCTGCGGCCTCCGCCTCGCGGCGCGCGAGTTCCGCGAAACCGCATCGAATCTCGACCAGCCGGCGTGGGCTGGTGCCCGGGTCGAGCGAATCCGGGCCCGCCTGGGGCCCTTGGTCATCGACCTGCACGCCATCCTCCCCCGTCCACCGATTGCCGCCCCGAATCTGGGTCGCAGACCCCTACCGGCGCATCTTGCGTATCGGGTTCGCCGGCGACGAGCTGCGTAGACCAACGGGGCTCCGTCAGGCGCGACGGAGCGAACTCCCGACCACGGACCGTCGTCCGCGTATCCGACCGTATAGGGGTGGCCGCGCTCATCGAGGCGCGGAGGATCAGCCCCGGGTCTTGCCGGATTGCGCGCGGCGCCCGCGATTCGTCCGACGTTCAGGTGTGAGCAGTCCGACGAGGAAACCGTCACCGTGCTTTCGGACGGCAATCTCCACATTGGCTTCGACTGCGACGCGAAGCAGTCGCTGCCTGATCGTGATCGGCTTCTCCGTTGAATCCAGCCGAACCGCGAAGACCTGCTCAGGACCTTTGAGCTGACCGATGAGCCGTTTGAACTGGCGCTGCTGCTGCTCCCGTTCCTTCGCGGCCGGGCTCAGCTCGCGCGAAGGCTTGGCGGCTTTGTCCATTAGCGCCGGGTCGGCTTTGCGAACTGTGACCATTGTCTTCCTCACTCCCAGTCCACGACCCGATTCGACATGACTCGCCAGCCGTGGCCAGCGATGGCGCACTGACTATACGCCTCCGGTGAAATGTGACCAGATAGCATCTTCACGTACGTGGATGTGTGAGCGCCGAGTCGGTCTGGTGAGACACGAGGCCACGTCGACTGCGTCGAAGTGTGAGGTATGCGAAGGTCGAGTCTCACCTGAGCGCTGGCCCGGCGATCACCGGCGGGTGACCCCGGCGCGCGGTCCCCGGCGGGTGGACCGACGCCAGCTCCCAGGTCCAGCCAGAGGCAGCCGCGCCGGACAGCGCGACACGCCCCGGCGAGCCGGGCTAGACTTCCAGCGCGTCCTCGCTGGACGCTCCTGCCCTGGGCTGGCCGGTCCAAAGACGCGTGCAGCAGGTGATATCGCTATGAAAGTTGGCGTCGCCCGGGAGACCGCACCGGAGGAACGGCGCGTGGCGCTGGTCCCCGAGACGATCCAGAAGCTCCGGGACGCGAGCATGACCGTGCTCGTGGAGCGCGGCGCGGGGTCAGCGGCCTCCTTCCCGGATCAAAGCTACGTCGAAGCGGGCGCCAGAATAGTCAGCACGGCGACCCTGTATTCGACCAGCGACATCATCCTGCGGATCCATCGCCCCACGCCGGCCGAGGCGAAGCTGTGCCACGAAGGCCAGGTCGTGATCGGCCTGCTCGCGCCGTTGCTCGATCCCCACGCCATGGCGGGACTCGCCCGCCACCATGTGACGGCGATCAGCCTGGACGCAATTCCGAGGACTCTCACCCGCTCCCAGGGAATGGACGCGCTCTCCTCGCAGTCGAACGTCGGCGGCTACAAGGCCGTGCTCATCGCGGCGAACGCCTTCGGGCGGTACTTCCCGCTCCTGACCACGCCCGCCGGCACGGCCAAGCCGGCCAACGTCCTCGTCCTCGGCCTGGGGGTCGCGGGCCTGCAGGCAATCGCCACCGCCCGCCGGCTCGGGGCGATGGTCAAGGCCTACGACGTCCGCCGCGACACGAAAGAGCAGGCTGAATCGCTCGGCGCGCAGTTCATCAGCCTCAAGTCCGCGATCGACGCGACCGGTCAGGGCGGCTATGCCCGGGCCCTGACTCCGCAAGAGCAGGCGGCTCAGCAGGCCGAGCTGAACGACATCATCGCCACCCAGGACATCGTGATTACCACGGCCCAGGTTCCGGGTCGGCGGCCTCCGATCCTCGTCACCAAGGCCGCCGTAGAAGGCATGAAGGTGGGCTCGGTGATCGTGGACGTGGCCGCTAGCGATCTGGGCGGCAACTGCGAGCTCTCACGGCCGGGCAAGGTCGTGACCAGCGCCAACGGTGTGGAGATTCACGCGCCGACCAATCTTCCGTCGTCGATGCCGGCGGGAGCGAGTAGCTTCTACTCCCGCAATATCTCCAACCTGCTGCTCAACTTCGTCAAGGACGGCGACCTCAGCTTCGATTTTGCCGATGAGGTCACCGCCGCAACCGTCATCACCTACGGCGGCAAGGTCGTCCAGCCGGCAACCTTGAAGCTGCTCAATCCTGCTCCAAAGGGAGGCGCCCAGGCATGAACGTCGGCACCCTGATCAATGACCTGACGGTCTTCGCCCTGGCGATCCTGCTCGGCTTTGAAGTGATCAGCCGCGTCCCTGCGACTCTGCACACGCCGTTGATGTCGGGCACCAACTCGATCCACGGCATCGTCCTGGTCGGCGCCATCGGCCTCGGGGCCACGGCCGACAACCCTCTGACGGCCACACTTGCCTTCATCGCCGTGGTCTTCGCCGGGGCGAACGTGGTCGGCGGCTACTGGGTCACTGATCGGATGCTGGAAATGTTCAAACGACGCCCGGTCCCCAAGGCCGACAAGTCAGCCAAATGACGAGGTGCCGGCCATGACCACCGCGAACCTGGGGTACCTGGTGCAGTTCGCGTTCCTGATCGGGGCGTCGTGCTTCGCGATCGGCCTCCACCTGATGAACTCGCCGGCCACGGCGCGCGGCGGCAACCGTCTCTCGGCCATCGGAATGTTCATCGCCGTCACGGCCGAACTGATCTTCGTCAGCTCGTCGAACCCGGCGATCGGCAACTGGCTGATCATCTTCGGCGGTCTCGTCGTCGGCGGAGCCGCCGGCCTGTGGATGGCGCGCTCGGTTGCCATGACCGCCATGCCGCAGCTCGTCTCGCTCTTCAACGCCGTCGGCGGCGGCGCGGCCGCGCTCCTGGCGATCGACGACTTCATCCGGCTCAGCGGCCAGCACGCCCCCGACGGCTCGCTTGCCGCGCTGGACGGCTGGCTCATCGTCTTTATCGTCGTCGACGTGATCGTCGGCTCGGTGACCTTCACCGGCTCGCTCGTCGCCTCGGCCAAGTTGATGGGCAAGCTGAAGGGCCAACCGATCTTCCTGCCCGGCGGGCGGATCCTCTCGGCGGTGGCGATGATCGTGGCAGTGAGCTGCTCGATCGTCCTGGTCATGGCCGGCGCCGGGCTCTTCAACTACGAGACGTGGGTCCTAGAGGTCCTGCTGGTCACGGCCCTGGCCTGCGCCCTCATCTTCGGCGTGACGATGGTCCTGCCGATCGGCGGCGCGGACATGCCGGTCGTGATCTCGATGCTCAATGCCTTCACCGGCACCGCGGTCGCGATGGCCGGCTTCGTCGTCGGCAACGTCATCCTGATCGTCGCCGGCGCGCTCGTCGGCGCCTCGGGGGCAATCCTGACGAGGCTCATGGCCAACGCCATGAACCGCTCGATCGCGAACATTCTCGTCGGCGGCTTCGGAGCGAACGAGGGGTCGCAGGCGGCGATGACCGGTGAGGGCGGGACGGTCCGAGAAGTCTCCGTTGACGACGCCGCGATCCAGCTGGCCTACGCCAGCAAGGTGGTCATCGTCCCCGGCTACGGCTTGGCAGTGGCCCAGGCCCAGCATGCCGTCCGCGAGCTGGCCGACCTGCTCGAGGCCCGCGGCGTCGACGTCTCATACGCCATCCATCCGGTGGCCGGTCGGATGCCGGGCCACATGAACGTGCTGCTGGCCGAGGCCAACGTGCCCTATCCGCAGCTCAAGGAGATGGACGAGATCAACCCCGAGTTCGGACGGACCGACGTGGCCCTGGTGATCGGCGCCAACGACGTCACCAACCCGGCCGCTCGAACGGATCGCTCCAGCCCGATCTTCGGCATGCCGATCCTCGACGTGGACAAGGCCCGTTCCGTCATCGTCATGAAGCGATCGATGGGGCGCGGCTACGCCGGCATCGACAACCCGCTCTACACCAACCCCAAGACGGGGATGTACTTCGCCGACGCCAAACAGGGCCTGGCGAAGCTGATCGCGGCGGTCAAGGCCCAGTAAGGCCGGGGCTGCACCCCATCGTCTAGCACGACGTCCCGGCCGCCGATGCCGGGCAGGCCGCGGCCCTTGCCCCATTCGGCGGGCGCCAGGCAGTACCCTCCGCCAGTGCGCCTGGGTACGGATGGGCCATTGAGACTCCCTGGGTCCCCGAGTCAACGTTGTGGCACCGCTGCACGCGGCTTGCGCGGCGACGTTTCGTGGGCATACAAACAAGGAGTCGGCAGTGAAGCAGACAGTGCAACAGGCGCAATCGACGTTGTGCGCTCTGGCTCCAGTCCTGGTGCTGCGTGGCAAGCGCTGGATCTAGGGCCGGATCCGCCCCAAGAAACCCGGACCCACGAGTCCGGGTTTCTTTGTATCTGCTTCGCGCCACTACGAACGCTCGGTCAGTCCCAGCCTGATCGCGACTGCGGCCGCTTCCACCCGCCCCGACACCCCGAGCTTGGTCAGGATGTTGCTGACGTGGACGGCCACGGTCTTGCGGGTGATGAAGAGCTGACGCCCGATCTCCGGATTGCTGCGGCCTTCGGCAATCAGCGCCAGGACCTCAAACTCGCGCTTGCTCAAGCCGAAGTCGTGCTGAGCCTGTTGGGTCGCCGATGCAGCGAAATCGGCCACCACGCCCGACTCGGGCGTTGGGCCGGAGATCCCGGCGGCGAGGCCTGGGGCGGTCGGGCGGCCCGAGGGCGTGGGACCGGCGGGTCGGGCCGGGCCGGTCGGACGGCCGGCGACAGGTTTCGGGGATGCGGCTGCGGGCTCGAACCTGCCTTCGAGAGCCGCTTCGATCGCCTTCGGGAGAGGCAGCATGGCCCGCCGCGAAAGCTCGGCCACGGCCCGCAGAAGCGGCCACGCGCCGAGCGCGAACGCGCCCTCAGCGGCGGCGGTCAGCGGCTCCCGGGCCATGGTCCGCATCGAGCGGCCACGGGACCGATCGAGTAGAGCCTCCGCCTCGCGCCAGTGGGCACGCGCCGTTTCGTACGGGTCGCCCAGGTCGGCCCAATCCGCAGCCAGCTGGGTCCACGTGGCGGGATCGTCGCGGCCCTCGACGCGGGCCCGGAAGGCGCGGGCCACGCGAATGGCGAGGTCGGCCTGGCGTCGCGAGCCGATCCTGGGCGCAACCCCGCACGCCCGGACGACCGCCTCGGCCCGCAGCACGACGGGCAGGCTCCGTTCCCGCGCCGCCGCCAGGGTGGCGAAGTCGCGCCGGCGGTGGGCATCCAGCGCTATCGTGGCGTCCACCTCCAGACATGTCGACGCCATGTGCGCCATCAGCAGCCAATCCTCCGTGTCGCTGACCCGCTGCCATCCGCGCTCGGCCGCGCGACGGGCGTCCACCAGGTCTTCCTGCCACAACGCGTATGCGGCCGCGGTCTGTTGGGCCGGGACCGAGAACTGCGGATCCTGAACCGTCTCGATGGCGAGCAGGACCTGGCCGAGCAGCCGGCCGGCCGACTCGCCCGCGCTCATGGCGACCTCGACGATCGTCAGGTTGAGGAGCGGCGTGAGGAACCAGATCCCCACGGGGTTCCAGCTGAGAGCGTCGAGGCACAGCCGGCGGCACTCCTGCCAGCGTCCCATGAAGTACAGCGAGTCGGACGCGTTGGCTCGCAGGAAGTTGCCGTAGACGGTCGCCTGGCCTTCCCGCTCGGCCTCGGCGATCCCCTCGTAGGCGATCGCGATTGCCTCCTCGCGGCGACCGAGGAGATCGAGGACGGTGGTGAGGTTCGCGTATACCCGGAACAGGTCGTCGAGGCGACCCAGTTGGGCGGCCTCGTCGCGGGTCTTGCGGAGCATCTCCACGGCGGGTTCCGGCTGCTCGCCCCAGGCCTCGGCCACGGCCAATGTGCAGGTGGCGTGCAGCAGTTCCGGGCGAGCCTCGTCGCCGACGGCGGTGGCGACTTCGACCGCTTCCTGGGCATACCGCTTGGCCTCCGAGAAGACGCCTTCGAGCATCCGGAACTGGGCCAACGAGGCGAGGACCCGTGCGCGCGCGGCGGTAGGCGCGCGCGGTACGAGGTCGACGGCCCGCTTGTAGGCGGCGAGCGATCCCTCGTGGTCGCCAGACGCGCGCCTGTAGCGGCCGAGCTGCTCCATGACCAGACCCAGGGTGAGACGCTCGTGAGGGTCGTCCAGGGCGGCGGCGGCGGCCTCGGCGTAGGCCTCGGCGCGGGCCGGGTCCCCGGCGGCGAACGCCGCCTCGGCGGCCCGGACGTACAGGTCCGGGAGCCTCGGCACGCCTTCCTGGACGCGCACGATCTCGTACAGGGCCAGGGCCTTCTCGTAGTGGGCCAGGGTGTCGGCCCCGGCATCGAGAGCCTCGGCGGCCGCGGCCGCGGCCAGCGCCGCCTGCTCGGCTTCGGCCAGCTGGTGGGCCGCAAGGTGGTGGGCCAGCGCGGCCGCCGGCTCCAGTGGAGTCGCGGCGGCGGGCGAGGGCTCGGGCGAGGCGGCGGCCAGGGCGGCGTGGTAGCGGCGCCGCGTCGCCGGGAGCAGATCGGCGGCGATCGCCTCGGCGATGAGCTCATGACGGAACCGGATGCGGCGCTCGCGCCCGGATCCGACCATCAGCCCGTCGGCGGTCTCGACCAGGAAGCCGTGTTCGACACCCTCGGCGGCGCCGGCCGCAACAACCGCGTCCAGACCGTCGCCCTTGTGCGAGCCGCCCGACGACCGCGGCGGCCTGGCTGGCGAGCGCCGTTCGAACTCCGTAGCCATCGCCATGAGCATCGGCCACGCGACCGGCGAGCCGGCAAGCGACAGCAGCCTCATCACCCTGCGGCACTCCACGGAGCGGAGCGAGGAGCGGGCCGTGACCAGCCGTTCGAAGGAGCCCGTCAGAGAGACGCCGGACAGCTCGCGTCGGGCCGCAATCAGCTCCTCGGCCACGAGCGGGTTGCCGCGCGAGCGTTCGGCGACCAGCAGAAGCGTCGTGGACGATGGGCGTCCGCCTTCGATCGCCTCGATCAGCTGGCCGAGNNTCGGATCGAAGCAGTCTGTCCGGCTGGTAGGTCAGGACGAGCATGACCCTCTGACCGCGAGAGACCCGGGCCAGAAACGTCGCCAGGCCGCGGGTCGCGGCATCGGAGTGGTGCATGTCCTCGAGCAGCAGCGCGACCGGCTGCCGCTCGCCGAGGCGTTCCAGGAGCCCCAGCACGGCCTCGAACATGCGCGCCTCACGCCACTCGGTGGCGACGATGCGCGGCCGGTTGGGCAGCAGTCCCAGGGCGGCCAGCCGCGGCCGGATGATCGGCACCAGGCGAGCGATCACGTCGCCCGTCGGGCCCGCCAGGGCTGCCAGCGTCTCGTCGGAGACCGGCTCCAGGAGATTCTCGAGCGCCGCCGCGATCGGGGCATACGGGACCCCGGAGGTTGCCGGCATCGCGACCCCGTGAACCACGGCGAACGGCTCCGCCAGCGCGCCGACGCGACGCCGCGTCTCGCCCAGAAGCCGGGTGAGGCCGAGACCGGCGGTGCCCGAAAGAATCAACGCATTGGGCTTGCCGTCCGCCGCGTTCTGGAGGCCGACCGCGATCCGATCGAGCTGACGCTCACGACCGACGAACCGGTCGCTCCAGAGCTTGCGGTGCGAGGAGCGGCCGTCGAACCCGCGTTCGCCGTTCCGCTCGATGCTGTTGGTCATGGCCTTACCAGATCCCAATTGCGCGGCCGTTGAAGGCGCCTCGTCGCCGATCCTGTCGGCTCGCCTAGGGTAACCTGCGAGGCCTCCCCGCCGAGCGTCAATCCCGCCAGACCGCGAGAACCACCGCCGCGCCTGTTAGGCTCGTTCCGTGAGCCCCAGACACCCCAACAACACCCTCAACGAGCTCTCGGGCGAGGAATGGCTGTACTTCACCAAGTCCGTCTGGGGTACCGCCTACCCCTCCGAGCTCGGCCACGACCTGCGCAAGCGGCACGGCGCCAACAAGCCGCCCCGGCTCATGGCGCGCCTGATCGAGTTCTTCACGACCAGCGGTGAGCTGGTCCTCGATCCATTCGCCGGAGTCGGCGGGACACTGCTCGGGGCGGCCATCGCCCGTGGTCCGCGGCGCGCCATCGGGATCGAGATCGAGGCCCGCTGGGTGGAGGTCTACGAGTCGCTGCTGCGGAGCCTGGCGGCCGAGAGGGACGGAAGAGGCCCGGTGCTGGCCGAGATCGGTTCGGGCGATCCGGGAGGCGAGCGATCGTTCGACCCTTCGGGTCTGGAGATGCGCCTCGGCGACTCGCTCGTCGTCCTGCCCCAACTCGAGGCCGACAGCGTCGACTTCGTCGCGACCGATCCGCCCTACAACATCCAGCTGCCGATCACGATGGCCGGCGGGAAGCTGGCCGAACGGCACGCCAATCGTCGGACCGACTACTCGATGGTCACCGATCATCCGGGTGACCTGGCCAACAGTGCCGACTACGGGACCTACCTCGATCGAATGGAAAGCGTCTTCGGGCAGCTGGCGCGCATCCTCCGACCCGATCGATATGCGGCCGTGATCGTCCGGGATGCCTACCAGGACGGGCGCTACATCTTCACCGGCGCGGATCTGGCTGAGCGCGCGACGCGCGCCGGCTTCACCGCGAAAGGCGACGTAATCTGGTACCAGGCTGGGACGCGGTTGAGGCCTTACGGGTACCCGCGCTCCTACGTTCCGAATATCGCTCACCAACACATCCTGGTTCTGCGGCGGGAGCCGCGTCGCCCGAAGGTTGGCCGACGGGACCGATAGGCTCGGGACTTACGGCCCGCAGCGCGTGCACATTGGCCCTACTCGCCCGAGCGCCGGATCATGGAAGCTCCGACGAGATCGCGGATACCTCCCGCAGCGCCACTCGGACGGGGGCATCCGACATTGGGTCCCCGCAGGCCCACTCCATCACAAGTGAAGGCGACAGCATGAGCACGAGCTACTTCCCCCGCGACATCGACGCGGTCCTGCGTGACGGTTCGTCGGTGCGCATACGGGCGGCCAAGCCGGCCGACGAGGCGGCGATCCTGGCATTCCTGCGCGGCCTCTCCGACTCATCGCGATGGCTCCGCTTCCGCTCCAAGACGACCGACCTCGAAGCCACGGCCATGCGCTGGTCCGGCGTAGAGGGCTGCGAGGACTGTTGCGTGCTGGCGGTCCACGGTCAGGACGTGGTCGGACAGGCGAGCTTCGACCGGACCGCCAACGATCGGGCGGAGGTCGGCTTCACTGTCACGGACACGTACCAGGGCCGCGGCCTCGGCACGCTGCTGCTGAAGCGTCTCGCCGAGGCGGCCGACGAGGACGGAGTGGCCGTCTTCGAGGCCGAGGTCCTGGCCGAGAACAACAAGATGCTCGACGTCTTCCGCGAGAGCGGCTTCGGGATCACCATGAAGAGCGAGCCCGGTCTGGTCCGGGTCCAGTTCCCCACCTCCATCACGCCGGAGGCGCAGGTCCGCTTCGAGGCTCGCGAGCAGATCGCCGCCATGAACGCGGTCCGGGGAATGCTGGCACCGAAGTCAGTCGCCGTCATCGGCGCCGGACGAAAGCGAGGCTCGATCGGCGGTGAAGTCTTCCACAACCTCATGGATGGCGGGTTCAACGGTCCCGTCTATCCCGTCAACCCGGGCGCCGAGGTCGTACAGTCGGTCCACGCCTACAAGTCGATCCTCGACATTCCGGGGCCTGTGGACCTGGCCGTGATCGTCGTCCCGGCCAAGCTCGTCATGGTCGCAGCCCGCGAGTGCGCCCAGAAGGGCGTCCACGGCATGGTCGTGATCACCGCCGGATTCGCCGAGACCGGCCCTGCCGGCCGCGAGATGCAGCGCGAGCTGATGGGCATTGCCCGTGAGAACGGCATGCGCGTCATCGGCCCCAACTGCATGGGCGTCATCAACACCCACGACGACGTCCGCATGAACGCCACCTTCTCGCCCAACGCACCGATGCAGGGGAACGTCGGCTTCCTTTCGCAGTCGGGCGCGCTCGGCCTGGCCGTCATCGAGTACGCCAACAGCCTCTCACTCGGGCTCTCGACCTTCATCTCGGTCGGCAACAAGGCCGACCTCTCGGGCAACGACTTCATCCAGTACTGGGCCGACGATCCGGCGACCGACGTGATCGCGCTGTACCTGGAGTCGATCGGCAACCCGCGCAAGTTCGCCCGAATCTCCCGACGGGTCGGGCGCCAGAAGCCGATCCTAGTGGTCAAGAGCGGCCGCTCCTCGGCCGGCGCACGCGCCACCTCGTCGCACACCGGCGCCCTCCTCGGCGCCTCGGACGTGACCGTCGACGCCCTCTTCAAGCAGGCCGGCGTCATCCGAACGGACACCCTGGGCGAGTTCTTCGACGTCGCCACGCTGCTGGCCAACCAGCCGCGCCCCAAGGGCAACCGCGTCGCCATCCTGACCAACGGCGGCGGCCCCGGCATCCTCTGCGCGGACGCCTGCGAGGCCGATGGCCTGGTCGTGCCGCAGGTCCCGGACGATATCAAGGCCAGGCTGGCCGAGTTCCTGCCGCCGGAGGCCGGCTACAACAACCCGGTCGACATGATCGCCGCGGCACCGCCCGAGTCGTTCCGCAAGGCCCTGCAGATCCTGGCCGAGTGGGACGGCATCGATGCCATCATCATCCTCTACGTCCCGGTCCTGGTGACCAACCCGGAGTCGATCGCCGCCGGCATCCGCGAGGCCGCGCTCGACCTGCCGCGCCGGATCCCGCTCCTGTCGGTCTTCCTGTCCAGCAAGGGCACGCCGGACTCGCTCAAGACCGACGGCCTATCGCTCCCGTCCTACCCGTTCCCGGAGGACGCCGCCCGTGCCCTCGCCCACGCCGTCCGATACGGCATCTGGGCGGAGACGCCGGAGGGCGTCGTCCCGCGGTTCGACGACGTCCGCGAGTCGGAGGGCAAGACTCTCGTCGCCGGCGTCCTGGCGTCGCTCCAGACTGCCGAAGGCACGGACGCTCAGTCGCGCTGGCTGCTCCCCGACGAGGTGGCCACGCTGCTCGGCAGCTACGGCATCCCGATGGCGCAGTGGCGTCTCGCCGCCACGCCGGAGGAGGCCGGCGCCGCCGCGGCCGAGATGGGCGGCAAGGTGGCGCTCAAGGGCGTCGCCCCCAAGCTGATCCACAAGACCGAGGCCAAGGCCGTCGTCCTCAACCTGCAAGGCGCCTACGAGGTCCGGCAGCAGGCCGCTGAGATGGCCGCGCGAATTGCCGCCCAGGGCACCACGGTCGAGAAGTTCTTCGTCCAGCAGATGGTCCCGTCCGGCGGAGTCGAGATGCTCGTCGGCGTGGTCAACGACGCGCTGTTCGGCCCGGTCGTGGCCTGCGGCGCGGGCGGCGTTGCAGTCGAGGTCCTCAAGGACGTCAAGGTCCGGATCACGCCGCTGACCGATCGCGATGCCCACGAGATGGTCACCTCGCTGCGGACCTTCCCGCTCCTCGACGGCTTCCGCGGCGCGCCCAAGTGCGACGTCGCCGGCCTCGAGGATCTGCTGCTGCGTGTCGCCGCGATGGTCGAGCACCATCCGGAGATCGCGGAGATGGACTGCAACCCGGTAATCGTGCGCCCCGAGGGTGCGGTCATCGTGGACGCCCGAATCCGCATCGAGGCCAGCCAGGAGTAGCCGGCCGGGCCACCGCAACGTGCGGCGGATCGGTTCGATATGGCCGAGATCAGGCGCGATCGACCAGCCAGCGACCGTCCACCCAGCCGCGCCACCCGTTGACGGCTCGCACGAGCGCCCAGGCCCCCGTGCGCGACTCCACGACCAGCTCGAGACGCTCGGGCAGGTTGTAGATGGGAGGGCGCGACGGATCGGGGGCGTCCCACGCGGCCATTCCGCCCGGGGGCACGAGGTGGGTGGGAGCCCAGGCCGGGGCGGCCGGCAGGGCCGCCGGCGGGGCGGCTGGCAGGGCCGCCGGCTCGCGCTCGGTTTCGGCGTCGGCTGCCTCGGCGGGGGCGACTACCGGCTCGACTGCCCGGACCACCGCCGGCTCGACTGCTGGCATGACGGCGGTTTCGGCCGGTGCGGCGACGGCCGCCGTCGCGGCCTCGACCGGAGTGGCGGCAATGGGAGGGGCGGCAATGGGAGGGGCGGGCGCGTTCACGGGTACCGGCGCCCCGACCCTGGGCGCCGGGCTGGGCAGGAACGGCACCGCCCCGAGCTGCTCGCGGATCCCGTGGATCTTGAGCCGCTGGGCATCAAGCGCCGGGTCGGTCACCGAGTCGACCCGGCTGCGGATCATCGCGTATTCGATCTGGGCGGCCTGCAGCTGACCGGTGAGCTTCGAGCCCTTCGGGCCGCGGAGCCGTCCGGCCTCCGATCGAGCCGACCGCCGTGCGATCAGGCTGCGCAGCGACGTGATCTCAGCGTCGGTGATGACCATCGGATCGGGCTCGCCGGCGACGATCGCCTGGAAGCTCTTCTCTTCGCTCCGGGTCGCGAACAGTACGAGCAGGACCAGCAGGATCAGGAACGGCAAGCCCTTGAGCGTGCCGTACTCGATCCACTGCAGCGTGCTCGGCTTGTCGGCGCCGGCCGTCTCCAGGACAGACTGCATCCACGGCGAGTTCCAGGTTGCGTGCGCCGCGACGCCTGCGACCAGGCACGCCCCAAAGCCGAGCAGGCCTTTCGTCCTCGCCGCCTTGGGCCGCGTCACCAGGTACGCGAAGCCGATGCCGGTGATGCCGGTGAAGAGAACGTGGCTGTAGAGGCCTCCGCCGACGACGCGGACCAGGAAAGTGTCGACGACGGGACCCACCTGGTCTCCGGCGCCGGCGATCGCCACCGCAGCGTGGATGAAGTAGGAAACGTCCTCCACGACGGTGAAGCCGAGGCCGACCAGGGCGCCGTAAACGAAGCCGTCCATGACCCCGTCGAATTCGGCCGGGACTATCAGGAACAGGGTTACGACGCCCATCAGCTTGAGCGTCTCCTCGACGCCCGGGCCGACGACCGCGGGTCCCCACTGGGCGGTCATGTCCAGCGGAGCAACCTTGCTCATGATCGAGAGCCAGGCGTCATTGGCTTGAGCCGCCAGGCTCGTGGCGATGATGCCGCCCCACAGGAGCGCGGCGATCAACAACTGCGTGGGCTCTCGCTCGAAGAGGTCCAGCCGATACACGATCAAGAAGACTGGGACGGCATACAGGAGGACGAGCGCCCAGGATATGGTCAGCGCCTGGGGCAACTGGCTCATCAACGACTGCTCGTCGACGAACAAGTAGCCGCCGATGCCGAGCAGAGCGACGAACAGCCAGAAGGCCGGTTGGCGCAGTTGGAAGATGGAGGCTTGGACGCCCCAGCGCGGGGCGGGCGAAGCCGGTGCGGGGGCGGTCGAAGCGACGGAAGCGCTCACTGGCCCACCTCAACGCTCTTGACCATAGCGACGATGTCGTCCGCGACGGGGTCGAGATCGCCCTGCGGCGCAACTGCCTCGAAGAGGATCGCGTTGCCATTGACGACCAGGCAGATGACCTCGCCATCGACCGTCCCGGAACCCGAGGGCCCCGAGACGATCGCGGAGAAGGCGACCATAGCGGCGTCGTGCCCTCCGACGGCGCCGTCCTGCTCGGTCCCGAAGGAGATCTCGGCCGCGTCCTGCTGGAGCACGGCCTCCACTTCCGACAGCGCCTTGGACGGCGATCCGTCGTACGACACGGCCGTGGCGGAAAGGATCGCGTCGGACTTCTGGAGCGCTACGCCGCCGCCGCTGCCGCTGGTTTCGGTCTTGACCCAGCCGGGCGCGGCGGTGATCGTCACGGACTGCCCGATCTCGACGGTGCCGGCGCTCGAGGCGGCGATGGCCTTGTCGAGGCCCAGGCCGCCGAGGACGACGCCGGCGACGATCCCCGCGACGGCGATGGTGGGCAGCCACTTCTGCCGATCGAAGAGCGGCTTGCGGGCGACCGCGGGAGCCATGGGCGCGAAGGCATAGCCGGCGACCGAAGGCAGTCCGTAACCAGGCTGGCCGGATGCGGGCGCGCCGTTGTCCACACCCGGCTGGGGCGTTGTGGACGCGTCGGCAGGCAGCGAGTTCATCGCGGTCCGGTCCTCTTCCATCTCGCCTGTGGCCAGCATCCGGCCAGTCGACGATGTCAGAAGCAAGGATCACATCGTACGGGCAGAGACTGCTATTAGGGAACCCGAATCGATGGCACGGCGTTGTCTCGTCGACCGCACCCGCGCCCCCGAGCACCGCCAGGCGCACCGTCGGGCGAGGGGACCCAGTGAGCCGCCGGGTCGGCATGCGGCTTCGAGCGGGTCTGGTAGGGGAGGGAGGACTCGAACCTCCAACCGAGGCTGTATAAGAGCCGTGCTCTGACCAATTGAGCTACTCCCCCGCCGGGCGCGATCGTACACCCGAGCGACGCCGGGCAACCGCCCCCAGCGGTGCCCACCGACGCCGGACGGCTCGCCTACTCCACGCCGCCTCGGAGGAGCTCGATCTTGGGGCGGTCCGGGATCGTCTCCGGAGTGTAGGACGCGACCAGCGCTACCCCGTCGCGGAAGCGGCGCAGCTCGTTCTCCGTGTTGAAGAAGCCGACGCTGATCCGGATCGCGTCGAGCGGCGGGATCGTTCGGGCGATGGCCAACGTCCGTTTCGACAGCTCGCCCAGGGCGCGGCCGGAGCTCCAGCCCGCGATGCGGAACGTCACCAGCCCGGCCATCTGGTCGCGCGGCGTGATCACCTCAACGCCTGGAACCTCCGCCAGCATCGCCGCGGCCTCACCGGCCAGTCGCGCGGTTCGCTCGTGGATCCACGCCAGGCCGACGAACATCGACAGCCAGGCGGCACTTCGGGCGAAGCCGACCACCGACGGCTGGTGGTAGCCGGCGATCTCGAACCGTCGAGCATCCGGCCAGAGCCTCCCCTCGCCGGCAAGGTCGATCGATTCGAAGCTGCCGTAGCCGGCGAAGGTGAGGCGCGGCCGATCGACGACCGAAGGCGCGCAATAGAGCGCGCCGATCCCCTCGGGCCCGAGCAGCCACTTCTGGCCCGGCACGGCGTAGAAGTCCGCGCCGAGTTCCTCGACCGAGACGGGGATCGCACCGACGGCCTGCGCGCCGTCCACCGCCACGAGCGCGCCGCGATCGTGCGCCAGCTCGACGATCTCGCGGATCGGGAGGCGCGCGCCGGTGGCCCACGTGACGTGCGAGAGCGAGACGAGCCGCGTGTTGGGGGCGATGGCGCGGTCCAGGGCGGCGAGCACCTCGGCGGGGTCGCCGCCGGTGCCGATATCGGCGATCGCCAGCTCCACTCCCCGTCGATTGCGCAACGCCCACAGCGGGCCCAGCGCGCCGGCATGCTCGAGCGAAGTCGTGACTACCCGCTCCCCCGGCTGCCAATCGATCGCCCACGTCGCCGCGTTCATTCCATCGGTCGTGGCGTGGGTCAACGCCATCCGGCGCGGGTCGGTGACGAGGACCGCGGCGACGGCCGCGCGGGCTTCGTTCATGCGCTCGGCGGAGTCCTGCCAGTACGCCATATCGGCCCGGCCGGTGCGCAGCTCCAGGCCCTCCAACTCGGCCATGGCCCGCGCCGTCTCGCGCGGCAGCGGCCCGCACGTGCCGGTGTTCAGGTAGATGCCGGCGGCCGTGGACGGCAGGGCCTCGCGAATCGCGGGCAGCTTATCGTCGTCGGGGAGGAACGGACCCACCATTGCTCCGTATGATAGGCGTCGGGCGCGCCGACTCCGTCCATCCGCCTGTCGACGCGCGGTCCCGTCTCATGGGAGGTCGGGGTTGGGGATGATCGAATATCGACGGCCGGAGCTGCTGGCGACGCCCGAATGGCTGGCCGAGAACATCGCTCGGCCCGGTTTCCAGGTGCTGGACGCCCGCTGGCGACCGGACGGATCCGGGCGGCGAGTCTATGCCGCCGGCCATATTCCCGGCGCTACGTATCTCGACTGGCGCGCCGATCTGGTCGAGTCGGACGACGAGAGCGATGTCCTGCTCCTCTCGGGGCCCGCGAAAATGACCGCGACCATGAGCCGGCTCGGTCTCGGCAACGGCATGATCGGCGTCCTGTACGACGACACCGGCAACTCCTACGCGGCCCGGGCGTGGTGGAGCATGCGCGTCTATGGCTTCGACTCTGCGCGAATCCTGGTGGGCGGCCTGGAGGCGTGGCGCGCCCTCGCGCAGCCCGTGTCGGGAGCCCTGGAGTTGCGGCCGCCGACCACCTTCACGCCCCGCTTGGAATCTCGCCTGCGCCTGACCGCAGCCGAGGTGCGCGAGCTGCTCGGATCCGACCAGGTGCAGATACTCGACGCCAGGGCGCCCGCCGAGTACGCGGGCCACTCCGGAACGACCCGGCGGCTCGGCCATATCCCGGGCGCGATGAACGTCCCCGCGGCCACTACCACGGACCCTCGAACGGGGCGCTTCCGACCGACCGAGGACCTCTGGGCGTTGCTGCGGCGGGCCGGAGTCAACGTCCGCCGGCGCCTGATCTGCTACGACGCGGCCGGTATGGGGGCCTGCAAGCTGGCCTTCGCGCTGGCCCTGCTCGGCCACCAGGACGTGGCTGTCTACGACGGTGGCTGGGCCGAATGGGGCGAGCGCCTGGACCTACCGGTCGAACGCTGATCCGCCGGCGCCGGTGTTGTGGATGGTCCGTACGTAGGCATCGAACAGGACGTTCGCGGGGCGCGGGGCGGGGGGCGCGGGGCGCGGGGCGGGGCCTCGCCGCTCGATTTCTCTCGCCCACCCGCCCGGGGAGTGCTATCGAGGTGTCAAAGGCCGAGCGCGCCTGGGCGGGCCGGTTCCGGGCCGCAGACCACGCGTGGAACCAGGAAAGCCGGGGCGAATAGCAGCCAGAGTCGACCCTGCCGACCGTCCCCGGTTCGATACCACCCCCACCGCGGGTAGGCGACAGTTCCCGGTGACCGGCGGCGGCGCTGGCCTCGCTGGCCTCGCTGCGCGCTGGGAGGCCGACGCCGAGCCTCGGCTACGGCCGGACCGGTCGCCGAGCTGCGGCCGTGACCAGGTACTCGGCTCCGAACTGCAGCTCGCGGTGCAGCCGCTCGACCGTCTGGAGCGTGTCGATCTCGGCCGCCGTCTTGTCGGGCCGAAGGCGCACGATCCGCGGGAAGCGCAGGGCGAAGCCCGACTGATGGCGAGTGGATCGCTGGATGACGTCGAAGGCCACCTCGACCACGACCGTCGGTTCGACCGCGCGGTAGCGCCCGAGCTGGCGGATGGTATGGGCCTCGAACCAGGCCGTCATCTCGGCGATCTCGGCGTCGGTCAGGCCCGTGTACGCCTTGCCGATCGTGACGTGCCGGCCCGTGATCTCGTCGCGCACCGCGAACGTGTAGTCCGACAGGACGCCGTGGCGCTTGCCGTGGCCGACCTCCACTCCCACGACCACGCAGTCCAGAGTCGCCAGCGCCTTCTTCATCTTCAGCCAGCCCAGGCCCCGCCGCCCCGGGGAGTACCCGCTCTGAGGATCCTTCACCATCAGACCTTCGTTACGCCGGGCACGAGCCTCGTCGAAGACGCGATCGAGCGCCTCCGCGGAGTCGGCCGTCACCAGGTGCGAGAGCGCGAAGCGGCCGCCTTCGGCCAGGGCCGGCAGACCAAGCGCCTCGAGGCGACGGCGGCGCTCGACCAGCGGAACCCGCAACAACGGCTCGATGGCGGGACCGGATGGCCCGTCGTGGCCCTCGCTCCGCGTAAGGCCCTCGCTTCGCGGCCCAACCGCCAGCAGGTCGAAGGCGACGTACACCACCGGCACATTGGCGCGCGTTTCGGCCGTCGGATCCTTTCGGCCCAACCGCCCCTGGAGCGTCAGGAACGGCAGGACGTGGCCGTCGGCGTAGGCCAGGATCTCGCCGTCGAGCACTCCGTCCCAGGGCAGGCCGCGCGCCGCCTCGACGATCTCCGGGAACTGGTCGCTGATGTCGTGCAGGTCGCGGCTGAAGAGCCGCGCCTCGAAGCCGCGGCGGTGGAGCTGGGCGCGGATGCCGTCGTACTTGTCCTCGACCCAGACGGTCGGTCCCAGGCGCGAGACGATCTCGGCCGCGTCCTCGGCCGGCGACGCGAGCATGAACTTGATGGGGTGGAACAGCCGCAAGCGCGCCTCCTCGAGACGCCCCTCTTTGGCGAGGATCGCCGTCTCGCCCACGTCGCCGATGAGCATGCCAGCCCATTGCACCGCCGCCTGGGGTCGTTCGAAGGCGCCGGCGATGGCCGCTTCCAGCAGCCCCTCGCGCAGCCCGATCCGCAGCTCTCCGGTGAGGACCTTGACCACGTACTTGGCAGTCAGCGCGTCGCAGCGCGCAAGCAACTCGGCGAAGACGGCGCCCTTGGCCGCGGCGCCGGAAGCGGCCTCGATCACGGAGAAGGCCTCCGCCACTTCGGCGATCCCCGGGGAGTGGCTCGGGTCCGGCTCGTCCGGCCGATGCGCCAGGAGGTCGGCAACGGCCATGCCCAGATCCGACGATCGATCGTAGGCCTCGCTCAAGGCCCCGGCCGTCGTGCCTGCCAGATGCGTCACGGCGGCAGCGATCGCGGCCCAGCCCAAACCGAGGGCCCGCTGGTCGGACTCCGAGAAAGGTCGGCCCGTCAGGAAGACAGCCGCCGGCCGGAGCTCGGCGCTGGGAAGTTGAGCCAGGTACCCGGCCAGTAGCGACGTCTTCTCGGAAGTGCGGGTAGTCCCGCCGACGCGCTCGGCCAGCTCGCTCCAGCCACGCATGGCGGCGATGGTATACCTTCGCCCTGTGAAGCACGCCCGTCTCGAATCCAGCGACTCACCCGAGCGAACGGACGCCCGAACGGACGGGCAATCGGCGGCCCGGGCCGACTCCCGGAGCGCATCTTCGGCAACCCGAACGGTCGGCCACCGCGCCTCCTTCGGCAGGCTCCGATGACGCCCGTCACCGACCGCGAGGCCTGGCGCCCCGAGGCGATCCTCGGCGGCCTCGTCGTCTTGCGCCGCCATCGGAACGAGAACCTGCGCGCGTTCCAGAGCTGGTACTCGGACCCGGAGGTGGCGCGGCTGACCCGCTATCAACCTGGCCCGCTATCGGCCGAGGAAATCCAGCGCTTCTTCTACGACCGGATCATGGGCTCCGATTTCCTGGCTATGGCGATCCACGTCCGAGAGTCCAACCGCCTGATCGGGACCTGCGCCTTCAGCCAGCTCGACGGGGACAACGGCTCGACTCTCTTCCACATCACGATCGGCGAGCGCGACGCCTGGGGGCACGGCTACGGCAGCGAGGCGACCGAGCTGATGGTCGCCCACGCGTTCACGCGACTGACGCTGCATCGGGTCGCCCTGACGGTCTTCGAGTTCAACGTGCGCGCCATCCGCACCTATGAGAAGTGCGGCTTCGCGGTGGAGGGCCGGGCCCGCGGCGCGATCTTCCGGGACGGCCGCTTCTGGGACGAGATCCACATGAGCATCCTCGCCTCCGAGTGGGAGGCGAGGCAGAAGGAGCCTTGAGGATCGCGACCCGTAGCCGGCATGCTACCCGGCGACTGCGGCCGCCTGCTTGGCCCGGTAGGCATCGATGATGCCCTGTAGGGTCGCCCCGTTGAGCTTCTCGAGGATCGCGCTCTCGGCCGCGTAGAAGACGTCGTGAACGCCGCATTCGCCGTCCTGGCCGCAGGTCGTTCCGCGCATGACGCAGACCTGGCGATGAGGATCGCCTTCCACCGCTTCGATGACCCTGAGCAGAGTTACCGATCCGGGCGCCTGGGCCAGCTTGTAGCCTCCGGCACGACCGGGATGGGCGTCGACGAGGCCGGCTCGCGTGAGGTCGCCCATGATCTGGGGCAGGAACCGCGGCGGGATCTTCATCTCCTCCGCGATCTTGCGACTGCTCAGAAGGCCGTCACCGGTCATGGTCAGCGCAAGCATGGCCCGGATGGCGTAATCGCTGCGTTTGGTCAGATCGAGTCGCATGGTCTCGCGAGTATCTCGCGCGCGTTGCGCTAAGGGACCCTGCCGTTGGTCCCGCCATCAAGTGACACGCGGCAGAAAGTGCACCGAACTTGGTATTCATTTCGGTTTCGCGAGCGAAGGTACGCTCGGAACCAAAACAAAGGGAGCGACCGCTCGAGCGATCGCTCCCGATGAACCCCTGCTGAGGCGACCCGTCAGGCCGTTCAGCCGATGAGATAACTGACCGTGACCTGGATCGTGATGTCGGTGGTGCCGGTCTGGATCGGCGTCGAAACCTGAGCGGCCTTGTCGGCGAGGCCCGCAGCGGCGAAGTAGATCGGCGAGGAGACGGTCACCTCGGCGATGGAGGCGACTCCCTTGATCTGCACGTTTGCCGCCTGGGCCAGTGCGTCCGCCTTTGTTCGAGCGTCGGTCATCGCCAGCTGGCGGGCCTGGACCTCGATCGGCTTGGGGTTGTCGAGTCGGAATGAGATGCCCTGGACGGTGGTGGCGCCGGCGGCGACCGAGTCGTCCACCACGGCGGCAACGTTGGCCAGGTCGCGGACGGTGACCTTGAGGGTATTGCTGAACTGGTAGCCGACCAGCCGCGGAGCGGAGTTGCCGGAGCCGTAGTCGTAGACGGGGCTCAGGCTGAGGTTGACGGTCGCGAGGTCCTTGTCGGCCACGCCGACCTTCTTTACGGCCGCGACAACAGCTTCCATCGAGGAGGCGGCGGCAGCGCGCGCATCCTTGACGGTGGGCTTCGTGACCGAGACGCCGAGGATCACATCCGCCACGTCCGGTGCCACACTGACATCGCCCGAGCCCGAGACGGTGATGGTGTGCTCCGGAGTTCCGGAGGTGTCCGCTCCCTGGGCGTGGTTGTTGGCGATGATCGGCCCGGCGATGATGCCGACCAGCAGGCTGAAGGCCGCTGTCACGGCCACGATGCGGCCGATTGTCAGGAGTCCCGGCCGGTTCGCTCCATCGGCCGCCGTGGCTGGACTCCGGTCGAGCTCGGCGTTGATCGTCTTGTCGTTCATCGACTTCTCCTGGCTTTAGGCCGGACTTTCGGTCGCCGGCGTCACGTTCGTATGGGCCCCATCCCTCATGGGCGGTCCACTCGTACTGACGCCGTCGGCATCCTGCCGGTTCCACAGGGTCGAGTCCGGCGGTCGGCGGCCAGGTGCGGTC
>PLLE01000043.1:0-114518 GCA_003141245.1 Chloroflexota bacterium
CTTGACGACGATCCCGGTCTGGCTGCCCTTGATGGTCTTGGTCAGCGTGTCGGTGGCGGTCACAGACTGAGTGCCGGCCGTCTTGAGGGTGACAGTGAAGACGTGGGTGCCGGCGTCAGCCGCCTTGAACTTGTAGTTGGCAGGCAGGACGGCCTTGGCATCCGAGCTTGTGAAGTGGATCGTGCCGGTGTAGCCCGAGACGCGGTTGCCGTAGGCATCGATAGCAGTCACTCGGATGGTGCCGGCGACGCCCTTTGTCCGAGGTGTCGTGAGCCCTGAGACGACCAGAGTCTTGACCGCGGCCGCCTTGACGACGATCCCGGTCTGGCTGCCCTTGATCGTCTTGGTCAGCGTGTCGGTAGCGGTCACGGACTGCGTCCCCGCAGTCTTGAGGATCACGCTAGCGACGAAGGCGTGGGTGCCGTTGTCGGTCGCGGTGAACTTGTAGTTGGCAGGCAGCTTGGCCTTGGCATCTGAGCTCGTGAAGTGGACCGTGCCTCGATAGCTAGAGACGCGGTTGCCGTATGCGTCCACCGCGCTGACCCGGATGTTGCCGGTCGAACCGGCGGTCCGTGGCGTCGTGAGCCCTGAGACGACCAGAGTCTTGACCGCGGCCGCCTTGACGACGATGCCGCTCTGCACCCCGGTGATGGTGCTCGTCACCGTGTCGCGGGCACGGACCCACTGGGTGCCGGCAGTCTTGAGGGTGAGCGCCGGGCTGAGGGCGGAGCTGAACGTGTGGACGCCCTTGTCTGCCGTGGTGAAGGTGTAGTTGGCAGGCAGCTTGGCCTTGGCATCTGAACTCGTGAAGTGGACCGTACCTCGGTACCCCGTCGCGACGTTGCCGGATGTGTTCTTCGCGGTGACCGTGACGCTGTGGGCGGCACCTGCGACGTAGGGATTCGCGATGCCAGAGACGCTGAGCGTCGTGACAACCGTGGGCTGCAGGGCGAGGTTGTGGTAGGCGCCGGCGGCGATCGCGGTGACGCCCGAGAGGCCGGCCGGGACGGTGGACTCGCTGAAGTTGTTGCTACCCCAGGCGACCACCGTGCCGTTGCTCTTGAGGGCGAGGCTGTGGTACGCGCCGGCTGCGATCGCGGTGACGCCCGAGAGTCCAGCCGGGATGACTGTCTGGTCGTAGTTGTTGTATCCCCAGGCGACGACCGTGCCGTCGCTCTTCAGGGCAAGGCTGTCGTCGTCACCTGCGGCGATCGCTGTGACGCCCGAAAGGCCGGCCGGGACGTCGGTCTCGCCGTAGTAGTTGTTGTTACTCCAGGCGACGACCGTGCCGTCGCTCTTCAGGGCGAGGCTGTGCCCGTAGCCCGCGGAGATCGCGGTCACGCCCGACAGGCCGGCCGGGACGGTGGACTGGTCGTAGTAGTTGTCACCCCAGGCTACGACCGTGCCGTCGCCCTTGAGGGCGAGGCTGTGGTAGCCGCCGGCGGAGACCGCGATGACGCCCGAAAGGCCGGCCGGGACGGTGGACTGGCCGTACCCGTTCAGGCCCCAGGCGACGACCGTGCCGTTGCTCTTGAGGGCGAGGCTGTGGTAGCCGCCGGCGGAGACCGCGATGACGCCCGAAAGGCCGGCCGGGACGGTGGACTGGCCGTCGCCCCCGCCCCAGGCAACGACCGAGCCCGACGGCGTAGTTGCCGCCACAGGCATAGCAGCCGGCCCTGCCCAGACCGCGAAGAGCCCGGAGAGCAAGAGCGCCGCCGGGACGATGCCCAGGAGGTGGACGGACGGCCGGCGTGAAGCGGGCGAGCCGCCGTGAGGCCGAACCCCAACTGACACGAGTGACTTCACCGAATTCCGCTCCTCTCGTTATCCGCAGACCTGCGCAGGCGTGCCCCGAATGTCTGCCGCTCTTGGCTCGTCAGCCGCACGCCCGAAGAGCCCTTGACCCATCGGGGACGTGCGCGCCGATCCTACTCCACGGGGAACCGTTCGAACGACTTGATTTCGACCCGATGACCGAGCGTGACGCACTGATCGTGTCGGGCGCTCCGGCGCCTATTCGTCTGCACTCGCGGAAGGCCTGGCCGTGAGCTTCGCAGTAGCCGCAGCCGACGTCACGGCCCTGACTGCCTCCGGGCCGCGGGATCGCCACTCCGTGCCGATCGCGGCCGTGGCGGTTGCGCCGACCCGGCAGGCGCCCGCCGCAAGCATCGCCAGCATCGCGTCCAGCGTTCGGATTCCGCCTGCGGCCTTGACGCCTACGCGGTCGCCGACGACCCGGCGCATCAATGCGATCTCGCCCGCCTCGGCGCCACGTGGTGAATAGCCCGTCCCGTTCTTGACGAAGGCCGCCCGGGCCTCCACCGCGACGTGGCACGCGGCCTCGACCTGCTCCGGGGTGAGGTATGCGGTCTCCAGGATCACCTTCACCGGCATCGGGGCCACGGCATATACGAGCCCGGCCAGCTCGTCTCGGACGTAGCCGAGGTCGCCGGATCGGAGTGCCCCAATATTCAGAACCACGTCCAGCTCGACGGCTCCCTGGTCGACCGCAACGAGCGCCTCACGCTCCTTGATCTTGGACATATGGGCCCCGTGCGGAAAGCCGACGACGGTGGTCGGCCCGACGACGGTTCGTCGCAGCCGCGCGACGACCAACGGCAGATCGGCCGGTCGGCAGCAGACCGTCGCCGTCTCCCATTCGATCGCCAGGTCTACCCCGGCTTCGACCTCGGCTCGAGTCAGCTCCGGTCGAAGCAGTGAATGGTCTATGCAGCCCATCAAGGCCCGCTCGTCGAGGGTTGACAGATCGAGCGGGGATCTGTTGGCGAGACGAGCCTTGAGCTGGCGTACTTGCACTTGAATCCTCTGAGGCCGTCAGGAGTTCTGCACGAGCGCCAGCGCGAAGGCTCCGCCCGCATCGATGGCAATGACGTTCTTGAGCGCGGCCGGGAAGGTCAGGCAGCCGTCCGCGTTCGACCCCCAGCCTACGACACTCCCGTTCGACTTGAGCGCCAGGCTGAAGTTCCCGCCCGCGGCCACGGCCGTGACGCCCACGAGCCCGTTGGGGATCTTTGTCGCGCCGTCCCCGCCCTCGCCCCAGGAGGCGACCGTTCCATCGGACTTGAGGACCAGGCTGTGGTAGTAGCCGGCCGAGATGGCTGTCACGCCGGCCAGCCCGCTCGGCACCTTGGCGTAGCTCAGCGACGTATCGGTCGGATACTTGTCGCCCCAGCCTACGACAGTCCCATCCTTGAGCAGGGCCAGGCCCCAGAGGTAGCCGGCGGAGATGGCGGTCACATCGTGGAGGCCGGTCGGAATGTCGATTTCTCCGTTGAAGTCCACACCCCACCCCACGACCGTGCCGTCCGACTTGAGGGCGAAGTTGTGGTCTCCACCGGCCGAGATGGCGATTACGGAGGATAGGCCGGCCGGAATGGCTATTTCGCCGTCGACGTTGTTGCCCCAGCCGACGACGGTGCCATCGGATTTCAGCGCGATGGCGTGCGAGCTACCGGCCGAGATCGCCACGACGCCCGACAGGCCGGCCGGAACGGAGACCTGGCCGGAGTCGTTCGCGCCCCAGCCGACGACGGTGCCGTCGGATTTCAGTGCGATGGCGAACTCGTCCCCGGCGGAGATCGCTACGACGTTGGACAGACCCGCAGGGACCTTGGTCTGGCCCTTGCTGTCGTCACCCCATGCAAGAACGGTGCCGGCCAGCAGGCCGGCCGGCGAAGTGGCCGCAGCGGTCGCGGTCGCGACGGCCGCAGTGGGTGTAGCGGAGGCGAGGCTTGTCGCCGCGGTGGGCGTGGCAGAGGCGAGGCTTGTCGCCGCGGTGGGCGTGGCAGAGGCCAGGGTCGGGGCCGGCGTTGCGGTCGGAACGCTCGCCGTCGTCGGCGTGGCGCCGCTCCCCGCGCAGGCCGCGAGGGTCGCGAGCAGCCCTCCGATGAGAGCCGCTCTGGCGATTCCTGGCAGGGCTTCGGAGTGCCCGATCATCTGAACTCCTCCCATGGCGACGCATGCGGCGCCGTCGCGAACCGCGACCCCCGGCCAGCATAGCCCCGCCTCAGTTTCGTGACAGAAGCGTCCCGCCGGTCGCGCACGGGCCGGTGCCTCCGCCTGCCGGCGTCACGATGGCTGAGCCCCATCCGGCGTCTCGACCTGACTCAGCGCTTGTCGTCCCGCGTCCATAGACAGCACCCGAGCCGAGCACATGAGCCGTCCGGGCCCGCTCGACGATGGCCGATCCGCAGCCTGATAAGCCGTGGATGATCCGCGGTTGAGGGTACAGGGCTACGGTTCTCTCACCCGCCGCAGCAGAAGGCGTCGCGACAGAGCGGCGCCGCGAGAGGAGATTGGGACCGTGAACAAGGTCCTTCTGACTGGCCGCCTGACCCGCGATCCGGAGTTGCGATCGCTGGCGAGCGGTTCATCGGTCGCGACGTTCGCAGTTGCGACAAACGAGTTCCGCGGCAACGGCAAGGAGCGGGCCGAGTACCACAACGTGGTCGTCTGGGACCGGCTGGCCCAGGTCTGCGGCCAGTACCTCGGCAAAGGCCAGCAGGTCGCGATCGAGGGCCGCCTCCAGACTCGCCAGTGGGACGACGATCGCGGCACGCGCCACTGGAAGACCGAGGTCGTGGCCACGTCTGTCGAGATGCTCTCCGGCCGGCGCAAGCGTGACTACGAGGCCGAGACGCTGGCCAGCCAGGCCGCTGCCGGTGGCGAGGAGATCTCGCCGGCTGAAGCCGCCGAGGTCGGGGTCATCTCGGTGGCCGACGCTCCGGCCGACGGGCAGTCCGCATCTGAAGACGAGCAGGTGCTCGTTCTGGCGTAGCCCTCAGACCCCCGGGGCGCGGCGCGTTGCCCCCACACCGTCGCGCCCCGGATTTCTCTAAATCGCGCTGGGATAGCCCGCTCTTGAGGTGCCGACCGCCCGATCCCCGTCGTTCAACCGGCGGTCGGGACGCCGATCCAGAAGCGAGCGCCTGCGCTATCGGCGACGACCAGGCCCGCCGGTCCGAGGGCCGCGGTCCAGCTGCCGTTAGCCCACAGGTCCGTGGGCTGATCCCCGGTCTGTGCGAGCGGAGCCGCGTTGAGCTTGTCGTCGAAGGCCAGCATCGCCACCTTGCCTGCGTCGTCTGGAGACCACGACATGGCCAGGCCATTCTGCCCGTCGGTCAGGACGTTCAGGTTGGCGAGTGTCGCGTCCTTGGCCGGTGCCCAGTTCTTGCCGTCGGTCGAGGTCCAGACCGCGGTGGAACTGGTCTGCGTCGCGTCGTTCCAGCTCGACTGAATCGCGAGTAGCGCGTGGTCGTTGATCCGGGTCAACGACATCGAGGCCGCCGTGTTCGGGACTGCGCCGCTGACCTGATCCCGAATCCAGCTCTTACCGTCGGCCGACCACCACAGCGATGGCGTCATCAGAGTCGGACCGCCGCACCCCGCGTCGGATCCGATCGTGGCACCGGACAGGACGAATCCGCCCGCGAAGGCGGTTGCATCGTCGATGGTCACGTTCTTGAAGGTCGTCTTGGAGAGCTGGCCGCCGTGCCAGGCCCGGCCGTCGTCGGAGGTCCACACCAGCTGAGTCGTGCCATCCTTGGCCGTCCCGTTGGCGATGTACCCCTTCGAGCCTCCGTCGATCGTCCAGACCGTGCTGCCCCCGAAGGCGGCGCCGAAGTCCACGGGACGCCAGGAAGCGCCGTCGGCCGATGTCCACAGCGCGGAAACAAACGAAGGGCCACCGCACACCATGCCCTCGAGCCGTCCCACGGCCAGGAGCCCAGTCGGCCCCTCGGCCACCTGGCCGATACCCACGTTGTAGTCGAGCCCTGAAACATCGACCTTGCCGTTGTCGCGCCAGACCAGCCCGTCGGTGGAGCTGGCGGCGGTGATGGAGAGAGTGCCCTCCGAGCTGGCCGCGATAATCGACGGAGTGCCCTGCCAGCGAGCCGCAGCGACCGACCCGGTGATCCCCGTGTTCACTGCCACTCCGAAATGCCTGCTGACCAAGAAGTCGAGGTAGCCGCGGCTCCAGCCGAAGAGGCGGAGGCTGGTCTCGAAGTCGGAGGTCGAATCGGTCGGCGATGGGCCTGCCGACTCGGGGCCGGCCACCCAATTGATCTTCGTCCACGTGCCGGACGCCACGGGCCCGAGGCTCGGGAGAGACGTGGCGCTGTAGCTTGGCGCCGGCGTCGCACTTGGCTCCTGCACCGGCGTCGCACTTGGCTCCTGCGTGGGCGTCGCACTTGGCTCCTGCGACGGCGCCGCGGACGGGGACGGTGCCTGGCTCACGGGCGTGAGCGTAGGCGCGGCTGCGGTGCAGGCAGCGACGAGGCCGGCCAGGACGATCGAAGCGGATACCACCCGCAAGCCGGCGAAGCGGCGCCGTGCAGTAGCGCTCGGGTCTCGGAAATCCATTGCGATCCCCTCTCTCGAAGGTGCCGTTGAGAACTGGCTTGAGACGCCCGGCACTTGCGACTCGTGATGACCGCCGGTGCCGAGCTCAACCCTAACGATAGAGTTCCCGGCGATCTAGGCCGGTGGCGGCGGCGACCTGCCGGACGGCCTCGGAACGCTTCAGGCCGGATGCGATCAGGCGGGCGACCTCGGCGCGGGCATCGGCCATCGTCGGCGCGGCATCGGCGCGAGCCTGGGCCGAGGCGGCCGCAGTCAACCCCTCGATGACGATGACGAACTCGCCGCGCAACATGACCTCGCCGGCCGCCGCGCGGGCCGCGAGCTCCCCCAACGGGCCACGCACGACTTCTTCGTGCAGCTTGGTCAGCTCACGGCAGATGGCCCCGCGCCGCGCCACGCCGGCGACGGCCGCGAGATCCGCGAGGGTCGCCGGAACGCGGGACGGAGCCTCGTATACCACGCAAGCCCGCTCGTCTGCCGCGATCCGCGACAGGCGGTCGCGCCGCTCCCTCCCGCCACGCGGCAGGAAGCCCTCGAACGACCAACGCGGCGCGACCAGGCCGCTGGCAACCAGTGCCGCCAGCACGGCGGAGGCGCCCGGGATCGGTACCACGGCGCCGCCCTCCGCCGCCCACGCCCCGGCGAGCTCGCCGCCGGGGTCGCTCACCATGGGAGTGCCCGCGTCCGTGACAAGAGCCAGGTCGCGCCCCGCCCGGAGATGCTCGAGCAACTCGGCTTCTCGCCGCGGGCCGCTCCGCGCGTGGTAGCTCACAAGGGAAGTGACGATCTCGTAGCGCGCGAAGAGCCGACGCGTCAGCCGCGTATCCTCGGCGGCGACGAGTGGCACCGTGCGCAACACCTCCACGGCCCGATACGTGACGTCGCCGAGGTTGCCGATCGGCGTGGCGACGATGAACAGCCGGCCGCCCGCGGCCCGCTCGGCGCCGCCCGCGGCCGGACCGCCTCGGCCGGATCCGCTCACCGGCGCGCCGAGCCCGGCCGCCGCCGCGGATAGAGGTAATCCACGCCCGTGGTGCGAGGCCCGAGCTTGGCCACCGGCGGCACCTGGCGCTTGAATTCGGAGGTGGCGACCAGGCGCTTGACCCGTTCCACCGCGGTGGACGCGAATCCCATCTCCAGCAGCTCTTCGTCGGTGCGCCGCTTGTCGATCATCCAGAAGAGAAGACGATCGAGCTCCGGATAGCTGAAGCCCGCCTCCGACTCGTCGGTCTGGCCGGGCCACAGGTCGGCCGAGGGAGCCTTGCGGATGATCGCCTCGGGCACTCCGACGGCCGCCGCCAGCTGGCGGACCTGGCTCTTGTACAGGTCGCCGATCGGGTTGAAGGCGCAGGCTGAGTCGCCGAACAGGGTCGTGTAGCCGATCAGCGATTCGGTCTTGTTGCCGGTTCCCACGACGAGTCCGCCCCACGGCACCGACCGGTCGTACAGGACGCACATCCGCTGACGCGCCATCAGGTTGCCGCGTCGAAGCTGGCTCGCCTCTCGGGCTGACGCGCCGCCCGCCCCGAGCTCGCCGTCACGCCCGAAATAGCCGTCCACCATCGGGCTGATGTCGACCACGTCGCTGGCGCATCCCAACCTGTCCACGACGAGTCGCGCGTGCTCGGCCGATTCGGGCGAGGAGGTCCGATACGGCATCAGGACGCACAGCAGACTCTCCGGCCCCATCGCCTCGGCGACCAGGAACGCGACCAGGGCGGAGTCGATTCCACCCGAGAGCCCCACCAGGCCGCGGCTGAAACCGGCCTGGCGGAGCTGATTCCTGATGAAGCCGGCGATCACGCGCTGGGCTATTCCGGTGTCGATCGCGAGTTCGGGCGGCAGCTCGAAGAGCCGGCCGGCGCCATCGCTCGACTCGCGATGCGAGGGGCCTGGGCCGGAGATCATCGCCGCGTCCGTTGCCCGCGGGTCGGGCCGCCTTTCGGGTCACCGGTCGGGCCGCCTTTCGGGCCGACGGCCCCAGGTGCCCCTGGTGGACTGTCGAGCGGCTCGCTGGCCTCGTCCAGGTCCAGGCCGGTCCTCTCGGCCAGAATTCGGCGCAGTTCCCGCAGGTGAAGCTCAGGACGTTCGTCGCGCAGCAGCGGAAGGCCGACCCGCTCACGCCGCACATCGCCGAGTTCGACGTCCACGGTGTACAGCCCTTCGTCGAAGAGCGGAGCCGTGAAGAGCGCCTCGCCGCTCGGCGCGATGACTTCCGACCCACCCCAGAAGCTGATCGTCTCGTCCATCCCGACGCGGTTGCAGAAGACCACGAAGCTCGTCGTCAGCTGGGCGTACGTTCGCATCAGCGTCCGCCACGAGGCGGCCGTCCCGAGGCCCACCTCGTGGATCGCCGCCAGATCGCGACCTGGCGAGGACGAGACGTTGATGAGCAATTGAGCCCCGTCGAGAGCCAGCGTTTCGGGCACCGCAAGGTGCCAGAAGTCTTCGCAAACGGCGAGGCCGACCTTGATCCCGAGGCGCGATGCCACGGTCCTGAGCCGATCGCCCGGGGCGAAAAAGCGGCGCTCGTCGAAGAGCCCGTAGGTCGGCAGGAAGAGCTTGCGGTGGACGAAGCGGATCGCGCCGTCCTCCAGGAGCGCTGCCGAGATGAAGAGCCGATGGTCGTCCGCCTCCTCGACGAACGAGATGACCGCCGACAGCCCGCCCGTTTCGGCCGCCAGGTCCTGCAGACGCGGATCGTCGATGCGCATCGCGACCTCGGCCGCCAGGTCCTGGAGCTGATAGCCCGTCAGCCCGAGTTCGGGAAAGACGACCAGCCCCGCCCCTGCTAATCGCGCGGCCGCCAGGCGCTCACGATGCTGGGCCAGATTCGCCTCGAGATCACCGAGGCGCGGCGACAATTGGACGAGGGCGATCCGAAGCGGCTGCACGAGCAGAGTCTAGCCGCGGATGGGCGGGGACGGCGCGGCGTAGGCCTGCTTCTGAAGGGCGGCGGCAATCGCGAACCTGGCCGAAGTGATGCCCAGGGGGTTGACCTTGCCGTTGTGGGCGACCAGGCACGAGTCCCCGCCACTGAATACCCGGACACGGGACGAGGCGGTCAGGGAGCCGACGGCCGCCGGGTCGAGGGATTCAAAGAGATCGACCGACCCTGACTCGAGGGCGGAGGCGCGTGAAGTCGGGTCGGCCGTCGGCCGGAAGACAATCTAGTTGCGCCGAACTCACTTGACCGCTGGCGGGTTGGGGCCGACGAACTGGAACGCCGGGCTGAGTCTCCGGCATAGCTCGCGCTGTCCCCACGCCGGCAGGCAGGGTCGCGACCGGGAAGTGGCAGGCGACGTGATGACCGGGTGCCACCTCGATGAGCGGCGGCACCTCGACGCTGCAGCGCTCCTGGGCCTGGAAGCAGCGAGTGCGGAACACGCAGCCGCTGGGCGGGTTGATCGGGCTCGGCAGGTCACCTTCGAGCACGATCCGGGACCGCCCCTTCTGCAACTTAGGGTCCGGGATCGGCACGGCCGATAGCAGCGAGTGGGTGTACGGGTGGAGCGGCGCGGCGTAGATCGTCTCTCGAGGCGCCATCTCCATCAGGTGGCCCAGGTACATGACCGCGACGCGGTGCGAGATCTGGCGGACCACCGCGAGATCATGGGCGACGAACAGATAGGAGAGACCGAACTCATGCTGCAGGTCGCGCAGGAGGTTGATGATCTGGGCCTGGATCGACACGTCGAGGGCGGAGACCGGCTCGTCGCATACGATCAGCTTGGGCCGTAGTGCGACCGCCCGGGCGATCCCGATCCGCTGGCGCTGCCCGCCGGAGAACTCATTCGGGTACCGGTTGTAATGCTCCGGGTTCAAGCCCACCCGCTCCATCAGCGCCTGGACCGCGGCCCTGACGCCGCCGGGTGGTTCGATCCCCTGGATACGGTACGGCGCGCCGATGATCCCCCCGACGGTATGGCGCGGGTTGAGGGCGTTGTACGGATCCTGGAAGATCATCTGCGCCTTGCGGCGCATCGGCATCAGTGCCTTCGAGGAGAGGTGGGTGATCTCCTGGCCGTCGATGACGATCTGGCCGCTGGTGGGGCGGACCAGCATCAGCACCGACCTCGCAACCGTCGTCTTGCCGGACCCACTCTCACCGACAAGTCCCAACGTCTCCGCGGACCCGACCGAGAAGCTGACGCCGTCAACGGCCTTCACCTGGCCGATGACGCGCCGGATCAGCCCATGGGACCGGACCGGAAAATAGGTCCGGAGATCGCTGACGCGAAGGATCTCGCGCGTCTCGGTCGTCATCACGAGCCCCCGGCCAGGACGTTCAGCACACCCTGCGAGATCTGCCGGCGCTCCTCCGCCGGGAGATGGCAGCGCACGAGATGCCCGGCCGCCGTCGCCAGCAGGTCGGGCCGGACGCTCAAGCAGGCGCCCCCCGCGACCCGGTCCGAGTACATGCAGCGGGGCTGGAACACGCAGCCGAGCGGCAGGTGAATGGGCGACGGCGGATTGCCCGGGATCGGCTCGAGCCGCACGGACAGCTCGCGGTCCATGCGCGGGATCGAGGACAGCAGCCCGAGCGTGTAGGGCATCTCCGGCTGGGCGTAGAGCACGCCAGTTGGGGCAACCTCGACGATCCGGCCTCCGTACATCACGGCAACGTCGTCGGCCACGTCGGCCACGATGCCCAGATCGTGGGTGATCATGATCACCGTGATCCCGAACTCGTCCTGGAGGCTCGTGATCAGCTCCAGGATCTGCGCCTGGACCGTGACGTCGAGCGCCGTTGTCGGCTCGTCCGCGATCAGCATCTTGGGGGCGTTGATGAGGGCCATCGCGATCATCACGCGCTGGCGCATGCCGCCCGAGAGCTGGTGCGGGTAGTCGTCAATCCGCCGTTCGGGCGCGGGGATCCCCACTCGGCGAAGCATCTCAAGCGCCATGGCGCGTGCGGCCTTCGCCCGGATCGACCGGTGAGCGTTGATCGCCTCCGTGATCTGGTCGCCGACCCGGTAGAACGGGTGGAGGCTGGACATCGGGTCCTGGAAGATCATTGCGACCTGCGCGCCGCGCAGGGCCTGTAGATCGTCGGCGGGCAGCCCGATGAGCTCCTGCCCGTCCAGCCAGATCTCGCCCGTCACCGTGGCGATCTTGCGATCGATGAGGCCCATGATCGCCTGCGCGGTGACACTCTTCCCGGAGCCGGACTCGCCCACTATGGCGAGCGTCCGACCGCGCTCGATCGACAGCGAGACGCCTTCGACGGCCCGCACCAGGCCGTCCTCCGTCGGGAACGCGACCCCGAGGTCCTTGATCTCCAGGAACGGGTGTTCGGCAGGCCTGCCGGGCGTCGTCACGCCAGCCTCACGCGCGGGTCGATCACCGCGTACAACAGGTCGACCACCAGGTTCGCCACGATGATGACCGTCGACGTGACGAGCGTGATCCCAGTGATCAGGGGCAGGTCGGACTCGAGGACCGAGCTCACCGCGAGCGCGCCGAGCCCCGGCAGGTTGAAGATGCTCTCGGTGATGATCGCCCCGCCCAGGAGGTAGGCAAGGTCCATTCCGGCGGCCGTCACCAGGGGCGTCAGGCCCGCCCGGAGGGCGTGCTTGACGACGACCGTCCTCTCAGGGAGGCCCTTGGCGCGCGCGGTCCGCACGTAGTCCTCGTTGAGCGTCTCGAGCACCTGGTTGCGGGTCAGGCGCATGTAGAAAGCCGTGTTCAGGACCGCGAGGACGATCCACGGGAGGATCATCGTCTGTAGGAACTGGAAAGGGTTGTCGAACGGCGAAACGTACGAGGGGAACGGCAGCCAACTCCACTTGATGACGACGAAGAAGATCAGGACGAGGCCGATGAAGAACGACGGTAACGAATAGCCGACCAGCGAGATGCCCATGACGAGCCTGTCCGGCCAGTGACCGTGGTTGAGCGCGGCGAAGATGCCCAGCGAGATCCCGGTGATGATCCACATGATGAACGCCCCGATTGCGAGCCAGAAGGTCGTCGGGGCGGCCTTCGCGATCAGCGTCAGCACCTGCTCGTGGCGAGTGAACGAGTAACCGAGGCACGGGGCGTTGCACACGATGGGCTCCGGGGAGTCGGCGGAGAACGTGCGCCCGACGAACAGCCCTGACAGGAACTCCTCGTACTGGGTCAGGATCGGCTGGTCGTAGCCCAAGCGATGCCGGTTGGCCTCGATGGTCTGGGCACTGCACGCCTTGCCGCAGGTGAGCCGGGCCGGGTCGCCCGGCAGGAGCGTGAACAGGACGAAGACCGCGGCGGTCAGGACGAACAGGAGCGCGACCATCAGGATCAGTCGGCGAACGACGTATGCGGCCACGCAGCTTGCCCTTCCTTGGTCCGGATGGTTGCGTCCCCCGGCGAGAGGCGGTGCCGCTCGCCGGGGGACAGTGGGTTCAGGTCCTAGCTACGACCAGGCGTAGCGATTACTGCTTGACGTAGAAGTCGCCATACGGGTTGGAGCCGTAGGGACCCCATCGATAGAAGCCCCCGTTGGGACCGGTCCCGGTCGCGAGCTTGGTGCCAATCATCCCCTGTGCCAGCGGGAAGAAGGTCGGGATGACCCACACGTTCTTCATGGTCTCGACGTTGAGCGCCTGCCACAAAGTCGACTGCTTGGCGCGGTCGGTCTCGGTCTGGGCCGCCTTTACCTCGGCGTTGAAGGCGGTGTCGTTGACCTGGGACAGGTCCCAGCCGCCCTCCTGCGTGAACAGCGGCGGGATGACGGTCGAGGCGTTCGGCCAGTCGGGGCCCCAGCCACCGGTCCCGAAGTCGCCCGCCTTCTTGGGGTCGAAGACGGTGCTGTAGTAGGAGCCGCTCGGGAGCGGCTGCAGCTTCACGGTAAACCCGGCAGCCTGCAGCGAGGCCTGGACGATCGCTGCCGCCTTGCCCTGGACCGGGGTGTCGGGGTAGCTGTAGGTGAGCGTCGGGGCGGCCACACCCGACTTGGCAATCAGCGACTTCGCATAAGCCGGGTCACCCGTGTCCGGGATCTTCTGTCCAAGAAGGGTGTCCCACATGCCCGTCGGGGCATAGTCCGCGCCGATGTTCGGCTTGATGGTGCCGTCGCCGTAGTCACCGTAAAAGTCGCCGCCGGCGTTCTTGCGAAGCGCGCTGCGGTCCAGGGCGGCCGCCATGGCCTGGCGGATCTGGAGGTTCGAAACCTTCTGGACGTTGATCCAGAGATACCGATCGTAGATGTCGTAGCTGCTGTCGGCGCGGCCGACGAACTGCGTGTTGGGTGTCTTGGGATCCGCGAACACGGTGGCCAGGTTCTCGGGCTGCATGCCGCCGTACTGCATCGCGAACGCGTCGTTGCCCGTGCTCTGGATCAGCCGCTGGTCGATGACCTTGGGGTCGAGGCCGAAGTCGACCTCCCACTGATCGGGATAGGGATGGTGGTAGGAGTCGCTCGCCTGGTTCCACTTGGGGTTCCGGACGAGGATCATCTTGCCGCCCTTGCCGGTCGCGTAGCTCTGGACCATGTACGGGCCGGAGGCCACGGGCGGCTTCGCGACGCCATAAGACTCGCCGGTGTCGGCGGCCTTGGGAACCGGGGAGAACCCGAGCGTCACGGTGTAGTTGAAGTCCGCGACCGCCAGCTTCAGGTGGAACGTGATCGTCTTCCCGTCCGGGGAGCAGGTTACCGCCTTGTCGTACAGGTCCTGGCCGGTGCCCTTGTAGGGCCCCTTATACGCCGAGGTCCCGTCGGCGAGGGTCGGGATGTCGAGATACGCGATCGCGTACGTCGGACCCTGGTTGATAACGTCGGTCGCGAACGTGCGCGAGGCCCCGTAGGCGATGTCCGCGCAGGTGATCGGCGAGCCGTCCTGGAAGGTGACGCCATCGCGGAGCGTGAAGGTCCAGGTCTTGGCGCCGTCCGTGGGCGTGCCGGTGTCAGTCGCCAGGTCCGCCGACAGCTTCGATGCCGTTGGGTTGTCCGGCGAGTACGTGAACGCCGTGAGCGACCGGTAGATCGTGGCCGAGAAGAACGCGAGGTCCTCTCCGGTGTAGGCGCGCTGCGGGTCGATCTGGTCGAACTGGTCGGCCTGGGTCAGGAGATAGACTGTGCCGCCGGACTTCGGGCCCGCGGTCGCGGGCGCTGTGGTCGCGGGCGCCGTGCTCGGCTGGGTCGAGACCCCCGGCGCCTGTGAGGCGGCCGACGGGACGCTGGTGGCGGTCGAGCCGCCGCAGGCGCTGAGCGCCAGCGCGGCAACGGCGCCGAGCGTCAAGGCGCGAAACCACCCCTTGTCCATTCTGTCCATTCTCATCTCACTCCTCTAACTCCGCCGGATAACCCGGCCTCATCCAATAGTACACACGCGAGCAGGGGGATCCACGGAGAACCCGTCGTGGATCCCGACCCACGGGCGTGTCGGCCAACGGCTCAGTGGCCCCCCTTCGGATCCAGGGCATCCCGGAGCGAGTCGCCGAACAGGTTGAACGACACGACCAGGATGACGAGCACCGTGCCCGGGATGAACAGGTACGTCGGGACCACGTTGAAATATGTCACCGACTGGGCGAGCATCGCGCCGAACGTCGTGTCGGGCGGGATCACGCTGACGCCGAGGAACGAGAGGGCCGCCTCCAGCCCAATGTAGCTCGGCAGCGTCAGCGTCGCATAGACCAGGATGGGCGCCCACAGGTTGGGCAGGATCTCGGTGAACAGGATCCGCCGCCGGCCGGCCCCCATCGACACCGCGGCTTCTACGAACTCGCACTCGCGGAGGCTCAGGACCTGGCCTCGCACGATGCGGGCGAGATACGGCCAGCCGAAGAAGCTCATCACGAGGATCAGGTAGAGCACCCGGGACGCGTTGCCCTCCGGCACCCCCAGTTCCGTCAGCCGATCGGTGAGGACGCCGGACAGCGCCAGCACGATCAGGAGGAACGGGAATGCGAGGATCAGGTCCATCAGCCGGCCGAGCAGGTTGTCCGTGATTCCCCGGGCGTAGCCGGCGATGATGCCGATCAGCACCCCGATGGTCACGGTTATCAGCGTCGCGGTCGTCGAGATGATGAGCGAGATCCGCAGGCCGAACAGCAGCTGGGCGAAGATGTCGCGGCCGGTCCCCCACTCCACGCCCAGCGGGTGCGCCGGGGTGATCCCGCCGAAGTCGGCGACCGGCCTTCCGGCAAAGTCGCTGATCGCGTTGGAGTCGAGGGTGTAGGGCGAGATGCCGTACATGCCGGCGATCACGGGGCCGAAGATCCCGATCAGGTAGAACGCGATCAGGATGATCAGGCATACCATCGCGACCCGGTCCCGCCGGAGACGCGCCCAGATAATCTGACGAAGGCTTCGGCCGACCATTCGCGGGAGTGTAGCAGATCAACTCGGGTCAGCTGCGGCGTCTGCTGCGGCGTCCCAGCCCCGCTGGTTGCCGGCGTAGCCTTTGATCCCCCACAGGCCCCAACGACCGAACGCGCCTCCTGGTGCTGGACGGTGTCCGGCCGGCGGCCGGGCCGGCCCCGCGTCCCGCGCCCACGGGTTCGCATCTACCCGGGGACGACGAGGGCGGGACGGGCCGCTTCAGAGTGAGCCGTGATTCGCCCCCGCCCGAGTGGAGTGTCGAACGCGCCCCCCCGCGCCATCCTGAAAGACCCGCCCGGCTGCCGAGTGTCGGGGCGAACGCGCAACCGGCTGCCGGCGCGGAGTTCAGTCGGGGCAGGGCGTCTGCTCACCGGTCATTCCACGCCAGCGCAGGTTCGGCTGGCGGGCGGCGGTGGTTTCGTCGAGCCGGCGGACCGGAGAGCTGTGCGGCGCCGAGTGCAGCAGCTCGGGATCGTTGTGGGCTTCATCGACGATCGCGCGCAGCGCCGCCACGAAAGCGTCCAGCGTTTCGAGCGCCTCCGTCTCCGTCGGCTCGATCAGCAGCGCCTCCTCCACGGTCAGCGGGAAGTAGATCGTCGGCGGGTGGTAGCCGTAGTCGATCAGCCGCTTGGCCACGTCCAGAGTGCGGATCCCCGTCTGTGCCTTCAACGTCGCGCCGGAGGCGACGAACTCGTGCATGCAGTGGCGCGAGAACGGGATGTCCAGGACCCCGGCCAGACGTGCCTTCAGGTAGTTGGCGGCGAGGACGGCGTCGTCCGAGACCTCGCGCAAACCGGCGGCACCGTGGGCGCGTATGTACGCGTACGCGCGCACGAGGACCCCGGTGCTGCCGGCGAAGGCCCGCATCCGGCCGATGCTCTGGGGGCGCTCGCCGGGGCGCTCGGTGCGGAACGTCCCGTCGGGCTCGCGCAGGACCCGTGGCCACGGCAGGAACGGCAGCAGCTTCTCCCCCACTCCCACCGGCCCCGCTCCCGGCCCGCCGCCGCCGTGGGGAGTGGAGAACGTCTTGTGGACGTTGATGTGCATCAAGTCGAACCCGGCCTCGCCGGGCTTGAACCGGCCCATGATCGCGTTCAGGTTCGCCCCGTCCATGTAGGCCAGGGCGCCGGCGGCGTGGACCGCTTCCAGCAGCTCGCCAATGCGCGATTCGAAGAGACCGAGTGTCGAAGGGTTCGTGATCATGACGGCGGCGGTCGTGGGCCCGAGGTGCGCGCGGAACCCGTCGAGGTCGATCCCGCCGTCCGCGGCTGCCGGGATCTCGATGGTGCGGAACCCCGCCATCGAGGCCGTGGCCGGGTTGGTGCCGTGGGCGGAGTCCGGGACGAGCACCTCGGTCCGGCCGAAGTCGCCACGGGCGCGATGGTAGGCCCGGACCATCAGGATGCCGGTCAGCTCGCCCTGCGCCCCGGCGGCCGGCTGGAGCGTGACGGCCCGCATCCCGCCGATCTCGGCCAGGGCCTGCTCGAGTTCCCACAGCAGCTGCAGCGTCCCCTGCGCCAGCTCGTCGGGTGCGAAGGGGTGGAGGTCCGCGAAGCCGGGCAGGCGGGCGGCCCACTCGTTCACTTTGGGGTTGAACTTCATGGTGCATGAGCCGAGCGGATAGAAGCCCGTGTCGAGGGCGTAGTTGAGCTGGCTCAGGTTGACGTAGTGGCGGGTCAACTCCGGCTCGGCGACCTCGGGGAGGTGGGGGCCGTCAGTGCGGAGATGGTCGGCCGGGATCCGCGACAGCGCGTCCTTGGGCGGATGTGGGATCTTGCCGCCACCGCGCCCGGGCCGCGAGCGTTCGAACAGGGTGGGTCCGAGGCGATCGCCGGCGGCGGTCATCGGGCGTCTCCGATCGCGTGCCGCGCGTGCCCGCCGGCCGTTTCGGCTCGGCCGCCTGATTCGGCTCGGCCGCCGCGCGAGTCGGCCAGGCCCGGCAGGCTGAGCTGTCGCCCCTGTTCGATCTCGTCGCGCAGGGCCCAGGCGAAGACTTCGATCTCGTCCGCGGTCGTGACCTCCGTGGCGCAGACCAGTAGAGCATCGGCGAGGGACGGATCGTCCGGCTCGACCTCCGCCAGCGCCAGGCCGGCCAGAACTCCACGGGCCAGGAGGCGGCGATGCACCTCGGGCGCGTTGGGGACGCGGACGGCGAACTCGTTGAGGTACGGGCCGGGGTGGAGCCGCGGAGCGCCGGACTCGGCGAGAGCCCGCTCCAGCTCCGCGGCGCGCGCGGCCCCCAGAGCCGCCACGTCGCGCAGCCCGTGCGGCCCGATGGCAGCCATGTAGATGGATGCCGCGAGAGCGCACAGGGCCTGGTTCGTGCAGATGTTGCTCGAGGCCTTCTCGCGGCGGATGTCCTGCTCTCGGGCCCGAAGCGTCATCACGAAGGCGCGCCTGCCGTCGACGTCGGTCGTCATGCCGACGAGACGACCGGGGATCTGCCGGACCAGGGCCTCACGACAGGCGAGGATCCCCAGGTACGGGCCGCCGTAAGCGAGCGGAATGCCGAGCGGCTGCCCCTCGCCGCAGGCGATCTCGGCCCCGTACGAAGCCGGCGCGGCAAGGACGGCCAGCGAAACCGGTTCGACGACCGACACGAAAAGGGCGCCGGCGGCGTGAGCCAGCCGGCCGGCTTGCGCCATCGGTTCTAGCAATCCCAGGAAGTTCGGATTGGCAACCACGACGCCTGCCACCGGTCGATCGGGGTCGGCCAGCATTCGCTCCAGGACGGCCATGTCGATCGTGCCGGCCGCAGGTCCGTCGGCAACGAGAGGGATCTCTTCGGCCACGAGATCGGCTCCGCCGAAGTACGTGCACAGGGTCTGGCGGTAGTGGGGATGGACCCCGCGACTGACCAGCACACGTTCCCTGTGCGTGGCGCGGCAGGTCATCAGGGCACCTTCGGCCGTTGCCGTGGCGCCGTCGTAGTGCGACGCGGAGACGACGTCCATGCCGGTCAGCTCGCCCATCATCGACTGGTATTCATAGATGGTCTGAAGCGTGCCCTGGCTGATCTCGGGCTGATAGGGCGTGTAGGCGGTGTAGAACTCGCCGCGCAGCAGCAGCTGGTCGACGACTGCCGGGACGAAGTGGCGGTACGCGCCGGCGCCGAGGAAGCTGACCAGATCGACGCGATTGCGCCCGGCCAGGCGGCGCAGGCGGTCGGCCAGCTCCGCCTCGGTCTCTGGCGGCGGCAGCCGGAGCTCGGAGGCCCGCAGCGCGGCGGGGATGTCGGCGAAGAGCTCGTCCACGGAGGCAACGCCGATCGCCCCGAGCATGGCGGCGCGATCCTCGGGGGTGTGCGGGCCGTAGGGCATCGACTCAGCTCCGTAGCGTGGCGTTTCGACTCCGGGCGGGGCGTTTCGACTCTCGCGCGTCAACCCGCACGTGAGCCGTGGCGCCTCAGCCCTC
This sequence comes from Chloroflexota bacterium, assembly GCA_003141245.1. Taxonomy (GTDB): domain Bacteria; phylum Chloroflexota; class Limnocylindria; order Limnocylindrales; family CSP1-4; genus Fen-1039. The sequence continues at coordinate 19,106 of PLLE01000043.1, forward strand.
GCGCGTCAGGTCCTGATAGGCGGCCTGATCGAGCAGACCGTCGAGCTGGCTCTTGTCGACGATGCGGATGCGGAGCATCCAGCCCTGCCCGAAGGGATCGCCGTTGACGAGCTCGGGGCGGGCGCCCAGCTCGGCGTTGGTCTCGACGACTTCGCCCGAGATCGGGGCGAATAGATCGCTCACGGCCTTGACCGACTCGATGACGCCGACCGCAGCGAACTGCGTCAGCACCCGGCCGATCTCGGGCAGCTCCACGAAGACGATGTCGCCGAGCTGATGGGCGGCGTAGTCGGTGATGCCGACGATTGCCAGATCCCCTTCGATCCGGACCCATTCGTGCTCCTTGGTGTAGCGCAGATCCTCGGCCACCTTCGCCTCCGCTTCCTGTGATGCCTCGACCGGTTCGCTTGGCCGCTGGTCCGATGCGCCGGGCCGCGCCCGCGGCGTCGCCGCCGTCCCAGAGCGGCTCAGGTCGCTCGGCGGTAGAACGGCAGAACCACGACCTCCGCCGGGACGCGTTGGTCTCGGATTCCGACCTCCAGTATCGTACCGGGCTCCGCTTCGGAAGGCGCTGCGTAGCCCATTGCGATCGGCTCGCCGAGCGTCGGCGAGAGTGTCCCGCTCGTGATCGCGCCGGTCCGACAACCGCCGGCGAAGAGCTCGTAGCCGTGGCGGGCGATCCCGCGCCCCCGAACGGCCAGGCCCACCAGCTTCTTGCGCGGGCCGTCCGCCAGGGCCCTCTCGAGGGCCGCCCGGCCGACGAAGTCGCCTTCCTTGCCGAGCTTGACCACTCGGCCCAGGCCCGCCTCGTAAGGCGTGGTGTCGGGGCCCAGCTCGTTGCCGTAGAGAGGCATCCCGGCCTCCAGGCGCAGGGTGTCGCGGGCGCCAAGGCCGATCGGTACCACTTCGGCCGAACGACCGGCCTCCATCAACGCATCCCAGACGCGTCCCGCGGCGGCGACGTCGACGAAGACCTCGAAGCCGTCCTCGCCGGTGTAGCCGGTCCGGGCCACGAGCGCCGGCACGCCGGCCACGGAGCCCTCGGCGATCGCGTAGTAGTGCAGATCCGCGATGGCCACGTCGGTGAGCGGCGTCAGTACCTGCAGCGACGCTGGCCCCTGGATGGCCACGAGCGCGGTCGCCAGGGAGCGGTCGTCGAGGACAACCCTGAATCCCGCGAAGCGTTCGACCAGAGCGTCGCTCACGGCGGCCGCGTTGGAGGCGTTGGCGACGACCATGAACCGCTCCTCGGCCAGGCGGTAGACGATCAGATCGTCCAGCACCCCTCCTTCGGGGAAGCAGATCATCGAGTAATGGGCCCGCCCCACTTTGAGCGACGCGGGATCCGTGACGAGGGCGTAGCCCAGGGCCTTGGCCGCGTCGGCGCCGTCGACGTACAACTCGCCCATGTGCGATAGGTCGAAGAGCCCGGCACGTGTCCGAACGGCCCTGTGCTCTTCGAGAATCCCAGCGTACTGGACGGGCATCAGCCAGCCGGCAAACTCAACCATCCGGGCGCCAAGCGCCTGGTGGCGATCGGCCAGCGGCGTCGCGATCGGCGGCACGTGAGCCTGGGCCATCTAGATCAACCTCCGGTCATGTGGAGTCCATTCGAGGCGCCCTCCAGGCGGGGCAGCCTCTAGCTCGGGGCGCTCCGCAGCTCCGGCAGCCGTCCCGCCGCCAGGCCGACGAGCGAACGTTCCGTCTCGAACGAAAGGAGTGCCGGGGCGTCCTGGAAGCTGATCCATTTGACCTCTTCGAACTCGTGATCGTGATCTTCCAGTCTGCCACCGACCGGCTCCATCAAGAAGTAGTGGACCGTCTTGTGGATCCTCGTTCCACGCTGCACGAAGGTGTATTTGATGGCGTCCAGGGGCGAGACGATCCTCACTCTGAGGCCGGTCTCCTCCCCCACTTCGCGCACGGCCGTCTGCTCGAGGGTCTCGCCCGAGATCGGGGTTCCCTTGGGGAGCGTCCACACGGCGCCGTCATGCTCGCGCCGGCGACGGCCGGCGACGAACTGCGGAACCGCGTCCTGGAAGCGAATTACGATGCCGCCAGCGGAAGTCGCGGTGGCGGCAGTCAGCCTCGCCACGGGGCCGGCGCGAGGCTCGATCGACGATCCGCCCGCGGCCGGCCAAAGCCGTCCCAGCAGATCGTGATGGAGGGGCGGACGACACCACTGCGGGGGGCACTCTGGCGGGTCGTAGTTACGGGACGCCAGCCGCTGAGATGCAGACCGCCGCGCGACGGGCGCAGGATCGTCACGCGAGTCGCCGCGCGCTGGAAGGTGAGGCTGGCGTGCAGCCCAAGACGACGCTCCCGCTCGCGCCCGGCGGGCAGGACGAAGCACGCAGCGGGCCGAGCCGCATACTTAGCCGCGATGCTGTGCTGCATGGCGTCAATCGTACCCGGTCAGGCAGGCTTTGCAAGCGCGGCCCGGACACGTTCGAGCTGCTCCGGTGACAGGGTGCGCCGCTCCTCGGCAAGCCTAAGCTCCCTTCTCGCGGCGGCGAGGTACAGCTCCACGGCGTCGGGGGAGAGACGACGCATGGCCTCCAGGTGTGCCTCGACTGTACCGGCGTCGCCCCTGGCGATGGGTCCGGTGAGAGCGGCGTTCACGCCGCCCGCCCGTGCGTTGGCAAGGGTCTGCTCCATGAGGCGGCCGTACACGGCGAGCGAGCCGCGCTCGTCCATCCCCGCCGCGGCGCCGAGCGTGACGACGGCGTCAAGCAGGGCGACGAGACCGCCCGAAGCGAGCACGGCGGCGGCGTGGTAGGCAGGCTTGGTGCCGCGCGGCAGCCGAACCGGGACCGCGCCCAGTGCCTCGGCCAGATCGGCGAGCAGCACCATCAGCCGATCGTCGCCCTCGAGGGCGATCGTCGCGCCCTTGATCGCCTCGACCGAGCGCTCAACGTCCAAGGTGAACGAGACGAGCGGATGGAAGGCTCCGATCTGGCTCCCGGCGGCGAGGGCGGGCCCGAGGACCTCGGCGCCGAGCAAGCCGCTGGTATGAACCATCGCCTGGCCGCTGTAGAGGCGCATCGAATCCACGACCTCCGCGATAGCGTCGTCCGCCACGGCGAGGATCGCCAGCTCCACTTCGTCGAGGATCGCGGCCGGCTCCACGAAAGCGCGGGCGTCCGGGACGAGGGCACGGAAACGATCGCGCCGGCTCGCATCGCGGCTGGCGACGGCGGCAACCGGCCAACCCGCCCGGCTGATCGCCACTCCCAGGGCGGTCCCAACGGGTCCCGCCCCGACGATGCCGACGGTCGGCGCGCCCTTGGTGCCGCGGTGGTGCGGATGCGGATCGAGGTGAGCGTGGATCTCGTCGCCGTGACGGTGACGGCCGACCTCCCCACCCATCGTGGGTGGCCCCGGGCGGCGGTTCGTGCTCGGGCCGACGGCGTCGCCGCCATGCCCCGCGGTCTTGCCCCGCCCCGGGCCTCGGCTTCCATCGTCGTTCCAGAGCTTCACGCGGCACTCCTCCCCATCCGCGGACTCGCGGTATCCTTGCGCCGGACCTGCACATGGCGGCGGGTCGCGGCGACGTCGCGTCTAAACGCGGCGGGACGGCGGCTGCCGGGCCGAGTGTAGCGCGTCCCTGGCGGCCGAGGCGCACCCCCGCCGGGGCCTGGCGATCAATCTCGAAGGAGCTGTCGTGTCTGTCAGCGATCCCTTCGGCGCCCGGGCCCACCTCGGACCCGGACTGCCCGATCTCTACCGTTTGTCGACCCTCGTGCGCACCGGTGTCGGGCTCGGCCTGGACCTGGGACGGATGCCGGTGACGATCAAGATCCTCCTGGAGAACGTGCTGCGGCACGCAGGCGGCGGCGTCGTCCGAGAGGCCGACGTGGCCGCCCTGGCGGCCTGGCGACCTGGCGCCGCCGCGGCGTCCGAGGTGGAGATCCCGTTCATGCCGGCCCGTGTCATCCTGCAGGACTTCACCGGCGTTCCGGCCATGGTGGACCTGGCAGCTATGCGCGACGCGATGGCCGAGCTGGGCGGCGATCCGGCCCGGGTCAACCCGCTCGTTCCCGCCGACCTCGTGATCGACCATTCGGTCCAGGTCGACCGTTACGGCACTGGGGACTCGTTCGCCTTCAACGTCGAGCGCGAGTACGGCCGAAACGGCGAGCGCTACCAGCTCCTGCGCTGGGCTCAGACCGCATTCGACGACCTCCGGGTCGTCCCGCCGGGAACGGGGATCGTGCACCAGGTCAACCTGGAGTTCCTGGCCTCGGTGGTGGCCCGCCGTTCCGACGGCCGTGGCGAGGTTGCCTTTCCCGACACGCTCGTCGGGACGGATTCGCACACCACGATGATCAACGGCCTCGGCGTCCTGGGCTACGGCGTGGGCGGGATCGAGGCTGAGGCGGTGCTGCTCGGCCAGCCGCTCTATCAGCCGATGCCCAAGGTGGTCGGCGTCCGCCTCTCCGGCGAGCTGCCGGAGGGCTCGACCGCCACGGACCTCGTCCTGGTCGTGACCCAGATGCTGCGCTCGTACGGCGTCGTCGGGTCCTTCGTGGAGTTCAGCGGCGACGGCCTGGCCGGCCTGGCCCTGGCCGACCGGGCCACCATCTCGAACATGTCGCCCGAGTTCGGCGCGACCGCCACGCTCTTCCCGATCGACGAGGAGACGCTGGTCTACCTGCGCCTGACCGGCCGCCCGACTGACCAGGTGGCGCTCGTCGAGCGCTATGCCCGCGAGCAGGGCCTGTGGCGCGAGCCCGGCGTCACGCCCGAGTTCGACGCGCTGCTGACCCTTGACCTCGCCTCGGTCGAGCCCTCTCTGGCGGGACCCCGCCGGCCGCAGGATCGAGTCGTTCTGCGCGACCTCCGAACCAACTTCCGGACGGCATTTCCCATGGGACTCGAGGCGAAGGCCGGGGCTGGACTGACGGAAGATGCGGCGAGCTCGACCGTCTCAGGCGGCTCGGTGGGCTCCGAAAGCCGGGCGTCCTATCCGACCGTCCGAGTGGAGGCAGCCGGTCGTTCAGCAGAATTCGGCACCGGCTCGGTCGCGATCGCGGCCATCACCAGCTGTACGAACACCTCCAACCCCACGGTCATGGTGGCCGCCGGTCTGCTCGCCAGAAACGCCGTGGCGCGCGGCCTGACCGTCCCGCCGACAGTCAAGACGAGCCTGGCCCCAGGCTCCCGGGCCGTGACGGAGTACCTGCGCAGGGCCGGCCTGCTCGACCCGCTGGCGAAGCTCGGCTTCAACCTGGTCGGCTACGGCTGCACCACGTGCATCGGCAACAGCGGACCGCTCGACGACCCGGTGGCGAGTGCGATCGAGGAGAACGATCTGGTCGTCGCCGCCGTGCTCTCGGGCAACCGCAACTTCGAGGGTCGGATTCACCCGCTCGTGCGGGCCAGCTATCTCGCCTCGCCGCCGCTGGTTGTCGCCTTCGCGCTGGCCGGAACGGTGGACATCGACCTTACGACGCAGCCGCTGGGGGTGGACCGCGCCGGCGCGCCGGTCTACCTCAGCGACCTCTGGCCGTCGGCCGCGGAGGTTCGGGCGACCGTCGGTTCTGCCGTCGACAGCGAGCTGTTCCGCGAGGCCTACGCGTCCGTGTTCGACGGCGATTCGCGCTGGCGATCCCTCGACGTTCCTGCCGGCGATCGCTACCGCTGGGACGACGACTCCACGTACGTGGCCCGGCCGCCCTTCTTCGTGGGGTTGCGAGCCGAGCCGGAGCCCGTGGCGGGGATCGCGGGCGGGCGCGTGCTGGCGCTCCTGGGCGACTCCGTGACCACCGACCACATCTCCCCCGCCGGCTCGATCGCGGCCTGGTCCCCCGCCGGAGAGTGGCTCGTGGCTCACGGCGTGCCGCCCCTCGAGTTCAACAGTTACGGGGCGCGGCGCGGCCATCACGAGGTCATGATGCGCGGCACCTTCGCCAACATCCGGCTGCGCAACGCGCTGGCCGAGCGGGAGGGGCCGTTCACGGTGCACCTGCCCGGTGGCGAGGTCACGACGATCTTCGACGCGGCGATGCGCTACGCGGCGGAAGGCGTGCCGCTCCTTGTGATCGCGGGCAAGGAGTACGGCTCCGGCTCCTCGCGTGACTGGGCGGCCAAGGGCCCACGGCTGCTGGGCGTCAGAGCGGTGATCGCGGAGAGCTTCGAGCGAATCCACCGTTCGAATCTGGTCGGGATGGGGATCCTGCCGCTGCAGTTCCTCCCCGGGGAGAGCGCAGCGACCCTCGGACTCACCGGGCACGAGGCCTACACGATCCCATTGCCGGAGGACGGACCGGCGCCCAGGTCGCAGCTGGCGATCCTGGCGCGCGCCGACGACGGCACGGAGCAGCGGTTCGAGGCGATCGTTCGCCTGGACGGCCCGATCGAGCTCGACTACTACCGCCAGGGCGGCATCCTGCCGGCGGTCCTGCGGCGCCTGGCCCGGGAGACGGCGCAGTCGTAGTGAGGGGGCGCAGGCGAGGCGTCGGGGGAATGGTGGGCCCGCTGGCGAGGTCAGCGCGTCAGAAAGCGCATCTCGCGCATTTCGGTAGGAGCGTCGGCTCGGGTGCGCGTAAGCAGATACACGTTGGACGCGTCCGCTCGGCCGCGACCCGGGCGCACGTCAGAACCGCATCGTCAGGCGCGCAACTCCGACCTGGACTCACTCGAGACGACTGATCCGTACCGATTCTACGCCACCGGACGCGCAGCTTCGACAACCGAAGGCATGCAAGCCAACTGAATCGCTCGACGTGCATCTGTGGACGCGCACGTGAACCATACTCGGGGCGGAGCCAGTGCTATCTCGGGGCAAGGAGGACGCACTTCGCCCGCAGCCGCGCCGCGACAAGCGCGCCACGCCAAGCGCGCCGCGACAAGCGCGCCACGACGATCCCGCCGCACATCGACCGAGGCAACCATGGCCGAATGGATCTACTTCCTGCACACCCCGCGCGAGGACTTTGCCGCCACCATGACGCCCGAGGAAGAGCGCGTCTGGGGCCTCCACCTCGAGCGCCTCAAGCGAATGCTCGCGGAGGGCACACTGATCATGGCCGGCCCCACGCTGGGGCGCATCAACACCGGCATCGCAGTTTTCGAGGCGCCCGACGAGGCGGCGGCCCGCCGGATCACGGACGAGGATCCCACGATCACAAGCGGCTTTGCCACGGGCGAGCTGCGCGGCTTCAGGGCCTCGCTGTTGCGAGGTCGCGACTGACGGACGGCGCGGTCGCGACTGACGGACGACGCGGCCGCGACTGACCGACAAGGTTTCCAGGCCGACGACGCGACCAAGACACCGGAGACGCCGCTCGTCGGCTTTGAACCTTCCCGACCCGCCGGCCGCCGCTACTTGCCGAGCAGCTCCTCGCCGGCGAGGATGCGAACTCCCGCGGCCTTGAGAGCCGCAAGGGCGCGGTCCGGATCCTCGAAGCGGAAGATGATCGCCGCCTTGCCGCCGCGTGAGGCGGCCCCGAAGTCGTACATGTACTCGACCCCGAGCCCGGCCTCCTCGATCCTGGCCAGAACCTCGGCCAGGCCGCCCGGCCGGTTCTCGACCTCGACCGGCACGACCTCGGTCACCTTGACGACCATGCCCGCCTGCTCGAGCACCTGTCTGGCATGCTCGGGGTCGCGGACGATGAAGCGCAGGATGCCGAACTGGGCCGTGTCCGCGAGGGACATCGTCAGCAGATCGATGCCGGCGGCGGCGAGCATCTCGCACGGCGCGCGCAGCTGTCCGGGGCGGTTCTCGAGGAAGAGCGAGAGTTGCTTGAGCTTCATGGAAGGCCTCCCTCGGCGGGGAATCGGCCCCGCCGTACGACCGTGGATGCGTCAGACGTTGCGGAGATCCGTGACCCGCTTGGCCTTGCCTTCGCTGCGAGCCAGCGAGCGCGGCTGAACCAGGGTCACCTTTACGCGCAGGCCGAGGATGTTCTCGATCGAGGCCTCGAGCTGGTGCTGCAGGCTTTCGAGCTTGCGGATCTCGTCCGAGAAGACCTCCGAGGTGACCTCGACCTTGACTTCCATCTGATCGAGGCCCTTCTCGCGCGTGAGAACGATCTGGTAGTGCGGCAGCGTGCCCTCGACCCGGAGCAAAGCCGTCTCCACCTGCGACGGGAAGACGTTCACGCCGCGGATGATGACCATGTCGTCCGAGCGACGGCCGATGCGCCGGATGCGGCGCAGGGTGCGACCGCACGCGCACGGCTCCGAGACCAGCGCCGTCACGTCGCGGGTTCGGTAGCGGATCATCGGCATCGCCTGCTTGGAGAGCGTGGTGAGCACCAGCTCGCCCTCCGCACCGTCCGGCAGCACCTCGCCCGACTCCGGATCGATGATCTCCGGGTAGAAGTGGTCTTCGAAGATGTGGAGGCCACGCTGATCTCGGCACTCCACGCCGACTCCGGGGCCGATGATCTCCGACAGTCCGTAGATGTCGTAGGCGCGGATGCCGCTTTCCTCCTGGATCCGCTCGCGCATCGAATCGCTCCACGGCTCGGCGCCGAAGACGCCGACTCGCAGGCGCGAGAAGTCGATCTTCATCTCCTTGGCGGACTCGAGGAGGTGGAGGAAGTAGCTCGGCGTGCAGCACAGCGCGGTCACGCCGAAGTCCGCCATGACCATGAGCTGGCGCTCGGTGTTGCCGCCGCTGATCGGGATGACGGTCGCGCCCAGCGCCTCGGCGCCGTAGTGCGCTCCGAGGCCGCCGGTGAACAGCCCGTAGCCGTACGCATTCTGGATGACGTCGCCGCGATGGAGTCCGCACGCGACGAAGCTGCGGACCATGACCTCGCTCCAAACGTCGAGGTCGGACTGGGTGTACGCGACGACGATCGGCTTACCGGTCGTGCCGGACGACGCGTGCAGGCGAACGATCTCCTCCATGGGGCTGGCGAAGAGACCGAACGGGTACGTGTCGCGCAGGTCCGTCTTGACGGTGAAGGGCAGCGATGCGATCTCCGTCAGCGAGCCGATCGAAGCGGGCTTGAGCCCTCGCTCCTCCAGACGCGAGCGGAAGAGCGGGACCCGCTCGTAGGCGCGCGTCACGACCGACTGGAGCCGCTGCAGCTGGATCCCCGCCAGCTGGGGGCGCGGCAGGTAGTCGGGCGCGCTGATCGGGTGGAATCCGCCCGGCGGATCGTTCCAGGTGCTCACCGCGGCCTCCTCGCTGCAAACTGCGTGGGAATTCGCAGGGATTGCGACGGACGGCCCTGCTCAGCTGATTCTGCCCTGCCGGGCGACGAGGTTTCGGCCGAGTTCGAAGGCTTTCTCGTTCACCTCGTGCAGCCGTTCCGGCAGCGCCGCACGAATCGCGTCGAGGATCGCCGCGGTCGGGAGGTCGAGGTACCGGCTGAGCGCGCCCAACAGGGCGACGTTCAGACTGCGCTTGTTCGGCAGGGAAGCCTCGGGGACGAGGTCCGGCGAGAGCAACACGCCACCCGGTCGGAGCATCGTTCGCGCCACCTCGACCTCCGAAGGCGCGAGCACGACGAGGAAGTCCGCCTCTCCCCGGGGCACCATGGGCGACAGCACTCGCTGCCCGAAACGGACATCGGAGGTGACCGAGCCGCCGCGTTGGCTCATGCCGTGGATCTCGGCCTTCTTGACATCGAGGCCGGCTCGAAGGGCGGCGTCCGCGAGGATGTCGGAGGCCTTGAGGACGCCCTGGCCGCCGAGGCCCGCCAGGACGACGTTGGTGACGGCGGCTGTGGCCTTGCCCGAGCCCTTGTCGGCGCTCTTGCCCGCGCTCATCGTTCCGCCAACGGAAGGTCGAAGGCCGCCTGTGCCGGAGCCTTCGCTCGAAGCTCGGCCGCCTGCCGCTCCCACCTTCGAATGTCGGCCGCGGCCAGGATGCACGGCCGCCGGGCGACTATGACCGAAAGCTCGGGCGCAGCCATGCGTTCGAGCAGCAGCCGCTCGAAGCCTTCGGGGTCGGCATACGGGTCGATCACGGTGACGCTGCCGATGCCGATGGCGGCGGCCACGCCTTCGATCGAGAGCTTGCCGGTGGGGAGGTGGTCGAGGGTTCGGCCAGTCGCCGGATGCTCCTGCTGGCCGGTCATGGCGGTCGTGCCGTTGTCGAGGACCAGGACGACGTGGCCGGTCGCGGGCGGGTTGTAGGCCATCTCGACCAGGCCGCCGATGCCGGAGTGAACGAACGTGGAGTCGCCGATGACCGAGACGACGCGCCGCGCTTCGTCGGCGGGCAGCACGTGGCGCAGGCCCAGACCGACGCCTATCGAGGCACCCATCGCCACGCACGTGTCCATCGCCTGGTAGGGCTCCAGCACGCCGAGGGTGTAGCAGCCGATGTCGCCGGCGACGATGCAGTCGTGCTTCTTGAGCGTCGCGTAGACGATGTGGTACGGGCAGGCCGGGCACAGCTCGGGCGGTTTGCCGCGAGGGGCCGCCAATTCGGGAGTGATGTCGCCGGCCAGGATGCGGCGGACGCGAGGCACGTCCAGCTCGCCGAAGCGGTACATCTCGGCCTTGGATTCGACGACGACGCCGGCCGCGCGCAGCGAGTCGGCGATGACCGGATCGCCCTCCTCGATCACGACGCAGCGCTCCACGGAGGCGGCGAAGACGCGGGTGCGCTCGATCGGCAGCGGGTTCACGAGCCCGATCTTGAAGATGCTCGCGCCGGGCGCCGCTTCAGCCGCGTGCAGGCAAGAGACGCCGCTGGCGACGATGCCGAGCTTTCGGTCGCCGGGCTCAGCGCGTTCGCCGGGCTCCAGGCGGTTGAGCGCGCATCCTTCACCCCAGGCCGCGATCTCGGCCAGCTTCGCTCGCAGGCGCCGATGGGCCGGGCGGGCATGGGCCGGGATCATGACGCGGCCCTTGATGTCGCGCTCGAAGTGCGGCGCAGGGGCGGGCCCCTGTTCGCCTGCGGCCCGCGGCACCACGACCGACTTGGAGTGGCATACGCGCGTCGTCATTCGGAAGAGGACCGGGATGTGCCAGCGCTCCGAGATTTCGATCGCGGTGAAGAAGAAGTCGTAGGCCTCCTGCGAGTCCGCCGGTTCGATCGCCGGCAGCCCCGCCGCGACCGCATAACGGCGGTTGTCCTGCTCGTTCTGCGACGAGGCCATGCCCGGGTCGTCGGCGGTGACCACGATCAGTGCGCCGCTCACGCCGGTGTAGGCCGCGGTGAAGAGCGGATCGGCGGCGACGTTCAGGCCGACGTGCTTCATCGTCACGAGGGCTCGAGCGTTGCCGAACGCCGCGCCCAGGCCAACCTCGAGGGCCACTTTCTCATTGGGCGCCCACTGGGCGCGGCCGCCCAGTTCGGAGAATGCCTCGAGGATCTCGGTGGATGGTGTGCCCGGATAGCCCGTGCCAAGAGCGACGCCGACGTGCACGGCCGCGAGCGCTACCGCCTCGTCGCCCGAAAGAAGTTGCCGTTCCATCCGGTCGTCGATCCTTAGTGCTGCAACATCAGGCCCGCCCCGCCGGCCCGGATGATACGGGACTCGCGCCCGGTCAAGTGTCAGGTCGACTTGCGCGCCGCGGTTGCCCCGCGCCTCATCTTCTTGCCAAATGCAAATCCGGGTAGCACGAGTCCAGGTAGACCAGGCCCCGAGAGGCTCCGGACGCGCATTTGGGCTGGGCCGTTCTAGGCTCCCACGCTCGGCCAGGCGCCCCTCCGAGGCGCCGATGGCCCGAGTCTGCCGATACCCATGCCGATCATTCGGCCCCCGTGCTATCCCTGTTAGCAAATGGCACGATCGCGCTCTGCGGGGCGCCAGCGCCCATGCGCGACCGACGATACGAAGGCTGCGTGCGGAAATGGGTGGTGGGCGATACTGGACTCGAACCAGTGACCTCGCGGATGTGAACCGCGCGCTCTAACCAGCTGAGCTAATCGCCCACGTGCACGCGTCGGGGCGCCGACGGAGGCCGATTATAGCGGCCGGGTGGCCAGAGGAAATCGCCGGAGACGGCGGCCGAACCCGGCTTCCTCTCGCCCTAGAGCTTGATCCCGGGCCAGCGGGCGGCGATATCTTCCGGCGAGACGTCCTCCACGACCACCAGCTTGTGCCGCCCCGCGGCGCCGGCGACCAGGCGGACGGCGCCGCGCGCGACGCCGAGCTCGTCGGCGAGGAGCCGGATCAAAGCCGTGTTCGCGGCCCCGTCGACAGGCGGCGCCGAGACCCTGGCCTGCAGGACGCCCTCGCTGTTCGCCCCGTCGACACGATCCACGCCGCCCCTCGGCGTGAGGCGCACAGCGAAACGCACCTCGGAGCGGTGCATGCGATCGGCAAACCGGAAGTCGGATCCCATCGCGTCGATTATCTCCGTGCGAGCGAAGTGCGCCACAGGCTCAGCTCACGATCCCGTCCGTCGACCCGTAGGCGCCGCCCCCTACTCGACCTGGCGCTCCCCGAATAGCGCCCGGCCGACGCGGATCAGCGTCGCTCCCTCCTCGACCGCCACGGCGTAATCGTCCGTCATGCCCATCGAGAGCCCGGCGCCCAGGCCCGCGACCGACCCGCGCAGCCGCCCCGATAGCTCGCGCAACCGGACGAAGGTGGGGCGGGCCTCTTCGGCCGTGCCGGTCAGCCGCCCGACCGTCATCAGCCCCAGCAGCGAGAGGTTCGACAGCGCAGCCAGAGCCGGCAGCTCCGCTTCCAGGGCTTCGGGAAGGAAGCCCGCCTTGGCCTCGTCTCGATCGACGTTCACCTCGAGGTAGACCCCGAGCGGCGCCCGATTGAGCTCGCCGGCCAGTCGGTCGAGCTTGCGCGCCAGCTCGACCGAGTCGACCGATTCGATGACTTCGAATAGCTCGACCGCCCGGCGGGCCTTGTTCGACTGGAGTGGGCCGATCAGATGCCAGCGCGCGCCGGTCAGCAGCGGCGCCTTCGCCTGGGCCTCCTGGACGCGGTTCTCACCGAAGAGAGTCAGGCCGGCCGCGACGGCGGCCTCCAACCGAGAGGCCGCCACGGTCTTGGAAACAGCGATGAGCGTGACCTCGCCGGGGGCGCGCCCGACACTCCGGCACGCGTCGGCGACGGTCTTCAGGACGCGCTCACGCGCGGCGGAGAGGTAGCTGACAGCGGGGTCGTCAGCGGAGCCCAAAGCGACCAGGGTTACCCCTTGTCCTCCTGGGGAGGTCGGCGCAGGAAGCTCGGGATCTCCAGGTCCGTGTCGTCGTAGGTGGGCCGCGGCCGATCGACAGGCGGTCGGCGGAGGGGCGTCGTCTGGACGGGAACCAGGACCGCCGTGCGCTCGAGAGCTCCCGTGGGCCCGTGCGTCACCGGGCGCACCGGTCCGTCGGCGTGGTTGAGGCGCTGCCGCTCCAGGTCCGCAAGGAAGTCCGCCGTGTCGAAGCGCCCGGCGTACACCGGGACCGGCGTGGCCGAGTCCGACTCACGGTGCGAGGACTCGCGCTTGTGAGTGGCGTCGAAGCCGGTGGCGATGACCGTGATCGTGACCTCGTCGCCCAGGCGATCGTCGAAGCTCGTCCCGAAGATGATGTTCGCCTCCGGATCGGCCACGGAGCGGATCTCCTCGGCGGCTTCCGTGACCTCGAAGAGGCTCAGGTTGGATGAGCCGGAGACGTTGAAGAGGATGCCCTGGGCACCGTTGATGTTGATCTCGAGGAGCGGACTGGCGATCGCCTGCCGGGTCGCGTCCAAGGCGCGGTTGTCGCCCGTCGCCCGGCCGATCCCCATCAGGGCCGAGCCGGCGTCCATCATGACGGCGCGCACGTCGGCGAAGTCGAGGTTGATCAGGCCAGGGACGGTGATGATGTCGCTGATGCCCTGGACGCCCTGACGCAGCACGTCGTCGACGAAGCGGAAGGCCTCGACCATGGAGGTGTTCTTCTGGACGACGTCACGCAGCCGATCGTTCGGGATGGTGATCAGCGTGTCTACCTTGGCCCTAAGGGCCTCGGCCGCACGCTCGGCGACCAGCTTGCGGCGGACGCCCTCGAAGGCGAACGGCTTGGTGACGACGCCGATCGTCAGCGCTCCCAGGTCCTTGGCGATCTCCGCCACGATCGGAGCGGCGCCAGAGCCCGTGCCGCCGCCCAGTCCGGCCGTGATGAAGACCATGTCGGAATCGCGGAGCGCCTCCGTGATCTTTTCGGAGTCTTCCTCGGCCGCCCGCTGGCCGATTGAGGCGTCGCCGCCCGCACCGAGACCGCGCGTGATCTTGTCGCCGATGCGAATCTTATGGGGCGCGTCGGATTGGAGAAGGGCCTGCGCATCGGTATTGCAGGCGATGAACTCCACGCCCATCATCTCGGCCCGGATCATCCGGTTGACGGCGTTGCTGCCTCCGCCACCGACACCAATGACCCGTATCAGGGCGAAGTTCTCAGAATCGGACCGTAGCGGCATTTCCTATCCTCCGGTGGCTCTCCGGCTGATGCCTGTCGTTCGGTCCGGCCGCCCTCGATTGGTAGAGGTGTAGCGCGGCGCGGGTCGGCTCGGATGCGAACGAGTATACGCCGACTTGGCTTTGCATGCCCTGTCAATTGCGTGCTGAAACGCACTGTCTGAGCGTGAGTTGCGAACAAGCGTGCGAACCTGGGACCCAAGTTTGCCCCGGCATGGGACTTCCCCGATGCCCCGCCCGAATCAGCTGGCTCACGCGGGCATGAAGCTGAGCCTGACGGTCCTGACGGAGTTGTCCGAATTGGGGTCGAGGAGAGCTATCGACTGCCACGTGCCGAGCGCCAGGCGGCCCGCCGCGACAGGCACGGTCAGGGATGGAGGCGCCAGCAGAGGCAGTACGTGGTCCGCGCCGTGACCCGGCGAGCCGTGCTGGTGGACCCAGTTCGCGCCCCGCGGGAGCAGCCGGTCGAGGGTCGCCACCAGGTCCGCGTCCGATCCCGCGCCGAGTTCGATGACGACGACTCCGGCCGTGGCGTGCGGGACGAAGACGACGAGCAGGCCGTCGCCCTCGCCGGCCACGAATCGTTCGCAGGCCCCGGTCAGATCGTGGAGCCCCCGGTGACGTCCGGTCTGAATCGTCAGCTCTGCGGTCTTCACCCGTCGTCCTTCAACCTTCGGCTGCGTCGGAACGTCCCGGGCCGCTTCAAAGAACCTGAAGCGTCCTAGGGGAAGAGGTTGCGCAGGGCGTCGCGGACTCGTCCCACCGCGCCGCCGGCCGGCGCCGACTCGAAGCGGGAGCCCTCGCCGCCGGCGAGGCTCTTGGCGCCCCACAGGAGCAGCCCGATCGCCGTGCTGTAGGCCGGGTTGAGGATGTTGTCCGTCAGGCCTCCCACGTCGGTGGGACCGGCCACACGAACGGGCATGTCCAGCACTTCGCGGCCGAGAGCCGCGGCGCCGCCGAGCTGGGCCGCGCCTCCGGTCAGAACAACGCCCGCCGGCAGGATGCCGTCGCCGGCAAGTCGGATCTCGGCTCGCAGAAGCTCGAAGGTTTCGCGCATTCGAGCTTCGATGATCTGGCATATCTCCAGCCGGCTGACAGTTCGACCGGCCGCCTCGCCGAGCATCGAGACGTTCACCATCTCGTCGGGCGACACTGTCGAAAGATCGCAGCTGCCGTGCTGGATCTTGAGTTCCTCGGCGACCTGAAGACTGGTCTTGAGTCCGATCGCCACGTCGTTGGTGACGTTGTTCCCGCCCACCGGAAGGACCGCGGTCTTGTAGGACTGGCCGTCGAGGAAGAGGGCGAGGTCGATCGTGCCGGCGCCGATGTCGACGACGGCGACGCCAAGCTCGCGTTCGGTCTCCGAGAGGACCGTTTCGGCCGAGGCAAGAGAGGATGCCACCAGTTCGTCGATCCTGACATTGGCCGACTGGACGCACTTGGCCAGGTTCCGGACGGCGGTGGCCGAGGCCGTGACGATATGCGTTTCGATCTCCAGGCGGATGGCGCTCATCCCGAGCGGGTCCTTGACCCCCTCCTGGCCATCGACGATGAAGCCACGCGGCAGGACGTGCAGCACCTCCCGGTCGGACGGGATAGTGACCGCGCGAGCGACCTCGGTGGCGCGGTTGATGTCCTCGCGGGTGACTTCGCGGTGGTGGCCGCTGACGGCGACGGCTCCGCGCGAGTTCTGGCTCTGGACGTGCTGGCCGCCCACGCCGACGAAGGCGCGATCGATCTGATAGCCGGAGGACCGCTCGGAATGCTCGACGGCCCCGGTGATCGACCGGACCGTCTGCTCGATGTTGACGACGACGGCCTTCTTGAGACCGCTGGCGGGCACCACGCCCTTGCCGACGATCGTCAGGCCGCCGTCCCGCCCCACCTCACCGATGAGCGCGCAGACCTTGCTCGTCCCGACGTCGATTCCGACCAGCACCGCTTCGCGTTCCACTCGCTCCGTCCTCGGTCTAGAGTCCCGATCCGCCTGCCGTAGTGTGACCGATCCGGAGGCGTCCGGCCGGCACAGTTCGAATACTGCCACTCACTTGACAATGTAGGTGTTGAGGCGATTGTCCGCGACATCAGCGACCAGCCAGACCCAGGCGACGTGGTCCTCCCCGTAGTGGAGCAGCATGGACCTCAAGTCGCGGACCTGGACCGGGATGACCGTGTCCTTGCGCAGGGTCTCCGTGTAGAAGCCGAACTCGGCGACCCACCCGTCCGGGCCCGAGCTCAGGGTGAAGCCGTGGTCGTCGTCGATGACCACGGCTAGGCTCGCCACCACGCTGCCGACGTCGGCTGGGGTCAGGCCGGCCAGACGATAGCCCGCGTCGAGGGCGATCGGGTCGACGACGCCGCCGAGGGTGAGACCGGCGTCACCGGCGCGGCGGTCGTAGACGACGGGCAACGAGACGACCTGCGGACCCGCGGTGGCCGCCGGGTCGGGCGTCGGCACCGGCGGTAGCGACGGCGGCGGAAGGGGACCGAAGGTGGGAGAGGCGCCGGGGACAAGCGTCTGCGAAGGGCTTGGCGACCGACCGGGCGAGGGACTGCTCTTGGAAGTCACCTTGGGCGTGGCTTTGGGCGTGCTCTTGGCGCTGTGGCCCGCGGAGACCCCGGGCGTGGCCGTATCGGTGGCTCCCGCCGACGCCTCACTCGACGTGCCCGAGGGCTCGGCGCTGGGCTGCGCCGTCTCACCCGCGGCGAGTGGCTGCGGAATCGGATTGCCGACCGAGTCCACCAGACCGAAGAGCACCCCGCCCTGATCGACCGCGTAACGCCGGTCGCCGATGACCCAGATCAGCTTCGGCTCGCGCTCGACCACAGTCACGACGACCGTCTCCGGCAGCCGAACCTCGACCCTGGCCGACTCGACTGCCGGCAGTTTGACCAGTTCATCGGCGATCCGGTCGGTGTCGAGGCGGAAGAGGTTCGGCGAGCCTTCCATTCCGACGATCTGTCGTACGGCCAGATCGTCGGTGAAGCGTGCGCCGTGGACCTCCAACCGGCGAGCGCCGAAAGCCGGCGACGCGCTGACGGCCAGCGCCGCCGTGGCGCACAGGAACATGACCGCCAGGGAGCAGAGCTGGACCGACCGCAGGCGCGGCGAGGATCGCCGGATCGGCTGGCGTCGAACCTGCGTCCCGGGGCGGCGGACTGGCAGGTGTCGTCTCATTGGCATCCGATCTGACCTCGGCGGCTTTCGGCGGCGTTCAGCGCGGCAGGTCGGCGATCGTCAGGCGGCTGCGCACGCGAGTCGCCTGACGGGCCTCGGCCAGCTCCACGATCCGGCGGCAGACGGCCGCGAAGCTGCCCAGCCCCGTCGCCGCCATCTGCGGGAAGAGGCTGATCGGGGTGAAGCCGGGGATCGTGTTGATCTCGTTGAGGTAGAGCTCGTCGCCGGCGAGCAAGAAGTCGACTCGCGCGAACCCCTCGCAGCCGACCGCCCGGTAGGCCTGCCGTGCGATCTGCCGGATCTTCTGCGCCAGGACTTCGGGGATCTCAGCTCGCGGCGTCGTCTCGGAGACGCCGTCGCTGTATTTGGCTACGTAATCGTAGAACTCGCGGCCGGGGAAGATCTCGCCCGGCCCGAAAGCATCGAGCGCGTCCGGATCGTTACCGACAACGGCTACCTCGATCTCGCGCGGGTGGTCGAGGTAGCGCTCGACGATCGCCAGGCTATCGAAGCGGAAGGCCTGATCCAGGGCGCGTCCGCGTTCGGCCGGGGTGTGGGCGATCGACATTCCCACCGACGACCCCATCCGAGCGGGCTTGACCATGAGCCGCCGTTCGTTGCAGTGCTCGGAGAAAGTCGCGACCTCGTCCAGGACCCGCCGGCGATCTGCGGTCCAGCGCGCGGACGTGACCTCGACCCATTCCACGACCGGGATGCCGAGGCCGCGGACCAGGCGCTTGTACAGAGCCTTGTCCATCCCGACAGCCGAGGCGGCCACCCCCGCACCGACATACGGCAGGTCGTACGCCTCGAGCAACGCCTGGACCGTGCCGTCCTCGCCGAATGGACCGTGCAGCGCCGGGAAGACGATCGGGGCGACGGGGCGGGAGGCGATGCGATCGAGGGCCTGACCGGGCAGCCAGGGCCCCTCGGCACCGACGCCGGCGGGGTCGTCGAAAGTGCCGGGGCGTGGCCGGCCGGAGGCGGCCGTCGACGGAACCCGCCACCAACCCCCCGATAGGTCGATGAAGATCCGCTCCACGGCGTAGCCCGATTCGGTCAGCGAATCGGCGATCGCCCAACCCGAAACGACCGAGACGTCGTGCTCGGCCGAGGGGCCGCCGAACAGCACGACGACTGCCTTTCCATGGTCGCGTCGCGGTTCCGTGGCACGCGATTCCATGGCACGCGGTTCGGCGGCGCGGCGGGCGTCCGTCGGAGCCGCGTTCCTCGGGTCGGTCACGTCGCCTCTCATCTCTCCTCCTGCCCCCAGTTGGACCAATCCCCCACGAACTTGACCTCGTACACCAGCTCGATTCCGAACCGCCGAGCGACCTCCGCGCGGGCCATCTCGGCCAGGTGGCGCACGTCGGCAGCGGATCCCTGCCGGTCGTTGACGATGAAGTTGGCGTGCATTTCGCTGATTGCGGCGCCACCCACCCGTGTCATCTTGAGCCGGCAGGCGTCGATCAGCCGGCCCGCGGAGTCGCCCGGGGGGTTGCGGAAGACGCTGCCGGCGCTGGGCAGGTTGATCGGCTGATGCTCCTGCCGCCAGCGTCGGATCTCGTCGAGGCGGCCCTTGATCTCGGCCGGATTGGCCGGCGTGAGACGGAAGGTCGCCTGGAGCACGACCTCGGCGGGCCCACCCGACGCGACGCTCCCCTGCCCGATCAGCTTCAGACGGCTGTCGCGGTAGACGAGTGCGAGCGCGGCGGCCGGTTCGTCGGCCACGACTCCGTCGGCGCGCAGTATCAGGGCCGACTCGAGAATCCCAGCCATGTCCGAGCCGTGGGCGCCGGCGTTGGCCCAGACCGCTCCGCCGACGGTGCCCGGGATCGCCAGTCCGAACTCCAGGCCGCTCAGGCCTGCGCGCTGGGCCACCGTCGCCGCGCGAGCGAGCGGCAGGCCGGCCTCCGCGATCAGCCGCTCACCCTGAATGCTGTGACCCTCCGCCCGGCAGAGGACGACGAGTCCGCGGACGCCGGCGTCGCTCACGACCAAGTCGCTGCCGCGGCCGACGACGAGGTGCGGAATCGCCGCCTCGCGGGCAAACCGGACGAGAGCGGAGAGCTGCCCGACGTCGTGGGCGGTGGCGAGAAGGTCGGCCGGACCGCCGACGCGCATCGTCGTGTGGCGGGCCATCGGCTCGTCGCGGTGCGGCCTGACGCCGACGACACGGGCGATCTCCGCGGCCAGGGCCGCCCAATCGACCGGCAAAGCCGTCGCCCCGGTCACGAGGCCGCTCCCCGGGAAATCGCGTCGATCACACCCGGCTCCGGCAGGCCGCGTCGTTCCGCGGCCGCAAGCACCAGCTCCGCGACCGCGTCCGCGGCGCCGGGCCGTGCCAGTGAGCGGGCGGCCGCCGCCATAGCGGCGTGCTCGGCGGGGTTGTCGAGGATGGCGGCGGCCGCCAGCAGCGCCTCCGCATCGAAGGCCTCGTCCTCGACCAGCCGAGCGGCACCGGCCCGCACCATCTCCTCGGCGTTGCGGCGCTGATGCCCCGCGGCGTGCGGGTACGGAACCACGACCATCGGGAGCCCGAACGCGGCCACTTCCGCCAGCGTCGAGGAGCCGGCGCGGCCGACGACCAGGTCGGCGGCCGCCAGTGCGTCGGTCATCTCGCCGCGCAGGAAACGCTCCGGGCGGTAGCGCTCGCGCAGCTCGGCCGGGAGTGCCTCGCGCCCGGCCACGGCCGCCTCATAGCCTTCGTCGCCGGTCACATGCAGGACTCGGACCCGCGCGACCAGCCGCGGCAAACCCTCGGCCACCGCCCGGTTAAAGCGCCGCACCGCCTGCGATCCGCCGAAGACGAGCAGCAGCCGCTCGTTCGATCCGACGCCCATGTGCGCCCGGGCAGCGGCGCGATCGACGCCACGCGGGTCGCGGATCGGAGTCCCGGTCACGAAGCACGGCCGCTTCCGATCGAGAGCGCGGCACGTTTCCTCGAACGAGACTGCGAGGCAACGGGCAAGTCGAGCGGTCGATCGGACGCTCCGCCCCGGCACCACGTTGCCGTCCCACATCACCACCGGGATGCGCAGCAAGGCCGCCCCAAGCAGGATCGGCACCGCCGCGTACCCGCCCGTCGTGAAGATGGCCGCGGGTCTGCGCGCGATCAGCATCGCCACCGCCTGCGGCACCGACAGGCACAGACGGATCGGATCGAGCAGGGCGTGGACGTCGAGGTCGACGGTCCGGAGCGAGCGCAGCGCCAGGCGCCGGAGTGGGATTCCCGTCTCCGGAACGACCTGCGACTCCAGGCCGCGGTGGCCGCCGACCCAGGCCAGCTCAGACGCGGCCGGTCGAGCCTGCAGCGATCGAGCGACGGCGAGAGCCGGGTAGATATGTCCTCCCGTACCCCCGCCCGCTATCAGCAGACGCATTGACCCAACCTCGCTCTGCGGTTTCCCGCGAGATGGATAGCAGAATCCCGACGGCCGCGAAACTCACGACGAGCGACGAGCCGCCCTGGGACACGAACGGCAGGGTGATGCCGGTCACCGGAACCAGCGCCAGGACGACGCTGATGTTGATGATGGCCTGGAAACAGATCCAGGCCGTGATCCCGGCCGCCAGAAGTCCGCCAAAGGTGTCGGGCGCATGAAGCGCGGTTCGAATCCCTGCCCAGGCGAGGGCGACGAAGAGGCCGATGACGACCATGCCACCGACGAAACCCAGTTCCTGCCCGATGACGGAGAAGATGAAGTCGTTCCAGTCGTTAGGGACGATGACCCGATCGTTGCCCAGGCCGGTGCCGAGTAGCCCGCCAGCCGCCAGAGCCTCGAGGCCCTTGATCGTGTGATAGCCGGTGTTGCTCGGATCCGACCAGGGATCCAGGAAGACCTGGATGCGTTGCAACGGGTAGGCGCCAACCGTCATGACGAGGAAGGCGGCGCCTGCGATCCCTCCGGCCATGGCCATGCCCAGATGAAGGAGGCTGGCTCCGGCAACGAAGAAGAGGACGAGGGCGATCAGCACGATGACGGTGGTGGTCCCGAGGTCGGGCTCGCGCGCCACGAGCACGACAAACGGGAGGACGATGATCCAGAACGGAACGGTCCCGTGAAAGAAGCTCTTGATGCGAGTGCCCCTCGTCGCCAGCCAGTGGGCCATATAGACCACCAGGGCAAGCTTCGCCACCTCCGACGGGTGGATCTCGAAGAACGGCCCGAGCCTGATCCAACGCGCCGAGCCGTTGCGGATGACGCCGAACATCGGGAGCAGCACGATGACCAGGAGCGCGATGGCGATCACCGCGAGGAAGACACTCGCTTTGCGTAAGTAGCGGTAGTCGACCCGAGTCAGGATGATCATCACGATGAGGCCGGCAAGCCCCGCCGCGATTTGCGGCGCGACCATCTGGAAGGTGTTCCGGCTGGCGCTGTACGAGTCGATTGCCGAGGCCGAGTAGACCATCAGAATCCCGATTGCCGCCAGAGCTACGACGGCGACTACGATCACCCAGTCGGGGTCGTGGAGCTCGCGCTTGGGTCCGCCATTGGCGCCGATCGAGGACGGTCGGACGGCAGGCGGTCGCCCGACCGATCTGGTCGGGCCGGTGATGCGGCTGACGCGCTCCAGCTCGACCGGCTCACGCGAGCGGCGTGCATAGCCCTGCCCGAAGTCCGTCATCGCCTCGCCCTCGCCGCCGCGCGGCGTTTGGCCATCGCGGCCGCCGCGGCCCTGAAGGCGGCACCTCGGGCGGCGTAGTCGACGAACATGTCGAAGCTGGCCGCGGCCGGGCTCAGCAGGACCGTGGCGACGGCCGGCTCCGCCGCGTCGGCCGATCGCGCGTTGGCCGACCGCGCGTTGGCCGCCAGCAATTCCGCGAGCGCCTCGCGGGCGATCGTGTCGGCCAGCTCCACGGCCTCCTCCAACGTAGCCGCCTGCTCGACGCGCATGACGCCGCTGTCACGGAAGAGGGTCGCGAGCGCGGGACCGGACTCGCCGATCAGGACGGCCGCATCGGCTCGCTCGGCGGCCACCGGGCCCAGGCCGGAGAGATCGACGCCCTTGTCGCGGCCCCCGGCGATCAGCACCAGCGGCCGCGGGAAGGCCTGCAGGGCCGCGATCACCGCGTCGGGCTGCGTCCCCTGCGAGTCGTTGATGAAGCGCACTCCGTCGACGGTCGCGACCGGCTCGAGTCGGTGCTCGACGCCGACGAAGGCGGCAGCGGCACGGCGGATGGCGTCCGGCGAGATGCCGAACAGCAGCGCGACCGCGACGGCGGCAAGGGCATTGGAGACGTTGTGATCGCCGGGGATCGCGAGCTCCGCCAGGGGCAGGATCCGGCCGCCCGGCCCCACCTCCGCCGCACCGCCGCCGGCCAGGGCCAGCCGCTCCACGCCCGCAGCCACGATCCAGCCATCCTCCACGCCCAGACCGCCTGGTAGCGGCCGGTCGCGCCGATATGCCACGACCGGAGCCACTCCCAATGCCCCGTACGCGGCCACGATCGGGTCCTCCGCGTTCAGGACGAGCGCTCCCGCCGGATCGACAAGTTCAGCCAGGCGCCGCTTCACTGCCCGGTACGCCTCGAGCGTCCCGTGGCGGTCCAGGTGATCGGAGGTGACGTTTGTGTAGACGGCGACCGTCGTCCCGTGCGAGAGCGTCGGCAGCTGCAGCTCGGAGAGCTCGATGACGACCCGATCTTCGGGCGTCAGCTCGGTCAGCCGCTCCACGAGTGGGATCCCGACGTTGCCGCCCAGGATAGCGGGGTGGGCCGGATCGGCGGCCAGCAGCGCCGCCGTCAGCGACGAGGTCGTGGTCTTGCCCTTGGTCCCGGTGACGCCGATCGTCGGGCAGGGGCACATTCGCAGCACCAGATCGGGCTCGCTGACCAGGGCGGGCGCGCTCCCGGGATCGACTCGATGGGCCGCCACCAGCGCGGCCAGCGCGGCCCGAAGGCGAGGTTCGGCCGTGGGGAAGTCGGGGTTGATGCTCGGCGAAGTCGCCACCAGGTCGGCCGATGCCCACGCGCTCGCCGGGTCGACCGCCGGCCCCAGGGCCAGCTCGATCGGCCGGCCGCCAAGGGCCGCGATCGCCTGCGCGAGCTCGCCCGCGGATCGGCCGTCGTAGATCGTCACGCGTGCGCCCGCGTCGGCGAAGAAGCGCGCCATCGCGATCCCGCTTCGCGCCAGGCCTAGGACGGTGACCGACCGTCCGCCGAGCGCGCCGTCGCGGACTCCCGCCGCGGTCAGCCGGTCGAGTTCGACGATGCGTCGCACCATGGCCGACCTACTTCGGGATCGAGGAGACGAAGAGCGTCACCCCGAGCAATCCCGCCAGCGCGCTGACGATCCAGAACCGCATCGTCACCTTCTCCTCGTCCCAGCCGCCCAGCTCGAAGTGATGGTGAAGCGGGGCCATCCGGAAGACCCGCTTGCCGCGGAGCTTGTAGCTGCCGACCTGGATGATGTCGGACGCGGTCTCGATCACGAAGATCAGGCCGATGAAGGGCAGGATCATCACCTGGCCGGTGATGAGCGCCACCACGGCCAGCATTCCGCCCAACGAGAGCGCGCCCGAGTCCCCCATGAAGACCTGGGCGGGGTGGACGTTGAACCACAGGAAGCCGACAATCGCGCCGACGACGATGGCGCACACCAGCGCCAGATTTGGCTGCCCGGGATCGTTGAGCAGGGCGATCATCAGGTAGCTGATGAAGGCAAAGGCGAGCGTGCCGCCGGCCAGCCCGTCGAGTCCGTCGGTCAGGTTCACGCCGTTGCTGCAGCCGACGATCGCCGCCACGGCGACGACGATGAAGAAGATCCCGCCCAGTTCCACGTTCCGATCGAGGAGCGGCACGAAGATCGTCGAGGTGAACTCGACGTCGCCGACGAACGGGACGCGGACGCCGTTGAAGCCGAAGTGGTTCTGGACGTAGATGGCCACGCCGATCGCAACGACCGTCTGCCAGACGATCTTGTGGCGGCCCCGCAGGCCGTATCCGGTTCGGGCGTTGAGGAAGTCGTCCAGCGCACCGAGAGCGCCGACGAGCGCCAGCACGGCGAGCGGCGAGTAGGTCGAGGCATCCATGGCGTCGAACAGATATGCCAGCGACAGGATCACGGCTACGAGGAGCACTCCGCCCATCGTCGGCGTTCCCTGCTTGACCAGGTGCGTCCCCGGCCCGTCCTCGCGGATCTTCTTGCCCATGCCGATCCAATGAAGCAGCCGGATGTACGGCGGCATCAGGATCACGACGCAGGCGAATGCGAGCAGCAATCCCTGAATGAACACGACCCCGTGCTCGTTCAACGGTCGTCCTCCACGCCATCGGTCGCCGACAAGTCCAGTCCCGTGTCGGCGCCTGCCCTACCCCCGCGATCCCCCATCAGCCATTCGACTATCCACTCGAATTCGGCCCCGCGTGAGGCCTTGACCAGTACCACGTCGCCGGGCCGGAGAAGCTTGCGCAGAGCCGCCAGGGCGGCTTCGCGATCGGCCACCGGCACGACCGCCTCGCCCAGCGAGGCCGCCCCGGCCGCGATGCCGCTCGCTTCTTCGCCCACGACCACCACCACGTCGGCGAGACCGGCAGCTGCCGAGCCCACCGAGCGATGGCCTCGCTCGTGCGCCTCACCGAGCTCCCGCATGACCCCGAGAACCGCCACGTGGCGGCCCGGAAGCGACGCCAGCAGCTCCAGCGCGGCGATCATCGACGTTGGAGAGGCATTGTACGAATCGTCGAGGACGGTCAGGCCGCCGGCGCGCACTATCTGGTCGCGGTGCGGGGCCTGCCAGCCGCGACGCAGGCCAGCCACGATGAGATCGAGATCCAGCCCCGCTGCCAGACCGACGGCCGCGGCTGCCAGCCCATTGTGGATGCCGTGCCGGCCCAGGGCCGGAGTGGACGCCGCGATCCGGCCGGTGGGAGAGACCAGCGTGAAGCTCATCCCGTCCAGACCGGCCGACACGACCTCCTCGGCACGCACCTCGGCGTCCGCCGCGAAACCGTAGCTCAGGGTCCGGGCTGCGGTGCGACCTCGTATCCGCAGCACCCGCGGATCGTCGGCATTGAGGACCGCAACCCCGTCCTCGGGAAGCGCCTCTACCAGCTCGGCCTTGGCCCGCTCCACCGCGTCGATCGAGCCGATGCGCGACAGATGGACCTCGCGCACGGCCGTGACGACGCCTATCTTCGGCCGCGCTATCGCCGCCAGCTGCGCGACCTCGCCGCCTACGTACATTCCCATCTCCAGAACCACGGCCTCGTGCTCGGGACCCAAACGCAGCACGGTCAGCGGCAGGCCGACTTCATTGTTGGCGTTGCCCTCGCTCTTGAGTGTCACGAAGCGTTCGGCCAGGACGGCGGCGATCGCTTCCTTGGTGGAGGTCTTGGCGATGCTGCCGGTCACGCCGACCACGAGCGGCGAGAAGCGAGCGCGCCACGCGGCGGCCACGGCATGCAGGCCCAGGAGCGTGTCAGGGACGGCCACAATGGTGGGTCCGCCCTCCCCCGCCAGGTCGGCCGTTTCGCTGGGCAGGTCGTTCACGAGAAGGGCCGTCGCGCCGGCGTCGACGGCGGCTCGAAGGAAGCGGTGGCCGTCGGTTCGCTCCCCCCCCAGCGCCACGAAGAGGTTGCCTGGCCGAACCAGCCGTGAATCGACCGCGCCGCCGCGAATCTGTCGATCGGAGGAATGCACCAGTCGGCCGCCTGTCGCGGCGGCAAGCTCGGCCGCGGTCAGGGTCAGTAGCCCCGCGCCGAGCCGAGGCTCCGGTTGGCGGGCGTCGGTCACCTTGTCAGTGTCGCACAGCCAACGGCGCTCGGTGCGGGACCCTCCCGTCACCCCTGTGGCGTCGATTTCTTGGTCCCGGGCGGCGCCGGGCCGTCGGGGTTGGGCACGATCGAATGGCTCGTGACGGCATCGGTCGCGATTCGGCGGAACAGCTCGTAGGACTGGACCGGCATGTCGAGCACACCCTGCTTGATGACCGTCGGCGTGCCTTCATAGATCACAGCACCGATCACCAGTTCCGGCTTGCTGTGGCCCACCCAGCCGTAGAAGCTGTAGTTGTAGACGTCGACTTTCCAGCCGCCCTTGCCGCCGTCGAGGCCGGGGTCCCAGATCTGGGCAGTTCCGGTCTTCCCGCCGACGTAGTAGCCGGGGATGTAGGTGCGCTGCGCGTAGGACGGCACCGCGGTCAGGACATACCCCATCAAGCCAGTCAGGGTGCTCGACAGGCTGGCGCTGATCACGCGCGTGTCGGTCAGGGCGGCGGTCGCACTCTCGCCCACCTTCGCGTCCACGAGCATCACGTGTGGCGTGACGAGGGTTCCACCGTTCGCCATCGCCGCGTACGCACGCGTCAGCTGCATCGGGGTGACCGCGACGCCCTGGCCGAACGAGGCGTTGGCGAGGTCGATCTGGCGCCACGGCTCGGCTGTGGGGTCGCGGGCGATGCCGGACGCCTCGCCGGCGAGGTCGATGCCGGTCTTCTGGCCGATCCCGTAGCTCTGCCAGGTCTGATACAGAACCTTTGAAGCGGCGTCGGTGTTCTTGCCGAGCCGGAAGGCAGCCTGTGAGACACCGACGTTGCGTGACCAGGCCACCATGTAGGCGAAGGTCCTCCAGCCCTTGGCCTTGCGGTCGGCATCGGCGACCTCCTGGCCGCCGGCCAGCTTGAGGATGCCGTAGTCGTTGATCTGGGTCGTCAGCGCCGTCGTCTTTGATTGCAGTGCGGCCGAGGCGGTGAGCATCTTGAAGACCGACCCGGGTTCGTAAACCTTGCTGATGATCGGGTCCGTGAACAGGCCCGGGTCCTCGTTGGCGACCGCCACGTAGGAGTTGGCGTCGTACGACGGGTAGCTCGCCTGTGCGAGGATCTCGCCGGTCTTTGGATCCATGACCACGGCCGAGACGGTCTTTGCCCTGTCAGCGACCCATGCGGCGAACACCTCCTGCTCGAGCTCGAGCTGGAGGCCGGCGTCGATCGTGGTCCGGATGTCCTGACCGACGGACCCAGGATCGACGATCTTGGTGCCGGCGGGTCCGAGCACGGTAGGATCGATCTGGACGATCTCGGGGCGTCCGGCCAGCACCGTGTCGTACTGCTGCTCGAGACCGTACTGCCCGATCCCGGCAGCATTGACGAAGCCGAGCACATGCGCCGCCAGCGACGTTCGGGGCGCGCCTCCGGCTTGGGGATAGATGCGAACCGGCTCCTGCTCGAAGGTGATGCCGACCAGCCCGCCCTGGCTCTGCTGCGTGAGCATTTCCTGGACGACATCGGCATCCACGTCGGTGGCGAGCACGATGTAGTACGCGTCCGTGGCCATTGCCTTGCGGAGTTTGGCGGCGTCTTCGTCGCTCAGGGACAGGTAGTCGATCAGGGCGGCGATGGTCCGCGCGCTGTCGGTCGCAGAGAGGTCGTGCGGGTCGCCGACGATACGGTAGCGACAGATGGTCCGGGCAAGAACGATCGTCCCGGTGCGGTCGTAGATGGCGCCGCGCAGGGCCGGGATGCTCTTCTGATAGGTCGAGTTCTGGGCGGACATGGCCGTGAGTTGCTGGCGTTGCCCGATCTGCCAGTAGGCAAGACGCATCGCCATGCCGGTCGAGGCGAGGAACACGACGAGCAGGAGCAGGAGGAGGCGGACTCGCGAATCGGTTCGGACGAGCATCGGTCCGGCGTCCTAACGGGCCGGCAGGACGACCGGCGCGCGCAACTGAGTCAGGCCGTCGGCAATCGCCTGCCTGCGGATGGCGGATTGACGACCGACTCGGTCGATGTCGGAGAGGATCTGCTGCCGCTGGTTCTGAAGCTGGATGTACTCGTCATTGAGCTGAGCCATGTCATAGCCGCTGGCCGAGATCCGAACCGTCTGGACCAGCGAGAAGAAGCTCAGCAGGAATGCCACCACGATCGCGCCAATGATCATTCCGACCGCGCGCGGACGCCGGTTCGCGCGCATGGCGACGCGAGACCGGCGGCGCGGAAGCGCCGGCGCCTGGGGGCGGAGGAGGGGGGCCTCCAGGCGCCGGCGAGGAAGGAACGTGGAGCGCGGCCGAGCGCCCTCGTAGACGGCCATCTAGTCGATTCCTCGATCGGGGTTCAAGCGCTGCCGGTGGCCATAGCTGCGGCGAAGGCTGGCCTGGTGACTCCTGGTCATCGGTTTCCACCTCCCCGGTCGGCGGTCATGCGGCCACTCGCTCCGCGCCCCGTAGTCGCGCACTTCGGGAACGCGGATTGGACTGGATCTCGGCCTCGCTCGGCGTGCGCGACTTGCCGAGCGATCGAAGACGCGGTAGTCGACCGCAGACGCAGACAGGGACCTCGGGCGGGCAGACGCAGCCCCGCTGCTCGGTCGCGATGAAGCGCTTGACGATGCGGTCCTCCAGGGAGTGGTAGCTCAGGACCACGAGGCGGCCGCCAGGGCGAAGCAACACGAGCGACGCGGCAAGTCCGGCCTCGAGGGCGCCAAGTTCGTCGTTTACGGCGATCCGGAGGGCCTGGAAGACGCGCGTGGCGGGATGGATCCGTCGGGCCCGCGGCGCCGGGACGGATCGCACCACGAGCGCGGCGAGCTGCTCGGCCGTCTCAATCGGCGTGGCGCGGCGCGTCTCCACGATCGCCCGCGAGATGCGCCCGGCGAAGGGCTCTTCTCCGTAGCGGCGGAAGAGCGCGGTCAGTTCGGCGGCGGCCATGGTTGCGAGCAGGTCCGCGGCCGGGCGGCCGCGGCCGGTGTCGAAGCGCATGTCGAGACGCCCACCGGCGCGGAACCCGAAGCCTCGCTCCACGTCGCCGAGTTGGTAGCTGGACAGCCCGAGGTCCATGAACAGCCCGTCGACCGCCCCGAACCCGGCTTTGGGCGCGACTCGCTCCAGCTCGTGGAAGTTGGTCTGGCGCAGCACCGCCCGATCGCCGAAACGGGCCAGGCGGCGGCGCCCCCTGGCGATGGCCGCCCCGTCAGCGTCGAGTCCGAGGAGGCGGCCATCAGGGGCGCACGCCTCCAGGATCCGCTCGGCATGGCCGGCTCCACCGAGGGTGGCGTCGATCTGGAGGCTGTCAGGATGCGGTGCGAGTGTCTCCAAGACCTCGTCGGCCATCACCGGCAGGTGCCCTACCTCCCGTTCGGCGCCCCCCTCGGGAGAGCCGTCGACGGACTCGCCGTCACGGGCCGACCCGAGCGGATCCCGGAAGTTCATCTCGTTCACCTAGATGCCGAGCCCGGTCAGATGGGAAGCGAGCGCATCGGCGGAATTGACCGCCTGCTGCGACTTCTCCCATCGACCCGGTTCCCAGATTTCGACGTGATCCCGCGATCCCACCACGACGGCGTCCGATCCAACCCCGGACCAGTCGCGGATGGCCGCGGGCAGCAGGATCCGACCCTGCTGGTCGCTCTCGACCTCGAAAGCGCCCGAGAAGAGGAAGCGCGAGAAGGCTCTTGCCCTCTCGTCCGAGAGAGGCAGCTTCGCTACCTTCTCGGCGAGGTCCTCGAATGAGGCCCGCGGGAAGATGGCGGCGCAGCCGTCGACCCAGCGAGCCAGCACGGCGCCCTCGCCGAGAGGCGTACGGAACCGGACCGGGATTGCAATCCGGCCCTTGGCGTCCACCGAGTGTCTGTATTCGCCGGTGAACATCTATCCGTCGCCCAATCTCGCTCGTTCGCGGTTCGTCGCGTCCGCGTAGCTCGGCGGCGGTGGGTTTGGGCCCCAATCCGGGCTCGGTTCCCCACAAGGGAGGCTCGAGCTAGGGCTGGCCCATCACTCTTACCCACGAACCACCACAATTCGCCACTGAAGCGGATCATACACCCACTCCGCAACGCGTCAACGCTCGAACGACGCAGGGGCGAGGGCGACGGAGCCCGCAGCGCGCGACGACGGCGCCGGTCTCGGCGCGCAACAATCCGGGCCGTCAGGCTACCCTGGCGGCGGCCGCGACAACCGGAGGAGAGCGATGCGCATCCTGGCTATCGAGCGCCCGGTCGAGGGCGTGACCGACGACCGCTTCACGCCCGAGCTGCCGTCCGCCGAGGCTCGCCGGGCCTGGGAGCTGCATCAGGTCGGGTCGATTCGCGAGATCTTCTTCCGGGCTGACGAACCGGCCGCGGTGCTGATGCTGGAGTGCGCCGACGCGGAGAGGCGCGCGGGATCCTGGCGACGCTGCCGCTCGCTGTGACAGGGCTGATCGACTTCGAGCTGATCCCGCTCCGGGCCTACCCTGGCTTCGCGCGCATCTTCGCTAGCGCGGAGTCGTGACGCAGGGTCGAACCATCGTCTCGGGGCCCGGAATGTAGTTCGCCACCCACTCGGCGAGCTGGCAGGAGAGGCTCTCGGCCAAGTCGGGAGTGGCCCCGCCGCGCTCGAAGGACTGGCGGAAGCCGGCCATGATCTTGATCAGCTCGGCTCGAGCGGTGCCATTCCATTCCAACGCGGGACACCTGCCGCGCTGCGCGCAGTCCTCGTCCATGGAGAAGTGACGAATGGAGTAGTCGCCGAATTCGCGCAGGACGCGCTCCACGACGGGACGCTCGCCACCGGCCTCAATGGCTGCGACCAGGGCGGCGGCGCGCTCCACGAGCGACCGATGCTGGGCATCGAGAAGCGGAGAGCCAGTCTCCATGCTTGGCTGCCAGGCGATGCCCATCGTCTCGCTCTCGTTCGATGCCCCGCCGGACAGGCCTGGGCTGTCGCTATGCCGTAGCCCGAAGGACCGGGGCGCCTGCATATGAGGCGGCACGGAGCCGCCTTACGGCCAGTGCCATAGGACCCGCGCTAGCGGGGCCGGGCCGTTCGCGAACGCCGACCGACGCCGACGGACGTCTGCGGCTTCGGGCCGCGGCGCGGACGTTCAGCGCCGGTCACTTCGTGGGCGGCGGGATCTTCAGCTTGTCTCCGGTGCCGATCGTGCTCCCTTCGCCGAGCCAGGGATTCATCTGCCGAATCGTGGCGAGATCCACGCCGAAGAAGTTGGCGATCGCCAGGAGGACATCGCCCTTGCGGATGGTGTACACGTAGCAATCGGCCTGGCCCGCGCACGGCACGACGAGGTCCATCCGCGATTTCGTGGCGCCGGGCGGCCATGAGGAGGAGGCGGACGGAGTGGGCTCGGGCGTCGCGCCGGGTGTGGGCGAGGCGCTCGGACTGGCAGTTGGACTCTCGGACGGCGAGGCCGTTGGAGCCGGCGAAGCCGTTGGAGCCGGCGAAGCCGTTGGAGCCGGCGAAGCTGTCGGAGCGGAGCTCGGCGTCGCCATCGGCGTCGGGCTGGGAGTCGCCACCGCAACGCCGGAGGGAGTCGCCGTCGCAACGCCGGAGGGAGTCGCCGTCGGGCCGGCGCTGCCGGTGCCGGGCAGCCAGCCCGCCATCGCCGCCACCAACGCCAGGCCGGCCAGGGCGACGAGCGCGAGCCCGGCGAGGGTCAGCCGAGGCAGACCTGCCGCAGCCCGCACCTTGGCGGCGGCCGTGGCGGATTCCTCGGCCAGCAACGTGCCGCGCATGTATCGCGGACAGCTGACGTGGACGCGCTGCAGGCAGACCAGCTCCTGTTGCCTGAGCGATAGCGGCAATGGGTCGCCGTAGGCGGCGCAACGATGGGTTGGGACAGGTTCCCGGCCAGGGTCGAATAGCTTCCCATCGGGGCCAATACTGCGCAGGAACTTGCAACGCTCCGGGGCGTTGGCCAGCGGCACAGACTCCGAGCGGCTGCGGAATACGCCTGGCGTTTCGAACCCGCCGGGGGTAGTGCTACCCGTCTCGGCGCCGATCAACTCCGGACCGACGCCGCCCCTGGGCACCGCCATCTGCAGGGGGTCGCTGCCGCGGGCAGATGCCCTTCCGGCGGCTTGGGCGCGCCCGAGCGTGTTCCCCTCCTGATCGGGCGGAATGCGACCGTCCCGCCCGTAGCCGCCGTTGGACTCGCCGCGTCCGTCCACGGATTCTCCTGACCATCGAAAATGACCCCGGCCACTCGGTCCGGACAGCCGCCGCCCGGCAGTCTAGTACCTTTCGACCCTTGCCGTGGCGGCTGCTTCGATGGTAGCCTCCCCGCCTTCGGAGGTCGCGAATCGCCGCCATGGCTCTGCCACAGCGTATCATCGAGTTCGAACCGGTCGCGGGACCCCAACAGGAGCCCCGCATTCGCCGCTGCACTTTCCGACGGCTCAGTCGCATCGAGATCGCGAACGAGTCTTCGTACGAGGTGAGTTGCCTGTACCCTGACCGCCGGCTGCCGCTCCCCCTTGGCGACTTGGAGTCGAGCACGGCTGTGTGCGCCGTCTGCGCCGCGGACCACATCTTCCGTCCGGACGAGGACTGACGAAGCCCGTCGCCCGCTCGGTTTCCGGTTGCGACTCCCTGCGGTGGCTTCTCAGGTGTGGCGGCGAGCCGGCCTGTAAGCCGAGTTCTGTACCGCGACTCTCGTCGCGGCGACGATCATCCATCTCTGGCCGCCGGTCACCCGACGGCTCAAGCGGCCGACCCGAGGACTGGGCAGCGCGACCTCTTCCGTCCGAACGACCGGCTTCCCGAACGCTCGAACCGCGTCCTCCTATTTGGCCTTGCTCCGAGCAGAGTTTGCCGCGTTTCACCTACCGCTCTCGAGTTGCCCCGAGACCGGCTACGTCTCTGTGGCACTGGTCCTCGCCTCACGGCGGACGGGCATTACCCGCTACCCTGCGCTGAGGAGCTCGGACTTTCCTCGCATGCCGGCCGAAACCGAACACGCGCGACCGTCCGACCGGCTCGCCGATGTCGGATTCTAGTCCCGCGGCGAGGGCGGGCCAACTCCGGACCGATTTCACGGCAGGAGGCGACGATGGACCCTCAGGACGAGAGCCTGGCGGAGGGAGCCGCGTTCCGGATCCGACGCGCCGGAATCCCGGACGCCCGTGCCATCGCCCAGATCGTCGTGGCCGGCTGGCAGGGCGCCTATCGTGGCCTGATGCCCGACGGATTCCTCGATTCGCTCTCGGTTGCGGGCCGCGAGACCGCCTGGCGAGAGATGCTGGCCCGCGACTCTGAGGGAGGCCTTCCTGCGTGGCTGGCACAGCGAGGGGGGCGGCCCGTCGGCTTCGTCAGCAGCGGCCGGCCACGGGACGACGACGTGCCACTCTCCACCGCCGAGGTCTACGCGATCTACGTCCTGCCGGAGACCTGGCGTGGCGGCGTCGGCCGGGCACTGTTGGGGACGGCCACGGGTCACTGGCGAGCGCGCGGATCCGGCACACTGGTCCTGTGGGTGCTCGAGGACAACGACCGGGCTTGCCGCTTCTACGAGGCGATGGGCTGGCAACCAGATGGGGGGCGCCAGGTGCTCGAGATCGCCGGTGCGAAGCTCTACGAGATCCGCTACCGACTCGGTCCGATCCATCCGGAGGGGTAGCATTGGGGTCCGCCGGCGCGCCGGGCGCGGGCAGACTGAGCCGGGAGCGGACGATGGCTGCCAAGGGCAAGAGTGGTGAGTTCCGGGCGCTTCTCGGCCTGAAGCCGGGCGACAAGGTCGACCTCGCCAAGTACGACTGTGGCGCGACCTTCGGCCGCAAGAAGGACGAGGCCGAAACCGAGCTGGCCGCCAATCTGGCGCGCCTTACCGACCTGCAGGCCCGAATCTGGGCGGAGGCAAAGCACGCGGTCCTGATCGTGCTCCAGGGCATCGACGCCGCCGGCAAGGACGGTACGATCAAGGTCATCGCAGGGGCCTTCAATCCCCAGGGCACGCCGGTGACCTCCTTCAAGGAGCCCTCCTCCCTGGAGCTCGCCCACGATTTCCTGTGGCGAATCCACGCCGCCGTCCCGGAAAAGGGCGATATCGGGGTCTTCAATCGCAGCCACTACGAGCAGGTCCTCATCGTGCGTGTCCACGGCCTGGAACCCGAGGCGCGCTGGCGGAACCACTACCGCCAGATCAATGACTGGGAGGGCATGCTCACCCAGGAGGGCGTGACGATCCTCAAGTTCTTCCTGGCCATCGACAAGGACGAGCAGCGAAAGCGATTCCAGGATCGAGTCGACGACCCGACGAAGCGCTGGAAGATCTCGCCGACCGACCTCCCCGAGCGCCAGCGCTGGGCCGACTACCAGATCGCCTTCGAAGACATGCTCTTTGAGACGAGCACCGATTGGGCGCGCTGGCACGTGATCCCGGCCAACCACAACTGGCTGCGCGATCTCGCCATCAGCGAGATCGTGGCCGACGCCCTCGACGATTTGAACCCGCAATACCCCGAACCGGCCGCCGGCATCGAGGGCCTCAAGATCGTCTGACGGCAGGTTTGGCGGCGCGGTCCGGGACGAACTGGCCAAATGCTTACCCGGGTAGCCCGAGGCGCGATCCTCTCGTGACGGCGTGCCTCGCGAGGCTCTCAGGGCGATCTCGACCGCCGGACCCGAGCGCAAATCCGGCGCCGGAGTCGCGATCGGCAGGCTGACCGCCGACCACCAGCGGGCAGGATCGAGCCACGCGCCACTCCCATTTGCGTCTGGCAGGAAGCGACCGGCAACCCTTTCTATCCAGCCGTGCGCCCGCCCCGCCCTGTGACCGAACCTCTCGCCCGACCCACTCCCCTACTTCGGCCGGACCGCCACCGCCCAAGGGCCGCCGGCCTGGACCCGATCGATCGCCTCGTTGCACAACGCGTCGGCCTGCTTGTTCTGGGCCCGCGGAACGTGAGTGGCGCTCCAACGCGCGAACCGCCCCAGACGAGCCTTCGCCTCGGCGTGGAGCGGGATCAGCTTCGAGTTCTTGACCCGCCAGCGGCCATGGAGCTGCTCGACGATCAGCTTCGAGTCGAGCAGCATCTCGACCTCGCGCCCGCCCAGTTCCTCGGCCAGGGCCAGGGCTCGCAGCACGGCAGTGTACTCGGCCACGTTGTTCGTCTGGACGCCGAGGTACTCCGAGATCGAGGCGAGCGGAGCCGCATCGGGGCGTCGCGAGCCGGGGGCCGAGGCATCGATCAGGACCGCGCCCAACGAGGCCGGCCCAGGGTTGCCCCGCGCCGCGCCGTCGGTCCGGACGACGAAGGCGCGCAGATCGCTGCCGCCGGCCGCCGAGCCGGCCCGGGCAGCAGGCCCGGCTCCAGCGCTTCCATCCGCACGGGACTCCCCCAGCCCGGCGTCTCCGGCCGCGCGGTCGTCCGGCCTGGCGCCCACCGACCGCCACAGCGAGTCCCACTCCGGATCCATTCTCCCGCTCAGCCTCGTCGTCCCACTATCGCCGAAGAGACTTCCAGGATGGCGCGCGTGATGTTGATCCCGCGCGGACAGGCATCGACGCAGTTGAAGATCGTCCGGCAGCGCCAGACGCCGTCCTCGTCGGACAGGATCTCCAGCCGTTCGGCCGCGCCTTCGTCTCGCGAGTCGAAGATGAAGCGATGGGCCTGGACGATCGCCGCCGGTCCGACATAGTCGGACCGGGCCCAGAAAGACGGGCAGGAGGTTGTGCAGGCGGCG
Organism: Chloroflexota bacterium; assembly: GCA_003141245.1. Taxonomy (GTDB): domain Bacteria; phylum Chloroflexota; class Limnocylindria; order Limnocylindrales; family CSP1-4; genus Fen-1039. The sequence continues at coordinate 55,007 of PLLE01000043.1, forward strand.
CACAGGATGCACTTGGTCGTGTCGTCGTAGCGGGCCCGATCGGCTGCGCTCTGGAGCCGCTCGCGCTCGGGCTCGGGCTGGTCGTTGATGAGATACGGCTTGACCGAGCGGTACTTGCCGAAGAACCCGCTCATCTCCACGACCAGGTCCTTCACCACCGGCAGGCCCGGCAGCGGCGCGACCGAGATCTTCTTGCCGAGCTGGTCGACCCGAATGCGGCAGGCCAGCCGGTTGCGGCTGTTGATGAGCATCGCGTCGGAGCCGCAAATGCCGTGGCCGCAGGAGCGACGGAAGCTGAGCGACCCGTCCCGTTCCGCCTTCACTTTGATCAGCAGATCGAGGACGCGGTCCATCGGATCGACGGCGACCTGGTAGCTCTCCCAGTGGGGAGCCGGGTCGCACTCGGGGTTGTAGCGAAGGATGCGCAGATCGACGTTCATTCGGTCGGCCTCAGTACGTCCGCGGCTTCGGCTCGAAGCGGGTGATCGAGACCGGTTTGTACTTGAGAGTCGGCCCCTTCGGCCCCTTGTAGGCGAGGGTGTGCTTCAGCCACCCGGCGTCGTTTCGCTCGGGGAAGTCTTCGCGCGAATGGGCTCCGCGACTCTCGGTCCTGGCCAGGGCGGAGGCGACCATGACCTCGGCCAGATCGAGCAGGTAGCCCAGCTCGTTGGCCTCGAGAAGATCGGTGTTGAAGACCGCGCCGCAGTCGCCGATCGAGACGGCGCCGTTGCGGTCCTTGAGCTCGCGGACCTTGGCCAGGGCGCCGGTCAGAAGCTTGCCGTCGCGATAGACGCCGACGTTGTCCATCATCACGTCCTGGAGCTCCTTGCGGATGACGGCCACCGACTCGCCGCCCGCCTGGCGGCCCCGGATCGCCTCCAGCTCGGCTCGCACCGGCTCCACCGCGTCGGCGATCGGCCGCGGTCGCTCGACCGAGCCCGCATGGCGCGCCATTTGACGCCCGGCTCGCCGGCCGAAGACCAGCAGGTCCACGAGCGAGTTGGTCCCGAGCCGGTTGGCTCCGTGGACGCTGACGCAGGCGCATTCGCCCGCGGCGAAGAGTCCCGGCACCACTGTGCCCTTGTCGTCGCGCACGACCTCGGAGAAGACATTGGTAGGAATGCCGCCCATGGCGTAGTGAGCGGTGGGCTGAACCGGCACCGGCTCCTTGAGCGGCTCGACGCCCTGGTAGATGCGGGCGAAGTCGGTGATGTCGGGCAACTTCTCCTCGATGACCTTGCGGCCGAGATGCCGGACGTCGAGGTAGAGGTAGTCCTTGCCGCCGATGCCCCGGCCGGCACGGATCTCCTGGTACATCGCCCGACTGACCATGTCGCGTGGGGCCAGCTCCATCAGCTTGGGCGCATAGTTCGACATGAAGCGCTCGCCCTTGTCGTTGAGGAGCGTGCCGCCCTCGCCGCGGGCCGCTTCGGAGAGAAGGATGCCGATGCCGACTATCCCGGTCGGGTGGAACTGGAAGAACTCCATGTCCTGGATCGGGATGCCGTGGCGGTAGCACAGCGCGACGCCGTCGCCGGTGAGGCTGTGGGCATTGGACGTGATCCTGAACATCCGCCCGAAACCGCCGGTCGCCAGCAGGACTGCCTTGGCCCGGAAGGTGTGGAGCTGCCCGTCGGCGACCCTGTAGGCCACGACCCCGGCGGCGCGGCCGCCCTGGGCTGGCTCGCCGCCCTCGAAGAGCAAGTCCACGACCTGGTACTCGTCGAAGAACTTGACGCCGTGCTTGATGCACTGCTGGTAGAGCGTCTGCAGGATCATGTGGCCGGTCCTGTCGGCCGCGAAACAGGCCCGCCGAACGGGCGCCTCGCCGTAGTTGCTGGTATGACCGCCGAATCGCCGCTGGTCGATCTTGCCGTCCGGCGTGCGGTTGAACGGCAGGCCCATGTGCTCGAGCTCGATGACGGTCTCGATGGCCTCGCGGGCGAGCACTTCGGCGGCATCCTGGTCGACGAGGTAGTCGCCGCCCTTGACCGTGTCGAACATGTGCCACTCCCAGTGGTCCTCCTCGAGGTTGCCGAGAGCGGCGCAGACACCGCCCTGGGCGGTTCCGGTGTGGGAGCGGGTCGGGTAGAGCTTCGTCAGGACGGCGGTGTTGACGCCTTCGCGGGCCAGCTCGAGGGCGGCCCACAGACCGGCTCCGCCGGCGCCGACGACGATCGCATCGAACGGGTAGTCCATCTCTACTTCCCCAACGGAAGCGGGACGGACATGACGACGATCGTGCCCATGACGAAGATCACGGCGCCGACCAGGTAGAGCGTCGCCAGAGCGAGGGTTCGGCGACCGCCCTTGAGGTAGTCCATGGTCACAGTCCGCAGGCCGAGGAATCCATGGAGGACGACCATCATCAGCAACAGCCAGTCGAAGCCGCGCCAGAAGAGGCTGTTCCAGCGCTGATTGAAGATCCAGGTGCTGGTCTGCTGCGACGGATCGAAGACGAAATGCTGCAGGCTGAAGTGGACCAGGGCCAGGGCGAAGAGCGCCACACCCGAGAGCCGCATGAAGTACCAGGCCGCCAGCTCAAAGCCACCGCTTTGCGGTCGGGGCCGGCCGGAGCGCGAATACAGTGCCATCTCGACGCTCCTCTACAGGCCCAGAGCCGGGCGCATGATGATGAAGGCGCCGGGCAGACCCAGGCCGACGAAGATCGCCCAGTTGGCGTACCACATTTGCTTGTGGTACGCGGTCAGCGACGGCCAGAGGTCCATCAGCATGATCCGGATGCCGTTGAGGGCGTGGTATAGAAGCGCCGCGCCGAGCAAGACCTCCATGATTCGGCCCGGCGTGCTGGCGTAGAACTTGAGGATGTCGTCGTACACGTTCGGGTTGCCGCCGGCCAGGTAGATGTCCAGGACGTGGAGCAGCACGAAGAGCCAGATGGCGATCCCCGAGATGCGGTGGAAGGCCCAGGCCACCATCCCCTCGGAGCCGCGATAGCGGAGCAGCATGCAGCCTCCCGAACCTTCTTCGACCGGCTCAACCGATCCCTGCTTACGACGCTTGCGACCGATCAGGCCGTGGCGGCCACCGATTCCAGGCGGGCGACGATGGCGTGGGCGAACTCTCTTGTGCCGGCGGAGCCGCCGAGATCGTAGGTCACGGTGCGGCCCTCAGCGATGACCGCCCGTATGGCGTCCTCCACGCGCTCGGCCGCGGCCTGCTCGCCGATGTGGCGGAGCAGCAGCACGCCCGAGAGCATCAGTGCGGTTGGATTGGCCTTGTTCTGGCCCGCGTACTTGGGGGCGGAGCCGTGGACAGCCTCGAAGACCGCAGCGTCGGCGCCGATGTTGGCCCCGGGTGCGACTCCCAGTCCGCCGACGAGCCCGGCGGCCAGATCGCTCACGATGTCGCCGTACAGGTTCGGCAGGAGGAGCACGTCGTAGAGCTCGGGCTTCTGTACGAGCTGCATGCACATGTTGTCGACGATGCGGTCCTCGAAGGCGATTTTGCCCTCGTACTGCGCGGCTATGGTCCTGCAGCTCTCCAGGAAGAGACCGTCGGAGAACTTCATGATGTTGGCCTTGTGAACGGCAGTGACCTTGCGGCGACCGTTCGCGACGGCGTACTCGAATGCGAAGCGCGCGATCCGCTCGGAGGCGGCCCGGGTGATGATCTTGATGCTCTCGGCGGCATCCGGCCCGACCATGTGCTCGATGCCGGCGTAGAGGTCCTCGGTGTTCTCGCGCACGATGACCAGGTCAACGCCCTCGTAGCGGGTCTTGAGGCCCGGCATCGAGCGCACCGGCCGAAGGTTCGCGTACAGGCCAAGCGTCTGGCGCAGAGCCACATTGACGGACCGGAAGCCCACCCCGACCGGAGTGGTGATGGGTCCCTTGATGGCTACCTTGTTGCGCAGAATCGAGTCGAGGACGGACTGCGGAAGCGGAGTCCCCTCTTTCTCCATGACCGCCTCGCCGGCGTCGACGACCTCCCAATCGAGCTTGACTCCCGAGGCGTCGAGGACTCGCCTGGTTGCCTCGGCCAGTTCGGGGCCGATCCCGTCTCCCGGAATGAGCGTCACTGTTAGGGCCATGGGCGGAATTCTAGCCACAAGCCGAGGGGTCTGGCAGCCTGCCCGATAGAGTGGCGGAACGCGGAGACAGCCCGACGCCATTCGGGCGGCCTCCTGCTAGGATCGGCCCATTACAAGAGGGCCACGGGCAGATCCGATACCGCCCCTCGTCTGGCAGACATCGGGAGTGGCCTGCGTGAAGATTCAGGAAGCTGACGCGAAGTCGCTCTTGCTGGCCCAGGGACTGCCCGTCTCAGCCTGGGAAGTGGCGCGGGACCCGGAGGCAGTGAAGGCGGCAGCTCAACGCTTCTTCGCCTCCGGCGCGGGTCGGGTGGTCGTCAAGGCCCAAGTTCTCGTGGGCGGCCGCGGGAAGGCCGGCGGAGTGAAGCTGGCCTCGACCCCGGATGAGGCACGGGAAGTCGGCTCGCGGATCCTGGGGATGGACATCAAGGGGATCACCGTCCGCAAAGTGCTGGTGGGCGCGGCGGCCGAGATCGTGAAGGAGTACTACCTCGGCGCGATCGTCGATAGAGCCAGCCGGCGGATCGTGCTCATGGCGTCCGCGGAGGGCGGCGTGGAGATCGAGGAGGTAGCCCGCCAGAACCCGGGCGCGATCCACCGCGCGTCGGCCGACCCGGAGCTTGGACTGCTGGCCTTTCAGGCCCGCGGCCTGGGACTGGCGATCGGCCTGCGCGACCCTTTGTTGAACCAGTTCGTGGCGATCGCCCAGGGGCTGTTCGCCACGATGAAGGCCAACGACGCCGATCTGGTGGAAGTGAACCCGCTCGCCGTCGTCGCCGAGACGGGCGCGGACGGCAAGCCGCAGCAGCGTCTCGTCTGCCTGGACGCCAAGATCACGCTCGACGACTCCGCCCTGGGCCGCCATCCCGGGCTCGAGGCCCTGCGCGACCTGGACGAAGAAGACCCGACGGACGCCCAGGCCCGAAAGCTCGGCATCAACTTCATCCACCTGGATGGCACGATCGGCTGCATGGTCAACGGCGCCGGCCTGGCGATGACGACGATGGATCTCGTGAAGCATTTTGGCGGCGAACCGGCCAACTTCCTGGACGTGGGCGGCGGCGCCCGCCACGAGACCGTCCGCGGGGCGATGGAGCTGATCCTCGCCGATCCCAAAGTCAGAGCGATCCTGGTCAACATCTTCGGCGGGATCACGCGCGGCGACGAGGTCGCGGCCGGGTTGATCGAGGCCCGCGCCGAGCAGTCGCGCAGAGTGCCGATGGTCGTCCGGATCGTCGGGACGAACGCAGCGGAGGCGGCTCGCTTGCTCGAAGAGGCGAGGTTCGAGACCGCGGCCTCGCTCGATGAGGCGGCCGAGAAGGCGGTTGCGCTGGCAAAGGGGGCAGCGCGATGAGCATCCTCGTCGGGCGCGACACGCGCCTAGTGGTCCAGGGCATCACTGGTCGAGAGGGCGAGTTCCACACCCGTGCGGCGATCGCATACGGGACGAAAGTCGTTGCCGGCACGCGGCCGGGCAAGGGCGGCCAGACCGCCATCGACGGCACCGTGCCGATCTTCGACACGGTCGTCGAGGCAGTGAACCAGGCCGGCGCCAACACCTCGATCATCTACATCCCCGCCAACGGCGCTCCGGACGCGGTCCTCGAGTCGGTCGATGCCGGCATCAAGACGATCGTCTGCATCACCGAAGGCATACCTGCGCTCGACATGATCCCGGTCGTCGAGGCAGTCCGCCGCGCGGGAGCGCAGCTGATCGGGCCCAACTGCCCCGGCGTCACCTCGCCAGGGCGGGCGAAGGTGGGCATCATCCCGGCTTCCATCCACAAACCCGGTCGCGTGGGCGTCGTCTCGCGCTCGGGCACGCTCACTTACGAAGCCGTGCAGGCGATGACCGATGCCGGGCTCGGACAGTCCAGCTGCGTGGGCATCGGCGGTGACCCGATCATAGGCACCACTTTCCTCGACGTGCTCAAGCTCTTCCGCGACGACCCGGAGACCGACGCGATCGTGATGATCGGTGAGATCGGCGGGTCTGCGGAGGAGGAGGCGGCCGCCTTCGCCGCCGAGCACCTCAAGGGCATCCCGATGGCCGCCTTCATCGCGGGCCGGACGGCGCCCCCGGGACGGCGCATGGGCCATGCCGGCGCGATCATCTCGGGCGGCACTGGAACCGCGGCGGAGAAGATCGCCGCGCTCGAGGCCGCCGGCGTTCGCGTGGCAGACTCCCCGACTCAGCTGCCCAGGCTGCTTCTCGAGGCCGGCTACCGGCCGTAATCCCGGCTCGGACGCCCGTCAAAGAGATTCGTGCGGCCCATGAATGGCATCGCAGCGCTGGATGACCTGATCGATTGCGAGGAATTCGGGTGTCTGGCAGGTTGTTCGGGCTAGTAGCCCAGCCTCGCCCAGGCCGGGCCGCCGGGAGCTTCGATCAACTCGACCAGAACCCCGTGGCAGCTCTTCGGGTGGACGAAGGCGACCGGCCCTTCGGCCCCTTTACGGGCGGTCCCGTCGATGAGCTGGAGCCCGTCGGCAGCGAGCTTGTCGAGCGCCGCCTGGATATCGGGGACCTCGAAGCAGACGTGGTGGAACCCCTCGCCCTTCGATTCGAGGAACCTGGCCGCGCCCGTCGTGTCGTCGTTCGGCGCAACGAGTTCGATCTTGACTTCGCCCACCGGCAGGAAGCCGATCGTCACGCGGTCATACGGGATCGGCATGACCGTCTCTACCGTAAGCCCGAGCTTGTCGCGGTAGAGCTCGAGCGCGGCGTCGAGGTCGCGCACGATGACGGCGACGTGGTGGATCTTGCCGATCCCCAGGCCTTCGGGCAGGACGGACTTGAGCTGATCCATGACACTCCTGCAACCTTCGAGACGGGTGACAGACCGAACAGGCGTTCGATATATGGTGGGCGGCGCGACCGTATGGCCCGGCCAATGGTACGAAAACGACGGGTGCGCGCGCCAGATCGTCCGTCGAGTCGGCACTGGGCATTCTGTATGGCAGCTGCTGACAGCTGCCAGGTTCCGGCACGGCAGCTGGTGGCAGCTATTCCAGCTGCGAAGAAGACTCCACTCCCCCACTCGCCTCAGACGGTGATCAGCTCGTGGTGCTCACCCCAGACCTCGCGCAGTCGGTCGCAGATCTCGCCGACCGTGGCATACGCCTTCACCGCCTCGATCATGGGCGGCAGCAGGTTCTCCTCGCCACGGGCGCATTCCTCGAGCCGGCGCAGGGCCGCCTTCCATGCCACGGCATCGCGCTCCGCCCTTACCTTCTGGACGCGGGCCACCTGGCGGAGCTCGCCCTCCGGATCGATGCGCTGAAGCGGCGGCGTGGACGTTTCCTCGTCGCGGAACTTGTTGACGCCGACGACCACCTTCCGGCCGCTCTCCACAGCTCGCTGAACCTGGTATGACGACTCCTGGATCTGGCGCTGCTGGTAGCCGGCCTCGATTGCGGCGAGGGTGCCTCCGAGCGCGTCGATCTCGGCCAGGTAGTCGTTGGCGGCCTTCTCGAGGTCGTTCGTCAAAGACTCGACGTAGTAGCTGCCGGCGAGCGGGTCCGGCGTCTCGGTCACTCCCGACTCGTAGGCCAGGATCTGCTGGGTGCGAAGCGCGAGACGCGCGGCCTCCGCTGTGGGCAGCGCCAGGGCTTCGTCGCGAGAGTTGGTGTGGAGGCTCTGGGCCCCCCCCAGGACCGCGGCCAGAGCCTGGACCGTGGTCCGGACCACGTTGTTGTCGATCGACTGGGCCGTGAGCGACGAGCCGGCGGTCTGGACGTGATAACGGCACGCCATCGAACGGGTGTTCGTGGCGCCGAAACGCTCCTTCACGATCCGAGCCCACATCCGGCGTGCGGCTCGGAACTTGGCCACTTCCTCGAAGAGCTCACTCCACGAGGCGAAGAAGAAGCTCAGCCGGTCGGCGAATTCGTCGATGTCGAGGCCACGGCTGAGGGCAGCCTCGACGTACGCGATGCCATCGGCGAGGGTGAAGGCCAACTCCTGGGCGGCGGTGGCTCCGGCCTCACGCATGTGGTAGCCGCTGATGCTGATGGTATTCCAGCGCGGCAGCTCCTTCGAGCAGAACTCGAAGATGTCAGTCACGAGCCGCATCGAGGGCCGCGGCGGGAAGATGTACGTTCCCCGGGCGATGTACTCCTTGAGGATGTCGTTCTGGGTAGTGCCGCTGACCTGGCCTCGGGCAACGCCCTGTTTCTCGGCCGCGGCGACGTAGAGGGCCAACAGGACCGCGGCCGATGCGTTTATGGTCATGGACGTGCTGACCGTGCCGAGGGGCAGCCCGTCGAGGAGAACCTCCATGTCGGCCAGCGAGTTGACCGGCACGCCCACCCGTCCGACCTCGCCCTCGGACTGGGGGGCGTCGGAGTCGTAGCCCAGCTGGGTCGGGAGATCGAAGGCGACCGAAAGGCCGGTCTGACCCTGCTCGAGGAGATAGCGGAACCGGCGGTTGGTCTCCTCGGCCGTGGAGAATCCCGCGTACTGGCGCATGGTCCACAGGCGTCCCCGATACATGGTCGGCTGGACGCCGCGGGTGTAGGGGTACTCGCCCGGGCGGCCCAGGTCGCGATCCTGGTCGAGGCCGGCCACGTCGGCCGGGGTGTAGAGATCCTTGACCTCGACGCCGGAGGTGGTCAGGAAGCGCTCCTGGCGTTCGGGCGAGCGGGCGAGCGCCTTCGCCCGCGTGGTGGAGCGCCACCGCTCCCGGCCCGGATCGGCCGCCGATCCGTCGTTCGCTCCGGCCTTGGGTGTCCCATGGTCCTCCGACACTTGCCGCTTCCTCCAGCAATGCCCAGCCGCCGATCGCACACACGTACCGGTGGATGATGGCACGGACCCGGGTCGGCCCGCCAGTCTATTCCCCGAAGGACGCCTGGGTGACGGTCGTTCGTGCCGCTTGGGTGAAGGCACGGTACATCTGGGGCCTCCGTCAAGAGCCCTCCCCTAGCCCGGCTGTCTTTGCGCAAGGACGATCAACTGTGATCGCGGCGCCGATCTGGCTTGGCGCGAGGTCCGCATTGCGCATAACTCGTTCGGGGGTGGATTAGATCCGCTGCTTATCCACAGAATCGGTGAACAACTCCAAAGTCGTGTGGATAAGCTCGGCCGCGGGCGACGGGCTGCGGTAGCATCTTGACACCACTCCGCCTTCCCGGCCCCTCAGAATCGAACCGTCGCGAGACCCAGCGCTCAGTCCGAGGTGACACTCAGGTGGCCATTGTTATCGCGATCGCAAACCAGAAGGGTGGCGTCGGGAAGACGACCACCGCCATCAATCTGGCAGGCGCGCTCGCGGAGCATGACCTGCGCGTGTTGTGCGTGGACATGGATGCCCAGGCCAACCTGACGGTCGGGCTCGGGATCAACCTGACGACCGTCGAGAACTCGATGGCGAACGTGCTGGGTGATCCAAGGATTAGTCTGCGGGAGATCGTGATCTCGACCGAGACTCCCAACATAGACGTCGCCCCTGCCACCCTCGATCTTGCCTCGACAGAGGTCGACCTCCTGAGCACGATCGGCCGCGAGTACGCCCTCGCCGAGGCAATCGACGACTGGGCTCGGGGCCACTACGACTACATCCTCATCGACTGCCCACCGACGCTGGGCCTGCTCACGATCAACGGCCTGGTGGCGGCCAACGGGGTGATCATCCCCGTTCAAACCCAGTACTACGCCCTCAAGGGCCTGGCGGCCCTGGTCAAGGTCATCGCCACGATCCGCTCCAAGCTGAACAAGGACCTGCGGGTCATGGGTCTGCTTCCTACCTTCCACGACCCCCGCACCGTACTGGGCCGTGAGATGCTCGAAGAGATGCGGGAGCACACGGAGAACCACGTCTTCCAGACGATCATCCGTAACGCCGTCAAGCTCGGCGAGGCCCCTCTCACCGGCCGCCCCATCACCGAGTACGCCAGCGGCTCGGATGCCGCCAACAACTTCCGAGAGCTCGCCAAGGAGGTAATCGCACTTGGCTAGGCCAGATTTCCGGGCCGCCGCCTCTGCTCGCCTGAACGAGGAGCGAGGCCAGGAGCTCTCACACAATGTCCTCAGCCTCTTGCACGCCGATGAGACGACCGTCATCCGGCCGTCCGCGGTCCGGAACATCCCCGTCGACCGGGTAGATCCGAACCCAAACCAGCCGCGCCTGGCGATGGACCAAACGAACCTGGACGAGCTCACCTCGTCCGTCAAGCAACACGGCGTCCTCCAGCCGATCCTGGTCCGTCCGTTGCCTGCCGGTCGCTACCAGATAGTCGCGGGCGAGCGTCGCTGGCGCGCCGCCACAGCCGCGGGCCTCAAAGAGATTCCCGCCCTGATCGAGGAGATCGACGACGACACGGCCCTCGAGATCGCAATCATCGAGAACCTCCAGCGCGAGGACCTCTCCCCGATCGACGAGGCTCAGATCTACGACAAGATGATTCGCCAGCACGGCTACAGCATCCGCAAGCTGGCCCAGAAACTCGGCAAGGACAAGGGCTATCTGGAGAACCGCCTCCGCCTGGCCGATGCCCCGCCGGAGGTACGCGAGCTGGTGTCTGTGCGCAAAGACACCCTCTCCCACGCCTACGAACTGCTCAAGGTCGCGGACCCTCGGAAGCGTAAGAAGCTGGCCGACATGGTCGCCCGCGGCGAGCTCTCGTTAGTCAAGCTGCGCGAACAGATTGGCGAGACGCCCCGGGCCAAGCGCGCCGGCAAGACCGACTCCACCGAGGCCAGCCCCGCGGGCGCCGTCGAGGACACGACCGACGTCGAAGCCAACCGGTTGGGGAGCGGCCCCAAACGTTTGCTCACCGACGACTCGCTGATTGACGTCCGGGCTCAGCTCGCCGACGCCATTAGCGAGCTGATCTCCGTCATCCAGTCGGATGTGATGAAGTCGATCGACGACACCGACCGCCAGAACCTGGCCAAGTTCCTGATGATCTCCCGCGTCCGGCTCGAGAACGCCACCACGCTCGTCCGGCGTGGCAGCTCCGATCACTGACCGGCGGCACGGCTCAGGCGTCAGCGTGGCCCTGCTCTGGCACCGCACCCTTCGGGCCCGCCCCTGGGGATCCCCCCGCAGCTCCGCTCCAAGCAGCCACCGTCCGCACCACAACACACCGCACCGGACGACTCGACGATCCGCGACGACTCAGCCGGTCACGAGCAGACCGGCCGATCCCAGCGTCGCCAGCCAGCCGGCTCCCATGACGACCACGCCGACCGCCTGAACCTCCCAGCCCAGCCGCCGTGCCCGCTCGTTCGGGGAGGCCGCAAGACCCAACCCGAGCCAGCCCAGCACCGCTCCTGCCAACTCAGCGGCCAGGCTTGCCGGAAGCGGCCCGACGACCACCGATGAGGTCACGACGGCCAGCTGCAAGAGCCCCAGGGTGAAGGCGGATCCGACCAGGGCGCGACCCCGCCCGAGTGCAGTCGCCACGGAGGCGGCCCCCGCCAGTAGATCTCTTTCGAGATCGGCCAGGGCATTCGCGAGGGCCAGTGTCGTGCCGGCCACGAATGCCAGGGGCACGATCCCCCAGAAGGCGGGAGACAGCGTGCCGGCGACTCCAAGCCACGCGTACACGGGCAGTAGCCCTACGCCGAGAGCGAATGGTACCCAGGAGACGGCGGTCCCCTTGAGACGGAGGTCGTAGATGAGCCCGTCGGCGAGTCCCAACACGCCGACGGCAAACGCCGCTACCCCCACCGAGCCGGCGGCGCACAACCCCGCGGACGAGGCGACAACCAGGACCGCCACCGCATGGCGCGGATTCACCAGGCCGGCCGGGATTGGCTTGTCGGGACGGCTGACTCGATCTCGGGGGGCGTCGGCGAGGTCGTTGGCGGCACCGATGGCGAACTGCAGGCCCAGCATCCCAAGCGCGAGCCGGACGGCGACAGAAGTCTCCGCGCCGGCGATCAGGGCAATCGTTGCCGCCGCGACAGCGTCCAGCGTCGACGGGAAGGGATGGACGAGACGAAAAAAGCCGACAAGGCGAGCGAGACCGCTCCGCCGCGGCGAGTCGGCCGTGCGAGACGCCGGATCAGACGTAGACGATCTCGTCGAAGTTGGCCACCAGGTACTCGATCAGGCGCGCCCTGGCATCGGGGAGCGCCGCCCGAAGCCCGCCCACGAGGCTGTGGAGTGAGATCGCCGGGACCATCAGATGGCCCTGGGCGTCGAAGCCGACCGTTTGGGGAGCGCCACCGCCACGAGCGAATACCCGGCGCAGTTCCGCCTCGTCGAGGTGAGCGGTCCGCTGCACGTCGGTTAGGACCTTGATCACGCCCCGCCGCATGGCGACATCCCTCATCAACTCCTTCGACCAGGAATCGAGCTGTTCGTCGGTCTGTTCGCCGAGTCTCTTGCGGTACTCCGTCGGATTGGCGGCAAGGCTCGTAGCGCCCACTTCTCCTCCTTCTACTGTCGGCCGCAGTATCGCAGACTCCGTGCTGGAGCCCCGCGCCTCGGGCTCTGCACGCCGGGGCCGTCGGGACCTCGCCCAGGCGGCTCGACCGCGGACTACGACGTGGCCCCGGCCGAATCTCCTCGCGGTGGAACCGGTGGTCTTGACCCCTCGGGCCAGTCGTTGAAGAGCTCGGTCAGTCTGCCGCCGATCCAGCGCGATCGGGGTGGGTCGGGATAGTCATCCACCAACTCGAGGAGGGCGTCTCGGACCCGGGCCGTCAGAACACTGACGGCCTCTGGTGTCGGTCGATCCCCGCCGATCGGCGATGGCTGGATGGGCGGTCCTACTCTCACACGCACTTGCCTCCTGAAGGCCAGCCAGCTGGTTCCGTTGATGGCCATCGGAACGATCGGCACGCCCGACCGTAGCGCCATGTAGGCCGGGCCTTCCAGCAGCGGCAGGATCACAGCCTCGCCGGCGTGGATCCTTCCCTCCCCCGCGATGGCGATTCGATCGCCGCGGATCAGCAGCTCCTCGACTCGGCGCGTGGCCGCGACAAGCCCGCGCTTGCCGGGCCGGTAGGGCAGAGCCACGCCGCCCCAACGCATCAGGCGGTTCCGGACGCCGTGGGTCATGTCCTCCTGTTCGGGCCCGAAGAAGTGAATCCGCGGCCTATCGGGTAATGCAGCGATCACGAAGAACGGGTCGACCCAGTTCTGGTGGCTGAAACAGACGATCGCCGGCCCGGAGGGCAGCAGCTCGGCTCCCTCCAGCCTGAATCCTGAATACGCCCTCGTAACGACGCCCAGGGCGATCCTGATCAGCCGAAACCGTCGATACGACCTCGCGGGAGCCTGAACCCCGAGTCGATCGGCCCTGGACGCCGAGATCGGGACCGAATCGCCCCCCTCGGGCATTCGCTCGCCGGACGGCCTTCTGAACATGGCGCGAGTATGCCAAGCCGGAGGGGCCAGCGCTCTGGAGTGGGACTCGCAGCGACCCGGCGTGGGCGCCCGGAGTCTCCCCGCCGCGCCCCCTGACTGAGCATCTTGACATGTTCTCGAAATTGAGTACGCTTGTTCCATGTTTGAGAGCGATCGTACCGTGATTGAGAACATCTCGGGGGTTGACTTGGTGATCGGCAGGTCAACCGTTCGACGCCGAATCCTCGCCCTCCTGATGGCCGGGCCGGAGCGGCGTTTGCACCTGCGCGAGATCCAGCGTCGTGCCACCACCAGCCCGGGCACCGCCAGCCGAGAACTTGGGCGACTCGTCGCCTCGGGCCTCGTCGAGCGCGAGGCCGAGGGGCACCAGGTCTACTTCCGCACCATCACCTCGCCCTATGCGACGATGATCCGGACCCTGCTCGGGGTCCCCGCCGCGCCGGCGTCGGCAGCCGAACCGATCGCCCCGCCTCCTGCCGAACCCGAGACCGAGGGCGAGGGCGAGTCTCGTCAGTTGATGCTGTTCACCAGCGCGCCGCTACGCGACGATTGCCGCGACCGATGGGCCTGACAAGACAGCCGATGGAGCCAGGCGATCGGCCACGCTGCTGGTGGCCGAATGGGATCGCCGGGGTCGACTCGCTCATGGTCGCCTATCACGATGAGGAGTGGGGCGAGCCCGTCTCGGACGACCGCACGCTGTTCGAGCGCCTTGCGCTGGAAGGCTTCCAGGCCGGACTCTCCTGGGCGACGATCCTGCGCAAGCGCGAGGCCTTCCGCCGAGCCTTCGTCGACTTCGAGCCGAAGGTCGTCGCCGGATTCGGCGATCTCGACCGTGAACGCCTCCTGGCGGACCCCGGAATCGTCCGCAATCGAGCCAAGATCGACGCCACGATCGGCAACGCCGCGCAGGTCCTGGCCCTCGCTGCCGAATGCGGCTCTTTCGCGGCCTATCTGGCGGCCAGGCTTCCTCGCCCCACCCCTACGTTGGCACACGGATCGGGCTGGGCGGACGTGCCGGCAACCGCGCCGGAATCCGACGCACTGTCGGCCGACTTGCGTCGTCTAGGCTTCCGATTCGTCGGCTCGACGATCGTCTACAGCTTCATGCAAAGCGTCGGCCTCGTGGACGACCATCTGCCCGGCTGCTACCGGCATCGCGGCTGACCGACGCCCGACCGACGCCCGACCGGCGCGTCGATTCCGTGTATGAGAGAAGTTCCCCAGGGAGGGTCGCTTGTCGCGAAGTGCGCCTAGGACCCGCTTAGCAGCGTCTCGATGGACCGGGCGGGCATCCGGGTCCTGCGCGAGACGTAGTTGGCAATTCGGGCCGTGTCACAGCCGCATCTTGCGAGAGCGCGTCGATCCAGTCGCGGCCAGATGACCATCGCGCGAACGGCAGCGGGACACAGGTCCCGCGCGCGTGTGCTCATCGGGCGTGTCAGGGGCTCGACCGCCATCGAGATCGCCATTGATCGCCTTTCCTCGCGGAGCCATGAATGGAGTTCGTCCGGTGCGTCCGCTCACCGGACTTTGGGAACATAATCCTAAGTAGAGCACTCCAGTATTTCAATATCCTGAAACCGGCGGAAGGGTTGCGAAAGAAGTCGAACGAACTTCTGCACTGTCCCGTCTGAATGGCCGGCGATACGGCAACGCCTGGGCCGACAGGATGGCGCCGCTGCTCGATCGGCGGCGGGCAGCGCGAACTTCCGAGGGCCATCCGGGGGAGACGGCGGCGACGCTGCCAGTCAGCCTGCGCCGCCGCTGGCGGCAGCATTGCACAATTCTGAATCGCGTGCCTGCGGCGCAGGACGGCGCGAGCGGCGTGCCTGTCGGCCAGTTCCTCGAGCCTGCCGGCCAGCGCTGCTCGAACGTCTCCGGGGCGCTTCTCGGGCGCGGCACCATAATGCAACCATGACTCGAGACCGTCGTGCGACCGAGCCTTCGTCTCGGATGACGGACACCGTGCCGCTCTTCGGACTGCGGCGGGTCGAGCAGATCATGGGCACCGCGATCGGGTTCGACGTACGCGACCCCGACATTCCCGGGGAGGCGCTCGACCGGGCATTCGATTACTTGCGCCAGGTCGACCTGCGCTTCAGCACCTACAAGCCCGAGAGCGAAGTCAGCCGCCTGAGCCGCGGCGAGATTGTCTCCGAGGACGAATACAGTCCGGAGCTGCGCCAGGTCCTGGAGCTGTGTGAGGAAGTACGTCAGACAAGCGACGGCTACTTCGACATCCGAGCACATCGATCCGGAGGCGGGCTGGATCCGTCCGGCCTCGTCAAGGGTTGGTCGCTCGAGGGCGCAGGCCGAATCCTCGAGGCCGCGGGAGCCCGCAACTTCTGCATCAACGGCGGCGGCGACATCGTCGTGCGCGGCGAGGCCGCGCCGGCCACGCCCTGGCGAATCGGCATCCGACACCCGCTCCAGGCCGACAAGGTGGCCACGGTCGTGAGCGTCCGCGACGGGGCGATCGCCACGTCGGGCGCGTACGAGCGAGGCGAGCACGTGCGCGACCCCTTCACCGGGAAGGCGCCCGCCGGCGTGCTCAGCGTCACGATCGTCGGGCCGAGCCTGACCTACGCCGATGCCTACGCCACGGCCGCCTTCGCGATGGGACCGACCGGCCTTGCCTGGGTGGCCCGACTCGCAGGCTACGCCGGCTGCGCGATCACCGTCGACCCGGACGGTTCGAATGGACGCCTGACGTGGACCCCCGGCTTCGAGCGCTGCTTCGCCGACCACCGCTGAACACCGGCGATCGTCGAGCTCAGCGGTAGCAGCCCGGGATCCAGCGGCAGCAGCCCGGGGACGCTCACGCCTACCAGAGGAACGGTCGAATGCCCAGCGCCGACTGGGCGGCGATGGCCGCCAGATAGCCAGCCAGGAGCAAGAGCGCCACGACCATGTGCAGCTGGATGTTGGTCCCCATCGACGCCATGAGGGCGTAGGGGTTGTCGTAGAAGAGGATCAGACCGCCGTGAACCCGGCGGGCCAGCGGGACCGCCAGCAGCACTATGAGGGTGGGCACCGGCAACAGCCCGACCGCCACTCCCCCGCCGACCGCCACGAATGCCGCGGCGGCGGCAACGTCCCAGCCGCGGATCACCGCCGCCTGCGACCAGCGCACCGGCAGCGTTCGCTTGCCCGCCTTCGCGTCGCCGGTCCGGTCGGGGATCTCATTCACATACAGGATGAGCATCACCAGCAGGGCAACGGGGATCGAGGCGACGAAGGCTTCCCAGGAGAGCGAGCCACGGGTCTGGACGACGTAGGCGCCGAGAAGCATCACCGGCCCGAACCCGATCGCGGTGGCAATCTCGCCCAGACCGCGATAGACCAGCTTGAACGGCGGCATGGTGTAGGCCAGGCTGATGAAGAGGCCGACAGCCGAGATGACGACCAGCGCCACGGACCCGCGCATGGCGAAGAGGGCCAGCCCCAACGCCCCGGCGAGGAGGTAGCAGCCGAGCGCCAGCAGCGACATGCCGCGCATGGAGATGAGCCCGTTCTGGAGGACGCGCGAGCCGCCGCTGAACTTGGTCGGCGTGGCGTTGGCGTCGTCGGCGCCCTGCATCGTGTCGAAGACGTCGTTGGCGACGTTGAGCCCGAAATGGACGACGCTGGCGGCCACGACGGTGATCAGCGCAGTCGCCGGGTCGAAGAACCCGGCCCGCGCCGCCACGGCCAGTCCGAGCAACACCGGCGCGAAGGTCGCGCTCAGGAACGGCGCCCGGGTCGCGCGAAAGAGCAGCCAGCCGGTCGAGAGCCGCGGACGAACCCTCCTACCGCGCTCGGCGGAGAGCGCCTCGAAGTAGCGACGGGCCTTGGGCACGTCGCGTTCGTAGGCGGCCGGGAGCGGCAGGTCGCGCTCATCCCAGGCCCACGTTCGGGTCACGCGAACGGCCAGGCGGCCGTGGGACTCGGCCGAGGCCGCGCCCCACGCAGTCACGTGGCTGCGCTCGTCGAAGCCGCCCTGCAGGCCGGGCCGGATGTGGCTGCCCGTGACCGCGACGCTGGCACCGGTCGGAATCGCGAACCCGGTCGGGGCCGCGAATCGGACGATCCCCTCCCCCGCCCGGACCTCCGCCGCGACGACGACGTTGACCGGGTATCCGTCCTCTCCGACCCAGGCCAGGACCGCCTGCGGGAAATCCGCCAGCTTCGCGAGATCGTCGGTCGCGCTCACCGGGCCGCCTCTGCCGTGTTCACCGCGGGTGCGCCGTCGGTTCGGCCGTCGGCCCAGTAGAGCGTCCGCTTGGGAGTGAGTTCGATCAGCGCCCGTTCAAAGATCAGCGGGAACCCCACGCGCGCCTTCAGCAGCGCCGGGATCGAGGGATCCTTGCGTCCGATCTCGGGCAGCAGGCGCTCCCACCCGGAGTGAAGATCGTCCTCGATCACGCGCGCGTCGCCCTGGATCGTGGCTCGCTCGGTCCTGCCGGCCGACGTGGCCGGGTCGGTCACGGAGAGGCAGACCCTGGGGTTCGACTTGATGTGGCCGAGCTTTCGGCTGTCGAGCGCGCTCGAGGTCATGACAATGCGGTCGTCATCGAGGACCGGCACGAGCGGATAGGTCATCGGACGGCCGTCTTCCGCGACGACCGTCAACTCGCCGACGAGGGCAGCGTCCACCAGGCGCGCAACCGGATCAGGCAGCAAGGGCACGTTGATCTCCGAGACGGGACGACAATGGGAAGGTGGCCGCGCAGATTGTACGTGCCTAGCGGGCCCGGTCACGGTCCGGGGAGCCACCGAAGAGGCGGACCGAAGCGGCGCTGGCCTCGTGCTGCTCCGTGGTGATCAACTGGCGGCGATCCGACGTGCTGTTGTGGGCGTACTCGGCGAGGGCCTTCTGCAGCGTCTCCAATCGGGCGAGCTGGACGGCCAGGACCCCGCTCCAACGGCTCTGCACTTCCTTCGGGCCGGCGGCCGCGGCAGTCCACAGCGCGCACATGTCGTCCAGGCAGATCTCGCCGCCGCCCAGCGCCGCGGACCACGCCGCATCCGCCGAGAGCTCCAGAAGCCGGCTCACCGCCGTCCGCGAGGCCTCCTCGGCCCGGGCGCATACGGGGCACCGGGGCGCGGCCAGTTCCGCCAGCCGACGCCCCTGCGCGGCGGCGTTCGCGCCTGAGAGCTTCTCCAGGGCCGCCAGGCGCCGCCGCAGGATGGCGTCCAGCAGAACCGCCGTAGCGAGCTGGCTGCTCGTCTGCAGCAGCTCCATCTTCGAGAGGCCGACGCTGTGCGGCTGGCAGAAGCCCACGCCCTTGTCCAGCTCTGCCCGGAAGCCCCTGTCCGTAGCCCCCTCGCGCGCCAGACCGCGCAGGGCCGCGTGGGAGGCCTCCTGGCGGGCATCGCAGATCGGGCAGCGACCGCCCTCGAGGGCCTCGGCCAGGCGGATCTCCTCGAAATCGCGAGCGGGCAGCTTGCCCGGCTGCCCGCTCATCGGTCGAGTGTCGTTACGATCGGCCACGTCATCGGCCAAGCCTAGCTCCCCATCAACCCCGCCGCGTCATCGCCGCGTACGTGACCGCAAAGCCGAGCACGCACCACACCGCAAGCGTCAGGAACGCACCGGGCGGCAGGGGGAATTCGTTCGGCGCGATAGTGCCGCGGGTCACCTCACCCATCGCCTGGATCGGCAGTAGCCGGTGGATCGTCTCCAGCCAGCCAGGCAGCTTGTCGGGCAGGAAGGTCAGCGGCGAGAACATGAAGACGAAGACGACGATCGCCTGGGTGATGATCACGGTGAGCATGTACGGCAGGACTGACGCCAGGGCGTAGCCCACGCAAGTCGAGGTCAAGGCCACCATCAGAACGGCTGGGATGACCAGCGGGCTGACCTGCAGGTCCAGGCCGAACCGCCAGGCCCCAACGAGCACGCCCAGGACCACACCCGGCACGACGATCGCGAGCCAGACCGTGAGGTCGGCGACAAGGTAGGAAAGCCTCGGGACCGGCAGCGAGCGCATGTAGGCGAGGCTGCCCTCTGTCTTCTGCTCGCCCACCGTCTGGGGCAGGGCCACCAGTCCGACCGAGAGCATGGAGATCGCAGGCGCGCCGGTGGCGATCAGGTAGACCGTCACCCGGTCCAGCGTCGGGAAGAGAAGCGGATAGCCGAGCACGATACCGAGCGAGAAGAGGGTCTGAACCGCCATCATCAACGGCAGGTAGGCCTTCTTGCGCAGGGCCTGCCAGGTCACGAGCAACCGATAGCTACGCAGCGCTTGCATCGAAGCTCTCCTCCGTCTCGGCGGGTCGGACGTCTCCACCTCCGACCAGCGCCACATACACGTCTTCCAGCGTCGCCGGCCCGAGGGTGAACTCCTCGACCGCTCCGGCCCGTTGCAGCGATTCGGCCCAGGCGACGGCGGGGCCGGCGGCGTCCATCGGGACACCGACCATCAGCCGATTACCGACCGCGACGACCGACCGACCGAACGGCGAGACCGGCGCCTCGGCCGCTCTGGGGTCGACGACGAGCTCCAGCCGAAGCTCCGCGCCGAGGACGGCCTTGAGCTCCGCCGGCGTCCCCTCGGCGATGACCCGGCCCGCGTCGAGGATCGCCAGGCGATCCACCGAGCGCTCTGCCTCGATGACGTTGTGCGTGACCAGCAGCACCGCGGCGCCGTCGTCGGCGAGCGCCCGCACTTGCTGCCACAGCAGCCGGCGGCGGACCGGATCCACGTCGTTGGTCGGCTCGTCGAGCATCACCAGGCGGCCCGGGGCGACCGAGGCCATGGCGAAAGCCACCAGCCGCTTGACGCCACCGGAGAGCCGGGCCGCGTCTACGTCGAGCCACTCCCCGAGTTCGAGGGCGTCGACGAGAATCCCGCGGCGGCGCCGAACCTCCGCCTTGGACGCGCCGCGCAACTGGCCGAGCAGCTCGATCGCCTGGCGCGGCGTCAGGCCGTCGATCGGGACCTGGGCCTGAGCCTGGAACGAGCACAGCCGGCGGGCCAGCCCCGGGTCCGCGACCAGGTCATGACCGTCGATCAGGATGGAGCCGGAGGTCGGCTTGAGCAGCCCCACGACCTGGTTGACGAGGGTCGTCTTGCCGGCGCCGTTGTGGCCGAGCAGACCGAAGACTTCACCCTCCTCGACCGACAGGGTGATGCCGTCGTTGGCCCTTGTTCCGGTCCGGTACACCTTGGTCAGGTTCTCGATTTCCAGCAACATCCTTGTCCTCTTTCGCCTCGTCTATCGGCTGCCGGGAGTTGATAGGGCTGGCGCCCCGGTCGGGTCTCGCTCCCGGCGTCCGCCAGCTGTCTTCCATTTGTTTCAGGCAACACCCGTCCAGGCCGAGGTCGGCGACCGACCCGGGACGGCTCGATGGATTGGATTGCGGCGCGGGGCCGCGAGACTACTCGATGGCTATCCGAACCTCGTCGCCATCGTCGGAGACCTCCAGAATCGGCCCGGTCATCCCGCTCCGGATCGCCTCCGCGATGCGGGACCGGTGGTCCGGCGAAAGACCCGGCACCTGGTCGATCGCGAACCCCGCCGCAGCCAGAGGGATCTGAAGGTTGATTACCTGGCGGCCCTTCTCGGCCACATAGACTCTGATCTTACGACCGTCGAGCAGCTCTTGGGCACCGCCGGCTCGACGGCCTCCTTCACGGCCGGTCTCCTTTGCGCTTTGGCGCGCGCCGGCGGCGCCGGAACCGGTTCCGACGCCGTTGGGGCGAGTCTCGCTGGGGGCTCTCTCCTCGAGTGCGGCCACGATCGGCGCCGCTTCCTCGGCCGTGATGCGGCCCTCCGAAACGAGACGGAGCAATACCTCCAGCGCACCGGACATCGCCGCTACCTCCCCGTCCGGTCGAGCCGCGACGCGGCCTCGTCGACCCCGATCTCGCCTCGCTCGAGGGCCTGGAGGATCGCCAGCGCATCATCGTCGGCCTGGTCGTCGCGGGCATGGTCGGCGGCTTCCTCGACGGTCTCGTCCGGGTTCCAGCTCTCCGCCGACCCATCGGCCGGCGCTTCGGTGGTGGGGGTCGCGGCTGCCACGGCGGCGGTGGCGCCTGGTTGTGGCCGAGCGGTATCGCCGCTGGCGACGGCCGCATGGGTCTCGGCCGGCGCGGGCTCGCTTCGCCCGGGGCCAGCGACAGGTTGCGTGGCGGCCGCCCTGCCGGAGGTGCCGACGACCGTGTCGGATGGGCGAGGCGCCAGCAGACGCAACGAGCCCGAGGTCGAATTGACTCGCAGGTTCGCCCGCCCGTCGCCGACGATCGCTCGCCAGAACCCACGCGTGCCCTCGATGTGGCGCTCGATTTCGGAGTGGATCGAGCCCGAGACCGTCTTGAGCTCGGCGCTGACTCCGGATAGAGGCGTGAAGTCCACGCTGCCGGAGATCGACTCGGCGCGGTGGTCGCCCGCCGGGTCCAGGGCTCCGACGACGATCATGCTGCCGCTCGTCGTCGAGAGGCTCAGGTCGTGGAAGAGGCCGGCGCGGGCCTTGATGCCGCCGGAGATGGTGCTGGCCCGGAGGCGCAGCGCCGATCCGCCGTCTAGGGTGATGCCGCCCGAGATGGTTCCGGCCTCCACGTGTCCGCCCAGATTCCACATGCGGATCTCGCCCGAGACCGTCCTGTACTTCTGGTCGCCGACGAGATTCTCGGCCTCGATGGAGCCGCTCAACGTCTCGAACCGGAGCTTCGTGCCCCAGGGGGCCTCGACGAGAACGTCGGCGCTGACCCGGGCGCCGCCGAAGAGCCAGGCCAGGCCCGTGGAGAGCCGCCGCTCCGGCGTCTCGATCTCGAGCGAACCGTCGCCGCGCTCGATGGCCACGCGGCCGCTGTCGAGGGCTCGTTCGGCGGAGGCGTGGTCGGTCGCCCTAATGCGATAAGCCACCGTCACGCGCGCGTCGTCACCGTCGATCCCTCGGACGCGAACCAGGCCGGTGACGGTCTTGACCGAAAGCCGTCCGGCGGAACCCAATCGATGCGTGAGCGACTCCCGGCGCTCCAGCGTGCCCATCTCCTACTCCTTCCGAGAGCGGATCAGGGCCGCGGCCTCGTCCGCCGTGATCTCATGTCGAGCCAGCCGCTCCAGAACCTCGCGGCGCAGCCCACTCATCTCACCCCGCCCCGAACCGTCGTCAGAGCCGTCGTCGGCGAAGGTGCCTTCCGCCAGGCCGAGCGCCCGAACGAGGGCGTCGATCCGAGCGCGGACCGTCGGGTAGGAGAGCTTGAGTTCCCGCTCCAGCTCCTTCAGGTTGCCCCGAGCGCGCAGGAAGCTCTCCAGGAGAGCCAGCTGCTCGCGGCTCAGGCGCCCAAAGCGGCCGACGCTGAAGTCGCCCTCGATGGCGGTGCCGCAGCTTCGACATTGCAGCCGGGTCACGAACAGCTCGCTCGAGCAGACCGGACAGGTCGAGATCACGTCGCGTGTCATTGGTACCGTCACTCCGGAGATCACGACCGGCCAGTGGCTGGTCTGGACCTCGTGAGTTGTCACTATTGCATAAGGCCTTTCTATATGTCAAGGACACCTTACCATTTTGATAAACTGGCCTCCTAGATACCTAGATACGGCCGGCCGGAGACGGGCATGACGGCCCGAGTCGCCGGATTCGGCCGGTGAGCGCGCGGTCCCGGACTTCAGAGCCGTCTGGTGTAGGGGGTATAGATTCGCCTCGACGGCGCGCGATGCGCCTTCGATCTCCTGGAGGCGCAATGGCTCGTCGGGTCTACCTAATCGAGAATCCCGATCGTTTCGTCGCCGGCGCGGTCGGTCAGCCGGGCAGCCGCATCTTCTATCTGCAGGCCCGCGAGGGCTCTCGCGTCGTCACCGTCGTCCTGGAAAAGACCCAGGTCGCGCTGCTCGCGGAACGCCTGAGCGAGCTGCTGGCGGAGGTGCGCAGCCGCGGCGCGGACGTGCCCGACGATCTATCGACCGACGAGGTGGACCGGGCTCCCCTCGAAGAGCCCCTCGTCGAGGCCTTCCGGGTCGGGACGATGGCGATCGTATGGGACGGAGACGACGAGAGCGTCGTCGTGGAGGCGCGCGAGGTCAAGGTAGACGAGGGCGACGAGGGCGACGAAGAGACGGACGAAGAGACGGACGAAGCCGCGGACGACGAGGACGACGAAGACGGCGACCTCATGCGCGTCCACATGGAGCCGCGCAAGGCGCTCGCATTCGCCGGCCGAGCCCTGGAAGTCGTCGCGGCGGGCCGGCCGCCGTGCCCTTTCTGCGGCCAGCCACTCAACGCCGAGGGCCACATCTGCACCCGCCGAAACGGCTACATGCACTGAGATCGAGATGGCCGAATCGAGAGCAGACGAGAGCCGCAGTCAGGCCGAGTCGCGTCTCACTCGCGAGGAGATGGAAGCAGCCGCCCTCGACGGACGTCAGGTCGGCGGCGAGATCGACACGGAGACCGCGCTGCGAGTCCTCAACGACGGCGAGCTGACCGTCGTGGGCAGGCTGCTGTCGGCCTCGAACGCGACCTTCTTCTGTCTCGTGGAGGAGCATCGGCCCGGCGGCGAGCCAGGGCCGATCGCCAGTTGCGTCTACAAACCGATCCGCGGCGAGCGGCCCCTGATCGACTTCCCCGACGGGACCCTGGCCTGCCGCGAGGCGGCCGCTTACGCCGTCTCGGAGGCGAGCGGCTGGAACCTGATCCCACCCACAGTGCTGCGCGACGGACCCTTCGGCCCGGGCATGGTCCAACTCTGGATGGAGGCCGACGAGACGGTCGACGTGGCCGCGCTCATCGGCGACGACCTCCCCGCACTGCGCCGCATCGCCCTCTTCGACGCCGTCCTCAACAACGCCGACCGCAAGGGCGGGCACCTGCTGCCACTCCCCGACGGGCGGATCCTGGGCATCGACAACGGGCTGTGCTTCGCCGTCGAGCCGAAGCTGAGGACGGTCCTGTGGCTGTGGCGCGGTCAGCCGCTGGACGAAGACGAAGTTACGGCGCTGTCGCGTTTGCGCGAGCGACTGGGTGGGACGCTGGGCGAGCAGCTGCGCGCGCTGCTGGTGCCGACCGAAATACTCGCGACGGTGCGACGGATCGACGGCCTGCTGACCAACCGCCGCTTCCCCCTCCCCGACCGCGATCGGCCGGCCATTCCATGGCCGCCGTTCTAGGTCAGGCCCTGGCCGCCGGTTCGCGGCTCCTCTCGTGCGGCGATCGGCGCACGAGGCGCCTGCTCCTCCGGCACAATCGCGCCAGGAGGGAGATGACTTGCTGAGCTATCTCGCAATCCGGACCCGGATCATCGCCAGCGTCGCCATAGCGGCCACGTGCGGCGCCCTGGTGTTGCGCGCCGCGGACGCGGCGCCGGCGACCGTCTTCATCGTGACCTGTGTGGCCCTGGCCGGCCTGGCCGCGATGGTCGGCGAGGTGACGGACCAGCTCAGCGGGCGACTCGGGCCCGGCGCGACCGGCGTCCTCCAGTCGGCGCTCGGCAACCTGCCGGAGTTCTTCATCGGCATCTTCGCCCTGCGGGCGGGCCTGGTCGACGTCGTCCGATCGGCTCTCGTCGGCTCGATCCTGGCGAACACGCTTCTGGTTCTCGGCCTCGCCTTCATCGCCGGAGGACTTCGCCACGGAGCCCAGAAGTTCGGCGGCGATCAGACCCGCACCATGTCGACGCTGCTGCTGCTGGCGGTCGCGGCCCTGGCCATCCCGACGATCGCGGCGGCCCCCGGCGGCCCGGATCGCGGTCACGAGACCGAGATTTCGGTCGTCGTCTCGGTCGTCCTGCTGATCGTCTTCGCGGCCAGCATCCCGTTCTCGATCGGCAAGGGCGGCCCGGCGGTCGGAGCCGAAGAAGGCCTCGTCCTGACCGACACGCTGTGGCCCCTCGGCGTAGCGCTCGGGGTCCTGGCGGCGGCGGGAGTCGGGGCCGCCTTCGCCTCCGATTGGTTCGTCGAGGCTCTCCAGCCCACGATGCAGACTTTCGGGATGTCGCAGTCGTTCGCCGGCCTGGTGGTCGTCGCGATCGCCGGCAATGCCGTCGAGAACTTCACCGGGATAAGGGCCATGCTCGCCGACAAGGGCGACCTGGCGATCAGCCTGATCCTCAACTCGAGCCTGCAGGTGGCGCTTGCCCTCACGCCGATCCTGGTGATCGCCAGCCTGCTGCTGGGCGGGGCCACGCTCACGCTGGTCGTCTCGCCGCTCCTGGTCGTCGCGCTCGCGCTGGCGACCCTGCTGGCGGCCTTTGTCGTGATCGACGGCGAGTCGACCTGGCTCGAAGGTCTGGCGCTGGTGGGGCTGTACGTGATCGTCGCCGCCAGCGTCTGGTGGGGCGCGCCGATCGCGGGTTGACCCGAACGCTCGGCTAGACTTGCCTCCCTTGGATCCCGCCGCGCAGCCGTCACGCGATGCCCGACCGAGCCCGAGTCAGGGCCGGCGCGTCTTCCGCAGGATCGTCGCCGGCCCGAGGACCTACGAGACGCTGTGGCAAGTCTTCGCCGTCAGCCTCTTCCTGACGATCGGCGTCCAGGTCGCGGTCGGCGTGGCCACGAGGCTCATGGTCGACTCGTGGCCCGCCTACGACACCAATGCCTACTGGCTGGCGTCGCGTCACATCCTTCAGGGACAGCCTCTGTACGAGCAGTCGACGATCTGGGCCGGCGGCGTCTACAAGTACCCACCGATCTTCGCCCAACTCACCTTCCTGATCGCGTTGGTACCCGAGGTCTTCGTCGACTGGGCCTGGCGCATCCTCGGCATAATGTGCTTGCGCTACCTCTGCGGGTCCTGGCGGCTGACCCTGATCGCGACCCTGCAGTGGCCCGTCTGGGCCGAGCTCGACTTCGGCAACGTCACGCTGCAGCTCGGGGCAGTGCTGCTCTTCGCGCTGCGCGATCGTCGCGGCGCATATCTGCTGCCTTGGTTCGCGGCGCTAAAGTTCGGGCCCGGCCTGCTGATCCCCTACCTGTGGCTGACCAGGCCCGACTACCGCCGACCGCTGGCTATCGGCTGCGGGGTCTTCGCGGCCGCTTGCGCCGTCTCGGCCCTCGCCGCGCCCGGGCTGTGGGTCGACTATCTGGGCACGTTCGGCTGGGAGGCCGCCTCGGAGATGCGGGCCCTGCACGTGCTTGCGATCGTCCCGGACCACGGCGGATTGGACTTCGCGATTCGCTGTGCGATCGCGGCGGCGGCCGTTCTCGTGGCGATTCGCCGGCGGGCGGACTGGCTGGCATTCCTGGCCGCCGCGGCGACGATGCCGATCTTCTCCCTCACCCGGCTGGCGGTGCTCGTGGGCCTGTGGCCCTTGTGGCTGCGCGACCGTGTGGACGAGTGGCGGCGCAGCGGGGGTCGAGTGCGTGGCGCGGCCTCGGATGCGCTGGAGCATCTGGGACTCGTGTCAGGGCCCGTGGCTCCTGCGCCGACTGCGGCTCCGGCGCCGACCGCGGGCCCGACGCAGTCCGGTCGGAGCTAGACGCGCCTTTCGCGCCAGGCCGGATCGCCGTGGCGCTGTGCCACCAGGGGCCACGCCCCCACGAGGCCCACGTCCTTGCCCAACTCGGAAGGCACGATCTTGACGCGCGCCGCCGGAGCTCGCAGGGCCGAGCTCTCGACGGCCGCACGCGCCGGAGCCAGCCAGCGCTCTCCCTGTCGCTCGGCCAGCGTCCCGCCGACGACGATGCGCTCGGGGTTGAAGGCATTGACCCAGCCGACGCAGGCGATCGCGAAGGCCTGCCGCGCACGCTGCATCAGCCGGGCGCACACCTCGTCTCCCGCCGCTTCGCCCTCGGCCACGTCCTTGCCGGTCAGCGGCGCCAGATCGGCCCGCGCCCGCAGGAAGTCGGACGCTCCCCGAGCCACCTCGTCCTGGGCCTGCATAGCCAGTCCCGCTCCGGCGGCTATCCCCTCGAGATGGCCCCTGCCTCCGCAGCCGCAACGCGGCCCGCCGTTCGCGACCAGGCAGACGTGGCCAAGCTCGCCCGCCGTGCCGTCGGGTCCGAGCATCAAGCAGCCGTCGTGGAAGATGGCCCCGCCCAGGCCCGTGGAGACGGTGAGGTACAGGAAATCGCCACAGCCGCGGGCGGCGCCCAACCAGTGCTCGGCCAGGGCGGCGACATTAGTGTCACGCTCCAGGTACGCGGGCAATCCGACGCGAGCTTCCATCTCATCCGCGAGCGGCGCGTCGCGGAAGACCTCCACGTTGGGCGGATCGACCACCAGACCTCGCCACGGATCCACGGGTCCCATCGAAGAGATGCCGATGGCCGCCACTCGGGCGCGCACCGCCGCCGGCAGGCCATCGGCCGCTTCCCTCAAGAGCGCCGCGCAAGCCCGATAGATCGCCTCGGCGCCGTCCGCCACAGGCGTCGGAGCCGAGCAGCGACCCAGGCGCATCCCGTCCGGCTCGATGGCGGCGGCCCGGATCTGGGTGCCGCCGATGTCCAGGGCCAGAACCACCATTCGGTCCGAGGTGGTCTCGGCACCCTCGGCCACCCGTCAGATCTCGCCGACCGGCTGCTCCGGGGCAGGAGTCGCCGAGGACGGAGACGCCGGCGGGCTCGCCATCGGCCCTGCGGATGCTTTCGCCCGTCGAATCGTCAGCCGGCCCGGGATCGGGTGCCGTCCTTCGCCTTCGGTCCTATGTCCGGATTCTTCGGGATAGAGTTCGTGCAGGGTCACGTTCAGCGCGGCGGCGACGGGGACGCCCAACAGTCCGCCGAGCACGCCCCAGACGCTGAGCCCGACGAGCACGGCGAAGATCGTGACGACCGGATGCAGATGGACGGCTCGTCCGATGACAAGCGGCATGACGATCTGGTCCTCGATCTGTCGCACCACGAGATAGACCACCAGAACGACGATCATCGTGTCCGGGCCGCGAGTTGCGAAGGCCACTGTGCCGGCCAGGCCGGCGGCGATGATCGGCCCGACCAGCGGGATGATCTCGAAGGCGCCGCTCAGGATCGCGAGCGCCAGGGCGTACGGCACGCCGAGAATCGGCCCCAGGATCACGTACAAGACCACCGCCACGAGGCCGATCAGCAGCAGCTGGCCACGGAGCCAGCGACCCAGGACGACGTGGATCCGATGACCGATGCGGAGCGCCTCGGCCCGCTGAGATCGATCGAGAAAGCGCAGCGCGAACTGCCCGAATCGCCGCCCGTCGAGCAGCAAGTAGAAGGTGACGATCAACGCCAGGACTGTCTGGAGCGCCACATTCACCGCCTGCTCGGCCATGTGGATCGCGTCGGACGGGGTCTGGATCATGCCAAGAAGCGAAGCCCTGATCTGGGCCGCTAGGTCTGCGGTCTGGTAGGTCTGGCCGGCGACGACGAGCTGATCGCCAAAGAGCTTGCGCAGCGCGGTGGCGATTACGTCCGACCCCCCGGACGAGAGGTACTGGAGCTCCGATCCGGCCCGTTCCGCCGCGATCACGGCCAGCGCCGCGATCAGGCCGAGGACGAGCACGAAGCCGACGCCAACGATCAGCGCACGCGGCGCATGGGTCTTCTCCGCCACCGCCGAAACGATTGGCGAGAAGGCGTACGCCAGGACTGCCGCGACCACGAACGGCCCGATGATCCCGCGGGCGAGCCACAGGACCACCAGCATCGCGGCGCCGAGCGCCAACAATCTGCCGCGTCCGCCGAAGAGGCTAAGGATGGGCCCGGGCGAGACGTTGAAGGATTCGCTCTTGGGGCCAGCCGGAGTGGTCATCTCGCGCGTCCCTTGTGTTCGGTGTGGTCAGGCGCAGACCGACACCCGTAGCCTACAGCGCGCCCTGACAGACGGGGGCTGATGGTACGCTCAGGTCATGGAGAACGAACCCTTGTCCGAAGAAAGGACATCGATGGCGAGCGCGCCCGGGCCCGATGAGGCCGGCGCCGGCGCACCCGGAGAACCCGAGAAGGCGGTCGCGCCGGATGACCCAGGCGAGGCCCGCACCGAGATCGAAGCGGCAACCGACTCCGCCGTCGAGCACTCCTCCGGCGGTTTCGTGGGTCACCTCCAGGCCGTCGCGGACGCCGTTGCCCCTGTCGCCGGGGTCCTGGGAACGGTCCTCGATGCCGCCAACAGCGTTTGGTCCGGGAGGAACGCCGCAATAGAGCGGCGCCTGCACCGCCAGGCCAGGGAGCCGCTGGCCAACCTGTACGAGCTGTGCCCCGAGGCCCGGTTCGCTTCCCCTCGAGAGTTGGGGCTGCGCTTCGTGCCGGTGGAGGAGATCCGCGGCACGGCAGTGGCCGGGGCCGCCCAGCGAGGCGGCGACTTCCTGCCACTCAAGCCGTTTCGGGGGGAAAACTGGGAAGCGCGCTGGCAGCGCATCCGGGCGGCCAACGAGCGCATGCAACCGTTGCCTCCGGTCGATCTCGTGAAGTTCGACGGCGATTACTGGGTCGTCGACGGTCATAACCGGGTGGCCGCGGTTCTGTACGCCGGCGGCACCGGCCTCGACGCCATGGTTACGGAGCTGGTTCCTCTCGACGGCCAGATGAGCGAGCGGCCATCGCAACTGCTGGCCTTCCTGGGAGAAGCCGGTGCGCTTCGGGCGGCGGTCCAGGGCCACCGACCGGCGATCGGGATGCGCTACTCGGAGCAACACACGGCCACCGCCCTGGAAGGGCCGTCGACCGACGAGTCACCCGCCGCTGACGAAGCGGCCGACCCGCCGGCTGCGCACTGACGTGACCCGTCACATTGCGATCGTCTGGCCTGATCCGGCACCATTCCGGGGCCGTGGCGGTGCACCTATCCGGCTGCTGGCCGTCTCCGACCAGCTCGACCCGACGCTCGTCGACCGGCGCAACCGCGAGGCGATCGGCCCGATCGATTTGATAGTCGGCTGCGGCGACCTCGACTGCGACGATCTGTCGTTCATTGCCGACGGCTTCGACGCTCCCCTGGTTTACGTACACGGCAATCACGACTCTGACGCGCGATGGGCGGCGTGCAAGTCGTATTGCCCGGAGGCGATCGATTCCACGGCGGTGCGCCACGAAGTCGGCCTCTCCATCGTGGGCCTGACCTGGCCGGGGCCGCGGGGGCCGGGAGCCGCCCGCAGCGAACGCAAGGCATGGAGTCAGGCGCTGCTACTGGCGACGCGTCGGCTGGGTCGACACGGGCCGGTGCTGGTCATCAGCCACGTGCCACCTCTCGGAGCCGGCGACATTCCCAGCAACGGCTATCACCGCGGCTTTGGCGCCTATCTCTGGCTGCTACGCAGACTGGAGCCGCCGCTATGGCTCCACGGTCACACGCCGCCGGCGGCCACGTCAGACTGGCATATCAAGCGCGGCCCGACGACCCTGGTGAATGCCACCGGGGCCGTCGTCATCGAGCTGTCTCCGCCGGGCACGGGAGCAGCGCCGGAGGGCAGCGACGTCACCTCGTCCTCAAGTCAGCATAAGCCTGGGCGAGCACCTCGGCTCTAGAGCGAGCGCGGGTCCGGCGCCTCCGGGTCGATGCCCAGCTCGCGCATGACGGCCGCAGCCTCCTTGCCGTCGATCTGCCCGGCGCGCGCCAGGCCAACCATGGCCGCGGCGGCGATGTGTGGCGGGTCGATCTCGAACAGCTGGCGCAGCGCCTCGCGCGCGTCCGACCGCCCGAAACCATCGGTGCCGAGAATCAGCCGGTTGGCCGGCAGCCAGGGCGCAATTAGCTCCGGGTAGGAGCGGATCCAGTCGGTGGCGACCACAACCGGGCCACCGCCGGGCGGTAGGATCTGGGCCACGTACGGGACCCGCGGAGCGGCCTCGGGATGCAGCCGGTTCCATCGATCGGCCGACAGGCCGTCGGCGCGGAGCTGCTGGAACGACGTGGCGCTGTAGACCTCGGCGGCCACGCCGCGCTCGGCGAGGAGCTGCCGCGCGGCGACGACCTGCTGCAGGATCGAACCGCTGCCGACCAGCCGCACCAGCGCGTTGGCCGAGGCGCCGGTTCGGGCCGACTTGCCCAGCTCGGGCGCTCCGTGGAGCCGGTACATGCCCCTGGAGATCTGCTCGTCGGTCACGTCGGCTGCCCGCTTTGGCATCGGGTAGTTCTCGTTGTAGAGCGTGATGTAGTAGAAGACGTCCTCGCCCCGGACGTACATGCGGTCGATCCCCTCCCGGACGATCGCCGCCATCTCGTACGCATAGGCCGGGTCGTAGGCGCGAATGTTGGGAATGACCGAGGCCAACACGTGCGAGTGGCCGTCGTCGTGCTGGAGCCCCTCGCCCATGAGCGTCGTGCGACCGGCCGTGGCGCCCATTACGAAGCCGCGTCCGCGCTCGTCGGCCAGGGCCCAGAACTGGTCGCCGGTCCGCTGGAAGCCGAACATCGAGTAGAAGATGTAGAACGGGACGAGGCTCACGCCGTGCGTGGCGTAGGCCGTGGCGGCGGCTTGCAGCGAAGCGACGGCGCCCGCCTCTGTGATCCCCTCCTCCAGAACCTGCCCGTCGACCGCCTCGCGGTAGCTCAACACCAGGTCCGAGTCCACGGGCTCGTAGCGCTGGCCCAGGGCGGAATAGATCCCGACTTCCTTGAAGAGCGGGTCGAGGCCGAAGGTGCGGGCCTCGTCAGGGACGATCGGCACGATTCGCGGCCCGACTTGCGGGTCGCGAATCAGGTTCCGCAGCAGCCGCCCGAAGGCCATCGTGGTGCTGACCGCCATCTCCGACCCGGCGTCGAACTCACGGTCCACCTCCGGACGCGGCGCCGGCAACGGCTTGGCCCGTACCACGCGCCGAGGGACGGAACCGCCCAGGGCCCGGCGCCGCTCGATCATGTAGCGGATCTCATCCGAGTCGGGGCCGGGGTGGTAGTAGGGCGCTTCCTTGAGCTTCGAATCGGGGATCGGGAGCTGAAGCCGATCGCGGAAGATGCGCAGCTCGGCCTCAGAGAGCTTCTTGGCCTGGTGCGTGATGTTGCGCGCTTCCACGCCGGGGCCCAGGGCCCAGCCCTTGATCGTCTTGGCCAGGATCACCGTCGGGGCGCCACGGTGCTCGGTCGCCGCACGATACGCGGCGTAGAGCTTGCGATAGTCGTGGCCGCCGCGCCGCAGTCGAGCCAGCTCATCGTCGGTGAGGTGCTCGACCAGGCGCCGGAGGCGCGGATCCGGCCCGAAGAAGTGCTCCCTAACATAGGCCCCGCCAGCAACCGAGAACTTCTGGAAGTCGCCGTCGAGCAGCTCGTTCATCTTGTTGACCAGGGCTCCGTCGACGTCACGGGCCAGCAGGTCGTCCCACTCACGACCCCAGATGACCTTAATCACGTTCCAGCCGGCGCCGCGGAAGAGCCCCTCGAGTTCCTGGATGATCTTGCCGTTGCCGCGGACCGGCCCGTCCAGACGCTGCAGGTTGCAGTTGACGACGAAGGTCAGGTTGTCGAGGCCCTCGCGGGCTGCCAGCGAGAGACCGGCCAGCGCCTCGGGTTCGTCCATTTCGCCGTCGCCCAGGAATGCCCAGACGCGACTGCCGGAGGTATCCGCCAGACCGCGGTTGGCCAGATAGCGGTTGAGGCGAGCCTGATACACGGCGGCCATCGGACCCAGGCCCATCGAGACCGTCGGGAACTCCCAGAAGTTGGGAAGCGTGCGAGGATGCGGGTAGCTGGGCAGTCCGACTCCCCCGGAGAGCGCTTCCTGGCGGAAGTGGTCCAGGTTCTCCTCCGTGAGGCGGCCCTCCAGGAAGGCCCGGGCGTAGATGCCTGGCGCGGCATGGCCCTGGAAGAAGATCTGGTCGCCCGAACTGCCGTCGTCCTTGCCGCGGAAGAAGTGGTTGAAGCCGACCTCGTACAGGCTGGCGGCGCTGGCGTAGGTGGCGAGGTGGCCGCCGATGCCGGGCGCTCGATTGTTCGCTCGCAGAACCATGGCCACGGCGTTCCAGCGGATCAGCCGGCGGATACGGCGCTCTATCTCCTCGTCGCCCGGGAAGAAGGGCTCCTGCTCGGGGCTGATGGTGTTGATGTAGCGGGTCTGAGTCAGCGGCGGCAGGCCGATGTGCAGCTGTCGGGAGCGCTTGAGCAGCTTGTACAGGACGAACCTGGCGCGCTCGTCGCCTTCCTGGGCGTGGATCTGGTCGAGCGAATCCAGCCAGTCCTGCGTCTCGGCAGGGTCGGTGTCGGGCAGCTGATGCTTGAACTGGTCGAAGTACATCGTCGGCGTTGTCTCCAGGCCGCCGTGAGACGACGGGTCTCGGCCCGCGGAAGCTCCAGTGGCAGAGTAAGCCCATCGCCGTTCGGCCGTGGTTCGGGTAGGCTCGCGGACCGGCCGTGAAGACGCCGGCGGCGAAGCAACGACCGTCCGATATCCGGTTGGAGCAGGCCGGTAAGCCGAATCGGTCGCTTGCGCCTTCGTCACGCATCGCGTACAAAGCCGGGGAACGCACGGTACGGCCGCGCAGGCGGGAGCTTCGACTCCGGTCGAGCGGCAGGAGGAATGCCAGGAGATGTCGGGCAGCTTGAGAGTCCCACGGAGCGGCCCGTGGTCGGCAGTGGATCCGGGCTCGCGCTACGGCCCACAGGTCGGATTGGTGATCGTGGACGTCCAGAACGACTTCGCCGATCCCGCCGGCAGCCTACACGTCCGGGGCGGCTCGGAGATCGTGCCGCTGGTGAATGCCGAGATCGAACGAGCGCTGCAGGCCGGCGCGGCGGTGGTGTACACGCAGGACTGGCACCCGGCCCACACTCCCCACTTCGCCGGCGACGGCGGCATCTGGCCCGCCCACTGCGTGCAGGGAACCTGGGGAGCGGCGCTTCATCCGCGGCTGTCGGTCCGCGGGCCGATCGTCCGCAAGGGCGCGCACGGCGAGGACGGCTACTCGGGCTTCTCGATGCGTGACCAGGCCGGCGGCCATCCGATCCCCACCGGGCTCGACACGACGCTGGCCCGCGGCGGCGCCACACGGATTGTCGTGTGCGGCCTGGCCACGGACTACTGCGTCAAGGCCACCGCCCTCGACGGCGTCCGTCTGGGCTATGAGACCGCCGTCCTGCTCGATGCGGTGCGGGCGGTCGAACTGCGGCCCGGCGACGGCAATCGGGCGCTGGACGAGCTCGTCGCGGCAGGCGTAGTCCTGGTCGGCGATCGAACCAGGGCGGGCTGACGCGTCCCGGTGGAGCTTCACCTCGTCGACGCCACCTACGAGCTGTTCCGGGCCCACTATAGCCCGCGCCCGCCGGTCAGAGCGCCCGACGGACGGGAAGTCGGTGCGGTCACAGGGCTGATGTACACGCTCCTGACGCTGCTGCGCGACGAAGGCGCGACCCATGTCGGCTGCGCCACGGACCAGGTGATCCGATCCTTCCGCAACCGGCTCTACGCCGGATACAAGACGGAGGCCGGCGTCCCGGCCGAGCTCCTTGCGCAGTTCCCGTTGGCCGAGCGGGCAATGGAGACGCTCGGGGTTGTCGTCTGGCCGATGGTCGAATTCGAGGCCGACGATGCGCTGGCCACCGCGGCGGCGCGCTGGGCGGATCGACCCGAAGTGGAGCGTATCTGGATTTGCACGCCCGACAAGGACCTGGCCCAGTGCGTTCGGGGCGAGCGCGTGGTCACGCGCGACCGGCGTCGCGACCGCACCGTCGACGAGGCCGGCGTGGTGGCTCGCTGGGGAGTGGGGCCGGCCTCGATACCCGACTACCTGGCCCTGGTCGGGGACTCGGCCGACGGCTTCCCGGGACTGCCCGGCTGGGGCGCGCGGTCCGCGGCCGCCGTCCTGGGCCGCTTCGAACACCTCGAGGCCATCCCCGCGAACGTCGGCGAGTGGCACGTGGACGTGCGTTCGCCGGCCCCTCTCAACGCCACTCTGCGGGCGCGCTGGTCGGACGCCCTGCTGTTCCGACGCCTGGCCACTCTGGCCACGGACGCTCCGCTGCCCCAGCGAGATCCGGAAGAGTTGCTCTGGCAAGGCGCCCGACGGGCCGAGTTCACGGCTCTGTGCGATGAGCTGGGGCAGCCACGACTGGCCGAACGCCCCCACCTCTGGCAGGACTGAGTCGCGCGATCCTCGCCTGCTCGCAAGTCCTGCTCGCAAGTCCTGCTCGCAAGGCACCTGCCGAGACGGGCGGAAGACTTGCGGCGGTCCCGTCCCGCCGTTAGGCTCGGGCCAGAACAGCCATTCCACACGGAGCGTGGCCCAGCCCTGGAGGGTACCGGCATGATGATCGGGACGTTCACCTTTGACGGGGAGGCGAGGTTCCCCGACAACGGGGAGGCCGGCATCCGCGCATTCGAGGAACTCATCGGGCGGAAACTGGCCCAGGTGCTGTGGTTCATCACCTGGGATGACGGCTTCCCGGCGAAAGCCTGCCAGACGGTGATCGATCACGGGTCGATCCCCCAGGTCACCTGGGAGATCTTCTGGCCCTCCATCAATCCCAACAACGCCGACACGAGATCCACTGCCCTCGACGACGTGCTCGCCCACAAACACGACGCATACATCGACGCCTTCGCCCGCGATGCAGCGGCCTACGGCAAGCCGGTCCTGATCCGCTTCCTTCACGAGTTCAACGGCAACTGGTACATCTGGGGCGGCGTCAAGAACGGTGGAGCGGCCGGCGGTCCCCAGAAGGTGAAGGCCGTCTGGAAATACGTGGTGGACCGGTGCCGAGCCGCCGGCGCCGCCAACGTGCTCTGGCTGTGGTGCCCTCATGGTCCCACCGTGGACGTGCCGACAGACGCCTGGAACGACCTTGAGAACTACTACCCCGGCGATGACTATGTCGACTGGTTCGGCATGGACGGATACAACTGGTATCCGAAGGATCCCAGGGGCGGCGTTCGTCCGTTTCAGGATTTCGATACGGCCTTCAAGCCTCTCTACGACAAGCTCGTGGCCCTGGCCGACAAGCCGATCGCCATCCCCGAGATGGCTTCAGGCGAGTTCACCTACGGGCAGATCACCAAGGCGGACTGGATCATCGACATCTTCTCGCGAATGAAGGACTGCCCGGCCCTCAAGATGTTCAGCTGGTTCAACATCAACAAGGAGCTGGACTGGCGCGTCAACTCGACTCCCGCGGTCCTGGCGGCCTTTCGGAAGATGATGTCGGACCCGTACTTCGAGTCCGAGTACGAGGATCCTCGCCCGGCCGTTGCGCGCTAGTCGCCTGCGCCCACAGGCGACGGCCAGCTCCCGGCGCTTCGCCTACTTGAGCATCGCCAGCATGACGGCGTGGTGGCGCGGCGAGGCAGCCAGGCACGACCACTTCTTAGCAGGGTAGGCCAGGTCGAACCATGGCCTGCCCTCCAGGTCGGTGACGGTGGCGCCGGCCCCTTCGGCGATGAGCCCGGCCGCGGCCACGTCCCAGGCGGAGAGCCCGGCGCCCTGGGCGTAGACGTCGAACCGGCCGCAGCCCACGTAGGCCAGAGTCAGCGCGGCGGAGCCCATCGAGCGGTGGGCGCGGATGGCCTTGAGCGCCTCGCGGCGCTTATGGACGGTGCCGCGACCGCCGACGGCGAGTGTGGCGACCAGGTCCCCGAGAAACTCCTTGTCGGCAACGTGGATCGGCTCCCCATTGCGAAGAGACGGCCCGTCGATCGCCCCGGCGAACGTCTCGTCGCGAGTCGGGTCGTAGACCACGCCCACGACCGGACGACCCTCGGCCGCCAGCGCGATCGAGATGCAGAAGAACGGAATGCCGTTGGCGTAGTTGATCGTGCCGTCGAGCGGATCGACGATCCAGACCCGGCCCGACTTCGTGACGCTCTTTGCGGCCACCTCGCCGATCTCCTCGGCGTAGAACGAATCGCTCGGGTAGCGCTCCTGGACGGCCCGCATGACCAGGCCCTCGCACAGGTGGTCCACCTCCGTCACGACGTCGCGCGGCCCTTTGGCCCGGATCTGTTCGAGCCGCTCGTAGCGCTCCATCTGGATTCGACCGGCCTGGTGGGCCAGATCGATGGCCAGCTCGATCTCAGGGCCGTAGGCAGCCGACCGGCCAAGCCGGCTCAGCCGGGCCCTCGACTCGGCGGTCGATTCGGCGGTCGATTCGAAGGCCATCAGACCGCGATCCCGGCTTCGAGGGCGATCTCGATCGTCGGCTCGATCGATCGGTTCAGCTGATCGAGCGGAAGGTACGACTCCTCGGAGGTGGCTTCCTCGGAGAGCACGTCGCTGACCGTCAGGATCGCCGCCGCGGCGACCTCCCCGCCGGCCGCCTTCGCTCGCGACGCCAGGTAGTACAGGACCGAGGTCTCCATTTCGAAGGCCAGGACGCCGCGGCTGCGCCATTTGGAGAAGTCGTCCGAGTCGGGGTTGTAGAAGACGTCGACCGTGGCGACCTGGCCGACGTGTGGCTTCTGGCCGTGGCGCTCCGCCGCTTCAATGAGCGACCGGACCAGGCCGAAATCGGCCGTCGGCGCGTAGGGCTCGCCGTGGAGGTAGGTGCGGGTGGCGCCGTCGACAGGCGCGGCCGACAAAGCAATCACGATCTCGCCGGTCTTGATCCCGGGCCCGATGCCGCCGCAGGTGCCGACACGCACGAAGCGTCTCGCGCCCAGGCGGAGCAGCTCCTCGAGGACGATCGACATGCTCGGCGCGCCCATGCCGCTGGTCTGGACGCTCACCGGAACGCCGTGGTAGGTCCCCGTGTAGCCGAGCAACCCGCGGTGGGAGTTGACCAGTCGGGCGGCGCCGGGGCCGCCGTCGAACTTCTCGGCGATCCAGGTGGCGCGGTTCGGGTCGCCAGGGAGCAGCACTAGTGGAGCGTAGTCGTCCGGTTGGGCCCGGAGGTGGATCTGAGGCATCTTCCGCTCCAGCTCGGCAGGTGAATTGGGATGATCGGTGGCAAGCCGCGAGGCGCGGCGTAGCGCTCAGGTAATTTCCTGCAGGCTCGCGAGACGACGTCGACGCCGTGCCCGCGCGAGGGAGGGGCGGCGCCCCTCCCCTTCGCGATCGAGTCTACATGCGACTTCTAGCCTGCGAGTTCGCCGCGAATCACCGTCACCGCCTGACCGCCCAGGATCGCCCGATCGCCTGCGACGCGAACCCGCACGACGCCGCCTCGGGTGGAGGCCTGATAGCCGACCATCTCGTCCCGACCCAGGCGGGGCGCCCAGAACGGGCCGAGCGCGCAATGCGCCGAACCGGTCACCGGATCTTCCGGAATCCCCCACGCGGGCACGAAAGTCCGCGAAACGAAGTCGGCTCCCGCGGCCACCGGCGGCAGTCCCCTCGCCGCTCCCCCGACGGCGGCCGTCACGATGATCATGTCGCCCAGGCGCGCCACCGCCGCGAAGTCCGGCTCGATTCGCCCCACCGCAGCCACACTCTCGGCCAGCAGCACCCAGTCGCGGCCCCCGCTCGCGGCCGCGCCGACCTCAATGCCCAGGGCCGCGCCGAGCACCTCCGCCTCCGGCCAGCGGGCCGCCTCTCGCTCCACCGGCTCGAATCGATTCGCCGGGAAGTCCATCTCGATCCAACCGTCCGGAGCCTGCCACGCCCGCAGCCGGCCACTGGCCGTGGCGAACTCGATCGTCCGGCCGGCTGGCACGACCCCGCGCTCCCAGAGGACGTGCGCGGCCGCCAGCGTGGCATGCCCGCACAGCCGGACTTCGACCGTCGGCGTGAACCAGCGCAGGTCGAACGACGACTCTCCACGCTCCACCAGGAACGCGGTCTCGGCGAGATTCATCTCCGCCGCGATCGCCTGCATCCACTTCGGATCGCCCGGCGAGGCCAGCAAACAGACCCCAGCTGGATTGCCGGCGTATTGGCGAACCGTGAAGGCGTCGACCTGGAGCAACGGAATCGACATCACGTCCTCTGCGGGTTGGGACCGGTTTCGGTGAGACTAGGGCGGTTCGGTGTGGACAAAGTGTGGAAAACCTGGGATACATATGCACGAACGATCTCATGGAACGCCGGACCGTCGTGTGGGTCCGGACGAACCCAGAATGAGCTGTACGCCCAGATGCTAGGACCGGCGCAAGATAGCGCCAACATGAGACATCCACGGCCCTCGATCTGGCCGCTTCCATCTCTCGACCAAGGTGCCCGCCCGAAGGGCTACAGGTAGGCGAGGAACAAGCGTGAGGCTCACCAGGGCTCGGCAGGGGGCGGCCGAGCGTCTGCTTTGGTCCCGTGACAGCCGAGTCGTGGCGCGGCTGACCGAACATCTGCCCGAGGCTCGTGTGATCGAGCTCGCGGATTCGGGCTGGTGTGTCATCGCCTCCGCGGAGAAACTGACGGAGGACCTCGTCGCCCGCGTCGCGGACGGCACGGGCTGCGGCATGGCCGACGTCGATCCATCTCTGCCACTCGACGAACGCTATGTCGTGGCTCTCGGTCATGCCGTCCAGGTTTCCGGGCTCGGAGACCGGATCGGTATGGGCGGGACTCCGGAAATCGCGAGCCGCAAGGTGATGTCCTTGTTCTTCGTCTGCAAGGAGCACCACGTCGAGTTCCAACCCATCGTGGATCTGCAGACGATGAAAGCCCACGAGTGGGAGTGTCTGTTCCGTCTGAGCCCCGGCATGGGAACGGAAACGATCGGCAGCGTCGTCGAAGCCGCGCTCGCGGCGAAGCGCCCGGTGGAATTCGACACGTTCGTAGTCGACGCCACACTGACGCGCATCGCACAGGTGGTTGAGGCGGGCCCCGCGGGCCGGCGAACGCGGTTCGGCGTCAACTTCTTGCCGGCGAGTCTGCTGGCGCCGACCTTCGAGGCCGAGGCCCTGGCCGAAATGGTTCGCAGGGCAGGCCTGTCGCCTCGACAGATCATCGTCGAATGCACCGAGCAGCAAGCCATCCATGACGTGCCGCGGCTCAAGAAGCAGGTCAAAGCTCTTCGCCACCTTGGGTTCGGTTTCGCCATCGACGACGCTGGCGCGGGATACGCAAGCTTCACCGTCATCGCCGCCCTGGAGCCCTCGATCATCAAGATCGACCGCGAGATCGTCGCCGGGATCGGCAACAAGGATGCCGAGGCCAAAAAGGCCCTCGTCGAGGCTTTCGTCTCGTTCAGCCGCCGCATCGACGCGCAGATCGTCGCCGAGGGGATCGAGAATCGCCGCGATCTGCTGGCCCTCCAGGATCGCGAGGTCGACTTCGGTCAGGGCTACCTACTCGGCCGATCGGCCGTGACGCCGCTGCAGCCGCGACGAATCCGGAACGTCGACGACCTGACGCTGGTGATCTCGAGCGTCGGCGCCTGGGACGGGGGCGTCTCTCCGAGCGTCGCCTCCAGCGAGTAGCGCGCGGCCGGGCGCGCCACCTCGCAAGCGGTCGGCACACGTTCGCGTCAACTCGTCGTACCATCGAGGCGATGACCGCCCTCGATTCGATCGCACCTGCCTCTCCCACCCTATCGGCTGCCGCATGCCGATTCCTCGAGGCGCCGCGCTTCGCGGTCGTCGCGACCCTCAACCCGGACGGCAGCCCGCTCCAGGCCGTGATCTGGTACCGCCTCGAGGACGACACGATCGTCTTCAACAGCCGCCTGGGTCGCCACTGGCCAACCAACATCCAGCGCGACCGGCATGTCTCGATCACCGTGGTCGACGGCTATGACTACATCGAGATGCGCGGCGAGGTCGAGATCGACGAGGATCCGCAGCTCGGTCAGGCCGTCATCGCGGGCTTGACCCGACGTTACGAGTCGAACGGCGAGGCCGCCGAGGCTCAGATCGCGGGCTTTGCCAGGGAGCGACGCGTGACCTTCAAGCTGCGTCCGAGCAGAATCTTCGAGCGTCTGTCGAGCAACTGACGGAGAAGCCCGGCAAGCGGTCCACCGGAGGAGACGAGATGGCCCAGGCGAAGATCGGCTACGCGGCAATGCTCGAGCAGTTCGGGCCGGCCGAAATACTGGATCTCTGCGCCCGGGCCGAGTCTGCCGGCTTTTCGGGCGTCATGGCCGCCGATCACTTCCAGCCGTGGGTCCCGCGCCAGGGCCAGGCCTCGTTCGTGTGGGAGGTCCTGGCGGTCGCCGGGGCACGCACCCGCGGCGACCTGGGACCCGGCGTGGCTTGCCCGTCGTTCCGGATGCATCCCGCCATCGTCGCCCAGGCCGCGGCGACGCTCGAGGTCATGTATCCGGGGCGAACGTGGCTGGGTCTTGGCTCCGGTGAGGCGCTCAACGAGCACGTCGTGGCCGGCTACTGGCCGGAGGTGCCGGAGCGCATCAACCGCATGTTCGAGGCGATCGAGATCATCGCCAAGCTCTTCAGCGGCAAAGAGGTCAAGCACGACGGCCGCTTCTTCAAGATGGAGACCTGCCGCCTTTGGACACTGCCGGAGAAGGCGCCCCCGATCTACATCGCCACGGCCGGCCCGGTGACCGCCAAGCGAACGGGTAAGTTCGCCGACGGGATCATCACCGTCGGCGCGCCGGAGGAGAAGATCGACGGCATCTTCGCAAAGTTCGCCGAAGGAGCGCGCGAGGGCGGCAAGGATCCGGCGACGATGCCGAAGATCCTGCAGCTCCACCTGTCCTGGGCCGAAACGGATGCCGAGGCGGTCGCGAACGCGATCTCCGAATGGCCCAACGGCGGCATGCGCTTCCCCAAGCAGGACATCAGGTCGCCCAAGGACTTCGAGCAGGTGGCGGCACTGGTCCGGCCCGAGGACTTCACCGGTCGGATGCTCATGTCGGCCGACCCCGAGGTCCACCGCCGCGAGATCCAGAAGTTCCTCGACCTCGGCTTCGACCAGATCTACCTGCACAACGTCGGCCGAAACCAGGCGGCCTGGCTCGACCTCTTCGGCCGCGAGGTGCTGCCGAAGCTGACGGCCTGAGAGGCGGCCCTCGAGCGCGACCCGGAGCCGGTCATCGTGCGCCCAGACGAGCACCGCGTGAGAGACGCCTCGAAGCGACACCATCGTCGCCCGGCGCTACGCTTTCGGGAACAGGTTTGGCCGCCAACTGGGAGGAGCGATGCGGGTCGTTTGTCTGGCCGGTGGCGTCGGAGGCGCGAAGCTGGCCGACGGGCTCCAGCGCGCGCTCGAACCCGGTGAGCTGACCGTCGTCGTCAACACCGGCGACGACTTTGAGCGGCACTCCCTGCTGGTCTGCCCCGACCAGGACACCGTGCTCTACACCCTGGCGGGGATCGCCGAGCCGGCTCAGGGCTGGGGAATCGCCGGCGAGACGTGGCAGGTCATGAGCCAGCTCGCTCGCCTCGGCGAAGAGACCTGGTTCCGCCTGGGCGACAAGGACGTCGCCACACACCTCTTCCGCACTGAGCGACTCCGCGGCGGCAAACGCCTGAGCGCCGTGGCGCTGGAGTTGTGCGCCGCGCTGGACGTGCCGTCGCGGATCCTGCCGATGGCCGACGAGCCCGTTCGAACGCGGGTCCGAACCGACGACGGCTGGCTCGACTTCCAGGACTACTTCGTCCGCCTGCGCCAGGCCCCCGAGGTACGCGAGGTCCGTTTCGAGGGCGCCGATCTCTCCTCGATCACCCCGGAGGTTGAGGAGGCGCTGGCGGGAGCCGAAGCCATCGTCGTGGCGCCATCGAATCCGATCGTCTCGATCGGTCCGATCCTGGCCGTTCCCGGGATCGACGAGGCGATAGCCGCCGCCAGGGCGCGCGGCGTTCGGAGCGTCGGCGTCTCCGGCATCGTCGGCGGGAAGGCGCTGCGCGGCCCGGCCGATCGAATGATGGCCAGCCTTGGCGACGAGCCGACGGCGCTCGGGGTCGCCCGCCGATATGCATCGATGGGGCTGCTGGACGTCTTCGTCCTCGACCGGCTCGACGAATCGCTCGCGAGAGACGTCATCGCGCTGGGGCTGGAGGTCGTCGTGACCGAGACGGTGATGACCGACGTCGGCGCGCGAGTCCAGCTCGCGCGGGACGTCCTGGCCGCGACCCTGCCTCCCGCATGAGCGGAGCCGACCTCTCCCGGATCGTGGCGATCGTGCCCGTGCGATCGCTGAGCGGAGCCAAGTCGCGCCTCGGCGAGCCGCTCGACCCCGAGGAGCGGGCCGAGCTGATCCTGGCCCTCCTGCGCCGGACCGTGTCCGCGGCCCTGGCAGCGCGGCGGCTTGACGGTGTGGCCGTCGTCTCCCAGGACGCGGAGCTGCTGACCCAGGCCCGCGCCATGGGCGCGGCATCGTTCCTGCAGGAGAGCGACGGGCTCAACGAGGGGCTCTCCGAGACGCGAGATTCGGCCTGTACCGAGGCCACCGCCGTGCTGGTGCTGCCGGCGGACCTGCCTGCGGTCAGCGCCGAGGCGATCGAACGGCTCGTCGAGGCGGGCGAGGAAACGGCCCGGCGCGAGCCCGAGCGGCCGGTCGTCGTGCTGGTCCCCGATCGCCATGGCACTGGTACGAATGCGTTGCTCGTGGCGCCGCCGAATGCGATCGAGTTCCGCTTCGGCGAGGGGAGTCGGGCGGCGCACGCGGCCGAGGCGATCGCTGCCGGAGCCACGTACGTAGAGTTGGACGGGCCGCTGGCGTTCGATCTCGACACGCCCGAAGACCTGCGTGAGGCCGACATGGGCGGTCTCGACCACGAGGCGGGCCGGTGAGCACGGACGGCAGGAGCGCGCGCGAGGCACCCGGTTCGGCCGGGAGCTCATCGAGGGCACCGCTGCCCGCGGAGCCTCTGCCGGGCGGTCGCCTCGAGGTCTTCGCACTCGACGGGATCCCGGAGATCCGGCCCGGCGACGACCTGTCGGCGCTGCTCGTCTCGGCCCTCCGGGCGGCGTCCGAGGTGCTGCCTCTGCGCACGGACGACGTCCTGGTCGTCACCCAGAAGATCGTCTCGAAGGCCGA
Organism: Chloroflexota bacterium; assembly: GCA_003141245.1. Taxonomy (GTDB): domain Bacteria; phylum Chloroflexota; class Limnocylindria; order Limnocylindrales; family CSP1-4; genus Fen-1039. The sequence goes on from PLLE01000043.1 coordinate 99,012, forward strand.
GGGGGCGATCGTCGACCTGACGGCCGTCGAGCCGCGTCCCGAGGCCATCGAGTTCGCCCAACGCTGGGACCGCGACGCCCGCCAGCTCGAGGTCGTCCTGCGCCAGGCCCGCCGCGTCGTCCGGTGGGAGCGCGGCGTCCTCATCACCGAAACGCCCCACGGCTTCGTCTGCGCAAACGGCGGCGTCGACGCCTCCAACGTAGGGCCGCAGAGCGGCAACATCGTGACCCTCCTGCCGAAGGACCCCGACGCCTCCGCCGCTCGAATCCGCGCCGCCGTCGCCGAGGCGCTCGGTGTGGATGTGCCGGTCATCATCTCGGACAGCTTCGGTCGCCCGTGGCGATGGGGAATCATGGACATCGCGATCGGCGTAAGCGGCATGAAGCCGCTCGACGACATGCGCGGCACGCCGGACGCCGACGGGCGCGTCATGCACAGCACAGTCCGCGCCACTGCCGACGAGATCGCCACGGCCGCCGAACTGGCCCTCGGCAAGACCGCACGCCGGCCGGCCGCCATCGTCCGGGGCGCCAACCCCAGCCGCGGCGAGGGCCGGATCGCCGACGTACTGATGCCGAGCGAGTTCGACCTCTTCCGATGACCGGCCCGACCGTGTCGGCAGGATCGGGTGGATCGGCCGGGTCGGTAGGCGCGCGCTTCTCCGTCCCCTCCCCGATCGACCTGCGACTTACCCTCGCTCCGCTCCGTCACGGCCGCGACGACCCGACGATCCGGTTCGCGAGCGACGGCGTGTGGCTGGCTCGGGCCACGGCCGAAGGACCAGCCACTCTGCGCCTGGCGGCCGCCAGGGTGGCAGAGATGGATCCCGAGGCTGGCGTCATCGTTGCCGAGGCGTGGGGCCCGGGTGCACGGCTCGCGCTGGAAGCGGCGCCCGGCCTGGCCGGCCTGCTCGACGACCCCGGTCCTCTGATCCCGCATCATCCCCTGATCCGCGAGCTCCAGCGCCGGTTCGCCGGCCTGCGCCTGCCACGATCAGGGCAGCTGCTGCCGGCCCTGATACCGGCGGTGACCGAGCAGAAGGTGACCGCCACCGAAGCTCACGGCGCATACGCGGGCCTCGTCCGGCGACTCGGCCGACCCGCACCCGGCCCCGTCCCGCTGCTCCTCCCGCCGGGCGCCGAGATACTGGCGTCCCTACCCTACTTCGAGTTCCATCCGCTGGGGCTGGAGCGACGTCGGGCGGAGTTGCTCCGTCGCATCGGCCGCAGCGAATCGCAGATAGAGGCGTGGATGGCGCTCCCGCCGGACCAGGCGCGCGCACGACTCCAGGCGATACCGGGAATCGGGCCGTGGACGGCGGCAGAGGCCACCCGTGCCGCCTTCGGCGATCCGGACGCGGTCAGCGTCGGGGACGCTCATCTCCCCGATCTCGTCTCGTGGGCGCTCGCCGGCGAGGCCCGCGCCGACGATGCGCGGATGCTCGAGCTCCTCGCCCCGTACGCGGGCCAGCGCGCCAGGGTCGTCCGCCTTCTGGAAGCTTCGGGGATACAGATCCCGCGGTTCGGCCCGCGCTTCGCACCGCGCCGGATCGCCGGCATCTAGGCCGGCCCGCCAGAGCCCTACCGGGACGCCCCGTCCAGCCGCGCCCTGACCGTCGGGGGTAGCTTGAGCCGCAGCAGCGCGACCAGGTCCGCGACCTCCTCCTCGAATTCGGTCTCGTGGAACAACCAGCGGCCATCCGGCAGCTGGCGCGCCGATTCGTAGGTTCGCCGCAGGCGAGGTGCCAGTGGGATCGCGGCAGCCACCGCGGCCTCGGCTCTCTCGTGAATCACCAGGACGACGAAGACGCCGGCTTTGGGCGTGAACGTGGCGAAGGGCTTGCCGGCCCGTTTCGCCTTCCACTCCCAGCCGTACTTGGGCCCGCCCCACACCCATTCGCCTTATCGCGCGGTTCGATTGGATTGGGTGCCGTTCGACCTCGGTGCTAACCTGTCGCCACTGTCCCACCGCCACCGGCTCGCCGCGCCGGTCATGTCGCCTGCCTTCGGAGGCCCACCGTGAAGATCGGTCTGCAAGTTCCCTCGTTCACGTGGCCGGGCGGCGACGCCGCGATCGGCCCGACACTCGCCCGGATCGCCGAAACCGCCGACGCCGCCGGCTTCGATTCGCTGTGGGTGATGGACCACTTCTATCAGATTCGCGGCGTCGGCAAAGTCGAAGAGCCGATGCTCGAGGGCTGGACCGCCCTCGGCTACATGGCCGCCCATTCGAAGAAGGCGACCCTCGGTTTGATGGTGGGCGGCGTCCATTACCGCCTGCCGGGGCTCTGGGCCAAGGCCGCGACCACGCTGGACGTGCTGAGCGGCGGCCGCGCCTACCTCGGGATCGGCGCGGCGTGGAACGAAGAAGAGAGCCTCGGCCTGGGCTTCCCGATGCCACCGCTCGGTGTGCGCTTCGAGATGCTCGAGGAAACCCTCCAGATCTGTCACCGGATGTGGCAGGGCGTGCGCGGCTCGGAGGCGGCCTTCGATGGCAGGCACTACCACGCCACGCGTTTGCTCAACTCGCCGCAGGCGCTGAGCAAGCCGCATCCGCGGATCCTCATCGGCGGCGGGGGCGAGCAGAAGACGCTGCGCCTGGTCGCCCAGTACGCCGACGCCTGCAACATCTTCGGTGGCCCCGATCAGCTGACCCACAAGTTCTCGGTCCTGCGCGAGCGCTGCGCCGAGGTCGGCCGTCCGTTCGAGGAGATCGAGCGCACGAACCTGCAGTCGGTCGACCTCCGCAGTGAGACCCCCGCGCAGATCGTCGACCGGTTCGCCACCCTCGCCGAAGTCGGCGTCCAGCACGTCATCCTGAACATGGCGGGCGTCTCAGACCCCAGCAACATCGAGACGTTCGGGCGCGAGATTCTCCCGAAGGTCCACGCGTTGGAGCCAAGAGCGATCTAGCATCCGCGCAAAGTGAACCGGCCAGATAGCGGAGGGGGACCGCCACCATGATCGACACGAAAGGCGGGGCGGGCGCAAGCGTCGCGCCCCGGCCGCGGCTGGCTACCAGGGCGTCGGCAGCCGCCGCGTTCCTGGTTCCGATCGCTCAGGCCGGGGTCTTTGGGCTGATGATCGTGCGAACCCGCCTGAGCCATTCGCTTGGACCACGGCCCGACAGGCTGTTCGGCTGGGACGGCGCGCCATATTCGATCCCGATCGGGCTGGCTGTCTCGGTTACCGCTTTTCTGATGCTGCTGGTCGCGGTCGGGCTGGCGCTCAAGGGACGTCGGCTTTCCGCCGTGGTCGCTGCCGCCCTGGTGGCGGCGTCCGCCGTGAGTTCGGTCGCGATCCAGGTCTTCCCCGCGGGCCCCAACATGTACGAGGAGAGCCCGATCCGGGGTCTCGCGGCCCTGGCCCTGATCTGCTGTATTCCGGCGGCTGCGATCGTCGCCGGCCTGGCATTTGGCCGGTCGGGCAACGTGGTGCTGGGCTGGCTATCGGTCGCGCTCGGCGTCTACATGGCCTGGGCGGGCTTGTACGTCTCCCTGATAGGCGCGTACGTCGGATCGCCTCAGCCGCAGTTGGACGCCGTCGCGGTCGTCCAGATCGTNNCCTCGGTCGCCTGGCCATGGTCCTCACCGCCGCTCTCGCCGTCGTCGTCATGGTTGCCGACCTGGCGCCGTTCGCGACCGGGCTGGAACCGACCGTGGCCACGCAAGTGGTCGGCCGCACTCGAATAGAAGGCTTGCCGGTTGGCGGCGTAGAGCGCTTCTATCGGGTCTATCGACCTGAGCAGGTCGCCCCGCGACCGGGCCTGGTCGTCGTCCTGCATCCCGTCTTCGGCAGTGGCTTCCAGGCCGAGGCGCTCACCGGCTTCGACGCCCAGGCAGATCGGCTGCGCTGGATCGTCGCCTATCCCGACGGCCTGCTCGACGGCTGGGACGCCTTCGGCAGCAACGCAACCTGGGGCTACCACGCCGGTGCCGACGACGTTGCTTTCATCGCCGCCCTGATCGACCGCCTCGAGGCGAGCGATGGCGTGGATCCGGGCCGGGTCTTCGTCACCGGCTTCTCACGCGGGGCCCTGATGACCTACCGCATCGGCTGCGAGCTGTCGTCGCGGGTGGCGGCGATCGCCCCGGTCTCGGGCAACATGGCCAGTGAGAGCGGCAGCGCCGCCGATGCCGGGTGCCACCTCGCGCGGCCGGTTTCGCTGCTCGCCATCCACGGCACGGCTGACGGGACGATTCCGATCGACGGCGGACACGTCGACATCAACTACTCGCCGATGGCCGACGTGATCGCCGTGTGGCGTAGTCAGGACGGCTGCACGGGCGAGGGCTCGCTCGCTGTCGACGGAGCGTCGACGACCACGAGCTGGGCATGCGCGGGGGGCGCGACCGTCGCCGCGCGCGTAGTCGAGGGCGGCTCGCATTCATGGCCGGGCGCCTCGACGCTCTGGCGCCCCGGGGCTCCCGACAACTTCGACGCATCGCGGCTGATCGCCGACTTCTTCGTCGCGCACGCCAGGTAGCGTCGGGCGCCGTGCCATGCGTCAGCATACTCCCCAGGAGTATCCATGTCGTGCTAGGATGACGTCATGAGCGACGAAGCCACTCCCAAGACTCCCCGCCTGTTTGGTGGCCTCAGCCTGTCATTCATCCCCCCGGCCGCGGGCGACGGGCCGGCGCCCGCGACATCCGCTTCACCCGCGAACGGAGCGGGTGATTCCGTCGAGGCGCGCGTCGCCATCGTCGGCTCGGGGCCGGCCGGGCTCACTGCCGCGATCTACTCTGCTCGCGCGAATCTCCAACCGATCGTCATCGGCGGGGTTGCGGGCGGCGGCCAACTCATGATCACCAGCGAGGTCGAGAACTACCCAGGCTTCCCCGACGGCGTCGGGGGGCCGGAGCTGATGGGCCTCTTCCGCAAGCAGGCCGAGCGATTCGGGGCGCGGATCGTGGACGCGGAGGTCGATCGCGTCGATCTGAGCGGCCGGCCCTTCCGCCTGTGGGCCGCCGGCGTGGAGTACCGCGCCCAGGCGGTCATCGTCGCCACCGGCGCCGAGGCCCTGTGGCTCGGCATCGAGAGCGAGACGCGTCTTCGAGGCCGCGGCGTAAGCGCCTGCGCCACGTGCGACGGCTTCTTCTTCCGCGACAAGGAGATCGCCGTCGTGGGCGGCGGCGACAGCGCCCTGGAAGAGGCGCTCTTCCTGACCCGCTTCGCCAGCAAGGTCCACCTCATCCATCGCCGCGACGCCTTCCGCGGCAGCAAGATCATGCAGGCCCGAGCTGCGGCCCACCCCAAGGTTCAGCTGCACCTCAACCGTACCGTCGAAGAAGTGCTCGGCGAGGAGCACGTCGAAGGCGTGCGGCTCGGCAGGACGGACGTGCCCGGCGAAGAGACGCTTCCGATCGACGGGCTCTTCGTGGCAATCGGCCATCGACCCAACGTGGCCATCTTCCGAGAATGGCTCGAGTCGGACGAGAAGGGCTACCTGGCGACCGAGGGCGTCACCACCGCCTCCTCGATCGAGGGAGTCTTCATCGCCGGAGACGTCGACGATCATCGCTACCGTCAGGCCGTGACCGCGGCGGGCGAAGGCTGCCGGGCCGCCATCGACGTCGAGCGCTGGCTCGAGGCGCAGGAAGCGAACGAACGAACCGAGACCGCGGAGGCAGCTGCCCCGACCGTCAGGTGAGGATGGCCGCGTTCGGGCGCTGGCGGCGGCCATCCACGGCCGGATCGTGGAGCGCGGCACGCATGCCGAACTGCTGGCCCTCGGGGGCCTGTATGCCAAGCTCTATCACGAGCAGTTCCTGGCACCGCCGGCTCGCGGCCAGAGCGGTTCTCGAGACGGCAAGATACGCTCAGATACGATGGCCGCCGAGCCCGGCCGCCAGACAGGAGAGCGAAGTGGGTGAGAAGAGAGTCGGCCTCCGACACGATGGCGGATTGCGCTTCGTGGCGACGACAGGCTCGGGACACGACGTCGTCATGGACAACGCCGCCGGCGAGTCCGGGCCCCGTCCGACGGAGCTGCTCCTGGCAGCGATCGCCGGTTGCACGGCCATGGACGTCGTCGAGATCCTGGCCAAGAAGCGGCAACCCTACACGAGCTACTCGACCGAGGTGACGGGCGTCCAGCGCGAGACCGCGCCCAACGTCTTCACCGAGATCACCGTCCTCCACATCGTCGAGGGGGACGTGGAGACGGCGGCCGTCCGCCGCTCGATCGAGCTCTCGGCCACCAAGTACTGCACGGTGAGCGCTCAGATCGCCTCGGGCGCGGCGCGGATCAGCCACCGCTACCTGATCCGACGTCCGGCGGGGGCGGTCGCAGGGCCCACCGAAGAATCGGGCGAGGTCGTGGTCACCGGCCCGATGCGAGACGTCCTCACAACGCAGCCCGTCGCGTAGGGCGCGACCACATGACCGCCGCCGCCACACTCGACCGTCTGCCCGCGCCCCGGTTTCGCGTCGCTCGCGCAGATCTCCTGTTCGGCGTCGGCGTGCTCGCCGCATACGCAGCGGCGGCGGCCCTGGCCGTCCATCTGGGCAACGCGAATGCAGATCGGATGATGCTCGTCGCGGAACGAGCGCTGGGCGGTCATCTGGACGCTGACAGTCTCAAGGGCGCGGTCGACACCGTGAACGTCGGCGGCCGCTACTACCTCGCCGTCGGCCCGCTGCAGCTGCTCCCTTACCTGCCGTTCGCGGCCGTGCCCGCCCTGCAGGGAATCGGCCGCTATCTCGCTTGTCTGCTCTTCGGCATCCCGGCGGCATGGCTGTCACTGCCGCTCGCCCGCGCATTCGGCGCAAGAGGGGCGGATGCATTTTGGATCGCGGCCTTCGCGGCCTTCGGATCGCTGCTCTTCTACGTCTCGGTCTTCGGCGACATGTACTACCTGGCCCACGCCGAGGCCTTCCTGGCCCTGACGCTGTTCCTTCTCGAATGGGCCGGCCGACGCCGACCGGCGGTCTTGGGCGCGCTGCTGGCCGTCTCCTTCCTCGCCCGGCCCACGACCATCCTCGCTGCCGTGCCGTTTGGGCTGGCGCTTCTGTGGAAACGGCGGCTCGAACTCCGGGCGGTCGCTCGCAGCGCGTTCGCCTTCGGCCTGCCGATCGCGGGCGCGATCGCGTTCTATGCCTGGTTCAACTGGGTCCGCTTCGGGTCGCCGCTCGAGTCCGGATATGCCATCTCGTACCTGAGCCAGGCCAGCCTGGAGGCCCGCCGAGAGGTGGGCGTCTTCTCGATCCTGCAGATTCCCGAGAACCTGCGGCTGGCCCTGCTGGCCCTCCCGGGATCGCTCAACCACTTCCCGTTCATCGCCCCGAGCACGTTCGGCATGTCGATGCTACTGGTCTCGCCGGCGCTGCTGACGTCGGCCTGGGCCGGCTTCCGCGATCGGACGGCGCAGCTGTTGTGGATCGCGGCCGCCCTCGTGGCCGTGCCGGTCTTCCTCTTCTACGGCGGCGGCTACGTCCAATACGGCTTCCGCTACTCGCTCGACTTCACGCCGTTCCTGGTGGCTCTGATGGCGATCGGATCGCGGCGGTGGATCGGCTGGCCGGAGCGGTTTCTCGTGCTGGCGGGGATAGGTTCGGTGGTCTTCGGCATCGTCTGGCACGCTCGCTGAACGGGCGCGGATTGGTATCATCGCCACGGCTGAGGCGCCCGCCCACCGACCTACCGGGGAGCACGTCGCCACCAGACAGGGAGGGCCGGTGTCAGAGGCAGCCTCGCCCCACGATCGCGGCGCGGTCGGCGGCCGGGTGCATCTACCGTCCGCGCTCGGCTGGCTCCGGGCGTTCCGTCGCATTCCTCCCGAGGCCGCCCTGGTGGGCATCGGCCTCATCGCGGTCCTGGCTGCCTTCGCCGCCGCCGACCCGGTCACGAAGGTCACCGACAGCGTCGCCCCGTTCACCGACGAGGCGTTCAACGTCGTCAACGCGCGCAACTTCGTCCAGCTCGGGATCTGGAGCACGGACGAGTGGAACCTCCACCTGGTCAATCTGCCGTTCAGCCTGCTCGAGGCTTTGACCTTCCAGCTCATCGGCGTGGGAATCGTCCAGGCGCGCCTGGCGATGATCCTGTGCGTCTCGCTGACGGCGGCGGCGCTGGTCTGGGGCCTTCGCGGCGCGGTCGGCCGAGTCTGCGCGACATTCGCCGGCCTGGCGTTCGGCGCCTCCGGCCTGATCCTCTTCTACGGCCGGCTGGCCTTTCTCGAGGACCTGGTCGTCCTCGGGCTGACACTCGGCACTCTCGTGCTGGCGCGGCAAAGCCGTCTCACCCTGCGCGGCGGCGTCCTGACCGGGCTGTGCTACGCCGTCGCGATCGGGACCAAGCCGAGTGCCCTCTTCTCTGTGGTCGGGATCCTGCTCGCCATGGGCCTGGTTTGGGGCTGGCGCGACCGAGCCATGCGGCGGTGGATCGTCGGATCGACCGCGGTGATCGCGATCGCCGGGCTCATCTGGGCAATCGCCATCTGGCTGCCGAACCAGGCGGCCGTGGCGATCGACGCCAAGATCTGGCCGGTCTATCAGTGGAATCTGGCGCCGGGCGATCTGTTCAACTCGATCACGGCCTACCTGACGGGCAAGAGCGACCACATCTTCGGCGTCCTGCTCCTGCCGCTGATCGCGCTCGGCGCGGCGGGCGTGGTTGCGATCGCGGCCTTACGCAAGCGACTCGGCCAGGCGGAGGCAAGGCTGGCAGTGGCCGCGTTCGGCTGGGCGGCCGCCGGCTTTGGGATTCTGATGGTTGTTTCGTATCGACCCAACCGCTACGTGGTTCCGCTCGTGCCATCGCTGGCGATCCTGGCGGCGATCGGGCTGCATCTCTTCGTCGGGTGGGTGCGCGAGCGCCTGGCCGAGCGGGAGGCGGCGGCGAGAGAGGCGGGCGAGGCCACGGGCGAGGCGGCGGGCGAGCCCACCGAGGCGGCACGCGCAGGCCGCGCGGCTCGAGCGCGGCGGGCGGCCCCCAACCTGGTCGTCGCGGCGGCAATCGTCGTCGCAGTGGCTCCGGGCCTGGCCTGGTACGGCAACTGGGCACGCCACGCGACCTACGATCTGGTCGCCATCCAGGACCAGTTCGCCGACGCGGTTCCGCCGGGCGAGGTGGTCGCGGGCGGCGACTCGGCGCTATTCCTGATGCGATCGAAGGCAAAGACCGTCGTCGTCGGGCTCGCCAACAAGGGCGACCTCTACGCCCAGGGCGCGCGCTGGTACTTGCTGTCGGACAAGGACCCGTACCCCACGGACGTCCCGGATTCCGTTTGGGCGGCCCGCGAGCGCGTCATGTGCGCCAGCTGGAGAGGCGGCACGGTGTGTCTCTACCACCTGCAGTAGCGCCGCCGGCACCCGAAGCGGCGCCACGCCCTCAGACGACCTGGGGAATCTGGGGCATCGACTTCGACGCCCGGATCGTCCAGCTGGTCGTCGTCAGCACCGTCCTCCTCATCCTGGCCTTCAACAACCGGTTCGTCGAAGCCGCATACGACCGATTCGTCCTCGAGTTGATCGTGCCGGTTGCGGTGATCGTCCTGTTCTGGCGCGAGAATCCGCGACTGTACGGGTTGCGCCTGGGCGACTGGCGCCGCGGCCTGCCGATCACCGTCGCCGGCATCGCCGCCATGGCCATCGTGATCTGGCTGGTCGGCCGGCTGCCCGACTTCCGGGCCTACTACACCGATTCGATTTCCGGCAGGCCAGCGTGGCGCCTGATCATCGACACCGGCGTCGATCTCTTCGCCTGGGAGTTCTTCTGCCGGGGCTGGCTGATGTGGGGCCTGGGCCGCAAGTACGGGACCGACGCCATCTGGCTCCAGGTGATCCCCTTCGCCCTCATGCACGTCTGGAAGCCCCAGATCGAGCAGCTGTCGACGGTCCTCGGCGGCGCCTTCTTCGGTATTCTCGCCTGGCGTACCAAGTCGATCTTGTACGGCTGGCTCCTTCACTGGTTCATGATGGCCTGGGTCCTGATGGTGGCCTCTGGCTACGTCTGAGCCGGACGGCTTTCCGACCGCTTGCATGACTATTCACCAAACCGTATACTCACGCGACCATGACCGCGAACCGATCCACTTCCGACGGCCTTCATGAAGCCACTCTCAGCGAGGCGCTCGGCCCTCGAGCCGCGCGGACGCGCCAGGGCGGCCGAACCATCAGCGTCGGCATCGTCGGGGCAACAGGCTATGCGGGTGGCGAGCTCGTTCGGCTGCTGCTGAATCACCCGCGGGTGCGACTGGCCGGGCTGCACGGCCGGAACCGCGACAACGTGCCGATCGCAGACTCTCACCCCCACCTGTCCGCCACGGGTCTGGTCATCGACCAGGCGATCCCCGAGGCCGACGCCATCTTCACCGCGCTGCCGCACGGCGTGGCCGCGGGAATGGCGGCCGCGATCGTGGCCCGCGGCTCCGCCCTGCTCGACGTCGGGCCGGACTTCCGGCTGCACGATCCCGCCGACTACCCGCGCTGGTACAAGTTCGATCATCCGGCTCCCGAACTGCTCGCGGAAGCTGTATATGGCCTGCCAGAGCTGCATCGCGACGAGATGCGTGCTGCGGCGGAGCGCCAGGCAACCGTCATCGGCCTGCCCGGCTGCTACCCCACCGCGACGATCCTGACCCTGGCCCCATTGGCTCGGGCCGGGCTGATCGGCGACCTCGCCGTGGACGCCAAGAGCGGCGTCTCCGGAGCCGGCCGCGAGCCCAAGGCTGACCTGCTCTTCTCCGAAGTGAACGAGAGCGTCAAGGCGTACGGCATCTTCACTCACCGCCATACGGCCGAAATGGAGCAGGAGCTCAAGGAGCAAGGCGAGCGCGGCTCGCTCGGCAGCCGCGACGCCAACCCGGGTGTGGCCACGGTCGATTTCCTGCCGCATCTGATCCCGATGACGCGCGGCATCCTGGCCAGCTGCCACGTCAGACCGACCCGTCCAGTCACTCAGGCCGAACTCGACGCGCTCTACGCCGAGGCGTATCGCGACGAGCCGTTCGTCCAGGTGGTCGCCAACCCGCCGGCCACCAAGCACGTCTACGGCAGCAACATGTGCCGCGTGTGGTGTCGCGTGGATCCGCGAACCGGCCGAGTCCTGGCCCTCGGCGTCATCGACAACCTGGTCAAGGGCGCCGCCGGCCAGGCGGTCCAGGCCCTCAACGTCCTTTTCGGTCTGCCCGAGACGACCGGTCTCGAGCAATACCCGATCGCACCCTAGCTCGCGCGAAGGAAACCCAGAGCAGATGCAGCCAGGCGCAGGCGATCCCCCAACGCCGATCTCCGTACAGCCGGCCGGCGTGCTCCAACCGCTCCCCAACTCGCTCCCGCCTGTCGAAGAGCGAGCGGCTCTTCCGGCCGGTTTCCGGGCGGGCGGCACGATCGCCGGCATCAAGCCCTCCGGGCGACCCGATCTGGGCCTGATCGCCACGCTTCGCGAGCCGGCCGCCGCGGCCGCCGTCTTCACCCGCAACGCAGTCGTTGCAGCGCCGATTCGCATCTCGCGGGCCCATCTCAACGCCACCGAGATCGGCGGCGGAGGGCACTTCGGCTGGGCCGACGCCGTGATCTCCACGGCCGGCTCCGCCAACGCGGCCACCGGCCCGGACGGCGAGGCCGACCAGGCGGAGATCTGCAAGGCCGTCGCGGCGGCCCTCGAGACGCGAGCCGAGCGGACGCTGGCGCTCTCCACCGGCGTGATCGGCGTGCGACTTCCATTGGAGAAGGTGCGCGACGGGATCGCCCGACTGGTGCCGCGGCTCGCCGCCACCGACGCCGGCCTCGAGGCCGTGGCCGGGGCGATGATGACCACCGACACGAAGATCAAGCTCGCCACGACCGTTATGGAGCTGCCCGGTCCGGACGGTGCGCCGGTGCGCGTGACGGTCTCCGGCATCGCCAAGGGGGTGGGGATGATCCACCCTCGCATGGCCACGATGTTGAGCGTCGTTCTGACCGACGCCGGCGCCGCGCCGGATACCCTCTATGGGCTGCTGGCGCCGATCGTCCAGAGGACCTGGAATCAGCTGAGCGTCGACGGCGATACGAGCACCAACGACACCGTCTTCCTGCTGGCGTCGGGCGCGTCCCGGGCGCCGCAGGTCGCGACCGCCAGCCCCGAGGCGGCGATCCTGGGCCGAGCCATCGAGGCGGTGGCGCGGTCCCTCGCCCGCCAGCAGGCCGCCGACGGCGAGGGTGCCTCCACGCTGATCACCTGTCAGGTGAGCGGCGCCGACGACGACCACGACGCGCGGGCGGTCGCCCGCTCCGTAGTGAGCAGCAGCCTGCTCAAGGCCGCCGTCCACGGCCGCGACCCCAACTGGGGCCGCGTCGCCAGCGCGGCCGGCAACGCCCGCCTCCCCGACGAGGAGCTTCTCGAGGCGGCCGGTCTCCACCATACGGAAGCGATGCCACGCGCCGGCCGCGGACCCGAGTTCGAGCTGGAGCGGCTGCGTATAGCCATCGCCGGCACCCTCGTCTTCGCCGGCGCTCCCCTCCCCTTCGACCGCGACGCCGTCCGCAAGGCAATGGATGCCCCGGAAGTGCTCATCCGCCTGGACCTCGGTCTGGGCAAGGGAACCGGCGAGGCGTTCGGCTGCGACCTGACCGAGCAGTACGTAATCGAGAACGCGGAGTACACCACGTGAGCGAAGTGCTCGTTCTCAAGCTCGGCGGGACAACGCTCGCCGACCAGGCACACGTCCTGGACGAGGTCGCCTCGGTCGCGCGCGAGCGTCCCGTAGTGCTCGTCCACGGCGGCGGCAAGCGGATCACCGAGTGGCTCGAGCGCCTGGGCGTTGCCAGCCGCTTCGAGGGCGGACTGCGCGTGACCGACCAGGCCGCGCTGGACGTAGCCGCGGCCGTACTACGTGGAGTGGTCAACTCCGAGCTCGTCTCGGACCTGCGCGATCGCGGTGTGGACGCGGTGGGACTCTCTGGCGTCGACGGCGGCCTCATGATCGCCGAGCGCGTCCCCGGCCTCGGCCTCGTGGCACACGTCGTGGGCCTGCGCCGCGACTTCCTCGACGCGCTGCTGGTCGCCGGAGAGCTCGCCGTCGTCGCGCCCCTTGCTCGCGACGAGCAGGGCATCGTGTGCAACGTGAACGCCGACGACGCCGCGGCCGGGATCGCGGCGGGCCTCGGCGCCCGCCAGCTGGTATTGATGACCGACGTGGACGGCATCCGCGACGCAGCCGGCGAGAGACTCGCCACGATGACCGCCGACGAGGCGGAGAAGCTGATCGCCGACGGCGTCATCAAGGGTGGGATGGTGCCCAAGATCCGCGCCGCCCTCCAGGCCGTGAACTGGCCCGGAGCCGAGGCCGTCATCTGCGACTCCAGCGAGCCCCACGCCCTGAGCCGCGCTCTGCACGACCCGGCCTTCGGCACCCGGATCACGGCGGCGCGGGACACCACCGAAGTTCCCGCCCGCTCGGCCTGAGATCGGATCGTGATCATGGCCTTCAATGGCAACCCGCCCAACGCCAAGCAGCGTCGCCAACGCATCATGCTCGACCTGATTTCGCATTCGCCGATCGGCAGCCAGGAGGAGCTCGTCGAGCTGCTCCACGAATTGGGCTTCGAGGTCACCCAGGCCACGGTCAGCCGCGACGCGACGGAGCTCGGCCTGGTCAAGGTTCCGCGCGGCGATCGCCACGTCTACGCCACGCCCGAGACGGCCGCGACGGGCAATGCCTACGACGCCCGGCTGCGGCGTCTGCTCGAGGACATTCCCATCAGAATCGGTCGCAGCGACTTGATTCTGGTGCTCCTGGCAACGCCCGGTTCGGCCGGCGCGATCGCCCAGGCGATCGATCAGTCGAGCCTGACCGACCAGGTCGGCACGCTGGCCGGCGACAACACCCTGCTGGTCCTGTTCGAGACCGAAGCCGCCCTCGAGCGGTGGCTGGTCCGCTTCCAGACTTTCCAACCGTCGGACGCGTCGGCCCTGCCGAACGCACGACTACTCGCGCATTCGGAGGCTCCTCGATGAAGAAGGTGGTGCTCGCCTACTCCGGTGGACTCGACACTTCGGTCGCCGTCGCCTGGCTGCGCGAGCAGCACAACGTGGAGGTCGTCACCCTCACCGTTGACCTCGGCGGCGGCGTGCTGAAGGAGGACATCGATCGCCGGGCCATCAGCGCGGGCGCGAGCCGCGCCTACGTCGTCGACGGCCGCGAACGCTTCGTGCGTGACTTCTGCTGGCCGCACGTCCAGGCCGGCGCGCTCTACCAGGGCGTCTACCCGCTGGCCACTGCGATGGCTCGCCCGATGATCGCCCAGCTCCTGGTCGAGGTCGCCCACAAGGAAGGAGCCGACGCCGTCGCCCACGGCTGCACCGGCAAGGGCAACGACCAGGTCCGCTTCGACATCGCCACGCATGCCCTCGATCCGTCGCTGGCCGTCATCGCCCCGATGCGCGTCGGCATGGGCCTCTCGCGCGAGGAAGAGATCGAGTACGCCAGGGCCCGCAACATCGAGATCACGATCTCCAAGGAGTCGATCTACTCGATCGACGTCAACCTGTGGGGCCGCTCGATCGAGGCCGGCAGCCTCGAGGATCCCTGGACGGCACCGCGAGCGGACGTCTACAGATGGACCGTTGATCCGGCCGCGGCACCCGAGCCGGTGGAGATCGTCATCGGCTTCGAGGGCGGCGTGCCTGTCTCGCTCGACGGGGAGCGGCTCGATCCGGTAGTCCTCGTGGAGAAGCTGCACGACCTGGCAGGGGCGCACGGCATCGGTCGCGTCGACCACGTCGAGGACCGCCTGGTCGGCATCAAGAGTCGCGAGATCTACGAGGCACCGGCCGCCACGGTCATCCACCGCGCCCACCGCGCCCTGGAAGGGCTGACCCTCACCAAGGACACTCTCCGCTTCAACCGGGTGGTAGCCGATGAGCTGGCCCAGCTCACCTACGACGGGCTGTGGTTCAGCGCCCTGCACCGCGACCTGCGCGGCTACGCCGCCAGCAGCCAGCGCGTCGTCAGCGGCGACGTCCGCGTTCGGCTCGACCACGGCAATGCCGTCATCGTCGGCCGGCGCAGCCCGCTCTCGCTGTACGACAAGGCCCTGGCAACGTACGAAGCGGACGACGCATTCGACCATGCCAGCGCCGTCGGTTTCATCGAGATCTTCGGCCTGCCGCTGCGAACCGAGGCGGCCCGGCACGGAGCCGTCGGACGGCGCTACGGAGCCGCCTGGACCTGGACGGAGCCGCTCCTCGAGGAGCTTCCGACCCGGGTCTACGACGCCCCGGCGGCAGCGACGAAGTAGCCAGCACGACGCCGGACGCGGCCTGGAGGTCTGACGACATGAGAGAGCCCGAGCCCGAGCCGGCGCCCGCGTCCGGCCCGGCGTCCGGCCCTGTGTCCGGCCCGGCGTCCGGCCCTCGGTTCGAGCCCGAAGGCCCTCCCGGCGAAACCGGGCTTGCCGGACCCGAGGTAGACGCGCCGTTCGACGCCGAGCGCAAGCTCCGAGAGCTCGAGTTCCTGCACGAGTTCGCCAAGCTGCTGACGACGGCGCGCAACTGGGACGAGCTGATGCGGACGATCGT
>PLLE01000043.1:114530-147380 GCA_003141245.1 Chloroflexota bacterium
GACGTTCGGGTTGACCCGCGCTTCAAGTGGGTTCCCGGCTTCGACCAGTCGCAGTTCACGTCGATGCTCTCGGTGCCGCTGCCCTGGAACGACTCGGTCATCGGCGTCATCAACCTCCAGGCAATCGAGACTCGCCTCTTCTCGCCCGAAGAGGTGGAGTTCCTGGTCACGATCGGTGCGCTCCTGGGCGGGATCGTCGAGAAGGGACGCCTGCAGGCCGAGGCGGAGGAGCAGCTCGAGACTCTGACCGCCCTGGACGGCGCCCGGGCCGAGCTGCTTGCGGTCGTCACGCACGAGCTGCGGACGCCGCTCGCGGTCGTGCGGGCGTACCTGGACCTGCTCGCCGACGCGGCGATCGACGCGGCGGGCGCCACCCGCCCGGACCTGAGCCTCGTCACCGAGTGGCGGGAACAGGCCATCGGCCAGGTCACGCGCCTGGACCGACTCGTGGACTCGATCCTGGCCTCTGTCCGCGGCGAGGGGCTGGCGGCCGGGCTGGCACGCCTCCCATTCGACGTCGCCCGCGCCGTGAACGACACGATCGGCGAGATGGCCCCGCTGCTGCGCGAGCACCCGCTTCGTCGCGCCGGAACCTGGGAATCGCTCGTGGGCATAGGCGACGAGGGACGCTTCCGCCAGGTCCTGGAGCATCTCCTGGAGAACGAGGTGAAGTACTCACCCGAGGGTGGCGCTGTCAGCGTCGGCGCGTGGCGCCACGACGGCGAGATCCAGGTCTACGTCACCGACGACGGACCGGGCATTCCCGAGGCCGAATGGGAGTCCGTCTTCGAGGCGTACGTTCGGACGGCGAACCGACCGCGCGGTTCCGGAATCGGCCTGTACGCGGCCCGGCGGCTCATGAACGCCATGGGTGGACGTGTCTGGTTGGAATCAAATGGGTACGGTGGGAGTCGTTTTATGGTTGCGGTGCCCGAGATGAGCGAAACTCTCGGTGACGCCGGCGGCCCAGAAGCCGGCGTGATGTCCGAGGCAGGCTCGGACGGGTAACGAATCAGTAGAAAAGCGCACGAGCGCAGCCTGAGTGGAGGCCACAGAAGTTGAGCGCGATGGGTCCGGTAACGGAGGCGAGCCTGCTGATCCTCGTCGTGGACGACGAGCCGGCGATGGTAGGCGCCGTTTCGGCTCTGGTGGGCCGGGCAGGCCACCGCGTGGTCACCGCGTACGACGGCAACACGGCCCTGCGTCGTTTTTCTGAGGAACGCCCGGATCTCGTTCTCCTGGATCTGGCCATGCCGGGCCTCGACGGCGTCGAGGTCTGTCGGGCCATCCGCCGCATGTCCCAGACGCCGATCATCGTCCTCACCGGCGAGGCCGACGAGCGCGCCAAAGTCGAGGCGCTCGATACCGGCGCAGACGACTACGTGGTCAAGCCGTTCGGCAAGCAGGAGCTGCTGGCACGCATTCGCGCCGTCATGCGGCGCCGTAGCAACGACGCCGAGCCCCGAGGCGCCGGAGAGCTGCGCTGGGGCTCGATCGTCCTGGACCGCGGCCGGCACACCGCTTCAGTGGCCGGCGAGGAGCTGGTCCTGACGCGGACCGAGTACAGCCTGCTCGCCTCGCTGGTCGCGGCCGCCGGCCACGTGGTCTCGCACAGTGCGCTGCTCTCGGCGGGCTGGCCGGGCGAGCCGAACCCCGACCCGCAGTGGCTCAAACCCCACCTGGCCCGCCTTCGCTCCAAACTGGAGGGGTCCGGAGCGCCCGCGCCAGCCTCGGTCCGCGGCGTCGGCTACCGCCTGGAGGAAACCGGCTAATCGCGGAGGGACCAGGGCGCACGCCCGGGGCAAGGCGGCATTAGGGACAAATGAGGCCTCGACCGGCGATGCTTCGCTCGAGGTCGTGCCCCGCTTGTCCAGCATCCGTATGGCTGACTGAGGCCGGAAAACACGAAGCCCGCGCAACCTGCCGAAAGGTGCGCGGGCCGGCGTGCGGCTTGGATTTGTATCGGTGGCGCGTCAAGAGGCGAGGCGCCGAGCGGACCGGCGCTGACGCCGATCGAGGGAGTCTGGAAGTGACCGCGGGCTACTTGACGTCCGCGCGAGACGGAGCCACGAACCAACCGACGACCAGAACGCCAAAGCTGATGAAAGCGGCTGCGATCACTTCTTGGCTCCTTCGGCTGAACCAGAGGGACTCACGTCCCGTTTCAATGGTTGGAAGTCTAGGGAGGGTACCGGCGATAATCAGTAGCGCGCGGGTAGACCTTTGGTGACGAGCCGGTGACGCGACGGTTGCGCTTCGGGACGTTCGGGCCCTCGAGCATCCCGCCCACTCGCGGCGACGACCCCCGGAAATCGAAACGGCACTGGTCCCCTTCTGGGGGCCGGCGGCGTGCGGTGCGGCCGAGCCGCCGTCGCTCAGGACTGCCAGGCCACCTCGCCGTGCTGGGAGGCGTCCAGGCCGGCTTCTTCTTCGGCCTCGTCGACTCGGAGCCCGACCAGCGCGTCCACGACCTTGAGGATCACCAGGGTGGCGACCGCGCTGTAGATCCAGGTCGCGGCGATGGCGACCAGCTGCGTGCCGACCTGGCCGGCGTTGCCGTCGATGAGGCCCCGGCCCGCGACGTTCACGGCCGTCACTGCGAAGACGCCGGTCAGCAGGATGCCGAGCGTGCCGCCAACGCCGTGGACGGCCCAGACATCGAGCGCGTCGTCGACCTTCATACGCTCGCGCAGCAGGATCGCGCCGTAGCAGACCGCGCCCGCGAGGAAGCCGATGACGATGGCGGAGCTCGGATCGACGAAGCCCGAGGCCGGGGTGATGGCGACCTCGCCCGCGATCGCGCCCGAGACGGCACCGATGACGCTGGGCGAGCCCTTGTGCAGCCAGCTCATGGTCAGCCAGGTGAGCGCGCCCATGCCGGCCGCGGTGTTGGTCACCAGCACTGCGTTGACGGCCAGGCCGTTGGCCGCAAGAGCGGAGCCGCCGTTGAAGCCGAACCAGCCGAACCACAGGATGCCCGCCCCGATGACCGTCAGGCGGACGTCGTGCGGCTCGAAGCGCTCCGACTCGCGCCGGACACGCGGGCCCAGCACCAGGGCCGCGACAAGGGCGGCGACACCGGAGCTGATGTGGACGACCGTTCCGCCCGCGTAGTCGAGCACGCCCATCTTGTTGAGCCAGCCGCCCTGGCCCCAGACCCAGTGGCAGATCGGCGAGTAGACGAGCAGGCTCCACAGCAGGGTGAAGAGGACGAAGGCCTTGAAGCGCTTGCGCTCGGCGAAGGCCCCGATGATCAGGGCCGGAGTGATGATGGCGAACATCATCTGGAAGAGCGCGAAGGCCGTGGCGGGGATGTGGGCGGAATAGGGGCCGGGATCGACGCCGACGCCCTTGAGGCCAAGGTTATCGAGCCCGCCGATGATGCCCCAGCCCTGCACGTCCGGGCCGAAGGCCAACGTGTACCCGACGAGGACCCAGGTCACGCTCACCAGGCCCAGGATGAACATGCACTGCATCAGGATGCTGAGCACGTTCTTGCGGCGAACCAGGCCGCCGTAGAAGAGCGCCAGGCCGGGCGTCATCAGCATGACGAGCGCCGTCGCGGTCAGTACCCAGGCGGTGGCGCCACTGTCGATCACGCTCGAGACTCCTTCGCATCCAGATCGCAACGAGACGGTCGCCGCGGTTGCGGCCCGGGGAAGCGTATGGAGGCAGGAGCTCGGAATCAGTAACGACCGAGTGACCCTCAGGTGGCGCTGTGGTAGCGCGAGGGTTGTCGTTCGGGACGTGCTGCGACGACCGGGCCCGCTGGCTCGGCTGGCGGTTCTCGGGGGCCCGTTTGGCCGGGACCCCAGGCGTTGAAGGTTGCCGGTCGGTGCCGGTCGGCCCTGCCGTCGACCCGTTCGATCGCTAGCTCTGCCAGGCCACCTCGCCGTGCTGCGAGGAGTCGAGACCGGCCTCTTCCTCGGCCTCGCCGACGCGGAGCCCGACGAAGAAGTCGACGACTTTGAGGATGATGAAAGTAGCGACGCCGCTGTAGATCCAGGTCGCGCCGACGGCCACCAGCTGCTTGAGGACCTGACTGCCGTTGCCCTCGACCAGACCGGACGCCCCGTTGACGGCCGCGATCGCGAAGACGCCGGTCAGGATCGCGCCGAGCGTGCCGCCAACCCCGTGGACGGCCCAGACGTCGAGTGCGTCGTCGACCTTGAGTCGCTCGCGCAGCAGGATCGCGCCGTAGCAGGTCACGCCCGCGGCAAAGCCGATGATGATGGCCGCGCTGGCATCGACGTAGCCAGAGGCGGGAGTGATGGCCACGAGGCCCGCCACGCCACCCACCACCGCGCCCACTACGCTCGGCGTGCCCTTGTGCAGCCAGCTCACGGTGACCCACGTCAGCGCCGCCATGCCGGCGGCCGTATTGGTGACCACGAACGCGTTGGCCGCAAGGCCGTTCGCGGCCAGGGCTGAGCCACCGTTGAAGCCGAACCAGCCGAACCAGAGCAGGCCTGCACCGATGACCGTCAGGCGGACGTCGTGCGGCTCAAAACGGTCGGACTCGCGCTTGACTCTCGGGCCCAGGACGAGCGCGGCGACCAGCGCCGCGACGCCCGAGCTGACGTGGACGACGGTGCCGCCGGCGAAGTCGATGGCGCCCATCTTGTTGAGCCATCCGCCCTGACCCCAGACCCAGTGGGCAATCGGCGAGTAGACGAGGAGAGTCCACAGCAGCGAGAACAGCACGAACGCCTTGAAGCGCTTACGTTCCGCGAACGCCCCCGTGATGAGGGCCGGCGTGATGACGGCGAACATCATCTGGAAGGCCATGTAGGCGGAGCCGGGAATGGTCGGCGCGTACTGGGTAAGGGGATCCTTGCCCACGCCGTGGAGTCCGATGTAGTCGAGCCCGCCGATGATCCCCCAGCCGTTGACGTCCTTGCCGAACGCCAGGGTGAACCCAATGAGAACCCACGTGACGCTGACCAGGGCGAGGATGAAGACGCTGTGCATGATCGTGCTCAGCACGTTCTTGCGGCGAACCAGGCCACCGTAGAAGAGCGCCAGGCCGGGCGTCATGAGCATGACGAGCGCAGCCGATGTCAGCACCCAGGCGGTGTCGCCGGAATTGATCCCGCCAGCGGTGGGCACGAGTGGCACTCCTTCGCAAAGTCGGTCGATGGCGGCGGGGCAGTTCCTTCACGGCGGCAGGGCCGCCCCGCTCGGACCGAAGAATACGGATGCGGTTCGGCGGAATCAGTGGCCGTCGGGTGACCTTTGCGTCACGGTCCGGTGGCGCCCGGGTTGCCGTTCAGGACGGGGTGCGGCGCGGTCCGGTGGGCGCGGCGCTCGCATGTGCAGGCGAGGCGCCCGCGTGTGCAGGCGAGGCGCCCGATACCTCTCGCCTACCCGCCTGAGGAGTGGTATCGACCGGAGCGACGCGTCCTTGCCGCTCGTGCACCACAGGCGAGCCCCGCGAGTCGACGGTTCACGCTCAATATCGGGTCCGTGGCGGCAGCCCGCATGGCTCCAAGCATCTGTCACGTCGCCGGTACCTGGATAGCACTTCTCGGGCGAGTGACAGAGAGAAACGCATGGCACTGGGGCTGCCCACCGCACGAGCGGCCGCGACACGAGCGGCCGCGACACGAGCGGCCGCGACACGAGCGGCCGCGACACGGCGATCCTCATGCCGATCCAGAAGTGGCCATCCTCGGTAACGAGCAGCCGGTGGGCCCTGGCCCCCTGGGCTAGGAAGCGAGCTGTTCCACCTGTGCAATGCGGTGCGGGCGATCCACGCACTTGACACGGCAGCCGCGAGCATCGGTGTCCCAGGTGTTGCCGTGGTAATGCCGCCAGGCGGCATCCGGTCCGTAGCAACCGCCGTCGGGCAAAGATTCTCGGGCGATGAGGCGGCAGCCGCAGGCAGCGCAGGTCAGCACGGACGAGCCCTCGCGGTGCACTGCGCGGGGTTTGGACTGCTCCCCGGTCGGCTCGTACTCGTGCAGCTTCATTCGGTCCACCTGGTTAGCGGAGCGTGCCTCCGCGCCAGATCAGCCTACGCCGTCGCCGGCGCCATGGCGGCATCAGCCGCGTGCCAATTTGGTGCCGGATCGGGGCGCAGCGGCATGGCCCGGCTCGGGCCGTCACGCTACATCCCCAGGCGCGCCTTCGCGGCGGCCAGGGCCGCGGCCACGCGGCGAGGCGCGGTGCCGCCGACAACGTCGCAGCTGGCGAGGGCGCCCTCCAGCGCGGCGGCCGCACGCAGCTCCCCGGGGAGCGCACCGTCGCCAACGAGAGCGATCGCGACGGAATCATCCGACGTGGCAAGGGCCGCGGCGATCGTGGCGTCGTCCAGCGCGTCGAGCCCAATCCCGGCCCGCTCCGCTTCGGCGACGAACGTTCCCACGATGTGGTGAGCGGCCCTGAACGCCACTCCCCGCCGGACGAGGGCGTCGGCGACGGCCGTGGCGGTGATGTACCCCTCCCCCGCCGCCGCGCGCATCCGCTCGCGATCCACCCGGAGCGTCTCGACCATGCCGGCCATGACGGTGAGTGAGGACTCCAGAATCGCCGCCGCCTCGAAGAGCGGCGGCTTGTCCTCCTGCAAATCGCGCTGATACGCGAGCGGCAGACCCTTGAGCAGCGCCAGCATCCCCGTCAGCGATCCGATCACGCGCGCTGCCCGACCGCGCACCAGCTCGGCCGGGTCGGGGTTCTTCTTGTTCGGCATCATCGACGAGCCCGTCGAGAATGAGTCGGCCACCCGGACGAAGCCGAACCGTGGATTCGACCACCAGGCGATCTCCTCGGCCAGCCGCGACAGGTGGACCATGGACAGCGCGAAGGCGGCCAGCGCCTCGACGACGAAGTCGCGATCGCTGACGGCGTCGAGCGAGTTGGCGGTTACGCCGTCGAATCCGAGCTCCCTGGCAGTCGCCTCGCGGTCGAGGGGATAGCCGGCTCCCGCAAGCGCGCCCGAGCCCAGCGGCGAGAAGTTCGCCCGCCGCCGGCAGTCGGCCAGTCGCCCCCGGTCGCGCTCGAGCATCTCGACGTACGCCAGGAAGTGGTGAGCCAGCAGCACCGGCTGGGCCGGCTGGATATGCGTGGTGCCGGGCAGGACGGCCTCGCCGTCGCGGACCGCCACCCGAACGAGCGCCCGCTCCATGCCAACGATAGCCTCGTCCAGGCCGTCGATCGTGCGGCGCAGCCACAGCCGCAGGTCCGTGGCGACCTGGTCGTTGCGCGATCGCCCGGTGTGGAGGCGTCCGGCTAACGGCCCGATCCGCTCCCGCAGCGCCGACTCGAGGTTCATGTGGACGTCTTCGAGTGCCGGATCCCACTGGATCGTTCCGGCCTCCACATCGCGGCGCAGCTCCTCCAGGCCTGCGACGAGCACGTCCACTTCGTCGTCCGCGAGGAGACCGGCTCGACCCAATCCGTGCACGTGAGCTATCGACCCGGCGATGTCGTCTGCCGCGAGCGCGCAGTCGAGCTCGACCGAGCGGGTGAAGTCGGCTACCCGTTCGTCCGTCGTGCCCTCGAATCGACCGCCCCAGAGCCGCATGGATCCTCCTGCATCGCGCCGCTGGAGGCATGGTACCGGGTCTGGGGGCGGAAACGCTCGCCGCCGACCCTCAGTGGCCGAGCGGCATCGGCTCCGGGACCGGCGGCGTCCGGGCCGTGAGGACCTCCGGCAGCGCCAGGAAGCCGAGCGCCCCGCCTGCCAGAACGCAGGCCGCCCCGCCCCCAAAGACGCCGAGCGGCCCCGCCACCGAGTACAGGATTCCACCAAGCAGGTTGGCGAGCACGGCGGCGATCCCGAAAGCAACCGCCTGGAACAACGTCTGACCGGTCGCCTGCAGGCGCCATGGCAGCAGCTGGGCCATCGTCAGCACGAACGTGACCAGGATGCCGCCGAAGAAGACACCCGAGAGAAGACGCGTGAACAGGATCGGCCCGGCGTCGACCAAGACGATCCAGCTGGCCAGGCAGACGGCGAACCCGGCGGCCGACACCGCCAGGACGGGCCGCAGGCCAACCCTGGAAACGAGCCAACCGGCCAGGACGAGCCCCGGCACTTCGGCGCCCCAGGCAAGACCGTTGGAGAGGCCGATCTCCACCGCATCGCCGCCCAGGTCGGCAATGCGCACCGAGATGTAGGTCGCCGCCGCCATGACTCCAATGAAGACGAGCAGCACCGAGGCCAGAACCGCCAGCAAACGCGGTCGGCCCGACAGCGCCTCCCCCACCGAGCCGAACCGCCCCCGCGCCGGCGTCGAAGGCGCCCGTCCTTCGAACGCGCCGCGGGCCTTCCGATGGCGTTCGCTGTCGCGGCCGAGCGGCACCATCTGGGCCGAGAAGAGCATTATCCCCAGCGTAAACAGGTAGATGACCGGGGCCGCCAGGTACCCGGTCCGGCTGTAAAGCAGGCCGCAGACGATGCCCATGCTGGCTGCCCCGAAGCTCGAAAGCAGCCGCAACCGGGAATATTCGCGCGACGCGTTGGCGAGAACGGGCATTGCCATGGCGTCGGTCAGCGCCGATGTCGGACCGGCGCCCGCGCTGATGACTATCTGGCAGACGATCACCGCCACGACGGGGAGTGGCGCGCTCAGGCCCAGGGCGAAGACCGCTGCGGGAATGCAGGCGAGCTGCAGCGCACGCCTGGGCCCCGTCAAGATGTCGCTGACGTGACCCCAGGCGGGCAAGGCGAACGAGTAGGCGAGCGAACCGAGGCTCGTCGTCAAGCCGATCAGGGCCGGGTCGAAGCCCTTGGATAGGAGCAGCACGGGCACGAAGCCGTACAGCGCGCCGATGGCGAATCCGTTGGACAGGTATAGCATCCGCAACCAGCGCATCGAGATCGATTCTAGCGGCCGGCCGCCGATCGCGGCCTCGTCGCCCTGACGTACCGGGCGTACCATCGCGGCGTGTCCGACCAGCTCTCGCTAAGCCTCACAGGCGATATCGCGCGGCTGCCGCGATCCATGCGGCCGATGATGCCCCGGTCGGCGGAGGCGCCGTTCGATTCCGACGAGCACGTCTTCGAGCCGAATTGGGGTGGCCGGCGCGCCCTCGCCTTCATCGAGCCCGACAGACCCGGCAGACCCCGCCTTCGACTGCTCGACGAGTTCGGCCGCGACCTTGCCGCCCATCTGCCCGAGCTGGCCTGTATCGCCGATCTCGTGAGCGAGTTGCCCGCGATCCTGGACGGCGAACTGGTCGTTCCCGACCGCGCCGGCCGAATGGACGCGGAGGGGCTGGCGGGCCGGCTGGCGGACGGCCAGACAACCGGCCTCAGCCCGGTCTACCTCGTCTTCGATCTGCTGTGGGCCGGTGGCCGACCGCTCGTCGCCCAACCGCTGGTCAAGAGGCGCGAGCGCCTCGTCAGGATCGTCACGCCGAGCGCCGAGCTTGTCCTGGTGCCCGGGGTGGTGGGCGACGGTCTGGATCTCCATTTCGCCGTGGCGCAGCAGGGCCTCGGCGGAGTCATGGCCCGCCATCTGCGCAGCCCCTATCTGCCGGGCCGCCACAGCGACCTGTGGCGCTGGATCCCGACTCGGTCCGGGGAGGTGCCGCTGCATCTGCTGCCCGACCCGGTCGCGGCCCCGCCGCGCCCCATCCTGGCGCTGATACAGCGGCTCCCGTTCGAGGACTGAGGGCGGCCTCCGGGCTCAGCGCGAGACGCGCGCCGCTCTCTTAGCGCGAGACTCGCGCCGCTCAGCGCGAGACGCGCGCCGCTCTCTTAGCGCGAGACGCGCGCCGCCCGCAGGACCTGGCGCAGCCCGACGCGCTGCCCGTAGAGCAGCACCCCGGCGCTGTAGATCCGGGCGGCCACGACCAGCGCGATAGCAATGGCAACCGCCAGCAAGGCGATCGCCAGAGCGAATTCCCAGACTTCCACGTGGCCCATCGAGACCCGAGCCAGCATCAGGTACGGGCTGAAGAAGGGCACAAGCGAAGCGACCTTGACCCAGGTCTCGTCGATCGCCTGAAGTCCGAAGATCGACATGAAATAGCCGATCATGATGAGCATCATCAGCGGCGAGGTCGCGCTCTGGACGTCTTCCTGACGGCTCACAAGCGAGCCGAGGGCCGCGTACAGGAGCGAGTAGAACACGAAGCCGAGCACGAACAGCGCCACGAAGGCGGCCAGCACGGTCGGGTTGAGCCCGCCGAAGGGAGCGCCGGCGCTGGAACTCCCGACAGCGGCCTGGTGAATCGGGCCCTGGGCCACCAGCCCGCCGACCACCGCCGCCAGGATGATCCCGTACTGCGTCAGTCCCGCGGCCCCGTTCCCGATCACCTTGCCGGTGAGCATCTGGAGCGGCGTCGTGGCGTTGAGCATCAGTTCCATCACGCGACTGCCCTTCTCCTCTGCAACGCTCATCGCCACCCACGTGCCGTAGGTGATGATGGCCATGAAGATGAGCACGATCAGCCCGGTCGACAGCAGGTTGACTGAGATTTCCTGGCTGATGCTGTTGGCCTTCGAGGCGGAGGAATTGACCGGAACCACCTGCAGCGTGTACGGCGCCAGGACGGCGCCGGTGGAGGTGCCCGCCCGAACCAGCCGGTCCTCGATCTCCAAGTTGGTCAGCGCGGAGGAGATCGCCTTCACCGCCCCGCCATCCTGAGTCAGGTCTGTTCGCAGGAGGAACGAGAGATCCTGAGTCGTGGGATCGCGATCCACGATCAGGAGAGCGTCGAACTTGCCCTGCTCCAACTCCCGTTGGGCAGCCGTCACATCGCCTCCTGGGAGCCAGCTCAGGACGTAGGTCTCGTGGGCGTTGGGGTCGGAGGCCTGCGGGCCGTTGAGGCCCTGATTCAAGACGCTCAGAGAGTCGGATGGAACGCCGGAGGCGCGGACGACGACCTCCATCCGCGTCTGGCTGGAGCCCACGGCGTAGTCGATGAGGACGGGAGTCTGCGTCGCCACGAACGCGATCGCCGCCAGCAGGATGGTGCCGATGACGAAACTGCGGCTCCTGGCCCGGCTGCGGTATTCGCGGACGGCGACGTACCAGGCGTTGGGCAGGAGAGTGCGCCAGCCGTTCATGCGTACGCCGCCTTGGGAGCGAGCGTTCGTTCGCTCGTGTCGATCTGGCCCACGTGCTCGATGAATATCTCCTCGAGCGACGGGTCCGTGATTTCGAAGTGGAGGACCCTGCAGCCACGCTCGAGTGCCGATTGCAGCACCAGCTCCGGGTCGTGGCCCGGGGCTACCTCCGCCTCCGTGTAGTCCTGGCGGCGCCGGGAGACGCGCACTCCGTCCAGCGTGCCCAGCCAAGCGATCTCGGGATCTCCGTCGACGGCAAGCCGCACCACCTGACGCCCGGTGGAGCGGCGCACGTCGCGGACGGTGCCCCCGACGACCACCCGGCCCCGGTCCAGGATGGCTATCGATTGGCACAGCTCCTCGACCGTCTCCATCTGGTGGGTCGAGAAGACGAGCGTCTTGCCCCGATCCTTCATCTCCTGGAAGGCCTCCTTGAGCAGCCCCGCGTTGACCGGATCCAGGCCGGTGAACGGCTCGTCCATCAGCAGCACCTGCGGGTTGTGGAGGATCGCCGCGATGAACTGGATCTTCTGCTGGTTGCCCTTGGAAAGCTGCTCGGCGCGTCGGTCGGCATACTCGGGAATGCGGAAGCGCTCCAGCCATTCCCTGGTCTCGCGAACGGCCTCCTTGGGTTTCACACCGTGGAGCTTGGCGAAGAAGACGAGCTGGTCGAGGACCTTCATCTTGGCGTAGAGGCCGCGCTCCTCCGGCAGGTAGCCCCAGGTATCGCGCGAGACCTCCGTGTTGGGCCGGCCGTTCCAGGTGACCGTCCCCGAGTCGGGCCGGAGGATGTCGAGGACGATCCGCATCGCCGTCGTCTTGCCAGCGCCGTTGGCGCCCAGGAAACCGAAAACCTCGCCCGGCTCGATCTCGAGCGAAACGTCGTCGAGGGCCTGCACCTCGCCGAAGCACTTGGATATCGAGTCGATGATGAGGGACATGTGGTCTCCGGTTGGCCGGTCGATTCACTCGGTAGGCCGAGTCTTCGACCGGTTTGTTCGATTATCAGGGTAAGGGCCGATCCGGCCCGGATCTGGGCCACGGCCGGTTCAAGACCGGAACCCCGCACGGCGAGCCGAAACGGGTCACGCGCATCAGAGACGGCGCCGGAACCAGACGATCCCGGCCAGGTAGCTGAGGCCGACCACGATGGCCATCAGAGCGAACTGCCAGTTGTCCCGACCCGCGAACTCGGTGATTAGGTAGCCCGCGACCGCAGCAACTGCCGCGCAGGTTGCCGCGAACTCCATGGCCCGCGAATGAATCAGACCCCAGCGTTCATCCACCGGGTTGCCGGCCAGGGTGCCGATCGTTTCGTTCCGAGCCTGAAAGACGAAGAGCAGCGCCGCGTAGCCAGCGAGAATCGCGAAGCCCAACGCCGCGCTCCAGATCGGAGCGCCCTGTTTGAGCACCGCGACCATGATCAGAAGGCCCCCCGCCAGGCCGGCCACCACCGTGGACAGGGCGCGGCGCCGCGGGGGCTTAGTTCTTGTCGTCGTCATGGAAGACCTCCTCGACCGGCTTCTCGAAGTAGCGCCCGATGGCCAAGGCAAGCGGCAGCGATGGCAGGTACCGACCGGTCTCGATTGCATTCACCGTCTGGCGTGATACGCCGAGGTCCTTCGCCAGATCGCCCTGGCTGAGGGCTCGATCCTCGCGGAGCTTTCGAACGTCGTTGGTCATGCCTGTAAAGTTAGCTTGACAGCACCCAACCTGTCAAGTCAGCTTTACAGTGACGGCCCGCGCGGCAAAACCCGGTCTGCCGGCCGAGCGGCGGCAGGCCGCAATCAGGCGACCCAGGGCCGATGGCGGATGGCCCGATACGCTTCCGCGAAGAGCGCCGGCGCGAGGGCGACGATCGCGACCAGCAGCCAGTCGAGCGCGTCGAGAGGCGTCGCCTGGAACGCCTCGGAGAGGCCCGGAACGTACGGGATCACGACCTGGATAACCACGCAGGCGATTCCGCCTGCCAACAGAAGGGCGTTGGGACGCCGCAACAGCACCGGATACGCGAGGCTCCGGTTGGCGTTGGCGCGCACCACCTGCCCGACCACGAGGGCTGTGTAGGCCAGCCATCGGGCGTGCTCGAAGTTCGGGCTGTGCTGTTCGATCAGGGCCAGCGCGGCGAAGGCGCTAAAGCCGCCGGCCAGGCAGATTCGAAGCAGGATCGACCAGTCGAGCAGGGGCCTGGTTCGAGGTCGCGGGGGGCGGCTCATCGAGCCCGGCTCCTCGGCCTCGCCCTCGAAGGAGACGGCCGTGAGCATGTCGATGAAGACCTCGAGCCAGAGGATCTGGATCGGCAGGAGCGGCTGGCTGAAGCCGGCGATGGTGGCGATAAGGATGAAGCCGAGCATCGCCACATGCGTCGAAACCAGGAAGACGAGCCCCTTCTGCACGTTGGCCACCAGGCGGCGTCCTTCCTGCAGGCCGTGCATGAGGGTCACGAACGAGTCGTCTCCGAGGACCAGGTCCGAAGCTTCGCGGGCGACGGCGGTGCCGCTCCCCATGGCGACGGCCACGTCGGCGTGGTGCAGGGCGGGAGCGTCGTTCACCCCGTCTCCGGTGACCGCCACGGTCCGGTTGCAGGACCGGGCCACGTCCACGATTCGGAGCTTCTGTTCGGGGATTGCCCGGGCCACGATGTTCAGGGTCGGCAGCTCCGCGGCAAGACGCTCGTCGTCCCACCCGGCCAGTTCTGTGCCGGTCACGACCCGCTCATTGGGCAGGCCGGCGTCGGCGGCGATCGCGGCCGCGGTTGCGGGGTGGTCTCCCGTGACGACGAGCGGCTGGATCCCGGCCGCTCTCGCGAGAGCCATGGCTTCGCGGATGCCCGGCCGGATGCGATCGGCGAAGGCGAGAACGCCCAGCGGCAGCCAGTCCTCGCCGTCGAGGCAGCGGGCGAGCAGCAGCAGCCGCTCGCCCGCTTCGGCGCCGCTCTCCACGAGATCTCGCCAGGCGTCGCGCTCAGTGGACGACAGCGACTCGCACATCGCGAGGACCGCCTCCGGCGCGCCCAGGGCCAGCTCCTCGACCGCCGCGGCCCCGCCGGAGGTCCGCCTCCGCGCCCGGGTGCGCGAATAGGGGCGCTCATCGGTGACCGGGTCGGCGTCGAGAAGGTCGGCCGGATCGAGGTCGATGACGATCGCCTGCTCGGACAGGAAGCCGAAGAGCGACCGACTGAAGGAGCCGGGCTTGCTGCCGGTCGCGACGCTCCAGGCGTCCTCCTCCGCTCGAACTGCCAGGATCGCCAGCTCCGCCGCTCGAGCGCGATCTTCGACCACGCCGGCCGGCGTCCGAATCGCGGCCAGGGCCAGGCGATTCTCGGTGAGCGTGCCGGTCTTGTCGGTCACGATCAGGTCGACCGAGCCCAGCGTCTCCTGGGCCGAGAGGCGCCGCACGAGGACCTTCATCCGCAGCAGCCGGTATGCGCCGAGCCCCAGGACAACCGCCACCAAGGCGGGCGGCTCCTCGGGGATCGCCGCGATCGCCGCCGAGACGCCTGCCAGCACGTTCTTGCCAGCCTCGTTGCCACGCAGGAAGCCCAGGGTCACCACGATGGCGATGAGCCCGATGGCGACGACCAGCAGGATTCGGACCAGCCTGTCCAACTCGCGCTGGAGTGGTGAGCGGCGGCGTTCGCGGCCGGCCAGGGCCGCGGAGATGCGGCCGAATTCCGTCGTCAGGCCGGTCGCCACGACCACGCCCTCGCCCCGACCGCCGACGACCGCCGTCCCGGCGTATGCGATGGAGTGGCAGTCGGCCAGCGCCGCGCCCTCCGGGTCCGGCTCGGTCGATGCCGGCTCCGGCAGCGACTCGCCCGTCAGAGCACTCCGGTCGAAGGTCAGGGCCTCGGCGCGAATCAGCCGTAGATCGGCCGGCACGACGTCGCCGGTTCGGAGCAGCACCAGATCGCCGCGGACGAGAGCGCGCGTCGGCACGTCCTCGACCCGGCCGCCGCGTCTGACCCGAGCGGACGGTGCCGCGGCCTCACGCAGCGCGTCCAGCGCCTTCTCGCCGCGGTACTCGGTGATCACGCCCGCGCCGACGATCGGGGCCAGGATCACCAGCACGAGGATGCCGTCGCGCACCTCGTTGAGCGCGATCGCCAGACAGCCGGCCACGAACAGCAGGACGACGAAGGGCTCGCGGGCGCCATCCCAGCAGAGCCGCAGCAGCGACGTCTTGCGGGCAGATTCGAGCTCATTTGGACCGAACTCGGCGAGCCGCGAGGAAATCTGATCTGGTGTGAGACCCACAGCCCGGTCGGTTCCGAGCCGCTGGAGGACGGCCTCCGACGTCATCTGCGCGGAGCCACCGGCCACGTCGGAAGAAGGAACGGCGGAGCTCGCGGCGGCGCGCTCGCGGGCGGCAGGGTTCACGGCAACCCACACGATCGAGCCGGGTCCGCTGCTCGGTGTCACGCTCCTGGGCGTCCGCCCCGACGCCACGCCTAGAATGAGGCATGAGTCAGAGTCCCGCAAACAAGCCCGTCAACATCAGGGCCGACCGCCAGGCCGGCCTGCTCACGCTCGAATGGGCCGACGGCCACCGCAGCGAATTCGACGCGGTGACGCTGCGCCGGCTCTGTCCGTGCGCCTTCTGCCAGGGCGAAGCCGGGCGGCCGGGCTGGCTGGACACCGACCCGACCCTCACCTCGATCCAGACCCAGCTCGTAGACCTGCGGCTGATCGGTGCGTACGCGCTCGCGCCCGTCTGGGCCGACGGCCATGACACCGGCTACTACACGTTCGAATCGCTCCGCGAGAACTGCCCCTGTCCCGAATGCACCGCAGCCCGTCGCCGGCCGTCCTAGGCTAGCGACGACGCAGAATCGCCAGTCCAACCACTCGTCGAAGGAGATCGCATGATCGTCGCCACCACCCCCTACCTGGCCGCTTACCGGGTCACCGAGGTCAAGGGCCAGGTCTTCGGCCTCGTCGTTCGAAGCCGCGGCTTCGCCGGCAACTTCGCGGCAAGCCTCCGCTCACTCGTGGGTGGCGAGATCCACGAGTACACCCAGCTACTCGAGGACACCCGACGCCAGGCGCTCGACCGAATGGTCCAGAACGCGACCCTGATGGGCGCCAACGCGGTCCTCTCGATGCGCTTCGACTCGTCCGAGATCGGGAAATCCATGTCCGAGATCGTGGCCTATGGGACGGCCGTCATCGTCGTCCCCGATGCCACCGCCACGCCGGTCGTCGAATAGGCGGCGCAGCTCCCCGCAGTGCGCGCGGGGGGGCAGGTCCCTATTGCGCTCTGGACGAGCGTGACGAAAATGGGCCGATACGCGGCGCCGGCCGGCCGGTCAGGCGCTCTTGCGCATGCAGCGCTTCGAGGCGCACAGGGTTGAAGTGACAGCGATCGTTCGCAGGACTCCAGAGCCACACGACCCAGCCTCGCACGAGGCGAGTTCCAAGTTCCCCTACATCAACCGCGAGCTCAGCTCGCTGGAGTTCAACCGGCGCGTCCTGTACGAGGCCGGCGACGAGCGCAACCCGCTCCTGGAACGCGTCAAGTTCCTGGCGATCTTCGCCAGCAACATGGACGAGTTCTTCCAGATCCGCGTCTCGGGGCTGATGGAGCAGGCCCAGGCCGGGGCGGTGCCGACGACCCCGGACGAGAAGCCGGCCGCCGAACAGCTGGCTGCGATCCGCACCCGCTTCCGCGAACTCCTGGTCGAGCAGGGCGAGATCTTCGAGCAGGTCTGCTCGGCCCTCGGCAAGGCCGGCATCTCGCTCGTGGAGTACGACGAGGTGCCCGAGCACCACGCCGCGCTGAGGCAGCGCTTCACCGACGAGATCTATCCCGTCCTCACCCCCCTGGCGGTGGACCCGGGCCACCCGTTCCCCTACATCAGCACCCTCAGCCTGTCGCTCGCGATCCGCATCGAAGACCCCGACGACGGCGAGGAACGGTTCGCCCGGGTCAAGGTGCCGCCGCTCCTGCCACGCCTTCTCCAGATCGAGCCGAGCAAGTTCGTCCTGGTCGAGCAGGTCATCGCCGCGAACCTCGACATGCTCTTCTCGGGCATGACGATCCGCGAGACGCATCTCTTCCGGGTGACCCGCAACGCGGACCTGGAGCTGGAAGAGGACGAGGCCGACGACCTGCTCCTGGCGATCGAAGAGGAGCTTCGGCGAAGGCGTTTCGGCGAGGCCGTTAGGCTCGAGGTGGATCGGGCCATGCCCGCCTCGATGCGCAAGATCCTCGAGCGCGGCGTGGGCGTCGACCCGGAAGACTGCTACGAGATCGCCGGCATGCTCGACCACACCGGCCTGTGGCAACTCGCCGGCCTGGACCGGCCGGACCTCAAGCTGCCGCCGTTCACGCCTGTCGTGCCCGCGCGTCTGGCACCGCCCGACGAGGACGAGCCGAGCGACGTATTCGCGGCCATTCGGGCCGGCGACATCCTGGTCCACCATCCTTACGAGAGCTTCGCCGCCTCCGTGCAGCGATTCATCTCCCAGGCCGCGCTGGACGCGGACGTGCTCTCGATCAAGATGACGCTCTATCGCACCAGCGGCGACTCACCCATAGTGCGCGACCTGATCTCCGCCGCGGAACGCGGCAAACAGGTCGTGGTCCTGGTGGAGATCAAGGCCCGCTTCGACGAGCAGGCGAACATCGTCTGGGCTCGGAAGCTGGAGCAGGCCGGGGCCCACGTCGTCTACGGTCTGGTCGGCCTCAAGACCCACTCCAAGACATCGCTCGTGGTCCGGCGCGAGGGCGCGAACCTGCGCCGCTACGTCCACATCGGTACCGGCAACTACAACCCCGGAACGGCGCGGCTCTACACCGACCTTGGTCTGCTTTCCTGCCGTCCGGAGCTCGGCGCAGACGTCAGCGATCTCTTCAACGTCCTGACCGGCCTCTCCCGCCAGCGCGATTTCCGGCGCCTGATCGTGGCCCCGATGAACCTCCGCAGCTGGATCCTCGAGATGATCGAGCGCGAGACGGCGCACGCCCGGGCCGGCCGGCCGGCCCGGATCGTGCTCAAGCTCAACTCCCTGGTGGATCCGGCATGCGTGGCCGCCCTCTACGCCGCGGCCCAGGCCGGCGTGCAGGTCGATCTGCTCATCCGCGGCATCTGCTCCCTGTGGCCCGGCGTTCCCGGCGTAAGCGAGGGTATCAAGGTCCGATCCATCGTCGGACAGTACCTGGAGCACTCGCGCGTCTTCCACTTCGCCAACGACGGGCGGCCGGAGTGGTACATCGGCTCGGCCGATCTGATGGAACGCAACCTGGACCGGCGCGTCGAGGCAATCGTCCCGGTCGAGGATCCCGAGGCGCGGCAGAGGATCGCCGCCTTCGTCGAAATCATGTTCACCGACGATCGTCGCTCGTGGCAGCTCGGGGCGGACGGCGCCTACCACCGCACCGAAGAGCTGACCGGCATACCGGGTACCATCGACACGTTCGAGGTGCTCCAGGCGCGCGAGACGGCATCGGTTGCCGCGGATGTCGTCGGGCCGCGGCGGCCTCATGCCGGGGCCGGCTCTCTCGATCCGAGGGCATAACGACAGTCGGCGGAGACACGGCGAATGGCGACGGGACGCAAGGTCGAGATCGAGCTGAAGTACGAGGTCGCCGTCTCCGGCGGCGCGGACCGCTACCTTGTGGCGCCGGACCTGGGCCCCTTCACGCCGCTCGGCCACGTCCGCTCCACGCGGGTCGAAGACTGCTACGTCGACTCGGCCGACTGGGCTCTCTCCCGAGCGGGCTTCGCCGCGCGGCTGCGCCGGACCGCGCGCGGAACGCAGATCGGCCTCAAGCGCCAGGCCACCGCCGAGGGTCGACTGCAGCGCCGCGAAGAACTGGAAGGCCCGGCCGATTCCGAGTCCGCTCCGGCCGACTGGCCGGCCTCCCCCGCGCGCTCCGCGATCCTGGAGCTGTGCGGCGACGCGCCCCTCGTCGTACTCCTGACGATCCGCCAGCTGCGGCGCGTTCGCCGGCTCCAGAGCGGCGAGACACGCGCCGAGCTGAGCGTCGACGAGGTCGAGGTCCTGGGCGACGAGCGGACCCTCGACCGCTTCGAGGAGCTGGAGGTGGAGCTGACGACCGGCCCGGAGGAGCCGCTCCACTCGCTCGGCGAGGTGCTCGATCGCGATGACGGCCTCCGCCACGCGTCGCGATCCAAGCTCGACCGGGCGGTGGGGGCCGTTCGCGCCGCCCTGCCGACGATGCCCGACGATCTGCAGAAGCGTTGGTCCGAGGCGCCGCCCGAGCTGCTCGTTCGCAGGCCGCCGCGCTCCCAAACCGAACGCGCGGGTCGTGCCGGTCCGCCGGACGAGACGAAGGACGGCTCGTCGGAGCCGGCCCCCGAAGCGGCCCCGGGCGCCCTCCCGACATCGCCTCAGCTCGAGCGAGTCCCAGCTGGGACGCGCCTGAACGGGCCGCGAGCCCTTGGTGTGCTGCCCGACGACAGCCTGCCGGAGGCGGCCCGCAAGGTCCTGCGTTACCACTTTGCCCGGATGCGGACCAAGGAGGCCGGCTCGCGCAGCGGCTCCGATGTGGAGGATCTCCACGACATGCGCGTCGCCATGCGCCGGATGCGCGCCGCCTGGCGCGTCTTCGACGGGGCCTTCAAGCCGGGCCACACCAGGAAGCTGCGCCGCCGGCTCGAGACCCTGTCGGATCACCTGGGAGCCGTGCGCGACCTGGACGTCCTGATCGAAGGCCTGGAAGCCTACCGCGCGGGATTGGACGCGGACGATCGCCCCGGGCTCGACCCGCTCCTGGTCCTGTGGCGTCGCCAGCGCGCCTCGGCTCGCGACCTGCTGATCCACGAGCTCGACTCGGCCCGCTATGCCCGCTTCGGCGCGGAAATGGAAGAGTTCCTGGAAGCCGGCGTCAACGAGGCGGCGACGGTCGCGACCCCGACCCTGCCCCACCGCGTCAAGGACCGCGTGCCGTCGCAGATCTGGTCCGCGTACGAGGCGGTCCGCGCCTACGAGATGGTCCTGCCCTGGGCCGACGTCGAGACTCTGCACGACCTGCGGATCGCGGCCAAGTGGCTGCGATACACGCTGGAGTTCTTCGGCGAGACGCTCGGCCCGGACTCGACGCGGCTGATGGGCCGAGTAATGGCCCTGCAGGACTTCCTGGGCTGCCTGCACGACGCCGACGTGGCGGCCAAGCTCGCCCGGGACGTGCTGGTGGCCCGTGCCGGGGAGCTGACGCACCTGGAGACGGAGACGATCGGGGCATACTTGCATTCGCGCGAGCGCGAGGTCGCGCGGCGTCGGCGGGCCCTTGGGCCGGTCTGGCGCGCCGTTGTCGGCGCCCCGTTCCGTCGCGCCCTGGGGCGAGCCACCGCCGCCCTGTAGATTGGCCTCAACCCGTAGTAGCGCTCGCGCGGAACGGCGACGGGTGCGATGATCGCGGCGTGAACGCCCGCTCCGAAGTCCAGCTCCACCTGCTGCGCCACGCCCACGCCGGCGACCCGATGAAGTGGCGCGGGCCGGACGACGTGCGCCCGCTCTCGGAGAAGGGCCGCCTCCAGGCCGAGCGGCTCGGCCACTTCCTCGCGGAAACGGGTTTCGAGCCGGACGCGATCGTGAGCTCGCCCAAGACCCGAGCCCTGGAGACCGCACGTATGGTGGCCACGCCGCTCGGTCTCCCCGTCAGGGTCGACGATGCGCTGGCCGGGCCTCTCGACATCGACGCGTTGGAGGCGTTGCTGGACTCGTTGGGCGATCCGCGGCGGCCGCTGCTCGTCGGCCACGACCCCGATTTCAGCGCGCTCGCGGCTGACCTGACAGGCGTGGCCGAGCTCCCCGTCCGCAAGGGAGCGCTCGTCCGGATCGACCTGGTGCGCCCGATCGAAGCCGGCGCCGGCCTTCTTCGATGGCTCCTCCCACCAGACCTCCTGGCGGTCCCCGACTGATCGCCCGGCCCAGGAGGCGCGTCGCGTATTGACGTCCGATCAGGCAGCGCTATGCTCTGCCACCGTCGCAGGTGCACCGGGGTCGGGAGTGCGCGCCGCCGCCGCGACAGTCAACGCGGAAGAGGTTCTCGATGACCAAGGGTCGCAAAGGCAAGCCGGGCAAGTCCAAGCCGGAGGTTCCCGTCGCCAAGGCAACAGCCAAGGCGGCAGCCAAGGCGGACCGCGGGTTACGCAAGCACTTGAAGCGACTCCAGCGGCAGCTCGCCGACGCGGCCAGGACCGAGGCCAGGCGCGTCCGCAAGCTCGAGCGGGCGCGCTGGCGCCGGCAGCGTCTCGAGTCGGAGGTGGACGATGC
The DNA here is from genome assembly GCA_003141245.1 of Chloroflexota bacterium. Classification (GTDB taxonomy): domain Bacteria; phylum Chloroflexota; class Limnocylindria; order Limnocylindrales; family CSP1-4; genus Fen-1039. Next base: position 135,795 of record PLLE01000043.1, read on the forward strand.
CAGGACGGCCTCCACGGTCGGGCCCGACGAGGCAGCCTCGAAGTCGAAGTCGAAGCCAAAGGCGGCCCCGGCTCCGAAAGCCGCGCCGGTCGATCCGGCAACCTCCAAGGGGCAGGCCGTCGAGGCCTACTGTCGGCGTGAGAAGCGGCGCGTCCAGATGGTCGATCCCAGGCCGGTCGTCACCGCCAACGGCCGATCCGCGCTCTCCGGCACCTGCCCGAGCTGCGGGGCCTCGCTGCACAAGCTGGTCAGCCGGACCGCCCGCTAGCTCGCGGCGGCTCCCGCCGGCGCGAGTGGAATCGTGAAGATGAAGGTCGAACCCTCGCCTTCCTCAGATTCCGCCCAGATGCGCCCGCCATGGGATTCCACGACGTGCCGTGCGATCGAGAGTCCAAGGCCCGTCCCGCCGCGGCCGCGGACCCGAGCCCGGTCCACCTTGTAGAAGCGCTCGAAGATGCGGGCCAGGTCGGCCGCCGGTACCCCGATGCCCGGGTCGCGGACCCAGACTCGGATTTCGCCTTCGTCCTCACGTACGCCCAAGACGACCTCACCGCCGTCGGGGCTGAACTTGACGGCGTTGTGGAGCAGGTTGATCAGCACCTGTCCGAGCCGGTCGCCGTCCCCGCGAACCGGCGAGACTCTCTCCGGCAAGTCCAACACGATCCTCAGCCCCTGCCGCTCGGCGAACAGCTTGAGCCGCTCGGCGCTGGACCGAGCGACCTTGACCAGATCCACGTCGTCAAGCAGCAGCTGCGGGGAGCCGCTCTCGATGCGCGACAAGTCCAGCAGCTCGTTGACCATCTGCGTCAGGTGGCCCGTCTCCACCTCGATCTTGGCGATGCGGTCGCGCAGGCGGGGCGAGGCGGATTCGGCCTCCCGGGCGGCGGTCTCGGCCAGCAGGCTGATCGTCGTCAGCGGCGTCCGCAGCTCGTGCGAGAGGTTGTCGATGAACTCCGCCCTGATCCGCTGCAATCGCCTCAGCTCGGAGACGTCTTCCAGAACCAGCCACACGCCCGCGACCGGCGAGCGGCGAGCGCGGACCGTGACCGTGGGCCCACCGCTGGAACGGACGGTGAGCTCGCCATTGGCCGAGCCGAACTCCATCGCGGTCCGGGCGATCCCCTCGATTCGGGCGTCGACGAAGGCCTCCAGCGCGGAGCGGCCGGTCATGGTGCCGGGGCGGCGTTCCAGCATGACGTGAGCCGCACCATTGGCGAACTCGACGGTCAGGTCGTCCCGAAGGCGCACGACCCCGGCCGTCAGCAGCTCGGTCAGATAGCCGGTGTCGTGGCCCGTCTGCTCGGCCTGCCAACGGGCGTCGTCGGCCTGCTCGAGGGCGTCGCGGACCCGCCGCTCGACATCGTCCGCGTCGGTCGCGCCGGTGGCGTCGCGCAGACGATCGATGGCGCGACCGCGGGAGATCGCCACCGCCAGAGCCCAGCCCAGCAACGTGGCCAGGGCCCCGATGAACAGGACCTCGACGACATCCATGCGTCGAGCATGGCACACCCTCGTCGGTTCGGCAGCCGGCATTCGACCGGCCAGCAGCCGGACCCGCCTACCGCTACCCTAGGGGTGTCAAAGCAGGTGCGTCCGTACGTGTGACGCTCCCGGAGGTACAGGTGCCGTCTTTTCGACTGATCCCGCGTGAAGAGCGCTTCTTCGACCTCTTCATCCAGGACGCCGCAAACCTCCTCGACGGCGCCCGCCAGCTCGAGGCGATGCTTCGCTCGTACGACAATGTCGACAAGACCGCCAAGAAGATCCGCGAGACAGAGCACCGCGGCGATGAGATCAGCCACGACATCGGCCGCCGCCTGGAAGCGACTTTCATCACCCCGTTCGACCGCGAGGAGATCCACGCCCTGATCGCCGGCCTGGACGACATCCTCGACCTGATCGAGGAAGTTGCGGACACGTTCGTCCTGTACCGGATCGAGGCGCCGACCAAGACCTCGGTGAAGCAGGCTGCGTTGATCGTCCAGGCGTGCGAGACGATTCACCTGGCGCTCAGCAATCTGCGCGGCTTCAAGGGCCTCGACCCTTTCATCGTCGAGATCCACCGCCTGGAGAACGAGGGCGACCGCCTCGCCCGGACCGCGATCGCGGGGCTCTTCGACGACGGCACCAAGACGATCGACGTCCTCAAGTGGAAGGACGTCTACGCCCTCCTCGAAGACACGATCGACAAGTGCGAGGACGTGGCGGACCTGATCGAGCGGATCGTCGTCAAGCACGCCTGAGCCGAGCCAGCGTCGGACTCAGCGTAGCCGGAAGCCGCGGCCCGCACCCACCGCCAGCGGCCCGAACGTTAACGAAGCGCCAACACGCCGTTAAGCGCGCCCTTCGACCATCTCCTCGGAACCTGGGATCAGGCTGAACAGGCCCAAGCTGCCCCAGGCGAAGAGGAGAGACAGAGTTGCTAAACGGAATCCGTCGCATCAGCGCACTGGCCGTCGCGGCCACAGTGGTGCTTTCCGCGTGCTCATCCTCGGGCTCGACACAGAGCGCGGCCCCCAGCTCGGCCACCGTCAACTGCGTCGCCGGCTCCATCACCACCGCCGGCTCCACCGCCCTCCAGCCGCTCATCGACGCGGCCGCCAAGCAGTACGTCGCCGCCTGCACCGGCGCGACGATCAACGTCCAGGGCGGCGGTTCGGGCACCGGCCTGAGCCAGATCGCCCAGGGCACCGTTCAGATCGGCGCCTCCGACGTCCTCGCCAACTCGAAGCTCGCCACGCCGGACGCCGACAAGCTCGTCGACCATATCGTCGCCAAGCAGGGCTGGATCATGGTCACCAACAAGGACGTGACCGGGGTCACCAACCTGACGACCGCGCAGGCAACCGACATCTGGACCGGCAAGGTCACCAACTGGAAGGGCGTTGGCGGTCCCGACCTGGCGATCGTCCTGATCCTCCGCCCCGCCTCCTCCGGCACCCGCGCCACCTTCAAGAAGCTCGTCCTGGACGGCGCGAACGAGGCGACCGGCAACACCCTGACAGAAGACTCGAACGGCGCCGTCACCACGGCAATCGGCACGACCGACGGCTCGACCAGTGTCATCGGCTTCGCCTACTACCAGGATCCCGCGAACGCGGGCAAGTTGAACGGCCTCCAGCTCGACGGTATCGACGCCACGACGGCCAACATGTCCAACGGCACCTACAAGCTGTCCGCCGACGGCCACCTGTACACCCTCGGCCAGCCCTCGGGTCTGACCGCCGCCTTCCTCGACTACATGATGAGCCCGGCGATCCAGAACACGCTCATCCCGGCCAAGGGCTACGGCCCCGTCGTCCATTAGCTCCGCCGCTCGATGGTCCAATTGACCACCGCCAACCGGCTGGCCAGCCTACGAACCGCGCCCGGACTTCGCGAACGATTGGATCTCCCACGTCGCGTGGTCTTCCTGGCCGCGGTGTCGATGATCGGGATCGTGACACTGCTGCTCGGCTTCATCGCCTGGCAGGGCATCCAGCTCTTCGTCAAAGACGGCGTGCCGGTCGGTCAGGTGTTCAGTGCCACCTGGCAGCCTGACGCGACGAGCGGACCGACCAACTACGGCCTGCTGCCCTTCATCCTGGGCACGATCGCCGTCACCGCCCTGGCCCTGCTGATCTCCACTCCCCTCTCCGTGGGCCTGGCCCTGTTCCTCTCCGAGGTGGCGCCGCGCTGGGCACGGGCAATCGTTCAGCCGGCCCTCGAGATCTTCGTCGGCATCCCGAGCGTGGTGTGGGGCTGGCTCGGCTTGACGATCCTGGTCCCGTTCCTGCACGACACCTTCCGCCACGACTTCGTGATATCGCTGCCCGTGCTGGGCGACGTCTTCCGCGTTCCGGGCTTCCTGACCGGGTTCTCGTGGCTGGCCGGCGCGCTGGTCCTTTCGATCATGATCCTGCCGACGATCACGAGCGTTTCCTTCGACGCTTTCAGGGCAATTCCCCAGGAACTGCGAACGGGCTCGCTCGCGCTCGGGACGACTCGCTGGCAGACGATCCGGCACATCCTGATACCGGCTGCGCTGCCGGGTGTCCTGACCGCCATCGTGCTCGGCATGACGCGTGCGGCAGGCGAGGCGCTGGCCGTCCAGATGGTCATCGGCAGCCAGCCCGTCCTGCCCCGCGCAGTGACTCAGCCCATCGAGACGCTGACGGCGGCTATCACCCTCGACATGGGGAACACCGTCTTCGGTGAGCCCTGGCAGGACGCGCTGTGGACGATGAGTCTGGTCCTGCTGATCATCTCCGTGGCCTCGGTCGTCCTGGTCCGGCTCATCAACAAGCGAAGGATGGCCCTGTGAGCGCCTCCACGACCCCCAGCCTCCATCTCCGCGGTTCACGGCGGAGCATCCTGGCCGACCGGGCGGCGACCGTCGTGCTGTGGGGCACCGGCGCGTTCGTTCTGCTCCTGCTCGGATCGATCATCGTCCACTTCGGGATCGCAGCCTGGGGCGTCGTCTCGCCGAGCTTCGTGCTGAGCGACCCCAGCGACACCGCTCTCGGCGGCATCCTGCCGATACTCTGGAACTCGATCTACATGCTCGGCCTGACGATGCTCATCGCCGTGCCCGTCGGCATCCTGGGCGGCATCTACATGTCCGAGTACGCCGGCGACAACAAGCTGACCGAGGCAATCCGCTTTGCCGAGGAGGCCATCAGCTCGGTGCCCTCCATCGTGGTCGGGCTGTTCGGACTGATCCTGTTCGTCGACAACTTCCACATGGGCTTCACGGCGCTAGGTGGGGCCCTGGCGTTGACCATGTTCAACCTGCCGCTGATGACGCGGCTCTCGGAGCAGGCCCTGCGGGCGGTGCCGCAGGACGAGAGGAGCGCCAGCCTAGCCCTGGGCGCCACCAAGTGGCAGACGATCCAACACGTGGTCGTGCCACTGGCGATCCCCGGGCTCGTCACCTCGATCATCCTGACCGCCGGCCGGGTCTTCGGCGAAGCCGCGGTGCTTCTCTTCACTGCCGGCCTGGCGACGCCCGCCCACTACGACTTCACCAACTTCAACCTGGGCGATCCGGCCTCACCGTGGAGCCCGTTGCGGCCCTGCACGACGATGGCTGTCTATATCTACAAGCTTCAATCCGAGGGCCTCGGCATCTATGTCAGCAAGGTGGTGGACGGCTCCGCCGCGATCCTGATCTCGATGGTTTTGGCCTTCAACCTGGGAGCGCGCCTCGTCGGCCGCCTCCTGACCAGACGGCTGACTGCCGCATGAGCATCGGAGACGAGATGCACGCAACCGCTACCTACCCCGAGCCCGTTCTGAGGCGCGTCAAGGTGCCCGCGCCGATTGCACTCCTCGGCGCCGCCGAAGCGCCGCTCGACGAATCCACGACCAAGATCGCCACCGAGCACGTCTCGATCCGGTACGGCCGCTTTGTCGCCGTGAGAGACGTCTCTCTGCAGATCCGAGAGCGCTCCATCATGGCGCTGATCGGCCCGTCCGGCAGTGGCAAGAGCACCTTTCTACGCTGCTTCAACCGCATGAACGACCTGATCCCGGGGGCGAAGGTGGAGGGCCAGGTCTGCCTGGACGGCGAGAACGTGACCGACCCGGACGTGAGCGTCGTGGAGCTCCGGCGCAGGGTGGGGATGGTCTTCCAGCGGCCCAATCCGTTCCCGATGTCGATCTACGAGAACGTCGCCTACGGACCTCGCCGGCGGGGCATGAACGGCCGCCGGCAGCTCGACGAGCTCGTCGAGACGAGCCTGAAGCGCGCCGCCCTCTGGGACGAGGTGAAGGACGACCTGCGGCGCAAGTCGGGCCTGGCCCTCTCCGGCGGACAGCAGCAGCGGTTGTGCATCGCCCGCGTCCTGGCGACCGAGCCCGAGGTCATCCTGATGGACGAGCCCGCATCGGCCCTGGACCCGGTCTCTACACTGCGCATCGAGGAATTGATGCGCGAGCTTCGCAAGGCCTACACCATCGTCATCGTGACCCACAACATGCAGCAGGCCGCCCGCGTGAGCGACGTCACGGCCTTCTTCACGATGGCCGAGGACCGCGCCGGCTACCTCGTCGAGGTCGGGCCCACGGGCCGCATCTTCACCCGGCCGACTGAGCGGCTGACCGAGGACTACATCTCCGGACGGTTCGGATGAGCGCCCCCGAGAACGAGGAATCGCCGATGAAATCCCTGGAGGAGGCGACAGCCGCACCCGCCGTGGAATTGGCCGCACCCGCCGACGACGGCAGCGCCGAGCGCCGCGCCACCCGCATCCGCGAGAGCCTCGACATCGAGATGGGCGACGTCAAGGACGGCGTGCTGCGCATGGGCAGCCTGGTCGAAGATCAGATCCTGGCGGCCCACGACGCCCTGCTGAACCGCGACGCAGCGCTGGCCCAGAAGGTCATCACCTCGGACGGGCGGATCAACGAGGTCCAGCGCGCCGTCACCGCACTGGTGGCGATGACGATCGCGACGCAGGCGCCCGTCGCCAGCGACCTGCGCTTCCTGCTCGCCCTGGACCGGGTCACCTACGAGCTCGAGCGGATCGGCGACCATGCCGGCTCCGTGGCCAAGCAGGCTCGCAAGCTCGCCGGCGTGACGAGCATGGTCACCTACGACGAGCTGACCCCGATGGCAAATCTGGCGGCCCGCCAGGTCCGAGACGTGGTGATGGCCCTGGTCGACATCGACGAGGCACGAGCGCGAGTCGTGGCCGGCCGCGACGACGAGATCGACAGGCTCTACCACCAGGTCTTCGACGACGTCCTGGCCGAGATGCGGACCGATCCCGCCAGGGTCGACCCGGGGACGCGAATCCTCTTCGCGGCCCATTACCTGGAGCGCATCGGCGATCGCGTAACGAACATCGCCGAGGACGTGGTCTTCCTGGCGACCGGCGAGGTCGAAGACCTGAACCCGTAGCGCCGCCCGGGCTCCAGGCGCTTCCTTCGGGGCCTCTCAGCCGGCGGAGGTCATCTCAAAAGCCTCGAGCATATTCAGCCCCTCGGCCATGGGCAGGTCGACCTGGTGATCGCGAGCTCCGACGAGAGCCTGACCGCCGTGGAGCGAACCGCGAGCTGAACGACGGGATCTGGTCGGAGGTTCAAATCCTCTCGCCCCGAGGGCATCGTCGACAGAGGGCATCGTCGCCGGCGGTCCCCTGCTAACCTTCCGGGCAGCGGCGTCTATCTTCGGGGCCTACCATCTGCCCACCGATGCTTACCAATGCCCGCCAGGTCGATGTGCGCCCACGGGGCGTGGTTGCCGTGGACCTGGACGGCACCCTGCTCCCCGACACGACTGTGTCGAGCCTGCTCGGAGTTCGTTTCGGCGATGCGGCCCAGATACGAGAACTCGAGCGTGCCTACGCCGCAGGTGAGATCGGCAACGACGTCTTTGCGGCGCGGTCGGCTCGCGGATTGCGCGGCGTCAGGCTCCGCGACGTCGCGGATGCCCTTACCGATGCCTGCTGGCTCGATGGCATCCGACCGGCGGTCGAATCCCTTCACCAATCTGGCTTGGAGGTGGTGCTGGCTTCGATAACCTGGGCCTTCGCCGTCCGGATTGTCGCCGATCAGTTCGGCCTCGACGGTGCGTGCGGCTGCGAGATGGGCGTGGTGGACGGCATCCTCACGGGCGAGCTGCTGAGAGTTTGCCTGCCAGCCGACAAGGCTGCCTTTGCTGCTGATCGCTGCCGACTCGCGGGCCGTCCGTCGAGCCGTCTGGTGGCGCTCGGTGACTCGTCGGGCGATCTGCCACTCTTTGCAGCGGCCGGCTTCTCGGTCGCGGTCAACGGCAGTCAACCAGCGGTCGCGGCGGCGCGTGCCTCCATCGTTACCCGCGACTTGCGCGACGTCGTCCCGATCGTCCTCTCCTACTTCTCGTCTCTGGGGTAGCTCGGGAGTCGGTTGGCGAGCATCGGCATCGCCCCGGGGGTGCGTTCGCGTACTGGCTGCGGGCTTCAAGCACCACGAGTACATCTGCAGGTCCACGCCGGTTGGTAGCGGGGTCTCCAGCCCTCAGCGGCTTACCATCCATTACCTTTGGTAATCAGCGCCCGCTCGCAGTCGTTGGTAATCCGGCACCAACACCCGATCGTGGTCGGGGCGAGAGGGCTTGAGGCCGTCTGGCGCGGGCTGGGCCCATGACGCCGAACGGCGTGGCCGACGTTGTCCGACGCCGTGGCGCCGCAGCCGGCATCGGCCGACGTCCACCCGCACCGCTTCCGCCACACGTACGCCCTTCAGTGGCTCGCCGCAGGTGGCAACGAGGGCGATCTCATGCGTCTGGCCGGCTGGCGGAGCCGGACGATGCTCACCCGCTACGGTGCCTCGGCCGCTGACGAGCGAGCCCGCGAGGCGCACCGTCGGCTGGGTCCTGGCGATCGGTACTGATCCTCCCGGCTGGTCGACTCGGGTTGCAGGCGAGCCCAGGTTTGACGACTCGTATTCCCGGCACAGGTCTCTGGAACAAGGACTCGCGCCACAGCGCTTTCCTTGAGCCACCCGGCGTCCTTCCTATCGAAGTCTTAGTTCCCCTTCTTCGAAGATGACGCCCACTGGCTCAAGGACGACGCTGCGTGGGCCTTCCTGCACATGACCGCTGAGGCATGCCTTGTAGCCCTGCTCTGTGGCAACCGCGACCGCGCCCTCTCCCTCGCCCCGAGGGCAGAACAGCGCGAAGCCGGCGCCCATGTTGAGGGTTCCGTAGGCCTCGGCAGGGGAAAGAGCGAGCACGTCGGTGATGTAGGAGAAGACCTCCGGCACCGGTGGCAACCGCTTCACCCGGTAGGTCAGCTGCCGGTCCGCACGCATCAGCTTGCGCAGGCCGTGCCCGGTAATGGGGGTGGCGTACGACAAGGGAGTGCCGGCGGCATAGAGAGCCTCGACGAGCCTCACGTAGATGGCGCTAGGGGTCAGCAGTGCATCGCCTAGCGTCTGCCCGCTCGGCAGCTTCTGCTCCAAGCCCCCGGCCCGCCGCGCCGCCTCGCGAGCCAGAGAAGCTCCGTTGGTGTGCAGGCCGGTGCTTGCCACCAGGACGATGTCGTCGCCCGGCTGCAAACGGTCTCCAAGCAGCGGTGGCCGGCCGGCTGGGATGATCCCCACCGCGCAGCCCGCCAGGTCGATCTCACCGGGCTCCACCACGCCGCTGAGCATCGGCGATTCGCCACCGCCCCAAACGGCACCGGAGTCCTCGCAGCCACGGCGCCACCCACTCACCAGGGCATCGAACCGACCTGGGGCGGCATACCAGTCGGGCGAGCCTGTGGCGAAGTAGGCGCTCATCATGAGCGGCAGAGCTCCGACGGCACACAAGTCGTTGACGATAGCGGCGACGGTGTCGTAGCCGATCCAGTCGAAGCGGTTGACGCCAGTGGCCGCCTCGTACTCACGGGCGAGGATCGACTTGGTCCCCAGGCATTCGATGACTAGGGCGAGTTGTTGCCCTCCGAGGCTCATCACGAAGGCGGGCTCGCCGCGGGAAGCGTCCACCGCCTCGGCGCCGCGGGCGGCGGCAAGCGCCGACGTGCCGAGAGCGGCCATGATGGCCTGTCGTTTGCTAGCGTCGAGCAGGTCGTAGTCCACGCCGACGGACCGGTAAGTGGTGGTGTCGTGCTCAGTCATGCGGGAGTCACCGCGGTCCGGGCACTGGCAGGCGGGCGGCGCATATGCGTCATCAGAAATCCTTCAGTCCAACGGTGTGGGCACTCGTCGGTTGCCATTGTTACGCATCAGGGCTGTCAGCAAGGGTCGGATCTTGCTCGCAGTGGTGCTGCACGAGAAGCACACCCAGAAGACCCCGAAACCCGTGATCGATCTGGCGAAGGATCGGCCTGACAGGTGGCGCGCCCAGTGACGCTTGTGCGCCACAGCCGGTTGGTTAACTCGCCTCCGATCGGAAGGAATCGGACGATGAGCTCGTCCTGGCACGCTGCATAGACCACGGGCGCGTCGTCTGGCTCCCACGCCCGCAGCCTCACCACACCATCGGTCAGCACCACCGGCTGTTCGCCCACAATCGCCCCTCCCGCACGGTCCCGCTTGCTGCGGCTCTGGTCCCACTGTGGGCGAGCTCGCCGACTAGCGCAAGTCCTGTCAACCCCCAGCGTCTCATAACCTTGCCCGCAGCTCGTGGCCCACCATGGTCCCTTCCGCGGTCAGTCCTGGGAGCAGGAATAGCGAGAATACAGAGAAGATGGGCGAGACGATGACCACGTCGTGGCGCTCTAGAGACAGCACGCTCGCCAACGCCGGTGCCATCTCATCGGGTCGGGGCGAGAGGACTCAGCCCGACACTATGCGGGTGAAGGTCCGAGTCACGACGGCGGATACCCTGGAGCGGCGGACGTCCGGTCGACGGGTCAGTTAGCCCAACCGAGGCACGGAGGATACCGTGCGCGCTCGGCTGGCGGAGCGCCGCTTTACAACTACCAGGCTGCTGGCACTTCCGCTCGTTGAGACGTCGCCTGTCTAGGGCCTGCGCACCAGCGCGTTCGGCCATTACCCTCGAGTAGGCTGAGCTGGGTCGGCCCGCACACCATGAGCAGGTAGTGACAAGCCTGGCACAGGAGACATCGACCTCCGCTGACCCAGTTCAGGCCCTACGTCGCCGGTTGGCCGGAGCCCGAACTACGTCGCCTGACAGGTAGGAAGCCAACCACTCCGCGACGCCTTCAGCCGAGTTCGCACCAATCACCTCCGTCGCGGCCTGCTTCACCTCGGGAGCGGCGTTTGCCACGGCGAGGGATATGTCTGCAACGGCGAACATCGGGAGGTCACCGTGGTTGTCTCCAAAGCAGACCAGCCGATCGGCGCCGACCTCCTGGCGCACCGTGTCCAGCGCGACGCCCTTGGTGCCTTTCAAGGAGGTCAGTTCAAGCCAGTACTCGCCTGGCGTGTAGACATCCTCGCCGAACACTGCGTGGCAGTCGGCCAGATCAGCCGCGAGGCCGTCGCGAAACGTCTGCAACGCACCAGGCTCACCGATGACGGAGATGCAGAAGACGTTGGCGGGGTCGATCTGGGTCCATTCACCGAGCGGGAATAGCCGCGGGTCGTTGCTCCAGCGCTCGACTGGCCCGGGGCCGCGGCGGGCGAGCCAGCAAACCCGGTCCCGGCCGGCGTGGATGGCGTAGAGGATCAGATGGAGCGACCCCTCAGGTGCCGCCGCGTGTTGTACGGCGTCGACCACCTTGGTGGGAAGCGTGGCAGCAGCACGAGGTGTCCCGGAACCGGGGTCGACGATGATCGCCCCGCCGTACGTTATGACTGGTAGTTCAAGGTCAAGGCGGGCGGTCACCGGAGACGACCGGGTGTAGGACCGGGCGGTGGCGTAGGTGAAGAGGCCGCCCATGGAGATCAGTTCGTTGACTACGCGAACCGTCCTGTCGCCCAACGAGCCGTCAGGGCGTAGCAGCGTCCCATCAAGGTCAGAAACAAACAGGGTGCGCGAGATTGAGGCCTTCAACCCGGACACGTTCAATACGGCATCTGAACGCCCATAGGGTATCTGAACCTGGCAGATTATCTTGCTGTCGCCCGCCAGCTTGATGGGATCGCCCGAGGCTGTAGTAGCCGTAGGTGAAGCCGTGAGTATTGCCGTGGGCCGGCTGCTCCGCGCCGTGT
>PLLE01000032.1 GCA_003141245.1 Chloroflexota bacterium
GAACTTCTTCTTCGCCATCGCGGGCTGCTCCCTCGCTCCTATTGCGGGCTAGGTTGGTTGGTCAGACTCTGGACTTCTGAACGAGTTCGGCCGCCACGCTGGCGGGGACCTCGGCGTAGTGGGATAGCTCCATCGAGTAGCTGGCGCGACCCTGCGTCATCGACCGCAGGTCTGTGGCGTATCCGAACATCGTGGCCAGCGGGACTCGCGCCCGGATGACCTGCGTCGTGCCGCGCGACTCCATCGCCTCGAGGTGTCCCCGTCGGGCGTTGAGATCGCCGATGACGTCGCCCAGGAATGGCTCCGGCAGCGTCACCTCGACCCGCATGAGCGGCTCGAGGATCACCGGACCCGCCTTGGAAACGGCATCCTTGATCGCCAGCGAGCCGGCGATCTTGAACGCCATTTCGCTGGAGTCGACCTCGTGGAAGGACCCGTCGAAGAGGGTCACCTTCACGTCGACCATCGGGTAGCCGGCATAAGGACCCGTTTCGAGCGCCTCGCGGATGCCCTGGTCGATCGGCTTGATGTACTCGCGCGGGATAGTCCCGCCGACGATCTTGTCGATGAACTCGTAACCCTTGCCAGGCTCGTTCGGTTCCGCCTTGATGACTGCGTGGCCGTACTGGCCTTTACCGCCGGTCTGCTTGATGTGACGGCCGTTGCCCTCGGAAGCGCGCCGGATCGTCTCCCGGTAGGAGACGCGCGGCCGGCCGACATTGGCCGCGACCTTGAACTCGCGGACCATCCGATCCACGAGAACATCCAGGTGCAGCTCGCCCATGCCGGCGATACGGGTCTGGCCGCTCTCCTCGTCCGTGTGGACGCGGAAGGTTGGGTCTTCCTCGGCCAGACGCTGGAGGGCCAGCGCCAGCTTGTCCTGGTCGGCCTTGGTCTTGGGCTCGATGGCGACTTCGATGACCGGCTCCGGGAAGACGATCGACTCGAGGACGACCGGGTGGTCCGGGTCGCTCAGCGTGTCGCCGGTGAAGCTTTCCTTCAGTCCGACAGCGGCGGCGATGTCGCCGGCGTAGACGATCTCCATCTCTTCTCGGTGATTGGCGTGCATCTGGAGGATGCGACCGATCCGCTCCTTCTTGCCCTTGGTCGCGTTCAGGACGTAAGACCCGGCCTTGAGCGTGCCCGAGTAGACCCGGAAGTAGGCCAGCTTGCCGACGTACGGGTCCGCCGCGATCTTGAAGACCAGGGCGCTGAAGGGCTCGCTGTCGTTGGCGGTGCGGAGGACTTCCTTGTGCGTCACCGGGTGCTCGCCGATGACCGGCGGCACGTCGAGCGGCGACGGAAGATAGTCCACGACCGCGTCGAGAACAGGCTGGACGCCCTTGTTCTTCAGCGCCGAGCCGGCCAGGACGGGGACGATGCGGTCCTCAAGGGTGCCGAGTCGCAGGCCTCGCCTGATGTCTTCGGGGCTCAGGGTGTGGCCTTCGAGATACTTATGCGTGAGCTCGTCATCCATCTCGGCGACGACCTCGATCATCTTCTCGCGCTGGGCGCGGGCTCGATCCAGCAACTCCGCCGGGATGTCGATGGTCTCCGACTCGGCCCCCAGATCCTCGGCCCTGTAGATGATCGCCTTCATCGTGATCAGGTCGACGATCCCCTGGAACTTCTCCTCGGACCCGATCGGGATCTGGATCGGCACGGGCCGGGCGCCGAGGCGCTCGCGGATCATGTCGACGCAGCGCCAGAAGTCGGCCCCGGTGCGATCCAGCTTGTTGATGAAGCAGATGCGCGGCACGCGGTAACGGTCGGCCTGGCGCCAGACAGTCTCGGACTGGGGCTCGACGCCGGCTACGCCGTCGAAGACGACGACCGCGCCGTCGAGAACGCGCAGGCTGCGCTCCACCTCGACGGTGAAGTCCACGTGCCCGGGCGTATCGATGATGTTGATTCGGTGATCGCCCCACGCGCACGTCGTAGCAGCCGCGGTAATCGTGATACCGCGCTCCTGCTCCTGGGGCATCCAGTCCATGGTGGCCGCGCCCTCATGAACCTCACCGATCTTGTAGATCTTCTTCGTGTAGAAGAGGACTCGCTCGGTGACGGTGGTCTTCCCAGCGTCGATATGGGCGATGATTCCGATGTTCCGCGTCTTGCCTAGCGGAACCTGACGTGCCACGAGTTCTCTACTCTCCCTGACCGAGGCCTACCACTTGAAATGGCTGAATGCCTTGTTGGCATCGGCCATCTTGTGGGTGTCCTCACGACGCTTGACCGCGGCGCCGAGGCCGTTCATGGCATCGACTAGCTCGGCGGCGAGCTTCTCCGACATGCTCTTGCCGTTGCGCTTGCGGGCGGCCTGGACGAGCCACCGCACGCCGAGCGACATCCGACGATCGCCCCGGATCTCGACCGGGACCTGATAGGTCGCGCCACCGACGCGGCGCGGCTTGACCTCGATGATTGGAGTGGCGTTGCGCATCGCCGACTCGAGCACTTCGATGCCGGGCCGACGAGCCTGCGCCTCCGCGCGGGCGAGGGCCTCGCGCAGGATCCGCTCGGAGAGGTGGCGCTTGCCGTCCGTCATCAGTTTGGTCGCGAAGCGACTGCTGAGTCGGGTCGTCGGGGCGCCCTGATACTTGGTCTTGCGGGCGGTGGTCGAACGACGCGGCATCGCTACTTCTTGCCCTTCTGCTGGGCGGCCTTCGCTCCGTACTTGGAACGGCCCTGCTTGCGATCGCGGACCCCGGCGGCGTCCAGGGTGCCGCGGATGATGTGGTACTTGACCGACGGCAGGTCCTTCACGCGGCCACCGCGGACCAGCACGACCGAGTGCTCCTGGAGGTTGTGGCCGATCCCGGGGATGTAGGCCGTGACCTCCATCTGGTTCGTGAGGCGGACGCGGGCGATCTTTCGAAGAGCCGAGTTCGGCTTCTTCGGCGTCATCGTGCGAACTTGCAGGCAGACGCCGCGCTTCTGGGGCGCACCGGGAATGGCCACCTGGCGCTGGCGCAGGCTGTTCCAGTTCTTGCGCATGGCCGGTGCCTTGATCTTCGAGATCTTAGGCTGGCGGCCATGCCGCACGAGCTGGCTGATCGTCGGCACGGAGACGCTGCTCCTTTCGTCCTTGTCGTTGGTATTGCCAATGGTCTTCCGCGATCCCGGCGCCGAGACGGGCTTTCGAGGCCGGGTTCGACCCGGGCTCGAGTCCGATCGACGGAAACCTGCGCCGCAGCGGAGGCCTCCGACGTCCCGGCTAACCGCCGTTGCGGCACCGGATCGCGACTTGAGGCGCTCGCCTGAGCGGCGCGGATCGCTTCGATGGTCTGGTGGGCCGCCACTTCCCGGCCTGGGCAGGCCTGGCAGCGCGCTTCCTCCATCTGGACGGCCTGCCGGAAGGGGCGATCGGCACACGCCGACCGCGGCCTCCCGAGAAGCCACGAGGGCGGAGTCTATCAGCAGCCGCCCGGGAGTGTCAAACCTCCCAGGGGCGCCGTGGACGCGTTCCGCCCCTCTATTCCGAGGTGATCGCCGACGTTCCGGCGACTACTCCTCTTCTTACTTCGTCTCGCCTAGGATGGTGTCCAGATCCACCTCGCCGGCAGATCCGGACTCGCCGCCCGCAGCGGCGCCGAGAGCGTCCAGGAACGGGTTCACGAAGTCCTCGTCGTTCTCGTGCGCCTCGGTGGAGCTGGAGACCAGGAGCGAAGCCAGGTCCGTCGTCTCATCGGAGGGCAGCTGTCCGGCCTCCTCGAGGAACGGGTTGTATTCGTACTCCGGGCCGCGCACCCTCTCGAGCGACTCGCCGGCGAGCGCCTCTTCGGCGGCCCGGCGCGCCCGCTCGCGAGCGGCGGCGATGTTGGCCGGCGCGCCCGTCCCGGCGGGGATGAGCTTGCCGATGATGACGTTCTCCTTGAGGCCGATCAGGTGGTCCTTGGAGCCGTTGATGGCAGCCTCGGTGAGCACCCGGGTCGTCTCCTGGAAGGAAGCCGCCGCGAGGAAGCTGGAGGTGTTGAGCGAGGCCTTGGTCACGCCGAGCAGGACCGTCTGGGCCGTGGCAGGCTCGCCGCCTTCGGCCAGGACGCGGTTGTTGACCTCCTCGAAGTCGAGGCGATCGATCAGCTCGGTCGGCAGGAGATCCGTGTCGCCCGGCTGGTCGATGCGAACCTTGCGGAGCATCTGACGGACGATTATCTCGATGTGCTTGTCGTTGATCGTGACGCCCTGGCTGCGGTAGACCTTCTGGACTTCCTTGACCAGGTAGCGCTGGACGGCGTCCTTGCCGCGGGTCTCGAGGTATTCCTGCGGGTTGATCGGGCCGTCCGTGATCGCGTCGCCGGCACGGATCTCGACGCCGTTCTCGACCATGAGCTTGGCATTGTGCGGGATGGCGTATTCGCGCTCGACCGTGTCCTCGGAGCGGACGACCAGGTCGTCGCCCTCGCGAACCAGGAAGCCCTTCGCCGGGGCCGTCACGTCGGCCGACTTGTCGCCGCTCTCGGAGCGGGCGAGGGCCTGGCCGGACTCGACCAGATCGCCGGCGGCAGCCAGCAGCTCCACTCCGGCGGGTAGGGCGATGTGGGTGTCGTACTGCTCGCGGCTGGTGACCTTGACGCGCGTGCCGGTGTCGCCGCGGACGATCTCGACGATGCCGTCGATGTGGCTGATCTCGGCCTTGCCCTTGGGGACGCGGCCTTCGAANNTGCGTGCCCGGCTCGCCGATCGACTGAGCGGCGATGATGCCGACGGCCTCGCCGATGCCGACCAGGAAGCCGGTCGCGAGGTTGCGGCCGTAGCACAGGCGACAGACGCCCTGGCGCGCCTCGCAGGAGAGCGGTGAGCGGACGAGGACCTCGTCGATCCCCGACTCGTCGATCGCGGCCGCGACGGCCTCGCTGATCTCCTGGTTGCGCTCGACGACGAGGGCGCCCGTCTCGGGATGGAAGAGAGCGGCCGCGCAGAGGCGCCCGACCATTCGCTTCTGGTACGCGCCCTTCTCGTTGTTGGTGATCTCGGCCGACTCGGAGCGAGTGATCCAGCTGCCTTCCTGGGTGCCGCAGTCTTCCTCGCGGGTTATGACGTCCTGGGCCACGTCCACCAGACGCCGGGTCAGGTAACCCGAGTCGGCGGTGCGGAGGGCCGTGTCGGCAAGACCCTTGCGGGCGCCGTGCGTGGAGATGAAGTACTCGAGGACCGTCATGCCCTCTCGGAAGTTGCTCCGAACCGGCACGTCGATGATGCGGCCCGATGGGTCGGCCATGAGGCCGCGCATGCCACCGAGCTGGCTGATCTGGCCCTTGTTACCTCGGGCGCCGGAGTCCGACATCATGCGGACGGAGCCGAAGGGATCGAGGCCGTCCATCATCGCCGTGGACAGGTCGTTGGTCGTCTTCTGCCAGACCTCGACGACCTGCTCGTAGCGCTCGTCGTCGGTGATCAGGCCGCGCTGGAACTGGCGGTCGATCTGGTCGACGGCGGCGTCGGCCTCGACCAGGCGACGTCCCTTGTCGGGCGGGATCACGATGTCCGTGACGGCGATGGTCATGCCGCCGCGGGTCGCGTACTCGAAGCCGACGGTCTTGACGCCGTCGACGACGTTCGCGGTCTCCTCGGGGCCGAGGATCCGGTAGCACTCGTCGACCAGGCGTCGCAGCTCGGTCCGCTTCATGTTCACGTTCTTGAAGCGGAGCCGATCCGGCACGATCTGGTTGAAGATGATCCGCCCGACGGTGGTGCGGACGCGTTGATCGACAACCGCCTCGGCGGTCTCGTCCCAGGCCCGAACCATAGCCTCGACCGGCTCGTGGAGGGTCACCTCGCGGAGCTGGTAGGTCAGGATCGCCTCACCCTCGCTGGAGAAGAGGCGGGGCTTCTTGCCCTCGGCCAGGGGCTTCTCCATCGTCAGGTAGAAGCAGCCCAGAACCATGTCCTGGGTGGGCGCAACGACGGGGCTGCCGTCGGCGGGCGAAAGCAGGTTCGCCGTCGAGAGCATCATCGTCCGCGCCTCTTCCTGGGCGGCCGTGGAGAGCGGAACGTGGACGGCCATCTGGTCGCCATCGAAGTCGGCGTTGAAGGCGGTGCAGACGAGCGGGTGAATCTGGATCGCCGAGCCTTCGACCAGAATCGGCATGAAGGCCTGGATGCCGAGCCGGTGCAGCGTGGGGGCGCGGTTCAGCAGGACCGGGTGGTCCTTGATGACCTCTTCGAGAACGTCCCAGACCTCGGGCCGGACGCGCTCGACGATACGCTTGGCGCTCTTGATGTTGTGGGCGAAGCCCTTCTCGACCAGGAGGCGCATGACGAACGGCTTGAACAGTTCGAGCGCCATCTTCTTGGGCAGGCCGCACTGGTGGAGCTTGAGCTCCGGGCCGACGACGATGACCGATCGGCCGGAGTAGTCCACGCGCTTGCCGAGCAGATTCTGGCGGAACCGGCCCTGCTTGCCCTTGANNCCGTTGTCGATCAGGGCGTCGCAGGCCTCCTGGAGCATTCGCTTCTCGTTGCGGATGATGATCTCGGGGGCGCCGAGCTCGAGCAGTCGCTTGAGCCGGTTGTTCCGGTTGATCACGCGCCGGTAGAGGTCGTTGAGGTCGGAGGTCGCGAAGCGGCCGCCGTCGAGCTGGACCATCGGGCGCAGGTCCGGCGGGATGACCGGGATGACCGACAGGATCATCCACTCCGGTCGCGTCCCGGATCGGCGGAAGGCCTCGATCAAGCGCAGACGCTTGATGGCCTTCTTGCGGCGCTGGCCTGAAGTGGTTCGGACTTCGATGTGGAGCGAGCGAGCCAGCTCCTCGAGATCCATGCGGCCGATGATGTCGCGGACCGCTTCCGCGCCCATCGCGGCATAGAAGATGCGGCCACCCCGGCTGCCCGAGCCGTACCGCTCGTCGAGATTGCGGAAGTCGTTCTCCGAAAGCGTCATCAGCGACTTGATCGACTCGATCTCGTCGCGCTGCTTGCGGATCTCGTCCTTGGCGCCCTCGGCGTCGCGGCGCAGGCGTTCGCGCTCCGATTCGAGCTCGGCGTCGTTCTGCAGCTGCAGGTCGGTGATCTTCTGACCCGTGCTGCGCTCTTCGTCGGCCTCGCGCTGCTGGATCTCGGAGGTGACGCGCTCGGTCTCGGCGGCCACGATCTTGCGGAGAGCGGCGGTGGCCTCCTTGCCGGCAGTAGCGCCGGCCGCGACCACGACCTCGCCCGTGATTGGGAAGGCGATCGTCTCGCTGGCCGCGTCCTTGCCGAGCGCGCTCAGGAGCTGCTCGACCTTCTGGGCGGCCTCGACGATCTCTTCGGTTCGGGTCGTGCGCTGCTGCTCGAGATCGGCCCTCGTGACCGCGAGCAGGGCGTCGAGCTCGTCCTTCTGGCGGTGGAACCGAGTCTTCAGCTCGCCTTCGAGATCGCTGAGGGCACGCCCGCCCTTGCCTCCCCTACCCTCGGCCTCGTCCTCGAGAGCGGCGAGGGCCCGGCGCCGGGCCTCCTCGTCCACGTGAGTGACGATGTACAGGGCGAAGTAGAGGATCCGCTCCAGGTTGCGGGGGCTGATGTCGAGGAGGATACCCAGGCGCGACGGCGTGCCCTTGAAGTACCAGATATGGCTGACCGGGCTGGCAAGTTGGATGTGGCCCATCCGCTCGCGCCGAACCTTGGAGCGAGTGACCTCCACGCCGCACTTGTCACAGATGATGCCCTTGTACCGAATCCGCTTGTACTTGCCGCAGTAGCACTCCCAGTCCTTTGTGGGACCGAAGATGCGCTCGTCGAAGAGGCCGTCCTTCTCCGGCTTGAGCGTGCGGTAGTTGATCGTCTCGGGCTTGGTGACCTCACCCGACGACCAATCTCGGATCTGCTCAGGACTCGCGAGCGAGATCCGGATGGCATTGAAGTTGTTGACCTCGAGCATTCCTCTCCTCCACGCCGTCACCTGGCTCAGCGGCGTAGTTCGGACCGTGGATCGGCGACGCCTGGCTGGCCGGGCGCAGGCGCCTCGTCATGCGTGCGGTTGGATCAGTCTTCGAACCCTGCGAGGTTGATCCCACCAAGATCCGGCATCGGATACGTGCCGGCATCCTCGGCGAAGCGGATTTCCTCGTCGTTCTCGTTGAGAATCTCGACGTTGAGCCCGAGGCTCTGGAGTTCCTTGATCAGGACCTTGAACGACTCGGGGACGCCCGGTGCCTGGATCTCTTCGCCCTTGACGATCGCCTCGTAGGTCTGGACTCGACCCATGACGTCGTCCGACTTGACGGTGAGCAGTTCCTGCAGGATGTTCGCCGCGCCGTACGCCTCGAGCGCCCAGACCTCCATCTCACCGAAGCGCTGGCCGCCGAACTGGGCCTTGCCGCCCAGAGGCTGCTGCGTGATGAGGCTGTAGGGTCCGGTGGACCGGGCGTGGATCTTGTCCTCCACGAGATGGTGGAGCTTGAGCATGTAGATGTAGCCGACCGTGATGGGTCTGTCGAACGGCTCGCCCGAGCGCCCGTCGCGGAGGACGATCTTGCCGTTCTCGGGCAGTCCGGCGTCGCGCAGCTCCTCGCGGATCTGCTCTTCCGAGGCACCATCGAAGACGGCGGTCGCGGCCTTCAACCCGCGTTCGTGGAGCGCCCAGCCGAGGTGCGTCTCGAGGATCTGACCGATGTTCATTCGGCTCGGCACGCCAAGCGGGTTGAGAACGATGTCGACCGGAGTGCCGTCCGGCAGGAACGGCATGTCTTCCGCGGGCAGAACCTTGGCGATGACGCCCTTGTTNNAGCTCGTCGCCTTCCTCGCGGCTGAAGATGCGGACGTCGACTACCTTGCCGCGCTCGCCGTGAGGCAGTCGCAGCGAGGAGTCCTTCACCTCGCGGGCCTTCTCGCCGAAGATCGCACGCAGCAGACGCTCCTCCGCGGTCAGCTCCGTCTCGCCCTTTGGCGTGATCTTGCCGACCAGGATGTCGCCCGGCTGGACTTCGGCGCCGATGTAGACGATCCCCTCTTCGTCGAGGTCCTTGAGGGATTCCTCGCCGACGTTGGGAATATCGCGGGTGATCTCTTCGGGGCCGAGCTTGGTGTCGCGAGACTCCAACTCGTGCTTCTCGATGTGGATACTCGTGAAGAAGTCTTCCTTGACGAGGCGCTCGCTGATGACGATGGCGTCCTCGTAGTTGCCGCCCTCCCAGCTCATGAACGCGACCAGCACGTTGCGGCCGAGGGCCAGCTCACCGTGGTCCGTCGAGCTCGAGTCGGCGATCGGCTCACCGGCGCCGAGGCGCTGGCCGACGTCGACGATCGGGCGCTGGTTGATGCACGTCCCCTGGTTGGAGCGGACGTACTTCTGAAGCAGGTATTCATCCAGATCGCCGGTGTCGGTCTCCATCTGGACCTTGTCGGCGGTCACGCTCGTGACCACTCCCGGACGGCGGGCGACGACGACCTGGCCCGAGTCCAGCGCAGCTCGCCATTCCATGCCGGTGCCGACGATCGGCGCCTCCGGCTCGAGGAGCGGCACGGCCTGGCGCTGCATGTTCGAGCCCATCAGGGCGCGGTTGGCGTCGTCGTGCTCGAGGAACGGGATCAGCGCCGTGGCCACCGAGACGACCTGTTTGGGCGAGACGTCCATGTACTCGATCTGGTTGGGTCGAGCCTCGGGGAACTGATCGCGGTGGCGGCACGGGATGCGATCTCGGACGAAATGTCCCTCCGCATCCAGCTCGGCATTGGCCTGGGCGACGTAGTGCTCTTCTTCCTCGTCCGCCGCCAGGTACTCGATCTCAGAGGTGACGATGGGGCGGATCTGGAAGGCCTGAGCCTTCTGACGCTTCAACTCGGCGATGGCCGCGTCGTTGAACCGCTCACCGGCCTGCAGGACGACCTTGCCATCCTTGCCGACCAGGTCCACGCCGGCCTCGCGGCGGGCGATGTCTGGATCGTTCCAGGCGATCGTACGCTTCACTTTGCGGTAGGGCGTCTCGATGAAGCCGTAGGGGTTGATCCGGCCGAAGGTGGCGAGCGAGCCGATCAGGCCGATGTTCGGGCCTTCCGGCGTCTCGATCGGGCAGATGCGGCCGTAGTGGCTGTGGTGCACGTCTCGGACGTCGAAGCCGGCGCGCTCCCGCGAGAGGCCTCCGGGGCCAAGGGCCGAGAGGCGGCGCTTGCTGGTCAACTCGGCCAGAGGGTTGGTCTGATCCATGAACTGGCTCAGCTGGCT
>PLLE01000020.1:0-109976 GCA_003141245.1 Chloroflexota bacterium
ATGCAGCCATCGTGTCGGGGTGGGCGACAGCGTGACGTGAGGTCGCACAGCTCGCTTGTCCCCGCCTCGCTCCTCAATAGTGCTGCAAGAGTTGACGGGATGCTCGTAGGGGACAGGGGGAAGCTGTCCGGGCGGCAAGGAGCGCATGCGGAGGCTCATCGCCATGGTCGAGTCAGGTCGCTTCGACCCGCTCCCGCTCATCACCCACCGCTTCGCCCTCGACGACATCGTCGAGGCCTATGATCTGTTCAGCAACCGGCGCCAAGGTGTGCTGAAGGCGGCGGTGTGCCCGTAGGTTCTGAGCCTTGGAGATTCGGCACCGGAGGGTTTTCATCCTTCCAGCCGGCGCCAGATCCAGCCTAGACTCACAGAACGGCATGCGAACTTATGACCATCACGGAGAGTGCAACCACGAAGCATCAGCCGAAAACTGGCCTTACTGGTTGCTGAACGGGAGATCGAAATGTACTCCAGAGGCGGTGGCGTCGGAATCGTCGGCGTGATCATTATCGTGCTGGTGATCCTCTGGCTGGTCCACGTCATCTAGTTATCAACCGAAGAATCGAGCGGCGACCCCCGACTCGGCAGGGGCCGAACGAAGGACCCAAGCCATCACGCCAGCCCCTCGACCGGTTGCGTCCTAGGCCCAAAAGCTGCCTCGAGGGGGAGTCTCTTCGATCACACGCGAACTCGGTTGCCCAGTCGTCGCTATTCAGCCATCGTGTCTCCGGAACCTAGCTTCAAGAGTCCTGGCTCGACCGGTAGAGCCTCGGCCTTCCAAGCTGAATGTCGCGGGTTCGAGACCCGTCTCCCGCTCCACTTTCGGTTTCATCTACGCGACAGAGGCGCACCTTCCGAGACGATGGTTTCATAGGGCTGGGGAGGTCAGCGAAGCTCGACGTGTCGATGGAGCGGCTCGTCGTCGGCCTGAGGACGCGGTGCTGTCTCGGACGCAGAGCTTGAGGTCGCCGCGCCACAGCCTCGTGGCGAACGGCCTCGCGGCCGCATAACTCCCGTCATCGATCGGCCAGGGGCACTGAGTCTTCGGGCCAGCGGCTTGCCGACCGGTGAGGATCTCGAGGCCCTCCGGAGCCGACGCGATGAAACCATCGTGCGGCCCACAATCCTCGATCGATCGGGCGCGGAACACGATCCGATCATCACGTTTCCGGTCCTCGACATCCCCAGGTCCCACGTGACTGTGACCATTCCTTAGAGCCCGCTCGGGTCGCTGATCGGATTCGGGGCGTTGCCGTGGCAGTTCTGGCTACTGGTGATAGTGATCGTCGCCGCGTACCTGGCGCTCGTGGAGCTGACCAAGTACTGGTTCGACCTGCGCGAGGCGCGACGACCAGAGACGATCGGCCGGCAGAAGGCGAGCGCTCGACAGCAGGCTCGGGTGGCGAGCCAGTAGTCGGGGCCGGAGCGCCCAAGGACGGCGTCTTCGTCCTGCTGGAAGGCCGGTATCGCTTGCGCCTGGCCGACAGTCTCCCGATCCGTCGCTCCAAGACCCAGCTCCACATCAGGCCAGTTGCGCAGTCCATCGCGCCACTGGCGATCCGCGGCGTCGGGATGAGGGTCTAGCAAGACCGGGCGGCCTCGGGACGGTCACGGCAGGCGCCGAACAGGGCAAGACAGGAGCACGTCTCGGCCTCGGACAGGAGATACCATGCACTCGCCCAGTGGCGATCGAAGTGGCAGATTCATCTCAATGCCGACCCATCCCCGGAGACAGCGACAACGAACGTGATAGATGCGGGTACCCCTCCTGAGGGTGGCGGCATCGCGGTGCTGCGCAACCGGCCGTTCTTGCTGTTGTGGCTGGCCCAGTTGTCGACCCAGGTCGGCGGCAACATGGTCATGCTCGGCTTGCTCGTCATCATCACGTCCACCTACAGCGGCTCGAAGATCGCCATCAGTGTTCTTCTGCTGTGCTTTCTTGTGCCGGCGATAGTCTTCTCGGCCCTCGCCGGCGTCTTCGTGGATCGGGTAGACAAGCGACTCGTGCTGGTCGTCACGAACTTGCTCCGCGGCGTGGCCTTCGTGGCGGTCTTCCTGGTTAACAGCAACCTGCTCTTGCTGTACCTGCTGATGATCCTCGTATCGACACTCACTACGTTCTTCGGCCCGGCCGAGGCCTCGATGATTCCCTACGTTGTGCCGAGGTCTCAGCTGCTGGCGGCCAACGGCCTCTTCGCCTTGACGACCAACGCAGCGTTTGCGCTGGGCTTCGCCCTGTTCGGGCCGTTCGTCATCGCCATCGCCGGCCCACAGACGCTGATCCTGATAGTGGCCGCGCTCTACTTCGTTGCTGCCGTCTTCTGCGTGATCCTGCCGACCTCGCTGCCGCCGGAGCCACCACCGCCGTTGCTGCCGTCGTCGCTCCCGTTTTCGCTGCCGGCGGCCCTGCCCAGGCCGGCCTCGAAAGGAGCGTCCGGTCATACGGTCGTGGTCGCGGGAAAGGCGGTCAAGGGCACGTTTGGGCAGCTTGTCGAGGGCATCACCTACATCCGCGAGCACCGCAATGTGGGCTGGTCGCTCTCCTATATGGGGGTCACCGGAGCGCTGATCGGCATCCTTGCTGTGCTCGGCCCCGACTTCGCCAAGACGTCCCTGGGGCTCGGCGACAAGGGCCTGGTCGTGGTCATCCTGCCTCTCGGCGTGGGTATCGTCACAGGAGTCCTCGGCGTCAACGCCTACGGTCACAACTTCCCGAGGCGGCGGATCATCGAGGCGGGATTGATCATGCTCGGTCTCCTGCTCGCCTTGCTGTCGGGTCTCGGCTCGATCTGGCACTTCCTCAACGTCCAGATAGCTGCGGCGGCCGGCACCAACAGCTTGCAGGATTTCAACCAGGCCGTTTCGCTGCTCTCGGTCGTCGTCGCGATCGCGTTCATCGCGGGCATGTGCTACGCCGTCGTCGCCATCTCCGCTCAGACCCAGCTCCAGGAGGAGCTCCCCGAAGAGGTCCGAGGGCGGGTCTTCGGCATCCTCAACATGCTCGTTTCGGTCTCGAGCCTGCTTCCGATCATGGTCGTGGGACCTGCCGCCGACTTCTTCGGATCATCCTCGGTCCTGCTCGCGGTTTCGCTCGTCGTGAGCGCCTGGGGCCTGGCCAGCGCAATCCGCCGGGGACGCGACAACCCGGCATAGGAGAGGGTTTTCATACTTGCGGCCGGCCCCGATCCGGATCAGATTCTCGGAGGCATGCGGATGCGTGCCGGGCGCGGTCGCGCGCGACTAACGGAGGACCCAGATGGCCACCGCTGCTCCGAAGCTTCGGCTGGCCGGTCTGCGTGCGATCAACCTGCGCCCGGCCAACAGTCTCCGCCGCTTTGGGACGATCTTCTTCGTGACCGGGTCGATCGTCTTCGTTCTGCTCATCCTGGAGCGATTCCTCACGCTCGTCAGCGCCTTCAGCGGGATCGTCATGATCTGCTTCCTGGCATGGCTGCTGGCGTTCATCGTCAGCCCGCTCGTCGACGGGGCGACCCATCGGCTGCACATTCCGCGAGGCATCGCGGTCGGTCTGGTCTACGCCTGTGTAGCTCTCACCCTTATCGGTCTTGTTCTTGCCGCCGGCTCCATTGGCATCACCGAGGCGTCGAACCTGGTGAATCGATACGACGAGGCCACCGCGACCATCAGCGGCAGCCTGGCCTCCCTCCAGAAGAGCCTGGGACTCAGCACCGCGACGATCGACCTCGCCGCCCTGTTCAGCCAGGGGGCGGCCAGAATCCTGCCCGACATCAAGACGACCCTCGGAACTCAGTCCGGGGCCATCGCCGGGACGGTGGCCTCGATCGTAGGCACCCTTTCGATGATCCTGATCCTGTCGATCTTCATCGTCTCCGACGCATCGGGCCTGCAGGCCAAGTGGCGCAGGGTGATCCCAAATCGCTTCGAGACCCAGCTCGATCTCTTCGATCGGTCGGTCGGTCGAGCCTTCAGAGGTTGGCTCTGGTCCCAGGTGATCCTGATCGCCATCCAGGTCACGCTGACGATCGTTATCGGTCTGGTCTTCGGCCTGCCGTACCTGTTCCTTTTGTGCCTGGTCGCGGCGCTCTGCATGCCGATCCCCTTCGTGGGCCCCGGCCTGGCTCTACTGCCGCCGATCTTCATGGCCGCGGCCTTCGTGCCGGGCGCGTTCATCCCGGTCACCCTCGTGCTCTTCATCGGACAGGCGCTGATCATGAACCTGGCGGTGCCGCGGCTGATGAAGAGGGCGTCAGGAGTTCATCCGCTCGTCACCCTCCTGTCCGTCCTGGTCGGAGCGCAAGTTGCCGGAATCTGGGGCGCGCTCTTTGGGCTGCCGGTGGCGGCGGTCATCTCCATGCTGGCCAACTACGTCATCAATATCCAGGCGGTCCAGGAAGTCGAAGGCGTGGACCTGCTCGAGGTCACGACCGCGATTCGAGCGGCCTACCCTGAAGCCACGCCGGAGGAGGTCCTGGCCGAAGCGGCCGACCAGGCCGAGGCCATCTACGCCACTCAGCGCGAAGAGAGAAGCGTCCCATAGTGATGACGGTTCCTAGCCCACTGCCGGGGCCGTTCGTCGCTTAGAGCTTGTGAATCTTTCGGCCTCGGGGGATTCCCAGCCGGCCTCGTCGCAGCTACGATTCTCGGCGCCGGCCTCCTCAACGACCGCTCGAACATCGTCGTCATGGTGGACGAGGCCCACCGAACGCAGGAGGGCAGCCTGGGTCTCGACATGCGGGCGGCGTTGCCGAACGCGCGCTTCATCGGCCTGACAGGCACGCCCATCTCGACGGCCGATCGCAACACCTGCGCGACCTTCGGCGATCCCGACGATCCCGAAGGCGTGCTCAACCACTACTCCGTCGAGCGCTCGATCGCCGATGGAGCAACGCTGCCGATCCATGTCGAGACGCGGCTCGTGGACTTCCAGATCGATCGCGACGCGCTGGACCAGGCGTTCGCCGAGCTGGCCGAAGGCGAAGGGCTCGACGAGGACGAGCGCGGGTATCTTGCCCGCCGCGCCAGCCGCGTCGATCAACTCTTCAAGACGCGCGCCCGGATCGAGGCCGTCTGCGCGGACATCGTCGATCACTACCGGCGCAAGGTGGAGCCGCTGGGCTTGAAGGCTCAGGTGGTCGCCTTCGATCGGGAGTTGTGCGTCCGGTATCTCGGGGAGATCCAGAAGCACCTGCTGCCGGGCGAGGAGGCGCCGGTCGTGATGACGACCGCCAAGGACGACCCGGCCGACTGGGACGTCTTCGATCGCGAGCGCGCAGCCGAGATCGCCATTCGCGATCGCTTCCTGGACCCGGTCGATCCGCTGCGGTTCCTGATCGTCACGGCCAAGCTGCTGACCGGCTTCGACGCGCCTGTCGAGGGCGTCATGTACCTCGACAAGCCGCTGCGGGCGCACACGCTCTTCCAGGCTGTCTGCCGCACGAACCGCCGCTGGACGAACCCGCGTACCGGCCAGGAGAAGCTGTACGGGTTGGTCGTGGATTACGTGGGTCTCGGCGCGGAGCTGGCGCGGACGGTCGCCGTCCGGGACACCGGGGCACGCAAGGCGTTGCCGGCGGACGTTGATGAGCTGATCGAACTGCTGCGTGAATGGGTCGGCGAGGCGATGGCGCCCTTTGCCGGCGTGGACCGCTCGGCCGCCGGATACGACCAGCTCTTGGCGGCCCAACAGAGGATCGCCACGGTTGATGCGCGGGCCTCGTTCGCCGAGTCGTTCTTGCGATGCGAGGGCCTGTTCGAGCTGATGTGGCCGGACGAGCGCCTCCGCTCGATCGAGGCCGACTACCGCTGGCTCGCGCGCGTGTACGCATCCGTGCAGCCCGTCGCCGACCCGAATGCGCTGCTGTGGCACCGGCTCGGCGCCAAGACCGGCGAACTGCTGGGTACGTACATCAGCGACGTGGAGATCGACGCCGGGGGCCTGGAGACGATCGCTATCGACGCCGGGACGTTAGAGGCGCTCAAGCAGCTCGAGCTGTTCCCGCAGGGCCGCGGCCCGCTGGAGCCGCCCACGATTGACGACGTCCTCGACACACTGGCGGGGCGGTTGCGGCGCAAGCTCGCCGGGCCTGGCGGGCATCCGGTTTGGCGGACGCTGTCAGAGCGGCTGGAGGAGCTGCGGCGCGTCCGGATGGAGAGCGCCCGAGACTCGGTTGAGTTCCTCAAGCGGCTGCTGGAGCTGGCCCGCCAGATCGTCGGTGCGGAACGAGCCGAGGCCGAGGGCCGACTCGATCGCTTCCAGGTCCTGGACCCGGACCGCGGTGCGTTGACGCAGATCCTGCAGGAGTTCGCCCCGGCCGGCACCCCCGTCATCGTGGAGCACGTCGTGGAGCAGATCGACGCGATCGTGAAACCCATCCGCGGCACGCGCTGGCAGGAGAGCCAGCCCGGCGACCGCGAAGTCCGTCGCCAGCTCCGCCTCGTCCTCAAGAACAACGGCCTGCCGCCGGCGGGCGAGCTGTACGACCGAGCCTACGACTATATTCGCGAGCACTACTAGGCCGGGGCGCGCGCGAGGTCGGCGGTCAGAGGTGGCATGCGCTACCTGAGCCCTAGTCCGCTCGACCCGCGGGAGCCCCCGTCGCCAACGCCTTGTCAAACTCGCGTCGCTTGGCGGGGCTCGACAGGACCTCGACGGACGTGGCGATGACCTCGGTCTTCCAATGCCGGGTACGTCGCTAATCGCCGACGATCCTGCGGCGGCAAGGACGCCATCCGGATCAACTTCTCGATCCCAACGGGTCTGCTTCAGCTGTACATGCCTTGGAGAGTCGCCTTGACGGTCCATGTGGCCATTGCTCCTCCCAACGTATCGTCGACTAGGTGCAACTGCTCTCTTGACATGATCACCTGCAGACTCGTAGGGTCTACGCGAGGCCGGCAGTAGTCCCTGCATAGGGACTGCGACCCGGCTCTTTTCTTTGCTCGCCGCACGGCTGTTTCCGGGCGGCAGGCGAATGGGAGCGACAAACGCTCGAGGAAGTTGCTCGAGCGGCCGGCGTCTCTCGCGCGGACCGCTTCACGCGTCGTCAACGGCAGCCGGACGGTGTGCGCCTGCGGCCAGACTGTCGGTCATGCGGGCTATCGACCAGCTCGGGTGCATAGGGAACTGGTGGAAGTGTTGATGCATTCGGTGGAGACCCAGCAGGGCGTGGCTCGCCGCGTGGTGCTGGAAAGCAAGCTGATCGTAAGGGAGTCGAGCGTATGTTGAGTCGGCACGGGATCACCCGGAACCGCGGGCTGATCGGGCTGAGCCGCGGGTCGGCCCATCGTGGCGTCCTGCTGGCATCGGTGGCCGTCCTGCTCGCATCGGCGTCGGGCTGCGGCGGTGCAGGCGCCACGCCCACTTCGGTGGCGACGAGTACCCCGCCATCCACATCGGCGACGAGTACCCCGCCATCCACATCGGCGCCGGGAGCGACAGGTGGAATCTGGCACCTGGTCTGGAACGACGAGTTCAACGGCCCCGCCGGCACATTGCCCGACCCGAAGCACTGGACCTACGACCTCACCTCCGGGAGTGGCTGGGGCAACAACGAGTGGGAGTACTACACCAACGACCCCGCGAACGTATCGATGGACGGCAAGGGCTACCTCGGAATAACGGCCCGTAAGAGCGACGGATCGCTAGGTTGCTACTACGGAGCCTGCCAGTACACGTCGGCGCGGCTGACGACCAAGAGCATCTACCAGTTCACGTACGGCCTGATCGAGGCCCGCGTCAAGGTCCCGGGCGGGATCGGTTTGTGGCCGGCGTTCTGGATGCTCGGCGCCGACTACGACGCCCACGGGTGGGCGGCCTGCGGCGAGATCGACATCATGGAATACATCGGGCAGCACCCCAACCGGCTGTATGGGACGGCTCATGGTCCTGGCTACTCCGGCGGATCGGGGCTCGGCAGCACCATCGAGGCCGACCAGCCCCTTTCGGACGACTACCACGTCTTCGCGGTCGAGTGGCATCCGGACAGCATCGTCTGGATGCTCGATGGCAAGCCCTACTTCCAAATCACCCCCGCCGACGTCCCGGCCGGAGACGAGTGGGTCTTCGACCATGACTTCTTCATCTTGATGAACGTTGCCGTCGGGGGCGGTATGGCCGGGCTGATCGACCCGGCCACGATTTTCCCCGAGACCATGTCGGTCGACTACATCCGCGTCTACCAGCTGGGGGGGTAAGGTCGGCACCGCATCCCTTACGCGAACGGCCGCGTCCGTTTCTGACCGCCATTCTCGCGCCGTTGGGTGCCACGGGATTACAGTCCAGTGCCGTGAATCGTGCGTGAGACCGGACTGCCAAGCATGGTCGAAGGGGGTGGTGGAGATGAGGGGACTCGAACCCCTGACCCCCGCGATGCGAACGCGGTGCTCTCCCAGCTGAGCTACATCCCCACGCGAGCGAGGAGTCTAGCATAGCCCCCGCCGAACGAGCCGCCGGGCTCAGGGCCCGGACGGCACCCCCGGACGGTAGCCACGGCCGGCCGCTCCGGCTTGGGGACGCCACCCTTGGGGACGCCACCCTTGCGGCCGACGTCTGGATCGCAAGCGGTTGCGCAGGGCGCGCCCGGCGGTCCGAATGAGGGGTCGGGGAGGCATGCTCTCCTAACGTGTAGGCGATCGGCGGTCGCCACGACGGCTGACCCCGTCCCAATTCGAGGGAGGATGCACATGGCCCGGTCGACTCGAGAGCGAGCTTCAGGATTGTCAGCGCTTGTTGTCGCTGCAGTATTGGCGGTGGTGGCCGCGGCCTGCGGGTCATCGGCTTCGACCGCGATCCCTGAGACGCTTGGGCCCGCCGGGGCAACGCCGTCGCAGCACGGAACCGTGGCGGCTTCGTCCGTGGCGGCTTCGTCCGTGGCGGCTTCGGCGGCGGCGGTCTCGCCATCGGCAGCCGCGGCCCAGCAGAGCGCAGATCCCGTCCTGGCGAACGCCCTGACGCAGCTCAACGGATTGACCAGCTACAAATTCAAGTTCACCGTCAAGGGCGGCAGCTATGCGTCGTCCGTCGGGACCGGCGGGGTCGTCGGCACAGTCGTCAACAGCCCGAGCTTCGCCGTCCAGTTCACCTACGCAGATCTCGAGATCATCGAGATCAATGGCAAGAACTGGACCAAGAACGGGAGTTCCTGGGACCTGAGCCCGTATCCGAACCTGCCCACGACCTACGACAGCTATGGGCCGGCGGTCCAGCTGGCCCACTACTTCGACGCCTCGGTCGCGCCCTACTACACAGCGGCCGGTGACGAGACGGTGAACGGCGTCCTGACGACCCGCTACACGGCCGCTCCGCAGATCCTCAACTTCATGGTCGGCAACTGGGGCGTGACGCCGGCGAACGGAGAACTCGTGCAGGCGGGCGACATCTGGATTGCGAAGAGCGGCGGCTACCCCGTCCGCTGGAAGGTCACGGCCACGGGTGGGGTGGCGGGTCCGGGGTCAGGTGGCTCCGCCGACTTCGAGTTCCTCATCGACATCACCGGCGCCAACGACCCGGCGAACGTCATCCACGTCCCGGCCTCTTAGCCGGCCACCGTTCGGGGCGGTCGCGCCGCCGGGCTCAGTGGCCGGTGCTCTCGTAGCGGCGCAGGCCGATGCGGAAGATCGTGACCGCCATGAACAGGCAGTAGACGGCCACCAGCGGCGTGAGCAACCCGATTGCGCTCCACGCCTCCATGTTGAACAGGTAGGCCGTCGGGAAGAAGCTCACGAAGGCGAACGGGATGGCCACGACGACCATGGCCTGAACCGCCAGCGAGTAGATGGTGATGGGGTACTTGGCGAACTCGCCGAGCTGGTGGACGAAAAAGGGCACCAGGCTCCAGGGCGTCTTGATCCAGAAGGCGCTGGCC
This sequence comes from Chloroflexota bacterium, assembly GCA_003141245.1. Classification (GTDB taxonomy): domain Bacteria; phylum Chloroflexota; class Limnocylindria; order Limnocylindrales; family CSP1-4; genus Fen-1039. The sequence goes on from PLLE01000020.1 coordinate 9,846, forward strand.
GCGGTGCCAAGGTTGATAGCCACTCGGATCGTGGCCGCGCTGACGATCAGGATCACGAGCATCAGCAGCCGACCCGGCGTCCACTGCACTTGGACGTTGCCGAGGGAGATTGCCATGAGCATGCCGCCCGTGATGATGTTGCCCAGGCCGTTGAACCCGACGGCGCCCGCCAGGACCTGCACGATGGGCGAGACCGGCCTCAGGAGGTACTGGTCGAAGTTGCCGTTGTAGATCAGCCTCGAAACTCTCCAGGTCCCCTCGAAGAACAGCGATCCCACACCTTCGGTGATGAAGACCAGGGAGTACATCATCACGACCTGCCAGAAGGTCCAGCCGTTGATGTCGGGTATGCGCTGGAAGATCGTCCAGATGAACAGGAAGCCCGTGATCTGGACCAGGGCCGCCGAGATCATCAGGATGACGAAGTCGGCCTCGTAAGCCAGGATCGCCTTCATCTGCTGACCGAGACAGCGAAAGTAGATGTACACGAGCCAGCGAGCCCGTCGCAGCCTAGCCGCCATTGATGGTCACCGCCTTGACCGCGCTGCGCCAGAGCAGCCTGCCGAATAGGAACAGGCCGAGCGCCCAGACAGCCTGAGTGCCGATCATGAACGCCGTAGTCGGGCCGTCCATGGCGCCCAGGTACGTCAGGGCCGGTGTCGAGATCATCCCCTGGAAGGGCAGGACCGAAGCCAGCCCGCGCAGCCAGTCGGGGAAGAAGACGAGCGGGATCAGAGCGCCTGAGAAGATGTTCTGAACGGCCATTCGAGCATTGCTGACGCCCTCCATCCCGGTCGTCCAGAACGCGGTCATCGAGACGCAATAGATGATCGAGAACTTGAGCAGCGTGGCCAGGGCGGCACTCACGATGAAGAGCGCCAGGTGGGCCGGATCGGCCGGGAGGGCGATGCCACCGAACACGAAGGCGACCACAGCGCCGATGGCCAGGGCCGAGGCGAGCTCGAAAGGAATCGGCCCGCTGGCCTCGGCGAAACGCTTCAACTGGAAATCGATGGGGCGCGCCAGGTCGGTGGCCACGCGGCCCTCACGGATGTCCGCACCCATCTGCCACTCGTCGAACCAGGTCATCGTCGAATTGAGGATGAACGCCACGATCAGGTAGGCCTTCATCTCGGGCCAGGTGAAGACACCGAGCGCGCCGGGCTTGCCGAGGAAGATGGTCTGCCACAGGTAGAACATGGCCACGACGTAGAAGACCGAGCCGATCAGGTTGACGGTGAAACCGGCGCGGTAGACGAAGATGACCTCGAGCGACGCTTTGGCCATCGCAAAGTACTTGTTGAAGCCGCGCACGTCAGGCCCCTGTGGCGACCGCGGACTCGGTCGCTTCGGCGGTCGACTCGGGTGCGGTCAGGCTGAGCTGGCCGAGATAAACCTTCCTGATCAGGTCCTCGACCTCGGGCTCGTCGATGTGGAAGTCGATGACCTCGACATGCGGCATCACCGCGGCCGCAATCTCGCCCGCCGCGTACTGGAAGCGGTCGAACCGGACCGACAGGCGCAGCCCATCGTCGCTCGTCGTCTCGCAGGCGGGCAGACCGGCGCAGATGGCGGCCATCGACTCGGGCGGCCGGGCCAGCTGGAAGTGGATGACTCGATCGCGGGCGTAGTTGTCCTTGAGGGCGCCCAGGTCGCCGTCATGGATGATCCTGCCGCTGTCGATGATGACGATGCGGTTGCAGATGTCCTCGATGTCACCCAGGTCGTGGGTCGTCAGCATCACCGTGGTCCCGCGCTCATCGACCAGGCGGCGGATGAACTTGCGGATGCTGTCCTTGACGGCGATGTCCAGGCCGATGGTGGGCTCGTCGAGGTAGAGCATCTTGGGGTCGTGCAGGAGAGCCATGCACAAGTCGGCCCGCATCCGCTGACCGAGCGAGACCTTGCCGGCCGGGACATTCATGAACTCGGCCAGACCGAGCAGCTCGGTGAACTCGGCGAGGTTCTGCTTGTAGCGCTTGACCGGGATCTCGTACATGTCGCGGGCCAGGTTGAACGACTCGATGACGGGGATGTCCCACCACAACGTGGTCCGCTGGCCGAAGACGACGCCGATGTTGCGGGCGTTCTGCTGGCGCTTCTCGTAGGGCACGAGCCCGTCCACGATGAGGCTGCCCTCGGTGGGGACGAGGATGCCGGTAAGCATCTTGATGGTGGTCGACTTGCCGGCGCCGTTGGGGCCGAGGTATGCGACGGACTCACCGGCCTCGACGCTCAGGTCGATGTGATCGACCGCCATCTTGTCGCGGTACTGGCGCGTGAAGAAGTGCTTGAGCGAGCCGACCAGACCGGGTTCCTTGACAGCCTGGCGGAACTTCTTGGTCAGCCCGCGGGCTTCGATGAGCGGCATGGAGGACACACTGCTCCTGGGGCGGCGAATGGAAGGGACGGAGTGTACTGCGATCCCGGCCATTCTTCGAGGGTCGGGGCCGAACCTAGGGAATGCCATTTATGCGTCTGCGGGAGGAGATCGGATTAAGTGGATCGCTCCGTTCGGACGGTTCGGGCGACCGGGCGGGGCGGCAGTGGAGCCGATGGTCATTCGCGGGGTGACGGCGACGCTGCCGTCCGAGGGGCGGTGGGTGTCGCGGTCATTCGCGGGGCAGTGGCGACGCTGCCATCCGCGGCCGGCGCGGCCGAGTCGGTTTCGGGGGAGTCTGGATCTCCACGTGGGTTGCCTCTGGGGCCTGGAATGGCGGTGACTGATGAGTGAAGAGTAGGGGATGCTCCTGTCATCTTCTGTCAGGAACTGCGCTGCCACGAGCGCGGCGGGACGGCGGACAACCTCGTGCCTCGTTCGCCGACCCTCGGCGGACGACCTCGAGCCTTCCTTCGCCGACCTCGACAGCCGCCTGTGGGCCGCCCTTTCTAGCCAGATTCAAACCGGGGTAGCACGAGGCCGACTTACAGCCGCGGCGGAGACCCCGATCGGTCCGCGATGCCGCGCCGGATGTGCCCATTGAGCGTGGATCCGAACTCGAATGAGCGCAGCGGCTATATCCAGGCCGTCCCACGACCTCACGATCCGGCCTGGTGCTACCCGGGTTAGCAGATGGCAGGATCGTCGCCGAGCGCGGCGGATCGTCGCGGAGCGGCGCGGATCGGCGCGGAGCAGCGTGGATCGGCGCGGAGCCAGACAGGTCGAGCCAGGGGGTGGGGTCTTGTATAGATAGAACAGACGTTCTATTATTGGCGTCCCATGGCCAGCCCCTCCTCCAATGTCCAGTCCGCTCTTGTGTCCCTCCGGGAACGCTGGGGCGGGGCAGCTCCGCGCTGGGGCGGGGAGGTCCTCGGGGCCCTGGCAGTCGCGCCGCGGCCGAGTCCGGATGACGAACCACCGGTAGGCGCTCCGGGCGTTTCGGAGGGCGGCGCGCCGGTCACGTCGGACGAGTGGGCGATTTCCTCGGGCTTCCGCGCGCTCGATGCCATCCTCGGCCTTGGCGGCCTGCCGCGTGCCTCGGCCGTCGCTCTCCAGGGCGACGGAACGAGCGGCAAGACCACTCTCGCACTACGGGTCGTCGCCCAGGTCCAGGCTGCCGGCGGGATAGCCGCTTACCTGGACCTCGCCCGAAGTCTCGATCCGGTCGAGGCAGCTGCCCGGGGCGTCCAGCTCGAGTGGCTGGTCGTCCTCACGCCCGACTCGCTCGATGAGGCACTGTCGATGGCGGCGATGCTTCTCCAGGATCGAACGGTCGACCTTCTCCTGCTGGATCTGCCGCCTCTGGCAAGCGATCGGGCGGCCTTCTCCGCAGCCAGTCTCGGCGAGCGACTTCACCGATTGGCCGCACTGGCTCGTCGAGCCGGCGTCCAGCTGCTGGTGCTGGAGCCGCCGGATCTGCCCTCGCCGATCACGGGCGCACTCGCCCAGATCGCGGCGCTTCGCCTGGAGCTGAGCCGGCGGGCGTGGATCAGGCTCGGGCGGGACGTTGTCGGGCAGCGGACGGAGGTGCGCGTCTCGAGGGATCGATTCGGGCCGCCAGGACGGGCGACTGAGCTTCGAATCCTGTACGCGGAGGGCGGACCGCGGGACGCCTGCCTGGCCCGCGACGAATTACTGAGAGAGACCGCGCCGAGCGTGCCTCGTTCGGCCGAGGCGCTCGGGGCCGGGAGACGGCCGCTCGTCGGGGCTGCGCCGTTGGCCGGGGCCGCGCCGTTGGCCGGGGCCGCGCCGTTGGCCGGGGCGGGGAGACGGCCGCTCGTCGGGGCCGCGCCACCCGGTGGCTCGCGGCCGGTCGCCGGCTCTTCGGCGGCCCGGCCGCCGCTGCCCCTCCCTCACCTCGCTCTCCCGGTTTCCGCCGATGCGACTCCTTCACCTCTACTGGCCCCACCTCCTCCTTCGCCTGGCCCGCGCCCGATCCTCCACCCCATTCGAGGTGGGGCCGATCGTGTTGGGAGGCAGGCCGTGGACGGATGGGCCGGTCCTCGACGCAAGCAGGTCGGCACTAGAACTGGGGGTCAGACCTGGCATGCCGCTCGCGGCGGCCCACAGGCTGGCGCCGGAGGCGCGATTCCTCGATCCCGATCCGGCGGCTGACAGAGCCGCCCTGGAGGCGGCGCTCGATCGACTGGCCGGCTTCAGCCCCGGGGTGGCCGCCGAGGCCGACCCGACCGCACCCGGCTTCGGCCGGGCGGAGGTCCAGCTCGACGGGCTGGAGCGGCTGTGGGGTCCGGAGCCGCTGATCGCGGGTCGGATCGGCGAGGCGCTGGCAGAGGTCCTGCCGGGTCTGCCGCTGGCGGGTATCGGCGGGACGCGATTCGTGGCGGCCGTGGCGGCGTCGCTCGCCGGCAAGGAGGGCACGGCGAGCGGGGAGGTCGGCGGCGCCCGGCTGCACGTCGTCGAAGCGGGCACGGACGCGGAGTTCCTGGCGCCTCTCCCCACAGCCACGTTGAGCCGCGATCCGGAGGTGCGCGCCCGCCTCGATCGATTCGGGTTGCGCCGGATCGGCCAGGTCGCCGAGCTGCCACTCTCCGCGGTCGTGGCACGGTTCGGAGCGGAGGGCGAGCGGCTTCATGCGCGAGCGCGGGGCCTGGAGACGGAGCCGTTCCGGCCGCGCCGCGCCCCCGAGCGGATGGCGCTGGCGCTCCCCATCGAGCCGCCCGTGATCGACATCGAGGCCCTGCGCTTCGTCATCCACAGGCTCGCGGCGGCCTTCGGTGATCAGCTGGTGGCGCGCGGCGCGGCCGCCGGCCGGGCCCGACTGACTCTCGAGCTGGACGGCACCTTCGCGGTCGGGGAGGTGCCCCCTCGCTGACCATCGACCAGCGCCTTCCCGAGCCCACGTCCGAGGGGCTCGCCGTCGAGAGGCTGCTGTTGGCACGGATCGAGGCGGAGCCGCCGCCGGCGCCGGTCGCCCGAATCGAGCTGGAACTGGCCGACATGGCGCCAGCCGCCGGATGCCAGCTGACGTTCTTCACGCCGCAGACCGGCAGGACGGGGCGGCTCGGCTGGCAGCTGGCCCGCCTCGGGCTCCGCTTCGGTGAGGGTCGGGTCGGCTGGATGGAGATCGCCGATCCAGAAGCACCGCTCGCCGAGACGCGCTGGACGTGGCGCCGCCTCGTGGAGACGCGAGGGCCGCGTCGATGACCCGGCTGTTGCGAGAGCATCCACCGATCGACGCTGAGCTGGATTCCAACGGCGCTCTCGTGGCCTTTCGCTGGAACGGCCGCCGCGAGCCGGTCGAGGTGTGCAATCGCTGGCGCGTGGAGGAGAGCTGGTGGAGCCAGCCGATCGCCCGCGACTACTTCAAGGTGGCTGGGCCTCACTGGCTGGCTCTCGTCTACCTGGACCGAGTCGACGGCAGCTGGCATCTCGAGCGACTCTACGACTGACCCCGGCAAGCTCGCGTGGTGTTGTCCCTCCGTACCACCCCAGGATCCAGGGGTCCTCGGCCGCGCGGTTCCCGCATCCGAAATTGGCAAGGCCCGCCACCGAAGCGGCGGGCCTTGCGGTCGGGTGGCCAGCTCACCAGCCCCCCGACGGGTCGAGCGATCCAGCCACCACACCGAATCGTCGCCAGAGAAACGACTATTTCGAGGCCGCTTGCGCGGCGACTGCCATCGGCAGCACCACAAGGATAAGCACCGCAGCCAGGACTACCAGGCCCGTTGTTCGAATTGCGCTAAGAACGATGCTTCGATAGCCGTCCATCGGGCTGTTCTGACGGCCATCCTTCGGGGAGTGTGGCGCTTTCGCGATGGCGTGGGCCTCGATCTGCCCGCCGAAACGAGTCGCTGCCCGCCGAAACGAGTCGGTGCCCGCCCGAGAAACCTCCCGCGCCTTGGACTGTCCGAACGGATGTTCTATTATCCGGCTCTCCGTCGGGACGAGCTGGATCGTCCGGCAGAACCGACGAACCGAGGCGCCGGTGGCACCCTACGCCGAGCTCCACTGTCACACCCACTTCTCATTCCTCGACGGTGCCTCGCCGCCGGACGAGCTGACCCAGCGCGCCGTCGAACTGGGACTCTCGGGCCTGGCGGTCACGGACCACGGGGGCCTCTACGGCGTGGTTCGATTCGCGACCGCGGCCCAGGAGGCGGGGCTGCGGCCGGTCCTCGGGGTCGAGATCGAGCTGATGGACGCGGCGGCGCCCGATCCGGCGGGGGTCGTCGTGCCGCCGCGGAGGCCACGCCGCCACGCTCCGGCGGGGGGCGCGCCGCTCCCCGGTGACGGGCTGCCGGCACGGCCGCGCCCGGACCGCGCCCGACTCCCCGGCCATCGGGACGCGGTCAAGGAGGACCTGCGTGGCATCGGGGAGGGGCAGCGCGGCCCGCACCTCGTCCTGCTGGCGCGGAACGCGACGGGCTATCGCAGCCTCTGCCGCCTGGTGAGCCGGGCGAATCTCGCCGGTACGAAGTCGATGCCGCGCTTTCGCCAGGAGTTGCTGGCCGAGCACGCGGACGGGCTGGTGGCCCTCTCCGGATGTCGCGAGGGCGAGATCGCCCGGCGGCTGCGGGTCGGGGATCGGGAGGGGGCCAGGGCCGTCGCGGAACGGTATGCGCGGCTCTTCGGCGGCGGAGTGGACGGCTCTCGGACGCGCGGCGCCAGTGCCCGTGGCGATGGCCCGGCCACGGCTGGCTTCTTCCTGGAGCTACAACACCACCTGCTCCCCGACGACGACTGGCTCGTGGCGGAGACCGCGCTTCTCGCCGAAGAGATGGGCCTGCCGGTCGTGGTCACGAACGATGTCCACTACGCCCACCCCGAGGGCCGCGAACTCCACGACGTCCTGACGGCGATCCGCCACGGCCGCTCCCTCGACGAGCTGCGCGACCTTCGCCGCCCGGACGGAGAGTCGTACCTGAAGTCAGCGGATGAGTTGATGGCTATGGCCGGGGGCACGCCACCGGGTGGTGTCACGCTCGGGTTTGCGGGGGCGAGCGCCCGGGCAACGTCCTCTTGGGCTGAAGGAATCGGCAACGCGGGTGAGCTGGCCGCCAGCTGCTCGGTTGACCTTGGCTTCGAGCGCTATCGCTTCCCGGGCTTCCCCGTTCCAAAGAGCCATACGCCGTTTTCATATCTCGAGGAACTGTGCCACGAGGGCGCCCGCCGCCGGTATCACCCCATCTCCGCGCCGGTTCTCCGCCAGCTTGCCCACGAGATGGAAGTCATCGAACGGACCGGCCTGGCCGAGTTCTTCCTTATCTGCTGGGACCTGATGCGCTTCGCCCGCGAGAGAGGCATTCCGGCCCAGGGTCGAGGCAGCGCCGCCGATTCGATCGTCGCCTACGTTCTGGGCATCACTCGCGTCGATCCGATCCGCCACAACCTGCTCTTCGAGCGATTCATCAACGAGGGGCGAACGAGCTATCCCGACGTCGACATCGACTTCTCGTCCGCACGGCGGGAGGAGGTGATCCAGTACGTCTACCGCCGCTACGGCCCCGAGCACACCGGCATGGTCTGCAACCTGGTCACGTATCGGGCGCGGTCGGCGGTGCGTGAAGTCGGATACGCGCTGGGATTCCCTCGGCCTCTCGTGGACCGCGTCGCCAAGGCGCTCGAAACCTACGACTCGGTGATGGTCCGGCGGGACCTGGAGGCGGACGGCGGCTTCGGCCAGTTCTTCGCGCAGACGGTCGAACGCGAGGCTGCGGCGGAGCGGGGCGAGGTTGCTGAGGCGGCAATGGCAGCCGGGGAAGCCGCTCGTGATGCTGCTGCGGCCGTCGAGCGCGGCCTGACCGACCGGATGGGCCAGCTCAACCATCCGCGCGGGGGCCGGATCGGGGCGGGCGGCACGGGCTGGGCCGGCGAGGCCGGCGGGGTGGTTGCGCCCGGCGGAGTGGGTTCGCCCGGCGGAGTGGGTTCGCCCGGCGGAGTGGGTTCTCAGGCCCCATCTCTTGCAGATACCACTGGTGGGCGTGCCGGCCGCGGATCGGAGCCCGAAACGGGGCACGAGGGCACTCAGAAAGGATCGGATCCCGCTCTTTCACGCTCAGCGTCGGCGCTTGCCTCGTCGGTGACGAACGGAGTTCGCGGATGCCACAACTACCAGGCGTATGTGACGGAAACCGGCGCCGGGGGCCCTGTAGCGAGGGGCGCGGACGCCGGCGCGACTCGGGTGGCTGACCTAGGCGGCGGGTCGGCGGTCGAACAGCAGCGGAGACTGGCCCGGCAGCGGGCGGTCGGGTCGGACGACGAAGGCGGGCCGGGCGACTCGCCGGCGAGCATCGCCTGGCTGGCGGCCGAACGAGCGGCGACTCGCGACCTGCGCCCGCCGTCACTCCGGGCCGCGAGCGGGGGCAGAACGACCGCGAGCGGGGGCAGAACGGCCGCGAACGTCGCCGCAGTCGCAGCTGGGGTGATCGGAATCGTCCGGCCGGAGCCGCATTCGAGCGTGGCGAGAGTCCGGCCCGGGCCGGAGATGTCGGCCGAGGTGCGGCGCGGGTCCACGGCGGGGCTGCCGGACTGGGAGCGCTGGCTGGCGTTCTGCGCCCGCATCGACGGTTTCCCGCGTCACCTCTCGATCCACACCGGCGGCATGCTCGTGACCGCTGCGCCGCTCATCGACATCGCGCCGCTGGAGCGGGCCACGATGCCGGGCCGCGTCGTCGTCCAGTTCGACAAGCGCGACGTCGAGACGATCAAGCTGATCAAGCTCGACCTGCTCGGCCTGGGGATGCTGGCGGCGATCGACGAGACGCTGGCGCTCATCGAGGCCGATTGCGCCGCCTGCGTCGACCTCGATCGGCTGCCGGAGGACGTGCCCGAAGTCTTCGCGATGCTCCAGGCGGCCGACACGGTGGGCGTCTTCCAGGTCGAGAGCAGGGCCCAGATGCAGACGCTCCCGAAGTCGCGGCCGGCCAATCTCGACGACCTTGTCGTCGAGGTCGCGATCATCCGGCCGGGCCCGATCCAGGGCAACGCCGTGCACCCGTACCTGCGCCGCCGCCAGGGCATCGAACCGGTCGTCTACCTGCATCCCAGTCTCGAGCCTGTCCTGCGCGAAACCCTGGGCGTGATCCTGTACCAGGAGCAGGTGATGCAGATCGCCATCACCGTGGCGGGATTCAGCGCGGGCGAGTCAGATGGGTTCCGGCGGGCGATGGGGACATGGCGCTCGAGCCGTGAGATGGAGAAGCTGCACGCCCGCTTCGTCGGCGGCTGCAAGACAACGAACGGCCTGACCGACGAGCAGGCCGAGGAGCTCTTCCGCCAGGTCGCGGCCTTCGCGTCGTTCGGCTTCGCCAAGAGCCACGCCGCGGCCTTCGCCCGCACCGCCTACGAGTCGGCCTTCCTCAAGCTCTTCTACCCAGCCCAGTTCACGGTCGGGCTGATCAATGCGCAGCCGATGGGCTTCTACCCGGTGGAGGTGCTGATCAACGACGCGAAGCGGCACGGGGTGGCCGTTCTGCCGGTGGACATCAACGCGTCGAGCTACAAGACGACGACGGAGTGGGTGGGGCGGGACGGCGAGCCACTCCCCGAAGGTGCGGGCATTGCGCGCCGACCTGCCGCGGTCCGATCTTCGGGGTGCGTGACCCCCTCTGTCGCGTCCCGGAGCCGCTGGACGCCGGAGATGGCGACCGGCTACGGGATCCGGCTCGGGCTGGCGCTCGTGAAGGGGATCGGCGACGAGCGCGCCGAACGCCTGGACGCCGAGCCGGCCCGCGGCTCCTACCGCTCTCTGGCGGACGTCGTGGCTCGGACCGAGCTGCCCGAGGAGGTGATCGAGCGGCTGATCCGGGCCGGCGCCCTGGATTCCCTGGGCCGGCCGCGGCGCGAGCTGCTGTGGCAGCTGCGCGAGGTCATGGGCGCGACGCGAGGTCGGGTTGCCGGTCGAACGGCCCGAACAGCAGGAGGATCGGGCGGCGCCGCGGGCCGGCCGATGGACCTGCGCCTGCCGCCGACGCCGGCGCCGGAGTTGCCCGCGTTGACGGAGCGAGAGCGGCTCGGCGATTCGTACGCGGTGCTATCGCTCGACGCCCGCCGGCAAGTGGTCTCGCTCTTCCGGCCCGCTCTCGAGCGACTCGGCGCCGTGACCAACGCCTCGCTGGCGGACCGCGGACCCGGACCGGTTCGGCTGGGCGGCCTGGTCGTCACCCGCCAGCATCCGATGACGGCCCGTGGCACCGTCTTCCTGGCCCTGGAGGACGAGACGGGCATGGTCAACGTCACCCTCTGGCCGGATACGTGGGCGCGCCTGCGGGGAGTGGTTCGGCGCCACGCGCTCCTCTACGTGGAGGGAGTGCTGCAGCGCGAGGCGAGCGTCGTGAACGTGGTGGCGCGCGAGATCAGGCCGCTCCCCGAAGTTGCGGAGAGGGTCGGCGGCCCCGCGCGGCCCGAAGGCGTGCGCTCGCTCGGCTACAGCGGTATGCGGCGCGGCTGAGCGGCAGGACGCCAGCGACCCGACGCCGGCGGCCAAACGCTAACGGCGAGCGGACGGTCGTCGAGCGCCCTGCTTCTGTGCGGCGACCCGCTGCTTCTTCATCGCCGACGCCGGCCCGGTCAAGTTCAGGAAGCGCTTGTACCAGCCGGATCCTGCGCCCAACAGCGCGCCGAACGTAACGGCGGTGAGGATCATCTGCACCGTGAGGCCGGCGTAATCGCCGGACCCGACGACAAAGCCGTTCGGCAGGTTGGAAAGGTGGCCGGATGCGTACCAGATGATCAGGATCTCGTAGCAGATCCCCGAGATCAACGAGGCAATGATGCCGGCCAGCCAGGTCGCGCGAGGGGCGAGGAATCCCGCGAGCATCGGCTGAAGCATCGGAACCGGCGACAGGACGAAACTCAGGATTATTGGGATGCTTCCGTCGTTGTAGTCGGTCCGCGTGAAGCCGAACGCCAGCGCAGCCAGGCTCAGCAACGCGCCCGGCCAGATCGCATTGGTCCGGAAGATCAGCGTCGGGGCGTAGCGCAGATCGTCGACGTAGTGGACGGGTCGAGTCGCTGCCTTGAAGGCGCCGAGAAACCCGACACGCGGAGTGGGCCGTCCGGCGGAACTGGCGGCTCGGGCGGAACGGTCGCCTGAAGGACCAGCCGGCAGCTCCTCGCCCGCGACTCCCTCGGCGGCCTCGGCCTCCATCTGATCCTGAAGATAGGCGCGGTAGCGGCGGCGCGCCTCAGATCGATCGGTTCTCTTGGCGCGGGCCACGATCTCTCCTCGGGTCGGTTCGAATAGGCAGGTCAGGTGTCGGCCGGGGTGGGGGACGGCGCGGTCGGAATGGTAGCCCATGCCGCTCTCGGCCACAGGCTCGCGAGCCCTGCGGGTCGCACGGAGGGGTTGCCGGCGCAAAGGGAGGGCGGATGTGCGCGCACCCGCCCGATAAGCGGCAGTGAAGGCGCAGGTGAGCGGCAGGGCGTAGAACTGGCGCACCTACCCCGCCGGGAAGACGTCCCGAGGTGCCCGAATGCCTTCTCCGCGCGGGGTCGCCGTCGCCCTCGTTTCGCTCCTGGTCTCGGTGGCTGTTCTGTCGACAACGGTCCTGCCCGGCTATGCCGTCGCGCCTGAGACGTGGCCGCCTTCGAGCGAGCTGGTCATCGCGGAGGTGGTGACGGGCGGAGCCTCGGCGTCGGACGAATACGTGGAGATCTACAACGCCGGATCGGTGGCGACCGATCTGGGCGGATGCGAGCTGGACTACGTGACGGCGTCCGGGGCCACGACGACGCGGAAGGCCATATTCGCGTCGCCACTTCCGCTGGTCGCGGGCCAGCACCTGCTCGTCGCGAATTCGGCGGGCGTATACGGGCCGCTCGCCGACGCCACTTACGTCGGGGGGCTTGCGGGCGACGGGGGATCGCTGGTTCTGCGCCGCGTCGGCGGTGCGGTGATCGACGCCGTCGGCTGGGGTACGGCGGCCAGTTCCTACGTCGAAGGTGCCGTTGCTCCAGCGCCACCGGCCCGTTCGAGTCTGGAGCGCCGCCCCGGCGGCATCGCCGGAAACTGGATCGACACCAACGACAACGGGTCGGATTGGGTCGTGCAATCGAACCCGGTGCCTCAATCGCTGGCCTCCGCGCCGTTGCCGAGCCCATCGACCACGCCGTCGCAAACCTCGTCCTCGATCGCTACCGGAACCGACACGGCCAACCCAACCGCCGAATCTCCGACCGCGACTCCCACGCCCGAACCGACGGTCGTGCCCAGCGTCTCGCCCGACCCTTCGCCCAGCGCCTCGCCCAGCGCCTCGCCCAGCGTCGTACCCGACCCTTCGCCCGACCCTTCGCCCAGCGTCTCGCCCAGCGCGTCTCCGACCGTCTCGCCGTCGCCGACCGCGTATCCGACCGCGTATCCGACCGCGTATCCGACCGCGTCTCCGACTGCCTCTGCCTCGCCGTCTCCGACGGCCAGCCCGACCGTCTCTCCGAAAGCGTCTCCGACGCTCTCGCCCTCTCCCAGCCCCTCGGCTACTCCGACGGTCGCACCCTCGCCGAGTGATCCCGATGTCGATCTAGAGTCGATCGCGCTGGCTCGGCTGGCGCAGCCGGGCACTCGGGTCCACCTTGCTGGCCTCGTGACCGTCGCTCCGGGTCTGGTCGGAGCCGACAACCTGATCGCGGTCGCGGACTCCTCGGGCGGCATCTTCGTCCGCCTCTCGGCGTCGGCAGATGGCCTCGAGATCGGCCGATCGATCGAGGTCGTCGGCGTCCTGTCCGCCCCATATGGCCAGCTCGAGGTTCGCGAGCTGGAGTTGCTCGCGCTGGGCTCACAGGACGCGGACCCGACGCCGGTCGCCGCCACGCTATCCGAGATCGGGGAGGGGCTGGAGGGTTCGCTCGTGACTGTGGGGGGCCGAGTCGACTCGGTCCAGACCGACGATGATCGACTCGACCTGACCATCGGCGATGGGCAGAATGAGCTCCGGGTCCTGGCCGATCCACCCTCGGGGATCTTCAAGACCGACGTGGCAAGGGGCGAGACGGTTACTCTCACCGGCATCGTCGGCCAGCGTGCCACCGCTCTGGGCCGCGAGGACGGCTATCGCCTGTGGCTGTGCCGGCGGGGCGACCTGATCGTCGAGCCCGACCCTTCGCCCAGCGTCTCGCCCAGCGCGACCGCGGCCCCGTCATCTGCCAGGACCCCTTCCGCGACCGCAACTCCGTCGCCCACGCCGGTCTTCCACGATCTCGCGACCGGCCTGGCCGTTCGCGGGCGCATCGTCGACGTCGATGCCACTGTGACCGCGTCGGTCGGCATCATCGACTGGGGTGGCCCGACGATCGTGGTCGACGACGGAACCGCGGCCGTCGCCGTCGTCTTGCCGACCGGCGCAGCCAACCCTCGGGTTGGGGCGCGCGTACAGGTCGTCGGCAAGGTAGGAAGTCTGCATAACGGCCGCCGGGTCGTGGCATCGCTCGTGGAGCCGCTCGGTGACGTGGCGGCTACGAAGCCACGGCAGGTCTTCGGGCGGCTAGGCCCGGAGCATGAGTGGCAACTCGTCGAGATCTCCGGGCGCGTCGTCCATCTCACTCGCGCCGGCCTGCGCTGGCGGGTGGACCTGACGGTCGACGGCCAAGAGGTCCAGGTGCTCGGCGAGCCGGCCGCAGGGATAGCGGTCTCAGGCATCACGCCGGGGCGTACAGCCATGGTCACCGGAATCGTTCGCCGCTCGACATCCGACTCCAGTACATTCCAGCTGCTGCCTCGCTCCCCGGCGGACTTGCGGCTCGGGCCCGCGCCCGCCGAAAGCCCCGGCGAGGCCGTTGCCAGAAAGACCAAGGCGGCGGTAGGCACGGGCCTCCCGGGAGCCGCCGGGCCGCCACCGCTCGTCTCGGTCGAGGACGTGGTTGGTTGCGACGGCGAAGACGTGACGGTCGCCGGCCTGATCGCGGAGGTGGGAGACGGCACTGCAATCCTCGACGACGGCACCGGCCGCATTCGTCTCGGAGGAGCGGCCGCAGCGGACGCGCTTTCGCTACTGGAGCCGGGCGACGCAATCGAGGTGACCGGTCGGGTGTCGCGCGACGCCGACGGATGGCTGATCGTGGTCGACCCCGAGAGCATAGTGGCTCTCAGTGGCGCGAGTTCGGGTGGAAACGCCCCCTCCACTGGTGCAGCGCCGACCACTCCCCGATATGCCGGCACCGGGGCGGGCCTTCTCGACGACTCCAACGATCTGGCGCATCCCACAGCCGGGCTGGGCGCCTCGAATGCGAATCCCATCGGCGCGATTCTTGGGGCGGCGTTGCTGGCGCTTGTCGCCCTGCTGGGGTTCGTCACGGCAACCATCGCCTCCGGTCGGAGTCGCTTCAGCGCGTGCCCGCTTCGCCTCTGGCTTGGCCTCGGGCTTCGCCGCCAGCCGTCGACGCAGCCGGAAACGGGCCCGAACCGGGGCTCCGAAACGGCCGAAGAGACGCTCGACGATGCTCCCGAAACGGCCGGAGAGACGCTCGACGGTGCCCCCGAAACGGCCGAAAAGACGCTCGACGGTGCCCGATGATTGCATGCCCCTCGTGCGACGGCCCCATGCGACGCTCGGGTCACGCTTGACGCTCGACTTTGGGGCCGTCTATGCTCCAGCCAGGTGCCCAGCGTTGTGCACCAGGAACGAGGGACTGGGTATTGCCGAACGCGGTTCCCCGCGTGCCCCTCAAGGGATCACGGCAGCACCATTCCGAACTCGGCCCCGGCAACTCGCTCGGGGTTCTCCTCCCCACCGCTTCGTTGCGGAGTCCTCAGGGTTCGTCACGTCTGCGCCCGGAAGCAGCCCGGATCGCGGCCCTCACCGGCCGTCCGGACGGAATCCGGAGCGGACGCCGGGGACGATCGCTGGCGATCGGTCGGGGCAACTCGCTGGGTACACGCCGAATCCGGTCGACGACGGCTGAGAAAGGCCGCCAACGGCTGCGATCGGCCTTGGCACCATCGTCCTCAGGCGGCCCTGCCTGAGGCGCTAGCGCGAGATCAGGGGCGCCAGCGCCCCGTTTGGCATCGACACTGGGAGGCTGAACGACATGGCAGAGGGCTATTGCGTCAAGGACAAGAAGATGGTCGAGATCAAGAACCCCCAGAAGATCACGATGAAGAACGGGAGGCCCGCGACTCAGGGCACATGCCCGAGTTGCGGCGGAAAGGTGACCCGCATCGGGGCGTAGCCGCTCGCACCCCAGAGCTGATCGCGACCCCCGCCACAGCGGGGGTCGCTCCTTCTCTCGTGGGCAGACGGGCCGAAAGGCCGCTGGGGACGGCCAATCGGTCGATCGGTTGTCATGCTCCCTCCGGTCGAAGCAGATGCCCCTAACGGGCCGACCGGCCCGCTGGGGTGCGAATCCCCTTTGCTAGAATTGGCGAGCATCCCACCGAATCCCGAACAAGCGAGGTTTCACTCTGTCAGCCCGGCCTGTCCTCGCGCTCGACGTAGGCGGCACGCAGATTCGCGCGGCCGTCGTCGTCGATGACGGAACGCGGATCGCGCGCGCCAAGGGCCTCACGCCCGTGGCCGACGGCCCCGCGGCGATCCTCCGCGCCTGCACCGAAGCCCTGACCGTCGCCCGAGATCGCGCTCCGGAGGAGATCCGCCGGGCGATCGTCGGCGTCGGTATCTCCAGTCCCGGTCCGATCGACCCGTGGCGCGGGCTCGTTGTGCAGACGCCGAATATGGGCCCGGATTTCCACGATGTCCCGATTGCCGCCGAACTCGGCGCGGCAATGGGCCTGCCCGCCTTCCTGGAGCGCGACGCGAACGTCGCCGCTCTGGGGGAGATGGCGTTCGGCGCGGCCCGAGACTGCGCCGACTTCATATACCTGACCGTCTCGACCGGCGTCGGCGGGGCGATCGTCTCCGAAGGTCGCATCTTCCACGGCCCCGACGGCACCGCCGGAGAACTGGGCCACACCCCTGTGGCGATGGACGGGCTGTGCGGCTGCGGCGCGGTCGGGCATCTCGAGGCCTTCCTCGGCGGCGCCTCAATCGCCCGCGCCGCCTGGCAGGTTGTGGCCGACGGTCAGAGCCCCTTCCTCGCGGCCCGCGCAAGTCAGAAGGGGATCGCCCGCATCGAAGCCAGGGATGTCGCCGAGGGCGAGGACGCCGGCGACGAGGCCTGCCACGCCATCCTGGAACGCGGCCGGCGCGCCTTCGCCGTGGCCTGCGTCGGGTTCGTCGACGCGCTCAATCCCAGACGGATCGTGGTCGGAGGCGCCATCGCGGACGCCCAGGGCGAGCGCCTGCTCGGCCCCGCGCGACTTGAGGTGGCAACGACCGCCTTTCGAACGCCCCGAAGTCGGGTCCAGATCGTCCACGCCGAGCTCGGCGCGGACGTGGGCCTGGCCGGCTGTCACCCGCTCGTGATCGCACGCCTCGGCGACCCTGCCTGGCGCGGCGATCGGCCAACGTCCATCTCCGCGCCGACCGGTTGATCCGCGCGCGGCATCTTTTCCTGGAGGACCACACATGGCAGTTCGCGTCGGCATCAACGGTTTTGGCCGCATCGGCCGGCAGTCGCTGAAGGCGATCCTCGAGCGCGCGCCCGGGCTCGAAGTGGTGGCCGTCAACGACATCGTGGACGTCCCGACCAACGCGCTTCTCTTCGCCCACGACTCCACCTACGGCAACTTCGACGGCACCGTCACCCACACCGACGACGCGATCGTCGTCAACGGCCAGTCGATCAAGGTGCTGCAGATCAAGGATCCGAGCCAGCTGCCCTGGAAGGATCTGGGCGTCGACATCGTCATCGAGTCCACGGGCATCTTCACCGACGCCGAGAAGGCCAAGGCTCATATTGCCGCCGGCGCCAGGAAGGTCCTCATCAGCGCCCCGGCCAAGGGCGAGGACGTCACGATCGTCCTCGGCGTCAACGAGGCCAAGTACGACTCGGCCAAGCACGTGATCATCAGCAACGCCAGCTGCACGACCAACTGCCTGGCCCCGGTGGCCAAGGTCCTGAACGATACCTTCGGGATCGAGAAGGGCCTGATGAACACCATCCACAGCTACACCAACGACCAGCGCATCCTCGACGTCGCTCACAAGGATCCCCGCCGCGCCCGCTCGGCCGGCCTGAACATGATCCCGACGACGACCGGCGCGGCTCGCGCGCTCGCTCTCGTGATCCCCGAACTCAAGGGCAAGGTCGACGGCTTCAGCCTTCGCGTCCCGACCCCCACCGTGAGCATCGTCGACTTCGCCGTCGAACTCCGCGACGAAACCACTGCCGAGGCGATCAACGACGCCTTCCGCAAGGCCGCCGCGGGCCCCATGAAGGGCATCCTCGGCGTCTCCGACGAGCCGCTCGTCTCGGTCGACTTCCGCGGCGATGCCCGGTCCTCGATCGTCGACTCCGCCCTGACGATGGTCGTCGGCGGGACGGGCAACTTCGTCAAGGTCCTGGCCTGGTACGACAACGAGTGGGGCTACAGCTGCCGCGTTGCCGACCTGACCAAGTTCATCGCCGAGCGCCTCTAACCAGCGCACCGTGCCGGAGCGGGGCGGACGGAGTCGCCGCCCGTCCCGATCCCCGGCCCAGCCAAACCCGAGGTAACGATGAACAAGCTCACGATCCGCGACCTGGATGCCGCCGGCAAGCGCGTCTTCCTCCGCGTCGACTTCAACGTTCCGCTCGAGGACGGCAAGATCACGGACGACAGCCGGATCGTGGCCGCTCTGCCGACGATCAAGGCGCTGCTCGCCCAGGGGGCGATCGTCATTCTTGCCAGCCACCTCGGCCGGCCCGACGGCAAGGTTCAGGACAGCATGCGACTGCGGCCGGTGGCCGAGCGGCTCTCACAGCTGCTCAAGATGCCGGTCCCGGTGACGGGCGACGCGCTCGGCGCCGGCACCGAAGACGCGATCAAGCGCCTCAAGCCGGGCGAGTGCATCCTCCTCGAGAACCTCCGCTTCCACGCCGAAGAGGAGAAGAACGACCCGGAGTTCGCCAAGACGCTGGCCAGCTACGCCGACGTCTACGTGAACGATGCCTTCGGGACCGCCCATCGTGCCCATGCCAGCACCGAGGGGATCGCCCATCTCCTGCCGGCGTACGCGGGCTTGCTGATGGAGCGGGAGATCGAGTTCCTCGGCAAGCTCGTGGAGAACCCCGAGCGTCCCTTCGCCGCGATCATCGGCGGCGCCAAGGTCTCCGGAAAGATCAAGGTTCTCCGGAACCTGGTCGACAAAGTCGACGTCCTGGTCATCGGCGGCGGCATGGCCAACACCTTCCTGCTCGCCCAGGGCAAGCAGGTCGGCAAGAGCCTGGTGGAGCCCGATCGCGTCGAGGATGCCAGGGCGATCATGGAGTCGGCCGCCGCGCACGGCACCAAGATCGTCCTCCCGACCGACGTGGTCGTAGCCAAGGAAGTCACCCGCGGCAGCGAGTACAAGACGCTTCCTGCGGACAAGGTCCCGGCCTCCTGGAACATCGTCGACGTCGGCAAGCAGAGCCTCGAAGCCATGCGCAAGGCCCTCGAGCCGGTCAAGACGGTCTTCTGGAACGGCCCGCTCGGTGTCTTCGAGATCCCGACCTTCTCGGTCGGCACCAAGGAGATCGCTCGCTTCCTGGCCGGGCGCGCGCAGGCCGGCGCGACCGTGGTCGTCGGTGGCGGTGACTCCGTAGCCGCCGTCGAGCAGCAGGGTCTGGCCGACAAGATGACCCACATCTCCACGGGCGGCGGCGCGTCGCTCGAATTCCTCGAAGGCAAAGAGCTGCCCGGCGTGGCCGTGCTGCTCGATCGCCCTGCGGCTGGGAGCAAATGATGACAACTATCGATTTGATCGAAGCTCGCCAGATCCTCGACTCGCGCGGCAACCCGACCATCGAGGTCGACGTCGTCCTGATCGATGGGTCGGTCGGGCGGGCGGCCGTCCCGTCGGGCGCCTCCACCGGCGCCAACGAAGCGGTCGAGCTGCGCGACGGCGACAAGTCCAAGTTCGGCGGCAAGGGCGTGCTCAAGGCCGTCGCCAACGTTCGCGAGATCATCGCGCCCGAGCTTCTCGGCACGGACGCGGCCGATCAGGCCGGTCTCGACGCGGCCCTCATCGCCCTCGACGGCACCCCGAACAAGGGCAAACTCGGCGCAAACGCCATCCTCGGTGTCTCCCTTGCGGCGGCGCACGCGGTGGCGGCCAGCTTCGAGATGCCGCTCTACCGCTATCTCGGCGGCGTCGGCGCGCGCATCGTGCCGGTCCCGTTCTTCAACATCCTCAACGGCGGCAAGCACGCCGTGAACTCGACGGACTTCCAGGAGTTCATGGTCGCTCCGGTCGGCGTCGATACCTTCGCCGATGCGCTCCGAGCCGGCGCCGAGGTCTTCCACGCCCTCAAGTCGATCCTGAGCACCGAGGGCTTCTCGGTCGGCCAGGGCGACGAAGGCGGTTTCGCGCCGTCTCTGCCTACAAACGAAGCCGCGGTCGAGGTCATCCTCCGAGCCATCGAGAAGGCCGGCTACAAGCCGGGCGACGAGGTGGCCATTGGCCTCGATCCGGCGGCCAGCTCGGTCCTCGTCGAAGGCACCGGGACGGGCAACGTGACCGGCCAGTACCGCTTGGAGCGCGAGGGCCGCACCCTCGACTCCGGCCAGCTGATCGATCTATGGGAGAAGTGGATCGCCAAGTATCCGATCATCTCCCTCGAGGATGGCCTGGCAGAGGACGACTGGGCCGGCTGGGCCGAGCTGACCAAGCGCCTGGGTTCGAAGGTTCAGCTCGTGGGCGACGACCTCTTCGTGACCAACCCCGACTTCATTGCCCGGGGCATCCGTGAGTCGTCGGCGAACTCGGTCCTCATCAAGCTCAACCAGATCGGCACGATCACCGAGACGATCGACGCGATCGCGATGGCGCGACGCGCCGGCTGGACCGCGATGGTCAGCCACCGCTCCGGCGAGACCGAGGACACGACCATCGCCGACTTCGTCGTCGCGATGGGCACCGGCCAGATCAAGACCGGCGCCCCGTCGCGCTCTGAGCGCGTCGCCAAGTACAACCGGCTCCTCCGCATCGAAGAAGAGCTCGGCGACGCGGCGCTGTACCTGGGCCGCAAGGCCCTGGCGGGCGCCAAGCCCTAGCTCGTTCCGTGTCAGTTCTGCGGGTCGGTCCTTCGGGGCCGGCCCGCTGGATTCCGCGGCGGTTCGCCGCGCCAATGGCGCTGGGGGAGCTCACGCAGTAGCGCGGGTCAGACGGCGGAAGTCCACCTGACGCGGCCTCTGGAGCGCCTGCGGCGCTGTGTCGGCCCGCTCCAGGTGGCGCTCCCGCCGTCTTCCACTTCGTTCCCTGCCAGCCCTCTCCGCCACCGTCGTCGCTGCGTGCCTCGAAGGGGCCGCATTTCGCCCGCTGCCCCTTCGCTGTCGGTCCGCCGATCGGACGGCCCGCTCTGGCGACTGCACGCTGACCCACGCTAGAGTCACCGCCACGGGGACCATGGCGTAACGGCAGGTGGGTCGCCCTGAGCGTCGAAGTTGGACCCTCCGCGGGTGACCGACGCGCCTCTGATCGTGCACGACCGGCCTTATCCCGGTCCCCGCGATGGCTAAACTCGAACGGCAGGGCAGCGTCACTTTTGCCACATCTCTTCCGCTCTGGTACATGCCCCAGCATTGGTCCGACATCGAGGGAGAGGTCCATGACTGAGAACTCGAGTCAGGGCACGGTTACGTGCCTCAACTGCGGCACCCAATCTCCCGCCGGCGCCAGGTTCTGTCCGGGTTGTGGCCAGGTCCTCAACGCGACGCAGTCTCCCTCGTGGGCTTCGCCTGCCGTACCGGCGCCCGCTCCCGGCGACGGCCAGCCACAGGGCTATGGCCAGCCGCCAGCGTACCCGCAGCCACAGGGCTATGGCCAGCCGCCAGCGTACCCGCCGCCCCAGGCCTACGGCCAGCCCCAGGCTTACGGCCAGCCGCCAACGTACCCGCCGCCCCCGGGCTACGGTTCGGTTCCCGGGTATCCCGCTGGCTTTGGCTACGCACCAGCCCCCGCCCGCCGCAACTCGACGCCGATCTACGTGGGCTTGGGCGTTGTCGCGCTCGTGGCGGTCCTCATCGTCGGCGCCCAGATCGTCTCCTCGGGCGGTGGCTCCCACGCCACGCCCACGCCCTCCGGCATCGCGCTCGGCTCGCCGACCGTCACGCCCGCGTCGCCGACCGCCACGCCCTCGCTCGTGCCGACCACCACGCCCTCTCTCGTGCCGACCGCGTCGCCCTCTCTCGTGCCGACCGCGTCGCCATCTCTCGTGCCGACCCACGCCCCGACCGGCTTCACCGCGACCACCGGCTCGATGACCACCGCGCGCGACCTCCACACCGCCACGCTGCTCTCCGACGGTCGCGTCCTCATCGCCGGTGGCTACGATGGCTCGGCGGATCTCGCCTCAGCCGAGCTGTATGACCCCGCGACCGGCACCTTCAGCCCGAGCGGCTCGCTGGCCACCGCTCGCGAGTGGCACACCGCCACAGCGCTCCCCGACGGCAGTGTCCTCATCGCCGGAGGCTACGATGGCTCGGAATATTCCGCCTTGGCCGAGTTGTATGACCCGGCGACCGGCAAGTTCAGCCCGAGCGGCTCGATGGCCACCGCTCGCGACCGCCACACCGCCACTGCGCTCTCCGACGGTCGCGTCCTCATCGCCGGAGGCAAGGACTCCTCGGGGCCTTTCGCCTCAGCCGAGTTGTACCAGCCGTAGGGTTTGACCGGACCTTGGCGCGCCCGCGGCCGGGTCAGCTCAAGCCGCCCCTCGGGTGACTTTGACGCACGCTGGCTCACGCGGCGGTGACCTCCTCCGGGGTTGAGGACCTCCGGCACTTGCCGCTATCCGTCAGGCACGCCGATGCTGGCGCCCGGCCGGAGGCCACTTGGCGAACAGGTTGGCGGTGATACAGGATGTTGTTGAGAGGCAGGATCGTTAGGGGGATCGCGTGCGCCCTCGCCCTCACGGCCGTGGTCGGCTGCACGCGACCGGCGCTGCAGTTCTCGCCCGCGACCCTGCCCGATGCCCAGGTCGGCTCACCCTACGCTGCCACCATCACCATCAGTCAGGCCGAGACGCCCGTGGGTCGCGCCTCGGTCCAGGACGGCGCGCTCCCCGCGGGCCTCGACCTCGCATTGGCCAAGGACCCTGAAGACACGATCCAAATCTCAGGAACGCCCACCGTCGCCGGCACGTTCAGTTTCACCATCTACGTGTCGTGCTACGGCACGAGCGTCATGGGCCAGACCGCCACCCAGGGGTACACCCTGGTGGTGAAGTGAACCAAGGGAAGTCTGGTCGGGGCGAGAGGAGTGAGGCCGACACTATACGGGTGAAGATCCGTCACTCTATCGCTAGGTTGACTCAGCGAGCCGGCTGACTGTCTCGTTGGGAGAGGTCGCTCGACGCGCCACGTCAGCCGTGGGTCGGTCCTCGAGGACGCTCCCGATCCCGGCGACAAGCCCTCAGGGGCCGAGGACGACCACCTGCCCTGGGACACCACGGTCGAACGAGGAGCAGACGGCCATCAGCGTCGATCCATCCGGGGACCACAACAGTTGCACGTCGCCGAATACCCCGGGCAGACTTCTGGTGATCAGCTTCCCGCCGCTCTGGATGTCGATCTGCGGCGAACTCGTCCGTGCCGTCGCTACGTCTCCCCGAGACGACACGCTCCTGGCGGCGACATCCGAGGGCCAATGTGTGACCACCAGGTTGAAGCCGGCCGGCTCGGCGGCGGTGGGGCCGGCCGAACGCAGGTCGAGATGGGTGCTATCCAGCCATGCGAGCGTGCGTTGGGGCTCGATGTCGAGTCCACCCGGCTGAACGACCCAGACCTGGCCAGTGCCGATGTCGAGGACGGCGAGGTCCTCGTGGCCATCGGCCGTATCACGGCGGAAGGCGACCATTCGGCCGTCGGGGCTGAACGAAACCGGCAGTCCGTAGGCGAAGACGATGTCTCCCGTGCTCCGAACGGACTTGCCCGTGTCGGTATGGACGATGTCCAGTGTCGTGGGGCCGGGCGCCTTCGTGGGTTCCGGCGACGGCAAGCCGGCGCAGCAGGCCCGAGGGTAGTGGACGACCGCAAGCAGCGATCCGTCCGATGAGAACGTCACGGGAACCCCGTCGCGCGGAGAGCTGACGCCCGATCGGCTCCAGATCACGTAGTGGTCGCTGCCGGTCTCATTCAGCTTCAACGCCACGACGCCGGCGGGACCAGCCACGATCTGCCAGTAGCTGCCCGGGATCGACGGCCGTGCATCGCTGCCGACGGAGCCTGTGAAGGTGGTGAAGCCATTCACTCCGGAGGGGCCGCTGATGCCGTTGGTGGCGATGTACGTGTCCTCGTCGAGCCAGGCGAAGTCAAAGGCCTCGAACTGGTCCTCGACCCGTCCGGTGGGATCGATTATCGAGACGCTGGGAGTCGCGCCCGAGGCCCCAGCAAGCACCGCGACGCGCGTCCCCTTCGGCGACCAGGCGACGTTCCCACCATATACCGCCCCCTCGAAGATCACGCCGGGCGGGTAGCTGGCCGAAGGCTCGACGCTCAGGCTTGCGCTGGGGCTGGGGCTGGGGCTGGGGCTGAGCGCGAGTGTCGATCCGCCTGGTACTGCAAACGAAGGCGAGACCGCAGAAGGGGAGGCCGACGCCATCGTCGTCGGCGCCGGGGAGGCCTCCACCCCGTAGCATCCTACGACGAGACTCGCAGCCGCAAGGCCGACTGCTAAGGCCCTGACGCGCCCCGGTCGCGGTCGGTCGTGCTGAGACACGATGAGATCCATGGCCTGCCCCCAGTTAGTGGCGCTCTGTCCTAGGCTATGCGCCGGAGTGACGATCCGAAGACGCCTGGCGAAGAGGCCTGGTGATGTGGTTCATGTTCGTCCCCAAGGGTCTCACGGCGCCCTGTCCACGCTGCCGCGTTTACGGAAGTCCAGTGGGCAGCCTTTCCGCAAAGTCGGAACTCGATCAGGAGTACCGCCGACCATCTAGGGCTGCTGACCGTCGGGTGACATTGACGCACGCTGGCCCACGTGGCGGTGACTTCCTCCGGGGTTGACGACCTCCGGCACTTGCCGCTATCCGTCGGGCACGCCCATGCTGGCGCTCGGCCGGAGGCCACTTGACGAAGAGGGTGGAGGTGAGGCCGATGTTGTCGCGAAGCAGAATCGTTGGGGGGATCGCGTGCGCCCTCGCGCTCACTGCCGTGGTCGGCTGCACGCAACAGGCGCTGCAGTTCTCGCCCACAACCCTGCCCGATGCCCAGGTCGGCTCACCCTACGCTGCCGCCATCACCGTCAGTCAGGCCGAGACGTTCGTGACTCTCGACTCGGTCGAGGACGGCTCGCTCCCCGCGGGCCTGAAAATCGAATTGGTCCACCAGCCGGCAGACACGATCCAGATCTCGGGAACGCCCACCGTCGCCGGCACGTTCAGTTTCACCATCCGCGTGCGGTGCGTCGGATACCCCGATTTCCCCGGGCAGACCGCCGCCCCGAGGTACACCCTCGTGGTGAAGTGAACTAAGGGAAGTCTGGTCGGGGCGAGAGGAGTAGCCCCGACCATCTAGGGCTGCTGGCCGTCTAGTGACATTGACGCATGCTGGCCCACGCCGACGCGCTGTCGCACGGGGTCGGAGAGCGTTCGAAGTCCTTGTGGCCGCCGTCAATATGCAGATCCAGACGTCAAACGACGCGGCTGAAGAGTGGGAGGAGATCCTTCCGGAGAAGGTGGAGCAACGACCCCGCGCGGATGCTGTCTTGCAGACGGAATATCCCTGGAACTTCTAGGATGAGGACATGAGAGAGTCGGACGCGAGCCAAGGCCAGTCGGCATCGGACCTCATCTCGGAGAGAGTCGCGGAACTCGGGGACTGGCGCGGAGGGACCCTCAGTAGAATGCGCGAACTCATCAAGGAAGCGGACCCGGACGTCGTCGAGGAGTGGAAGTGGGGGCGCACTCCGACCTTTTCGCACGACGGCATCATCTGCACTGGCGAGTCCTACAAGAGTGTCGTGAAGCTTACCTTTGCCAAGGGCGCGTCTCTGGAGGATCCGGCCCGTCTCTTCAACTCGAGTCTCGACGGAAACGTACGCCGCGCGATCGACATCCACGAAGGAGAAGAAGTCGACGAGTCCGCCTTCAGGGCGCTCGTTCGCCAAGCGGTCGCCCTCAACAGTTCTAGCAAGTCGAAACCTTCGAAGAAGGCGAAGTCCTGAGCCCGACCTCACCGGGCCGCCGCGCGCCACCATCGTGATCGCCCGGCCGCTGGCTGCCGGCTGATCCGCGCGGAGGGGTATGGACATGGCGCCTGCTATCAAGCGCCCAGTGGTCCGCGTTCACTCTTGCAGGGTCATCGCTCGTGGTTGGCGCAGAACCCGCCTTGTCGCCGCGAGAGTAACTCCCCGGCTGGAGCTGCGGGTCGAAGCCGCACTCCATTCTTCTGTTGTGGTGGTGCGGGCCGACTGATCCGCGCTACTGCGTGACCCCGGCTCAGTCGACCGAGACGCCGGTTTCGTCCGCGCCGCCGGCCAGCTCGCGGAGGGAGGCCGCCGTTATCTGAGTTCGGTTCACGAGCACAAGCCCGAAGTGACTGATCACCCGCCGGTCGGCCAGGGAGCGCGCCGTGGCCGAGACCATCGGAATGAAGCGCGGATCGGGCGAGTCCACGAAAGAGGCGATGTCAGTCTCGGAGAAGAGATAGGTCGTGCCGACCAGCGTGTGGCCGGCCGTGAAGATGACGAGCTCCCGGGGTACTCGCTCCATCAGCGGCCGGTCCATGCCACTGGCCAGGCCGGCCTGGGCCGTGGACACGTCCCCTTCCCTCTGGCCGACGAAGGTGATCTCGTCCGGGTTGACCATTAGCTCCCGGACGACCAGACCGGTTGGGTCGCCGTTGCGTCGAAGGAGCTGCGCGCCGGTCAGCTTGACGAAGCCACTGCTGTGGTTGAACAAATCCGACAGGCGAGTGAAACGAAGAAGCGAGATTTCCCCGCGGACCCGCAGGTGGGGGCCTATGAGCTCGATCGTCTCGCGCCGTTTCGAGTCAATCGGACCGGGAGGGCCGAGCGAATCGATCTGTCGAGAGTTGCCCCAGTCCATCATCTCTGAACCCTCCGGCTGTTCGATGCCCTTTGGGCAACCTCGATGGTATTGGCCCCGCCAGACCCGTCGGCTACGGTAGCGCCTGGCGGTCGCGCAGGATGACCCACCGCATTATCGATCTGGTTCAGGTAGTGGGACCTGCGCTGACCGACGCCGACGGAAGCTCGAACCAGAGCCGCGCTCCGCCGTTCGGCCTGTTCTCAGCCCCGGCCCGGCCGCCCTGCGCTTCGACGAGCGCTCGCACGATCGACAGGCCCAGGCCGCTCGTGCCGGCTCCGCGGCCGTGCGACGGGTCCGCCTGGAAGAACCGCTCGAAGATGCGAGACAGAGCCTCGGGCGGGATGCCCGGCCCGGTGTCCTCGACGGAGATGCGGACTGCGCGCCGCGCCGCGCCGCGCCGCGTTGCCACGACAATGGGAGCCGCCACGAGCCGCACGGTGCCTCCGGCGGGGGTGTGACGCAGCGCGTTGTCGACCAGCGCAGTCACGATCTGGCGGACTCGGTCCGGATCGGCGTCCACCGCGAGCCCGCCCGGCGCGTCCACCGCGAGAGTCACGCCGAGCGTGGCTGCCCGCGCCTCGAAGCCCGCGGCCCCGGACGACAGGGTCGCGGCAACGTCCACCGCGTGTCGTTCCAGCGGCAGGTGGCCGCCTTCGGCCAGGCTGATCGTGCGCAGGTCGTCCACGATCCGGGCCAGGACCCGCGACTGATCGCGGATAGTCTCGATGTGACGGCGGTCGGGGGTGTACACGCCGTCGAGGATCGCGCTCGACGTTGCGTCGATCACCGCCAGTGGCGTCTTGAGCTCATGGGCAGCGTCCTGGAGGAAGCCCCGCCTGGACTCCTCGGCGCGCTCAAGCTCGCCGGCCATAGAATCGAAGGTCCGGCCCAACTGACCGAACTCGTCGTGGCGGTCGGCCAGCCCGGAGCGCCGCGTCAGGTCGCCCCTAGCCACGCCCGCGGCAGCTTGCTCCAGCCGGGTCAGCGGCCGCACCAACCGCCCCGCGCCGAAGAGCCCAAGGAGCGACGCCCCGGCCGCAGCGGCTGCCGCGGCCACCATCAAGCGCAGGATCGTGGATTGCTGGGCCTGGCCCGAGAGCGGCGCGGGCTGGGTCTGTCCGACTTCGTCGTCGCTGGAGGCAGTCGTCGCGGCCGCAGTGGCTGCGGCTCCGTTGTCGATGCCCTCGTTGTCCCGCTCGGCGAAACCCTGGCCGACGATCGTCGGCGTCGCGAGGGCCACGACGGCGGCAGTGACCAGAGCCACCAGAGCGAAGCCGAGTGCTATCCGCCAGCGCAGGCTCAACTGGACCCCTCCATCGAGGTCAGCTCGGCTCTGCCGACCGAGCCGCGCGATAGCCCACGCCGCGGACGGTTTCCACGTACGCGCCGCCGTCGGGGCGCGAGCCGAGCTTGGCGCGAAGGTTCTTGATGTGGCTGTCGATCGTACGGTCGAAGACGTCGAACGACTCGCCGAAGACGCGTTCGCCGATCTGCTCGCGGGTCCATACACGGCCCGGCTGTTCGGCCAGCGCTGCCAGCAGGTCCAGCTCGGTTCGGGTCAGCGGCACCGCCGCGCCGTTCCGCAGGACTTCGCGACCGTCGAGGTCGATCGCCAGGTCGAAGAGCGCCGAAGCCGGCCGGCGCGTCGGCGTCGTGCCCGGACCCGCGCCGCTCGCGCCCGCATTGCCGCTCGCGATCGCGCCGATCGCGCCCGCATTCGGCGCAGCAACCCCGGCCGCGGCCGGGGACGGAGGCGACGGGCGCCCGAACCGGCGCAGGACCGCCCCGACTCGGGCGACCACCTCGCGTGGCTCGAACGGCTTGACTACGTAGTCGTCGGCGCCCAGCTCTAGCCCGGCGACGCGGTCGATGACGTCGTCTCGGGCGGTCAGCATTACCACGCCCACGGTCGAGCCTTCGCTGCGCAGCGTCCGCAGGACGTCGAACCCGGAGCGGAGGGGCAGCATCACGTCCAGGACGAGCAGATCCAGGCCCGCCGTTCGGGCCAGCTCGAGGGCCGACTCCCCGTCGAGGGCCTCGAGCACCTCGTAGCTCTCGCGCTCCAGGTAGGCGCGAATGACTTCTCGGATGTGCGGCTCGTCGTCGGCGACCAGGATCCGGGTTCCCATCGGCACACGATAGCCCAGCGAGGCGCCGGGCGACGGCGCGGAACGTGAGTCGCCCGCGGGCGAGGACGTCTGGGTTTCGATCTTCAGCGTCCTCCCGGCCCGGTCCAGTAATTCTCGCGGACGATCGCGTCCTCTCGGAAGCCGCGGCCCGTGAGGATCTCCGTGGCCGCTTCGATCATCTCGGGGTTGCCGCAGATGTAGGCGACCGTGTCGGCGGGATCGAGGCCGAGCTCGTGGCAGGCACGACCGAGGATTGCCTCGGTTCGTCCGGTCGCGCCCGGCCAGCCGTCGTTCGAGGCGTTGGTCGGCCGCGAGATGGTGGGGATGTAGGAGAGGCGGCCGCCGGCGGCCCAAGCCTCGAGGCGATCGCGATAGGCGAGCTCGACGACGTGGGAGACGCCATGGACGACGGCGATCCGCGGCCGGAGATCCGGCCTGTTGGGCGATCCGGCATCCACCCGCAGGAGCGATTCGGTCATCGACACGAACGGAGCCAGGCCGGTCCCCGTGGAGACGAAGAGGTGCGTCCGCTCGTCGCCGGTTCGGAGTGTGAAGAGCCCCTTGGGCGGCCCGAGCCAGACCCGACCCGCGGCCGGCGTCCCCCAGAGGTGTGGGGTGAATGTGCCGGTGTCGACCCGACGGATCAGGAATTCGAGTTCTTGGGTCGCCCCGGCGGGCGAGGCGGTCGAATACGGGCGCTGCAGCAGCGCACCCTCGACCTCCAGCCCGAGGGCGAAATACTGGCCCGGCGAGAACGGCGGCGCGCCGCCGTCGGGTCGAACGACGAAGCGAGCCACCGACGGGGTTAGGTCGATTCGGTCCACGAGAGTCGCGTTTGGCGCAATCTCGCGCCGCCGCGCCGGACGAGGGGCCATCGGCTCGCCGCCGACGAGAAGCCCGAGTGGACTGGGCCCGAGCGTACGCCGCCCAGCGTCGAGGACCGGCGTCGTCATCGTCCCGTCCTCAGGAGACCGGGGCGGGGAGGTAGGCGTCGATGGCGGCGCGGGCCTGTGCCGGATCCACGTACCAGGTCGCGTCCACCCAGGCGAAGCCGGCCCACTCGGCGGGCAGGCGGTCGGCCTGGAAGATCGCCTTGTTTGGGCAGGCTTGCTCGCACGCGCCGCAGTCGATGCAGTTGTCCGGATCGATGTAGAACTTGCGGTCGGCGGACGGGTCCGAAGCGATGCAGTCGACGGGGCAGACCGCCACGCACGATTGATCCATGTTGTCGATGCAGGGTTCGGCGATCACGTAAGCCATCGGAGACCTCCAGGAGCGGCGGGGGCGGGGCCGGGGTGGGTTCAGTCGAATATCGATCCCGCAAACGGCGGCTCGAATGGAGCCGCCGGGCGGCCGGAGGGGACGCGGCCGCCCGGGGAACGAAGCGTGAGGGGCTCGATCGCGGCCGGAGCGGCCGAGCGCTCGGATTCGGAGCGTGAGAGACGGGCGGAGATGGAGACGACGATGCGGTACGTCAGCAGGAAGACGGCCGCCGCGCCCGGCACCAGGTAGACCCAGAAGGCCCAGTTGGCCCCGCTATCCGAGCCGGACATGATGCCGTGCGCGGTCGCTCCGATGAAGGTCAGGGAGGTCAGGTAGTGGAGCAGACGCCAGGCCCGCTGGCCGATCTGGCGGCGCACGTAGAAGCTGGCCGTGAGAACCGCCAGCCCGTAGAACGTGAGCTGGCCGATCCCGACCCAGGTCGAGGCGTATGGCGACGCGAACGGAACCAGGATCGCGCGCGGTGTGAAGGCGAAGCTCTGGTCGGCGAGCAGCACGACCGCGTGCAGCATCGCCAGCACGAGACCGACGATCGCCAGGTCCTTGTGCAGGGCGAAGCTCACCGGCCGATGCGCGATCGCGTCGAGGATCTTGGTCGAGAGGAGCAGGCCGTAGACGACCGAACCGGCCACGACCAGGTAGGCGAGGAAGCCGAGCGCGCGGACGGTGTACCACGCCAGGAGACCCGGCTGGAGCGCGGCCACTGCGCCGAGGCGTCGCAGCGCAGTCGGCGCAGTGGCGCCGAGGACGCCACCCGCGACGATGGCCAGGGCGACCCACAGCGCGAAGCGCAGGAGCTTCGGCAGGCCGCGGTAGACGGGGCCGGCAGCTCGGTTGGGGCGCGGAGCGGCCGTCGGCGCGCGGCCCGGGATGGCCCCGAGGTCGTGTGGAGGGAAGAGCGGCCGCGGCGGAAGGGGCGATCGGCTGGAGTCGAAAGGCAGCATCGGGTCCTCCTCAGTTGCCCAACAGCGCGAGCGTCTGGGGAAGGGCGAGCGTCTCGCCGCGGTCGGTCAGGATGACGGCGCCGCGGACATGGGCCCGCTCCAGGAGGGCGAAGCCCTCCACGCTGCCGGCGATGACGGCGGCCTTGGCGAGGGCTTCGGCCCGCAGCGCGGAACCGGCGACGACCGTGGCCTGGACCACGTCGGTGACGGCCGGCAGGCCGGTGCGCGGGTCGATGAGGTGGTGGCGCGGCCGACCGTCCACGGTCCAGCGGTGGATGGAGGTGCCGGAGGTTGCCACTCCCCAACGAGCGGGCAATCCCCAGGGAGCCGCCAGGCGGAGCACGGCAAGCGACGTGTCGGGGGTGCGGGGGTCGTCCACCGCCACTTCCCAGATCCTGCCCGGGGCGCAGCGGATCGCCAGGTCGCCGTCGGCGTCGATGACGGCGCTGGGCCACGCGGCCAGCAAGTGCAGCGCACGGTCGGCGATCCAGCCCTTGCCGATGCCACCGAGATCGAAGCGCAGGCCGGGCGGCCGGCTAACGATCGCCGAACCGCGTCGACCGGGCACGAGCGACCAGTCGAAGGCGCTCGAGATGCCGCCGGATTCGTCCGCGAGGTTTCCGGCGCGCTCATCGGGCGACAGCCCTTCGACTAGCCCTTCGGCAGCCAGGCGCGCGTCGAGGAGCGTGATGTCGGCCAACCCCTCGGAGACCTCGGTGGCGACTCGCGCTGCCCGCAGGACCGTGGCAAGTGTCGGTCCGACCGGGACTTCGGACCGAGGATCGGCATTCAGCGCCGATAGTTCGGAAAGCTCGGAGTGCCTGGTCAGACGCGCCGCCCAGCGCTCGATCCGCTCGACGGCGGCGGCGCCTGCTCGGCCGGCGCCCGCTCGGCCGGCTCGGGCCATGTCTCGGTCAGCTCGACTCGCTGCCGCATCGTCCACCGCCAGGTGGATGACGAGGCGCCCGCCCATCGAGGTCGCGGCATAGCTGAATGGGACGATCGGTATCGCTTCCGCGGTCGGGCGCAGGGCAGTCGCTCGCGCGACGCCACCCCACCGTGGTCGGGCGCGAACGTCCCGCTCGGTAATCACTTGACGACCTTGCCCGACTGAGTGGTCTTGACGTAGATCGGCTTCTGGGCCGGGGCGGGAACGGTGGTCACGACCGTGACCGGCTGCGGCGCCGCAGCGTCGATGACGTTGGCTCCTGGGGGTGCGGTCTGGCCGGGCTGGAGCTGGACGTACTGGACGGGGCGCTGGACCTGCAACGGGGTCCCCGCGGCGGCCGGACCGACGACCTGCTGGCCGTCGGTCGTGACCACGACGGCCGGACTGGGCGGCAAGACGATTGCCGTCATGAGGGCCGAGAAGGCGGCGAGGCCGCCTGCGCCGAGCGCGATGCGCATCGGCCGGGCGTCAGGCCTGGCCTTGGGAGGATGAGCGTTCACGGGGCTCCTGACCGGCAGCGGTGTCGACGGGGACTGACGGGGCAGGCGAGAGATCGATTCGTCCATCAGTCGTCCGAGCCTCCGTTGTCGCCGGACTCGCCGCCCGGGGCGGGGACCACGATGTGGATGACGGGCGGCTTGCCTACCGGCGGCGCCGTCTTGGTGACGTGGATCACCGACGGCGAGGAGGCGGGGTTGACGTAGATGGTCTCGGGACCGAGGGTGGCGGTCGGGTCCACCGTGGCGTTGGAGATTGCGTTCGCTTGCGCGGTCGCCACGGCGGCCGCCTGCTGCGCGGCTAGGTAGCCTTGGGCGACGAAAGCGCCGCCCAAGGTCGCCACTGTGGCTAGACCGGCGATCGTGACGCCGATGCGATGTATCGAGTTCATCGCGCTGTCTCCTGCTTCTCCGGTCGGACGGGCTGGCGCCGTGTTCCGGCCGAGGCGCGTCCGTTCGGTCGAGTTCGAGTCTCGATCTCCCCCGTGGAACGAGCGTGGAGTGGCGATGGAGGATGGGTGGAGGTTCGGTGGAGTACCCGCCAGGCGAGACGGACCGTGAAGATTCGGCTCGGTTTGCGCTTGCGCCAGGCAAATCGAGATCCGTGACGCGATCGAATCGGACGCCGAGGCGCTCCTGCCGCCGCCGCCTCAGTCGATGCACGAGCCTTCCACGGTCGAGCAGATCCGGGCTCGTCTGCGTCGGCCTCGGGCTACCACGAGTCTCCTCCGAATCAGAAGCGCCAGGTCGACTGACCTGGCGCTTCGGGACTTCGAACGTTCGGCCGCTAGGCCTTGGGCTTCTTGGGCCCCGTCTTCTCGGCCTTCGCGGCGGCCTTGGCGGGAGTCTTCTCCTTGGCCGGGGCCTTCGCGGCGGCCTTGGGGGCAGCCTTCGCGGCGGCCTTGGGGGCAGCCTTGGCGGCGGGCTTCTCGCCCTTGGCCGGGGCCTTCGCGGCTGCCTTGGGGGCTGCCTTGGCGGCGGCCTTCGCGGCGGCAGTCTTGGCGGCCGCCTTCTCGCCCTTGGCCGGAGCCTTGGCCGGAGCCTTGGCCGGGGCCTTGGCGGCGGCCTTCGCCTTGGGCGCGGCTTCGGTCGGGGTGACGGTACCCGGCGCCGTGTCGGCGCGAGCCGTCTTCGATAGCGCGGCGCGGGCCTTGCCGGCGGCGGTCTGCGGGCCCTTGGCCTTGGTGGCCTTGGCCGAGGCGATGCGGGTGCGCGCGGCCTTGACGGCGGCGGAAGTGCCGGTCGTCTTGGTGACGCGGCCGGCCGTCTGGACGGAGTCGCCGGCCAGGAGGGCGTTGATCTTGAGAGCCAGGCGCGACTTGCGGCGGGCGGCCTGGTTCGGGTGGATGACCCCGACCTTGGCGGCCTTGTCCAGTGCGCTCATCGCCAGCGCCAACGCCTGGGCGGCATCGCCCTCGGCTGCGCCGGTCGCGACTTTGATGGCGTTCGTCGCGAACGTCTTCGCCGCGCTCCGGCGCGGTTGATTGATGGCCCGCCGGCGCTCTGCCTGGCGGACCCGCTTGATCGCTGACGGCGTGCGGGCGCCGGTCCAGCCTCGGGGCGTCTTGGCCAAGTTCGAAGACCTCTATGCTGCAGANNGAGTCAGCGGCGACGCACGCGTCGGGCAGGCGATCCGGTGAGCGTGCCGAAGATCCCGCGCAGCAGCGTGTTGGCGGCAGGGCTGGCCAGCACTTCCGCCCCGATCTTCGCCGCCTCTTCCCAGTCCGTGCCATTAGCGGATCCGCCATGCCCGCCGCCGTACCGGGATTCGTAGCGGTGATCCCGGGCGTAGGCTCGAGCCTCGTCTCTAGCTTCGGCGCGAGCGGCTTCTTCCTGGGCCCGCTCGTAGGACTGCTGCACCGATTCCTGTTGCTTGGCGTACTGCTTCTCGATATAGGCCGCCGTCCCGGCGACCTGTGCCGCCGCCTGGGCCTGGACCTGGGCCTGCTGCATCCTCGCTGTGAGCATCTCCTTGGCCGCTGCCGGGTCCACATCCGCGGCGTACTCGCCGACCAGCTTGGAGGCGGCCACGATCTTCCCGAACGCGGCGGGGTCCAGCGCGGCCATGAGAGATCGCGGCGGTCGCATGACGCAGTGCACAGTCGGCGAGGGCACCCCGTTCGGGCTCAGGACCGTCACCAGGCCCTCGCCGATGCCAAGCGACGTCAGCTCGGCCGCGACGTCGTAGACCTTGGTGATCGGGAAGGTCCGCGCGGTCAGCTCGATCAT
The DNA here is from genome assembly GCA_003141245.1 of Chloroflexota bacterium. Classification (GTDB taxonomy): domain Bacteria; phylum Chloroflexota; class Limnocylindria; order Limnocylindrales; family CSP1-4; genus Fen-1039. The sequence goes on from PLLE01000020.1 coordinate 44,339, forward strand.
CCGCTGGTCGTTGGGGGTGAAGGCGCGGAGGGCGTGCTGGACACGGTTGCCGAGCTGGGCCAGCACTTTGGGCGGGACGTCCTCCGGCGACTGGGTCACGAAGTAGACCCCCACGCCCTTGCTGCGGATCAACCGCACGACCATCTCGATCTGGTCGAGAAAGCTCTCGTTCGCCTCCTCGAAGAGCAGGTGCGCCTCGTCGAAGAAGAAGACGAACTTGGGTTGGTCGAGATCGCCGACTTCGGGCAGGTCGTGGTAGATCTCGGCCAGCAGCCACATCATGAACGTGCTGAACAGCTTGGGCCGATCCTGCATGTCGGCCACTTCCAGGATGCTGACGACCCCGCGGCTGCCCCGCAGTTCCAGCAGATCCTCGACGTCGAACTCGGGCTGACCGAAGAAGTCGCTGGCGCCCTGCTGCTCCAGCTCGACGATCTTGCGCAGGATCACGCCAACGGTGGCGGTGGAGAGTCCGCCGTATTCCGCCATCGTCTTCTTGCCTTCGTCGCCGTTGAGGAAGTTGAGGGTCGCGCGCAGATCGGCGAGATCCACCAGGGGGAGTTTCTCGTCGTCGGCGTACTTGAAGACGACCGAAAGGACGCTCTCCTGGGTCTCGTTGAGCTGCAGGACCTTCGAAAGGAGGATCGGGCCGAACGAACCGACGGTCGCCCGGAGGCGGACGCCCCGACCGGACTTCTCCAGCGTCAGGAATTCGACCGGATAGGACTGCGGCTGCCAGTCCTTCACGCCGATCGCGGACAGGCGGGCGTCGATCCTGTCGTTCGTCTGGCCGGGGGCGCCCAGACCCGAGATGTCGCCCTTGATGTCGACAAGGAAGACCGCCACGCCGGCATCGGAGAGCTGCTCGGTCATGAGCTGGAGCGTCTTTGTCTTGCCCGTGCCCGTCGCCCCGGCGACGAGTCCGTGGCGGTTCGCCATCTGTAAGGGGAGGCGCACCCGGGCGGATGGGTGCGTTTTGCCGCCGAGAGCAGCCGCGCCCAGCTCGATCGCCGGCACATCCCAGCCATACCCGTCGTGGACGACCTTCTCCAGATCGGGTGCACCCATCGTCTTCCTCCTGGCAGCCATCGCCTGCTGGGCGGTCGCCTCGGAGAGTAGCAAGCGCTACACGAAGGCGAAAGACCCGGCCAACGCAGCCGGGCAGGGTATGGTGCCGACATCTGGCAGTTGCGTCGCATAATGGACGGCAGCCTGCTGCCTGTCAGCCCCGCCCAGTCGAGGTTTCGCATGAATATCGCCGACGTCGAAGGAATCGGTCGGGTCTACGCGGCCAAGCTCGAGGCTGCCGGCGTGAAGACGACCGACGACCTGCTTTCCCGCGGTGCCAAGCCAAAGGGCCGCGAAGAGCTCGAGAAGGCGACCGGCATCAGCCACGGCCTGATCCTGGAGTGGGTCAATCACGTCGACCTGTACCGCCTCGACGGGGTCGGCTCCGAGTACTCGGATCTTCTCGAAGAAGCGGGAGTCGACTCGCCGGCTGAATTGGCTCATCGGGTTCCGGCCAACCTCGCGGCCAAGCTGGTCGAGGTGAACGAGGCCAAGAAACTGGTTCGCCGCGTCCCGACCGAAACGGTCGTGGCCGGTTGGATCGAGCAGGCCAAGACCCTCCCCAAGATCGTCGAGCACTGATCGCCGGCGGCCGGCGGGCCGCCTTTCCACGCTCAGAACTGATCGATCGCGGCGCCCGGCGAGGCTTCTCGTCGGGCGCCGCGTGTGTTCGCACGTACGCGGACGGTCGGCTCGTCGTGGGGGTCCCCTTGAGTCGGTATGCTCTTGGGGATGAACACCGAACGCGATGGTCGAATCCCACAGGAGCGACTGCGCAACTTCTCGATCATCGCCCACATCGACCACGGCAAGTCGACCCTGGCGGATCGCCTGCTCGAGCTGACGCACACCATCGAGGCGCGCCAGATGACGAACCAGGTCCTCGACTCGATGGACCTCGAGAAAGAGCACGGGATCACGATCAAGGCCCGGGCTGTCCGCCTCGAGTACCAGGCCGCCGATGGTCTCGTGTACGGCCTCAACCTGATCGACACGCCCGGCCACGTCGACTTCAGCTACGAGGTCAGCCGTTCCCTCCAGGCCTGCGAAGGCGCCATTCTCGTCGTCGACGCGACACAGGGGATCGAGGCCCAGACGCTTGCCAATGTCCACCTGGCGCTGCGCCACAACCTGACGATCATCCCGGTCCTCAACAAGATCGATCTGCCTTCGGCTCAACCCGACGTCGTCATCGAAGAGCTGGAGAGCGTCCTGGCGATGCCGCGCGAAGAGGTCCTGCTCGCCTCGGCTAAGGACGGCACCGGCGTACCCGAGATCCTCGAGGCGATCGTCGCTCGGATCCCGCCGCCCAAGGGAGATCCGGAGGCCCCGGTTCAGGGGCTGATCTTCGACTCGCATTACGACGCGTACAAGGGCGTGGTCGTCTACGTCCGGCTCGCCCAGGGGACGCTCCACCAGCACGACATCATTCGGCTCATGGGCTCCGGGGCCGAGGCGGAGCTGCTCGAGCTCGGCTTCTTCCGACCGCAGCAGGTTCCGGTGGCGGAGCTTCGCGCCGGCGACGTGGGCTACGTGGCCACGGGGCTCAAGAACGTGCGCGAAGCCCAGGTAGGCGACACCGTAACGACCGTCGCCCATCCGGCCGAGCATCCGCTGGCCGGCTATCAGCCGGCCAAGAGCCTCGTCTTCGCCGGCATCTACCCCGTCGCCGGGACCGACTATCCGGTCCTGCGCGAGGCCATGGAGAAGCTCCACCTCAACGACGCTAGCTTCAGCTTCGAGCCCGAGAGCTCCGTCGCCCTCGGCTTCGGCTTCCGGTGCGGCTTCCTGGGTCTGCTTCACATGGAGATCGTCCAGGAGCGCCTGGAGCGCGAGTTCGGTCAGGAGCTGATCGCCTCGGCGCCGTCGGTCGAATACCGCGTCGTCCTCATCAACGGCCAGGGCGAAGTCGCCGTCGACAATCCATCGAAGATGCCCAACGCCGGCGAGATCGAAGAGATCCAGGAGCCGTGGGTCAAGCTGAGCGTCGTGGCTCCCTCCAACTTCATCGGGACGCTCATGGAGCTGGCGACGAACCGGCGTGGGAGCTTCCTGGGTATGGAGTACCTCGACCCGCAGCGCGTCCTGCTCACGTTCGAGCTGCCGCTGGGCGAGGTCATCGTCGACTTCTACGACCAGCTCAAGAGCCGAACCCAGGGCTACGCCTCGATGGACTACGAGGAGGCGGGTTATCGCGCGGCCAACCTCGTGAAGGTCGACGTCCTCGTCGCCGGCGAGCCGGTCGATGCGCTCTCCGTCATCGTCCACCGCGACCGGGCCCAGCCGATCGGGCGGGAGCTCGTCCATCGCCTCCGCGGGCTCATCCCCCGCCAGATGTTCGAGATCGCCATTCAGGCCGCGATCGGTTCGAACGTCATCGCCCGCGAAAGCGTCGCGGCGATGCGCAAGAATGTCCTGGCCAAGTGCTATGGCGGTGACATCACCCGCAAGCGTAAGCTGCTCGAGAAGCAGAAAGAGGGGAAGCAGCGCATGAAGAGGGTTGGATCCGTCGAGATACCGCAGGAAGCCTTCCTGGCGGTTCTTCGCATGGACGATGTATGAGCTCCGAGTCGCTGCGGATCGTCACTGCAGTCGGCGTGCTGCTGATGCTCCTGCTGCTGCGTCTCCAGTCCGAGCCTTTCGGCGCGGCTGAGTACGACGAACCCGGCAACCGCTACCACCGCGGCTCGTGGACCCGGCTGTGCTGGTACCTGCTTGGGCTGACCCTCCTGGCGGCGCTCTACTACATCCACCCGCAGCCCCACGACGTCCTCTTCCTGGTGGTCGGCAACAATGTCGACGTCTTCACCTTCGGACTCTCGCTGGCCGTTCTGGGCGGGGCCCAGGCCGCGCTCTTCGCCTGGTTCCGGTACGGCGAGCTGCGGCTGCCGGCCGGGTCGGCCTATCCGGGGGCGGCCGTCAACTCAGTCGCGACGGCGGTCGTCGACGAGGCCACTTTCCGGGGCGCGCTCCAGGGCATGTTGCTGGCCGCCGGTCTGCCGAACGGCAGCGCCATCCTGGTCCAGGCTCTGGTCTACACGCTCACGACTCGTCTGGGCGCGCCGGGACGGCATCGCTACATGCTGTTCCTCTCGCTGGGCATCGGCATCGCGTGCGGCTGGGCGACGATGAGCACGGGCGGCATCGGGGCCGCCATCCTGGCCCACTCGCTCACTTCGTTCGCCCTGTTCGTCTTCACCGGCCATGCCGGCCAGGTGACTCGGCGCGGCCTCGAGCCCGAGGAGATCGAGGCGACGCGTCGACCCGAAGGCTGGCTCGACGCGCGAAGACGCGACGAGGCGTCGAACCAGGGATAGGTTCGCCGACGGGCTGCCACGCCGGCCGGGCCGGCGAGTGAATGGAGCGGTCGTTCCGAGCTGTTCCCTTCTCGCACCGTTACGCTCTTGCCGTGAGTCTCCACCAGCCGGACACCGACGAATCTCCGACCTCTGCCGCGCCGGTGCGACCGATGCCGCCTGCCGGGCTGTACGTTCACCTGCCCTTCTGCGTGGCTCGCTGCCCGTATTGCGACTTCGTCGTGTATGCCGGCGCGCAGGCGCGCGGCCCCAGGGCGCGGACGGAGCGGCTGTACGAGGGAGTTGGCCGGGAGCTGGAGTTGCGGGCCGACGCCCTCGACGCGCGGTTCGGTCGGACGCGGCCACCGCTCGGCAGCCTGTACTTCGGCGGCGGCACGCCGTCCCTCGTCCCCGGGGAGTGGCTCGAGAGACTCGTGGCGACGGTCCGGCGCCGCTACGGTCTCGCGCCGGACGCGGAGCTGACCCTCGAAGCGAACCCCGGTGCCGACGAGCGGGGCGACCTGGCGGCGTTCGCGGCCGCGGGCGTCAACCGCGTCTCTTTCGGCGCCCAGAGCATGGATGCGGGGGAGCTGCGGCGCCTCGGCCGGCGCCACTCCCCGGAGGACGCGGCCGCGGCAGTGGCGGCGGCTCGCGCGGCCGGCATCGGCTCCGTCAACCTCGACCTGTTGTACGACGTGCCGGGTCAGTCGATCGCGGGCTGGGAGGTCACGCTCCGGGCCGCTCTCGGTCTGCGGCCCGATCACCTCTCGCTCTACGCCCTGACCCTCGACGACCCCGATGCCGAAGGCCTCACGGGCGAGGCCGGCGACCACCTGCCCACTGCCCCGGGCGCTCGGCGCTGGCGCGACAACGCCCGCCTGGACCAGGACGACGATCGTGCTGCGGACCAGTACCGCCTGGCCTCGGATCTGCTCGACGCGGCCGGGTGGCACGGCTACGAGATATCGAATTGGGCGCGGCCCGGACACGAGAGCCGGCACAACCTGACCTACTGGGAGCGCCGCCCGTACGAGGCGGTCGGTCCGGGCGCGCATGCCTTCGACGGTGTCACCCGGCGCTGGAATGCCGCGGCCATGGAGCCGTATGTCGCCGCGCTCGTGCCAGATCGAGGCCGTGCCGCCGCTCCGGGGCTGAATGCCGCGGCCAGCGCAGCATCCGGGCTGCCCCCCGGAGGCTGCGAGGTCCTCACCCCCGAGGTCGCGGCCGCCGAGCAGGCGATCCTGGCCCTCCGCCTGGACCGTGGCGTCTCCGAGTCCGCGGCCGCGGGGCCGCCTCTCGCAGGTGTCCGAGATTGGGCCGAGTCGGCCGGGCTCCTGGAATCCGCCGAGATCGATGGCGAGCCTCGGCTGCGACTGACCACGCGAGGCCGATTGCTCAGCAACGAGCTGTTCGCCCGGCTGGTTTAGCCCGGATCCACCGATCGCCGCTTGCATCTCGCTCGGTCAGCCGGCGCATTCCTGCGTTGGCTCGAGTGCGCTCGCTGCGGTGCTCGTCGCCGCCTTGGCCTGCGCTCGTCGGCCCGGCGGTCTGCGGCGCTTGACCGGTGGATCCGGGCTTGGCGATCCACCTCCACGAACCTGGGGGTTGTGGCCTTTTGGGCATTTGTTGTATCTTCCGCTAAACTAGCTTTGTTGCACTACACGCCCAGAACGATCGACCGCTCCGATACTCGAGCCCAACGAGGAACGACAGCCGATGGTTATCCCTGGCGAAGGTGGAGTCGCCCATGCTGAGATTCGGCGCCGCAATCTCAGCCTGATGCTGCGGGATCTGCACCTTGACGGTCCACAGTCGCGGTCCGAGTTGGCATCTGATCTCAATCTGAACCGGAGCACCGTGGCGTCGCTGATCGGCGAGCTGGCCGCACGCGGGCTCGTCTGGGAACGGAGTCGGACGAAGGGTCTGCCGCAGGCGCCGGGACGACCGTCCCCCGTCGTCGAGCTGCGGCGCGATGGGCCGAGGGCACTGGCCATAGATCTGTCCACCGACTGGATCGGCGCTGCGGTGATCGGGCTCGGGGGCGTCGTGATCGGCGCGATACGGCGCGACCGCTCCCTCGCCAACTCGGACCCGACCCAGATCGTGGACGAGATTCACGGCCTGGTTGGGCCGCTGCTCGCAGGGCTGGGCGATGGGCCGCAGGTCGTGGCCATCGGCGTCTCGGTTCCCGGGGCGGTTCGTGCCGAGGACGGGCATCTGCACCACGCCCCCAACCTCGGTTGGCGGGACGTCCCACTGGGGAACCTCATACGCGAGCGTTTCCGCGACCTGAACGTTCCCGTGTTCGTGGGCAACGACGCCAGCCTGGCCGCCTCCGCGGAGCACTCGCGTGGATCGGGCCGCGGCTCGAATGACTTCATCTGTCTGTGGGGCGAAGGCGGCATCGGTGCCGGGATCGTCGTCGGCGGACGTTCGCTGACTGGCGCGGCGGGGTATGCTGGTGAAGTGGGACACCAAACGGTGAACCCCGACGGGAATCCCTGTCATTGTGGCGCTCGAGGTTGCTGGGAGGCTGAGGTGGGTGAGGAGGCGCTTCTCCGCCGGTCAGGGCGAGATCCCCTGGGCGGCACGCGCGCTCTGGCTGATCTTCTGTCTGCAGCCGACCGAGGCGACAAGATCGCGCTGACCGCTCTTGACGAGTCGGGCCGCTGGCTCGGCATCGGTCTGGCGGGCTTGGTGAATGTCTTCAACCCGACCCGCGTTGCTCTGGGCGGGCTCTATGGTCGCATCTTCCCCTACGCCAGCCAGGCCGTCGTCCGCGAGCTCGACTCTCGGGCGCTGTCTGCGCCGCGCGCCATGGTCGAGCTGACGACCGCACTTCTCGGCGCCAACACGCTCTTGCTCGGCGCAGCCGAGCTGGCGCTGATCCCGACTCTGTATGACCCGACGATCGGCCCGCCTGCGGGTGACTCCGCCCGGGTCGGTCTCGACCAGTGGCGCCCCAGACGGGCGTCCGGCGTTGGGCGATCGGTGACCCAGCCCGAACAGGCAAGGAGGTGAGTCAGCAGGACAGCCGTCTAGTGTGAACGTGGCTGTTCGACCGATCGCTCTGCGCGACCGGGTCCGGCCACTCGATGCGCCACGAGGCTCAGATGGTGCAAGAGGAGAGAACTACGTGAAAGCCCAAAACAAGTTCCTTGCCGCTGTAGCGATGGTCGCAGTCGTGGCCGCGTGCGGCGGTAGCACGGCGACGACAGCGCCCAGCGGCGCCGGGCCTGTCGTGAACCTCACCGCTGACTCGTTCAGCAATCCCGACTTCTCCGCGATGGCCCAGCTCACGGGCACGGTCGCAGCAAGCTCCGGCAAGATCGCGGTGATCCTCCCGGACGCCACGACCTCCGGTCGCTACGTCGCGTACGACGACCCGTACCTCCGCAAGGCCTTCAAGACTGCCGGCTACGCGGACTCTGACATCAAGATCGACAATGCCCAGGGTGTGGCTGCCACAGAGATCAGCCTCGCTCAGGCCGACATCGCGTCGGGCGTCAAGGTCCTGATCGTGGACCCGCTCGATGGACCGACCGGCAAGGCCATCCAGACAGCGGCCCAGACGGCCGGCGTCACGATGATCAGCTACGACCGAGCCACCTTCCAGGGCACCAGTACGTACTACGTCAGCTTCAACAACGTCAACGTCGGCAAGGCGATCGGCACCGGCGTGCAGAAGTGCGTCAAGGACTGGGCCATCGCGAGCCCGAAGGTCTACGTGCTCAATGGTGGCCAGGACACCGACCCGAACGCGATTGACTTCGCCAGGGGCTACAACTCGGTGATCTGGGGCAAGGACGCAGCCACAGTCGATGCGGGCGCGACCAATGCCGATGGCTGGACGCTCGTGAAGGAAGAGCTCGCCCCCGGTTGGGACAACGCCAAGGGCGGCACTATCTTCAGCGCGGCGTTCACCGCTAATCCGACCATCAACGTCACCGTCGAGGCCAACGATGGTCTCGCCGGCGCCGTGATCGAGAGCCTCAAGAAGGCCGGCATCAAGGCCAAGACAATCCCGACGGCTGGCCAGGACGCCACCCTGCAGGGCATGGAGTATGTCCTTCAGGACTGGCAGTGCGGCTCGGTCTACAAGCCGATCTATATGGAGGCTCAGGCGACCGTCGCGCTCGCGACTTACCTGCGCGCAGGCCAGACCCCGCCCGCTGCCTTCCTGAACGGCAAGACCATCGATCCGACCAACTCCGCGGTCACCGAGCCCGCGGTCCTGCTGACCCCGGTCTGGGTCGACAAGACCAACATGGAGGCCACGGTGATCAAGGACAAGTTCGTCCCAGTCGCTGACCTCTGCACCGCTGTTGGTGCCGATATCTGCACCGCGGCCGGCATCTCTTAAGTTGCCGCGTCGGCTGTAGCCGAGACACCAGTTACGCCGTGTCGCACCCGGAACGCCGGGTGCGACACGGCGCTTTCAGCCGCGCCTTACGCCAGAAGGCCATGAGGCATATCAAGACCGAGCGAGGCGGCCAGCGCCCACCCAATGCTGGGCAGCGAATGGATGAGTCGTCTTGCGAGCAACGATCCGAAGGACGAGGTCATGGAGTCGATGACTGGCACAGTCGGGCTGCCTGAAAGCCGCCCACAGGAGAAGGCACGGCCAGATTCCGCCGGCGGAACCGAGCCCCTGCTCAAGCTGCGGGGCGTTAGTAAGCACTTCGGCGCAGTTCAGGCGTTGTATATGGTCGATCTGGACCTCCCGGCCGGGCAGGTGACCGCCTTGTGCGGGGACAACGGCGCCGGCAAGTCGGTGCTGACGAAGTGCATCGCGGGCATCCATCCGCCCGAGACAGGGGAGATGCACTGGGAAGGGCGTCTGGTCCACATCCGCACGCCAAGGGATGCCGCTCACCTCGGCATCGAGACCGTGTACCAGGATCTGGCCCTGGCCGACAATCTCGACATCGTCCAGAACATGTTCCTCGGGCGCGAGCGGCTCAGCGGCGGTGTCTTCCTCAATGAAGACGACATGGAGCGGGCGGCGGCGACCACGCTCGCAAGCCTGAAGGTGACGACGGTACGTTCGATCCGCCAGCCGGTGGCAACCCTCTCCGGCGGCCAACGGCAGGCCGTAGCGGTGGCCAAGGCCGTAATGTGGAACTCCAAGCTCGTGATCCTGGACGAGCCGACCGCGGCCCTCGGCGTGGCTCAGACCAAGATGGTGCAGGATCTGGTCCGGCGGCTGAAGGATCACGGCCTGGCGGTAATGATCATCTCCCACAACCTCAACGACGTATTCGCGGTCGCCGACCGAATCGCAGTGCTCTACCTCGGCCGCATGGTCGCCCAGGACAGCATCTCGGCCTTCGACAGGCAGAACGTGGTGGATTACATGACCACGGGCGAGTCGAGCAGAAGCGCATCCGGCAGGAGGGCCTGAACCATGACAGATTCTCAAGCTGCTTCCGACCCGACCCTCGCTGTGACAGCGGCCGCAGCGGAACTCCCGCCGGAGCTCGAGGCCCAATCCCTGGGCCAATACTTCCGGGCCTGGCTCGTCCGAGTCCGTAGTGGCGATGCGGGCGTCCTGCCCGTCGTTGCCGCCCTCGTTCTCGTCCTGGTGGCGTTCTCGTTTCTGAACCCGCGCTTCTTGATTCCCTACAACCTGGTGAATCTCTTCGAACAGAGCGCCGTCTTCATCGTTCTGGCCATGGCCGAGGGCTTCGTCCTCCTGCTGGGCGAGATCGACCTGTCCGTCGGGTACGTAGCGGCGATTGGGGGAGCCGTCGCTGCCATACTCGTGCAACCCGCCTACAACTGCCCGTGGTGGCTCGCGGTCGGTGCCGCGTTGGGGCTGTGTGCCGCGATCGGGGCACTCCAGGGGACCATCATCACCCAGCTCAGGCTACCCTCGTTCGTCGTTACTCTGGCCGGCTATCTGAGTTGGTATGGCCTGCTGCTCCTGTTTCTGGGCAACTCCGGCCAGGCGCCCCTCAACAGCGACCGGATCGATGGCCAGGTATTCATCCACGGCATCGTGGGCTCGAGCAGCGACCCGACGATGACCTGGATCGGACTGGTTGTCGTCGTCGTCATATTCGGCGCGGTCCTCTGGCTGCGTGACTCGGGACGCCGCCGCAGCGGCCTGGTGGCTCCTCCGGTGGGGCTGACTGTCCTCAAGATCTTGTTGATCGCGCTGGCCGGGTTCGCAGTCGTCTACATCTGCAACATGGACCGCAGCTTCAGCGCCAACCCCGTCGTAGGGATGCCGTGGGTCATTCCTCTCGTCATCGTGGTGCTACTTATGTGGACCGTTCTGCTGGAGCAGACGTGGTACGGACGACACGTCTACGCCGTCGGTGGCAACCCGGAGGCAGCACGGCGCGCCGGCATCAGCGTGTCCCGCGTCCGCATCATCGCCTTCACGCTCTGCTCCCTGACCGCCGGCTTGGGCGGCATCCTCTACGCTTCGTGGCTGGGTGCTATGACGACGAACATCAACGGCGGCCAGTACGTGCTCTACGCCGTCGCCGCTGCGGTCATTGGCGGGACGAGCCTCTTCGGTGGCCGTGGTCGCGCCCTCCACGGTCTCCTGGGTGGCCTCGTGATCGGTGCCATCAACAACGGCATGTTCATGCTGGGCTTCCAGCTGCAGTGGCAGTTGATTGCCACGGGCCTGGTCCTGCTGGCGGCCGTGACCATCGATGCCCTTTCCCGCCGAAGTGCTACTTCGGGTGTCCTTACTCACGCATGAAGCCGCGGTAGGCATCGACCTCCGGTCTTCACGCACTAGGCGGGCCGCCAGGCTGGCACGCCAGGCAAGGCCGATAGTTCTGACAGGATGCGCTCGCGATCAGCGGGCGCATCCTGCGTTAACGCGCCTCCGAGCGTCCGCAGCCGGGCGGTCTAGGCTAGATGAGGTGCAGCGTGACATTCGATGAGTGCGGGCGCTCCCCGGCGGACCGTTGACACTCTCAGGGCGAGACTGCTACCATCGCCCAGAGCAGTTAGCACTCACCAAGTGAGAGTGCTAACTACCACCGGGAAGCCAGGCCGAACCGGGGGATCGGCAGCCGGCGGTGGACCCACAGCCTCAGGGGCCGACGCCGCGCCGAGCCGCCGCTCGCAACTTCGACCGCAGATCGGCCGGGAAGTGGAGTCATACATGGCGCGACGTCCGCGCCGCACCATCGGCTCATTGGATGCGCGATCTGGCGCTGTCCTGCGGGCCGTCATCGACGAATACGTGATCTCTGCAACGCCTGTCAGCTCGGGTTCGCTCGTCACGCACTACCCCCTCGGCGTCAGCAGCGCCACCGTTCGGAACATCCTGTCTGACCTTGAGGCCATGGGTCTTCTCATGCATCCCCACACCTCGGCCGGTCGAGTCCCCACGGATGCCGGGTATCGCTACTACGTCCAGGTTCTGGCTGACGAGTGGTCGCTGCCGCCGGTCGAGCAGCGGATGATCCGCCATCAGTTCGGCCAGGTCGAGTTCGCCAGCGAACACTGGTTCAGGCTGGCCGCGAGCACCCTCGCCGCAAACACCGGCACGGCCGGTCTGGCCACGACGGCCAAGCCGCGGGACGCCCGCATCCGACGCGTGGACCTGATGGCGGTCCAGGACCGCCTGGCGCTGATGGTCGCCGTCTTCCGGGAGGGGACGATGAAGCAGGTCCTGCTCACCCTCCCCGAGCAGACCGACCAGGACCAGCTGAACCGCGTGGCCGGGCTGCTGAACGTGCTGGCGATCGATCGGACCGCGAGCGAGATCGAGGCGGCGCTGGCCGACCTGCCGATCGGCCATGGGGCGAGCGACGAGTCGGAGACCCTGCAGCGGATCGGCGAGCGGCTGGTCCGGGCGATGCGCGAGTTCGATGCCACCGCGATCGACGATCTCTTCAGCGACGGCCTGCTCAACGTCATGGCCGCTCCGGAATTCGATCGGAGCGAGAAGGTCCGGCAGGTCTTCACCGCCCTGGAGAACCGTGCGTACCTGGGGTCGCTGGTCGAGGCCGTGGCTCGGGCGGGCGGCATTCAGATCTTCATCGGCCACGAGAACAGTCCCCTGGAGATGCAGGACGTCTCGCTGATCCTGGCCCCGTACGGGCGGATCGGGCGGGCGGTCGGCGTCGTGGGCGTCCTCGGGCCGACCCGCATGCCGTACTCGCAGGCTATCGCATCGGTCGAATTCGTCTCCGGCCTAATGAACGAGCTGGTGGAGCACCTCTATGCCTGATCGACCCACGAATCCTCGAACGCACCACCGAGGCGCCGCCGGCGACTGGCCGGGGCAACCTGCCGCAGGGCCCGCGCCGGGCGAATACTCGTCGGTCGAGGCCGGCGACGACATCGAGCGGCTCAGGGCCGAGCTCGACGCCGCCCAGGCCCAGGCCGCCGATCATCTGGCCAGCCTGCAGCGCACCGCGGCCGACTTCGCCAACTTCCGGCGCCGCACCGCCGAGGATCGGGAGCGCGAGCTGGGCCTGGCCAGCGAGTCGCTGCTGCGCAAGCTGCTGGCCGTGGCCGACGACTTCGATCGCGCGCTGGAGGCGATGCCGGCGGAACTGAAGGGAGTGGGTTGGATCGAGGGGATCGTCCTGCTCGACCGCAAGCTCCGGCAGCTTCTCGAGAGCGAAGGCGTCACCCCGATCGAGGCGATCGGCCGACCCTTCGACCCGCGCGAACACGAGGCGATCGCCAGCGTCCCCGCCCCGGGCCGGCCCGACGGGGAGGTCGTGGCCGAGATCCAGCGGGGCTACCGAGTTCGAGACCGAGTCCTGCGACCGGCGATGGTCGCGGTCGCCGGCGGCGGCGCGGCCGCACCGGGTGACGCCACTTCACACATCAACTGACACGGAACCGATCAGACGAGGAGCACTGAATAGATGGGCAAGATCATTGGCATCGACTTGGGCACGACGAACTCCGTCGTTGCGGTGATGGAAGGCGGAGAGCCGACCGTCATTCCGTCCGCCGAGGGAGGTCGGACCGTCCCCTCGGTCGTCGCCTTCACAAAGGGCGGCGATCGGCTCGTCGGTCAGCTGGCCAAGCGACAGGCCGTCACCAACCCCGGCAACACCGTCTACTCCATCAAGCGCTTCATGGGCCGCCGCTTCGACGATTCGGAAGTGGCGCATTCCCTCCCGCTGGTCCCGTACAAGGTCGAGCGCGACGCGCACAGTGACGGGATCAAGGTCGTCCTTGCCGACGGGAAGACCTACACCCCGCCTGAGATCAGCGCCATGATTCTGCAGAAGCTGAAGGCGGACGCGGAGGCGTACCTGGGCGAGAAGGTCACCGAGGCGGTCATCACCGTCCCGGCCTACTTCGACGACACCCAGCGCCAGGCGACCAAGGACGCCGGCCGCATCGCCGGCCTGGACGTCAAGCGGATCATCAACGAACCAACCGCCTCTGCCCTGGCCTACGGCCTGGACAAGAAGCACGACGAGAAGATCGCGGTGTACGACCTGGGCGGCGGCACCTTCGACATCTCGATCCTGGAGCTGGGCGAGGGCGTCTTCGAGGTCAAGGCGACCAACGGCGACACCCATCTGGGCGGCGACGACTTCGACCAGCGCGTCATCGAGTGGCTGCTCGCGGAGTTCAAGCGCGACCAGGGGATTGACCTCCGGACCGATCAGCAGGCTCTCCAGCGGCTCAAGGAAGCCGCCGAGAAGGCCAAGATCGAGCTCTCGACCACGACCACGACCGAGATCAATCTGCCCTACATCACGGCCGACGCCACCGGGCCCAAACACCTGGTGATCGCGCTGTCGCGAGCCAAGCTCGAGGACCTGACTGCCGATCTGATCGACAAGACGCGCGGCCCGGTCTCCCAGGCGATCCGCGACTCCGGGCTCAAGGCCTCCGAGATCGACGAGATCGTCCTCGTCGGCGGCCAGACCCGAATGCCCGCGGTCATCGAGGCCGTGAAGCAGATGTTCGGCGGCAAGGAGCCGCATCGCGGCGTGAACCCGGACGAGGTCGTGGCCGTCGGCGCGGCGATCCAGGCCGGCGTGCTCGCCGGCGAGGTCAAGGACGTCCTGCTCCTCGACGTCACTCCGCTCTCGCTCGGCATCGAGACGATGGGCGGCGTCATGACCCGGCTCATCGACCGCAACACCACCATCCCCACCAGCAAGAGCCAGGTCTTCTCCACGGCGTCGGACAACCAGACCCAGGTCGAGGTCCACGTCCTCCAGGGCGAGCGCGACTTCGCCACCGACAACAAGACCCTGGGTAAGTTCATCCTCGACAGGATCCCGCCGGCCCCGCGCGGCATCCCGCAGATCGAGGTCACCTTCGACATCGACGCCAACGGCATCCTCGACGTCAAGGCCAAGGATCGGGCGACCGGGCGCGAACAGCAGGTTCGCATCACGGCCAGCTCGATGCTGTCCAAGGCGGACGTGGATCGAATGGTCAACGAGGCGGCGACGCACGCCGACGAGGATCGCAAGCGCAAGGACGAGGTCGAGTCCCGCAATCAGGCCGACGCCCTGGCCTACCAGGCCGAGCGAACGCTGCGCGACCTGGGCGACAAGGTTTCAGTCGAGGACAAGGCCGAGACCGAGCGTCGCGTCGAGGCGGTCCGAACGGCTCTCAAGGGCAGCGACCTCCCGGCCATCAAGACCGCCGCGGAAGCGCTCGTCGAGCAGCTACAGAAGGTGAGCGTGGCCGCGTATCAGTCCGCCGGCACCGCCGCGCCGAGCGGCGACGACGACCAGTCTGGCGGCGCTTCGCCAGAGGACTCGTCTTCCGATGGGAACGAGGAAGTCGTGGAGGGCGAGTTCAAGGAAGCTTGATCGGTCTATCGCTCGTGCGATTGCCCTTCGGGTCTTAGCGCGCCGGTCCGGAATCCTGGGCCGGCGCGTTGTAGTTGCCGGGGCGACCCACCCACGGCCGCGACCGCCCGACCCGGACCAGCGTTCGCCGCGTCCGCTGCCGTTCGACGATCTCGATGGAGATCGGCACCAGAAGGCCTATCGCCCCGGAGGTCGCCAGGACGAGCGGGACCGCGACGGCCGCGATCGCGAGCTGGACCGGCCCGAAGCCGGAGCTCTGCCAGACCAGGAGATCCGACTGCCCGGCGGCGGCCGCGACGGCGCCCGCGATCAGGGCCGCGAGCGGGAGCGCGTAGACGACGATGGCGAGGCTGTTCGCGACCCTGAAGCACGCCGACCAGGTCGACCCGATCAGCGACTTGTTCGAGCCGGAGACGCTGAGTTTGCCGAAGAGGTCGGGCAGGTGGCGAGCCGGATTGATCAGCCAGGCAAAGGGATTGTCCCGTCTGCGCTGCCCGAGCTCGATCGCCACCAACGCCACGAGCAGACCCGGCAGCGGGTATCCGATCCAGATCAGGATCGCCGGCGCGAGAAGACCAACGGCAATGCGGGCCTGGGCCCACAGCACGGCCAGCCAGCACATGCCGGCGCGGTACGGACTCAGCTGCGGCATCTCCGCGCCCAGGCCCGGGGCGTTGTGGGTGGAGAGGCCGATGAAGACGGAGAAGAAGAGCAGGGCCGGCACTCCGATGCCAGCGAAGGCGATGGCCAGCATCTCGAGCGTCAACTGGTGGCCGGAGTCCAGTTGCCCCCACGCCGAGGAGATGGATCCGGACTGCAGAGCGTCGCCCGCGAACGGCGTGGCGGTGGTCACCATGAGCGCTCCATCCAGGAGCAGGAGCGTCAGCAACCCGGCGGCAAGATAGCCGACGAACCAGACCGAGACGGACTGGCGGGGGGCCAGCGAGCGGGCGATGCGGCGGCGGATCCAGCCGGTGAGCTGAGGGCGCTTGAATTGTCGCTCCGGCTTGACCCGGCCCTGGAGCGCGGAGAAGTGGCGGACCGGCGTTGGGGTCTGGGCCACGGGCCGGGAGAGGTAGGCCGGGCTCGCGGGAAGCGGCGTAGGGACGGGCGCACCGGAGTTGCGGTTCACGGCCGTGGCTTCTTTCGGCCAGCTGCCGTACTTCTCGCGGCAGCGGTAGCACCGACCCGCGCCGACACGGTTGAGCGACCGGCAGTGCTCGCAGACCCAGAATTCGTCCACGCCCGCCCTTTCCTAGCCTAGGTGTCCGATTATGGGGCGCCCACCAATTCCGTGTACGTGTCGGGTCTGGGCCTACCTCATATGCCATCGATGATATGCACGGCAGCAGGCCGGCACGCCACGCCCAGATCGTCATAGGACCATCCGGACGATGGTTCTGGCGTAGCGCCGCATGGGCCCGCCGTCCGAGCCGCCAGCGGCGCTTGTCCGGTGCACTCGGGCCCACGGGCAGTACCATCCGGGCGTGCCCGCCAACGCCACGCCCCTGGACTCGTTGATCTATGCCCGAGGCCTGACCAAGCGCTTTGGATCGTTCACGGCCGTCGATGGCGTGGACTTCGACGTCGCGCCCGGCGAGGCCTTCGGCTTCCTCGGCCCCAACGGCGCCGGCAAGACCTCCACGATGCGGATGATCGGGACGGTCTCGCCGGTGAGCGCCGGGACGCTCACGGTTTTCGGCCTGGAGCCCGCCCACGACGGCGCGCGGATCCGCTCGCGGCTGGGCGTGGTTCCGCAGGCGGATACGCTCGACCGGGATTTGAGCGTGCTGGAGAACCTGCTCATCTACGGGCGCTACTTCGATCTGTCGTGGGGAGAGGCACGGCGTCGGGCCGTCGAACTGCTCGAGTTCGTGCAGTTGACCGAACGGTCGAACGATCAGGTCGAACCGCTATCGGGCGGGATGAAGCGGCGCCTGGTCATTGCCCGTGCCCTCATCAACGAGCCGTCGCTGCTGCTGCTGGACGAGCCGACGACCGGCCTGGACCCGCAGGCGCGCCATCTCGTGTGGGACCGCTTGTATCGGCTCAAGCAGCGGGGGGTCACCCTCTGTCTGACGACCCACTACATGGACGAGGCGGAGCAGCTGTGCGACCGGCTCGTCGTGATGGACAAGGCCCGGATCGTGGCCGAAGGCTCGCCTCGACAGCTGATCGAGCGGTACGTCACGCGCGAAGTTCTGGAGCTGCGCTTCCGCCGCGACGAAGGCGAGACGGACGACAGCGCCCATCTTGTCGGGCAGCTCGAAGGCCTGGCGGAGAGGTTCGAGCAGCTCCCCGACCGCACCCTCGTCTACACCTCCGACGGAGAGGCGACGGCCGCCGCCGCCTTCGAGCGCGGCCTCCGTCCGACCGGCGTTCTCGTCCGCCGCGGCAGCCTGGAGGACGTCTTCCTCCGGCTCACCGGTCGCAGCCTCGTCGAGTGATGGTCGCCCCGGCATCACCCCCAGCAGCTCGTCGAGGTCCCCTCGGCGGTCTCGCTTCGCACCCGTCGCTGCGTGTGCTCGAGCACGACCTGCTCGTCTTTCGGCGGGGCTGGCACAGCTACATGCTGTCGGGCCTGAGCCAGCCGTTCCTCTACCTGATCTCGATGGGGATCGGCCTGGGGCTGTACGTCAACCGGAACGGTGGCGCTCCGGACGGCGTTCCGTACCTGAACTACGTTGCGCCCGCCCTGCTGGTGACCCAGGCCATGATGGCCGCCTCGTTCGAATCGGCCTGGCCGATCATGAGCAAGTTCGTCTGGGAGAAGACCTACCTGGCCGCCCTCAACACTCCACTCGGGGCCACCAACCTCCTAGTCGGCGACCTGATGTGGATCTCCTTCCGTGCCGTCCTTCTTTCCGTCCTCTTCTTCGCGGCCATTCTCGCGCTTGGGGCCGTCAGCTCGCCGCTCGCCGTGCTGTCGATCCCGGTCGCCGTCCTCACCGCCATGGCCTTCGCGGCCCCGATCATGGCCTTCACCGCCACGCAGAAGACCGACCAGCCCTTCAACGTGCTGTTCCGATTCGGCATCACGCCGCTCTTCCTGTTCAGCGGCACGTTCTTCCCGATCGATAGGCTGCCGCTCTTCCTCCAGCCGCTGGCGTGGGCCACGCCCCTCTATCACGGCGTCAGCCTGGCCCGCGGCCTCTCGCTCGGCCGGGTCGAGCCGCTGGCGGATCTCGTCCACCTCGCCGTGCTCGGCGCGTTCGCGGCGACGGGTCTGGTCGCCGGCCGGATCACGTTCCGCCGCCGCCTGGCGCTCTGATGGCGGCCCTGCGGATCTCACCGCCGCTCGTGCTGATCCGCCCGACGCGGATGGTCGAGCGCAACCTGCTCGTTTACCGCCGCTCCTTCATGGTCATCTTCTCCGGGTTCTTCGAGCCGCTCTTCTACCTCTTCTCGATGGGGTTCGGCGTGGGGGCGCTGGTCGGCTCGGTCCAGCTTGGAGATGGCACCAGCGTTTCGTACGCCGTCTTCGTGGCGCCTGCGCTGCTGGCCTCGTCGGCGATGAACGGCGCCATCTACGAAACCTCGAACAACTTCTTCGGCAAGCTCAAGTACGCCAAGATCTACGACGCCGTGATCGCCACGCCGATGTCGCTCGCCGACGTCGCCCGGGGAGAGATCCTGTGGGCGCTGCTGCGGGGCAGCCTGTACGTCCTCGGGTTTCTGGCCGTGATCGGAGTGCTCGGCATCGGTGGTCTGGGCCTCATCAGCTCGCCGATGGGGCTCCTCGCCTTCCCGGCCGCGATGGTTGTCGGCTACGGCTTCGCCGGGGCCGGCATGGCCGCCACCACGTTCGTTCGCAAGTGGCAGGACTTCGACTTCCTGCAGCTGGCGATCATGCCGATGTTCCTATTCTCGGGGACCTTCTATCCGATCTCGGCATATCCGGCGGCGCTTCAGGTCGTTGTCGAATGCACGCCGCTGTACCGGGGCGTCCACCTGATCAGGGCCCTGACCACCGGTACGCCCGACGTGTGGATCGCGATCGACGTGCTCTACCTGCTGGCGATGGGCACGATCGGCCTGGCGATCGTCTCGAAGCGGCTTAGCAAACTGCTGCTGGCGTAGCCGTCCGAAGGCCGGCACGGTCGAAGCCGTTCGTCTCGTATCCTTTCGAGCAGATGGCAACCGAACGCGACTACTACGAGATCCTCGGCGTGGAACGCAACGCCGACGATGCCGCGATCAAGCGCGCCTTCCGCAAGCTGGCCCAGCAGTGGCATCCCGACGTGAGCAACGAGCACGGAGCCGCCGATCGCTTCAAGGAGATCAACGAGGCCTACCAGGTCCTGTCGGATCCAAAGCGGCGCCAGATCTACGACATGGTCGGGCGGGCCGGGTTGGGCGAGATGGGCGGCGCGGGGTCACCCTTCACCGACGGCTTCCAGGGCTTCGGCGATCTGTTCGACGCCTTCTTCGCCGGCATGGGCGGGGCCGGCGGCCAGGGCGCCAGGCGCGGTCGCCGGCCGGCGGGCTCGGATCTGCGCTACGACCTGAGGATTGCGTTTGACGAGGCGGTGCGCGGGATCGAGCGTGAGATCGAGTTCGACATGCTGGATCGCTGTGGCAGCTGCGGCGGGACCGGTGCGAGCCCGGGCAGCACGCCGGTACCCTGCTCGGCCTGCGGCGGCCGCGGCGAGATCAGGGCCGTTCGCCAGACGATGCTCGGGCAGATGGTCAACGTCACCCAGTGCTCGCGTTGTAACGGCGAGGGACGAGTCGTGGATTCGCCCTGCAAGACGTGCCGCGGCGACGGCCGCGTGAAGCACAGCAAGAAGCTGCGCGTGACGATCCCGGCCGGCATCGACGAGGGTCATCAGATCCGCCTCTCCGGCGAGGGCGAGGCGGGGCCGCGGGGCGGACCGCCCGGCAATCTCTACGTGGCAGTGCACGTGACGCCGCACGCGATCCTCCGGCGCGACGGAACGGAGATCTACCACGACCTGCAGCTCTCGATTGCCCAGGCCGCCCTCGGGACGCGGGCTCGGATTCCGACGATCGAGGGCGACGAGGATCTGGAGGTCCGGCCGGGGACACAGCCCGGGACGGAGATCCGGCTGCGGGGCCGCGGCGTGCCGCATCTGCGCCGACCGGGAACTCGCGGCGACCTCCACGTCCTGGTCCACGTCAACGTGCCCATGAAGCTCTCCAAGCGGCAGCGTCAGCTGCTCGAGGAACTGGCGGCCGAGTCGGGCGAGGCGGTCCTTCCGGGCGGGATCATCGATCGGATGAAAGATGCCCTCGGCTGAGCGCGGGGCGGACGGCGCGGCTGACGAGGCATCGGGCGAGACATCGGGCGAGCCGTTCGACTTTGCGGCGCTGGGGCCAGGAGTCTGGGTCGAGCTTTCGGTCGCCGCCGACATCGAAGCCGTCGAGGCCGTCAGCGAGATCCTGACCCGCTTCGCGCCGGCCGGGACCAGCGTCGAGCCTGGTTTCGGGCTGACGAACGAGGGGCTCGGTGCCGTCGTCGATCCCACGAAGCCGGCCATCGTCCGGGCATACCTGCCGGGCCTCGATCCGGCGGGCGTTCGAGGGGCGATCGCGGAGGCGACGATCGCGCTCGGCCATCTGCAGGCCTTCAGACTGCGGCCGATCGGCGAGCTGCAAACGCGGCTCGTGCGCGAGGCCGACTGGGCCGAGGCGTGGAAGAGCCACTTCCAGGTACTGCGGGTCGGGCGCCGGCTGGTCATCCGGCCGACGTGGCGCCGCCACCGGCGGCACCCCGGGGACGTGGTGCTGTCGCTCGATCCGGGCATGGCCTTCGGGACGGGGCTCCATCCGACCACCCGGTTGTGTTTGGCCGCGCTAGAGACGCTCGCCGACGAGGGGCTGCTCGCGAACGGTCGGGCCGGGGGGAGTGCCCGCGTCCTGGACGTGGGTTGCGGCTCTGGCATCCTGGCCATCGCCGCCGGCAAGCTCGGAGCGCGCGACCTGCTCGGCGTCGACACCGATCCGATTGCCGTGGAGTCGACCCTTGCCAACGTGCGCCTCAACGGGCTGAGCCGCCGCATCCACGTTCGTCAGGGCAGTGTCCCGACCGGCGAGCGCCCATTCGACCTGGTCCTCGCCAACCTCATCGCTTCGCTCCTGGTCCAGCTGGCGCCGGCCCTTCGCGACGAGCTCTCCCCGGGCGGTCGCATCCTCGCCTCGGGCATCTTCCGCGACCGCGAGTCCGACGTCGTGGCCGCCTTTCGCGCCGCCGGCCTCGAGATGGGCCGCCGCTGGGCCGAGGAGGACTGGGTCGCGCTCGAGGCGATGGCCCCGACGTCCGAGCGATAGCGGACGGCGATACGATTTGGCGGTGGATCACAGCCCCGCCGCTCCTCGCACGATTCGGCGCGCCGCGATAGCCAACCTCGGCTGCAAGGTCAACCAGGCCGAGATGGACGCCGTCGAGCGGTTGCTGCGTGCCCGGGGCGTGGAGCTCGTGGACGGCCACGAGGCCGCGGACCTGGTCGTGGTCAACACCTGCACGGTGACGTCGATCGCCGACCGCAAGTCGCGCCAGGCCGTGCGACGGGCACGGCGGACGAGCCCGGACGCTCAGGTCCTCGTCACCGGATGCTCGGTGGCGATAGATCCGGAGGCTCTGGCGGCGGCCGATCCATCGGCTCGCTTCTTCGACAACGAATCGAAGGCGAGGCTACGCGACGAACTGGCGAGTCTGCTCGAGCTTGCCGACGGTGCGCCGATGCCGACGGTGTCGGGCGTCGAAGCGACGGGCGGTCGAACTGGCGTTCGGGCGGTCGAACTGGAGGTCGGGTCGAGCCTGTCGCGGTCGTTCGAGCTCGAAGCCGGCGAAGGTTCGGTCGAGGACGCCTTCATCGATCGGATCGAAATCGATCGAACGCGCGCCTTCGTCAAGATCCAGGACGGCTGCTCGTTCCATTGCACCTACTGCATCATCCCGCGAGCTCGAGGGCCGGAGCGCTCAATCCCAGCCGACGAGGTTGTCGCGGAGGTGCGACGCGCGACGGCGGCGGGCCACCGCGAGGTCGTGCTTACCGGCATCAACGCCGGCACCTATGACGGCGGGGGCGCGGGCCCCTCGCTCGCCGGGCTGGTGCGGCGCATCCTGGCCGAGACCGAGGTGGAGCGGGTCCGGCTCAGTAGCGTCGAGCCTCAGCACGTCACCGACGAGCTGATCGAGGTCTGGGTTGGCTCCGGCGGGCGCTGCCTGCCCCATTTTCACGTCCCGCTCCAATCGGGCGACGACACGATCCTGCGGCGAATGGGCCGCCGCTACGACGCCGCGTTCTATCGGGCTCTGGTGGAACGGCTGCGACGGGCGATTCCCGGCGTGGCCGTGCACGCGGACGTGATCGCCGGTTTCCCCGGCGAGGACGACGCGGCCTGGGCTCGAACCGCCACTCTCTTGCGGGAGCTCTCTCTGGCGGGGATCCATGTCTTCCGCTACTCCGCTCGGCCCGGGACGCCGGCGGCGCGAATGGTCGGGCAGGTCGACGGTCGGACGAAGAAGCGGCGTTCGGCCGAGGCGCTGGCGCTCGCGGCGGAGGCTCGGGCACGCTTCGCCGAGCGGCAGCTCGGCCGAGAGCTGCGCGTGCTATTCGAGCGGCCACTCCCCGACGGGCGGTGGCTCGGACACGCGGAGAGCCACGTCCTCGTCGCGGCGGGCTGGGCGGCCGCGGCGGCCGTGGCGGACGACGCGGCCTCGGCGGACGACGCGGCCCCGCTCGACAACACGATCGGCGTGGTGCGCGCCGAATCGATCGACCCCGCCGCCCCGGATCGGATCGTCGGNNATTCGGCGCTCAAGTAGCAAGATCGACGTGGGCCACCCACATGGGCCCGTCCGGGAGCATCAGGGAGCGCGCAATGTCCTCTGACTGCCTGTTCTGCCGCATCATCGCCGGCGAGCTGCCCGCGGCCCAGGTCTATGCCGACGACTCGGTGGTCGCGATCCGCGACGTCGCTCCCCAGGCGCCGACGCACATCCTGCTGCTCTCGCGCAAGCACATCGCTTCGGTGCGGGAGATAGACGCGGCGGACCACGACCTGATCGGCAAGATCTGCGCCGTCGGCTCGGAGCTGGCGACGCGCGAGGGGATCGCCGCCGACGGCTACCGCCTTGTCATGAACGTCGGCCGGAACGGCGGCCAGACGGTCGACCACCTGCACGTCCACATGCTCGGTGGCCGCCACATGGCCTGGCCTCCCGGCTGATCCTCGGTCAAGCGCCGCCAGGTCGGCGCCGTTTCTCCGAGCCGGCCGGAGATGGACCCTCCTCGCGGACGGGGAGCGGCTCGTCGATGGCCGCCCAGGCGCGGACGCGGTCTCGTTGCACCTTGAACGTGTGAGTCCGCGGGAAGTCGGCGTCGGGCCAGAGGCGCCAGGCGACGACGCGCTGGTGGACGGCCAGCGTCCGGTTCGCGGCGCGGACGGCGGCGTCTATCTCCGCGCGGACCCTCACCGGGTCCTCGATCTGGGGTGCGCGGGTGGCGTCGGGCGGCTCTCCGGGCTCGGGCAGAAGAGGGGCGCCGGGCGCCAGCACGACCGCCTCGATTCGGCCGGGTATAGGTTCGACCACCACCGAGTCGCGGATCCCGGCGACGCGCAGAGCGTTCTCGACGTCCTCTGGGTATACGTTCAAGCCGTTCGGCAGGACGATGATGTCCTTCTTGCGACCCATCAGGATCAAGTGCCCCGCGGCGTCGTGCCGGCCGATGTCGCCTGTCTTGTACCAGCCGTCGGGCGTGAAGGCACCGGCCGTGATCGCCGGATCGCGCCAGTAGCCGCTGAAGAGAGTCGGCCCCGCCACGAGCACCTCGCCGTCGTCGGCGAGCTTCACCTGAACCGGAGGGATCGTCCGTCCCACCGTCCCGAGGCCGTGGTCGCGCTGGTTCGTGGCTGAAGTGACGCCACATTCGGTGGCGCCGTAGCCCTGCATGACCACGACTCCGAGGTCCTCCCAGGCCTGTTGCAGCGCCGGCGGCAGGAAGGCCGCCGCGGAGACGATCAGGTTCAACGAGCCGCCCAGCTGCGCGTGGACCTGCGAGAAGAGGCGTCGGCGCACCGGGTAGGGGAGTCGCCGGGCAATCGGGCGCATTCGATTGAAGACCGCCGACTTGCCCTGCCGCGCGACCTCCCGCTCGATCGCCGCCCAGAACAGGTCGATGACCTGAGGCACGACAACGAGCGAGGTCGTGCGGTGGTCGCGGATCGCCTCGAAGATGACCCGCGGGTTGCGGCTCCGCACGTACAGCACGTGGGCGCCCACGCTCATGGCATAGAAGACGAGGGCGACCTGCTCGAGCAGATGCGACAGCGGCAGGAGCGAGACGACGCGGTGCTCTTGCTCGGGCAGCAGGTTGTGGGCCGCATCCAGCGTGCCGATCAGGTTGACGTGGCTGAGCATCACGCCCTTCGGCTCGCCGGTCGTGCCCGAGGTGAAGATGATCTCGGCCAGGTCCTGGGGGCCCGGGCGTGGCCAGTCGTTGACTTGCGCCTCCCAGTCGCTCGGGAAGCTGGCGTCGGGCTCCGCCGCCAGGCGCTCCACGAACGACGTCGGGAAGTGCTCGAGACGGGCGTCGGCCGGATCGGGTGCGTCGCGACCCTCGCCCAGGACCAGATGGCGTGCATCCGCCCGGGCGACGATCCCTTCGATGGCGCCGCTGGACATCCGCAGATCCAGCGGGACGAGCGTCAGCCCCGCCCGCATCGCCCCGTAGTAGAGGGCCGGCACGGCCGGGCTCGAAGGGGTCCACACCAGCAGCCGATCGCCGGGCTGCAGGCCCGCCGCCCGAAGCCGCCAGGCGATGATCCGGCTGCGGCGGTTGAGCTCGCGGTAGGTCCAGTGCTCGGTCGACCCGTCGTCACCGCGCATGCCGAAAGCGAACCGATCGCCGTAGCGGCGTTCGCCCTGGTCGATGATGTCGAGGAGGCTGTCGAGGCGATCCATCCGCCGGCAATGGTACTCAACGCCGAGTCACGGGCTTGCCCGATGCGGTATCGTCACGGCAGGGACGTCCGCAGACCGGCCGCCAAAGGAACCCGCTTCCGTCGCGGGAGCCTTGACTCGCGAAGGCAGTCGTGCAGCAGGGAGTCGCAGGGGAGGGGCATGGACGCCGCCATCGAAGCCCGAGGCCTCGTACGCCACTTCGGATCCGTCCCCGCAGTGGACGGGATCGACCTGTCGGTGCCGGTCGGTTCGGTGTACGGGTTTCTCGGGCCGAATGGCTCGGGCAAGACGACGACGATCCGTCTGTTGTTGGGGTTGCTCCGGCCGGATCGCGGCACCGTTCGGCTCATGGGAGGATCTCCGCGAGACCCCGCTTGCCTCGCCAGAGTCGGCGCTCTCGTGGAGCGACCCGCCCTCTATCCCTACCTGTCCGCCAGAGAGAACCTCCTCTTGTTCGCGACCCTGGCGGGCATGGCCGGCCGCGACGCGAACCTGGCGATCGACCGGGCCCTGGGCATCGTCGGTCTCGGCGCGGTGGCGCGGCGCAAGGCCGGCGGCTTCTCGACGGGGATGCTCCAGCGGCTCTCCATCGCTCTCGCTCTGCTGCGAGATCCGACGCTGGTCATCCTCGACGAGCCCACGAACGGTCTCGACCCGGCCGGCGTGGTGGACGTTCGGGCCCTGATCGCCGAGCTGGCTCGGAACGGGCGGACTGTCTTCCTCTCCACCCACGTCCTCACCGAAGTCGAGCAGCTTTGCGATCGCGTGGCGGTGCTACAGCGCGGCCGGCTCGTGGCCGACGGTCTGACTCGGGAGCTGCTCGAACGCGGGCAGCGGCTGGCGATCGGCTTCGACACGGACGAGGAGGCCGTCCGGGCCGTGCGCGTGCTCGAAGAGTCCGGCATCGCGACCGAGCCCGCCGGAGACCAGAAGACCGCCCTGCGCGTCTCCCTGGACAGCCTCGGCCCGAGCGCGATCAACAGGCTTCTGGCCGAGCACGACCTCCACCCTGCCGAGCTCGTTGTCCGAAGGGCATCGCTGGAGTCGGTCTTCCTCGATCTGACGGACGGGGTGTGATGCTCTCGCTGGCTCGTGCCGACTGGTTCCGCATCCGGCGCCGCTGGGACGTCTGGATCATCGTCCTGGGCATCCCGGCGCTGGCTCTGCTCGCTTACGTGAGCGGGGCGCTCTCCTCCGGCAACATGCAGGTGCAGATTTCGGGCGATGTCCCGCCTGAGTTCCAGGCGCAGATGGCAGCCCAGGACGCAGCGATGCGTGCCTTCAACGCGCTGCCTTATCAATTCCCGCGCAGCATCGTCACGGTTCTCGAGGGATCAACGCTCTGGCTCGTCATCGGGGCCGCATTCCTCGCGGCGTCTCTGCTAGGACACGAGTTCAGCTGGGGAACGATCCGCAACGTGGTGCTCTTCCAGCCCGACCGAATCCGCTATCTGGCCGTCCGGTTGGCATGGATCGTGGGGCTGGTCGTGGCGATCTTCCTGGCGCTGGTGGCGCTCGGCGCACTTCTTCCCGCCATCGTTCGCGTCGATCCCGGCGACCCGGCCGCCCTGGAGAACCTCGATCCGAGCCAGGGTTGGGTCCCTTACGGGCCCACCGCGTCGGTGAGTCTGGGCGGCGTTCTCCTGGTCGCCGGGGCTTTTCTTGTGTCGGTGGCCGGGGGCGTTGCTCTCGTCGGGCTGTGCGCGTTGAAGTTTCGCTCCGTTGCGTCGGGCTTGCTGGGCGCCGGTATCTACGTCGCGGGTGAGGGAATCTTCATCGGGCTCGTGATGTCGCGGGCGACCGGCGACCTGCGATACCTCCCGCAATTGACGTTGATCACGCGTTTGACTGCCCTCGTTGGCGACGCGCAGCAGGCTGCCGGCCTCGCCTCGGGCGCAGGCGGCATGTCGTCATCGCCGGGCTGGGTCGCCCTGCCGCCCCTGGTCGGAGCGTCCATCGTGGCCGTCTGGATAGTCGGCCTCATCGCTCTCTGGTTCGTGGTTCTCCGGCGGGCCGACATCCACGAGTAGTCGAGCCGCCGGCACACGAGCGGCTGGCGCCGGTGGACAACGGGCCGCGTCCGGGGCTACACTCCGCCCGCCTGTACGCGGCCGGTGCGTTGGTGCTCGAAAGAGCCCGACACGGGCACCGTGATCGCGACTGAGCCCCGAAGGAGGTGATTTCCGGATTGGCAGAAGTCCGTGTGGGTGAGAACGAGAGCTTCGAGAGTGCGCTGCGCCGGTTCAACAAGAAGATCCAGCAGAGCGGCATCCTGGCCGAGGCCCGCCGCCGCGAGCACTACGAGAAGCCGAGCGTGAAGCGCAAGCGCAAGGAAGCGAAGCGCAAGAAGGTCGCGCGCCAGCAGCCGAGCTAGGGCGAGACCAGACACGCCGTCGAAGGGTCGAGCGACTGACTTCAGCCGCGCCGCCCGCCCCGAGGTGCCACACCGGTGTCCCTCCGCGATCGACTCAATACTGAGCTCAGGGCCGCGATGCGGTCCAGTGACGCCACGCGCCGCGATGCGTTGCGCATGGTGCTCGCGGCCGTCCAGCGAGCCGAGAAGGAACGCAAGCACGAGCTTGCCGACGACGAGATGCTCGGTCTCCTGACCCGCGAGCTGAAGATTCGCCGCGAGTCGGTGGACGCGTTCCGGGCCGGCGGCCGCGAGGATCTCGTGGCCAAAGAAGAAGCCGCCATCGCGGTCGTATCCGAGTTCATGCCCCAGCCGCTCTCCGAGGCCGAGCTGCGGGCTATGGTCGAGGCCGCCATCGCCGAGTCCGGAGCGGCCTCGCCGCGCGACATCGGCAAAGTGATGACCATTCTCTCGCCCAGGACCCGAGGCCGCGCCGATGGCAAAGCGGTCAGCCAGCTTGTGACGCAGCTGCTCTCGGCGCGCGCCGCGGGCGGATCGTAACGTGACGCCGTGTTGAGGGAGCCGCACGAGCGGCCTCGCTCGTTTGGGCGAGGCGACGCGATCAGGCTCCTGACGGCGGCGTTTC
Source organism: Chloroflexota bacterium (assembly GCA_003141245.1). Lineage (GTDB taxonomy): Bacteria > Chloroflexota > Limnocylindria > Limnocylindrales > CSP1-4 > Fen-1039. Next base: position 72,408 of record PLLE01000020.1, read on the forward strand.
TTCTGGTCGGCGCGCTGGTCGCCGGCGTCGCCTCCGACCTCTCGCCGACCAACCCCGGGCTCGCGACCGGCGCCATCGCCGGAACGACGGTCAGGGCTCCGCGCGATGCGGCAATCCCCAACGCTCTCGAGACCGAGGCTGCCCAGGCTGCCGCCGCTGCCGCCGTCGTCTCCCAATACGACTTCACGCACGGACGCGCGGACAACGTCGCCAACCTGCAGGTCGCAACGCTGCAGGCCGAGCTCGCTCCAGTCGGCGACGCCTTCCGCACGGCCACGACGGCCGAGGCCCGCAAGCTCGCCCTCCAGGCGGCCCTGCCGTCGCTGTCGACGGAGGCGATGGCGATCCTCGCGGAGCTGGATCCCGCCCGTTGGGCGACGCTCGATCAGGCTGCCATCCAGCTGCTCAGCGACGTCGAGCGCCGGGAGATCCGCAACGCCAGTGACGCCGCGACCCTGATCCCTGCCCAGATGCCTGTCGGGCTGACCCAGTCGGAGCAGCGGCTCGTGACCACGCTCGTGACTCCGCTTGTCGCGGTGAACTCATCCTTCAGCCAGACTCTGACTGACCAGGCGAAGGCAGCCGCCGCAGCCGGAGTCGCGATCGTCAAGGACACCCTCAAAGCCGGCCAGGTGATAGTCGATCAGGGCCACCAGATCACCGAGTCGGACATGATCAAGATCCGATTCTTCGGCCTTGACACATCGCGCACCGATTGGGGCAAGCCCGCCGCGTGGGTGGTGCTGAGTGCTCTGGCTGCGGCCCTGCTCCTCGGCTGGCTGTGGCGCTATCGCCCCGAGTACTGGCATCGCGGCCGGACGCTCGTTCTGATAGGCCTGATCTTCGCGATGGTTGCCCTGGCCGAGAAGCTTCCGGCCGGCAGGACATGGCTGCCCTACGTGATACCGACCGCCGCCGTAGGAATGCTCCTCACCGTGCTGCTCGACGCCGGCACGGGCACGGTGGTGCTGGCCCTGCTGGCCGTCCTCGCCGGGATGGTCAACGGCTCGTCGCTCGAGCTGACCGGCTACATATTCCTGGGCGGGCTTTCGGGCATCCTCGCCATCCGCAAGGGCGAACGTCAGCACTTCTTCGTCCAGGCAGCCGTCTGCGTGGTGCTCGCCGACCTGGCGGTCGTCGGCGCGTTCACGATGCTCGGCCAGCATGACGCGACCGGGATGCTGCAGCTATGGATCGCCGCCGCCGGCGAGGCGCTGGTTGCCACTGTCGTGACGCTCGGCAGTTTCGCGCTGCTGGGCAACCTCTTCGGCATCCTGACCGGATCGCAACTCCTCGAGCTGGCGAACCCGTCGCAGCCGCTCCTTCGTCGCCTGCTGGTCGAGACGCCCGGCACGTACCACCACTCGCTGATGGTCGGCAATCTGGCCGAGCGGGCGGCCGAGTCGATCGGCGCGGACCCGCTCCTTGCGCGCGTCGCGTCCTACTACCACGATGTGGGGAAGCTCGCCAACCCGCTGGTCTTCATCGAGAACCAGGCGAACGGCGAGAATGTTCACGACCAGCTCGACCCGGAAGACTCGGCCACGATCCTCAAGCAGCATGTCACCGACGGGATCGACCTCGCATACAAGGCGGGGCTGCCGAAGCCGCTCATCGCCTTCATTCCGCAGCACCACGGGACCTCCGTGATCAGCTACTTCTATTCCAAGGCGCGCGAGGCAGCGGCGGCGCCGTACGGGGGGCTGGGCAAGGGGGCCGGCAAGTCGGCCGGCAAGGAGGCGTCCGAAGCGGCCGAGGCTGTCGATGCGCGCCGGTTCCGTCACTCCGGTCCAAAGCCCCAGTCGCGCGAGGCCGCGGTGCTCATGCTTGCCGACGGCGTGGAGGCGTCGGTCCGTTCGCTTTCCAGCCGCGATGAAGCGACAATCAGGGCGATGGTCAGCCAGATCATCGGTGAGCGCCTCGCCGATGGGCAGCTCAACGAGTGCGACCTGACGATCAGGGATCTCGAAAGCGTCCGCGAAGCCTTCGTCGGCCAGCTCCTCGGGATGTACCACCAGCGGGTCGCGTACCCGCAGAGCAAGATCGTGGAGATCGAGTCGCGACGCGGACGCGGCCTGGGTTAGCAGGAGGAACCCTGACCAATGGGGGAGCGGGCCGTCGGCGCGCAGGCGTCGAAGGCGGGCCGATGAACGGGGACCAGGTGGTGGATCCCCGACTCACGGAGGCGGGAGTCTCCGTGACATCGGACTGCCCCGAGCCGGCGGGTCCCGAGAGGGGGGCGACCGCGTCGGTCTACCTGCCGCCGTTCCGGATCGATGTCGCCGTCCGCACGGGTGTCCCTCACGTTATCTCGCGGCACCGCCTCGCCGCCGCGGTTCGGGTCGCCCTGGAGGTCGCCGGGGCTCCCGGTCCGGCCTCGATCGGCGTCGTTCTGTCGGGCGACCGCGAGCTGGCCGAGCTCAACACCGCGCACATGGGCCATTCCGGCCCGACAGACGTTCTCTCCTTCCCGTTCTTTCCGCCCGAGGCCTTCCCGGCCCACGAGCGCGGCCTCCCGATCAGTCGCGACCCGGGGGTGGCGGCAGCGCTCAAGCAGGCCTTCGCTCTGCCGCCGGGACTGCGCGCCCACCTGGGCGACGTGATCCTCTCCGTCGAGCGCGCGATCGTCCAGGCCGCAGACGGTCGGGGCGGCCAGGCCGGCGACCTCCAGTGGACATCGGCCGAGGAGCTGCTCCTGCTCGCCGTCCACGGCACGCTGCACATCTGTGGCTGGGATCACGCCGAACCCGTGGAAGAGGCCGCGATGCGGGCGATGGAGCGACGCATCCTGGATTCGCTGCCGGGCCACGAGCCGGCGCGCGAGGCCACGGCCCCCTGATACCATCCCCACAGGCCCTCCGGAACGGGATCAGGGCTTGTTTTGCGTGTCGCGGTCGTTCGCGGCGGCACCTGTGGAGCAGCGGTGAAGATCGTCGTCGGCCTCGGCAATCCCGGCGCTCAGTACGAGAAGACGCGCCACAACATCGGCTGGATGGTCCTGGACCGGCTGGCCGATCGAGCCGGCTGGTCCGGCAAGGGTAGGACGCGCGATGCTTCGGCCATCGTCGCGGGCCGCTACCGCGGGCTCGACCTGTTGCTCGTCAAGCCGATCACCTTCATGAACGAGTCGGGCCTTGCGGTGCGCAAGGTGCTGGCTCGCGAGCACGCCCCACTGGTAGAACTGCTGGTCGTTGCCGACGACTTCGCCCTGCCGTTTGGCAAGCTGCGCTTCCGCGAGGGCGGCAGTGCCGGCGGGCACAACGGCCTGCGCTCCATCGTCGAGGAGATGGGCACGGAGAAGTTCAGCCGACTGCGGGTCGGGATCGGCGATCCCGGCCAGGACGCCGTCGACCACGTTCTGAGCCAGTTCTCGCGCGGCGAGCGCGGGCGTCTGACGGATCTGCTCGACGCGGCGGCAGACGCGGTCGAGGCATGGGCGCGCGAGGGGACGAACAAGGCCGCCAATCACTTCAACGCCTTCGAGCTTCGGCCCGACGACGAAGAGCGGTCGGCGCCGCCCGGCGAGGTGGACGGTCCGCCTGGCCCCGACGGCATTCGCCGCACCCGAACCGGCTGGCGCAAGGCGAAGCCGTCCGAGGGAGGGGAGTGAGCGTCCGCGCAGGCCGCCCTCTCCGCCGCCAGATCGAGGCCGCTCTCAGCGGCGAGGCCGATCCGCTCGGCGAAGACGGGCTCGGACTGCCCGACCGGGCTCGGGACGACGGCGACGATGCGGACGAGTTCCCGGTCGTCGGAGAGGAGCCGGCCGATCCGGTCCGGCGCGGCAAGCGAGGCAAGGAGCGGCACGTTGACGCGGAGGTGCGTGTTGCGTACCTCGCCGCCCAGGCCGCGAAGGCCCGAGCCGGCCATGAGGCCACAGCCGCCGGATCGGGCACCGCCCCGAACGCGCGGCGTCTGCCCGACCTGCACGTCCTGCCGCCGCTGCTGCACGGCAGTGGGGCGTTCGCGGCGCTGCGCCAGAGGCTTGGGTCGGAGCGCGCGTCACTCCCCGGGAGCGGCCGGCACGCGTCGCTCGCAGCCGTCCCGCACGGCGCCAAGAGTTTCCTTGCCGCGGCTCTGGCCACGGGCGACGCCGCGAGCGCGGGTACGACCGGTACGGGCGAGCGGCTGTGCTGGGTGGCGCGAGACGCGGAGATCGGCGATCGCGTGGCCGAGGAACTGCAGTCGTGGCTCGGCGACCCCGACACGGTGGCCGTTCTGGAGCCGCGCAGCTCCCTCGCGTACGAGCGCAGCGAACTGGTTCGCGACGAGACCGCAGCCCGAGTCGCGGCCCTGGCACGCTGGCGTTCCGGCCGGGCCCGAGTTCTGGTCGCGAGCGTCCAGGCGCTGCTCCAGCACACCCTCGACCCGGCCGAAGTGCCGGCCGAGCCACGCCGCCTGCACGTCGGCGCCCGTCTCCACCAGGATCGGCTGCTCCACGAACTGCTCGCCCTCGGCTACGACCCGGTGCTCGAGGTCGCCGGACGCGGCGAATTTGCCCGTCGCGGCGGTCTGGTCGACGTCTTCCCGTCGGCCGCCGCGCTGCCGATCCGCATCGAGTTCTTCGGCGACGAGATCGACTCGATGCGGGCCTTCGACCCGGCCGACCAGCGCAGCCTCCGCTCCGTGGACGAAGTCGTGCTGCTCCCCGCCAGTGAGTTTCTGGTGCCGGCCGGCGGCGTCGGGGAGATCCGGACCCGGCTGGCGCAGATCTCGGGCCACCTGGCCGGCAAGCTGCCCGACCGCCTGACCGAGGACCTGGCTCACTTCGAGGAGGGGATACGAGCCGGCACCGGGGAGCTGGGGGCGCATTCGGGCCACGTCCATGACATCGCCGCCGCCGCCCGCGCCCTCGAGACCGGCGACGCGGCCGAGGTCTGGGCCGCCGTGCTGTGTCCCGCCACCGGTCTGGACCACTTGCCCGCCGGGACGCTCCTCGTCCTCGACGAGCCGGGCGACCTCGCCGACGCCGCCGACTTCCTGTGGCGCCAGGCCCAGGAGCGCCGCGACGAGCTCGTCGCGACCCACGACCTCCCCGAGCAGTGGCCCGAAGCCTACCTGGCTCCACGCGAGTGGAAGAGCCGTCTCCTGCGGGGTCGCACGCTGGAGCTCACCTGGGAGTCCGAGGCGGGCGAGCCGACCGGCGGCGGGACGCCGATGGGCGACCTGTTCGGCTGGCGTGAACCGGCCCTGCCTCCGGCCCGGACCGCGCAGCTGGCCCAGACGATCGCGCGCTGGACGAGCGAGGGCGATCGAGTCGTGCTTGCCTCGGACCAGGCGCCGCGCCTGGCCGAGCTGCTGACGGAACAGGACCTGCCGACTGCCGTGGTCGATCGAATTGCCGAGTCGCCGGCCCGCGGCACCAGGACGCTCGTGGGTCGCAGCCTCAACGGCGGGTTCGTCGGCGGCCCCGACGGGCTCGTCCTGGTCACGGACCGTGAGCTCTTCGGCACCGTGCGGGTCCGTCGGCCGAAGGCCCTTCGCCGGGTAGTGCCGAGAGATGTTCTGGAGCGGCTCACCGGGGGCGATCTCGTCGTCCACGTCGACCACGGCATCGCCCGCTACGAGCGGATGCTCCGCCGTGGCGTCGCCGGCGAGGAGCGCGACTATCTGGAACTGAGCTTCTACGGCACCGACAAGATCTTCCTGCCCGTAGAGCAGATCAACCGCATCAGCCGCTACTCGGGCGGGGAGAATCCGCCTCTGAGCAAACTGGGCGGGGCGGAGTGGCTGCGGACCAAGCAGCGGGTCAAGCGCGCGGTCACGGATCTCGCCAAAGAGCTGCTGGAGATCTACGCCGCCCGGGCCGCCGCGCCGGGCTTCGCCTACCAGCCCGACACCCCCTGGCAGCAGGAACTCGAAGCGTCGTTCCCGTATGAGGAGACGCTCGACCAGCTCCGCGCTACGGCCGAGGTCAAGCTCGACATGGAGGCCGGCCGGCCGATGGACCGCCTGGTCGTCGGCGACGTCGGCTACGGCAAGACCGAGGTGGCGCTGCGGAGCGCCTTCAAAGCCGTGCAGGGCGGCAAGCAAGTGGCGGTCCTGGTCCCCACCACCGTTCTCGCGGCCCAGCACTTCGCCACCTTCGGCCAGCGTTTCGCGGCCTTCCCGATCACCGTCCGCCTCCTCTCCCGCTTCGTGCCGGCGAAGGAGCAAGAGGCGACCGTCGAGGGGCTTGCGGCCGGTTCCGTCGACCTGGTCATCGGGACGCATCGCCTGCTCAGCAAAGACGTTCGATTCCGGGACCTCGGGATGGTGATCGTCGACGAGGAGCAGCGGTTCGGCGTCGCCGCCAAGGAACGGCTCAAGAAGCTGCGCCGCGAAGTGGACGTGTTGACCCTCTCCGCCACGCCGATTCCGCGCACTCTCAACCTGGCCCTGGCCGGCGTCCGTGACCTCTCCCTCATCGAGACCCCGCCGGAGGATCGCTTGCCGATCCAGACGCGGGTCGCCGAGGCATCGGCCGGTCTAGTCCGCGACGCGATCCTGCGCGAGCTCGACCGTGGCGGGCAGGTCTTCTTCGTGCACAACCGCGTCGAGACGATCGAGGCCCAGGCCGAGCAGCTTCGCCAGCTGCTGCCGGGAGTGCGGATCGCCGTCGGGCACGGCCAGATGCCGGAGGGCCAGCTCGAGAAGGTGATGCTCGCCTTCGCCGGGGGCGCGACCGAGGTCCTGGTCTGCACCACGATCATCGAATCGGGCCTGGACATCCCCAACGCGAATACGATCGTCATCGACCGGGCCGACACCCTGGGCCTGGCCCAGCTCTACCAGCTCCGGGGCCGCGTCGGCCGCTCCAGCCGCCGAGCCTATGCGTATCTGCTGTATCGCCGCCGTGAGCGTCTTTCGGACGTGGCCCGCAAACGGCTGCAAGCCATCTTCAACGCCTCGGAGCTGGGCGCCGGGTTCCAGATCGCTCTCTCCGACCTGGAGATCCGCGGGGCCGGCAACATACTCGGCGCCGAGCAGCACGGTCACGTGGCGGACGTCGGCTTCGACCTGTACACACGGCTGCTGGCCGAGGCGGTCGAGGAGCAGAAGGCCGAGTTCGAAGGTCGAGTCCCGGTGACCGAACGGCCTGGCGCGGTGGTCGACCTGCCGGTGGACGCCCATCTGCCGGACGGGTACGTCCCCGACACGGCGCAGAAGCTCGAGTTGTATCGACGTCTCGGGCGCGTCCGGACTGCCGGCGAACTTGCGGCCTTCCGCCAGGAGTTGAGCGATCGCTTCGGTCCGCCGCCGCAGCCGGTTCTGAAGCTGCTCGAGGTCGTAGAGCTGCGCATGGCCGCCGAGTCGGCTGGAATCGCGTCCATCTCGCGCGAAGAAGGCGAACTCGTCGTCCGACTGGGCACGCTGTCGCGCGCCTCAGCGATCCTGGCTCTCGCACCGATGGGCCGCGACGTCGTGCGCTTCGGCACGAACCAGGCCCGCATCCGCCTGCCGCGCGATCCGGGCCGGGCCTGGAGCGTGGCCCAGTCCGTGGTGACGCGACTCCTTCCGGCCGCCCAGGAGCAGCGCGACCGCGGCGCCGCCGCCCAGACGCCGGGATAGTCGGGTTGCTTGGACTGGCCGCCCACCCCTTGAACCGGCGTCATCGCGTAACCTATTGGCGGCCCGCATCGGAAGAGAAGGTGCTGGCACGGCCCCGGCAAGGGGTTCGTCACGGACAGCCGGTCAGTTCCGTCGCACCCCGCGTCATGGCGACCACCGGGAAGGACTAGGGATGCAGCGAACGAGCAACAGAAGCGCGGCCGGCTCGGGCGAGAAGGACAACTTCCGTCCCGACATCGAGGGTCTGCGCGGCGTCGCCGTCCTGCTCGTCGTCTTCTTCCATGCCGGGCTCCTCTCCAACGCGAGCTTCCAGATACCCGGTGGGTTCATTGGCGTCGACCTCTTCTTCGTCGTCTCCGGCTTCCTGATCACGGGTCTCCTGATTCGCGAGCGCGAAAGGACGGGGAAGGTCAGCTTCTCCCGGTTCTACGCGCGCCGAGTGCGGCGCATCCTGCCCGCGGCCGCGGTCGTCCTGCTGATCACGATCCCGCTCTCGTTCGCGCTGGTGACGTTGATCCAGCGCCCCGCGACCATGGAAGACGGCGCCTCCGCGGCCCTTTCGTTCGCCAACGTCCGCTTCGCCCTCACCACGGACTACTTCAACCCGGTCAGCTACTCGCCCTTCCTCCACTTCTGGTCGCTGGGCGTGGAGGAGCAGTTCTACTTCGTCTGGCCGGCGCTGCTCGCCGTGGTGGCCTGGCGCAGGCCGCGCCTTGGAGCGGGTTTCGCCCTCACCGTCGTGGTCGTGGCCTCGTTCGCGGCGAGCCTCGTCATGACGGATCAGAACCCCGGCTGGGCCTTCTACATGCTGCCGACGCGAGCGTGGCAGCTGGCCGCCGGCGGTCTGCTCGCGGTCGGCGCCGGCTCGATGGCTCGCACGCCGCTGCCGATCCGCAGTTTGGTGTCGCGGGTGCTCGTGATCGTGGGCTGGTTCGCGCTCGCGGCCCTGATCGTCGACGCTTTCGTGCTCGACTCCACGATCCCGTATCCGGGCATGGCGGCGCTGGTGCCGACGCTCGCAGGCGTGCTCCTCATCGCCTCGGGGGCGGAACGCCACGGCCCCGGCGTCCTGCTCGGACTGATGCCGATCCGCTTCATCGGCAAGATCAGCTACTCGCTGTACCTATGGCACTGGCCGATCCTGATCCTTGGCGGGCTTTACCTGCAGGGACCGCTCCAGCAGGCCCTCGCCCCCGAGCAGGCCTTCGCCCTCGCCGTCTTCTCCATCCCTGTCGCGACGGTGAGCTGGGGGCTGATCGAGGAGCCGTTCAGACGCGGCCGCATTCCGCTGCCGCGCCCGAGCCGCACGGTCTTGGCCGGCGTGGCGGTGATGGTGATCGTGGCCGTGCTCGGCATCAGTTTCGACTGGAGCGCGCAGTCGACTCTTGCCAACCTCGGCGGGCCGGACACCGCCCAAGTTCAACCCACTGACCAACCCACCGACCAGCCGACGGACACCTCGGGGGCCGACGCCACCGACACGCCGCCGCCCAGCGTCGCAACCCTCTCCCCCGGCGAGAGCCCCACGCCCACCCCCGTGATGACGCCGGCCCTTACTCCCTCGCCGGCCGGCCCGCCGCCGACTTCCTATGCCGTCACGAACGCGCTTCGCCCGACATTGGGCAACGCACCCACGGACTACGAGCAGCCCTGGCGCGACGGCTGCCTGGGTTGGGAGCGGACGACTGTCCCGCCCGCCTGGGGCAAGTGCGTGTACGGCAAGACGAATGGGACCTACACCGTGGCTCTCATAGGCGACTCGCATGCGTCGGCCCTCTTCCCTGGCGTCAACGAAGTAGCCAAGGCACATGGCTGGAAGCTGGTCGTGTACATGAAGATCGACTGCTCGTTCGTTGACTTCCCGACGACCGCCTTCACCCTCAAGCGCGAATACACCGAGTGCGAGACTTGGAACAACAATGTCCTGGCCCGCCTGGCGGCCCACCCGCCGGATCTCGCGATCGTCCACATGAGCCGCTGGGTCTACAACATCAACGCCGGCGACGGGAGCATCACGGCCCAGGGGAACGGGATGGCCCGCGAGATGGAGAAGATTCCCAAGTCGACCGAGGTCGTGATGGTTACGGACATTCCGGACCCCTGGAACATGAGCGTTCCGGAATGCCTCTCGAGCAATCTGTCCGACTACCGGAGGTGCGCCTACTCTCGCGCGACCGGCTTCGGATCGAATTTGGGCAAACGCGAGGCCGTTGCGTCAAAGGCGGCCGGCGTGCCCCTGATCGACCTTTCCGGATCGATCTGCCCTGGCACCGGAGCATGCCCGGCGGTTCTCAATGGCATGATCGTCTTCCGCGATCAACACCATCTGACAGCGACGTTCGCCAAGTCGTTGGGGCAAGCGATCGACCAGCAGCTCGTTCCGATCCTGGTCGCGGGATCGAACCCCGGGGCCGCTCTCTCGCCGTCGCCTGGGGGTTGAACTCGGATCGGGTTCGGCAGCAGACGATTCCTCCGCAGGACGGCCGCGGCGGACGCGACGATCTGGTCGGCCGGTGGGTCGTTCGGGCGTGTCGCTGCGGTAGACTTCGCCTGCCGAACCCAGCCGCCGCTTGACCGGAGGAGAGCCTCGACATGACAGCCGAGGAGCTGCGCGCCAAGATCCGTGAGATCCCCGACTTTCCGAAGCCGGGCATCCTCTTCTACGACGTCACGACGCTGCTGAAGGACCCCGACGCCTACCGCTCGGCGATCGATCTCATGATCGAGCCGTACCGCGATCAGGGCGTGGACCTCGTCGTGGGCATGGAGTCGCGGGGGTTCATCTTCAGTAGCCCGATTGCCTACCAACTCCACGCCGGCCTGGTGCCCGTGCGCAAGCTCGGCAAGCTGCCGTCGGAGACTGTCTCGGTCGAATATGCGCTGGAGTACGGCTCCAACACGCTCGAGATCCACAAGGACGCCATGAGCCGCGGCCAGCGCGTCCTGATAGTCGACGACCTGCTCGCGACCGGCGGCACTGTCCGCGGCACGATCGAACTGGTGGAGCGCCTGCAGGGCCAGATCGTGGGCCTCGGCTTCCTCATCGAACTGCTCTTCCTCAAGGGCCGCGATCGCCTGCAGGGCTACAACACGACGAGCGTCATCCAGTACTGATCCGAGGACGAGGTCAAGTGAGCCTTTCCGGCAACGGCACGGACACCGACCCGGATCGCCCGGGGGAATCCCCGAGCCGGGGTCGGGTTCCGGATGTGGCGCAGTGGTGACGATCCGAGTCGCCGCCCGGCGTGAGCGCGAGTCCATCTCGGCCCACGAGACGACCGATCGGGCCATGCTGCGCGCCTTCCTGGAGACGGATCGCCTCTTCGCCGCCTACGCCCTGTGCGACCTCGACGACCGGGAGTTCATGCGAACGCGTTGGGGCGTGGCAACCTCCGGCGGCCGGCCCGTCTCCGTCGTGCTCCAGTACGCCGGGAACTCCCCGCAGCCGGTCTTCGTCATGGGCGAGAACGCGGGCATAGAAGCGATCCTCCAGAACGTGATCAAGCCGCGGACGGCGTACGCGGCCGCTCGACTGGAGAGCCTGCCGGCGATCGCATCCCGCTACCGCGTCGACTCGGGCCCGCAGATGGTCCGGATGTGGATCGATCGAGCCCACTTCCGGCCCTTCCCGGCCGACGTCCAGCGCCTCCTGCCGGTCGAGATCGGCGAAGTCAACCGCCTCTACCAGCTCGGCTTCGCTTCGTGGCTGCCGGCCAGCGCCATCGCCGACGGACTCTACTACGGCATCCGCGTCGGCGGCCGACTCGTCTCCGCAGCAGGCACGCACGTCGTCAGCCCTTCGTCCCGTCTGGCGGTGGTGGGCAACGTCATGACCCACACCGACCATCGGGGCCGGGGTTACGCCACCGCCGTGACGGGCGCGGTCACGTCCGAGTTGCTGCGTTTCTGCGATCATGTCGTGCTCAACGTCCGAGCCGACAACCCACCGGCGCTGGCGGCCTACCGGCGCCTCGGCTACCAGGTTCACGTCAGCTTCGAAGAACGACTGATTCATCGCAGCGAGTCGGTCTGGAGCGGTTGGATAGGCCCGATCCGTCGCCTCTTCGCGGCCCACAAGGAGTCCTGATCCGATGACAACCACGACCTCACCGACCCAGACCGCGCCCGCGCTTCCGCCTCACGACGTGGTCGACCTCGACCTCTGTGCCGAGGGCGTTCGGCGGATCGAATGGGCCGAGCGCGAGATGCCGGTCCTGCGGCTGATCCGCGAGCGGTTCGAACGCGAGAAGCCGCTGGCCGGGGTGCGCCTGGCCGCGTGTCTGCACGTCACCACTGAGACGGCGAACCTGGTCCGGACTCTGAAAGCGGGCGGGGCGTCGGTCGCGCTGTGCGCGTCGAACCCGCTCTCGACCCAGGACGACGTGGCGGCCGCGCTCGTCGCGACCTACGGCATCTCCGTCTTCGCTCGCCACGGCGCCGACCGCGACACGTACTACCGCCACCTCAACCACGCCGCGGACACCCATCCGCACATGACCATGGACGACGGCTGCGACCTGGTCACACTGATCCACCAGGAACGGCGCGGCCAGCTGGCGGAGATCGTGGCCGGGACCGAGGAGACCACGACCGGTGTCATCCGCCTCAAGGCGATGGCCGCCGACGGCGCCCTCGGCTACCCGGTCGTGGCGGTCAACGAGGCGCTGACCAAGCACCTCTTCGACAACCGCTACGGGACCGGCCAGTCCACGCTGGACGGCGTCATGCGGGCGACGAACTACCTGATTGCCGGTCGGCGTGTGGTCGTGGCCGGATACGGCTGGTGCGGCCGCGGCATCGCCTCGCGCTTCCGGGGCATGGGCGCGCAGGTGGCCGTGGTCGAGGTGGATCAGGTCCGTGCCATCGAGGCGCTGATGGACGGCAACATGGTCATGACGATCGGCGACGCCGCCCCCTGGGGCGAGATCTTCATCACCGCCACGGGCGACATCCACGTCATTCGGGCGGAGCACTTCAAGGTCATGCGCGACGGCGCGATCATGGCCAATTCCGGCCATTTCGATGTCGAGCTCGACCTGGACGCGCTCAAGAAGCTCGCCGCCGGTCGGGTCCGCGAGGTTCGCCAGAACGTGGAGGAGTACGACCTGGGAGATCGCCGCGTTCACGTTCTGGCCGAGGGTCGACTCGTCAACCTGAGCGCCGCCGAGGGCCACCCGGCCGCGGTCATGGACATGAGCTTCGCCAACCAGGCTCTGTGCGCCGAGCACCTCGCGGGCCACCACGGTGAGCTCGCCAACGGCGTATACGACGTGCCCCAGGAGATCGACCAGGAGGTCGCGCGCCTGAAGCTCGAGGCGATGGGGATCGTGCTCGATCCGCTCACCCCCGAGCAGGCCGCCTACATGAGCTCCTGGCAGCACGGAACCTGAGCCCTCGCTCGCCGAGTACCGCCCAGAGGGGCGTGCTACTCTCCGGTCTGAGCGCCCGTAGCGAGCCCGCGCCTGCCTCCAGAGCGGCGCGCCGGCCAAGTTACCAGGAGAACGATGACGAGCTTCTTGGACGACCCGCATTATCTGTTCACGTCCGAATCGGTGACCGAGGGGCACCCGGACAAGATGTGCGACCAGATCTCCGACGCGATCCTGGACGCGATCCTGACGGACGACCCCGACGCCCGAGTGGCGTGCGAGACGGCTACGACGACCGGCATCGTCCTGGTCCTCGGTGAGATCACGACCTCGACGTACGTCGACTTCCAGGCGGTCGTCCGCGACACCGTCAAGGAGATCGGCTACACCAACGCCGAATACGGCTTCGATTACCTGACCTGCGGAACCATCGTCAGCGTCAAGGAGCAATCGCGCGACATCGCCATGGGCGTCGACGAAGTTCGCGTCGGGGGCGATGGGGTGGCGAAAGCCGTCCGGCACGAACTGGGGGCCGGCGACCAGGGGATGATGATCGGCTTCGCCTGCCGCGAGACGCCCGAACTGATGCCTCTTCCCATCTCCCTTGCCCACCGCCTCGCTCGGCGCCTGGCCGAGGTTCGCAAGAGCGGCCAGCTGCCGTATCTGCGCCCCGATGGCAAGACTCAGGTCACGGTCGAGTACGAGCGCGGCGTGCCAAAGCGCGTCACCAACATAGTGGTTGCCGCCCAGCACGACCCGAGCGTTGCCAACGAGCGGCTGCGCCCCGACATCCTCGAGGCCGTGATCCTGCCGTCGATCCCGCCCGAGCTGCGATCGAAGGATCCGGTCATCCACATCAACGCCACGGGCCGGTTCGTCATCGGCGGACCGATGGGCGATGCCGGGCTGACCGGGCGCAAGATCATCGTCGACACGTACGGCGGCATGGCCCGCCACGGCGGCGGAGCCTTCTCCGGCAAGGATCCGACGAAGGTCGACCGCTCCGCCAGCTACGCCGCGCGCTGGGTCGCCAAGAACGTCGTCGCCGCCGGGCTCGCCGATCGCTTCGAGATCCAGCTCGCCTACACCATCGGCATCGCCAGGCCGGCCTCGGTCTCGATCGAAACGTTCGGCACGGAGCACGTTCCCGACGACCGAATCCTGGCCGCCGTAGAGAAGCATTTCGATTTGCGGCCGGCGGGCATCATCGAGGCGCTCGACCTGCTCCGGCCCATCTACAAGGCAACGGCAGCCTACGGGCACTTCGGCCGCACCGACCGCGACTTCCCCTGGGAGCGCATCGACAAGGCCGCGACTCTCGCCGACGAGTGCGGCGTGGCGATGCCCGGCGCCGCGATCGGATCCTGACGCGCGGTGTACGCGGTAGTCCTGGCAGGCGGGGGCGGAACGCGGCTCTGGCCGCTCAGCACTCCCGAGTGTCCGAAGCCGTTCCTGCGGCTGATCGGCGACGAGACGCTCATTCAACGCACCGTGGCCCGGCTCGCCCCGCTCGTGGCGCCGGCGGACGTCTACGTCGTCACGGATCGTCGGTACCTGGACCTCGCCCGCTCGCAGCTGCCGGCGATCCCGCCGGCCAACTTCCTGGGCGAGCCGATGGGCCGCAACACGGCCGCTGCCGTCGCCCTGGCCGCCGAGGCGATCGCCCGCCCTGCCGACGAGGTGATGCTCGTTCTGCCGGCCGACGCCCACATAGCGGACGAGGCGGGTCTGCGCACGGCGCTGGCAGTGGCCGGCGAGGTGGCCGCGGGCGGCTCGCTCGTGACGATGGGAGTGACGCCGGATCGGCCCGAGACGGGCTACGGCTACGTGCTCGCGCGGCGACCGGCCCGCGTCGTGGGCGGGCGCGAGACGTTCGCGGTGGACCGGTTCGTGGAGAAGCCGACGGTCGAGCGAGCGCGGGAGCTCATCGCCAGCGGACTCGCGAGCTGGAACGCCGGCATCTTCGTCTGGACGCGGGCGACCGTCCGCGACAGGCTGGCCCGCCACGCGCCGGAGATCGTCGGGCCGATCAGGGCCATCTGCTCGTCCGGCGGGGACGAGGACCTCGACCTGGCGTATCCCTCGCTGCGGGCCACTTCGATCGACTACGCGGTGATGGAGCCGGCCTCGCTGGAGGGAGCGGTAGCGGTAGTGCCGATGGACGTGGGCTGGAGCGATCTGGGCAGCTGGTCGGCGCTTCGCGACGCCTGGCAGGCGGCGGCGTCGCGCGACGAAGCCGCCTTGGCCCCGAAGGTCGCATCTGGCGCGGTCGGCACGGGCAACAGGCGCGACCTCGGCTCGTCGGAGAGCCTCGTCCTGGCGGGCGATCGGCTGGTCGTGACGATCGGGCTGCGCGACATCATCGTCGTCGACGCGCCGGAGGCGCTCCTCGTCTGCTCGGCCGAGCACTCGCAGGAAGTTCGCGGCATCGCCGAGGAGATGGCCCGGTCCACGGCCGCCGCGCCCGCGCCCATGCCCGCGCAGCCCCTCGCGTCGCCGCCCGGACCAACCAGGGAGACCAGGCCTTGATCTCGACCCCCAGCGGCGCGCAGCCGACTCGCATCGTCTTCGGCACCGACGGCTGGCGGGCCAGGATCGCGGACGATTACACGTTCGAGAACGTCCGCCGCTGCGCCCAGGCAGTGGCGGAGTACGTGGCGGCTCGCGGCGAGCAGGCCAGGGGGATCGTCATCGCCTACGACCGCCGGTTCGCCAGCGAGCATTTCGCGGCGGCGGCGGCGGAGGTCATCGTGGCGCACGAGATCCCGATCGCGATCGCTTCGCAGGCCGTGCCGACGCAGATGTCTTCGTTCGAGGTCGTCCAGCGCGGTTCGGCCGCGGGCATCGTCATCACCGCCAGTCACAACCCCTGGACGGACAACGGGTTCAAGATCAAGGCGCCGACCGGTGGGGCTGCCGGGCCGGAGATGCTCTCGGCGATCGAGGCCCTGATCGCGGCCGGCGCTGGGAAGGCGATACCGCGGCGGCCCCTGGCCGATGCCGAGGCGGCCGGCCTCGTCGAGCGCATCGACCCGTTTGCCGGCTACGAGGCCTTCATCCGCCCGAACCTGGACCTGGGCCGCCTCAAGGACGCCGACCTGCGCTTGCTCGTGGACCCGCTCTTTGGGTCGGGTGCGGGCTGGATCCCGCGGCTCCTCTCCGGCGGCCGGGTTCGTGTCACCGAGATTCATTCGGAGCGCAACCCTTACTTCGGCGGGGTCAATCCGGAGCCGATCTCACCCAACGTGGACGAGGCGCTGGCCCGGCTGGCGGGCGGCGGCTTCGACCTGGGGCTGTTCCTCGACGGCGACGCCGATCGGTCGGGCCTGGCCGACGAGCGTGGCACCTTCATCTCCACGCTCCAGATCTTCGGCCTGCTGATGTACTACCTGGCCGAGCACCGGGGCCTCAAGGCGCCGGTCGTCAAGACTGTCAACGAGACCTCCATGGCCGAGCGACTGAGCCAGCGCTACGGCGTGCCCGTGTATGAGACACCTGTAGGGTTCAAGTACGTGGGCCCCAAGATGATCGAGACCGGGGCCATGATGGGCGGCGAGGAGTCGGGCGGCTTCGGTTTCGGTATGCACCTCCCCGAGCGCGACGGCATCTTCACCGACCTGATGCTGCTCGATTTGTTCGTGTGTGAGAAGGCGGCCGGGCGCTGGCCGGCCAGCAAGGCGATCGCCCTGTTCCACGAGATCGCCGGACCATCGAGCTATCGGCGGGTCGACATCCATTTCGACCGGGCGACATACCCGGCCCTCAAGGAGCGTCTGCTGGCCGAGTTGCCGGAGAGAGCACCGGCTGCGCTGGCGGGTCGACCCGTGGTCCGCACGCAGCCGCTCTCGACGAACGATGGCGCGAAGTTCTTCGCCGACGACGGCTCGTGGCTGCTGGTGCGGTTCAGCGGCACGGAGCCGCTGGTGCGGGTCTACACGGAGGCCGCCTCGTCCGCCGCGGTGGACGCGAACCTCGCGACCGGGGAGCGGATCGTCCAGGGTTCCTGAGCTGCCCGGGACGCCGGCTCGAACGTGCGTTCGCAGACCGTTGCCCCGAGCCGGCCGTCCAGCAACTAGACCGAGTCGCGATCGAACCCGCGGTCCATTTCCGACCGCGGAAGCCGTGCGGAATCGACCGTCGGGTGGCTCGTTCGCATAGGCACGGCCCGGCCATCCGGCCCGATCGGGACCGCCCGCCATCTCTTGGCTCGCAGCTGTACAGTGGAGCTCGAACCGACCTCGGCAGTCGATTGGCGAGCCGGCGGCGGACCTCTTCGGGCAGGCAGGGCGACGGAGGGATATCGACGATGCACAGCAGTCTCATCGGGAAGGTCGAGAAGGCGAACCGCTACGCCCGCGAGCTGGATCGGATCTCATTCGAACAGCTCGCGGTCACGTTTAAGGGTGACAACGACACCCATACCGTTCGACTCGACGGCGGAGCCTGGCAGTGCACCTGCCACTTCTTCGAGAGCTGGGGATCGTGCGTCCATGTACTCACCCTGCAGAAGATCCTGGGCGTCATGCTCCCCGAGACCGCACAGGTATCGATTTTCAGCGCCCAGCCCGCGGTGCCCGCTTAGGGTCGGTTGAAGCGGAGACGGTCGTAGTCTCCTCGAGCGCGAGGTTGGCATACTGCCCCCGACCTCCGGAGAGAGATGGGGAAACCAACGACAACAAAGGATTGCTCGTGCATCACCGTGGTCTGCCTTCCCTGACCCTCTTCGCTGGCGCTCTGGTCGTCGCGTTCGCGGGCGCTGCCTGCAGCGGTTATGCCCAACCCACGCCGGGGGCCGTCGTGACGCCGAGCCCGACCGCGGGCGAAACCGTGGTGCCCACCCCCGTTCTGACCGCGGAGCCGACCGCAACGGTCACGGCCGCACCGTCCGCCTCGCCATCCATGTCCGCCTCGGCGGCGCCTTCACCGAGCCCGTCGCATACCGCCTCCGCCAGGCCGACCTCCCCCCCTACGGTCTGCACCGGCTGGTCCGGCAATCAGGCCTTCTTCCTGGCCGCCGCCCGCAAGATGGGTTTCCCGGTGTACTGCGTCCGTATGGGCAAGGGCTGGAGCCTGGGTTCCGCCGACTACGAGATGCCCCAGACCGGCCGGTGGCTCAAGCTCACCTACAATGGCCCCGGCGGCGCCACGGTCGGCCTTTTCGAGGGTGCGTTCTGTCTCACGAGTCCGGCCGCCTGCTCGCCCAACAAGACCATTCTCGCGACGGGCAGTTTCGCCAGCCTTTCGGGCGATCTCGATTTGACCGTCGGCGGGTTCGCGATCTACGTCAACCCGGGCACGAAGACCGCTTACCAGATCACCTGCACGGGTCTGAGTCAGCTGGCATTTCAGAACATCGCCGCCAATCTGGGCGTGGTGCCGAAGTCCTGATCAGGCTCCGTCGCGTCGATGCTCATCTATCGTGAGACGGTGTAATCTCCCGACACAAGGTCGGCCACGAACCGATCTGCGATCGAACCGCGGGGCAGGACCCGTCAACTTCGGAGGTCAGCCTGTGAATCGTCGTGGTCTGCGCCCCGTGGCCCTCTTCGCCGCCGCCGCCGTCCTTGCGTTTGCCGGCGCTGCATGCGCCAGCAGCGAACAGCCCACGCCGATCTTCGTCGTGAAGACGCCCATCCCGACGCCAAGGATCATCTACGTGACGCCGACGGCGAGTGTGAGCACGACCGGCACGCCCGGCGCCACTTTCACACTGCTGCCGACGCTGGCACCGTCAGTCTCGCCTACGCCGGAGGCTTCTGCCTCGTCCATGGCGTCACCGACGGCCACCGTCTCGGCTGGGCCCACGTCGCCCGCCGCGTTCTGCACAGGCACCCTCGATAACCAGGGCTTCTTCCTCAAGGCGGCCACGGGCGTCAAATTCGGCGTCTACTGCGCCACCAAGCTCGGCAGCGGCTGGGGCCTCGCCAAGAGCCCACAGACAACCTGGTCCGGCAACAAGAGCGGCGGCACCGTGCTGATCTACTACCAGTACAGGAGCACGGCCACCAGGCTGGACGTGTGCGAAGGAACATTCGCCACGACCGACTGCTCGGGGAACACGGGCGTCATTGGCACCGCCAGTTTCGGCGGGCTCTCCGGCGAGCTCGATTCCACGGCCGACGGCTTCGCCATCCGTGTGGCCCCCGGAACCAGCCAGGCCTACACCCTCGTGGGCCACAATGTCACCCAGTCGGCCCTGGTGAGCATCGGGGCCTCTCTCAAGGTCGTGCCCAAGACGTGAGCCCCGGGGACGATCGGCGGCCAGCCGGTCGGACCTGCGTCTGAACCACTCCGAACGGCCGCTCGACGAACGGCGGTTCGGTCGTTGCCGCGCTACGCGTCCGTTTCGGGCTTCTCTGCGGCCGGCCTTCGCCCTCGCTTGGGCAGGGCCGGCTTGGGCAGGGCCGGCGTGGGCTGGGCCGGCTGCGGCTCAGGCGCGAGGTCCGGCTCCACTTCCTGATCCTCACCGGCATGCGGCAGGCGCGGCACGCGGATATGCCGACCCTCACGGGCCTCGACCCGGCGAGCGGCGCGGACGGCCATGGGCACGGCATCGGCGCCCCGGTGGCCGAAATAGTAGAAGAAGAACGAGGCCACGACCGCCGCGATCGGGATGCCGAAGATCGCGCCGGGGACGCCGGCCAGCTTCGTCCCGATCATGACCGAGCCGAGGACGACCACCGGGTGGAGACCCACCGCTTCGGCCATGAGACGCGGCTGGATGATGTTCATCAGCACGAACCAGCCGATGATCATGATCACCATTGCCGGCAGCACTGCATCGGGCTGGAAGAAGACGGCCACGAGGACCGGCGGCAGCCAGGAGATGAAGGGTCCGAAGAACGGGATTGCCTGGAGGATGCCCGACGAGGCGGCCGTGACCGGCATGTACGGCAGTCCCAGAAGCAGGCTGGCGGCCATCGAGACCGCGCCGTAGATCAAGCCCGAGAGTGCCTGCCCGCGCAGGAAGCCACCGAAGGATCGGGCCACGCTGTGCTCGAGCAGCTGGGCCTCATCGGTGTACGAGGGTGGGACGAGACGGAAGAGGAAGCTGACGATCCGGTCTCGGTCGACGGACATGTACAGCGACAGGAAGAAGACGAAGAGCAGGTTGCCGAATATGCCCAGGCTGGCGACGGCGACGTCGCCAAGCGGCTTGGCCAGTTCGCCCGCGCCGTTCTTGAGATTGGCCAGCAGCTGGTTGACCTGGTCGTGAAGGATGATCTGGCCGGCGCCAACGGAGATCAGGCGATCCTGCCACGGCTGGAGGATCTCACGCAGCCGCTGGTCGGACGGCCATTGGTTGACGAGGTTGGTGATCGACGTATAGAGCTGTTGGGCCACCAGCAGGATGGCCGCGACCAGGAGGCCGATCAGCAGGGAGTAGACCAGGATGACCGCCAGCGCCCGCGGCAGACGCGGGAACAGGTGGACCAGGGCGCTGGCGAGTGGGCTCAGGATGAAGGCGAGCAACCACGCCAGGAAGAAGATCATGATCACGTCGCCGAAATACATGAGCCACTTGCCCACGTAGTCGACGACGATGAAAGTGACCGCGACCGTCCCCAGGATCACCAGGGCGGTCAGCCAGCGGTGTATGCGCGGCGTCATGAAGGCTTCGGTGGAAGGCTGGTCGATCATCGTCCCCTCGGTCCTCGGCACGGGCTGACGACGAGATGGTACGCCGCTCGGCGCGCCTTGGGCGAGCGGCTAGCGGAGGCCCATCCGCTCGCGGACTTCGGCCATGGTGGCCTCGGCGATGGGGCGGATCCGCTCGGCGCCTTCGTCCAGGATGCCGCGCAGTCGGGCCGGGTCGGCCATCAGCTCCTTATACGTCTCGCGGGGCCCGGCGTAGTGGGCGATGATTCGCTCGGCCAGCAGCTTCTTGGTGTCGACGCAGCCGGTTCGGGCGGTTCGCTCGCCGTCCCAGATTCCCTCGTAGTCGTCGCCGAAGAAGCGGTGCAGCTGGCAGACGTTGCACACCTGCGGTCGGCCGAGATCGGATCGAAGGATCCGCTGCGTGTCGGTCACCATCGACATGATCTGCTTGCGGATCACGTCCGGCTGGGCCAGGACTTCGATCGTGTTGCCGATCGACTTGCTCATCTTCCTGACGCCGTCCGTGCCGAGCACCACCGGGGCTTCGGTGTAGACGGCCTGCGGCTCCGGGAAGGTCTCGCCGTAGCGGGCGTTGAAGGCGCGCACGATCTCGCGGCTCAGCTCTAGATGCGGGGCCTGATCCTTGCCGATGGGCACCAGCGATGCCTTGTAGATGACGATGTCGGCGGCCTGCAGGACGGGGTAGGTGAGCAGGCCGTGGTTGACGTCCTCGGGTTGGCTCTGGCGCTTCTCCTTGTACGTCGGCGTGCGCTGCAACCAGCCGACCGGCGTGACGGTGTTGAAGAGCCAGCACAGCTCCGTGACCTCGGGCCGGTCCGACTGGACGAAGACGGTGCAGCGCTTCGGGTCCAGGCCGAGGGCGATGAGAGCGGCCGCCATCTCGAGGGTCTGGCGGCGCAGCACTTCCGGATCGTGGACGTGCGTCAGGGCGTGGTAGTCCACGATGCAGTAGATCGCCTCGTAGCGATCCTGCAGCGCCACATAGTTGCGGATCGCGCCCAGGTCGTTGCCCAGGTGGGGCTGGCCGGTGGGCTGGATGCCGCTGAAGATGCGCGGCTTGACGGGCAGGCTCGAGGCGCGAGGGGCGGAAGCGGCTGAAGAATTCGCGGAGGCGTCGGTCGTCATGGCGCCAAGTCTACCGAGACGCGGCTGGTCGGGCCTGCCGGAAGCGTGCGCCTTCGAATCTGTTCGCCGCGGCACTATCATGCCTTGCGGGTGGTCAGCTGCCGGGCGCCGTTCTTTCGGCCGGGCGGCATGTCGACCGGGTGTCGCCTGAAGCGGTCGCGGTTCCACGTCGGAGGGTGCGGAGATGATGGGGGATCGACGAACGATCGATCGGCTCAGGTCAGTCTCCCCGAGCCCGTTTGTCCGAGCGGCCGGCGCTCTCCTGTTGGGAGCGGCGATCGCAGGGTGCGCCGCCACGGGGCCCTCGTCGACCGCGACGCTTCACGACACGGCCGGGCCAACGCCGTCACCGACCCACACTCCCGGGCCGACGGCGATGGAAACGGCAACGGTCAGGCCGACCGACACTCCCGGGCCGACCGACACTCCCGGGCCGACCGACACTCCCGGGCCGACCGACACTCCCGCGCCTTCCGCCAGCCCGCTACCTACGGTGGCGGGTCGAGTGCTTCGGTGGGTCTCAGTGCCAATGCCCGCGGGGCTCGTCGCAGACATGGACTCGCCCTTCCAGAACGCGCTCTTCGGCTGGAGCCGTGGGTACCTGGCATTCCACGAGAACGTCGACAGCGGCTCCGTCGTCCCGTGGGCTTCCTCCGATGCACGCAACTGGCAGCAGGGCAAGCCGCTCGACATGACCGGACTCGCCCATGGAGCCTGGGTCGAGGAGATCGTCGAGGGGCCGGCGGGTCTTCTCGCGCTGGGCCGTCCTGGCGGCTGCGTTGACGATGGATCCGGCTGCATACCCGCGGCGGCGACCGCTCTCTGGACCTCCACCGATGGCCGGAGCTGGAGTCGAGTCGACCTGCGGAAGGCCTTCGGCGGAGGGGCGGTCGGTGACGTCTCCGCCGGTCCGAAAGGCTACATGGCGGTCGGAACATCCGGCGACTCTGGAACGGTCCGCTCGGCAGTCTGGCTATCGGCAGACGGGCGAGTGTGGCGAGCCGCCTCCCTGTCGTCGGTCACGTTCAACGACGCCTACCTGGCGCGGGCCACGGTTCTTGGCAACGGCTTCCTGGTCGCGGGTCGGGTCGGCAGCCTTGAGGGCTATGGCGGCGGCTACTTCCCGTCGACGACGCCCGCGATATGGTGGTCGGCAGATGGCTCCGATTGGAGCCGCGAGACACTGCCCAACGTCGCGGAGGCCCCTCAGGCGGAGGCCGCGATAGCGACCGTCGGCGGCGGCAAGCTCGTCGCGCACGTGGTCAGCTGGGACTGCGCGTGCCCGCCCGAGGGCGTCACCCAGGCGTGGACCTCAAGTGACGGGCGTGTATGGAAAGCGGTCGAGACGGCGTTCCCGTCTCCCGCCGTGGTTCTCTCCGACGGCCGTCAGGCGCTGCAGCTAGTCCCAGCCGACGGAGCGCTCACAGTGGCCACCTCCTCCGACGGGTTCGTGTGGGCCCAAATCGCCGTATCGGGCCCGGGACCCGCCGATTTCCTCGATGAGGCATACGGTCCGGCGGGCCTGCTGGTCGAAGGCTCAGACGGGAACGTGTGGCTGGCCGCCATCGACAAGGCCACCGCAGGGTGACGCGACGAACGACCAGCTTCGGCTGACCGCTCGTCACCCTCCGGCACACTCTCCGGCACACCTGACGACGCCTCGGTTACCATTCGCGGACGACCCACTACCAGTCAGTCGATCGCCGGCTGCGGTGCCATCTCGGCCTCGCTGGCCCCAGTCCAACCCGCCCGTGACCACCGAGAAACGACCACTCCGCGTCGCGATCCTCGGTGTGGGCACCGTCGGCGCGGAGGTTGCCCGAGGCTTCCTTCGTAGCCCCAATCGGCAGATCGGCCCCGCGGGCGGCCGAATGCTGGAGCTGGTCGCGATCGCGGAGATGAACGTCCAGGGTGCCGTCGATCGCGGCATGCCGCGCGAGATCATCGTCCCCGACGCCGCCTCGGTGGTTCGCCGCGACGACGTGGATGTCGTCGTGGAGCTGCTCGGCGGCGACGAGCCGTCGCGCACGCTCATCGCCCAAGCTCTCGGGGCGGGCAAGCCCGTAGTCACGGCGAACAAGCACGTCCTGGCCCACCACGGCCTGGAGCTCGAGGCGATCGCCCGTGCGAATGGCGCCGCTCTCCGCTACGAAGCCTCGGTCTGCGGCGGCACTCCCGTCCTGGATTCGATAGCCCGCGACCTGGCCGCGAACCGCATCCGGCGCGTCCGGGGCATCGTCAACGGCAGCACCAACTTCATCCTCACCGAGATGATGCAGGCTCGTCGAGGCTACGAGGAAGTGCTGGCCGCCGCCCAGGCCCAGGGCTACGTCGAGCGCGATCCCAGCGCGGATGTGGAGGGCCACGACGCCGCGAACAAGCTCGCGGTGCTGACCCGCCTCTGCTTCGGCGCGTGGCCGCGGATCGAGTCGATCGTGGCCAGCCCGCCCTCCGCGCGTGGCAACGGCAAGCCGGGGATTACCGGCGTATCTGCCAACGACATCGCCGGCGCGGTGGCGCTGAGCCTGGCGATCCGGCTCGTGGCCACCGTCAGCGCCCCGGGCACCGCGGAGCCGCATTTCGGGCTGGCAGGTTCCGTGATGACCTCCGCCGTCCCGGTCGGCGCGCCGCTCGGACGCACCGACGGCGTGCTGAACCGCCTCGAAGTCGATGCCGACCCGGTCGGTCGAGTCTCGTTCGAGGGACCCGGCGCCGGCGGTCCCGCGACCAGCAGCGCCGTCCTCGCCGATCTGTTGGAAGTGGCTCGCACGGGGCTCAGCACCTGGGCGGACCTGCCGCCCGCCGCCGCTGAGCTGGTGACCCTCGCCGACGACCGCGCCACGATTCGCCGACCGTGGTACGTGTGTCTCCCGGGCGTGATGCCGGACGAAGTCCCGGGCCGCCTGGCCGAGGAAATCGCCGGTCCGCCGCCGAGCGCCGTGCCGCGCCATCGCAGCCGGAGCTGGGTCGCGATCCAGACCCGGCCGCTGCCGCTGGCCGAGGTTCGAGAGGCGATCGAGTCGCTCATCGCCCCCGACCGCGACGTTCCCATCTACCCGATCCTGACCTCGTAACCGGAGCCCAAAGTGTCCACATCACCCGCCAACGGCCCGATTGTCGCCCGATACCCAGCCCGGCCGCGCCTGGTGGAGCGCTATCGCGAGTTCCTGCCCGTCACCGACGCCACTCCGATCATCACCCTCGGCGAGGGCAGCACGCCCCTGGTTCGCCTGGACCGAATCGGCAAGCGGATCGGCCTGCCCAACCTGTACGTGAAGTACGAGGGCACGAACCCGACCGGCTCGTTCAAGGATCGGGGCATGGTCATGGCCATCTCCAAGGCGGTCGAAGAGGGTGCGCGGGCGGTCATCTGCGCTTCCACCGGGAATACCTCGGCCTCGGCTGCCGCATACGGGGCGGTCGCCGGGCTGGAAGTGATCGTCGTCCTGCCCAAAGGGAAGATCGCACTGGGCAAGCTGATCCAGGCCATCGTCGCCGGAGCCAAGGTTGTGGCTGTCGAGGGCAACTTCGATGAGGCGTTGCGCGTTGTCCGCGAGATGGCGGAACAGAAGGAGCATCCGGTCACGCTCGTCAACCACCTCAACCCGTACCGGATCGACGGCCAGACCACGGCCGCCTTCGAGATCTGCGACGACCTCGGCCGCGCCCCGGACATCCTGGCGATCCCGGTGGGCAACGCCGGAAACATCACGGCGTATTGGGCGGGCTTCAACCGCTACCTTGCGGCCGGGAGGATCGACACGCGGCCACGTATGTTCGGCTTCCAGGCGGCGGGCGCGGCGCCGATCGTGCTGGGCCACCCGATCGAGAAGCCCGAGACGATTGCCACGGCCATCCGCATCGGCAATCCCGCGAGTTGGAAGCGGGCTGAGGCCGCGCGCGACGAGTCCGGTGGACTCATCGAGGCGGTCACGGACGATGAGATCGTGGCGGCGTATCGCGAGCTGGCCGCGAACCAGGGAATCTTCTGCGAGCCCGCTGCGGCGGCGAGCGTGGCGGGCGTTTGCAAGCTCGCGGCGGCCCGGCGGATCGATCGCGACGCCACGATCGTGTGCGTGCTGACCGGCCACGGCCTAAAGGATCCGGAAATCGCCGAGCGAACCGCTGGCGGTGCCGGCGCGATCATCGAGGCGGCGCCGACGACGGCCGGTGTCATGCACGCCCTCGGCTGGTAGGGGGAACCGCGTCTCGCTCGGGCGACAGGACGCTCGCCCACCGGCGTGGCCACGCGGTGGGGGCCGTCGGCCTCTCCTCAATAACGCCCGGGGCGATGCAAAGTGGAGTCAAAGACCTCCGTCCGGCCGAAATGGCTGGCAGAGTACGGATTCCACGAGCGAGCGACGCTCAGCCCGGACTCGCCAGAGTCCGAGAAAGGGCCGCGCAGAGCGTGGTCGCCACTTAGCATCGCCCGGGGCGATATTGAGTGGTAACGGACGCGGGTAGCGCGTTTTGCATAGCCCGGGGCGATATTGAGCGGTAGCGGACGCTGGTGGCGTCTGGAACTCAGCTCGCCTCTACGCCATCGCTTGCTTGATCAATTCCATCAAATCGCCGTAGGTTTCGACGGCCGGAAACTGGGGGAATTGCCGTCTCACATTGTCGGGAGCGCGGAACAGGATGCCCGCGTTGGCCTCGCCGAGCATGGCCGTGTCGTTGAAGGAGTCTCCACCGGCGATCACGTGGTAATTCATCCTCTTGAACGCGGCCACGGCTTCGCGCTTCTGCTCCCTGATGCGCAGTTGGTAATCCACGATGTGGTCGTTCTCGACGATCAACCGGTGACATAGGAGGGTTGGCCAGTTGAGTTGGCGGAGCAGGGGAGCGGCGAACTGCTCGAACGTGTCGGACAGGATCACGACCTGCACGTACGAACGCAGTTCATCCAGAAACTCCTTTGCGCCGGGCAGGGGCCGCAGCGTGCTGATGACATCCTGAATGTCTGACAACTTCAATCGATGCTGGTCCAGGATGGCTAGGCGCCCGCGCATGAGTTTGTCGTAATCCGGCTCATCGCGCGTGGTGCGGCGCAATTCCGGGATGCCCGTCTTTTCAGACACGGCAATCCAGATTTCCGGCGTCAACACGCCTTCCATGTCCAGGGTGACGATCGATTGCTTCATGGACGCGAGTCTTGCAGAAGGCCGGTAACGTGTCCACTTCACTGTGGATCACCGCGGTTCCGCGGGTTTGCCGGGAACGATGCCGGCGCCTCCCTGGCGCACGGTCACTTCGTTTCGTCGCCCTCGTCGCCCTGGTCTTCCTCGTACTGGGGAAGTGCGGGCTCCTTCACGACTTCGGCCCACGGCGCGTAGAGCGTCTGGGTATCCTCTGGTTCCAGCATGTCGGCCATGGCGAGAGCGGCGACTGCGTCGGCGACTGCGGGTCCCGCGGGCTCGCGGACGCGGGCCAGGTTCTGCGGCGCGCCGAACGAGTAATCGCGCTTCTCGCTGCGTCCGTTCATCCAGGCGAAGACTTCTTCCTGGGCTAGACGCAGCTGCTCGCGCCATTTGCGATCCTCGTCGGCGAGGGCCTGCAGGTTGCGGTGGGCAATCCGCAGCTCTTCTTTGGGTTGCCGGCGCCAGGCGGCGACCAGCTCGGAGGTCTCCGCCGCCGTCAGCGCGGCGAGCTTCGTGAGGAATTGCAGCACGAGCTCGGTGTTCGGGCCGAACTCGCCGTCGGCCTCGACGCCGTCATCGGCCGGTTCGGCTTCCTCCAAGCCTGATCGGCCCGCCGGTTCGGTCCCGTCGTCCTCGGCGCCGTCCACGGCCCCGGCCCCGTCGTCATCCTCGGCGTCCATGACGTCCGACCACGGGCCGTAGAGAGTGGCGAAGTCCACGTCGGCCAGGTCGTCCTCAAGGACGAGGGCATCGACGGCGTCCGTGGCCGCGTCCGCCACGATTGAGAAGAGCTCCAGCTCGTCGCCTTCGAGCTGCAGCGCGGCGAGCCAATCGGAGACGGCGTGCTCGGCCGCCCACATCTCCGCCTCGAGTCCGCCGCCGCGGTGGCGTCGCCGTACGACAGACCGGGCGACCTTGCGCTCGGCTTCCGGGATCGCTTCATAGGCGTCCGCGATTGCCTCGGCGGTTTCGTAGTCGATATCCGCCAGGGAGTCGAGTAGCGCAGCGACTGCTTCGCCGTTGGGGCCGTAGATCTCCGCCGCGTTTGAGCCGGTCAGCCCGAACTCCTCAGCCTCCCGCTGAAGCTCGGCCGCAAGCTCTGCCGCCCGCCTGGCCGCGGCTTCTGGGTCCTCCTTGTCCTCATCGACCTCGTCGTCGGACTCGTCTTCGAGCTCGTCGCCTTGGTCCGACTCGTCTTCGACCCCGTCCTGCGCGACCCAGCTGAGCGCGTTCGGCTCAGCCTCGTCGCTGAGCCTGTTGGCCGCGTCCTTATCCCTTTGCTTTCTCCAGAACATCGACCCTCCGCGGTCTCTCCTAACGTCGTCAGCCCCGGGCCTGGCCGGCCCCCTTGTCTCCGCCATCGCCGTCCGCGGCGACGGGCAGCGGCGGCGCGCCGACGAGATTGAACCACGGCGCGTATAGCATGTCAGCGTCTTCCGGCGCAAGCAGGTCGCCGACGACCAGGGCCGCGACTGCGTCCGCGAGGGCCGGGCCTGCCATCTTGCGCGTTCCGCCCTGCCCGGTCTGGCCCATGAAGCTGGCGGTCTCTTGGAGGCGGCCGCCATTGAGCCACGGGGTGATCTTCTCCTGAGCCCGGCGGACCTGGCCTCGCGATTCCGGGTCCTCTTCGACGAGATCGTGGAGGGCTTCGTGAGCCACTTCCAGGTCCTCGCGCGGTACGTCCTGCCAGCTGCTCACGAGTCGCGTCACCTGTTCGGCGGAGAGAAGCCAAAGGCGATTGAGGAAGTCGGCGACGGCGTCGGTGTTCGGGCCGAACTCCCCTTCGGCCTCGTCGTCTGTCTCGTCGGCGTCGGTTTCCTCGTCCTCGACGCCCTCGATCTCGTCGAGTTCCGCCTCGATCCGGATCTTCTCGATGGCGTCGGTCCAGGGCAGGAAGAGCGCCTCGTAGTGCGGCTCGTCCAGCTCGTCCTCGAGGATGATCGCGGTCGCGGCATCCAGGGCCGCGTCGCCCACCTGTGAGCAGATGCGGGCCCAATCCGGGACCGCCTTGGCGAACTCGGGGTACTCTGCCGCGATGGCCAGCCAGGCACCGATCTCCTCGCGCGCCATGCGCACGTTGCGGGCTATCTCCTCGTCCCGCTCGGTCAGCTTGCGGGCGGCTTTACGCGCGGCATCGCGATCGGACTTGGAGCCGTCTTTCCAGGTGTCGGCAATGACGCCGGCGTCGTCTGGGCCGACTTCCTCGAGCCGGTCGAGCAGCTCCAGGACGGCCGTCGCGTTGGGGCCGTAGAGCCAGACGTCGTTGTCGGCCATGTAGTCGGCCGCCTGACTGTCCAGATCGGCGTTCATTTCCTCGGGCTCGGGCAGCCCCTCGGCGCCCTCTTCGCCCTCTGCCTCGATCTCGTCGTCGAGCTCCGGCTCGACCTTGTCGTCCGGCAGATCCGTTGCGCTCTCGTCGGGGGAGCGGCGATCGCGTCGCCTGGCCATGAGTTCCTCCGGTGTTCCTGAGTGGCCGCGAGGCCCTCGCCTGGTACGCCGGAGGTCAAGCCACTCCGTGCGCGTCGATGAATCGTCTCACACGAGCCCACGCGCCGTCAGATTGGACTTCGTCACTCGCCGACCGCGGGCGCTGCTAAAATGCCGCCCATGCCCAAACAGCTTGTCGTCCAGAAGTTCGGCGGCTCGTCCGTCGCCAACGCCGACCGAATCCGTCGCGTAGCCGCACGCGTCGCCCGTGAGCGGGCGACCGGCTGCGATCTCGTGGTCGTCGTCTCGGCGATGGGCGATGCCACCGACGAGCTGCTGGCCCTCGCCGGCGCCATCACCGACGATCCGGATCCGCGCGAGCTCGACATGCTCCTCGCGACCGGCGAGCACCAGAGCGCCACTCTCGTGTCGATGGCGCTGCACGCTCTGGGCGTGCCGGCAATCGCTCTCACGGGCGCCCAGGCGGGCATCACCACCGACGGCAAGTACGGCAAGGCGCGCATCGCCGGCATCGACCCCGAGCGCATCTTCAAGGAGATCGGCGCCGGCCGGGTCGTGATCGTGGCCGGCTTCCAGGGCCAGAGCCAGGTCGATCCTGGCCTGTCCGAGATCACCACGCTCGGTCGTGGCGGGTCGGACACGACCGGTGTCGCCCTCGCGGCCGCTCTGGAGGCGGACCGCTGCCAGATATTCACCGACGTCCGCGGCATCTACACGGCCGACCCCCGGCTCGTGCCGGACGCACGCCAGCTGCCGGTCGTCTCGTACGAGGAGATGATGGAGCTGGCGCACCAGGGCGCCCAGGTGATGCAGGTCCGGGCCGTCGAGCTCGGCTGGGTCAACAACGTCGTCATCGAGGTGCTGAGCTCGTTCGAGGACGTCCCCGGCACGCTCATCAAGGAGGATCCGTTCGTGGAGCAGCGCAACAAGGTTCGCGGGCTGGCCCACGACCGCAACGTGGCCAAGGTGACCCTCGTTGAGGTCCCGGACCGGCCCGGCGTAGCTCATGCCGTCTTCGCACCACTGGCCGAGGCGGGCGTCAACGTCGATACGATCGTCCAGAACGTCGGCCACCACGGCACGACGGACCTGAGCTTCACGATCACGCGCGGCGACCTGGCCAAGACGAAGCGCATCCTGGAGCCGATCATCCGCGAACTCGGCTTCCGCGAGATGACGACCGACTCGGCCATGGCGAAGGTCTCCATCGTCGGCGCCGGAATCCAGAACGCCCCGGGCTACGCATCCCGAATGTTCGCTGCGCTCGCCGAAGCGGGCGTCAACATTGAGATCATCTCGACCTCGGAGATCCGCATCACCTGCATGATCGCCGAAGACCAGGTCGAGACCGCCGTTCGCGCCCTGCACAAGGCCTTCTCGCTCGAGGAGCCGGAGCCGGTGGTGCAGGATCAGGCGGGCGAAGCCGCGGCCAGCTCCGGTGGGGCGGCAAAGACGAGCGCGTGACCACGAGCGTCGCGTTTCTCTCGCGACACGAGCGGTTCCGATCGGTCCCCTCCACCAACGACGTCGTCCGCACCTGGTTGACCGCAGGAACCGCCGAGGTCTGTCTGGCTGTGGCCGGCGAGCAGACCGCCGGTCGCGGGAGGTCGGGTCGGTGCTGGGTGGCCCCGAGCGGCACCGCTCTATTGCTTTCCCTCGGCTTCCGGCCGGGCTATCTTCCGGCGGACCGTCTGTGGCGGCTTGCGGCCGTCGTCTCCCTGGCGATGGCCGACGCGGCGGAGGCGGTCGCGGGGCTGGCAGTCGGCAGGCTGCGCCTGAAGTGGCCCAACGACATCGTCGTGGAGGTCGCGAGCGGCGCGGGCGGTGCAGCGGGCGGGCTTCGAAAAGTCGCCGGCGTTCTGGGCGAGACCGAGGGCGTTGGCACGGCCGACCAGTTGGCCATCGTGGGGATCGGCATCAACGCCGACTGGCCGCGGGCGAGCTTCCCGGTCGAGCTGGCCGACTCCATGACGAGCTTGCGCGAGGTTTCCGGCGGCCGGCCAATCGACGCCGACGAGCTGCTCGAGGCCTTCCTGCTGCGGGTCGAGCCGCGCGTGATGGCTTTGCGCGACGGCCACTTCGACGTGGCCGGCTGGCACGACCGACAGGTGACCACGGGACGAACGGTTCGACTGGAACGTTCCGGCGAGGAGGCGGAGGAGGTCCTCGCCGTGGGCGTCGACGGAGCCACGGGAGCGTTGCTGGTCGAGGATTCGGCCGCTCCTGGCGTGGATCGAGAGGTGCTCGTGGGCGAGGTCGTGCACGTCCGCCTGGCCGCCGCCGGCGGCGGGGATGTAACGCAATGAGCCGGACGGTGTTTGGTACTTCGGAGGAGGCAGCCAGGCCGGCCCGCCTGGATCGCGATCGCGGTCTGGTGGAGGCGGCGCGGCGCGATCCCGCCTGTTTCGACGCCCTGTATAGGAAGTACCTCGCCCAGGTGTACAGCTACGCTTTCTACGAGCTCCGCGATCACCACGCCGCGGAAGACGCCACCGAGCGTGTGTTTATGCAGGCTATGACCGGCCTGCCCCGCTTCGAGGAGCGGGCCGACTCGTTCGTCGGTGCCGGTTCCGGCGGCGAGGTATCCGCCGACGCGTCGACGTTCCGGGTCTGGCTCTTCCGTATCGCGCGCAACGTCGTCGCGAACGAACGCCGCCGCGACCGTCGTCGCCCGGTGACCCCGCTCGAGGATGCCCAAGGCCTGGCCGCCGCAGACGATGTCGTCGAAGCTGTTGCGGCGCGCGAGGCGGGCGGCGCGGCCTGGCAGGCCGTGGCGCGGCTGCCCGAGGATCGACGCCGGGCCGTCGTACTGCGCTTCGTCGACGAGATGTCCACGGCGGAGATCGCCGAGGTCCTCGGCCGCTCCGAGGGCGCAGTCCGCGTTCTGTTGCATCGGGCCCTGCGCTCGGTCGCGGCCGATCTGCGCGGGAGGCTCAGCTGATGCTGGGCGGCGGACCCCGCGACGCCCGCCGGACCGAGCGCTATCTCGACGGCCTGATGGAGGCCGAGGAGCGCGGCGTCGCGGATGTCCCGATGGACGTCGACATCGATTCTGCGGTTGTGCTGGCCGCGCGCCAGCTTCGAGCCGATCTCATCCGCGTGCACCCGTCGTTCCGCTTCGAGGAAGGCCTTGCCGCGCGACTGGCGCGGACCGCCGGTCGGATGAGCGCCGGGCTTTCAGCCATCGAACCCGCGGAACAGGTGGTCGTCCGCACCGCACCCGCGCCGATCGCGCCCTTCCGCGCCTCCGGCGTGGCCGCTTGGGCCGAGTTCGCGCCGGCCGAGCTCGCCGCGGCCGAGCTCGCCGCGTCGGATGATGGCATCGCCACTCCCGCCGCGGGTCTGCGCAAACTCCCCGCCTTTGCCACCAGAACTCCCCGTCCGCTCATCGTCGGCGGCGTGGGCGTGGCCTCGGCGGCCATCTCCATCGGCGCGGTCTACGTCGCCTGGCGATGGTCGCGCGCCGCTCACACGCCAATGGTTCGCGCCGTGCGCGCCGCCAGGTCCGGTCGCGGAGATGCCTCCGGGCACGGCCGACGCGCCGGTGTCCTCCACGGAATCCTCGGAGTGACCTCCTGATGCCGGTTCGACTCCCGTTCCGACCCCGCCGCGACACATACCCGCCCGACCTGTGGACCAAGTGTCCCGGTTGCGCGGAGATGCTGTTCAACAAGCAGCTCGACAAGACGCTGCGGGTCTGCCCGAACTGCGGCCACCACTTCCGGATTTCGGCCAAGGCTCGCATCGAGCAGCTCGTGGACGGCGGCTCGTTCGTGGAGCGAGACGCGGACCTGACGCCTGTCGACGCCCTCGGGTTCGTGGACCTCAAGGCCTATCCCGATCGCCTGATGGCGGCCCAGCTGGCCACCGGCCTGCGCGACGCGGCGATGTGGGGCCTGGCCGCAATGGGCAGCAAGCCGATCTCGATGTGCGTCATGGACTTTGGCTTCATCGGCGGATCGATGGGCTCCGTCGTGGGCGAGAAGGTGGCCCGAGCCGGTGAGGCCGCCATAGCCGAGCGCATCCCGCTTCTGATCGTCTCGTCCTCGGGCGGGGCGCGGATGCAGGAGGGCACGTACTCGCTGATGCAGCTCGCCAAGACGATGAGCGTGGTCGAACGGGTGAAGGCGGCCCGCGTGCCGTTCATCTCCGTCATGACGGACCCCACGACGGGCGGCGTCTTCGCTTCCTTCGCGGCAGTCGGCGACGTGAACCTGGCCGAGCCCAACGCCCTGATCCGCTTCGCCGGCGACCGCGTCTCGGCCGGAACCATCGGCGAGGAGTTGCCGCCGGAATATGCCCTCGCCGAGTTCTGGATGAGCCACGGTTTCGTGGACCGGATCGTGCCCCGGGCCAAGCTGCGCGACGAGATCATCACCCTGCTCGGGTTCCTTGTCGCTCCTTCCAACGGCCACGCTGAATCCGCGCCCAGCCCCACCTCCCGACCGCGGTCGTTCCTGAACGCCCTGACCGGGGCGCTCAGCTCCGACGGCAACGGCGACCAGAATCGTGGGGAGGCCGGCAATGGTTGACCGACTCCTCGGCCGACACGGGTCCGACCAGGGCCACACTGACGACCCCGTCTCTGCGGTGTGGGCCCACGTCCAGGAGGCTCGCAACCTCAAGCGCCCGCATACCCTCGAACTGCTCAAGGCCATGGCTGACGAGTTCGTCGAATTGCACGGCGATCGGGTCTTCGGCGACGACTCGGCGATCGTGACCGGCTTCGCCCGGATCTCCGGCCGGCGGGTCGTGGTGCTGGGCTTCCAGAAGGGCCAGGACACCGAAGAGAACATCCGCCGCAACTTTGGGCTGCCGCACCCCGAGGGTTACCGCAAGGCCATGCGGATCATGGACCTGGCCGAGCGGTACGCCATGCCGGTGCTCACCTTCGTCGACGTCCAGGGCGCCTTCCCGGGCGCCGCAGCGGAGGAGCGCGGCATCGCTGAGGCGATCGCCAGCTCCATCGGCATGATGACCCGCCTGCGCACCCCGATCGTCGTCGTCATCACCGGCGAGGGCGGCTCAGGTGGAGCCCTCGGTCTGGCCGTCGGCGACACCATAGTGGCCCTCGAGAACTCGATCTACTCCGTCATCAGCCCGGAGGGCTGCGCCACGATCCTGTGGCGGTCCGGCGAGCACAGCCACGAGGCCGCCGTGGCGATGAAGGTGACCGCCGGCGAGCAGCAGGAGATGGGCATCGTCGACATCGTCATTCCCGAGCCGGGCGAGGGCGCCCACACGGATCCGGCCGAAACGGCGAGGCGGATCAGGGAAGTCGTCCTCGAGCGGTTCGACGCCCTCGGCCGCGTCCCGCTCGACGAGCTCGTCGAGGCGCGCTTCAGGAAGTTCCGCGTCATGGGCCCGTACATCGTCGCCGACCGACCGGTGGCTCCGCCGGAGCGCACTGGCATCGCCGACCGGCTGCGGGGCCTGCTGTCCAGCAGGCCGTCCATGCCCGGCATGAAGCGCGACGTCCCGCCCGGCCGCGAGGAGGTGTAGCCGATGCCCGAGAATCGAAACGGCGCGACTTCCCCAGCCCCCCGCGGCGCCGCCAAGGCCTTATCCGCCGAGGCAGTTTCGGGCCAAGGCCCCGACGTCCGCGCCGAGCGCGACCACCTGGCGATCTCCCGCCTGGCGGACGATCTGCTGCCCGCGCTGATCGCGAAGCTGACCGCCGGCGGTCTGGGCGAGATCGAAGTTCGAGAAGGGTCCTGGAAGGCGCGGCTGCGCAGGCCCGCCGGTTCGGACGAGGGCCGCGGGGTCGCCGCCTGGAGCTCCCTCGACAGCCACTCCGGGCACGGCCACGCTTTAGGGCGCGGCCCGGCCGCGAGCCACGGCCGTGGCACCGCCGAGGAGCGCGCCCGTCGAGCCCGCGAAGAAGAAGAGGCCGAGGAGTTGGCGCGTCTCCCCATAGTCGCCACTTCTCCGGCAGTCGGTATCTACCAGCCCCGCAAGGACCTGGCCGTCGGAATTCGGGTCCGCGCCGGCGATCGCATCGGCACCGTCGACGTACTCGGCGTCCGCGAGGACGTGATCGCTCCCGCGGACGGCGTGATCGGGTCAAGCCTGGCCGAGGCCGGCGAGGCCGTGGAGTACGGGCAGGAGCTGATCCGCATCGAGCTGTCGGAGAATGCCCGCGGCCTCGATGCCAACGGGGCCGACCGTGAGGCGGCCGCAGTGCTCGGGGAAGCTTGATGTTCAGCAAGGTCCTGATCGCCAACCGAGGCGAGATCGCCCTTCGCATCCTTCGCGCCTGCCGCACCATCGGCATCGGCGCGGTTGTCGCATACAGCGAGGCCGACCGCGACAGTCTGGCCGCCCAGCTCGCCGACGAGGCGATCTGCATCGGGCCGTCCGACGCGCGCCGCAGCTATCTCTCCGCCCCCGCGGTGATCTCGGCCGCGGTCGTGACCGGCTGCGACGCGATCCATCCCGGCTACGGATTCCTCTCCGAAGACGAGGGGTTCGCCGATGTCGTCCGCGCTCACGGCCTGACCTTCATCGGTCCTTCGGCCGAGGTGCTGGAGCACTTCGCCTCAAAGGAGGCGACCCGCCGCCTGCTCGAAGCTCACGGCCTGCGCACGATCCCGGGGTCGGGGATGCTCCGCGACGAGGCCCACGCCCTCGAAGAGGCCGAGCGCATCAGCTACCCCGTTCTCATCAAACCCTCCGGCGGCGGTGGCGGCAAGGGAATGCGGCTCGTCCGGACAGCGCGAGAGCTCGAGGCCACCTTCAAGGTCAGCCGCTCGGAGGCCAAGGCTGCCTTCGGCGACGATGCCCTGTATATGGAGAAGTACCTCGGCGACAACCGCCACGTCGAGATCCAGGTGGCCGTGGACCGCTTCGGTCACGCCATCCACCTGGGCGAGCGCGACTGCTCCGTCCAGCGTCGCCACCAGAAGATCATCGAAGAGACGCCCAGCCCGGCCCTGACCGAGGCCGAGCGCCAGGACCTCTGCCAGAGAGCCGTCCGAGCCGTGGTCGAGGCCGGGTACGAGAACCTGGGCACGCTGGAGTTTCTGGTGGACTCCAGGGGCGAGGCCTACTTCATCGAGATCAACTGCCGCATCCAGGTCGAACACCCGATCACCGAGATGTGCACCGGCATCGATTTGATCGCTTTACAGATCAAGATCGCGGCCGGCGAGCCGCTCGGCATCAACCAGGCGGACGTCGTCTCTCGCGGCCACGCCATCGAGTTCCGGATCCTTGCCGAGGACCCGAGCAACGACTTCCGGCCCCAGGGCGGCCAGGTGCTCGGTTACCTCGCCCCGGGCGGTCCGGGCGTCCGCATGGACTCCCACCTGTACCCCGGCTACGAAGTGCCGCCTTACTACGACTCGCTCCTCGGCAAGCTGTCGGTCTGGGCGCCGGATCGCGCCCAGGCGATCGCCCGCGGCGACGCGGCCCTGCGCGAGCTGCTCGTGGACGGCCTCACCACCAACATCGAACTCCACCGGGCCATCCTCGCCAACCAGGTCTTCATCGACGGCAAGGTGACGACGGACCTGCTCGACCGCGTCGGCAGCGCACCGTTCGTCGCCGCCGGAAACCGCTGAGTCGCTTCCCCATCCAGGAGCNNCGCTGGCCGTTCCTTCTGGTCGACCGGATCGTGGAGTACGACGCCGAGGCCAAACGGATCGTCGGCGTCAAGTCCGTGACCGCCACCGAGTGGTTCTTCCAGGGCCACTTCCCGGGTCAGCCGATAATGCCGGGCGTCCTTCAGATCGAGGCCCTGGCCCAGACGATGGGCGTCTTCGTGGCCCAGCAGCCCGGCTTCGGCGATCGGCTCGGGCTCTTCGCCGCGATCGACGAGTGCCGCTTCAAGCACATCGTCACGCCCGGCGATCAACTCCGCCTGGAAGTCACGATGGAGCGCCTCGGCAGCAAGTTCGGCCGCGGCAGGGGCGTCGCCACGGTCGACGGCGAGGTCGCCTGCGAGGCTCTGCTCAGCTTCATCATCGCCCCCGAGAGCGCGCTCCGCTGATGGTTCGGATCGCCGTCCTGAGCGACGTCCACGGCAACCTGCCGGCCCTCCAGGAGGTGCGCAAGGCAGTGGACGCGGCGCGCCCCGACTACGTCGCGATCTGCGGCGACCTGGCATTCAACGGCCCGGATCCCGCCGGGACTGTGGACCTTGTCCGCGAGCTCGAGCGGGCCGGCGCTTTCGTCATCTGCGGCAACACGGATCTGGCCGTGGCGGACGGCGACTTCACCGCAGCCTTCCCCTGGTTCAGCGACGGCGCGCCCGACTCTTACCGGGTCGCGGCGGAGTGGGCGCGCGACCAGCTCGGGGACGAGCGGGTGGACTACCTGCG
>PLLE01000020.1:110090-152968 GCA_003141245.1 Chloroflexota bacterium
AGCTACGACGTCATGGCGGCGGCTAACGCGGTTTCCGAGCGCGGCCTTCCGGGCGACGTGTACAGGGCTGCCACCATCCGCACGGGGAAGCTTGTCCGATGAGCCCCAACAGTCAGCCCCGCGTCGTCGTGACGGGCATGGGGGCCCTCACAGCGCTGGGTCTCGACGTCGCCACGACCTGGGAGGCCATGGTCGCGGGCCGCTCCGGCGTGGGACCGATCAAGCAGTTCGATCCTTCGCGCCTCACTACTCGCATCGCCGCCGAGGTCAAGGGCTTCGACGCGTCCTCGGTTCTCGACCGCAAGGATCAGCGGCGCAACGACCGCTACGTTCAGTTCGCGCTCGTGGCCGCCCGCCAGGCGATGGATCAGGCCGGGTTGCCGGCGCATCTGGACGGCGAAGCGGCAGAGCGGACCGGCGTGATCGTCGGCACCGGCATCGGCGGTATCAGGACCCTGGCCGATCAGGTCCTGCTGATGGGCGAGCGCGGGCCGGCCCGCATGTCGCCGTTCCTCATTCCGATGGCGATCAGCAACCTCGCCGCAGGCGTCATCGCGATCGTCTTCGGCCCGCAGGGCCCCAACTTCGGCGTGGTCTCCGCCTGCGCTACCGGCGGCCACGCCATCGGCGAGGCCTCCGAGGTGATCCGCCGCGGCGATGCCGACGTGATGCTGGCCGGCGGCTCCGAGGCCACGATGCATGAGTCTCTCATCGGCGGTTTCGCGGCGATGCGGGCGCTCTCCACTCGCAACGACGAGCCGGAGCGGGCCTCACGGCCATTCGACCGCGGTCGCGACGGCTTCGTCATCGGTGAGGGTTGCGGCATCGTCGTACTGGAGTCGCTCGACCACGCGCGGGCGCGGGGCGCGGAACCGCTCGCCGAGGTCGTGGGCTACGGCGCGACGGCCGACGCCTCGCACATCACTCTCCCGGCCGCCGGGGGAGCGGGCGCCGTGCGGGCCATCCGCCGTGCTCTCGAGAAGGCCCATCTGAGCGTGGACGACGTTGCCATGGTCAACGCCCACGCCACCTCCACTCCCGAAGGCGACCCGCGCGAGTTGGAGGCTATGCACACTCTATTCGGCGAGCGTGCCGGCCAGGTCAGCATCACCGCCAACAAGAGCATGATCGGCCACACCCTTGGCGCCGCCGGCGCAATCGAGGCAATCGCCACGATCATGAGCATTCGGACCGGCATCGTGCCACCCACGATCAACCTCGAAGACCCCGACGCGGCCGCCACCGGTCTCGACCTGACGCCGGTCAAGTCTCGCCGGCGCGAGATCGAGGTCGCGGTCTCCAATTCCTTCGGTTTCGGCGGACAGAACAGCGCCGTTGTCTTCCGGCGCTGGAACGAATAGGGGGCGCGACAATGGCTGAACGAGACACGACGCCGGATGCGCCCGGGGGCACGCCAGTGAAGGCTGCGCCCGGGGAAGGCGCTCCAGAGACCGGCGCGACCGAGGCGGCCGTGATCTTGCCCGAGACCGCTTCGCTGCTCGGACTCATCGACAAGCTGAGCTCGCTCCTGGAGCGAAGCGAGCTGGTCGAGCTGGAGGTCGAGGCCGGCGAGACGGGCATCGTCCTGCGCAAGCCCGCCGCCCTGGCGCCGGCGGCGGTGACCGTTGCCGCCGCCCCATACGGAGCCGCCGAGCCCGCCGCACCTGCCGAGCCCGCCGCTCCCATCTCCACGGCCAAGGCCGTGCGGGCGCCGCTGACCGGCATCTACTACGCTTCACCGTCGCCCAGCGCTCCGCCCTATGTCACCGTAGGCCAGCAGGTTGCGGTCGGCCAGATCATCGGCCTCATCGAGGCCATGAAGCTCTTCAACGAGATCAAGTCCGACGCCTCCGGCAAGGTCGTCCGCATGGTGGCCGAATCCGGGAAGCTGGTGAGGGCGAAGCAGCCCCTCATCGAGGTCGAACCGTGATAGCCAAACTCACCCGAGGCGTCCACCTCACCGGCTGGGGGTCGTACGCCCCGAGCCTGGTCCTGAGCAACGCCGATCTCGAGAAGATGGTCGAGACCTCCGATGAGTGGATCGTCACGCGGACCGGCATTCGCGAGCGCCGCATCGCCGGCCCGGGCGAGACGACGGCCAGCATGGCGGCGGTGGCCGGCCTGCGTGCCATCGCCGTGGCCGGGCTCCAGCCCGACGACATCGATCTGATATTGGTGGGGACGCTCACCGCCGACTACCCGATGCCCTCTGCGGCCGCCCTCGTCAAAGGCGCGATCGGCAACAAGCGGGCGGCTGCGATGGACCTGGCCGCTGCCTGCTCCGGGTTCATCTACGGCTACGCCACCGGCCACGCCTACATCGCCAGCGGAATGGCGAAACACGTGCTGGTCATCGGCGCGGAGACGCTCAGCCGGTATACCGACTTCGCCGATCGAGGGACGTGCCTCCTCTTCGGTGATGGTGCCGGTGCCGTAGTTCTCTCGGCCTCGGACGAGCCTGGCGGAACGCTCGGCATCGAGATGACAACCGAACCGTCGGGCGCCTACTTCATCTGGCTCCCCGCCGGCGGCGCCGCCAGACCGACCACCGACGCAACACTGAAAGCTCGCGAACACTACATGAAGATGAAGGGCAGCGAGACGTTCAAGATGGCCGTCCGAACCCTCGGCTCGACCTCGCTCAGAGCCCTCGAGAAGGCCGGTCTGAGCCGGGCCGACGTGGACCTCGTGATTCCGCACCAGGCCAACATCCGGATCATCGAGGCTCTCGGCAAGTCGCTCGACTTCCCCATGGAGAGGGTCTTCGTCAACGTCGATCGCTACGGCAACACCTCGGCCGCTTCCGTGCCGCTCGCCCTCTCGGAGGCTGTCGCCGCGGGCAGGGTGAAGAAGGGCGACCGGCTGCTGCTGGTGGCTTTCGGCAGTGGGCTGACATCGGGCGCGATCGCCCTGCAGTGGACCGCCGATCCGGCGGCCTCCGCTCGGGCCGACGCCATCGGCCCCGACGACGTCGCGGTGCTGCCCGGCTATCTCGATCCGGTCAACCCGTTCCCGCCCGCTCTGGAGTGGCTGCGCGCCGAATCCGGCGCGTCGGCCGCAGGCTCGTCTCTCGCGCAGCCGACGCTCGAAGCAGGGAGTCCGAAATGATCGATCTGACAGGCAAGTCCGCTCTGGTCACGGGCGGTGCACGTGGTATCGGCAAGGCCATCTGCCTCAACCTGGCCCGCCAGGGCGCCGACGTCGCCTTCGTCGACGTGGGACGGCCCGAAGTTGCCGAGGCCACCGTGGCCGAGATCGAGGCGCTGGGTCGCAAGGCTCTCTATATCCCCGCGGACGTCACCGATCCCGAGGCCTGCGTCAAGGCCGTCGCGGTCGTCGTCGAAGCCTTCGGCAAGATCGACATCCTGGTCAACAACGCGGGCATCACGCGCGACGATCTGATCATGCGGATGCCGATCGAGGACTGGAAGAAGGTCCTCGAGGTCAATCTTTTCGGCGCCTTCTACATGATCAAGGCCGCCATCCGCCCGATGCTCAAGGCCCACGCCGGCCGGATCGTCAACATGTCGAGCGTCTCGGGCCAGGCCGGTCAGATGGGCCAGGCAAACTACTCGTCGTCGAAGGCCGGCCTCATCGGCCTGACCAAGGCCACGGCTCGCGAGGTCGCATCGCGCGGCATCACCTGCAACGCCGTCGCTCCCGGCTTCATCGTGACCGAGCTCACCAAGGACCTG
The DNA here is from genome assembly GCA_003141245.1 of Chloroflexota bacterium. Lineage (GTDB taxonomy): Bacteria > Chloroflexota > Limnocylindria > Limnocylindrales > CSP1-4 > Fen-1039. The sequence continues at coordinate 113,786 of PLLE01000020.1, forward strand.
CCGACCACTCTGACCGATCAGATCAAGACCGCGACCCCGCTCGGGCGCTTCGGCACCGTCGAGGAGATCGCATCGGCGGTGACGTTCCTGGCCTCCGACGAAGCTGCGTACATCACCGGCCAGGTGCTCGCTGTCGACGGTGGCCTGGTGATGATGTAGCCGATCCGGCCCAAAGCAAACTCTCTGGGCGTCATATTGCCGGGCGGTCCGAGTCCGCATCGAGTCAGCGCGATTGCAGCGGAGTCATATCATCGGGTTCTCAGCAGTCATAGGCGTGTCACGCCGGGGCCCAACAGAGGGCCCGCGGCAGAGCGGCGAGGTCGGGCCTGCGACGCCGCGAATCTGACGGTGGCCAAGCCAGTCACGAAGGGTTTGGAGTCGGATGAGGAAACCTAGAAGCCGTCGAGCCGCAGCGCTGGCCGCTGAGCCCTCCGTTCTGCCGCCAGCCGCTTCTGATTCGGGAATCACGTCGCCCGAAACCGTGGAATCCGCACAGCCGCCAGCCGCATCTGACTCGGGAGCCACGTCGGCCGAAACCACCGCATCCGCACAGTCGCCGACCCCGGAGGGCCGATCGCCCATCCGGGCGGCCCTGTTGTCGTTCGTCTGGCCTGGACTCGGACAGCTCTACGCTCGGCGCCGCATCGAAGCGGCCATCTTCGCGTTCCCGGCTGTCATTGTCGCCGTGTGGGTTCTGATCCAGCTCAGCCAGGGTGCCTTGATGTTCGGCGCCAGCCTGCTGGACGACTCCTTCGCCATCTCCATAGTCATCGTGGTCGTCTTCATCGGTGCCTGGCGACTCATCTCGGTGTTTCATGCATACGCCGTCGTCGCCCATCGCCGCCGCCCGCGAATCCTGGACTCGGGTCTGCTCGCTGTCCTGCTCGCCCTCGTGATGGTGACGCACGGCGTGGTGGTCACGTATGCCCTGTCCTTCTACGATTTCGACCGTTCAGTCGCCTCCAACGATCTCATGGACAACTCGCCCACGGACAATCCGAGCACGCATCCAGGCGAGCAGCTCACCGCGGCGCCCACGCCCAAGCCCACGCCCACACCCTCCCTGATGAGCTGGTATCCGGGCATCACGTATGCGCCCCCGGTTCCCACGCCAGTGATCACCGCCCCGCCGCTGTCCTCTCGTCGGGTCACCATCTTGTTAACCGGGATCGACTGGATGACCGGTCGTTCCCACGCCCTCATGGACTCCCTACTGGTCGTGAGCTTGGACCCCAAGACCCGCAAGGTCGCGATCGTGAGCGTGCCCCGAGACACGGCCAACTACGAGTTCTACTGGGGCGGGAACGCTGGCATCAACACCAAGATCAACAACTTCTACAACCTTGTGGCGTCGGGCAAGATCCAGGCCCCGGACCCCGCCCTGACCGCGCTGACCAAGGAGGTTGGTTGGCTGGTCGGGGTGAAGATCGATTACTACGCAATCGTCGACCTGCACGGGTTCCGCGTGATGGTGGATCTGATCGGCGGCGTGTGCGTAACCAACCCCAGGGCTATCAACGACCCCTCGACGGGTACGTTCATTCCTGCCGGCTATCAGTGCCTGGACGGCCCCACCACGCTGAAGTACGTCCGGTCTCGCGAGGGCGCGGGCGACAGCGACTACTCGCGTTCGCGCAGACAACAGGACGTCCTCGTCGCCCTTGAGCAGAAGCTGGCGACGCCCGAGGGTCTGGCGCACCTCCCGGGTCTTCTCGGCCTTGCGGGAACGTCGATCCAGACCAACTTCCCCCTCAAGACGGTCAAGAGCTACGTCTCGACCGCGCAGAAGCTGACTTCAAAGGACATCTCCAAGTGCGTCCTCGGACCTCCCTACAACTTCCACCCGGCCACATCCACGACCAAGGGGACCTGGACCAGCCGCCTGAAGATGTCCCTGGTAGCGGGCCTCTCCGTGCAGCTGTTCGGCAGAGACAGTCGCTTCTACGGCATGGACGGCATCACGCCTCAGTACTGCGCCAGCTGATCGGCGCTCTTGCGGGGTCTTGAGCGGGCAGGATCCCCGTGAGCGGCTGATTCGCGGCAATCACGGGTCAGCCGCTGGTGTGGGATACTCGGGACGACTCTGCGAGTCACCGCAGGAAGCTACGTCGCGGTAGCCCGCTCGGCCTCATGTCGGTGCGGGCGCCCGCCCCACCAGGACGGCTTGTCGAGGTTGCTTTGTTCGATTCCGAGATCGAGCGGCCGGCTTTGAACTCCGCTCCATCCAGGCGCGTTTGCGTCATCGGCCTTGGTTTCGCGGGGCTTCCCACCGCAACTGCCGTCGCATCCGCGGGGCACCAGACCACGGGGCTCGACATCGACCCGGCGAAGGTCGCCAGCATCAACTCCGGCCGCGCCACCAGCGGCATCCCGGCCGAGGCCATCGCTCCGCTGATCGAGCAGGGGTCGCTCATAGCGACGACGGACGCCTCCGCGATCGCCCGGGCCGACGTGGTCCTCATCACGGTCCCGACGCCGATCGACACCGAGGGCCGCCCCTACGAGGTCCCGGTCGAGCGAGCCTGCGAAACGGTTCTCCGGCACGTTTCCGACGGCGCGCTGATCGTGATGCAGTGCACGGTAGTGCCCGGCACCACGCGCCGCCTGCTGGTCGATCCGCTCAACGCCGCAGGGCGCAAGGTCGGCGAGGACATATTCGTGGCATTCAGCCCGGAGCGCATCAACCCGGGAGACCCGGTCTTCAACGTAAGCAACACTACCAAGCTGGTCGCCGGCGCGACCGAGGCCTGCCTGGAGCGCGGCCTCGAGTTCGTGGCTTCGTTCGTCTCGACCGCTCGGCCCGTGCCGTCGCTGGAAGCGGCCGAGCTTGCAAAGCTAGTCGAGAATACCTTCCGCTTCATCAATATCAGCTTCGTGAACGAGCTGGCCGTCCTGTGCGATCGTTTCGGGGTCAACGCCTGGGACGTGGTGGAAGCGGCCGCCTCCAAGCCGTTCGCTTTCATGGCCCATTTCCCCGGCCCCGGTATCGGCGGCGACTGCATTCCCGTCTCGCCCAGATATCTCATGGCGGCCGCAGAGCGAAACGGGCTTATCTCGGAAGTCATCCCGGCCTCGATCCGTGCCACGGCTCGTATGCCCGGTCACGTCGCCGACCGCGTCGCGACCCTCATTGCCGAGCGTGGGCGACTCCTGACCGGGGCGCGGGTCATGGTCGTCGGTCTGGCCTACAAACCCGACATTGCCGACACTCGTCATTCCCCGGCGGTCGCAGTCATCCGCGAGCTTGAGTCTCGCGGGGCCGAGGTCCTGGTGCACGACCCCCTGGCGACGGGGATCATCGTCGACGGCGTGCTGCGCCCGTCCGTGCCACTCGACAGGGTCTGGCCGGCCGGCGCGGTCGGAGCCGACGCTGCCGTCGTGCTCACGCCTCACTCCAGCATCGACTACGCTGCGCTGGCCGGTCAGGTCGGCGTCGTTCTCGACACGCGCAACGCGCTTGGCAAGTACGGCTCCGGCCGAATTGTCTCATTGTGAGATCGCGCGCAATCTAGCCTCGCGCTGGCGACTCCCAACGGCCAGCGTTCGAGTCGTCCTTTTGCCGCTCGGTGGCTCTCCCGAGGCCACGAGTGCATCGCAGTCGATTGGTCGGCCTCATCCGCCGGAACCTATGGCGATGGCAACGAATGACGACCAATCGGCACATGGACGAATCGACAGCTTGTATCGTCACGTGCCAGCAGAACGAGGAGTGAACCCGTGACCATCGGTCCGATGCTTCTGGGTGTGGCCGCGTTTGCAGTGGCCGTGCTCATGGTGCCGGTCACGAACAAGCTGGCCTTCCGCTACGGCGCGGTGGTCCACCCTCGGGCGGATCGCTGGTCGCGCCAGGTAGTGCCGATCCTCGGCGGCCTGGCCGTGGCCATCGCGGTGGGGGTCGTCGCCTGGCTGGCCCTGGACGAGGGGACTACGCTGGCCGCCTGGCTCGCGGGCCTCGTCGGCTTGACTGCCATCGGGCTGATGGACGACCTGTTTGGGGTGCGCCCCCGCTACCGCTTGCTGGCCGAGGCGCTGTTAGGAGCCGGCTTTCTGATCGTCGTCTTCGACGACCTGCAGCCGCTGCCCCGACTCGCCGTCGGTCTTGCCGGAGCCATCGCCATCCCCGTCATGACCAACGCCACCAACCTGGTCGACAACTCGGATGGACTGGCCAGTTCCCTTTCCGCCGAGACGGCTCTGACCGTCGCCCTGACCGCGATCGTTGCGGGCATGAAAGGCAACGAGATCGGCCTGGGGTTGGTCATCACCGGCGCCTGCCTGGGCTTCCTGATCCACAATCGTCCGCCGGCCCGGGTCTTCTTGGGCGATGCCGGCAGCTTGATGCTCGGCTTCGCTTTGGCCGGCGCCGGGACGCTGCTGATTCACGACGCTGAGATCCACCCGGGCCCCCATGCCACGGCGGCCGCCCTGGCGATTCCACTCGCCGCTTTCGTCCAGTTCGGCGACGTGGCCATGGTCTCTGTGACACGGATGCGGCGAGGCGTCTCGCCGTTCATGGGCGGCACGGACCACACCTCGCACAGACTCGTCCGCGCGGGGCTGCAGCCATGGGAGATGCTCACGGTCGTGGGGCTGGCCAGCGGCGTCTGCGGCAGTCTCGCCGTGGTGCTGTCCTGGTTTGCGCCGGATCCGGTGATCGAGATTGTCATCGTGGCCGCGGCCGGAGTCCTGGTCCTCGGTTTCGAGACGATCATCGCGCTGCGGATTCCTCATGAGACCCCGGCCGCCGGTGCGGTCCTCCAGCCGGTTGCCGTGCCTGACGAGGTCGCCGCATCCGAGAGCGCGGCCGGTCCGCGATGAGAGTCCTGGTCACGGGTGGCGCTGGCTTCGTCGGCTCCCACCTGGTCGATGCGCATCTGGCCAGGGGCGATGAAGTCGTCGTCGTCGACGACCTCTCCACCGGCCGCATCGAGAACATCGGCGCACATGTGAGCGCGGGACGAGTCCGCTTCCTTCAGGGCAGGGCAGAGGATCCGGCGATCATCGACCCCGCCTTCGAAGGCGCGGAGCTCGTCTACCATCTCGCCGCGGCAGTGGGCGTCTTCCAGATCCTGCAGCACCCGCTGTCATCGATACGGACGAACCTCGACGCCTCCTCCGCGGTCTTCGAGCGGGCGGCGGCTGGCGGCATCCGGACGGTCTTCACTTCGACCAGCGAGGTCTACGGCAAGAACGCCACGGGCGGCCTCAAGGAGACCGACGACACGATCTACGGCCCCACCAAGGTCCATCGCTGGCTGTACGCCGTCTCCAAAGCCACGGACGAATTTCTGGCCCTGGCACACCACCAGGAGACGGGCCTGCCGGTCACGATCGCCCGGCTCTTCAACACCACCGGCCCGCGCCAGACCGGCGCATACGGCATGGTCGTGCCGCGCTTTGTGCGCCAGGCGATGGAGGGCCGGCCGCTGACCGTGTACGGCGATGGCAGCCAGTTGCGCTGCTTCACCAACGTCCATGACGTCGTTGCGGTATTGATGGCGCTGGCCGCCACGCCGGCGGCGATCGGCGAGGTGGTCAACGTCGGCAACCCGCGAGAGATGTCGATTCGGGATCTGGCGGAACTGGTCCGCTCGATCTTGGGCTCGCAATCGCAGGTGGAGCTGATCGACTACGAAACGGCGTACGGGAAGGGTTTCGAAGACATGCGCCGCCGCGTCCCGGACGTGAGTCTGCTGCGCAGCCTGGTCGGGTTCACGCCGTCCACGCCGCTCGAAGAGACGATCCGGGAGATCGCGGACTGCGTCGTTTCGACGCGATAGGTACCGGCCGACACGCCGCAAGGAGCCGAGGCGGGGCAAGGAGCCTGGGCGTGGAGCGTGTCAACCCGAGGTGAGAGTCAGCGCGCCTTGGCGGTCTCGAGTGACACCAGCGCCGTCAACCCTTCGGTGAGCGAGGTGCGCGCCTCCCAGTCGAGGAGACGAGCGGCCAGAGAGGGATCTCCGACCGAGCGGCGTATGTCGCCCTGTCGGGCTTCCTGGCGAACGATCGCCGGGGTCGGCCGAAACTGGCGGGCGATCGTCGCGGCCAGCTCGTTGACGGAGGTGGGAAGCCCGGTGGCGATGTTCGCGACGGGGCCCGTTGCATCGGCGGCGACTTCGGCCCGGAGGAGCGCATCCACCACGTCGTCGACATGGACGAAGTCACGGGTTTGCTCGCCGTCGCCGAAGACCGTGATAGGGCCGCCCGAACTGGCCTGCGCCACGAATCGGCTGATCACCCCCGAGTAGGGCGAGTCGGCGGCCTGGCCCGGGCCGAAGACGTTGAAGAATCGGAGGCCGAACGACCGCAGCCCGAAGAGCGGACCGGCCACCCCGGCATGCATCTCGGTGGCCAGCTTGTCGATTCCATAGGGCGCCACCGGCCGAGTGCGGGCCGTCTCGGAAATGCGCTCGCCCGGGGCGAGCGCCACGTCGCCGTAGACGGCAGCCGACGACGCGTAGACGAAGCCGGCTCCGGGCGCCTCGTCGCGGACGGCTTCCATGACCGCCACGGATCCGCCGCTGTTGGTTGCGTGGCTGGCCAGCCAGCGCTCGTTGGATTGCACGACGGAGGCGATCGCTGCCAGGTGGAAGACGACGCTGGCACCGGCCACTCCCGGCCGGATGAAGCGCGGATCGGCCACGTCGCCCTGGCGGAACTCCACTCCCTCGGGCAGGCGCGAGAGGTCGCCGTTCGAGAGGTCGTCGAGGACCCTCACGCGACGTCCCTCGCCTACCAGGCACCGGACCAGGTGGCTGCCGATGAAGCCGCAGCCGCCCGTGACGACGACGATCGGATCGTCCGAGAATGCCAAAAACCGTCCCTCCGAAGGCCCCGCCCGTCACGTCTTCGCGCGGGTATCCGAGGCTTCGTGAAGTCTACGGGCATCCTGAGGCGCGCGCTCGGGTGGTCAGGACTCCGTGGGGGTCGACTTCGGCATGGCCGTCTCCCGGCGTCGGGTCGAAAGCACCGAGATGTATACCGCGTGCAGCTGTGCGCCGACGGCTTCGAGACTGTACCGAGCCCGAGCACGTACGGCGATGTCGTCGCCGTCGAACGATGCGAGGTTCGAGAGGACGCGGTCGAGTGCCTCGGCGAGCGCCGATGGATCGTCGGGCGGAACCAGGACGCCGTCGCGACCGGAGACCATTTCAGGGATGCCCCCAACCTGGGTCGAGACGACGGGCAGTCCGCAAGTCATCGCTTCGATCAGGACGCAGGGCAGATTCTCGAAGCGGCTGGGGAGCACGAAGAGGTCCGAGGATCGCATGATCTCGGCGATCTCCTCTTTGGCCCTCGCGCCCAGGAATGAGACTCTGTCCGACAGATCCGAATCCGCGACCAGACGTTCGCACTCGGCCCGCGACGGTCCCTCGCCAATCACGTCCAGGTGCCAGTCGCTCCGACGCTCGCGCAGGCGCTTCAGCGCTTCGACCAGCGTCGGGAACCCCTTGTGCTGTGTGGGCTCGAGATTGCCCACGAAGATCATTCGCTTCGGGTCCGCCGTCGGGAGTTTCCGTTTCGTGGCGAAGAACAGCGAGGTGTCCACCGCGTTGGGCACGACCTCGAAACTGGCCCGGATGCCGCACGCCGATATCGCCTGTTGCAGGGTCACGCAAACGGGAAGAACGCGAGCCGCCCGCGGGAATGCGAACCGGGCGCTGTACGGGCCCTTGGCGGAGGTCCCTAGCGAGAATTCCGTCGAATGCTCGGTGATCACGACCGGGATCCCGAACAACTTCCCGATCAGGATCGCCGGGACTCCGGCCCTGTGGACATGGGCGTGGATGACATCCGGCCGGAACCCGCGCCTTCGGAGGCGCCGGGCCGCCCTGATGGCGGACCACAGGTAGAGCGAGTAGGAGATGCCACGGGAGATCGGCGACATTCCGGGCACGGACCTCCAGCGCCGGCGGCGGAAGACATGGAACGTCGGGATGCCTTCGGTCAGCTCGGGATCGAGCTCCTCGTTCATTCGCCACAGGCCGCGACCCTCATGGGAAACCCCCGCGAGATGGAGGACGGCAACCTCGTCGCCGGCTGCGCGAACAGCCTTGGCGTGCTCGCGGATGAACACCCCGGAATATCGGCTGTCGCGGCTCGGATACCAGAAAGCGAGGAAGAGGATTCTCATGGGCCCGGCTAGTCTGCACAGGAGCGCTGGTGCTAGTCAAACCCGCCGACTGCGCCGGCTGTTGCCGCGTGGCTGCCCGCAGTCTCCTCTACAATCGCCCGCGATGCCTAACCAATCGATCACGGCGGCCAGCCTGCGCCGCCGCCGGCTCTCGACGCGGCCGACCGAGGCGGTCTCGTGACCGATGGCTCCACCTCCGCCATCGGCGCCGACGATCGGCTCAGCCTCGCGTTCCTGGGCGATCCGAACAGCATTCACCTGCGGCGCTGGGTGAGCTACTTTGCGGGTCGGGGTCACCGTGTGACGCTACTGGTACCACGGGCCAAAGTGGTCGAACCGGGCCTGCCGGCGACGGTTGCGGTCGAGCCGTTCACGCACTTCGCCACCGGCCGCCGCGTTACCCCGGCCAGCCTGCTGAGGGGACGCCGGTCCGTGCGGCGTGCCGTGGCGCGGGTTCACCCGGACATCCTCAACGCCCACTTCCTGACCGTTCACGGCTGGAACGCTTGGATGTCGGGATTCCATCCCTACGTTGTGACCTTGTGGGGATCGGACGTCTTGCTCCACCCGAAAGAGTCGCACGTGGCCGCCTTCCTTGCCCGTATCGCGTTGCGGGCGGCGGACATGGTCATGGTCAACTCCGGAATGCTCATGCGGGGAGCGCTCGCCGCAGGAGCCTCGCCCGAGCGGACTGAGATGTTCCAGTTCGGCGTCGACCTCACGCAGTTCACTCCCGGTCCCGACCCGGCGGCTCTGAGGGCGCGCCTCGGCCTCCAGGGGCGGCGTGTCATATTCTCGCCGCGCGGCATCACGCCCCTGTACCGTCACGGCGTCGTGATCGAGGCACTGCCACGGATGCCCTCCGATGTCGTGGTGCTGATGTCTCGGTTCCGCGCCCAGCCCGATGAGCTGACGAGGATCGAGCGCAAGGCCGAGGCTCTCGGCCTGTCCGATCGGGTGGTGATGGTGCCTGAGATCGAGCATGCTGAGATGCCCGACTTCTATCGGCTTGCGGATGTCGTCGTCTCGGTTCCGGCGTCCGACTCGACGGCTGTAACGAACCTCGAGGCGCTGGCCTGCGGGCGGCCGATCGTTGCCGCCGACCTGCCGAGCGTTCGGGAGTGGCTGGGGGAGCTCGACAACGCAGTCCTCGTTCCGGTCGACGACGTTGAGGCCACCGCGGCCGCACTCCGCCAAGTTCTCGACCAGCGCCCCGAGATCAAGGCCGAGCGAGGCTTGCGAGCCCGATCCATCGTCGTCGAGCGGGCCGACCAGGCCCGCAGTCTGGCCCGAGTGGAGTCGCTCTATCTGGACCTGGTCCGACGTCGGGCTCGGAATGGCGGAGAGGTTCGATGAGCGCCCCGGCTGAACGGGGGGGCATCTTCGCCAGGCGGGTCACCGCGGTCTTCTCGACGAAGGTCGTCGCCTTCGCACTGTCGCTCACGACGACGATCGTCATCTCGCGCATCCTGGGCCCCGACGGCAAGGGCTCCTATGTCGCCGTGACCGCCCTGCCGGGTCTCCTCGGCGCCATCGGCGTCTTCGGCCTGCCCAACGCCGTCAACTACTTCAGCGCGCGGGGCACCTCGATCCGCGGTCTGCTGGGCGCCGGGATACTCCTCACGGCGATCCTCTCGACGATCCTGATCTCGTTGATCTGGGTCTCGCTGCCGTGGCTGGAGACCAACGTGCTGCGGGCGGCTCCCGACGACCTGCTGCACGCCATCCTGATTGTCGTTCCGGCCGCCCTCATGTCGACTTTCGGCATGGCCGTCCTGTACGGCCGCCAGCAGGTTAGGACCTACAGCACCATCCTGATCGGCCAGGGCGTAATCACGCTGACGCTCTCCACGCTCCTGGTCGCCGTCTTCCGCTTCGGAGTTCCGGGCGCCGTCGCTTCGAGCATCACCGTCACCTGGCTGCTGGCGCTGGTTGACGTCGTCGCGGTGGGGCGTCTGTCCAGGCGGGAGCCGAGCGGCAAGCCGGTCTCCTTTCGAGGCCTCGCGGGCTACGGTTTTCGCCTGTATCCGGCCAGCATCACCGGCTACTTCAACTACCGAATCGACACCTACATCATTCAGGCGATCATGCTGGCGCCCAAGGGTCCCCTGGGCCTGTACAGCATGGCCGTGACGATGGCCGAGCTGATCTTCTACGTGCCCGACTCGGTGTCGATCATCTTCCTACCGCGCATCGCCGGCCTCTCGCAGAATGAGGCCGACGCGCTCCTGGGGCGAGTCTCCAGGTTGACGGTGTTGCTCACCTGCCTGGCGGCGGCGGCGCTGATCCCGACGGCGTGGATCGGGATCCACCTCGTCCTGCCGCGCTTCGTCGACTGCCTGCCGGCTTTCTACGTGCTCCTGCCGGCGGTCATCTCGCTGAGTTTGACCAAGGTCATGACGAGCTACATCGCCGGAAGGGGTCGGCCCGGGCCGATCTCCCTGGGCGCCACGATCACAGTGGTCGTGAACATCGTCGCCAATCTCGTTCTCATCCCGCACTTCGGGATCGTCGGCGCCGCGATGGCGTCGCTGATGTCGTATACGACTTCGGCGGCGATGCTGCTGTGGGTCGCCAGCCGCTTATCACACCGATCATTGCTGACGCTGGTGGTGCCGGGCCGCGAAGAGGCCCGGGTCGTGGTGGCGGGCGCGCGTCGGGGTCTCGCTCGCGCTCGCGGTCTGGCGTCGAGCGGCGGCCGGAAGCCCGGCGCACAGGCGGGGGAGCCATAGATGGGCAGGCGCGTGCTGGTCCTCACCTACTTCTTCCCGCCTGTGGGCGGGGTCGGAGTGCAGCGGACTCTGAAGTACGTCACATACCTGCCGCGCTGGGGCTGGGAGCCCGTCGTCGTGGCTCCTGGCGATCCGGCATTTCCCGTTCGCGACCGGTCGCTGATGGCGACCCTGGCGCCGGATCTCGAAGTCCACCGAACCGCCAGTCTGGAGCCGGGACGACTGCCCAGCGTGGCGGCGCGACTGCTGAGTCGCCGTCGATCGAAGTCGTCCGGCGTCGAGATCGATCTGACCACGGCATCGGCGCGGGGCAGCCTCCCGCTGCGGGTTCTGCGAAAGCTGTCGATCCTGTGGAATCGGATCTGGGCGGTGCTGCTCTTCCCCGACGGCGTGATCGCCTGGATGCCGTTCGCCGTGCGATCGGGGCTGATGGCTCATCGGCGCCGCCCTGTGGACGTCATCTACTCGAGCGCGGCGCCGATCTCCACTCATCTGGCGGCCGGCCTGATCAAGCGCTACACCGGCCGGCCGTGGGTCGCCGACTTCCGCGATCCGTGGATCGGCAATCCCTTCGCCGCTCCGCTGTCGCGCCCCAAGCGCTGGATGCAGCGCCGCATGGAGCGCTGGATCGTGGAGCGGGCGGACCGGGTGATCGTGGCCGTGGACCTGATGCGGGTCCAGTTCGCCGAGCGCTACCCGGACCTGGCTGACAAGTTCGTGCACATCCCAAACGGCTACGACCGCTCGGATCTGATCGGAATCGAGCCGGCTCCACCGCCGCGGCCGGGCGGGTTCCACCTCCTCTACGCCGGCAGCCTGTATCGGCCGAAGGAGCTCGAGGCGTTCCTGCTCGGGGTCGAACGACTGCTCGCGCGGAGGCCGGATCTCCGGCAGCGCCTGAAGGTCGACTTCGTCGGCCGCGTCAACGAGGCGAACGCGCGGGTAGCCGCGGAGTTCGACAGGCCCGAACGGCTGGCCGGGATCATCGGCTTCGAGGGCTTCATGCCGCGACCCATGGCCCTGGCCCGGATGGCCGGCGCCGACGCGCTGCTGCAGCTGATGCCGGAGATGGCCGGGGCGGAGATCTTCGTCGGCGGCAAGCTCGGCGAATACCTGGCCTTCGATCGGCCGATTCTGGCGGTCATGCCGCGCGGTGAGGGGCGCCAGCTCGTTGAAGGGTTGCCGACAGGGATCGTCGCGGACGTGGAGCCGGGCAGCGTTGCCGATGCCCTGGAGCGGTTGTTGGACCACACTCCCGTTCACTCGCCTGCCGATCCGACGGGCCAGTTCGATCGAGTCAATCTCGCCGGCGAACTTGCGCGAGAGCTGGACAGGGTCGTCGCCAAGACGGTCGGCTGACCCGCCCGGCCCCGCCTGCCGGCCGCGCCTCAGACCCCGAAGATCGAGGTCGCGACCAGGACCAGCGAGAGCAAGACCAGCAGCGCCGTTCCGGCCCATCCGATCGTCTGGAGGATCCGGCCGCTCACGAGCGGCCCCATGAGCTCCCGATCCGATGCCAGTCGCATGACGAAGACCAGAACGAACGGCAGCAGCAGGCAGTTCACCACCTGGGCCGTGAACATCACCTGGACGAGCATGCGGGCCGGCACGAGCAGGATGAAGACGGCGGCGAACGCGACGAAGAAGATCATCAGGCCGTAGAAGGCGGGTGCCTCACGCAGGCGCCAGTCCACCCCGGTCTCCCAGCCGAATGCCTCACAGGCCGCGTATGCGCTGGTCAACGGCACGACGCCGAGGCCCAGGAACGAGGCGGCGAGCAGACCCACGGCGAACAGCACCGTCGCGCCCGAGCCGGCCAGCGGCGTGAGCGCGCCGGCGATCTTCTGGACGGCATCCGGGGAACTCGTGTCGATTTGGGTGCCGACCGAATAGACGGCGGCGGCGCAGGCAATGACGATGAACCCGCCAATCAGGTTCGTAAGGAACGCGCCCAGCCCCACGTCCAGCCGCTCGCCAACCAGGTCCTCCCGCCCCAACCTCTTGTCGGCAACGTAGGACTGGATGAACGCCTGGCCCCAGGGCGTGATGGTTGTGCCGACCGTGGCGACGACCGTGATCCAGTACACGGGCGAGGAAGCCAGGTGCGGCACGACCAGCGACTGCGCGGCCTGGCCCCAGTCGGGGTGGGCGAGCAACGCGGAAACGAAGTAGGCCAGCGAGACGCCGATCCCCACTGCCACGAAAAGATACTGGACGCGGCGGTACGACCCTCGGGTCAGGAGCACGACGACGACAGTGGCTGCGAGCAGCGCGCTGATCCAGGTCGGGACGCCGAAGAGCCCCAGGGCGGCGCCGCAGCCCGCGAACTCGGCCACGATGGAGCCGATGTTGGCCACGAGCATGGCGCTGATCATGAAGGCGACCCAGCGCAGGCCGTATTTCTCGCGAACGAGCCCGGCGAGGCCCTGACCGGTGGCCAGCCCGAGCCGGGCGCCCACTTCCTGGGTGAAGAAGAGCACGATCTGGCTGGCAAGCAGCACCCACAACAGGTCGTAGCCGAACTTCACGCCGGCAACCGAATACGTCGAGATGCCGCCGGCGTCGTTGTCGGCGAAGCCGCTCACCAGCCCCGGGCCCAGGACGCCGAGGATCGCGGCCATGCGGACGCGGCTCACCGTCCGCGGGGTCATATTCAGGACCGGAGCCTTCACCGCTCCGATCCCGAGGAGCCGCGGCCGAAGATACGCGGCATCCGAAGCCTCGACGGGTGCGGCAGCAGCGTGTCGATGGCGTCGTCGACGGTGACGATGCCCTCAAGACGGCCCTCCCCGTCCACGACCGGCACGGCCAGCAGGTTGTAGCGGGCCACCATTTCGGTGACCTCCTCCTGGCTGGCGTCGGTCTTCACGGCCACGGGCTCGGCGTACATGAAGGTGGAGATGGGCTTGTCGGGCTTGGCGACGATCAGGTCGCGCAGCGACAGGACGCCGACGAGCCTGCCGGCCGCGTCGGTGACGTACACGTAGAAGATCGTTTCGGCGTTGGGCTCGAGCTCGCGCAGGCGGTCGATCGTCTGGGCAGCCGTCAGCTCGGCCGGAACCGCCACGAATTCGGTGGTCATGATTCCGCCGGCCGTGTCCTCGGCGTAGGTCATGAGCTCCTGGACTTCCTCGGCCTCGTCGCGCTCCATCAGGCCGAGTATCTCTTCGCGACTCTCCTCCGACAGGTCGGCCACCAGGTCGGCCGCCTCGTCGGGGTCCATCTCCTCGAGGATGTCGGCGGCTCGCGCCGGCTCGAGGTCTTCGAGGATGTCGACCTGCGTCTCGGGTTCCATCTCGCCGATCGCGTCGGCCGCGGCCTCGTCATCCAGGGATGCGATGACGCCGGCGCGGTCGTTGCGACTCAGCTGGTCGATGATCGTTGCCAGGTCCGCCGGGTGGAGCTCGGCCAGACCCTTGTGCGGGACGCGCAGCTTGACGCTGGCGATCGTCCGCTCGACCGGGTCGACGTCCTCCCAGTCGATGTAGCGCTCCGGCACGCCGCGATGCAAGCCCCGGGCGATGACCTGCCAGGGGCCCTCGATGCCGAGCCGCCGAAGCAGCCCGGAGGCCCCGACGTCCACGGCGACCAGATGCAGCGCGCCCTCGACCTCGTCGAGCCGGAGGTCGTTCACGCGGACGACCTTGCGGCCGTCGATGTCCACGATCTGGCGATCCATCAGATCCAGCTTCAGGCGGATTTCATTGGGTCGCTGGTGGAACTTGCTGATGTCGATGGCGGTCGTCTGCAACGTCGCGCCGGTGGCGTCCAGGGAACTCACCGACTGCCAGTGCAGGAAGATCTCCCGGCCGTTCGTCTTGACCACGATGCCGGTCACGGGCGGATACCGATCGCCGATGGCGACGATAAGGTCGGCGACCGTACCGATCGGCTCGCCCAGCTTGTCGCGCACGGGCCGACCGATCGCCTGGCTCAGATAGAGCATGTGCCACCTCGACGGCGGGTCCGGCCCGCCCGTCGGTGGCGCGCCCGGGTGGCGCGAACCGCTTAGGGGGCGAGGCGGACCAGGGAGTGGATGTCGGCGCGTTGGGCGCCGCAGGTACTGGGTCCGGTCTCCACTGAGGGAGAGATCCTCCGAAAGCGTGTTGGGGCTGGTCGGGAGGTACACGAACACTCCGTCCGACCAACGTGGAGTCTAGTCCTCGGGGCGCGGCAGGGTCAACGACCTGCGGCAGCCAGTGTTCGGGATGGTTGCAGCGAGGCCGCACAATACGCGAATAGCGGCCGCGGCAACCGCCCATACCCGCCGGAACGCCCAAAGTCTCGTCTCCGTTTGGGGCATCCTTGTAGCTGTGAGCTCGTTCCTTCCATCGTCTACGGGTGACCGGCGACCCAGGGTCGGGCCGTTGTCCATCCCGCTGACCTGGGCGCTGCTCGCGGTTTCGATCGCTTTGCTTCTCGGGCAAGCGCTCTTTGGGTTCGCCCAGGGCCGGAACGGACCCGGCGATCTGGTCCTGGCGACAGCGACGGCTCTGCTCGTGAGTTCGGCGGTCCTGAACGCGCGGGCGTCGGGCATCCTGGTGGAACGGCGCCACTCCGAGGCGGAGAGCTTCAGCCGGCTCCTGCAGGCGCTCTCGCGTTCCGTCTCGCCGACCGCAGTGATCGAGGCCATCGTTCACGAGCTGGGGGCCGCCACCGGCGCGGACCACGTGGCGGTGGTGCAGATGCGGCCCGGCGGCACCGTCCTGGACGTGACCTTCGTCTCGATGCTTCCCGGAAGCCAGACCTCCAACACGGTGATTCCGATCCAGCAACTCGAGCCGGGGACGACGCGCAGGCTGCTGGCCGCCCCGCAACGCTACGGCGGCGGACCCCTTACGATCCACGGGTCACTGCGCGGCGAGGAGAACGGGCGAGTGGGCGCGCCGACGGTCTGGCACTCCAAGGGCGACCACGACGGCCATACCCCGCGGCGGGGTTCGTGGCGTCGCGAGCGCCCTCCGGTGATCGACGAACAGGCCCGGGAGAACGAGGGGAATGCCCGCAACGTCGCCAACCAGATCGCCTACAGGTTGCGCGACGCCTACGGCCTGCGCAACACCCTGGCGGCGCCGCTGGAGGAGGGCGAGTCCATCGTCGGGGCGATCGTGCTGTCGCGCCGTACCGGCGAGCCATGGACGGAATCGGCGGTTCGACTCCTGAATGGCGCAGTCGGCGAGGTTTCCGCGGCGCTGGTGCGTGTGTATTCGCATCAGGCCGCCGAGACGGAGGCGCGCACCGACCAGCTCACTCAGCTGCCGAACCGGCGCTATTTCGACGAGTACTGCACCCTTCTGGCCAGCCGGCGTCGAGCCACCGATCGGGTCGCCATCCTGGGCGTGGACGTTGATCACTTCAAGCGCGTAAACGACATGTACGGCCACCAGATCGGGGACGAGGTGCTGCGCGCGATCGGCAACGGGATCCAGCTGTCCGTTCGAGACGAAGACCTCCCGGCCCGCTCCGGCGGCGACGAGTTCATCGTCCTGCTTCGGAACCCCGCTCCTGGCGTGGCGCTGGAAATCGGCGAACGCATCCGCCAGACGGCGCGCGAACTCGATCTCGTGGATGTCGGCGTGACGGATCGAGTGACCGTCTCCGTGGGCGTGGCGTCGGAGCTCGAGGCAGGCGAGCCGATATCCGAGATCGTGGCACGTGCCGACCGGGCCCTGTACGCGGCCAAGCGCGCCGGCCAGGACCGCGTCGCGGAGGTCTGACCCGGCGACATCGGATCAGGCGGGCGCGGGCTACCATTCGGTCATGGAGCAGCCGTCGCCGCCCGTAGAGCCGCCCGTAGAGCCGCCCGCCGGCGAGTCGTCGCCGGCCCTGCCCTCGAACGGCGACCTAGCGCGTATCTTCCACGAGATCGGCGACATGCTCGAGGTCAAGGGCGAGCTCGTCTTCAAGACCGTGGCCTATCACAGAGCCGCCGACGCGATCGCGCATTCCCCGGTAGAGGTTGCGCGCGCCTACCTGGACGGTCGTCCGCCGCGCATAGCCGGCATCGGTGAGGCGATCGCGAAGAAGATCGAGGAGCTGGCCCGCACCGGCCAGCTGGCCTTCTACGAGCGGCTACGCGAGGAGGTGCCGCCGAGCCTGGTGGCCCTGCTGGAGATCCCCGGCGTTGGGCCCCGGACGGTCAAGCAGTTCCACGAGGAGCTGGGCATCGAGACCCTGGAAGACCTCCGCCGGGCCGCCGAAGCGGGCACTCTGCGTGAGCTCAAGGGGATCTCCGAGAAGACCGAGCAGCAGGTCCTGGCCGGGATCGCGGCGCTGGAGACCCGCCAGGAGCGGATGCGTCTCGGACACGCGGAGACGCTCGTCGAGACGTTGCTGGCCGAGCTTTCGGACGTGCCGGGCCTGCGGTCGATCCAGCCGGCCGGCTCGTATCGGCGCCGGCGCGAGACGATCGGCGACCTGGATCTGCTGGCCGAGACGGACCGACCGACGGAGCTTGTCGAGCGGTTCACCGCGCTGGGATCGGTCGAGTCGGTGCTGGCGAAGGGGCCGCACAAGGCTGCCGTCCGACTGCTGCGCGGGCCGCAGGTCGACCTCATGATCATGCCGCCGGGCGAGGCGGGCACATATCTGATCCACTTCACCGGCTCGAAGGAGCACAACGTGCGACTGCGGGGGATGGCCCGCGATCGCGGCTGGAGTCTCTCGGAGAAGGGCTATCTTCGGCTAGGGGGCGACGGCGAGCCCGCCGTGGAGGAGTCGGGCGAGGCGGCCGAGCTTCGCAGCTTCCCGACAGAAGAGGAGGCGTACGGCTTCCTGGGCCTGCCGTTCATCGAGCCCGAGCTGCGCGAGGACCGCGGCGAGATCGAGGCGGCGCTGGCTGGGACGCTGCCTGCGCTCGTGGCGCGCGCCGACCTGCGCGGCGATTGTCACTGCCACTCCGACTGGTCGGACGGGGTGCACACGATCGAGCAGATGGCCGAGGCCGCCCGGCAGCGCGGCCAGGCATACCTCGTCCTGACCGATCACACGGTCAGCCTGGCGATCGCACGAGGGCTCGACGTCGAGCGAGTGGAGCGGCAAAGGCGGATCGTGGCGATACTGAACGAGCGGTTCGAGCGCGAGGAGGCCGAAGGTACGGCTCCGCCAGAGACCTCGGCCGAAGGCTTCCGGCTGCTGCACGGCTGCGAGCTGGAGGTCCGCGCCGACGCGACGTTGGACTACCCCGACGAGCTGCTGGCGCGCTACGACCTCGTCGTCGCCTCCGTCCACGTCTCGCGCCGGCAGACGCGCGAGCAGCTGACCGCCCGAACTCTCGCCGCGATCCGGAATCCGCATGTGGACGTCATCGCGCATCCAGCCGGCCGCTACATCGGCACCCGCGACGACCTCGATCTCGACTGGGGCGCGATATACCGGGAGGCTGCTCGGACAGGTACCGCCCTGGAGTTGAACGGCTCGGACGAACGGCTGGACCTCTCGGACGTTCGCGCTCGCCGGGCCGCCGAGTTCGGCTGCGTCTTTACGATCGACTCGGACGCCCACCGAGCCGAGGAGCTCGACAATCTCCGCTGGGGCACGGCCATGGCCCGCCGTGCCTGGCTCGGTCCCGAGCGAGTGATGAACACTCGATCGCGCGCCGAGCTGCTGGAATGGGTCGCCGGCAAGCCGGAGCGTGTCCGGGCGTAGCCGGGCGGCGCCCCGTAAGTTGCTCCGGTTGCGTACCATGCCGGAATGCAGGATCGAAATGGAGCCCGCGAACTCGGGCTGATCGTGGCCACGCTGGCGGTGCTCGGCCGTTTCGTGGCGGATATGCCGCTCTGGGTAGCGGCCACGCTGGCCGTGGTTGTAGCCGCGGCCGGAACCGCCGGTCTCCTGGGCGAGTTGCGGCCGTGGCGCTGGCCGCTCGACAGGGTCGTGCTCCCCGGACTGGCCGCGTTTGCCGCCATGGGGACCGCCCGCATGGTCGACCCGGTGCCCTGGCTCGCCTTCGCGTTCGTGGGCTCGTGGCTGGTGGTGGCCTGGGTCGTAGGCCTCGAGATCGCCGCGGGCGAGGTCGATGGCGTGCACGCTCGGTCCACTTCCGCCCGCCTTGGCGCATTCGGTCTCGCATTCCTGGGCTTTGCCGCGATCGGCGGGCTCGTGCCGGCGGGACTCGCCGGCGACGGGCAGCCGCTTACGGTCGCCGCGTTCATGGCCACGGTTGCCCTGGACGTCGCGATCGGCGGCCTGGCGGGGTATCGGATCGCGGCCCTGCGGCCGCACACCCCGGGCGAGGCGGTCGTCACCTTCTACATGTATTCCATGGTTCTCGCCCCGGCTGGGGTTCTGGTGCGAGTCCTGGCATTGCCCAGACTCTTCGGGCCGGCCGTGCTTGCGCTGGCTACATACCTGGTCACTTCGCTGCGCGAATCCGAAGAGTCCCTCCCCTTCAACGTGCGTCTGCTCGAGGAGACGGCCGCGCTGGCGGCAGCCGGAGCGCTGGTCATCGTCGTGGGCCTGCTGGTGAAGTAGGGGAGGGCTGAGCCTCGGGGCGGCCCTGGAACCCTCGACCACCTCTTCCGGGCCCTCGTCGTGGCGTCGGACCCGACCTGAACGACGAGTTCGCGTTGACAGGGTGGCCGGCGGATGCTAGAAAGCATGGTCCGGACGGGGCTCACCCGTCAGAATCTGCGTGCCTTCCGCGAGTCGGCGATATCCGCCGTCTCGCCGCACCACCGCCGTGGCTCGGCCCGGCGCAGTTGACGAAAGGGACCTCATCCTTGGCCTTCCCCGAGATCGAAAAGGGCACCGGCGGTAACGCAGTTCGGATCAAGCGCCAGCTGTCGGAGCTGGCGATAGCCCACGCAGCGGACGGGCGCTGGGCGGAGGCCGCGGAGACCAACCGCAAGATCATCGAGATGGGCCCCGACGCCGAGGCCGAGAATCGCCTGGCCAAGGCCCTCTGGGAACTCGGGGAGTTGGGAGAGGCGCGTGAGCATTACCAGATCGCCCTGGCCCTCGACCCCACGAACCGCATCGCAGAACGCAACATCGAGCGTCTGCGCGTACTGATGAGCGAGGCCGGCGAAAAGACCGTGACAGCGGAGAAGGCCGGCAAAGCGCCCGTCGCGATCTTCGTCGAGGAGACCGGCAAGACCGGCTTCGCGATGCTCACGGACCTGGCCGCGCCGCGGACCCTCGCCCATGTCAATCCGGGCGACGCCGTGGAACTGGTTCCGGACGGGAACCGGCTCTACGCGCTGGCCAACGGAACGCGTATCGGGGTCGTCGAGCCGCGCGTCGCCGCCCGCCTCCTCAAGCTGCTCGCCGACGGCAACAAGTACTCGGCGGGCATCACCTCGCTCGGCGACCGCGACGTCCGGATCGTTATCCGCGAGATCTTCCAGGACCCGCGCAACTACGGCAAGGTCAGCTTCCCCACCGCGGCCCGCTCGACGGACCTGCGCCCATACACCAAGGGCACGCTTCTGCGTGAGGAAGAGGCGATGGAAGAGGACCTCGAGGACGACGAGGAGGACGAAGGGATCGAGGACCTCGACCGCGTTCTGCCGACCCAGGTCACCGGCGACGAAGCCTTCGAAGAAGAGACCGACGAGCTCGAGGAGCCATAGGCCGGCGCGTCCGCGCGCTGCACCGCTGACATGACGAAGGCTCCAGCCCGAGCCGAAGGACTACTCCGTCCTGAGGCCTCGGCCTCGATGTCGGATTCCGCCCCGGGGCCGGCCACCGGCGAGTTGGACTCCCTCGAGTCGGCCGCCGCTTCGCCGCCCGCGGCACCTGAGTCGGCCGCCGCTTCGCCGCCCGCGGCACCTGAGTCGGCCGCCGCTTCGCCGCCCGCGGCACCTGAATCGGCTGCCGCTTCGCCGCCCGCGGCACCTGAGTCGGCTGCCGCTTCGCCGCCCGCGGCACCTGAGTCGGCTGCCGCGCCCCGATCGACGTCAGCCTACAGGCCGTTCCTCGACGGTCTTCGGGCGGTCGCGGTTCTGGGCGTCCTCGTCTACCACCTGAACCGCAGCTGGCTGCCGGGCGGGTTTCTCGGCGTCGACATTTTCTTCGTGCTGAGCGGCTATCTCATCACGATGTTGTTGCTGACCGAGCATCGCGACACAGGGAGGATCCACCTCCCGACCTTCTGGGCCCGCCGAATCCGACGTCTCCTGCCGGCCCTGCTGGTGGTGCTCGTCGTCATGGTCGTCCTGATCGACATTGGCGGCGACCCGCTGGCTGTGGGCCAGGCCCGTGGCGACCTGCTGGCCACGCTCTTCTATGCCGCCAACTGGCACTTCATCACTGCGGGCCAGTCGTACTTCACCCAGTTCCTGGCCGTCTCACCGGACCGCCATACCTGGTCGCTCGCGATCGAGGAGCAGTTCTACCTGTTCTGGCCAATCGTCGTCGCCTTCATCCTGGCTCGCTTCCGCGAGCGGACCCTCGCGATCGTCGCCGCCACGGTGGCAGTCGCCTCGGCGCTGTGGATGGTGGCCATCTTCGATCCGAGCGATCCGTCACGGGCCTACTACGGCACCGACTCGCGTATCTTCCAGATTCTCATAGGGGCGCTGCTCGCGATCGCCCTGTCGGGCTCGCTGAGGGAGCGGGTGGCGATCTGGGGCCGCCGGCTTGCCCCCGTTGCCGTGCTCACGATCGCCGCCTCGTACTTGTGGCTGGCCGACGACAACTCGATCTACTACCACGGTGGGGCGGTGGCCATCGCGGTTGCTGCGGCTGCGCTGATCGCCGGCCTGGAGGCGGGCAGTCCGATCGATCGGCTGCTCTCGGTGCGGCCTATGGTTCTCGTGGGTCTGGCCTCCTACGGCATGTACCTGTGGCACTTCCCGATCATCACCTTCACGAACCAGTGGGTCGGATCCACGACCACACCGGCGATCGCGCTTCTTGCGGTGGCGTTGACGTTCGCGGCCACGGCGACCTCTTTCGTCGTCGTCGAGTCGCCCATCAGGCGGCGAGGCCTGCTCCTCGGCTACAAGCTCACGCCGGCCCGCCTGGCGCGGGTCGTGCCGCTCGCCTCCGGCGCGGTCGCGGTCGTGATCGTCGCGGCGACGGCGAACGGCGTCGTGGCGCCGAACTGGGACAACGCCAACAACTACCCAAACGGAATCGCCGTGTACACGCCCGCGCCGGTGGATTCGGGCGGCATGGCGAGCCAGACGCCGACCCCCAGCCAGGACGATCACCCCAGCGCAAGTGTCCCGGCGAGCCCGACTGCGGAGCCGATCGGCGGCCCGGGCTGGTCTGTGGGCGTGGTGGGCGACTCGGTCATGGCCTCGGCCGTGCCCGGTCTCCAGGTCGAGACGTCGCGGCGAGGCTGGCGCTTGATCGCCGCCGCAAGGCCCTCCTGCCCGGTCGGGTACGAGACGCTGTACGACACCGGCGGTAGCCCGTCGCCCGGCAATGGCCAGTGCGAGGTCGTCCGGACCCTCCACGACCAGCTCCTCGCCGCCAAACCCGACGTGGTCATCTGGCACGACCTCCAGTCCGTGCTCGCCCGGAAGTCCCCGAACGGCACCCTCCTGAACCCCGGCTCGAGCGCATGGCAGGCGAGCCTGTACGCGGAGTGGACCCTGGTTCTGGATCGGTTTCTGGCCGATGGAGCCAGGGTGGTGGTCGTCCTTCCGCCGCTGCGCAGCGAGCAGGCTCGGGGCTGTCAGGGTGTGCCGAGTCAGGACCGCTGCCTCACGATCCAGCGTCAGGACACGATCATCCGGGGGGCGACCCGGGAATGGTTCGCAAGCCTGGGCGGACGAGCCGGGGTGTACCTGATCGAAGTCGACTCGCTGCTGTGCCCAAGCGGCTATCCCTGCCCCAGCCAGGTCGCCGGCATCGACGTGCGGCTCCCGGGCTACGATCAGACTCATTTCAGCGACGCCGGTTCCACGTGGTTCGCGCCGCGACTCCTCGATGAGGTCGTGGCCGCGCTGAAGGGGCCCGCGCCGGCCGCCACCGCCACGACCTAGCGGAGGGCCTTCTGCCGCATCCTCGCCGGTACCCGCGAACGCGGGTCTGTCACAATTGGCCCATGGTCGGGCGCGCCGTCACCACCCGCGCCGAACGGCGCAACGAGGGCAGTTCATCGCTGCCGATCTTCGAGCGGCTGGCGCCCTCCGCTCCGATGGCCGACCTGGCCGCCGAGATCGAAGCCTGGACGAAGCCGGGCGAGGCTGTGCTCGATCTCAACGGCCGTGGCGGGTGGGTCGCCCGGGCGGCAATCGTCGGGCAGCGCCGCGCCGCGGACCTCGAGTCGCTGTCGCTGACGCGCCTGCTCGCGGAGGTCGTGCTCAGGCCGCCGGACGCGAGCCACATCGACGCGGCCGCTGAGGCGATCTCGCTGCGGCCCCTTGGCGAGGCCACCGTCCGCAAGACGATGGAAAGCCTCTTCGCCAGCACATGCGCGGCATGCGGCAGTCCGGTCGTCCTCGAATCGCTGGTCTGGGAGCCAGGCGACGCGCGCGGCCGCTCACGATCGAAGGGACGCGCGACGCAGCCGCAGGCAGCCCCGCCGGAACGTGCCGCTCGCCGGGAGTATCGCTGCGATCGATGCGACTCGCAGCGGGGCGGCCCGGATGTGCACCACGCCGAGCCCGAACAGGGCGACCTTGCCCTGGCAGCCTTCGCGGATCTGCCGAGCGAGGTCCGCGAAGCCCTCCGGAGGCGTTTCCCGACGCCGCTTCCGGACGATCCGCTGCCGGATCAGCTGCTCGACCTTCACACCGCCCGCCAGCTGCTCGGCCTCAACGCGATCATCGAGGCGATCGAGCTCGAAACCAGGTCGACGCCGCTGACGGCCGCCCTGCGCATCGCTTTCCTGTACGCCGTCGAGTCGGCCGGCAGGCTCAATGTGTACCGCGGCAGGCCCCCGGCCGTGCGCATATCGAATGGATCGCTGCGGCTTCCGACACCCCACGCCTGGCGCGAGCGGAACCCCTGGCTCGCCTTCGAGGAAGGCCTGCGCGCGGTCCGAAGCCTTGTCGGGCGGCTGGAGTCCGACGAGAAGCGGTCCGTCGCGGCACGTTTCGCCTCGGACCTGGTGGAGCTCCAGGAGGGGATCTCGAACGTGATGATCGCCGAGGCGACGCCCGGGTCCTTGAGGCGGATCGGTCTGGCCGGCGAACGCATCGCCCACTCCGGCACGCCGTCGCGAGTCCGGCTGGTACTGGGCCAGGCTCCGTTGCGATTGACCCGCGAGCGGCTGGCCGAGGCCTACCACGGAACTGCGTGGTGCCTGGGGGCGGGGGCGGTTTCGCTCCTGCCTTACGAGGCGCTGTTCCGGCCGGCCTCCCGGACCACCCGCCGAAACGCGGCCGATGAGCTTGCTCACTCGCTCGCCCGATCGCTGGCGATCGCCACCCCGGTTCTCGCCCTGAACGGCCGAGCCGTGGTGCTGCTGGACGACGCGGAACCCCGAACCCTGGTCGCGGCGGCTCTCGGAGGAGCGGCCGCCGGCTGCCGCCTCGTGGACGCCCGGCTGCACCGCAGCGACGACGAGAGTCCAGGCATGGCGGTCTTCGTGCCCTCGACGGGCGTTCTGGCGCCTGGGCCGCGGACGCGCGCAAATAGACCTCTTCCGCCGGTCGAAGGCGGTGCCGGCGACCCGGGCTCCATCCCCGGACAGGGCGTCTTCGCCGCTCCCGAGAAGCTGACCGAGGGGCCCTTCAAGCCTCAGGTTGCCGCCCAGGCGATCACCGACACCGCCACCGAGTTGCTCAAGGCTCGCGGTGAGCCGGCCTGCTTCGAGAACATGATCGGAGATCTGCTCGTCGGGCTGGACCGATCGGGCCAGCTTGCCCGACTGGCGCGGCAGCTGCGGCCGCTGCGCGCCGACCAGGGCTGGGATGCCTGGGTCGACGACACCGGCGAGTTCGGCGCCACGGAAACGTCGGCTGCCACCGGCACGCCGCCCCGGGCCACCGACACGCCGGCCCGGGCCACGGGCACGCCGTCCCGGGCCACGGACGAAGCGCCAGAGGATGAAGAGTCGCCCGAGCCGCCGGGCCCCGTGGACGATCTGCTGGCCCTGATCAGCGGCGAGTTGAACCGGACGACCAATCGCCGCGTCCGCCAGATCGAGCCTGGCCAATACTGGCTCGGCTCGGAGGAAGATCGTTCGGGCGCCGCCCAGCCCCTCGCCGACCGAGTGGAGTGGGCCATCTTCAGTCTGCTCTCGTCGTCGCGCCAGATGACCGAGGCCGCCGTCTTCGAGCGGACCATGAGCGTGTTCCGGGACCGCGACGCGCCAGACGCGACCCTGCTCCGGGCCTGCCTGGACAGCTACAGCGCCCCGGGCAGCACGCCCGAGGCGATAGTCACGGGCGATCAGCTGGAGCGGCGCTCCGCCGAGCACGACGCCATGATCGCGACCGTCGCCGAGGTCGGCCATCGTCTGGGGACGCGCGTCTGGATCGGCCGTCGCCAGCAGGTTCGGCGCGTTCGAGGCCGCCCCCTCTCGGACTGGCTCGAAATGGAGGAGCGCGAGATCCATCCGACGATGATCGCCTGGGGTCCCGAGGCCGAGTTGGAGCGGGTCGACTGCGCCTGGTACGTTCGCCACAAGGCGACCTTCCTCTTCGAGGTCGAATGGACGGCCATGCTCGGCGATGCGGTCCTGGTCCGCCACAACCGCTTCCCGGCCGACGACAAGGTGGTCCGCTTCCTCGTCATCCCGCCCGAGCGAGCCGAGCTGGTGCGCCACAAGCTAGCCCGCTCGCCGCTGCTGCGCCGCGCCTTCGAGGAGCACAACTGGCACGTTCTCAAGTGGGACCAGCTCGCCGCCTTCGCCGCCCGCGAGGAGGTCTCCCTGGCAGAGATCGAGCCGTACCTCGGGCTTGACGCCGACGCGACTGCCGGGGAGCAACTCCCACTGTTCGAGGCCTGATCGGGTTGGGGGGCACGCCAGGGTCAATTGCTCGGCCGGGCGCCGCGTGCCACCCCGGCCGTCGCCAGGTAAGAGGAGGTTCCGGTGAGCGAGATCAGCCAGGCAGCCGACGCCGTCAACGCGCTGGCCGAACGGTTCTGGAACGGCCTCCTCGATCTCTCGCCGATCACCGCGACCGTGCTCGGATACGAACAGGATCAGGATCGGCTCGACGACCCGGGTCCGGAGGGACGAGATCGGGCGCGGAGGCTATTCCGCGAGACGCTCCACGCGACCGATGCGATCGAGGCGCAGGCCGCCGCGGCCGCCGGCGCGGACTCCGGGTCGGACGGCGGCGCGGGCCTCCCGGTCGAGGAAGCGATCACGCTCGGCATCCTGACGATCGTCTGCCGGACCGAACTGGAGCAGCAGATTCAGCGCATCGATCGGCTCAGGGTCGTCGATCAGATGGATGGGCCGCAGACGATGCTGCCCCTGCTGGCTACCTTCCAGCGGACGGACACCCCGGAGCGCTTCGACCGCTTCCTCGCCCGTCTCGACGATTACCCGCGCTTTATGGCGGCCAACGCGGAGCTGACCCGCGAGGGCCTGGTGAGCGGGCTGACGGCGGCGCGGATCATCACGGAGCGGGTCATCGGCCAGCTGGAGCGGCTTCTTGCCGTGCCCGACGAGGAGTCGCCGATCGCCATGGCGGTGACACCGCCCACCCCGTCCGACCGCGACAGGCTCGTGGCCGCGATCCGGAAGTCCGTCAGGCCGGCGGATCAGGCCTTCCTGGAGGCGCTCCAGGGCGCCTACCGCGAGGCTTCACGCGAGGAGCCGGGGTTGTGGTCGGCGCCCAACGGCGAGCAGCTCTACCGCACTCAGATACGGACCTTGACCTCCCTCGACCTGGACCCGGCCGATCTCCATCGTATCGGCCTGGAGGAGCTGGAGTCGATCGAGGCGGAGCGGCGCGAGATAAGCCGATCGCTCGGCTATGGCGACGACACGAAGGCCGCTCGGGCCATCCTGCAGAGCGGGCCCGGAGCAATGCCCGAGTCGGCCGATGAGCTGCTGGACCACGCCCGCGGCCAGATAGAGCGGGCCCTGGCCCGGTCGCCCGAGTACTTCGGCCGACTGCCAAAGGCTCCGGTCGAGGTTCGCGCGGTTGAGCCGTTCAAGGAGGCCGACTCGCCTACGGCCTTCTACTTCCCGCCCGCGATCGATGGCAGCCGCCCCGGCGTCTACTACGTCAACACCTACGACCTGCCGAGTCGCAGCTATCTGAGCCTGGCCAGCACGAGCTTCCACGAGGCGGTTCCGGGCCACCACTTCCAGATGGCCCTGCAAACCGAGATGTCGAACCTGAGCGCCTTCCGCCGGATGGGCGCCCGAATGGCCGGCATGGCCTACATCGAGGGCTGGGGGCTGTACTCGGAGCGCCTGGCGGACGAGATGGGGCTCTACCTCAACCCGGCCGAACGGTTCGGCATGCTCGACGGGCAGGCCCACCGCGCGGCCCGCTTGGTCGTCGATACCGGTATCCACGTCTTCCGCTGGCCGCAGGAGCGGTCGATAGCGCAACTGCTCGACGCGGGTCTGTCGGAGACCAACGCCCTGATCGAGACCGACCGTTACATCTCACTGCCGGCCCAGGCCCTGACCTACAAGGTCGGCCAGCGCGAGATCGAGCGGCTTCGAGCGGAGGCGGCGGCGCGCCTCGGCCCGGCCTTCGACCTGCGTGCATTCCACGACGCCGTGCTCGGTCACGGCACGCTGCCGCTGGCCACCCTCTCCCGCGAACTCCCCGGCTGGCTGGACGCGGGGCGCTAGGAGCGGTCCAGGGTCGGCACACACGGCCGATCAATCACGCGTGGCCTCGCGCAGGAGGCCGGCCAGGGCTCCGTAACCGCCTTCCGTGGCTACGTCGATCGGCGTACGTCCGTCGTCGGCCGGACGCGTCGGGTCGGCCCCGCGGAGCAGCAGCAGGTCGACCGTAGCCTCGTCGCCGCCCTGCGCGGCCGAGTGGAGCGGCGTCCAGCCACCGTGCTGGACCACGTTGGCCGATGCCCCGAAGGCGAGCAACACGCCCGCCACGTCGCGGTGACGCCTGGCGACGGCGCTGTGGAGGGGCGTGACGCGCGATTCGTTCCGGGCGACGGCGTTGGGATCGGCACCGCGCTCGAGCAGAAACCGCGCGACTTCGAGCCGGCCGAAGTACGCCGCCAGATGGAGTGGCGTGTAGCCGTCGTCGGTTCGATCCTCGACCTCGGCGCCTTCGCTCAGCTTGCGGCGGACGACCGCCACGTCTCCGACGACGGCCGCCTCGAAGAGGCCCAGACCGTCCCGGGTCGCGGCGACCCTGGTTGCCAGGCGCTCCGCCAGGCGCGGATGGCCGCCGTAGGCGGCAGCCATCACCGGCGATCGCCCTGCCGGATCGCGCGTCGTCAGCAGGGCCGCGTCGCCTGCGATCGCGTCGTCGACCGCCGTCTGGTCGCCCAGTCGGATCGCCTCGAAGAAATCAGCGGCCATTCATTGCCCTCTGCCGGCGATTCCGCTAAGGGCCTCGATCAGCCGGTCGATCTCGGCGGCGGTGTTGTAGTGGACGAACCCAACCCGGACCATGCCGCCCGATTCGGCCAGCCCGAGGGTTCTGATCAGCTCGTAGGCGTAGTAATCGCCGTCCCAGACGGCAATGCCGAGCCGGCCCAGCTCCGTGGCGATCTCTCGCGGTGAGCGGCCGCCAAGTGTGAAGGCAAACGTGGGAACTCGCTCGGCCATTCGGTTCGGATCGACGATCCCGCGCAGCCTCAGGCCCGGCACGGAACTCAACGCCGTCAGCGCGCGCCGGGCCAGGACTCGTTCCGTGGCGCCGACGACGGCCATGGCCGCTCGCAGACGCTCGCGCCGCGCTCCGCCGCTCTCCGCAGCCGCGCCACGCCCGTCACACACCCCAGCCGCGCCGAACGTCTCGCCCAGCCACTCCAGATACCCGAAGGTGGCCAGCAACCCCGCCAGTGACTCGCCCGCGAGAGTGCCCGTCTCCCATTTTCCGGGCGGCTCGTTGGCGGCCGGCCGGACCTTGTATGCGGCCAGGCCCTCGAGCAGCTCGCGTCGGCCGTACAGCATTCCGAGGTGTGGCCCGAAGAACTTGTACGGGGAGCAGACAAGGAAGTCGGTGCCGAGCGCCGCGACGTCGACGGCCAGGTGCGGCGCGGCATGGACCGCGTCCACGTACGTCAGCGCGCCGACGGAGTGGGCCATCTCCACGATCCGTCGGACGGGGTTGAGAGTGCCCACGGCGTTCGAGGCGAGGCCGACGGCCACCAGGCGCGTCCGCGGCCCAAGCGTCCGCTCCAGGCCCTCCAGATCGAGCGTGCAGTCATCCTGTCGGATCTCCACCCATCGGACCCGGATGCCGCGCTCCTCCTCCAGAGCGAGCCACGGCGCTACGTTGGCGTCGTGGTCCAGGCGAGTCACGACGATCTCGTCGCCAGGCTTGAGCGTCCGTCCGAAGGCCCGGCTCATGGCGAATGTGAGGGTAGTCATGTTCTGCCCGAAGACGATCTCGGCCGGATCGGCCGCGCCGATGTAGTCGGCCGCCGCTGCGTGAACCTCGGACAGCATCGCGTCGCTCTCTTCGCTCGTGGCGAAGGCGCCCTCGTGGTTGGCGTTCGATCGCTCCAGGTAGGCCGTCATCGCCGCGATCGTCGGGCGAGGCACCTGCGTGCCGCCCGGTCCGTCGAGGTAGACGAAGGGTCGGCCTGAGTGCTCGCGCGCCAGGGCCGGGAACTGCGACCTCACGACTCCGAGGCCGGCCTCGCTCAAAGCCGTGGCGGCAGGGCCGTCGGCGAGCGCGGATGCAGGGTTACGCGGCAGGGCGAGGCGATCGAGGGGCACGAAAATCTCCTCGGTGAGGCGTGACGCCACCGATAGTACGACGCGCGGCCACGTGACGAAACCACCGCAGGCTGGCCAAGAGCCGCAGCCAGACCGCATCGTCCTGCGACTCCTTGAGACGCAGCCGCGACCGGGTATCGCCTTCGATCCTATGCGAAAGGGTAGCCATTGCAAGACGAACGGCAGGGGTCGGACCCTGCCCCTTGACTAATCCCGAGTAACTATGTAAACATTCAATCGTTCCGCTACGCGAGACGTACAGCAAGGCACCGAGTCGAGCGGCAAGCCGGGCTAGTGACGGAACAGGCCGCTCGATTGGACAAGGAAGGCGTCGCTCCGGTTCGGGCGCGGAGCGAAACACAGGCCTTTGGGCCGCTGAGAGCGGCCAGACGTCCCTCGACAGCCCGGAGGAGTAGACAGTGGTGCTCGACGGGAATGCCGTGCGATCGGTCGATCGCGCGGCCTCACTCTTGATCGCTTTAGGGGAGTCGCAGGGGGAGGCAGGCGTAACGGAGCTCGCCAGGCGCCTCGGACTCCACAAGTCCACCGCGTCCCGTCTGCTCGCCACGCTGCAGAAGCGCGGCCTCGTGGAGCAGGACGATGACTCGGGCAAGTACCGGCTCGGGCTTGCCGTCGTTCGGCTCGGCGGACACGCCGAGAGGACCCTCGACCTGCGCTCGATTGCCATGCCGGAGCTAGAGAGCCTCGCCCGCACGGTGAAGGAGGCGACGACTATCGAGATCCTGGAGGGCGACACGGTCCTGACGATCGCCTACTCAGATGCCACGGGCATGAGCCGCGACCGATCCGGCCACAACGCGCCGCTCCATGCGACGGCGCCGGGCAAGGTCCTCCTGGCCAACCAACCGGAACGCGAAGTCATCCGCCTCTCGAAGATCGGCTTCACGCCGTACACCTCGCATACCATCGTACGGGTCGACCTCCTGCTCGAAGAGTTGGCCCGAGTCCGCAGGCGCGGCTTCGCCACCGCCTTCGGCGAGTTCGAGCCGACCGTTAACGCCATCGCCGTCCCCCTCTTCGATCAGCGAACGTCGGTCGTGGCGGCACTCGAGGTGCGAGCCTCGGGCAATCGGATCCTCCCGAGCCGCGTGCCGGAGCTGGTGGAGCGCGCACGCGAAGCGGCGGCGGTGATCACCGCTCGGATCGGCGGAATAGCCGCGACGATCTAGGCCAGACCCGCGTGGGCGGGTTCTGCCCCTAAGGCGGGCGCAACAACATCAGTCCACCCTTCGCGGCCCCTCGGTCCCCCTCCCGAGGGGCCGCGCCATCTCTGCCAGCCGCGGCGCCCGGGCGGCGCTAGGCTATCGCTATGTCATCCTTCGACCCGATCGTGATGCTGCCCGGTCTCGGCGAAACCCACTTCGGCGAAGCCCTCAGAACCGGCGTGGCCATCCTGGCGATCCTCGTGGCCGCTGCCATCCTCGTCCGGCTGGCCCACGTCTTCGTCCGCGGCATCCTGCGCACTCTCCTCAACCGTGAGAACGTCGAGGGCACGGCGCGCGAGCTGACCGCCGCCGAGCTCAAGAAGCGCCAGGACACCATCGAAGCGCTGGCGGTCAACGTCATCCGATTCTTCGTCGTGGTGGTCGCGACCCTGATGATGCTGGAGACCGCCTTCCGGCTCGACATCGGCCCCGCCCTCGCCGGCCTGGGAATCGCCGGCATCGCCGTCGGCCTGGGCACGCAGTACCTGGTTCGCGACTACCTGAACGGCGCGTTGATCCTGATGGAGAACCAGTACGCCGTCGGCGATGTGGTCAGGATCGCCGGCGTCTCGGGCAAGGTCGAGGATTTCACGCTGCGCCGGACGACGCTGCGCGACCAGGACGGCACGGTCCACACCGTTCCCAACGGCCAGGTCACCGTGGCCTCCAACCTGACGCGCGAATGGGCCAGGGTCAACGAGGACGTTCGCGTCGTGTATGGCACGGACATGGAGCGGGCCACGGAGGTCGTGGATCAGGTGGGCCGGGACCTGGCCGCCGATCCGGATTGGGGCCCGCGAATCCTGGAGGCGCCACGCGTGGAGCGGGTCTCGCAGCTTGGCGAGCTGGGCGTCACGCTCAAGGTTCTCGGCACTGTTCGTGCCTCGGAGCAGTGGGCGGTCAGCGGCGAGCTTCGCAAGCGGCTCCTGGCGGCGTTCGTGGAGCACGGCGTGGAGATGCCGCAGCCGCAGCGCGTCGCCATCGCAGGACCGTCGCGCCCACGAGACAAAGGCCGGCCGCGCCCGGACTAGAGAGCGCCGGAACGGGGATCGGGAAAGGGTGCGGGGCGTTACGCGAACGCCGCGGCCTAGGAGGCGCGGACCGAGGGGTTGGTGTTCCGTCCGCCGCCGAAGATGCCCATGAAGCCGCTGCCGGTCTTGGCCGCGCTCGGATCGCGGGTGGCGATCATGCGCTCGCACAGCTCTTCGATGTCCTCGATGACCTTCTCCTTCGGGAAGCGCTCGACGGCCGAACGGCCCTCGTTGGCGGCCCGAACGAAGAGCATGCCGGCCGATCGGACCTCGGCCAGGGCCGGCATCCCGACGATTCGCTCCATGTCGGAGACCGAGACGCCGCTGTTGGCGCGGTTGACGACCATCGCCAGTCGCTCGCGGATGTCCAGCTCGACGGCGACTTCGCGGAACTGCACGGCGGCCCGGATGGCGGGCACGTCCGGGGTGACCGGTACGATGATCTTGTCGGCCCGTTCGAAGATGACCTGGTTGAGCGGCCCGTAGTCCGGGTGCATGTCGACGATCACCCAGTCATAGACGCGACGAGCGGCGGTGATAGCCTCGGCAACGCGCCGGGGTTCGAGGATCTCGGTGTGGAGCGGCGACTCCGCCATCACCAGCACGGAAACCCCGTTCTTGTGCACAACGGCGATATCTGCGAACGACTCGTCGGCGCCGGTCGTGAGGTCCTCCGTCCACGCGTCGGCGACGGTCCGGACGTTCTCCATTCCCAGCGAGGACGCGATGTGGCCGGTGACCGTGTCGCAGTCGACGAGGAGCACTCGCTGGCCTTTGCGGATCTGGAGCAGCGCAGCCATGTTGAGGGCGATCGTCGTCTTCCCGACGCCGCCCTTCGGGTTGAAGACGATGACGATCTGGCCGCGGCGATAATCCCCGCTCACGTTCGGGGCTCCGGCAACCTCTCCCTCGATGATCCCGCCACGGACGCCGTCGGGCAGGACCTCGGCGCGGATCAGCATCGCCTCGACTCGCCAGCGCAGGGACTCGGCAGAGTAGGGGCGCGTGAAATACTCGTCGTTGATGTGGGCGCGACCGGCCAGACCCATCCGGTCGAGGGCCCGAGCCGCCACGACCATGAGCGCGGGGACGTTGCGGCCTTCCTCGTGCAGGAGGGCGTACATCTCGAGCGTTCTGTCGAAGTCGTTCTCGCCGTCGAGGATCGCCACGCCGATATCGCGGCGCTGGTTCAGCAGGGCTTCCAGATCGTCGGCGGTCTCGACCTCGATGGCCTCGTAGCCGGCCTCAGCCAGCTGCGCACTGACGGCGACAAGCTCCGCGTGCGGTAGAGCGACTACTACTGCTGTCCGAGCCACTGTCAGGGAGTCTCCATTTGGTGCGCTGGCGCCAGACCGCTAAGTCTAGCCCTCCGCCTCGGGGTCGCTCGCGGAGACATTGAGCACGCCCTCGCGCTCGCTGATGACCGTGGCCTGGAAAGCCGGGATCGTCGGAATGAGCGAACCCAGCGAGGTCTCGAGGCTATGGCTCACGGTGAAGACGAATTCGCCGTCGGGGCCGGAGGAGACGCCGACGCTCTTGACGCCGGGCAGACGGCTGAGCTGACGCTTGAAGGCGACGATGCTGGCCACGCTGACGAGGCCGACGACGACGACCTGCGTCGACTCCGGTCCGGCCGGCTGCCCGGCGGCTGCGGCGCCGCGCCTGTCAGTCCTGGGGGCGACCGCCTCCTCGACCTCGGGCTGCTCCTGCGCGACATCTTCGGGCGCCGCGGCGGCGCCAACGTCCTCGACCTCGGGCTGCTCCTGCGCGACATCTTCGGGCGCCGCGGCGGCGCCAACGTCCTCGACCTCGGCCACTCCGCCGGACCGCATGATTTGTTCGCGGAGCGCCCGGATGTCGGTCGCCAGATGTCCGCGATCTACGTCGGTGAAGACGGGGGGTTCGGGCATCCGCGCGCCCATGCCGGCGAAAGTCGTCGGGTCGGCCTCCTGGAGGAGCTGCTCGAAGTATTGAGCGATTTCATCTTGGAACGACTGGACACGCTTCTGGACACGCTCGATCTCGAATTCGATGCCGGAGTTGTACTCCTGCAACTCTTGGTCGAGGAGTTCGCGGCGCCGGGAGATCCGCTGTTCGTTCTCGATGCGGATGCGCTCCACCTCGGCCTTCGACCAATCGCGAATGGCGATCACGTCGGCCTCGGCGGTCTTGCGCAGAGAAGCGGTCTCGTCTTCCTTGCGAGCGCGCAGCTGCTCCGTGTACGCCTTCGCGTCTGCCTGGCACTGATCGATCGTCGCCTGCCGCGCCGTCTCGGCGGTCGAGTGCATAGCTAGCGTCAGGTCCGCCAGGAACCGGTTCGGGTGACGCGCGCCCGTGTCGTTCACGCTGGTCTCCCCGTGTAATCGCTGTCTGGGCTCCGGCCGGAACGCCGGATGCTACCCGTGTAGTTGCCTGAGTGAGTGTCTCGACACCGAGCGGTCTGCCGCCCGGCTGCTCGCCGGAACCACACACCATTATCGCGGGTCCCAGGACGAGGGTCGAGGGACCTTTGCCGTCAGGATCATGAGCTGGGTGTTGCTCGCACGCACCCCGCCGGAGGTACCAGGACTGGCGGCCCTTCCGTACCGCTCGCGAGATCCCCGTGCGGCAGGGTAGGTGCGCCGGCAAGCACGTGCTTAGCCCGCGGACGGCTCGCTGCCGGCCGGCCGACCGCGCTTGGCATTTTCGGCCCAGGCGGCGAGCACGTTGTCCTTATGCGGCCGGATCGGGCAATGCTCGTCCCGGTTGGCGGCCTCGTCGCAGTAGCCCAGGGGCACGCACTTGGGGGCGAGGAAGCTGCCCAGGAACGGGCTGACGGCGAAGACCTCGTGCCGAATGAGCTGGAAGAGCCGCCGGATCTCCCATTGGGCCATCGTGCACAACCGCAGACCGGACATGTGGATCAGCGCCCGCAGGTTCGCGGTCATCACGAGATTGGTGCGTGTGGCGTTGGGAAAGACGAAACGGGCGTCCTCGCCGGGGATCCCGGCCTCCAGCATCTCGGAGTAGAGCTCGAGGGCACCCTCGACCTGCTCCTCGTACTCGCGCCTCAACTCCGGGTCCGCGTCGGCGATCGTCGCCGGCAGCATCGTGGAGGCGCCCTTCTTGTAAGAGACGTAGCGCTGGCTCTGCTGGTCGAAGGCGACGCCGGCACGGTGGCGAACGAGCTGGTGGCTGAGGGCTCGGCTGACGCCGGTGATGGCGAAGGTGAAGACGACGTGCTCGATGGTCGAGCCGTGCCCGGATTCGATCACCCGACCGATCAGCTCGCGCTGCTTCTCGGGCGTGATCCGGCCGTCGACCGCGCGCTCGAAGATGTCGTCGGGCGCCAGCTCGGAGTAGCACGTCCGGCACGCGGTGTAGATGAGCGGGACGTAGTAGCGCTCGACGATCTCGCGGTTGGGGAAGACGAGCGTGGCTCTCATCCCCAGATCGAGACGTCCCGGGTTGAGCGGGATCGACGGGGCGGTGGTGCCGACGGCAGGAATGGGGCTGCCCTTGGCGCGGGGTTCGACGGTCACCACGTCAGGATAGCGAGTCCGATCGGTCGCGGACCATTTCGGCCCCGATCACCCGCACGCCGCGACGGGCGCCGGGACCGATCCGCCGGACGCTCCACAACCACAGCCGTGGATGACGCCGCCGGCTATTCACGCCTGTGATAGCCGCATATGGCTACTGCGACCGGTGTTAGTCTCCTATAGGTGGAGGAGTTGCCCGCTCTCGTCCTATTCGGTGACGTCATCGGCTCACGCAAAGATCGCGCTGGGTCCACTGCGTGGCTGAGAGACCTCGTCCCCGAGCTGGACGATGCCTACGGCGATCAGCATCTGGCACCCTTCGACTTCACCCAGAGCGGCGAGCTGCGAGGGCTGCTGGTCGCCAAAGCGGATCCTCTCGTCGCCGTCCTGCATGCCGCCCTGAGCCAGGCAGCGCGACCTATGCGGTGGGTTTGCGTGAGGGGCGGAGTGGATCGGGGCGAAGGGCCGGCGACTCAGCGCACGGGGCAGGCATTCCTGGCCGCACGCGAGACGATCGAGGCCGCCCGCTCCGGCCACGAGCGGCTGGTCGTCAGGACCGGCCGCAGCGACGTGGACGAGCTGCTGGCCGACATGACGCCGGCTCTCGTTGACCTGCTCGAAGGGCTGACGGCTCGACAGCGGGCCGTGGCTCGTCTGGCGCTCATCGAGGGGCTGCGACAGTCCGAGGTGGCCGAAAGGCTCGGTGTCCGTCGCGCCACGATCTCGGTCTCCTTCGGCCGGGCAAAGGTCCAATCGGTCCAGCGGCTCGTGGCCGCCATCTGGCGGATCTACGCGAGCGCCGGATCCGCGGACCCCAAAGGCGCGGTCGCCGGACCTTCGGGCCCGGTCGCCGGTCCCGTGGGCCTCGGCCCGGATGGGAGGAAGTCGTGAACGAGCCCCTGCTGTCGATCGGCCGGCCGCGAGCGTGGCCCGCTCGATCGGCCGAATGGGCCGGGCGCGACTCCGTGCCGAAGCGTGTAGGCTGAGTCGGCCGGCCGGCGTGAGCGCTGCGCTCGGCGAATCGGTGGTTCGAAGCCCGGCCGGTGTCGGGTCTCGAGGAGGAAATCAGAGATGGTCGACGGTGCCGGCAACCCAGTCACGGTCCAGTACTTCTACAGGATCAGGTGGGGCTTCCAGGACGAGTTCGTGGAGCTCTTCGAGCGGAACCACTGGCCGCTCCTGCGGGCGCAGCTGGAGTCGGGCCGGCTTCTCGACGTGCGGGCCTACGAGCCTCGCTTCCACGGCGATGGCCGCGGCGACTGGACCTTCGAAGTCACGATCACATACCGCGACTGGGCCGCGATGGAGGAGCACACCGACCCGGCGATCGTCGCCCGCCTCTACCCCGACGCCGAGAAGCTCAGGCGTGAAGAACAGCGCCGCTTCGAGCTGATCGAGGCCCACTGGGACACGCCCCTCGAGGAACGCGCGCTGCCGCGGTAGGAGCGGCCTTGCGCGAGGTTGGTGCACTCGCGGGGCCACGAGCTCGATCGGGCTGAATGAGGCGGGCAAAACTAGCCACTTGCTAACCCGGGTAGCAGGAGGCCGAATTCGGAGGCCGGCGTGGCCGTCGCCGGCGCTCGGAACGGTGCCGGAGCGGCCGTTGCCACGCTTGGGATCGCGCCGTCGGCCTCGTGCGGGCAGCTTGCCGGCCGCGATTCCTGGCCGCGTGCTATCCCGGTTAGCAGATGGCAAGAATGGTGCCGGCCGCTCGAAGGCGGGGCCAAGGTCGGGGCCAGGGACGGGGCCAGGGACGCTAGGCCGGCCCGGTCGACTTCGCCAGCGACTCGATCGTCTCGCGCAGGACCGCTGCGGATTTCCGGACGCCGCGCGCCTCGTGCGGGCTCAGGTCCAGGCGCAGAACCCGCTCGATGCCGCGCCGGCTCACGACCGTGGGCAGGCTCAGGCAGACGTCGTCGATGCCGTAGTAATCCGTGACCAGGCTGGAGATCGAAAGGACCGTGTTCTGGTCGCGCAGGATCGCCTCGGTGATCCGCATCAAGCCCGCGGCCACGGCGTAGTAACTGGCGCCCTTGCGGCTGATGATCTCGTACGCGGCGTCGCGGGTCTGGCGGAAGATTCGCTCCATCGTGTCGGGGCTGAGCGGGATCCCGTTCTCCGCGCAGAAGGACGGCAGGCGCATCCCCGCCACGTTGGCGAGCGACCAGACCGGTACCTCGCTGTCGCCGTGCTCGCCGATGATGTAAGCGTGGACGCTGCGCGGGTCCACGCCCAGGTGCTCGCTGAGCATGTAGCGGAAGCGAGCCGTGTCCAGGATCGTGCCCGAACCGAAGACGCGGTGCGATGGTAGTCCGGCCAGCTCGAGAGTGATGTATGTCAGAACGTCGACCGGGTTGGTGGCGACGACGATGATCCCTTCCGGGTTGGCCTCGGCGACACGGGGCACGATCTGTCCGAAGATGGCCGCGTTGCGCTTCACCAGGTCCAGGCGCGTTTCGCCCGGCTTCTGACCGGCGCCCGCCGCGATGACGGTTATGGCCGCCCCCTCGCAGTCGGCGTAATCGCCGGTGCAGATCTTCGTCGGATGCGCGAATGGGACGGCGTGGTTGAGGTCCATCGCCTCGCCTTCCGCACGCTCGCGGTTGAGGTCGACGAGGACGATCTCCGACGCGATTCCGGAGAGCAGCAGCGTGTAGGCGAAGGTCGAGCCGACCAAACCGACTCCTACGATGGCGATCTTCGTCGGCCGACTGGTCTGGTAGTCGGGCTCGCGGGCCATCGAAGGCTCGCCTGTGGGGCGACGCGTACGAGTGACGGGGCGCTTCTGGGAATCGGCGAGGTGGTCCGACGTGGGCTTTTCCGTGGCGCTCATGGCGCCATCGTGACACGCCTGAGCCGATACGGCTCGCCGAGATTTGCGATTGATCGCTGAGCGCGACTGAGCGGCCGGGGCTGTTGTGGCGGTCGGCGCTAGCTAGCCGGCACCCCGACCGACCTACTTCATCGTCGGTGAGGGCCAGCGTCCCCCGCATGAGGTCGCCGAAACGCGCGTCGCAACCCGGAGGCCACGACTACTCCCTATCCCGCCTCGTCCAGCAACTGACCATCCGGCCCCAGCAGCTGCAGGACCATCGGGACCACGCCCATGGCGTGACTGGCGCAGCTGAGGCAAGGGTCGTAGGCACGGATCACGGCAGAGACGCGGTTGAGGGCGCCTTCCTGGATACGGTTGCCGTCGACGAACCGCTTGGCCACCTGCAGGATGCCGCGGCTGATGGCGAGGTTGTTGTGGCCGGTGGCAACGATCAGGTTGGCCCAGGTGATAGCGCCGTTTTCGTCCACCTTGTAGTGGTGGATGAGCGTGCCGCGCGGGGCCTCGATGACGCCGGTGCCCTCGAGGTTGTTGACGCCCGCATAGGCGCGGACCTTGGTCCCGAGGATAGCCGGGTCGTCGAGCAGCTCCCGCATGCGCTCGAGGCCGTACAGGGCCTCGATGAGACGCGCGTAGTGGTAGTGGAAGCCGCTTTGGACGATGCGGCCGAGACGCTGGCGATACTCTTCAAGCTCCGTGTCGGCCTCCGGCGTGCCGCAGCGGTCGGCGACATTGAGGCGCGCGAGCGGGCCGACGCGGTAGATGCCATCGGGGTAGCCGACGGGCTTGTAGTACGGCGCCTTCATGTAGGAGTCCGGGAGCGTCGCCTCGCCGATGTAGGCCGCGTAGTCGTCGGGCTTGACCTGGTCGGCGACGATGCTGCCGTCAGGGCCGACGAAGCGCAGGTTTCCGTCGTAAAGCCGCAGCGAGCCGCCCGGCCCGACGAGGCCGCAGTACATCGTGGGGAAGTTCG
>PLLE01000039.1:0-146560 GCA_003141245.1 Chloroflexota bacterium
ATGCCCGCCCTCGTGATGCGCGCTCCTGCCTTCAGCCTGCTCGACCACACGTACCGGCTGGTCGTGGCCCGCCAGATGAGCTACGCCGCCGAGCTCGGGGTGCCCTGGGGCATCTCCGAATCGGCATTCAACGAGCGTGACCTCGACCAGACTTACCAGTATTCCAGCTTCGGCGTGCCTGGCCTCGGCCTGAAGCGAGGCCTGAGCGAGGACGTCGTCGTGGCCCCTTACGCGACCGCCCTCGGAGCGATGATCGAGCCCAAGGCCGCGGTCCGGAACTTCGCCCGGTTGAGCCATGCCGGAGCGGGCGGGCAATACGGCTTTCGGGAGGCGCTCGACTATACGGCGCGCCGGCTCCCCGAAGGGGCGACGGTCGCTGTCGTGAAGAGCTACATGGCTCATCACCAGGGGATGGCGCTGGTGGCCCTCGGCAACGTCCTCAATGATCGCGCGATGGTGGAGCGCTTCCATGCCGATCCGATCGTCGAGGCGACGGAGCTGCTGCTCCAGGAGCGGGTGCCGCGCGACGTGCTCGTGGCCAGGCCACGTGCCGAAGAGGTGAAGAGCGCCGCCGACGTGCGCGATCTCGTGCCGCCGGTCCTCCGTCGTTTCACGTCGCCCCACGGCTCGATGCCACGGACGCACGTGCTGTCGAATGGGCGGTACGCGGTCATGGTGACGGCCGCGGGATCCGGCTACAGCCGCTGGCGCGACGTGGCGGTGACCCGCTGGCGCGAGGACGTGACTCGCGACTNNCGGAGGATCACGCCGAGTTCTCCCGTCGCGACGGCTCGATCGCGACGCGCATGACCATCGTCGTATCGGCGGAGCACGACGCGGAGATCCGCCGCGTGTCGCTGACCAACCTCGGCTCGCACGGTCGCGAGATCGAGCTGACGTCATACGCGGAGATCGCTCTCGCGCCGCAGGCGGCCGATGCCGCTCACCCAGCCTTCCAGAACCTGTTCGTGCAGACCGAGTTCGTCCCCGACATCGGTGCCCTCCTGGCGACCCGCCGTCCGCGATCCAGCGACGAGCAGCCGATCTGGGCCGCACATGTCGCGGCGGTCGAGGAGCAGACGGGCGGGGTCATCCAGTACGAGACGGATCGCGCCCGCTTCCTCGGCCGGGGCCGGTCGGTCCGCTCGCCGGTCTCGGTCATCGATGGGCGTCCGCTCTCGAACACGGTCGGCGCGGTACTGGATCCGATATTCAGCCTCCGCTGCCGGGTCAAGCTGGCCCCGGGCGCGACCGCCCACGTGATCTTCTCCACGGTCGTCGCCGAGTCACGCGAGCAGGTCCTGGACCTGGCCGACAAGTACCGTGAGTCGGCGACCTTCGAACGGGCGGCGATCCTGGCCTGGACTCAGGCCCAGGTCCAGCTCCATCACCTGGGGATCGAACCCGACGAGGCCCACCTCTTCCAGCTCCTGGCCAACCGGATCCTCTACTCCGATCCGTCGCTGCGACCGGCGGCAAGCCTGCTGGCCCGCAACGAGCGGGGAGCACCCGGCCTGTGGGCCCACGGCATCTCGGGCGACCTGCCCATCGTCCTGGTGCGGATCGACGAAGCCGAGGACCTCGACATCGTTCGGCAGCTGCTCCGCGCGCACGAGTACTGGCGGCTGAAGCTCCTCGACGTTGACCTCGTGATTCTCAACGAACATGGCGCCACCTACGCCCAGGACCTCCACGATTCGCTCGAGGCCCTCGTGCGGACGAGCCAGTCCATCCTGGTCCACGGGGGCCATCCGGGCCACGGCGGGGTGTACATCCTGCGCGGCGACCAGCTCTCCACCGAGGACCGCACGCTCCTCCAGACGGCCGCCCGGGCCGTCCTGCTGAGCCGTCGGGGCAATCTTGCCGATCAGGTCATCCGCCTGGAGCGTCCCGAGAGGATCGCTCCGCCCGCAGCGCCGCCCGGTTCGAGGCAGACCACGAGCGAGGTGTCCGCGCCGCGTCCGGAGATGGAGTTCTTCAACGGGCTCGGTGGCTTCGCCGATGGCGGGCGCGAGTACGTCACCGTCCTCGGCCCGGGCCAATCCACCCCGGCGCCCTGGCTGAACGTGATCGCCAACGCGTCGTTCGGGTTCCAGGTCTCGGAGTCGGGGTCGGGCTACACCTGGTCGGGGAACAGCCGCCAGAACCAGCTCACCCCATGGTCCAACGATCCCGTCAGCGACCCGGTGAGCGAGGCTATCTACATCCGGGATGACGACAGCGGCGAGCTGTGGGGCCCCACGGCCCAGCCGATTCGCTGCGAGGGATCGACGTACGTCGCTCGCCATGGGCCTGGATACAGCCGTTTCGAGCACCTGCACGACGGCATCGAGCTCAACCTCGTCCAGTTCGTCCCGCTCGACGACCCTCTGAAGATCTCGGTGCTCACGATCGAGAACCGATCAGGGCGCTCCAGGCGCCTCTCCGTGACCGCCTATGCCGAATGGGCACTGGGCACCTCGCGCGGGGACAGCGCCCCACGGATCGTCACGGCCCTGGAGCCGGAGACGCAGGCGCTCCTCGTGCGCAACCCGTGGAATACCGAATTCGCCGGCCGAGTCGCCTTCCTCGACCTCGGCGGGCGGCAGACGACGTGGACGGCCGATCGGACCGAATTCCTCGGCCGCAACGGCGCTCCGGACCGACCCGTCGGCCTGGGCCGTGGATACCGGCTGCAAGGAGCCGCCGGCGCCGGCATGGATCCGTGCGCCGCTCTGCAGACCAGCTTCGAGCTCGCCAACGGAGCTCGGACCCAGGTCCTCGTGCTGCTCGGCCAGGCGGACGGGGCCATGGCGGCGGCCGACCTCATCCGGCGCGGTCGATCGGCCGACCATGAGGCGACGCTGCGCGACGTGGCGAGCCACTGGGACGAAACCCAGGGCACCGTCCAGGTGCGGACACCCGACCGCTCGATGGACATCATGCTCAACCGCTGGCTCATCTACCAGACGCTCGCCTGCCGGCTGTGGGCACGGACGGCGTTCTACCAGGCAGGCGGCGCCTACGGGTTCCGCGACCAGCTCCAGGACGTCATCGCGCTGACGACCTCGAAGCGCGATCTCGCCCGGGAACACCTCTTGAGGGCCGCGGCCCATCAGTTCGCCGAGGGAGACGTCCAGCACTGGTGGCATCCGCCGGCGGGGCGGGGCATCCGGACCCGGATCTCGGACGATCGCCTCTGGCTGCCGTACGCGGTCGGCCGCTACCTCGCGGTCACGGGCGACACGTCAGTCCTGGACGAGCCCGTCCCCTATCTCGAGGGACCGGCGCTGAGGCCGGATCAGATGGACGCCTACTTCCAGCCAGAACGCTCACCGGAGCCGGCGTCGCTGTTCGACCACTGCGTGGCGGCCCTCGACCGGAGCCTGGCGGTGGGCGCCCACGGGCTGCCGCTCATCGGGACGGGCGACTGGAACGACGGCATGAACCGGGTAGGCAACAAGGGCCGGGGCGAGAGCGTCTGGCTGGGCTGGTTCCTGCACACCGTCCTGGCCGCCTTCGCGCCGATCGCGGAGGCTCGCGGCCAGCGTTCCAGCGCAGAGCGCTGGCAAGCCCATATGAAGTCGCTCCGGCGGGCGCTCGAGCGCCACGGCTGGGACGGCGACTGGTACCGCCGAGCCTTCTTCGACGATGGCACCCCGCTCGGCTCCGCCGTGAACGCCGAGTGTCGGATCGACTCGATCGCCCAGTCCTGGAGCGTCCTGTCGGAAGCCGCCAATCTTCCCCACGCGCAGCGGGCGATGGCGGCGGTGGAGGAGTACCTCGTCCGACGCGGTGACGGTCTCGTCCTGCTGTTCACCCCGCCGTTCGACCATTCCGACGTGGATCCGGGATACGTCAAGGGGTATCTGCCGGGCATCCGGGAGAATGGCGGCCAGTACACCCACGGAGCCATCTGGTCGGTCCTCGCCCTCGCCGAGCTGGGCGACGGCGACAAGGCGGGCGAGCTGTTCTCCATCCTGAACCCCATCAACCATGCCAGCACCCGGGCCGGGGTCCAGCGCTACAAGGTGGAGCCGTACGTCATGGCGGCCGACGTCTACGCCGAGCCGCCGCACGTCG
The DNA here is from genome assembly GCA_003141245.1 of Chloroflexota bacterium. Classification (GTDB taxonomy): domain Bacteria; phylum Chloroflexota; class Limnocylindria; order Limnocylindrales; family CSP1-4; genus Fen-1039. The sequence goes on from PLLE01000039.1 coordinate 4,063, forward strand.
GCCGCGGCGGTTGGACCTGGTACACGGGGTCGGCGGGCTGGATGTACCAGGCCGGCATCGAGTGGATCCTGGGATTCCGCCTGCGCGGAACGACGCTCCTGATCGACCCTTGCATCCCCCGTGCCTGGCCGCGCTACGAGATCGACTTCCGCTATCACTCCGCCACGTACCTGATCGTCGTCGAGAACCCGCAGGGGGTCAGTCGCGGGGTGGCATCGTCGGAGCTCGACGGACAGGCGCTGACGGGCGGCGGCGCCGCGATCCCGCTCGCCGACGACGGCGCCACGCACCAGGTCCGGGTCGTCCTCGGCCAGCCCGGATCCACCGGTCAAGCGCCGCAGATCGCCGGTCCGACGAGCGCAGGCCAGGGCGGCTGAGCACCGAGGCGACTTCCCTCGACGTCGCGATGACGACCTGGCCCGTCACCGAGGCTGGACCCAGCCCGCACACTCATCTTGCGGACTGTCCTCCGATCGATTTCGCGGACCTCCGGACCCCTGGTATATTGCAGGTACGGTGGATCAGCCTCCAACTGGCCCATATGCCCGAATAGGCGGCGCAGATGCGGCATGTATGGTGGCGTGCGGACGATTGGCGGCAGGTTCTCTGTGCGGCGGTTCCCAATTCGCCGCCACGACCCGGTAATGCCGACACTGCGAGGGCTCCTGGGACCCCCGGAGAAGGTCGTGGTCGAGGCAGGACAGCCCCGGCAAGGCCCCAGATTCCATCGAGAGGAGCACAGGATGAATACTTCCGAAGTCCGTCAAGCCAGCAGCGATGTGTCCAAGACCGTGATCGACGCGGCCGCCGAGCTCGCGACGAAGGCGCAGGAGGGCGCCGCTGCGGCGCTGGCTGGCGCCCGGGCTACCGCCGACGAGGTGGGGACCCGCCTGCCCGGCATCGCGTCGGCCGGCGCCGAAGGAGCTGCCGAGTCCATGAGACTGCTCCAAGAGTTGTCCGATCCGAGGCTCCAGCTTCTGGTCGCATTCTCCCTGGGTGTCGGGGCAGGTCTCTGGATGGCCGGTGCGCCGCGTCTTGTCACCCTCGCGGCGTTGTCGCCTGCGGTGTTGGTCGGAGTCGCGATCGCCTCGCGCAAGCAGGGCCAACACGGCCGTGGTCACCGTCGGTAGTACTGGATAGGCATGGCTCGCCACGGCGCGGAGTGGGCCAGGCCTTGCCACCACCAGCGTGACGCCAGCCGGCGGATGCGCTCGCCTAACCCGTGATCTCCTGTACGTGTTCGGCAGGCGCGGGCCCGAGACCGAACTCTCCGGAGGACGGGGCGGCAAGGACGTCGGCCAACCTGCGGGTGCCGATCGCCGCGGGCAGAACGGTGAGGCAGCCGCCGAGCACGATCGCGGCCGCGACGGCCGGTGAGAGCGCGCCCGTTCCCAGGCCGAGGGAGGCGGCCGCGGCCGGCAGACCGAGCTGGGCAGCCGCGGCCAGGCCGAATCCGCTCCACGGTGGGGGTGCCACGACCCGGCTTGCGGCCAGATGAATCGCCAGACCGCTCGCGGCAAGTGCGAGGGCAAGCAGGATGGCCGACGGATCGCCGGCCAGCGACCGGAGGTCGAGCTCGGAGCCGATGAGCACGAAGAAGGCCGGGACGAAGAACCCCTCGGCTATCCCCGAGAGCTGCACCTCGAGGCGGGTCGGCTCGCGGAGCCGGGCCAGGACGAGGCCCGCCCCGAAGCCCGCAAGGAGCGTTGAACCACCCGTCCGAGTGGCGATGAGCGAGAGGACGACGAGTATCAGCAGCGTTACCCGCAGCTGAAGCGCCCAGCCTCGCGTCTGCGACCGGTCCCGGAGCGTCATGGCACGCTGGGAGTGCGCGATCCGCTCGCCGAGCCACAGGGCGCCGACCGTGCCGGCGACGATCAGCGCGTCGCCACCGAGCGCCTCCGGGATCTTCGCAGCCCCGATGAGGGTGAGGGGCATGAGGAGGACGGTGAACACGTCGGCCAGAGGGATCCAGACGAGCAGCAGCCCAACCCCCGGCCCGATCAGGCCGCGCTCTTGGAGGATCGGGAAGGCGACGGCGGCCGAGCTTCCGGCGAGCAGGACTGGGAACAGGAGAGAAGGAGCGCCGGGCGCGAGGACCGAACCTATGGCCAGCCCGACCGGCAACGAGAGGAGGGCCACCAGACCAGCCGCGATCGCTCCCGCACGAGCGCTCGCACGGAGGCCCGGAGCGCGCAGATCCACGTGGGAGCCCGCCACGAGCATGAGCATCGCGAAGCCGAGGCCGTAGAGGAGCGCGTTGGCGGGGGTTGTCGCGTCGATCAAGCCGAGGCCCGAACGGCCGAGGCCAATACCGGCGATCAGCTCCCCAATCACGGCCGGGATGAGGGGCCGTCGCCCGGCTGCCAGGAGCGGCCCGACGAGTCCGGCCACGATGATGACGAGCAGGGAGTCAAACATCAGCGTCGCGACGACGGTAGTCCCACATGGCGGGATGGTTATGCGGACACCGCCTCACGTCAAGCAGATGGCCCTCGCCGCCGGCAGTGTCTTCGTTCTCCTACCAGCCCCAGACCCTCAAATCGGTGATCTCGATCGGAACCGTGTACTGGGCCGCGAACCCCTCGAAGGTGCCGCCCCACGACTTCTCGTCCTCGATCCAATCGCAGTATCGGGCGATGTAGGCCTCGCACTCGGGCGCGCGGGGAAGCTCCAGGGCGAGTCGCGCTACGCCCCGAATGACATGCACCTGCCCGCCGCCCGGCGTGCAGTTGAAATTCAAGGCGACCTTCGACTGCGCCATGATGTTGGCGATCCGACGGGCGGCGGTCTTGCTGTAGACGATGATCCGTTCGCTGTCCGCGCCACGCTCGTAGAGGAACCAGACCGGCGCCGGCTGCGGCGCGCCGTGATCGACGGTCGTCAGCCAGATGACCCGCTCCTCGCGCAGCCTCTTTAGAATCCGCGCCCCACGCTCTGTCGACTCGTCGATCATCGTCAAACTCCCGCTACCGGCCGCTCCGCCGCGATCATGGTAGCGACGCAAGACCCCCAACGTTGTGGGTCGGCAGTCCGCGCACCCATCGTGCCCATCCGCACAATCCCACGCCCGGCGACCCACTCTACGTCGGCCCATTCCGGCCGATCTGCGCGTGCTGCGCGGGCGCAGATACACGTTCGACGGATTCGCCAGATCTCGGACCCAGAGGGCGGCGAGAGTGCGCGTCCGCAGATGCAGAACCGACGCGTCACGGCCGGGAAGTGTCGATACTGCGCGCCACGGAGCACACGTCTGACCGATGCGACTCTGCCGTCAGACCAACTTGTCCGACGTGCGCCTCCCGACGCGCACTCAGACCGCGTCAGGGCGGTCAGGGTCAAGATTGCATTCCCCGACGCGCACAACCCGACGGCTCCGGGGCCTCGTGAGGCGCCTGCGGCTCGCAGGACTTGACGACATGCCCCGACGCTCGGCCCCCGCTCCCCGGCCCCCGCTCGCAGGGCGTGTCGGTGGCTCCGTCGGTGCCCGCCGCCACTTCACTCCCCCGCTTCCCCCGCCCGCTCCTACGCCCAAGGGGTGGACCGGATTCTCGGAAGAGACGACAATTCGGCTGTCGAGTCGTCGTTGCGAGGGAACCGCATGACCGCCGTCATTCGAACCGAGAAGCTCACCAAGTTCTACGGTTCGCACCGCGGGATCGTAGAAGTGGACCTGGAGGTCCAGAAGGGCGAGGTCTTTGGCTTCCTCGGGCCGAACGGGGCCGGCAAGACGACGACGATTCGAACCCTGCTCGACCTGATCAGGCCTACGAGCGGGAAGGCTTTCGTCTTCGACATCGAATCGTCGGCCGATCCGGCGGCGATCCACCGGCGCATCGGCTACCTGCCCGGCGAGTTCGCGCTGTACGACCGGCTGACCGGCGGGCAGACGCTCGAGTACTTCGGCAACCTGCGCGGCGGCGTGGATCGCGCCTACCAGGCCGGACTCATCGAGCGCTTCGACCTTGACCCGCGCCGCCGCTTCCGCGAGTACTCCAAGGGCAACAAGCAGAAGGTCGGCCTCGTTGCGGCACTGCAGCACAGGCCAGACCTGCTGCTGCTCGACGAACCGACGGCCGGCCTGGACCCGCTTGTCCAGCAGACCTTCTTCGAGACCATGCGCGAGTCGGTCGAGGAAGGTGGGACGGTCTTCCTCTCCAGCCACATCCTGTCCGAGGTCGAGCGGAGTTGCGATCGCGTGGCGATCATCCGCGAGGGTCGCATCGTTCGAGTCGACCGCGTCGATGCACTGCGGGATCTGGCTCATCATCAGGTCGAGCTTCGCTTCGCCGGCGAGCCGCCCGTGGCGGAGTTCAAGGAGCTCACCGGCATCAGCGACATCGAGGTCGAGGATCATGTGCTACGACTGCGGGTCCTCGGTCCGATCACGCCCGTGGTCCAGGCCGCGGCCCGCCTAGGAGTGACCGATTTCCTGAGCCGGGAGCCGAGCCTCGAGGAGACGTTCCTGGCCCAATATGGCCGCGAGACCGCCGAGGTGAAGTGATGGCCGTCGAAGCCGGCCGGCCGCACATTACGGCGCCCATTCATAGGATCTCGTTCCGAAGCCGCATCTACGGTTTCGGAAGCATTTACGGCAAGACGATCCGCGACTCGCGCCTCTCATTCATCATCGCCGCAGGCCTCCTCGGCGGGATGTCGCTGGTCATGGCCGCCGGGGTCTCGAAGATCTTCCCGACACCCGCAACGCGTCTTGAGATCGACCAGCTCATCGGGAGCATCCCGTCATCGATGGTCAATCTCTTCGGGAAGCCCGTTGGCCTCGGCACGCTGGGCGGCTACTTCACCTGGAAGTACGGAGCGATCTTCGCCCTGGGCACCGCTCTGTGGTCGATCATGGCCCTGTCGGGGACCCTTGCCGGCGAGGCCAGCAGGGGCAGCCTGGATATGGTCGCGTCGGCCCCGTTCGGCAAGCGCCGGATCGCGATCGAGAAGGTGGCTGCCCACCTGACGATGCTGGGGCTGGCGCTGGCCGCGCTCGCGGTGGCGTGCGTGACCGGATCGAGACTCTTCGGCGACGCCGCTCTCGGGGACACGATCTCGCCGCTTTCCGCCGTCGGCTTCGCCCTGTGGATCGGCGTCATCGCAATCTTCTTCGGCGGCCTGGCTTTTTCCCTGGCGCCGATCCTGGGCCGCTCCGGCTCGGCTGGCGTGGCGAGCGTTGTGATGGTCCTGCTGTGGCTCGCCAACGGCTTCGACGCGCTCGCGCCGCTCGCCATCGTGAGCCCGTTCCACTGGCTGGCCGGGCACATTGCCCTGGTGGGCATGTATGACTGGCCGGCCCTGACATTCACCGGGGTCATGGCCCTGGTCCTGCTCGCGATCGGCGTGGAGATGTTCGCGCGCCGCGATCTCGGCGTCACGGCGGGGCTTTCGATGCCGGGCCTGCCCTCTGCCGTCCTTGGGGTTCGCGGGTCCACCCGCCGGGCGCTCGGCGAGCAACTGCCCCGGGCGATGTCCTGGGGGATAGGCCTTGGCCTGATGGGCGCCCTGGTCGCCGCCCTGGTCGGGACGATGGCGAGCCAGATCGGAAAGGACCCGAACCTCTCGTCCACTTTCTCGACGATCTTCAAAGGCTACGACCTCACGTCCGCCGGCGGCTGGCTCCAGCTGTACGTGCAGCTGCTTCTGATCGCGGCCGGCTTCGGGGCGACGACGTTCGTATCGAAATGGGCGTCGGACGAGAAGGACGGGCGCCTCGAGATGATCCTGGCGACGCCCATGGGGCGGGCACGGTGGGCACTCTCCGGCGGGATTGCCGCAATCCTCGCGATCGTAGTGATGACCATCCTCTTCGCAGCAGGGATCGGCCTGGGCGCGGCGTCCGGCGGAGTGGCTGTGGGCGATGCCCTGATCGGGTCTTCTGCCCTGGGACTCTACGCCGCCGCGATCGTCGGGGTCGGTGTTGCCGCCGGCGGCGTGTGGCGGACCTCGATCGCGGCCGAGGTCGCCGCGATGGTCGTGCTGGTGACGTACCTGATCGACCTCGTGGCGCCGCCGCTGAACCTGCCGGACTGGGTCCACCAGCTCGCCCTCACCGCCCACCTGGGCCAGCCGATGATCGGCGTCTGGGATCCGGCCGGCATCGCGGCATGCGTCAGTCTGGCGGTCGGCGGGCTGCTGCTCGGTGCCTGGGGGATGACGCGGCGCGACGTCGGCTGAACCCGAAGCCGCCACTCCGGGCCACTGCCAGCCGACATCGCGCGGCGACTTCGCGAGCTCACCGATCTTGATGCCAGCCGCAACCGGAGATCAGCCGGGCATTTCGCCCAGCGTCAGGTTCAGCGTCGCCTTGGTGCCGTTCTGATGCTGCACCGCCACATTGGCCACGTCGCCGGGATGGAGGGTAGCCACGATCTCGGCCAGCGTTCCACTGTCGGGAGTGTCCTGGCCGTCGATGGAGAGAATCAGGTCGCCGGCCTGCATTCCGGCTTTGTCGGAGGGCCCGCCGGTGACTACGGAGAAGACTCCGACGCCCTGGTTGGTGTCGCCNNTCGGCGATGGTGCGAGCGCGATTGCTCGAGATGGCGAAACCGATGCCGGGCGCGCTGCCGCCGATTTGCGGATCGGAGGCGGCCAGCGTCGGGATGCCGACCACATGGCCCGCAAGATCGACGAGGGCCCCGCCGCTGTTGCCGGGATTTATCGCCGCGCTCGTTTGGATGACGTCGGGCAGGGCGTTGCCGCCCGGCTCCGCGACCGATCGGCCGAGGGCGCTGACGATGCCTTCGGTCACGCTTGACTGGAGGCCGAGCGGGTTGCCCATGGCCAGTACGAAGTCGCCGACGGCGAGCTGCGACGAGTCCCCGAAGATGGCCGGGGTCAAGCCCGGAGCGCTGATCTTGATGACCGCGATGTCGTCCGGAGTGAAGCTGCCGACCAGCGTCCCGGTGTAGACCTTGCCGCTGGACAGAGTCACTTTGAACGTCTTGGAGTTGCCGACCACATGAGAATTGGTGACGATGTGCCCGGCCGTGTCGTAGATCACGCCGGACCCGAGGCCCTGGTCGGTCTCGATGACAACGACGGCCGGCGTGAGCTTCTTGATGACCGAGACCATCTGCGACTGCAGAGCGTCGGCGCCGGCGGAGGAACTGCCGTCGGAAGAGGTGGTCGGCGCCGGAGTGGCCGTGGCGGTGAAAAGGCCGGCCGGAATCGTGCTCGGGTTCGCGACGACGATGCCAGTCGGGAGGACGCCCAGCGGCGGGTTGGACGATACGTTGTTGGACGACCCGCATGCCGCCGCGACCAGAGCCACGGCGAGAAAAAGACCGAGCGGGGCGGCAACGTGGCGCATGATGGGACGTCGCGGCTCAACCACTTGTGGAAACCTCCTGTGCTCCGTCCGCACGCGGGGCGGGATGTAACAGGAGGGATCTTTGAACCGCGCCCTGAAGTGAGTCTGAATATCCCACCGTCCGGGTCCGATCATCCTCAGTCGGAGGCGGTGTCCCCTGTGCCGGCCGTCTCGACACCCTCGGCGCCTTCTCCATCTTCGGCGACACCGAAGCAGAACGACTCGAAGACATACAGCCGGGTCGAGCGATCGCGCCAGGCGTCACCGGGCAAACCAGCCTTGCGACAGGCGGCCTCCAGCATCTGCTCGGCACCCCAGCCCATCTCCGCCGCGACCTGTGGCAGCAGGAGTGCCCGGCATCCGCCCCGCTCCACCACGACGCCGTGCCGGCCGACCACGAACTGGCGGGCGTCGGGGATTTGCGCCGGGGGCTCCAGCACGGAGATCTCGAGGTCGATCTCGGGCAGCTCCGACGCCGCGACCGGCAGGAAGCGCGGGTCGTCCCGAGCGGCGGCGATCGCCGAATCACGGACGTTGATCCAGAGCGGCATCTCGTACCGCATCATCCCGATGCAGCCTCGCAGCTGGCCGCCCTCGTGGAGGGTAACGAATGCCGCGGCGGGAGCCAGCAAGTTGGGCGTCAGGTCGCCCTCGTCCACCATGGGTCCAGGACCGCGGGTGGCTGCCGCCTCTATGGCGGCGCGCGCCAGATCGAGGAGTCGCTTGCGCTCCGATTGTTCGAGCTTGTGCATCGGCAGTTCGTCGCCTCCAGACAGCAGGCTAGGCGGCCGCGCAGGCAGCGCCAGAGTCGAATGGCGCGTTTCCGTCAGTCCGTCGCGGAAGCCGGGTTCGATGCCGGAAGGGCCATGTTGCATTCGCCGGGTCGAAGCAACGCGGGTTCGTCGCCCATTGGAGGTCGGAGGAATGGCCCAGATCAAGAGCGGCGCGCACGGCGATGGCGCCCTGACACCCACCCGCGCCGACAAGTTCAGCTTCGGGCTCTGGACCGTGGGCAACTCCGGCCGCGATCAGTTCGGCGAAGCGACCCGCGCGCGCCCCGATCCCAACGATTCGGTCCGCCGGCGTGGCTTGCCGGCTCGGGCATACCGGCGGGCGGTTCGCCAGTCGAGGCCGAACTCGCGGGCGAGAGCGGCGATCGACCAGCCGTGATCGTGGAGTACGTGCAGTTCCATCCAGGTTTCCTCAGACTGCATGGCGTCCCTTCTGTCGAGGGTGTTGAGCTAGACACTCGCAGCCTCGCAGGAGGGACACCGTATTTCCGGACCCAAACGAAAAGCCCTCGGGTCACCCCGAGGGCCTCTGCACTTTTCGTGCTCAACTCCCTGCAGTTTTCGTGCTCACCCACAATCGCGCGGGTCACGGCAGTTCTTGTACCCCGCGGGCTCCTCAGAGAGGCCCTGTGCCGGCACCATTGCACGCGCCGCCGCTTGACAAGGAGCAGTTGATCGTCCAGAACTCCTCGTGGCAAGAGGATTTGAACCCGCCGTTCGAAGGAGGGCCACGCCATCGTGCGGCCGACGGCTGCCGGTCGAACAGGTCCTCGTTCAGGGCTGGCCGCGCCCAAACCGCCGCCCCGTCGGGAGGGTGGCCCGGGCCGAAGCCCGTGAGGTCAGAGGCTCGGCTCGATCGGACTACGCTCGATCGAGTAGGGGTGCGACCTCGCCAACGAATCGCTCGAGCGTCTCGACGTCGTACGGTGCCGGCTGCTCCGAGATGATGGTCCTGAAACCGAGGCCGATGAACGGACGCAATCGATCCGCGATCGCTTCGGGCGTTCCTGCCCATTCCGCGAAGCCTTGGGGCACGCCCGAAGCTGGCGTGCCGTTGTGGGCCATGGCCGCTTTCCAGACCCGCTCGGCTTCGGCCTCCGAGTCGCGCAGGGTCAATTGGACCCTCAGCGTGAACTCGATCTCTGCGATGTCTCGGCCGACCGCCGCGCAATGGTCCCGCAGGATCGCGATCTTGTGCGCAAGCACATCGACCGGCTCAGCCGCGTTCCACATGTCGGCGTATCTGGCGACCGTGCGGAGCGTCTTTCGTTCCCCCGTACCCCCGATGAGGATCGGCACCTTGTGCACTGGCATGGGCCGCTGCACGAGATCGCGGAACGCATACCTGGCGCCAGGCCCGGCTGTGACCGACTCGCCGCGGAGCAGCTGGCTGATCGCGCCGACTGATTCGTCCAGCCAGTCGAGGCGCTGGCCGAAGCCGGTTCCGAAGTCCAGGCCGAACGCCTCGTGCTCGACGTCGAACCAGGCCGCGCCAAGGCCCATGATCGCCCGACCATTCGAGATGTGGTCAATGGTCGCGATCGATTTGGCCACCAGGCCCGGATTGCGGAATGTGTTGGCCCCAACGAGAAGACCGAGTCCGACATGATCCGTCGCAACCGCCCATGCGGCGAGAGATGTGTAGGCTTCGAAGGCCGGTTGACGGGGATCCCCGAAGATGGCGTAGAGATGGTCCCAGGCCCACAGATGGTCGTATCCGAGCCGGTCGACGCGGCACGCGGCATCGAGCTGTCCGGGCCAGTCGGTGGCCTGACCCCAGAGCATGATCCCGAGCTTTAGATCTGCCATGCTTCCAGTACTCTTGAATTGGTCTCGAATCCCACACGCATGGTAGCTGAGGGGACCCAGTCGTTTGGCCCGGCCGGTCGTCGGACCTAACGACATATGAGGTGAATGACCACCCAATCTTTGCGACGTTACGTGGCCGCATGGGATTGGGTGGTCGTTGCTTACGCCGGATCCGGTTCTGGCTACGAGCCGAGGGACACGGCCTCGGCCGGCGGAATGACGCCGATCGTCAGAAGTACGCAGGCGAATAGGCGCGTGTCTGCCGTCGCGATGACGAGCGCGACGTCGGTCGACTTGGTGGCCTCGTAGAAGCTCGTTCGGTCGATGAGCGCGACGGGCACGTTGGCAGGCAAGAGCGCCCGGATCGGCGCGTGGGCTTCGGGCGCCACCGGAGTGCCGTTGTCCATCAGGCTCACCGATTCGATCGGGATTGACGGCGCGACGGCCGCGAGCACGTCGGTCACCGACATCTTGCCGGGCGAGAGATTCAGGTAGATGACCGGCGCGCCCGGGAACGGCGTGGTGCCATGGGGGAAGTTGCCGTCGCTGATCAGGATGGTAGACCCATGGCCTGCCTCCCCCAGCGCCTGAAGAATGCCTGGGTGCAACAGCTTCGAGCGGAGCACGATCAATTCCTCCTTGAGATGTTCGGCAACGGCCCGGTCAGCGGGCCGAACTTCATCGCGGTGCCTTCGGCTGGCCGGGCACGTCGACCCAGCGACCCAGGCGCGAACTCTCGGCGACGGCTTCGCCCAAGAGCATTTCGTAGTGCCCGTCGGCGAAGGTCGCATAAGGCGGTCGCTCGGCCGGGCGGCCGGCAACGACATCGGCGTAGACGGCCCGGAAGGCCGCCCCGAACGTGTCACCGAAGCCTTCGACATGACCGGCTGGCAGAGCCGCCGCCAGGCGTCCTGCGGGCTTCATGAGGCCCGGATTGCGCATCAGGACTTCGTTCGCCTGGTCGCGGTGACCGAGCCAGAGATGGTCCGGCGTCTCGGAATCCCAGGCCGCTGCGGCGACCGAGCCATCGATCTCCCACTGCAGCGAGTTCTTCCGGCCGGCGCTGATCTGCGAGAGCACCACCGAGCCGCGAGCGCCGTTGGCGAAGCGCAGCATGATCGACGCCACGTCTTCGGTCGTGATCTTGCGCTCGACGGTGTCGGTACTGCGCACCGTGGAGAAGGCCTCGACCGCGCCCTTCGGCTCGAAGCGGGTGGAGATGAAGTTCGTCATGTCGGCCATGACCGCCACGACCGGCTGACCGACGAGGAATGTCGTGAGGTCGAGCCAGTGCATGCCGATGTCGGCGACTGCACGAAGCGAACCGTTCTTGGACGTATCCAGCCGCCAGCTCCAGTCGGTGTCGTACAGCAGCCAGTCCTGGAGATAATGACCCGTCACGAAGCGTGGGTCGCCGAGGCCCCCGTCGGCGATGAGTTCCCGGACGTGCTGGTGAAGGGGGTAAAAGCGAATGTTGAAGTTGACAGCGTTGACCAGGCCCGTCTCGGCGGCGAGGGCCACGAGCCCGGCCGAGTCTGCGGAGGTCATAGCTAGTGGCTTCTCGCAGATCACATGCTTGCCGGCAGACAGGATCTGCCTCGCCTGCTCGACGTGGAGGTGGTTCGGCGAGGTCACATGGACGATGTCGACGGACGGGTCTGCGAGGATCGCTTCGAGGGATGGATAGGCGCGCGCGACGCCGAGCGCCTTCGCCTTGGCCTCGCCATGTTCCGGCGTGATTTCGAGGATGCCGCGCACCTGGACGCCGATCCGCCGCAGTTGCTCTACGTGGACGGTGCCGATGAAACCCGTGCCGATAACGGCCGCGCCGACGTCGGCGAGCCTCCTCGTGCCGGGGCCGTCGTGTTCGTCAATCGGAGTCACTAGGGAGTCTCCTTCCTCTTGTTCTCGTCCGTGAGCGTTTCTGGCTCACGGCGCAAATGCGAGTTCGCCGCTCGTGGAACTCGCGCTTCGCACGAACTCAAGCGCGGGACCACCCTCAGCGCTGAAACTCTTCCATCGGCACTCCACAGATACGGTTCCGCTGTACCCGAGATGATTGAGATAGACGAAGAAGTCCCAGAGGTCGAGACCGCGCGACCCCGGGTACGACCGGCCCTCGTCACACACCTGCACGTGTCTCAGTAGACCCTGGGTCTCAAGGAGGTGCCAGAAGGGCTCCGATTCCATGTTCATGTGGTAGGCGTCCGCCAGAACCCCGACGGAGGGGAGGCCGATGGCTTGGGCGTGCTCGACGGCCTCCTCGAGCGTGTGGAGGAAGTTGGTTTCGGTTCGATTGATTGCCTCCAACGCGACGGTCATACCGTGACGATCGGCCGCCTCGGCAGTTAGGCGCGCGAAAGATCTGAACTGCTCAACCCCTTGAGCTCGGGGGAAACCCATGGGTATCCGCCGTGCGGGCCCGCTGCCCAGAACGAAGACGGATCCGCCGAGCGACGCGGCGCGCTCGGCCGCAACGGTCACGTAGCGCCTCAGTCGGTCCAGGTCGACTGCCGGGCCCACGAACGGAAGAGTGGGCGGGACGAGGAAGTTGAAGGCCAGGGCCGGGATGCCAGCGGCCACAATTGCGCGAGCGGTCTGGGCGAACTCTGAGGCGGGGCTCTCTGGACAGAGGTCGGCAACCGGGATCTCGACGTAGTCGTAGCCCATCTCCGCCGCGAGTGCGGCGGATGCGGCGGGGACGCAGCAGCCAAATCGCACGACAGTCTCCCGACCAGATGGTCTCCGCTGCGGGTTAGTCACGTGCCTCCGAACAGACGGCGCAGAGCAGCTCCGCAAGCTTGGGGATCGCGTCGCCTGCCCGGAGAAGCCCAATCATGGGCACGCCTTTGCTCAAGAACGCCCGCTCCCCGTCGGTCGGTCTGCCCGGGCCGATGGCTCCTCGGCGCCCGTTGCCCGGGCTCTCTCGGTTTGGACCCGAGCCTGCCTCCTGCGAGGACGACGGGCCCCTTCGGTAGTGTTGCGAAGGAGCAGCTTGGTCGGCAGAACCTGCCGCGTGGGCACGAATATCTCCGACCCAAGTTGCTTGAGCAGCAATCGGACCGCCTGGCGTCCGATCTCATCAATGTGTTGGTCAACGCTGGTGAGGCTCATTACTGGCGACGCCGCAACTGCCGTCCCGTCGAACCCGGCGAGGGCCATGTCAGCGGGCATGCGCAGGCTCCGCCGAATGAGCACTTCCATTGCACCGAGGGCAACCGCGTCGTTGATGGCGATGATCGCAGTGAGACCGCAACCCTCATCCAGCCACTTCTTCACGGCCCGCTCTCCGCTGGTCTTGGAGAACTCCCCTTGCACCACGAACCCCTTGGCATCCGCGACCTCGTCCATGGCTTGGGTGAAACCCCGGAGTCTCTCCGTGGCGTTCCCCGCAAATGACGGCCCTCCGATGAACCCGATTCTCCGGTGGCCGCTCGAAAGCAAGTGACGGGTCAGCTCGGCTGCCCCACCGAAGTTGTCCGACACGACGTAGCTGACCGATTCGTCCACCGGCGGTCGGTTGACAAATACGACACGGCGGTGGTCGCCGAGGACTGACAGCACGATGGCCTCGTCCCGCCCGACTGCGGCGTGGATCACGCCATCGAGTCCCTGACAGAGAAGGCGCGTCAGATGGCGGTTCGTCTCGGCGATCCGATCGTCCGTGTTGCAGATCACGACCGTATAGCCGGCCTTTGCCGCCTCCTGCTCGATGCTCTTCGCGAGCTGGGGGTAGAAGGGGTTGGTGATGTCGCTGACAAGGAGCGCGAGCAAGTGCGTCTCCCCGGAGACAAGCGCCCGGGCGATCTGGGACGGCCTGTACTGCAGGGCCTCTATCGCCGCCTGCACTTTGGTCCGTGTCTCCGATCGAACGTCCACGTGCTCACGGATGACCCGTGACACCGTCGAGACGGAAACCCCCGCCGCGCCTGCGACATCAACGATCGTTGCTCGCGAGGACGCTCGCCTACCCAAGCTGCCTCCACTCTGATGACGCGTCCCAGCCAAAGGACCAGCCGCGCCCCTCCAGCTTCCATGGCACCGAACGACGGCCGTCTTGAACGACCCACTTCAAGGTTTCCGGGCGAGCGGAGGCCCGGTCGCCCGTCATTGGGATGCAATCAGCGTGACCGGGCGATCCCGGAATACGCTGTGGTCATGAGACGGCAGCAACAGCGAGGTTCGAGCCCTCATCAAATCCAAGGAATCCATCGCTGCATCGACATCAGTATGGTACCCGGGCGGTACATCTAGCTCGATGTTCTCGTAGGTCATCATGGCGTCGCCAGTGATGCAATACGTGCCAGATCCCGTCCGGACGAGGACGGCCTGCGAGCCCGGCGTGTGGCCGGGAACAGGAAGGAGTGTGACGCCGGGGACGACCTCGTGTTGACCGCGCACAGTCGTGAGGTTAGGGACCAGATACGAAGGGAGATGCGGCCAGCCGCTGCCGGGGCTGAGGTAGCCTACCCGGAAACTCCGCCCGGGAGCGATTGCGTACCGAAGCTCGGCCTCCTGCACGACGACACGAGCTTCGGGGAACAGAGCGCAGTTGCCGCAATGGTCCCAGTGCAGGTGCGTCAGGATGACCCACTCAACGTCCTTGGGCGCCACGCCGGCGGCCTTGAGAGCATTCTCCGGTATCTGTTCCCGACTTCGCTCGAAGGATTCTCCAAAGAACTCGTATGGCTTCAGCTGCGGGTCGACGCTCGTATCGACGACTATGGTGGTGGGGCCTTCCAGCAGCCACATTACTCGTGGGATGCTGACCGGCTCGCCGCAATGCCGCAGATACGTCCGTATGGATCCCTCGATGGTGGAGGTTCCTGTATCGAGTGCCTTAATGCTCCAGGTAGCCTCTTCGGTCATCTCAACTCACCCTCCTACGCGGCAGGGCTCGAACCCCGACCGCGAGTAGTTCACTCTAGTTGATGTATCGAGCGTCCATGGGCGCGAGGAGCACGCAGCGTCGGCGACGTTTTCGATCAGGGCTGCTCTCAGCATCCGTCTGCAATGGCGGTGGTCGACGCGGCACTCGTCAGTGCAATTCACCTGCGGTTGCTCATGCAACGGCTGCTCCCAGTTGCCGCCCGCGGCTCTGGCGCCGCCGCAGGATGGTGTCGAGTGAGACGGCGAGCAGGACGATGACACCCTGCACCATGTACTTGACCGGTTGATCGCTGTTCATTAGGTTGAGGCCGTTGGCCACGCCGGCCATGATGAGCGCCCCGACCAGGGCGGACCACACGGTCCCCCGGCCGCCGAACAGACTCGTACCGCCGATAACGGCGGCGCCGATCGCCTCGAGCAGCAGAGTCCCGCCGCCGGTGAGCGTGCCCGCTGACCCGTTGTAAGAGGCGGCGAAGAGGCCACCGACCGCCGCAAAGAAGCCTGAGACGGCGAACGCGGCGAGCCGAATTCGTTTCACCTGGACACCGGCCCGGCGGGCCGCCTCAGCGTTGCCGCCGACGGCGAAGAGGTGTCGACCCGGGCTCGTGTGCATTGTGATCCACCAGGTGACGACCAGGAGCCCGATCAGGATGAGGAATGGCATGGGGATGCCGCGGTAGGCGTTGAAGATGGCTACGGCACCGACGACCAACACGGTGACTGCGATCGGAAGGCCGAAAGACCTCACCGCCACCTCGCCACGCGCGTAGCGCACCAGCGTGGTGGCCACCACGGCGACAGTGACGATCGCTGCCAGGATCCATCCGACTGATGGGGGAACCTGCGTATTTGTCAGCGCCGCCACGTTTGGGTCGAAGATACTCAGCGTTCCGTCCGGCCCAAGAATGTACAGCTGCAGCCCGAGAAAGCCCATATTGCCTGCCAGGGTGACCACGAAGGCCGGGATCCCCAGCCAGGCGATCCACCATCCCTGGAAGGCCCCCAAGGCCGTACCGCAGACGAGCATGACCAAGATGGCGAGCAGCCAGGGCACGTGACCGTTCGTGATCAGGACGCCGAGGATCGCGCAGGTCATTCCCGACAGCGAGCCGAGGGACAGGTCGATGTCGCCGAGGAGCAGCACGAAGATCTCGCCGAGGGCAATGATGGCAACCAACGTGGCCTGCACCGCGAGATTGCTCAGGTTCCCTGGGGTGAGGAAATACTCCGACCGCGACTGGAAGAAGATAGCGATGATCAGCAGGCTGGCGACCGCCGGCATGGCTGTGCCTCGCGACAGCGCCACTGACAGCCCTCGTGTAGCCAAGCTCATCATCCGATCCGTTGGGCGCGCAGGGTCGCGTGGTGGGATCTCATCCAACGGGCGCACGCCGGGGGTAACGGGCTCGCTCATGGTCTCGCATCCAGTTCCTGATGACAGGCTTGGAGGGCTTCCGCGGGTTCGTTCACCGTAGTCTTCTCCACCTTCATGACGCCTTTCCCATGATCGCCTTGACGACCGCCTCGTGGGTAGTGCTTGACGTGCGGAAGACCGCACCGACCTTTCCCAGGTGGAGCACTACGATCCGGTCCGCGACCTCAAAGACCTGCCGCATGTTGTGAGTGATGATCAGGATTGCGGTCCCCTGCGCCCGCAGCCGCCGCACCAACTCAATGACGTTGTGAGCCTCTTTGAGCCCCAGAGAGGCAGTGGGCTCATCAAACAGCAGGATGGGGCAGTTATCGAGCGTAGCCCGAGCGACCGCAACGGTCTGCCGCTGGCCGCCCGAAAGCTGGGCCACTAGAGCTCTGCTGTCGGGGATCGTCCCTATGCCGAGCTCCGAGAGCACCGCCGCTGTGCGCTGCCTCATCGCGCCAAAGTCCACCCGGCGCAGCGGCCCGACCCCGCGAAACAGCTCCCGTCCCAGGAAGAGGTTCTCGACCACGTCCAGGTTGTCGGCGAGCGCGAGATCCTGATAGATGGTGCGGATGCCGCAGGCGGCCGCGTCGTTCGTGGAACGGACCACGACGCGTTCCCCGTTAACGTAGAGCGCGCCTTCGTCCGGGGCGATAACCCCGGAGATCACCTTTATCAGCGTGCTCTTGCCCGCTCCATTGTCGCCGACGAGCGCGACCACCTCGCCATGGTGTACTGACAAACTGACGCCGACGAGCGCCTGCACCAGGCCGAAAGACTTGGACACACCCTCCACGCGCAGCGCTTCGCCGCGGTCCACGGCCTCCTCGCCGCTCGGCATCGCAGCCTGCTCCCCCACCGCAATAGGGGCCGCCTGTTGCCCTGACCCGAAGGGGCCAGGCCCGACATCTCGGACTTCGCTCACCATCATGCGACTCCCATGACCGCGCTGACGACCGCCTCGGGTGTGGTATCGGCCCGGCGCAGTATCGCGCCGACCTTACCGAGATGCAGCACCACGATCCGGTCGGCGACCTCGAAGATCTCCTCAATGTTCTGGGAAACGATCACGATCGCAGTCCCCTGTGCCCTTAGCCGCAGAACTAGCTGCATGACCCGGTGAACCTGGGCGACACCAAGGCCCGCGGTCGGCTCGTCGAGCACGACAATTGGGTACTTCTCCAGCGTGGCCCGAGCGACACTGACACTCTGCCGCTGGCCGCCCGACATCTTTTCCACCGGAGCTCTGATGTCGGCGATAGTGGTGATGCCAAGGTCCGACATCGCTGCCGAGGTCCGCTGCTGCATGGAAGCGAAGTCGAGACGGAGTAACGGCCCGACCCCGTGGGATAGCTCTCGCCCCAGGAACAGGTTCTCCACGACGGACAGGTTGTCGGCAAGGGTGTGTTCCTGGTGGACGGTGCGGATTCCGAACAGCGCTGCGTCGTTCGTGGAGCGGATGGCCACGCGTTCTCCGCGAACGTAGAACTCACCCTCGTCTGGTGCGACTACTCCCGCAATGATGTCCACGAGGGTGCTCTTGCCCGCCCCGTTGTCCCCGACGAGAGCGACTACCTCCCCGGCGTCGACCGACATGCTCACCCGGTCCAGCGCCTGTACGCCGCCATACCACTTGGTGACATCCACTACCCGCAGGGCCTCTCCCCCGCCCGGCGGATCGCCGGGCGGGGGAGAGGCAGGCCGCCGCTTTGGAAAGCGGCGGCCTGCGCCTCCATTTAGCATGGCCCCGTCCCGGCGGCAATGCCCTGGCATAGCGCTGTCTTGTCTATGGACTTAACATCGATCAACATCTGCATGTTGGTCTTGTCGATAATGATCGACGGCACTGCCTTCGTCGGGACGCCGCTGGACGTGGTTCCGGTGAAGTAGCTCGCCGGCGGTGTCTGACCTGTCAAAATCATGACGGTCAGCTCAGCTGTGTACTGGGCCTGATTGTCAAACGACCGCCACGCGCTCATGGTCTGCAATCCCTTTAGGATCAGTTGATCACTAGCGAGACTGGCGTCGACGCCCGTTACCGGGACTTTTCCGGCGAGCCCGACGGTCTGCAGGGCGCCGATGGCGCCCTGGGCTGTGGAGTCGTTGGCGGTCAGAACTCCCTGCACGTTGTTGTGGGCCGCCGTGAGGATCGCGTCCATCTCCGCGTGGGCCTTGACTGTATCCCAGCCAGGAGTCCAGACGTCCCCTACCATCTTGCGAGCCCCGGAGTCGAACAGCGGCTTGAGCACGCTCATGTATCCGTCGTGTTCGAGGTGCGCAAAGGAGTCGTCTGTCGAGCCGGCGATGACGGCGATCGTGTCGCCGTCCTTGGTTTGGGCGACCATCCACGTGCCCAGCGCAACGCCGATCTCATGAGGATCGGCGCCGACCATGTACTTGACCGGAGAGTTGGGGATCTCACGTGTATAGGCGATGACGGAGGCGTTGGCATCTTGGGCAGCCGACACGATCTTGCCCGCCTGCGTCCCGTCCACCGACGCCACTGCGAGAACCTTGGCTCCCTGAGTCAGCGCGGCCTGCGCCTGGGCGAGCTGATTCTGAGGGTCGCCGGTGGCGTTGAGTACGAGGACCTTGACGTTCGGGGCCAGCGCTTTCATCCAGGTCTGGAAGGAAACCGCGTCCTGGCTGAGCCAGTGCGAGTCGGTGTTATCCGGCACCATGAACGCGACCGTGCCTGTCACGTCCGAGGGGACCATGGATGAGCCTGGCACGGGCGAGGGGGCCACGACCGAGGGGGCCACGACCGAGGGGGCCACGACCGAGGGGGCCACGACCGAGGGGGCCACGACCGAGGGGGCCACGACCGGGGCTGTGGGGGTCGCGACCGATGAGCTGCACCCGCCTACCACGGCGCTGACCAGCAACCCAATCGCGGCTAGGGTGAGCGCCTTAGGCCGTGGGCGCACGTTCATTCTGTTCATGTCAACCTCTATCTGATGGCGATGAAACGCTGAACACGTTTGCGGCATTCCTGGGTCAACCTCCTTCGACCTCCTTGTGGGAAAGCCGAGATCGACGCGGCTGGCGGATCGAATGAACGTCGCCGCCGCGTCACGCTTGCTCGGCGAGGGCTCCCTTGAGCAGGCCATCTGTTTCACTCTCCAACCGACATGTCCGAGTCCTACGGCAGCAGAATCGCGTGCGACGCGTGGCCCGCGGTGGTCCGTTCCTCGAGGAGTGCCTGGACCTGGTCGGCGACTCTCGCCGCCGACAGGCCGTACAGCTCCAGCAACTGGTCGTTGGATGCCGACTCCCCGTACACGTCTTGGAGCCCGAGCCGCTTGACAATGGTCGGGCGATGCTCCGATAGGGTTTCGGTGACCGCGCCGCCGAGGCCGCCGATCACGGTTCCTTCCTCGACGGTGACGACCATCCGCGTCCGATCTGCCGCCGCCACGATCGCTGGCACGTCGAGCGGCTTGAGGGTCGGGACGTGGAGGACGTGGGCCTGAATGCCCCGCGCCGCCAGGAGGCCCGCGGCATCCACGACGCGTGGGGTCTGGGTTCCGGTGCTGACGAGAGTGACGTCTCCGCCTTCGCGGACCACGACAGCTCGACCGGGTGCGAATGCATACGTTTCGTCGAACAGGCGCTGGGTCGCGTCGCGGACGAGCCGGACGTAGACCGGGCCGTTGTAGCTGGCTGCCCATCGCAGGACCTGACCTGCCTCGACGTCATCTGCGGGGGCTACGGTCACCATGCCGGGCATAGCCCGCATGATCGATAGGTCGTCCACGATCAGATGTGTCTTGCCCGCGGTCCCGGTGAAGAGACCGGCATAGCCGCCGCAGATCTTGACGTTCAGACCTGTCTGTGCGATGAGGACGCGAATCTGGTCGAGCGGGCGGACTACGGCGAAGGCGACGAACGTGCTGACGAACGGCACGAAACCAGTCGTGGCCAGCCCGGCTGCCACGCCGAGCATGTTCTGCTCGGCGATGCCCATCTGGAGAAAGCGCTCCGGATAGGCCTTCGCGAAGATATCCGCCTTGGTCGAGCTCCCGGTGTCGGCATCGAGCATGACGATCCGTGGATCGTGGGCGGCCAGCTCGGTGACCGTCTGGCCGAAGACCTCACGCAACGCGCGGCCCATCGGAAGGGTCATGCCGCGCCTCCTGCCGGGATGGTGATGGGCTCGCCGAGCTCGGCCATTGCCGTGGCGAACTCATCGGCGGTCATCGTTCGGGTGTGCCAGTAGTAGCGGCCCTCCATGAAGGAGACGCCACGCCCCTTGATCGTGTTGGCGATGATCGCGACGGGCCGGCCATCACCGACCGTCGCCTCCTCCAACACGCGGACGACGGCCGCCATGTCGTGGCCGTCGACCTCGAGGACGCGCCAGCCGAAAGCGGACCATTTCGCCACCAGCTCGCCGGGCCTGGCGGGCGGCAATCGGTCATCGGGTCCGGCGCCCGGCCAGCCGTACTGCTGCAGCTTGTTGTGGTCCACGATGACGATCAGGTTGTCGAGGCCATAGCGAGGAGCAAGGAAGGCGGCCTCCCAGACCTCTCCCTCCTGGCACTCGCCGTCGCCGAGCATGACGAAAGTTCGCGCGTCGCGACCGGCGAGACGGCACCCGAGGGCGATGCCGATGCCCGCCGAGATGCCCATCCCAAGCGAGCCCGTGGACATGTCGAGGCAGGGCAGGCGGGTCATGTCAGGGTGGCCCTGCAGTCTGGAACCGAGCGAGTCGAAGGTCAGCAGCTCCTCGACTGGGAAGTACCCACGCACAGCCAGGGCGGCGTACAGGCCGATCGACGAATGACCCTTCGAGAGGACGAAGCGATCGCGATCGGGCCAGTCCGGCTCGTCGGGGCGGATGCGCATGATGTGGAAGTAGAGGGCCGCCAGGATGTCCGCGGCGGACAGTGGTCCGCCGAGGTGGCCGGCCTTGGCCGCGTTGACGCCGCGGATGACGCCGACGCGGATGCGTCGCGCAACGTCCTCCAGGCGGGTGAGATCGGCCGCGGCCATGGTCTCAGCCATATCAGGCGCCCTGCCCACCGTGGCCGCGTTCGTAGCCGTCCGGCACGATGGGGGGGCCGAAGACGCACACCATCTCGAGCGGCTCCGGGCCGTCCGACTCGGTGGCGTGATGGGTTCCGATGGGAATGAAGACGGCGACCCCGGGCTCCAGGTCCGCGGTCGCCTCGGGCGTCACCAGCCGGCCGTGGCCGGAGACGACGTACACGGTCTCTTCTTCGGCTTCATGCACGTGGCCGGCCGGCTTGGAGCCGGGCGGGAACACCGAGACGCTGACCGTTAGGTGCCGCGCTGAACTGTTCTCGGGCCCGATGTAGAGGAACCAGTCGCGTCCGGGAAGCGGATAATGCTTGGCCTCCGACCGCCGAACCGCCTTCAATACGACAGGTTCCTTCACGTCACCGACCCATCTTTGCAGTAGAGCGCCGGACTAGACGCTCATCGCCACGCGCCTTGTACGCGCAGACTACCTGGAGCGTTCTTAGGGCCGATGGCCCGTAACTGGTCGCCGCCGAGGAGGTGGTGGACCTGAGCCTCTCGCCGTTGTCGGTCGATACCTTCTCGCTTGCGGCATTGATAACGGTACCGGTAACGTTCCTAGAAGGGCCGAATGTCACATTCCTCATGGAACCCTCGGCTCTGGCGGGTCGAACCGTACCCAGAGCTCACTTAGGGTCGACGACTGAATTCGTCCACAATCCGCGGACCGTTAGCGCCGGGGCGCCGTCGATGACACGAGATCAACGCAAATCCACCGCTGGTGAGCACTGAGACGAGTTGCAGAAGGACTTCGCGATCGTCGACCGCAGGATCGACCAGCTGTCCGAAGTGATCGCTGGAAGGCACCTACTGAATCCAAGGAGAGAACAGTGACTTCCCCGACTACCCAGCTCCCCGGCCCGGCGGACGCCTCCAACCGGCCTCTACCGATCCTGAGCCACTGGATCGACGGCCAGCCAGTCGAGGTCCTTCCCGAGCACACGGGACCCGTCTACGACCCGTCCACCGGCTCCGTCATCGCCCGGGTTCCGCGCGGTGGAGCGGCCGAGGTCGACGCTGCCGTCGCCGCCGCCAAGCGGGCGTTTCCGAGCTGGCGCGACACCCCGCTCATGGCTCGCAGCCAGATCTTCTTCGCCTTTCGAGATCTCGTGTATCGCCACCGCAAGGAGCTCGCGGCGCTGATCACGCGTGACCACGGCAAGACGTTTCCGGACGCACTCGGCGAGGTCATGCGCGGCCTCGAGACGGTCGAGTTCGCCTGCGGGCTGCCCATCCACCTGGCGGGCCTGAACACTCCGAATGTCTCGACCAGGGTCGACGCGCACACGATCCGCCAGCCGCTCGGCGTGGCCGCGGGGATCACCCCGTTCAACTTCCCGGTAATGGTCCCTATGTGGATCTACCCGATCGCGCTCGCGTGCGGGAACACGTTCGTGTGGAAGCCCTCCTCGCACACGCCGGGCGCGACGCAACTCCAGGCCGAGCTGTGGAAGGAGGCCGGGCTGCCGGACGGCGTCTTCAACGTCGTCTACGGCGGCCGCGAGGCGGTCAAGGCGATCCTCGAGCACCCAGGCATCGATGCCATCCAGTTCGTCGGGTCGACCCCGGTCGGCCGCTACGTCTATGAGACGGGCGTGAAGAACGGTAAGCGCGTCGGCGCGTACACAGGCGCCAAGAACGCCATGCTCGTTCTCCCCGACGCAGACATGGAGCTGGCGGCCGATGCTGCCGTCGCGTCTGGCTACGGCTCGGCCGGCGAGCGTTGTATGGCCCAGACCCTGATCATCGCCATCGGCGACGCCGCCGATCGGTTGCTGCCGCTCATGGCGGAGCGGATCGGCAAGCTCAAGATCGGCGCAGGCATGGAGCCGGACGTCGACATGGGTCCCGTCTACTCGGCCGAGCACCGCGCCTCCGTCGTCGAATGGATCGACAAGGGCGTGGCCGAGGGCGCCGAACTCGTCCACGACGGCCGCTCGTTCCACGTGACCGAGCATCCGGACGGCTACTTTCTGGGCGTGACCCTCTTCGACCACGTAACGCCACAGATGGAGATCTACCGCGAGGAGATCTTCGGGCCCGTGCTCGGCATCGTCCGAGCCACGACATACGACGAAGCATTGTCGATGATCAACGGCCATCAGTATGGCAACGGCACCGCGATCTTCACCGCCGACGGCGGGGCGGCTCGCCGCTTCGAGCTTGAGGTGGACGTTCCGATGATCGGGATCAATGTACCCATTCCCGTGCCGGCGGGCTACCTTTCGTTCGGCGGCACGCGCGGCTCGGCCTTCGGCGACCTCAAGATGCGGGGCGAAGATGGCGTCCGCTTCTTCACCCAGCAGAAGATGGTCACGGTCCGCTGGCCGGAGCCAGGCCGCCGGGAAGCCCTCAGCCTGGTCTTCCCTGGCAATCGCTAGAGCAGGTGACCTTTGGCCCGGACGCTCCACCTGCAGGCCGTGAACGTGGACAACCGGCGCGAGTCTTCCTGGCGGGATCTATGGCTTCCAGGCCTACCGTCATTGGATGACGTCGAGCGGCGGAACCTTAGCGACCCAATTCCGGGCCCATTCGATCCGCGCGGGCTCCGGGCCCGCGCTAACAATCGGGGACCATACCCGACTTGTCGTGCGAGGCGAGACGGGCGAGCCAAGAACAGGAGGAATAGATGTTCGAGTTGACCGGAAGACGCGCTGTCATTACGGGCATCTCCCGAGGAATCGGCCAGGCCGCCGCAATTGCCCTTGCCAAGGCAGGCGCCGACGTAGCGGGTTTGTACCAAACCGACGGCGAAGGAGCTGAGACTACCCGGCAGGCCATCGAGGCATCCGGGAGACGAGCTCTGATAATGCGAGGCAGCACGGCAGACTCGGCGACTGTCGACGAGCTGGCGGCATCGGTTGCAGAACAATGGGGCGGCATCGACATCTGGATCAACAATGCCGCGCGACTGCTGGTGCGGCCGATACTGTCGATGACCGATGCAGACTGGCATGAGCTGCTGTCGGTCAATCTATTCGGGTACATCTACGGTTGTCGTGCGGCGGCACGGCAGATGACGTCCCAACGCAGTGGCCGCATCATAAATGTCACATCAATCGTCGACGTTCAGCCGTCCAGCAATATGTCGGCATACATCTGCGCAAAGGGCGGCATTGTCGCCTTGACCAAGGAGTTGGCCCTGGAGCTGGCTCCGTTTGGAATCACCGTCAACGCGATCGCTCCGGGAGCGACCGACACGCCACTGAACCTCAAGGCGCATACGCCCGAAGTCAGACGCGTCTATAACTCACGCATCGCTCTGGGTCGGTACGCGACTTCGGAAGATATTGCCGATCCAATTGTCTTCCTCGCGTCAGACGCTGCGCGGTACATGACCGGCCACGAACTACTAGTCGATGGAGGTATGGCCATCAATGGAACGGTCGGGCATGCTCTCTCCTAGTAGCTCGGGGCCGGCTAGCTAGCGGTCCGGCTGACTAGAGTCGAATGGCGCGTTTCTGCCGGGCCTGCGTTCGAAGCTGCGGAAGGCCGCGGGGCCGGAGCGACTGCGAACTCCGGACAAGCTGTTCCGCCCGCCTCCCACGACTTGAATGCCATGCCGGAAATGCTATGCTACATTCGAATGCATCCTGCAGTCTCGGTTTGTCGGACCAGCTTGTCCAGCGGGAAGGCGCCTGTGACGGAAGCCGTCGTAGTCGAGAACCAGCCGCTCGACACGATTTCGCGCCGTCTCAACGGCTGCTTTGCCGAACCTTTGGGCCAGTGCTGCTATGGTGGGTTGGGGATCGGGGTCGGCGTCGGCCCGATCGCCGCCAACATCCGGGCAGCAATGACTGTTCCGTCGAGCTGGCTGCTGAAGACAGACTCGCTCGGCGCCGTCAGCGACCCAGCCAACGCAGGGCGAGTGTCGCCGAGGCATCTGGCCGGGGACGACTGTCGGGCCGGACGATGCACCGTCACGTTGCCGCCGCACTCGACGGCAACGATCGAGTTCGCCGCAAACGGAGCAGATCGAGACTGATGGAAGCCAAGAGTCCGAGACGCAGTTCCACCGCATCCCACCGGGATGCCGCCAAGCGAGTGGCCGGGTCGACCGATCCCGCCGGTCAGAGGGGCGCCGACTCCCGATCGCAAGACGGCAACAGCCGGGGCCCGGCCGGGGCGGGGCGTCCGGCCGTTGCCGGGCATCCCACGCACATCCCGACGATGCAGGATATCGCCGACGCCAGCGGCGTCTCGCAGAGCACCGTCTCTCGGGTTCTCACGGGCGCCCCTAACCTAATCCCGATCGGCCCGGCGACGCGGGAGCGAATCCTCGAAGTCGCACGCCAGATGCGGTATCGCCCGAACCCGCTGGCCCGCGGCCTGCGCGGCGCCCACACGATGCTCCTGGGCGTGATCGTGCGCGAGATCACAGACCCGTTCTTCGCGGGCGCCGTCGACGCCATCTCCACCGCCGCCAACCGACGTGGCTACAACGTGGTCCTGGGCGATGCCCACGGCCGAACCGACGAGGCCATTGCCCTGCGCGCCGTCCTCGAGACGCGCCATTGCGATGCAATCGTGCTCCTTGGAGACACGAGCGATCAACCCCGTCTCATGGAGGATCTGCGAGATACCAGCTTCGCGGTCGTTGGCATGTGGCAGGGCACGTCCTCGATGTCCGGCATTTCGATCATCGGCGTGGACAACAAGTTCGGCGTGGATCTCCTGATGGATCACCTGCTCGGGCTCGGTCATCGCAAGATCGCGTTCATCGGCGGCGTCTTCGTCGAGGGCCGCCTGATCGGCGACATCGGGGAGCGAAGGGTGGCATTCCTGGAGCGTGCGGCGGCGGAGGGCCTCGAGACACCCGACGAGTTCGTTCGCGACGCGCGGAACACGCTGGGCGGCGGAGCGGGAGCCCTCAAGGCGCTGATGGCGCTTCCGGAACGCCCCACCGCCATCGTCGCCTCGACCGACGTCCTAGCCATCGGCGCGCTTCATGCCGCCTGCCACATCGGCCTGGACGTGCCCGGCGAGATCTCCATCGTCGGCTTCGACGACCTGCCGATGGCCGAGTACACGACACCCGCCTTGACCACGATCCACATGCCGATGGCGGAGATGGCGGAAGCGGGGGTGAAGGCGGCCGTCGGCGAGGACGGAGATTGCGAACCGATGACTCTCCAGCTCTTCAAGCCGGCGATCGTCGTCCGAGAGTCGTCCGGACCCGCCCCGGATCGCGGCGGATGAGTCACGACTTTCCCAGGGAAGCCGCGCTGAGCAGCCGTTCGGACCAACCCGTGACCGCGCTCCGACCGGTAAGGCCGGGCGCGATTATGCTATCGCGCGAGGAAATGCCCGAGCCGAAGGCAGGCGAGGTGCTGATCCGGTCGGCGAGATCGAAGACGTCGTGAATTGTCATGGCTGATCAGGAAGATGCCGACGCCCTCGTTCCCGGCTATCGGAACGTTGGTCATCAGAAGGCGATAGGGACGTCCGAGCCCTCCCGGACGAAGACGGGGATGTGCTCAAGAGGTGCGTCGGCGTGGACGGTCAAGCCGCCAGAGTGCCGGACGCCAGTCCAGGCGTCGACCCACGCGCCAGGCGGCAGGTATACGTCGCGAGCTCGGACGCCTGCTTCGGTGATTGGAGCCACCAGGACATCCGGGCCGAGCATAAACTCGTCGTCGGTCAGCCACGACTGTGCGTCTTCCGGGTAGTCAACGAACAGAGGCCGCATCGGCGGAAGGCCCTCTTCGTGCGCCTTTCGCATCTGGTCCATGAGATAGGGTCGTATCCGCTCCCGGAGAATGAGCACGTCCCGGATGATCTCGTAGGCTTCCTCTCCGAACGCCCAGACCTCGTTGGCGCCACCGGTCATGTCCGCCCCGAACGCCTCCCGCGGTGCGCGATCGCCGTGGAGTCGGAAGAGAGGGCAGAAGACGCCATACTGGAACCATCTGACGACCAGTTCGCGGTACTCGGGCGACGTCGGGTCCCCGCCGTGGAAGCCGCCTATGTCAGTGGTCCACCAGGGAATACCTGACATGGCGATATTGAGACCGGCTCGAACCTGGCGACGCAGCGCGTCGAAGGTCGCTGGGATGTCCCCTGACCAAACCGCGGCGCCGTACTTCTGGCTGCCCGCCCAAGCAGATCGGCAGAGTGAAATGACGTCGTCCTCACCTGCCTCATGCATTCCATCGTAGAAGCCTCGGGCGTGCATCTGCGGGTAGATGTTCAGGATCTCGTCGCCGTCGCCGGCATGGAACCGGAGGACCGACGGGTGGACGGGCCGAAGTTCCGGCTCGCAGGCATCGAGCCACCACACTTTGATGCCCAGATCGAAGTAGTTCTGCTTGATCTTCGACCACAGAAACGCCCGCGCTTCGGGGTTCGTGGCATCGTAGTGGGCGACTCCGAACGGCTTGGGCATGCCCCGATCAGGGAAGGTCGAGGTGTAGGGCAACCCCTGCTGAACACCGACGAGAAGGCCCCGCTCCGCCATCTCGTCCCAGTTCTCGCTGAACGGGCTAACCAACGGCCAGACCGACACCATGACTCGGACGCCGAGCTCGCGCAGCTCATCGACCATGGCCTTCGGGTCTGGCCAATCGGCAGGATCGAATTTCCAGTTACCTACCTGGATCCAGTGGAAGAAGTCGATGACGATGACCGACAGGGGCAAACCACGACGCTTGTACTCGCGCGCGACAGCGAGCAATTCATCCTGGGTCCGGTACCTCAACTTGCTCTGCCAGAACCCGCTCGCCCATTCGGGAAGAACCGGTGCGTGGCCCGTCGCGTCGGCGTAGTGGCGCATGATCTGGGCCGGGTCACCCGCTGTGATCCAGTAGTCGATCTGGCGGCTCGCGTCGGCCACCCATCGAGTGCGGTTCTCGGCAAGCTCGACGTGACCGACCGCGGGGTTGTTCCACAAGAAGCCGTATCCGCGGCTCGAAACGAGGAACGGTATGCAGACGTCGGAGTTGCGCTGCAACAGGTCGAGCGTCAGTCCCTTTTGGTCGAGCCTTCCGTGAGGATGCTGCCCGAGACCGTAGATGCGTTCGTCATCGTACGCACGGAAGTGCTGCTCGATCTTGGCGCGGCCGCCCCCGAGCGAATAGAAGACACGCGCGCCGGGCCACCAGAAATGACCCCTCTGCTCGCCGAGCAGCTCTCGCCCGGTTGCGGCATCCTCGAACCGGACCAGGAGCACATCTCCGCCATCGCCGATGTCTTTCATGACGACGGCGGCGATCGCTCCGTTGGTCAACCGCGCGCCAGTCTCGCCGATCTCAAAGTGCGCTTCCGACGTGAGCTCCACAGGCCGCTCGTCCAAGGCCCCGGGCAGCCCGTCGAGAATGCGGTCCCAGCCGGCGCGGACCCGAATGCTGTCAGCCCCCCAGGGCTCGATACGCAAGATCTCGTGCTCTGACCTGAATTCGAGGCCATCTCCGACGCGCTGAACAAGCATTGGGTTTGTGCT
Source organism: Chloroflexota bacterium (assembly GCA_003141245.1). Classification (GTDB taxonomy): domain Bacteria; phylum Chloroflexota; class Limnocylindria; order Limnocylindrales; family CSP1-4; genus Fen-1039. The sequence continues at coordinate 32,766 of PLLE01000039.1, forward strand.
CCCGCTTGGTGTGGACAGTTATCGCGTGTGCACAACCGCGCGGAGCGGCGCCACGGCTCCGCTCCGCAGTTCTCGTCTTGCGCTATTCCTTGAGCGCGCCCGCCGTGATACCAGCTGCGACGTAGCGCTGAGCGATTGCCACCAAGAACGCCGCGGGAATGACGGCTATCACGGCCGTGGCCATGATAGACGGCCACTGTACCGAGGAGAAACCGATGAACCGGTAGATGCCCACGGTGATCGGCACGTGGTCGGGGTTGTTGTTGAGGATGAGAGCGAACAGGAAGTCACCCCAGCCGAAGAGGAACGAAAAGAGGCTGGCGGTGATCAATGCCGTCCGACTCAGCGGAACGTATATGGACCGGAAGATCCGGAGCTGGCCAGCGCCATCCACCTTTGCGGCCTCCGACAGCTCACCGGGAATCCCGATCATGAAGGCGCGCATGATGATGATTGCGAAGGGAACGGCGATAGTCGAGTCGGCGAGTATCACTGCCTGATACGAGTTGAGCAGCCCGAGGCTGCTGAAGGCCGAGTAGAGCGAGTTGGCGATTACGAACCCGGGAGCCATCTGGGCCAGGATCAGACTGAACAGAAGGAGCGAGCCAATCCGAGCCCTGAAGGTTGCGAGCGCATAGGCGGCTGGGGTCGCCACGAGCATCGTGACTACGACCGTGCCCAGAGCATAGATGAAACTGGATTGGATGTATCCACCAGCGGTCGAAAGAGCATTCCTATACGCATCCAGCGTTGGATTCGGCGGGATGAACGGTGGCGGAGTCTGAAGAATCTCCATCTGGTTCATGAAAGAGAGGTTCACGATCCAGTAGAGCGGGAAGAGCATGAACCCAGTTATGAGTATGCCCGCCGCTGTCCAGCCGACCGTCTTGAGCCGCGGCCGTAACGACTTGGTATGTCGCGAGCGCGCCGGGATTGGTGTGCTGCCGCTCATGAGGCCGTTTCCCTATTTTCGCGGTATGCGTAGCGCAAATACAGCATGCCGAAGGCGAAAACGACTACTAGGAGGATGTCGCCTGCAGCCGCTCCGAGACCGAAGTCGAACCCGTTCGTGAACCCAAGACTGTAGGCCCACGTGTTCAGAGTCTGACTCGTGTTGGCCGGTCCCCCTCGTGTGATCGACATGATCACGTCGAACACCTTCAGCGTGTACACCAGTCCGAGGAGCAGCACCACCGTCGACACGGGACGTAGGAGCGGCCATGTAATGTACCGGAACCCTTGCCATGCGGATGCACCGTCGATCGAGGCCGCCTCGTAGAGGACGCGGGGGATCGCCTGAAGCCCTCCGTAGAGGATCACCATGTTGAACGGGATACCAATCCAGATATTCGCGATCAACACGGATATGAGTGACAGGTGGGGATCAGTAAGCCAAGAGATCTGGCCCTGGTATCCCAACGAGTGGATGGCGAAATTGATGACGCCGGTGTCCTGGTCGAAAAGGCGAACCCAGATTGCACCCGAAACGAGAACAGGAGCCAGCCACGGAACCAGGATCAAAGCTCGCAAGATGCTGTTGAGCGGGAACTTGTGCTGGTAGAAAAGGGCGATCAAGAGGCCCAGGGTGAACTGGAAGAACAGCGACCCGACCGTAAACCAGACTGTGTTGGTTACGGCGGGCCAGAATTCCGGGTTGTTCACCAGGCGCTTGAAGTTGTCCAGCCCGATGAAGGGGGCCTCGCCGGTGACGAACGTCTTGAGCGTGTACTTCTCAAGGCTCATCAGGAAGTTGAAGGCGATCGGGTATACGTAGAAGGCCAAGACATACACGAGCGCCGGCAGGAGAAACAGTAGACCAACGATCCGCTCGCGTCGCCAGCGCCGCAGCCGTCGAGGCTGATGAGAGACGGGCGCGGCCGCCTTCGCAGCCGCGCCCGTCTCGACGACACGCGTCATAGTCGCGCCGTCACGGTCACTCTCAGCTTCCCGCCAACGCGGCAGCGGCCGCTTGCTGGGCTGCTGTCAGGGCGTCCTGAGGTGACTTGGCGCCACTCAATGCTGCCTGGATTGCCGTCCACAGTGGCTGAGACACCTTGCTGTAGTTCGGTCCAAGGTTAGCAGGTGGGCCAGTTCGCGACCGCTCCGCAGCGGCAGCGGTAACAAAGGACGCCATGTTGGGATCGGCCGTAGCTGCTTGCGCGGCAACGGTCTGGCGGGATGGAATGTACGCCTGAAGCGTCGCCCATTCCGCCATCTCCTTGTCTGACAGCAGGCAGTTGACGACCTTGCCCGCAGCCGCGGAGGTGGCCGCGTCAGAGTTGACCGGGATGGTCGCCACTTCGCCACCCATAGGGCCCGGAGCAGCGCCGCCGTTAGGCTGGGGGATGGGCACTATGCCGAAGTTGATCTTGGACTTCTCGAGTGTGGAGAGGTTCCAGACGCCGTTCTGTTCCATCGCGGTCTTGCCCGCTTCGAACTGGCTCTCGACATCTGCCTGAGTCCACTGAACCACGGACTTGGAAGCGGACCCGCTGTTGACGAGGTCTGTCCAGAACTGCAGCGCCTGAACGGCTTGAGGCGAGTCGAGCTTCGAGAGATCTCCGCCCGCGCCCCAGAGCCACGGCTCGAATTGCCAGCTTCCTTCCTCGGTCGCCGGCGCCGAGAATGCCATGCCGTAGACGCCGCTCTTGGTCAGCGCCTTGGCAGCGGCCGTGACCTCGGCCCAGGTCGTGGGCGGCTTCACGCCGGCCGCTGTGAACATGTCCTTGTTGTAGAACAGGGCCATGCCGTTGATACCAGGAGCGATGCCGTAGACCTTGCCCTTGTAGGTGCCGGCATCGATCAAGTTCTGGTACAGCCCGGTGAGGTCGACTCCGTAGTCGGTCAGCGGTGCCAGAGCACCCGTGTCTGCGATTTGCTGGAGATCGGGGTTGTCGATCATCAGCACGTTCGGCAGCTGCTTTTGCTGTGCGGCGAGTATGACCTTGTTGATCAACTCGTCACGCGGAAACGACTGTCGCTTGATCGTGATGCCGGTCGACGCGGTGCACTCGTCGAGCACCGTCTGCCACTGCTTTGTCTGTGGATCGACGTTCTGGTAATCCCACTCCGTGACAGTCGTCGCGGCAGCTACGGACGGCACTGGTGTTGCCGTCGGCGTCCCTGGTGTCGGCGTCCCTGTTGTCGGCGTCCCTGTTGTCGGCGTCCCTGCCGGTGTTGGGGTCGTGCCACTCGAGCTGCACGCAGCCACGAGCAGCACGACTGCCCCAATCGCGGTCAGCCTGTTAACCCGCATGTGCTTCCTGCCTTCCTATACTCCAGTCAGAGTATTCCCCCTTGAATTGGGCCCGGTGTTCCGACTGGCTACCTCCTCCGCTCCTCGACAAGTTACCTGCATCATTGGCCAGACTCGCCGAAGCGCCTACTGGCGCCGCCAGGATCGGCCCGGACGAGTGAATACATATGTAGCATACGATTGCAGACCCGTCAAGGGTTTGATACGATTGCCGCCGAAGGATAACCAACATACGATTGCATGGCTCGCATACGCAGCCATTAAGGAGGTCAGAGCATGGTCCAACTCCAAAGCCGGGGCGTCGAGGAGACGAGCCTCCAGCCCCGCCCAGAACACAAGTTCAGCTTTGGACTCTGGACCGTGGGCAACTCCGGCCGCGATCAGTTCGGCGAAGCGACCCGCGCGCGCCTCGATCCCAACGATTCGGTCCGCCGGCTCGCCGAGCTCGGTGCCTTCGGCATCTCCCTGCACGACAACGACCTCGTCCCCTTCGACGCCACCCCGGCAGACCGCGACGCAATCGTCGCCCGCTTTCGCAAGACCCTCGCTGAGACCGGCATGGTCGTATCCATGGCGACGACCAACCTGTTCGGCCATCCCGTCTTCAAGGACGGCGCCTTCACCAGCAACGACCGCGCCGTGCGCCGCTACGCAATCGCCAAGACGATGCGCGCGATCGACCTCGGGGCCGAGCTTGGCGCGCCGGTGTACGACTTCTGGGGCGGGCGCGAAGGGGTCGAAGCCATGGCAGCCAAACCGCCCGCCGATGCCCTCGATCGATACCGCGAGGCGATCGACTTCCTGTGCGGCTACGTCCTCGATCGCAAGTACCCAATGCGCTTTGTCATCGAGCCCAAGCCGAACGAACCGCGGGGCGACGCTTTCCTGCCCACGGTTGGCCACGCCCTGGCTTTCATCGGCATGCTCGAGCATCCCGAGATGGTCGGCGTCAACCCCGAGACCGCCCACGAGACGATGTCCGGCCTGAGCTTCTACCACGCGGTCGCCCAGGCTATCTGGCAGGGCAAGCTCTTCCACATCGATCTCAACGGCCAGAAGATCGGCCGCTACGACCAGGACCTCCGTTTCGGCTCGGAGGGGCTCAAGGACGCCTTCTTCCTGGTCAAGCTGCTCGAGGAGTCCGGGTACGACGGCCCCCGGCATTTCGACGCTCATGCATATCGCAACGAAGATGCGGAGGGCGTGTGGGACTTCGCCGCGGGGTGCATGCGGACGTATCTCATCCTGCGCGAGAAGGCAAAGGCCTTCGCCGCCGACAAGGAGATACAAGCCGCTCTGGCCGAAGCGTCGGTTGCGGAGCTTGCCGAACCGACGGTGGGGTCGTATTCGCCCGCAGCCGCGGCCGCACTGCGAGCGCACCCCGGCGATCCCGACGCCCTGGCGATCCGCGGCTACCACAACGAGCGCCTCGACCAGCTGGTCATGGAACTGCTGATGGGTGCACGCTAAGCCTTGCGGCCAGGCCGTGGGGCGGGTCGCCGTCGCCGATACTCGGGCAGCGGAGGTGTGAATGAAGACACTCATCGCCGGCGTCGACTGCTCGACCCAGTCGACCAAGGTCGTCGTAGTCGACTTGGAAACCGGCGAGATCGTCGCGACCGGCCGTGCTCAGCACGCCGTGACCGGAACGGGCGGAGCGCGCGAGACCCATCCCGACGTCTGGTGGGAGGCGCTCTGCCACGCCCTCGCCCAGACCGGCCACGCCAACCGGATCGCCGCGATCTCCGTCGCGGGGCAGCAGCACGGCCTCGTCTGCCTTGATGCCGCGGGCCGGCCGCTGCGGCCGGCGATGCTCTGGAACGACACTCGCTCCGCCTCCGATGCGATCGGCCTGCTCGAGGCGCTGGGCGGCGCCACCGCGTGGGCCGCCCGGATCGGAGTCGTGCCGGTCGCCTCGTTCACCGCGTCGAAATGGGCCTGGGTTCGTCGGCGCGAACCGGGCGTCGCAGCCAGGACAGCGGCGATCCGTCTACCGCACGACTACCTGACGGAGCGGCTCGCAGGGGTGGGCGTGACCGATCGAGGCGACGCGTCGGGCACGGGCTGGTGGTCCACCGCAACCGAGAGCTACTCGACCGAGGTCCTTGGGCTCGCGAGCATCGAGCTGCCAGTGGAGTTCCTGCCCCGGGTGGCGAAGTCGACCGAAGCCGCGGGCGCGGTCACTCCGGCGGCGGCGCTCGCGACCGGGTTGCCAACCGGCGCGCTGGTCGGCCCCGGCACCGGAGACAACATGAGCGCTGCCCTGGGGTTGGGGCTCGGGCCCGGAACGCCCGTCATCAGCCTGGGCACATCCGGCACGGCATACATGGTGTCGGGGACGAGGATCGCCGATCCATCGGGCGATGTCGCCGGATTCGCCGACGCCTCCGGCCGCTTTCTGCCCCTCGCCTGCACGCTCAACTGCACTCTGGCGGTCGACCGGATGGCAGAGTGGCTCAGGCTCGATCGAGACGACGTGGTCCCGAGCCGTGGCGTCGTGACTCTCCCCTACTTCGACGGTGAGCGCACGCCGAACGTGCCCGACGCATCCGCCGCGGTTCTGGGACTGCGCCACGACACGGATCCACGGTCGATTCTCATGGCCACCTACGAGGGAGCGGTGATCGGGCTTCTGGACGCACTCGAGACGATCGACCGGTGCTCGTCGGGTATCGATCCCGAGGCGGCACTCGTCTTGATCGGTGGTGGCGCTCGGAGCGAAACCTGGCAGCGCGTGGTTCAGCGTCTCTCCGGCCGGGCCATCTCCATACCGAGGTCCACCGAGCTCGTGGCCATCGGCGCCGCCGTCCAGGCCGCTGCCATGCTTGGCGGCCAGGACTTGCAGGAAGTCGCTTCGCGCTGGCACACGAGCACCGGTACGCTGCTGGAGCCGATGCCGCGTGACATGGAAACGATTTCGCGTCATCGTGCCGTCCGTCAACTCGCGCTCGATGCTGTGCGGAGCCCTCGGAGCAAGCGATGATCGTCTCGACGGCTTTCGAAGGCGAGCCTTCTGCGGGCAGCTGAGGCCGTTCGGCCCTTTCGCCCGGAGGTCGACCGAATCCAGCATGGCGCCAAGGAGCCGCCGTGCGACCGATATCCCATCGACCTGCCGACTCTCGGCCAGGGCCCTCCGGCCCCGCGTCCGCGCGCTCGGCGTCCGCGCGCTCGGCATCCGCAAGTCCGGCCATCCTCGGGCTGCCTGAGTCCGACGGCGCCGTCCGATGCGTGGCCTGCGCCCACCGTTGCCTGATCCGGCCCGGCCGAGCGGGGATCTGCCGCGTCCGCGAGAACCGCGACGGTCGGCTCGTGACCCTGGTCTTCGGCGAGGCCGTCGCCGCGAACGCCGACCCGATCGAGAAGAAGCCGCTCTTCCACGTCTACCCGGGCAGCTTCGCCTTCTCGATCGCGGCCCGCGGCTGCAACTTCCACTGCCCGCATTGCCAGAACTGGACCATCTCGCAGGCCGAGCGCGACGGCCTCTCGGCTCCGGCATTCCAGCTGCCACCCAAGGCTGTGGTGGCCAGGGCCCTCGCCGCCGGTTCGCGCAGCATCGCCTACACCTACACCGAGCCGACGGTGTTCATCGAATACGTCGTGGAGACGGCGCGGCTGGCCGCTCAAGCGGGGCTCGCCAACGTGCTGGTGACGAACGGATACCAGACCCCCGAGGCGCTCGACGTTCTGGCGCCGCTGGTCCAGGCCGCCAACGTCGACCTCAAGTCGTTCGACGATCGCTTCTATCGCAAGGTGCTCGGCGCCCGCCTCGCCCCGGTTCTCGCTTCGCTCGCGGGCATGCGTCAGCGCGGCATCTGGGTGGAAGTGACCACGCTCCTGATCCCCGGTCTCAACGACGACCCCGAAGAGTTGTCCATGCTGGCGTCCTGGATCGCCGCCGAGATGGGGGCCGAGACGCCCTGGCACGTCAGCCGCTTCTTTCCCACGTACCGGCTGACGGACCTCGACCCGACCCCCGTGGCCACGATCGAGCGAGCGGTCGCGATCGGCCGGGCGGCGGGGCTACGCCACGTCTACTCGGGCAATCTCGCCGAGGGGGACGAGGACACCCGCTGCGCAGATTGCGGCGAGACGCTGATCCGGCGGCGAGGGTTCCGGTCGGTCCGGGCGGCGCTGGTCGGCGGCCGGTGCGCGCGCTGCGGCCACTCTCTGGCGGGGGTCGGGCTGGACGAGTGGGGCCAGTCGGGGGCCGTCTCGTGAGCCCGCCGCCTCAGCCTCCTTCTCTGCTGCCGTCGTCGAGGCCGACGGCCGTGGCCGGAACCTTCTACCCCGCGGAGCCCGACCGTTTGGCGAGGCTCGTGGAGACGCTCCTGGCCGGAGCGGCCAAGGTGCCGCGCCCGGAGGTCCTGGACCCGGCGGCCGTCGTGGGCGCACTCGTGCCGCACGCAGGCCTGGTCTTCTCGGGCGCCGTGGCGGCCCTGAGCTGGAGGCTCGCGGGCGAGATCGCGCCGTCGACGGTCGTCCTGGCCGGCACCGACCATCAGGCCTGGGCCGCGGGGGTCGGGGTCTGGACGGGCGGCCCGTGGCGGACGCCGCTCGGAGACGTCGGCGTGGACCGCGAGCTCGGCCGGCGCATCGTCGGCCTTGGCCCGCCCTTCGAGGCCGACGACAACGCCCACCTGACGGAGCACTCAATCGAGGTCCAGCTGCCGCTGCTGGTGCGGGCCTGTCCCGGGGCGCGGATAGTGCCGCTCGCCGTCAGCCCGCGCCTGGAGAGTCACGCGGAAGCCGGCGCCCTGCTGGGTCGGATGCTGGCCGAGCTTCGAGCGGCCGGCGAGCGAATCCTTATCGTCGCCAGCTCGGACTTCGCCCACTACCCGCCGGCTCGCGTATGCGAGGAAGTGGATGACCGCCTGCTCGGGCCGCTCCTCGTCCTCGACGGTGACGCGCTCGGCAAGCTCGATCGAGCGCTCGACGGAATGAACCTGCCGGGCCTCGTGTGCGGGATGTGCGGCATCGATCCGACCCGGTTCGTTCTGTCGGCCGTCGCGGAGATGGGCGCCACACGCGGCTTGCTCCTCGGCAAGGCCACTTCGGCGGATGCCGGGGGCGATCCGCGCAGAACCGTCGGCTATGCCGCGGCGGCCTTCGTCTGAACGTCGTGGTGAGAGTGCGGGCGTTTGCTACGCTTCGCCGATGACGGTCGATTCGGAGTATTGGTCGCGGTACTACGAGGTCACGGTCGAACGACCGGCCTGGCAGACAGTCGGCATCGCCATTGCGCGGTTCAGGGCCGAGGACAACGCTGCCGCCGGATCCGGCCGCGAGCGCCGCCCACACCGGGAGCGACTGGCCGTGGATCTGGGCTGCGGCGCCGGTCGCGACGCGCGAGAGCTGCTGCGGGCCCGATGGCGCGTGATCGCCATCGACCGCGAACCGGCGGCCCTTCAGGTACTCGCCGCCGCCGCCGGCCCCGACCTTGGCGCGCGCCTGGAGACCCGCGTCGAGGACCTGGCGACGGTCGAGATACCGCCCTGCGATCTGGTCAACGCCAGCCTGTGCCTGCCGTTCCTGGCTCCCGAGCCGTTCGCGGCGACGTGGGGTCGGATCGTGTCGGCCCTCGGGCCGGGTGCGCGCCTCTCGGCAATGCTCTTCGGCGATCGCGACGAATCGGCCTCGGACCCGACGATGACGTGCCTCCCACCCGAGCAGATCGAGGCGGGCCTCGACGGGTTCGAGATCGAACACTGGCTCGTCAAGGAAGAGGAGACCCAGACCGCGCTCGGAGAACCGCGCCATCTGCACCTGATCGAAGTCGTCGCCCGCAAGATCGGTTAGCTCCGACCGGTTGCGCCCGACGGAAAACCCATCGATCTGAGGCGCAGGGGGAGCTCGACGGCATTACTCTCAATCTATTCGTATGATCTCCATCCCCGCCCTCGCTCGGGATCATCGCGAGAAAGGCTAAGTCGGCGGCTCGGCCGCGCGCGGCGTGAGGGTCCGCGAGGGACTCATCCTTCCTTCGACACCCGTTCACGAATCCTGCACAACTCGAGTTCAACCTGAACGCAGTGCCGGCGACAAGCTTCCGGGCAACACGCAAGGAGTACCAATGACAGCCGAGACCGCCGTGCGGCCAGCGGCACACCCAGCCATCGAAGTGGATTCTCGAGCTCGGTTCGAGATTCTCGGAGCGATCATGCTCGCCCTGTTCCTGGGTGCCCTCGACCAGACCATCGTTGGACCGGTCCTGCCGAAGATCTCGACGCAGCTCAACGGCGTCGACTTCTACACCTGGGTCGTGACCGCCTATCTCGTGACCAGCACGGCGGCGATCCCGGTCTACGGCAAGCTGTCGGACTACTTCGGCCGCAAGCCGATGCTCCTGGTCGGCATCAGCCTGTTCCTGGTGGGCTCCGTGCTCTCCGGACTGAGCCAGACCATGTGGCAGCTGATCCTCTTTCGGGGGGTCCAGGGCCTCGGCGCCGGCGCTCTCTTCCCGATTTCCCTGGCGGTCATCGGCGACCTCTTCACGCCGGCCGAACGCGGCAAGTATCAAGGCCTCTTCGGCGCCGTCTTCGGTGTTGCCTTCCTGGTCGGCCCGTTCCTGGGCGGCATCCTGACCGATACCCTCTCCTGGCACTGGATCTTCTTCGTCAACGTGCCCGTCGGGCTCGTCTCGCTGTATCTCATCGTCAAGCTGCTGCCCATGGTGCGCACGCCAGGCGTCCAGTTCACGCTCGACATCCCGGGCCTGATCACCTTCATCGGCGCCGTGGTGCCCGTCCTGATCGCCCTGACGCTCGCGGAGAACGGCAACTGGGGCGATCCCTACGTGCTAGGCGGGTTCGCCGTCGGCTTTGTCTTCCTGCTGGCCTTCCTCGTGGCCGAGGCCAAGGCCAAGGATCCGATGATCCCGCTGGACCTCTTCCGCAATCGAACCTTCGCCGTTTCGGCGGTCGCCACTTTCCTGGCCGTCTTCGGCTTCTCGACGCTGATCATCTTCCTGCCGCTCTGGTTCCAGATCGTCCAGGGGGCGAGCACGACGGCATCCGGCTACCTGCTCTTCCCGTTCCTCTTCGGGCTGATCGTCAGCTCGATCGCGGCAGGCCAGATCGTCAGCCGAACCGGGCACTACAAGGTGCTGATCTCCGGCTCGATGGCGGTGATGGCGATCGGGCTGGCTCTCTTCATTAACCTTCGAGCCGAGACGCCGACACTGGTCATGTGGACGTGGATGCTCATTGCCGGCCTCGGCGTGGGACCGACGATGGCGATCTTCACGCTCATAGTCCAGAACGACGTCTCGTTCGAGATGCTCGGGACCGCGACCAGCGACCTGACGCTGTTCCGCCAGATCGGGACCTCGGTCGGCCTGACGATGGCCTTCACGCTCTTCCGCAACAACCTTACATGGGGCCTGATCCACGACTCGATCGTCGGGGCGGGCGCGCCGGCCGCAGCCGTCCCCGTCGCCACTCCGCCGCAGTTCGATGTCGGCAAGCTGGTGTCAGTCGGAGGGTCGCCAATCGACGCCTTCGCCGGGATTCCCAATGCATTCGTCGGCTTCTACACGACCGGGTTTCACGAGGCCTTCTCGATCGCGATCGCCAACTGCGTGTGGCTCGGAGTCATCGCGGCCGTGCTCGCCTTCCTTACCACTTTGGCTCTCAAGGAGAAGCCGCTTCGGTCGCACTTCCATACCGAGCAGGCGGCTCGCGCCGGGGTGCGGACGATACCCAGCGGACGGGCGGCCGAGGGAGCCGAATTGCCGGCTGGCCCCTTTGGATCGCTCGATAGCGCTCGGGAGCGGCCCGGTCGCTAGCTCGTGGGCCAGCGCTCCTCGAAAACGACTTCGTTGCGCGGCATCCGAGCGGTGCCCGGCGCCGATTTGGGTGCGCGCGCCGCTTCGCTCGGATCTCCGAGCGCCACGATCGTCCGCACCAGGCGACCCTCTGGGATTGCGAGGATGGAGTCGATCCTGGCGCGCGCATCGGGCAGGATCCAGGTGATACCGGCGCCTAGACCGAGGAGCGACGCGGCGACGAGGATACGTTCCGCCGCGCGCCCCTCGTCGTAGGCATGGGAAACCGCTCCACCGGCCTCGTCGGGCAGGACTATGGCGATCGCCGCGGTCGCCGTCAACAGCGCCCTCGTCTGCGGCAGCGCGGCGTCGGCCAGGCGACGGATCGTGTCGCGCTCTCGGATCACGATGAAACGCCACGGCTGCGTGTTCTGGCTGCTGCCGGACCAGCGGGCCACATCCGCTATGGCGTCGAGGTCGGCGGGAGCAATCGGTCGGTCGCTGAAGTCGCGGATCTGACGAACGCGGACGAGCGGGCGGACCCGATCGGCGGCGAAATTGGAGAGGTCGTTCATCGGGGCACGCCTGTCTGGGGTACGGTCCGGGCCATAGATGGCGCCGTCTGCACCCAGGTTACGACGCCCGACAAGACGCCAGCGTCTCCCGGTCTCCCGGTCTCCCGGTCTCCCGGAGCGGACGACCGCCGCCCGGATCTTGCGTGCGAGCCGCGTCCGGCGATACTTCGAGCCATGAACCGCGCGAAATCGAACTGGGCGATCTGTCTTCTCTCGGTCGCACTGGTTGCCGTGGCTTGCGGGTCACCGACGACATCGACTCTTCCGCTATCCAGTGCCACCCCTGCCCCAACCTCGGCGCTCCAGACGGCGATCCCGTCGCCGTCGCTCGGCTCAACCTCTACGGCCCCGGCTACCGGGTCTTCGGCCTCACCTTCGCTGGCGGCGACCCCGACCAACGGCATTCCGGCGTTCCGGCACATCTACGTGATCATCATGGAGAACCAGGAGTACGGGAGCATCGTCGGCTCGAAGCAGGCTCCGTACCTGAATTCGCTGATCGCCCGCTACGGCCTGGCGACCAACTTCTACGCCGAGACGCACCCGTCGGAGCCCAACTACATCGCCCTGACTTCGGGCGGGCTGCAGGGCACGAACAGCGACGGCTACTACAACCTGAGCGCCCCGAATCTGTTCGATCAGATCGAAGCCGCCGGCAAGACGTGGCATGTCTACGCCCAGGACTATCCGGGCGGATGCTTCGCAGGCTCCCTCTATGCCGGCGCCGCCGACGGCCCGGGCGCCGCCGGCGAGTATGCCCGCAAGCACAATCCGGCGATCAGCTACGCGAGCATCGTCCACGACCCGGCCCGCTGCGCCCGCATCACGCATTTGGCCGGATTCGATCCGGCGGCCGCCGATTTCGAGTTCATCGTTCCGAACCAGATCAACGACATGCACAGCAGCTCGGTCGCCGCGGGTGATGCCTTCCTCAAGGTGTTCGTGCCGCAGATCACGCAGAGCGCCGCGTTCACGGATTCGGTCGTCTTCATCACCTGGGACGAAGGTTCCCCCTCGATCAGCGGCGGCGGTCACATCGCCACGCTCGCGATCAGCCCGGGGATGACGCCCGGGGCCCGCTTCGGCGGTGCGGCAACTCACTATTCGATGCTGCGCACGATCGAGCTGGCCTGGAACCTGCCGCTCCTCGGCGAGGCCGCCACGGCCTCAACGATCGCGCTCCCTTACTGAGCGGCCGCAGCGGTGGTGCCGTGCGGATACCGGAACGCCACCGAGAGGATGTGCACAAGATGGCGAGTAGGTCGACTGCAAGCTCCATCGACGAGTACATCGCCGGATTCCCCGCTGAGACCCGGAAGATGCTGGAAGAGCTGCGAGTCCTCATCAAGGCGTCAGCGCCCGGCGCGACCGAGACGATCAGCTATGCAATCCCCACGTTCGACCTGAACGGGCATCTGGTGCACTTCGCAGGCTACGAGAAGCACGTAGGATTCTATCCGACGGGGAGCGGAGTTGAGACATTCAAGGAAGAGCTCAGGCCCTACAAGAGCGGGAAGGGTTCGGTGCAGTTCCCTCTTGGCCAACCGATCCCGACGGGCTTGATCCGCCAGATCGTCGAGTTTCGGGTCTCAGAGAACACGCGCCGGGCCAAGAAGTAGCCGCGGCACAATCCGGACGGCTACTACGCATCGACATGATGGCCAGTTGGGGTGGATTGCGCCAGTAGCTCCGGCTCGTGCCGCCAGCGGACGCCGACCCATCTGAAGTAGAGGCCGGAAGGAGCGCCGGCATCCGTGCGGCCGATCCACGCCACGGCATGGAGCTTCCACTGGTCATGCGACCTCCCGCGCGGCATCATTCCCCGCGAGGGCAGGATCGAGTAGCGGAGGTCGAGAGCCTGTGACAGTCAGCGAGCGAGCCGGCAAGCCCGCGGAGCCTTCGATGCTGGTCGACGTGGACCGGCTGATCGCCGCGTACTACGACATCAAGCCGGACCCCAACGTGCCCGCGCAGCAGGTCGCCTTCGGCACCTCCGGCCATCGCGGCTCATCGCTCGACGGATCGTTCAATGAGGCTCACATCCTGGCCACCACGGAGGCGATCTGCCGCTATCGACGCAGCCGGGGGATCGACGGACCGCTCTTCATCGGCAGGGACAGCCACGCCCTGTCCGAGCCGGCCACTCGCTCCGCTATCGAGGTCCTCGTCGCCAACGGCGTCTCGGTCCTGGTCGACAGTGCGGACGGCCTGACGCCCACTCCATCGATCTCCCACGCCATCCTCGCCCACAACCGCGATCGGAGCACAGGCCTGGCCGACGGCATCGTAGTAACCCCGTCGCATAACCCGCCGGAGGACGGTGGCTTCAAGTACAACCCGCCCAACGGCGGTCCGGCGGACACCGACGTGACCGGCACGATTCAGCGCGACGCCAACGAGCTTCTGCGCGCCGGCCTGGCGGGCGTTAAGCGCATCGCCTACGACAAGGCCGTCGGGCAGGTGGGCCGCTACGACTTCACGGGCGTCTACGTCGCCGACCTGGCCAGCGTCCTGGACATGGAGGCGATCCGAACCTCGGGCCTCAAGCTGGGCGTGGACCCGCTCGGCGGCGCCAGCATCGGATACTGGGCCGCCATCCGCGACCGCTACCGCCTGGACCTCACCGTCACAAACGAGGTGGTCGATCCCACGTTCCGCTTCATGACCGTGGACTGGGACGGCCGGATCCGCATGGACCCCTCGTCGCCCTACGCCATGGCACGGCTCGTGGCGTTGAAGGACCGCTTCGACGTCGCCTTCGCCAACGACACCGACGCCGACCGCCACGGGATCGTGGCCGGGGCCGCCGGGCTCATGAACCCCAACCACTTCCTGTCCGCAGCGGTGGCGTACCTGTATCGGAACCGCGGCTGGCGGGCCGAGGTGGCCGTCGGAAAGACGCTCGTCTCGACGAGCATGATCGACCGCGTCGCCGCCGAGCTGGGCCGCAAGCTGCTCGAGGTACCGGTCGGGTTCAAGTGGTTCGTCGCGGGGCTGGCGGATGGATCGCTGGGCTTCGGCGGTGAGGAGAGCGCCGGAGCGTCGTTCCTGCGGCGCGACGGCACCGTCTGGACGACGGACAAGGACGGCCTCATCGCCTGCCTGCTGGCGGCGGAGCTCACCGCTCGGAGCGGGCACAACCCGGCCGTCGCCTACGACAAGCTGACGGACCGGTTCGGGACGCCGGCCTATCGCCGCATCGACGCCCCGGCGACACGCCAGCAGAAAGCCATCCTCTCGAAGCTCTCACCGAGCCAGATCTCAGCCTCGGAGCTCGCCGGCGAGCCGATCGAGGCCATCCTGACCCGGGCCCCCGGCAACGACGCCCCGATCGGCGGCGTCAAGGTCGCAACGGAGCACGGCTGGTTCGCCGCCCGACCGTCGGGCACGGAGGACGTCTACAAGATCTACGCCGAGAGCTTCCTCGGCCAGGAGCATCTCGAGCGCATCATCGGCGAGGCCCAGGTGGTCGTTGCGGATGCGTTTGGGAACTCCGACGCGACCGCCACGAGCTGAGACTTCGAGGCCCTTGGGGCGTCGCGGCCCTTGGGGCGTCGCGGCCGTCACCGCGGCCTGGAGGGTGACACGCAGGCGTCTGCGGTCGGCGACTTTCAGATGCCGAGCACCGACTCGGGCGTCACGTACGGCAATCCGTGCGCCCTGGCGACGGCGTCGTAGGTCACGCTCCCGCAGCAGACGTTCAGCCCGTCGCGCAGGTGGCAGTCGTCCGCCAGCGCCCCGCGCCAGCCCTTGTCGGCGAGGGCCATGATGAACGGCAGCGTGGCGTTGTTGAGGGCGAACGTGGAGGTAAACGCCACCGCCCCGGGCATGTTCGTGACGCAGTAGTGGACCACGCCGTCGACGACGTAGGTGGGGTTCGAGTGGGTCGTGGGCCGCGACGTCTCGAAGCAGCCTCCCTGGTCAATCGAAACGTCGACGACCACGGAGCCGCGCCGCATGGCGCGGACCATCTCTCTGGTGACTAGCCGCGGCGCCGTGCCACCCGGCAGCAGCACCGCGCCGATCACCAGGTCCGCGGTCAGGACGCTTTCCTCCACGGCATCCGTGGTGGCATATCGGGTCTTGAGCGCCGGCGCGAAGGCCAGATCCAGTTCCTTGAGCCGCGGCAGCGACCTGTCGATCACCGTCACGTCGGCCTCGAGGCCGAGCGCCATGCGCAGGGCATTCATGCCCACCACACCCCCGCCCAGCACGACAACCTTGGCGGGCGGCACTCCGGGGACGCCTCCGAGCAGAACCCCGCGCCCGCCCGCCTCCTTCTCGAGGGCATGGGCGCCGGCCTGGATCGACATCCTGCCCGCGACCTCGCTCATCGGGGCGAGCAGCGGCAGGCCGCCTCGCTCATCCGTGACCGTCTCGTAGGCGATCGCCACGCAGCCCGCCTTCAGCAGCGCCTGGGTCTGCGCGGCATCGGGGGCGAGGTGCAGGTAGGTGAATAGGACCTGCCCCTCGCGCAGCATCGAAATCTCGGACGGCTGCGGCTCCTTTACTTTGACCACGAGCTCGGCGCGACCGAAGACCTCCGCTGCCGTTGGGACGATCTCGGCCCCGGCGGCTCGATAGTGCTCGTCGTCGAGGTCGATCGCCTCGCCGGCACCGGCCTGGGCGACGACCTTGTGGCCGTGGGAGACAAGCTCCCGCACGGCGCTCGGCGTCAGACCGACACGGAACTCGTTGTCTTTGATCTCGCGGGGCACACCGACAAGCATCTCGACCTCTCCGGGCGATCCCGCCACTCACTTTGGGGCACCCGGGGGGTGCGCTTTGCACGCGTCCGTTCGAGCGGTGCTGACTCACCCGGGAGCCGTTTCCGGAATTCTCTCACTTGCCGCCGATCCTGCCCGCGTTCGGGTGGTCGCCTATCACGTTGCGCGATATGGCAGATAGTCCGGGAACCACATGGCCGAGTCGACCGCGTCGAAGACCTCCTCGTCGCGGTAGAGCCGACCCACTCCGCAGTCGCGGCTCTGGCACACCACTTTGGCCGCGATCTGGCGAGAGACCTGCCGCAGGTCCGACACGGCCGGGTAGAGCGCGCCAAGCGCGAGCCGCTCGGGCGAGACCATCGCGGCCAGAGTCCGGGCCGCGAGCAGGAACATCTCGTCGGTGATCTCGCGAGCCTCGGCGACGATCGCCCCGAGTCCCACGCCGGGGAAGATGAAGACGTTGTTGGCCTGGCCGATGACATGGGTGGTGCCACCCAGAGTGACCGGCTCGAACGGGCTGCCGGTCGCGATGAGGGCGCGCCCTTCCGTCCAGGCCAAGATCACCTCGGGGATCGCCTCCGTCTTTGCCGTCGGGTTCGAGAGCGGGAAGATGACCGGTCTGGCGGCATGGGCGGCCATCTCGCGAATCGCCACCTCGGTGAACACGCCGGGCACGCCGCTCGTGCCGATGAGAATCGTTGGCTGCACTTTCGCGATCACGCCCGCCAGATCGACCCGACCGGTGGCCGCCAGACCTGTGAAGCCGTAGGAGGCCATTTCGGCCGCTCCCAGCGCGAACTCGCGTTTGTCGTCGTCGAGCTGGTCGCGATCGGCAAAGACCAGGCCTTTGGTGTCGACGGTCACGATGGATCTCCTGGCGGCGGCGGCGTCCAGGCCCTCCGCCATCATCGCCGTACGCACCAACCGGGCGATGCCGATGCCGGCCGCGCCGGCCCCGAGGAAGACGAACCGCTGCTCGCTCAACGGCCTCTTGAGCTCGCGAACGGCCGCCAGGATCCCGGCCAGGACCACGGCACCGGTACCCTGGATGTCGTCGTTGAAGCTCGTGATGCGGTGGCGGTAACGATCCAGAATCCGAATCGCGTTGTGCTGCTTGAAGTCCTCCCACTGAAGGACCGCCCGCGGGCAGACGTCCAGGATCGCGCCCACGAAGGATTCCAGGAAATCGTCGTACGCGGCTCCGCGCAGCCGGCGCTGGCGGTAGCCGACGTACAGCGGATCCGCCAGCAGATCTTCGTTGTCGGTGCCCACGTCCAGCGAGACCGGCAAGGTATGGGCCGGGTAGATCCCCGCGCCGGCGGTGTACAGGGCGAGCTTGCCGACCGGGATGCCCATGCCGCCGGCTCCCTGGTCTCCCAGGCCGAGGATTCGTTCGTTGTCCGTGGCGACGATCAGCCGCACGTCCTCGACCCCGACGCCGGTGCTGGAGAGCTCGGGGCGGGCGTTGCGCAGCAGATCCGGGATTCGATCCTGATCGGCCGGCGTGATCCACAGGCCCCGAGGCCGCCGCATGATGTGGCTGAAGGTCTGGCAGGCGCGGCCGACGGTCGGGGTGTAGACGATCGGCAGGAACTCCTCGAGATTCTCGATCAGGACCCGATAGAACAGCGTCTCGTTGCGGTCCTGCAGCGAAGACAGGCCGATGTAGCGCTCCAGGTCGTCGTTCTTGCAGCGGATGTGCTCGAGCTCGAGGCTGACCTGCTCTTCGATCGTGGCCACCCTCGGTGGCAGCAATCCGCGCAGGCCGAATACCTCGCGCTCGCTCTCGTCGAAGCCGATGTCCTTGTTCAGGAGGGGCTTCTCCAGGAGCTCGGCGCCGTTGTGCGGTACCTGCAGAATGCCGGATGGACGAAGGCTCTTGACTGAACGTGGAAGCTGTCGCATGGGGCCAGCATCGACCTGCCGGCGCACGCGTGCAATACCCCTTTCGGCCCTTTCACTCAGACGGCGATTAGGCGAGCTACGCGCAGGGACCCTCTTCGCCCGGAACCAGGACACGCACCTTGAGGGAGTCCTTGACCTTCGCGCTGTCGACGAAGCGCGTCAGCTGGTTCTGAGCCTGGATCACCGGCATGAGCTTGGCCAGGTCGGCCCCCGAGACGACGCCGCAGCGGTTGCTGTCGTTGCCCAGCGCGGTCCCGAACGCAGAGAACGGCGTGGAGAGCGGCCACGCGACTTCATTCGGGGTGATGCCGCTGGCCGGCTCCGAAGGAGGCGCCGCCAGAACGGCCACGCGTTCCGGTTCATACGGAGCGGAGCTGCCCAGCTCGGCCGACAGCCACGCGTCCAGATCCGACAGTTTCTGCCAGAAGGCGGCGAAGGCGCCATCCGTGCCCGGGACGGGGATGCAACGGCAGCGGCTCAGGGCATCCGGATCGCCGGTCAGATCGTAGGTTTTCCCGTCGACGATCAGCTGGATGTGGCCGAGGACCGCGCCAGCCACCGCCTGGTCGGCGAAATCGGACTTGGTGCCGAGCAGTCCCTGCTTGAGCGCCTCGGCCACGATGGCGTCGATCCCTTTGGCGCTGACGGTCCGAACCGACGGACCGATCCACAGCGGACTGGGATAGATGGCCGGCACGGCAACCCTGCCGTCGATGAACTTGCCGTCGGAGATGGTCACGACCGGCAGCCAATCGAACGTGTTCTGCGGAGCAAGCGCCTGGGTTTGCCAGGCTCGCAGGTAGAAGCCGCTCGCCGACGAGGAGTCGCTGGGGCCGGCGGACGGCGAGGCGGAGGTCGAGCCCGAGGGCGATCCGCCCGGAGTCGAGCTGCCCGCCCCGCCCGCGCCGGTGACGCAGCCGGCAACGAGGATGGAGATGGCCAGCGCGCCCGCCAGGCGCGCAGGATGGAGCGACGAGTTGACCGAAGGCGATGACATCTGTGGTCCCCTTGAATGCGAACGTGCCGATTATCCACCACCATGACGCCGAATCTCGACGGCCGGTTCCGTGGCCGGGGCCCTGGCCACGGGTTCCGGCGCCCGGCTAGTCCTCGATGACCGCCTTGACGGCACCGACCACGTACGGAAGGTTGGCCGACGTGAGCCCGGCGACGTTGATGCGGCCTTTGCCGACGACGTAGACCGCGAAGTCGTCGCGCAGCCGAGCCACCTGGTCGGCCGAGAGACCGAGCAGTGCGAACATGCCGCGCTGGCGCTGGATCGGATCCCAGTGGCCCGGAACGCCGGCGTCGACGAGGGCCTTCACCAGGGCCGCGCGATTGCCGAGGATGCGGTTGCGCATTCCCGCCAGGTCCACTTCCCACTGCGCCCGCAGAGCCGGGTCGGTCAGGATCGTCTCGACGATGTCGCCGCCGTGAGCCGGCGGATTCGAGTAGTTAGACCGAATCGCGATCTTGAGGTGGCTCAGCGCCGAGCCGGCCCGCGAGGGATCGGCCGCGACGATCGTCAACGCGCCCACCCGTTCGTTGTACAGGGCGAAGTTCTTGGAGAAGCTCGAGCAGATGAGGA
This sequence comes from Chloroflexota bacterium, assembly GCA_003141245.1. Classification (GTDB taxonomy): domain Bacteria; phylum Chloroflexota; class Limnocylindria; order Limnocylindrales; family CSP1-4; genus Fen-1039. The sequence continues at coordinate 52,579 of PLLE01000039.1, forward strand.
ACTCCAGGCCGGGGCGCGCCAGGCCGACCAGCCAGTCGGCGTCCTCGCGCAGCCCGAAACCGAAGCCCTGATAGGCGAAATCGACGATGGGCACGAGCTCACGGTCGGCAACGATCTCCGCGACGGCCGCCCACGTCTCGGCGTCCGGATCCACTCCGCTCGGGTTGTGGCACGAGCCGTGCAACAGGACCACGTCGCCCGGCGCCGCCGACCGGAGCGAGCCGAGCATCCTGCTCACGTCGATGCCGCGCCCCGACTCGTCCAGGTACGGATAGGTCCGCAGCGCGAAGCCGGCCATCGAGAAGAGCTGCGGGTGGTTCGGCCAGGTCGGATCGCTGAGCCAGATCGTCTTGGACGACCCGGTCTGGAGCAGGAAGTCCGCGGCTACGCGAAGGGCCCCGGTCCCCCCCGGGGTCTGCGCCGTGGCGGATCGGCCGCTCTCCACGATCTCGTGGTCCGGCCCGAAGATGAGGTCGCGGACCGCGTTCTTGTAGCCGGGGCGCCCGTCGATCGGCAGATAGCCCTTCGACCCGGCCTTCGCCAGCAGCCGGCGTTCGGCCTCCAGAACCGACGCGATGACGGGCGTGATGCCTGTGTCGTCCACGTAGACGCCGACCGAGAGGTTCACCTTGTGGGGCCGCGCGTCGGCGCGGAACGTCTCGGTCAAGCCGAGGATAGGGTCCGGCGGGGCGGGTGTCAGGGAACGGAGCGGCAGGGCCACGGGGAGGTTCCTTGAATGGTGGGGCAGCATGCGAGGGCCACCAAACGATACAGGCACGGCGACGAATGCGATCGACCGAGTCGCGACATCGCGCACTGCCCGGCCCTCCCGTCCGGCGGCCCTTTCAGGATTTCTCAAGGGTTGCGGTGCGACAAGTGCAGCGGCGGGACGCGACCGGTCCCTTCTCCAGGCCGCGTCCAGATCTCCCGCCGATGGGCGGGCAGTAACGAGAGGTACTTCGAATGGCGGTTTCTCACTCACGCTGGCGTCTCATCGTCCCAATCGGCGCGCTTGTCTTCGCGGGCGTGGCTTCTGTCGCTTTTGCAATGGGCGTTGCCTCGGGCGGCTCGCCTTCCGCTCTCGCCGCGCAGGCGACGACCATTCCGGGTCACCCCGAATTCGGACCCGGCTGGTTCGCTCCCGGCGGATTCCGCGGCATGGACGGTCAGGTCGCGATCGCGATCACGAAGATCGACGGCAGCATGCTCTCGCTCCAGACGACCGACGGCTGGACCCGGACGATCGACGCGACCGGCGCCACCGTCAGCAAGGGCGGACAGACGATCGCCCTCGTTGACCTCAAAGTTGGCGATCAGATCAGCTTCCGTGAATCCCGCCAGGCGGATGGCACCTACGGGATCACGACGATCCAGGTTCTCGCGCCGACTGCGTCAGGGACGGTCACGGCCGTCGGCTCCGCCTCGGTGACGATCGCTCAATCCGACGGCTCTTCGAAGACGCTCACGTTGACGGGATCGACGACCTACGCCGAGGCCGGCGCCTCGGTTTCCATGAGCGCGCTGATCGTCGGCGACCGGATCTCGGCTCAGGGCACGGTCGACTCGGCCGGGAACTTCACGGCGACGGCCGTGACAATCGCGCCGGAATCCATCCAGGGAACCGTCGCCAGCAAGACGACCACGACGATCGTCGTCACGACGACGGCGGGCAAGACGGTCACGGTCGACGTCTCCTTGGCGACCAAGTACTCGGTGCGCGGCGTGTCGGCTCCGACGCTCGCCAACGTCACTGTGGGTGACCGACTCACGGCCCAGGGCACGCTCAATTCCGATGGCTCGCTCGCCGCGACCGTGGTGCAGGCATCCGCCAACGACCAGCCCGGCTTCGGCGGGAACGGCCCGGGTGGCGGCTTTGGCCCGGGTGGCGGCATTGGCCGTGGCGGCGGCTTCGGCGGGCGGAACTCCAAGCCGATCGCGGCGCCATCGACCAGCGCTTCGGGTTCAAGCACCTAGAGGCCCCCGTTTCGCCGGCGCATGCCGGGGTCCGAATCAGAACTCTCCGCTCCCAGACGCCCTCCCGATCTCCCTCCGGGAGGGCGTCGGCTATCCGCTCCGGTTCCATCGAACCGTGAAGACGCTGTCCGCCGCGCCTCGAGCCCGTCAGCCGCGCTTCACGATCGTCCGGACGACGCTTCGAAGGACGAGCAGCGCGACGATGCCGGTCAGGCAGCCGAGAAGAACGGACCGATCCGCGTCCACGGCCGGAACCCAGCTCACTTCGCCGTTCTTGAGCACGTAGGTCCCCGCGGGAGTGGCCGACCAGGCTCCGCCCCCACCCCGGCCGGCGGGCAGCGCAGCCGGCACCGCGGTCCCACCCGCCTCGGACGCGTCCTCGGCCGAGGACGCGTTCTCGCCGCCGCCAAACACTCCCCGGACGCTGGCGACTGGGATTATCAGGACCCCTTCTCGATCGATCGATTCACCGAAGACCCGCCGCACCGAGGCGCTGTCCGTGATGCCGCCGGCCAGTTCTCGCAGCGCCATAGCTCGCCTCCTGCAGGATTGAGGATCGCTCGTCCGCCGCTCGATCGGGCGGACTCTTCGGCTCGATGATGGCAGGATGGAGCGCAGCGTTGAAGGGATCATTTTGATGGCCGAGTTCGAGTAGTTGCTCGATGAGTTCCTGCGCGAGGAATACGAGGAGTCGCCGGTCAACGCCAGCGATCTCGGGCGGATCGAGTACGACGACTCCGGCAGCCGTCAGCCAGCCTGAAGAGCATCCACGATCTCGTAGCCGAGGCGGGCACGCAGTCTCCCTAGGGCCATGAGGACGGGCGTGCCCAGGGCCACGACCGCGATGGCATCGCCGATGGCGCGGAAGGCGTCCCAGGTTACGGACGTGGTGATGTAGTAGCGGCCGAACTGGGCGAGCGTGTCCACGGCCGGAAGACCGGGCGTCCAGCCGATGTTCTCGACGCCGCGATAGAAGGCGACCCAGCCCCAGATGTCGGTCAGAGCGCCATAGGCGAAGCCGGTCACGATCGCGACTCCGACGAGGACGGCCAGATCGAGCCTGCCCGGCAGCCACGACCTGCGATCCGCCCGGAGGCGCCGCACGACCGAACCGGCGAGACCGGCCGACGCGCCGACCCATCCGACGGCGAAGGTCTCGTATGGCAGCCACGGCCCGATCCCGCCCGTGACCAGCGCCGAAACCAGCAGCGAGAAGGCGCCCACGAGAAACCCGTACGAGGCGCCGAACTCGTAGCCGGCGGCCAGGACCAGGAAGAAGATGGGGCTGAAGCCGCCGACGCCGTTGACCATCGCCAGGCGAAGCGCGGCATCGATCGCGGCGAGAGCCGCCAGTAGCGCAAGCCTCCCGGAATCGAGGCGGCGGGCGCCGGCCTCCATCAGCCCGAGCGATGCCACGGCGCCCAAGGTGACGGCCAGGGCAGGCACCTCCGGCGGCAGCCCGAGGCCGAGGAACGGCCAGATGAACAGAAGGATCCCGGCGATCGAGACGGCGGCAATGCTCATCGGTGGTCCCCGCTGAGTGACGCTTCGGCCAGTTCCGTGACGCGGCCCGGCGCCAGCTCCGTGGCGCGGCCCGGCGCCAGCTCCGTGACGCGGCCGCCGCGCAGCTCGAAAGTTCGATCCGCCAGTTCCGCGACCAAGTCCGTGTCGTGCGTGGCCAGGACCACCGCGGATCCCCGATCAGTCAGGGCGCGGACGGCAGCGGCGAGCGAGCGGCGAGCGGCGAGGTCCATGCCGCGTGTCGGCTCGTCGAGCAGGACCAGGGTCGGGGAGCCGGCGAGGGTCGCGGCCAGCGCAGCCCGCTGCCGCTCGCCGGAGCTCAAGTCTCGCGGGTAGCGGTCGGCGAGGTGGCCAAGGCCGAAGGCCGCCAACATCGTCTCCGGCTCCTCGTCACCGCCGGTGCGGCGGAGAGTCAGGGCAACTTCGGCCCTGACCGTCGGCAGGTGGAGAAGCGCGCCGGGGTTCTGGGGCAGGTACGCCGTTCGGCCCACGGGGCGCCGCACCGTGCCCGCCAGCGGAGGGAGCAGCCCGGCCAGCGTCCGAAGCAGCGTCGTCTTGCCGGAGCCGTTCGGGCCGAGCAGCGCCACGACCTCGCCCGCCGCCCCCGCCAGAGAGACGTCATCCAGGACGGCCTCGCGCGCCGGGTCGGCCGGGCCCGCGGAGACCTCGCGCAGCTCCCATGCGGGCTCCCCGGAGCCGAACGACCGCTGGGCATGGGCGGGTCGTGGACTCGGCAGCGCCCCAGCGACTCCGGCCGTGACCCGGCCGCCCTCCACGATCAGCACCCGGTCCGCGGCGGGGCCGAGGGTCTCCAGGCGATGCTCCGCGACGACGACGGCCCGTCCCTCCGCCGCCAGACCGCGACACGCGGCCAGCACCGCGGCCGCTCCCTCCGGGTCGAGCTGCGACGTGGGTTCGTCCAGGGCCACGAGCTGCGGCCGAAGGACCAGGACCGCAGCCAGCTGCACCCGTTGACGTTCCCCGCCGGAGAGCGTCGCGAGCCGCCGCCCGCGCAGCCCTTCGATGCTCAGCCCGGCGAGCGCCTCGTCGACGCGGTCGTGCATCTCAGCGCGAGGCAACCCCAGGTTCTCCAGGCCGAAGGCGATCTCGCGCTCGACCGAGCCGTAGACCGACTGCGTCTCGACGTCCTGGAAGACCAGACCGACGCGCTGGGCAAGCCGCGGGATCGGCGTCCGAAACGGATCCATGCCGGCGACCTCGGCGCGGCCGGAGACGCGCCCGCCGTGGAACTGCGGCACCAGGCCGTCGAAGAGGCGCAGCAGCGTCGACTTGCCGCCGCCCGACTCCCCGGCAACCAGCGTCAGGCCGGGCCCGATCTCCAGGTCGACCGCGCGCAGCGAAGGCTCGCTCTGGTTCGGATACCAGTAGCTGACGCGATCGAAGCGGGCGATCGAACCGGCGGTAGTGGGCGACGCGGTCATTTCGGGCGCCCCCGAAGGGCCGGCAGCGCCAGCGCCAGGCAGCTCGCCACGAGCACCGGGTGGATTGGCGGCATCGCCAGCGTCGGGTATGGATACCAGTCCACCGCCACGCCGACGATCCGCATGCCGACGAAGAGCGCGGCCGCACCGACGGCAGAGACGACGACCGCGAGGTCCCACGGCGCCCAGGCCGAGCCGGCGTAGCTCGTCCGCCGACCGGCGCCGAAGGCACGCGCCTCCATCGCCTCGGCCAGCAGGACCGAATCCTCGATCGCCGTCAGGACCACTGGCACTAGGACTTCGTTCCAGGAGCGAATCCCGCGGGGCCGCCAGCCGCGCATTCGTTGGGCATCGCTGACCGCCGTGAAGGTTCGCCCGAAACCCGAGACGAGATTGAGCGAGGTGGCCACCGCGATCCCGGTCCGCTCCAGCGAGGCCGGCATCGCGTCGACGACATCGTGGGGCTCGAGGACCAATGAGAGCGGGGCCACGGCCAGCAGAGCGGCGACGAGCCCGAGCCCGAGCGCACCGCCGAACGCCAGCGACTCCAGCGTCAGCGGCCCACCCACGAGCGGCAGCCCGTCGGGCAGACGCGCGAACACGTCGGCGCCGGTGTGGCTGGCCAGGAGGTTGATGAGCGCGGCCAGAGCAGCGGCCAGCGTCACGGCCACCGCGAGCGGCCGCAGCCGGCGCTCCGGCGGCAGCCACGTCAGCAGGACGTTGAGCGCGATCAGCGCCACGAGTCCGCGATACACGGGGTTGTCCGTGACGAGGGCGACGGTGACCGCGGCGAGCGACCAGACGAGCCAGGCGCGCGGATGCAGGTCGGCCCGGACGGCGACGGGTGGCACGGCGACCGAGCCCGGCACCGCGGCCGAGCCTGGCGCGGCGGCTGTGACGGTCACGGACCTGGGCGCCGGCCGGCGACGGCTCGCAGGATCGCGAGCCCGGCCAGTCCCCCGCCGACCACAGCCGCTGCAAGCAGGCCCAGGTCCACGCCCCCGGACGGCGTCGGAGCCGGCGTCTCGTGGCGCGGGGTTGCGCCGGCAGTGGCTCCGGCCGATGCCGTGGCGCCGACAATTCCTACCGTCGGCGTCGCGGAAGAGGCGCTCGGTCGGCCGGGCGCCGCGCTGCCGAGCGTGGTCTGTGAGGGCGGCGCGGCGCACACCCCAGCGGGCGACGGCGGCGCGGCCGGGACCCCCGAGGCTGGCACGTAACGGAATCCTTCCGCGTCGCCGTCGTGGAGGGCCAGGGCGGAGATGCCCACGTTGGCGAGCTGCCACGACCCGCCGGCTTGGGCGACGAAGACGGCCCAGTAGCGGTCCGTTCCGGGGCACTCGGCGTACCGCGCCGGCTCCCCGTCGAGGGCGCAGGCGGCGTCGCCGAAGTCGCCGAAGCTCTGGCTCGACCAGCCGATCCCAGAGAGGGTCAGCAGCTGCTCGCCGGAGATGGCGTCCGTGTCGAAGGCGACGCAGCGCGTCACGGTCGAGCCGTCGGCGTGCTCCACGACCAGGGCTGCGCTGTGCGACCCCGAGGCGGCGCACGGCGAGGCGGCGGGGGTTCCCGGCGCGAGCGAAGCGAGCGCCGCCAGCGCCGCGGCGATGGGCAGGATCAGCGCGATGCGTCGCAACATCGCCTCCCCAGCCGGGCCATCGGAGCCCATCCGCCGCCCAGCACGACCACGAGGCCGCGGAGGTATCGGAGAGCGGCAGTTGCCCGCTCCGAATCGGTGGCTGTGGCAGCCGAGGTAGGGAGAGTCGCTGTCGAACCGAGCGGCAACGTGAGGAGGGTCGCCAGTATCGCGCTGGCGACGACCGGTCTTCGCATTCTTCCTCCGGCGGCATTGCCCGCCTGCCGGAGGGGACCTCGCCGCCGGAGGCCTCCCATCCGATCCGCGCAGGTGGGTGACGTGCGCCGTTCGGTCAGGTCTCCTGGCTCGCGGATCATCGCTGCTGGCCGCCTTCCCGGGCTTTGGGCCCCGTGGCATGTGGCCAGCCGCTCCTCGCTCACAGTTGCGCGACAGCGCCGGTTTCGCACCGGCTTCCCTGATACGAGCGGCTCTATTCGTGATGGCATGCGGAGGTTACAGCGCCAGGCGTCTGCGCGTTACGGCGGCTGGTGCGGATGCCCGTCTCGGCGGGCATATGGCAGCCTGGCGATGCCAACGCCGAAGCCGATCGGGCGGTTCACGCTGAGCCGGAGATCGTCGATTCGGCTGTTCGAAGACATCGTTCTGCTGTTACGCTCTTCGCCGTTCTGGCGCTCGGGTTGCCACCAGCGCCGCAAAGAGGCCGGAGTGAGTCGATCCATTGGCACCGGAGATCGAGGCACGGTCACTACGCTTGCATCCAGGTCCGAAGGCACGCTGATCCAACCGCTGGCGCGGATCAACACGCCGACGCCGAAGAACGTGGCGGTCTTCGCGCTTTCGCTGCTGCTGTGGCCGACGGCCGTCGCGATCGCAGTGGCACTGCTGACTCGAAGCATCGACCTCCGGGTGTGGCTCGTTCTCGCCGCCGCGTGGTCCATGGTCGAGTTCTGGCTTCGCAACCCGCACCAGGTGACGCTCGAGCGGCAGGCATCCGAATCGGCCGGCAGCGACGGCTACGACCTGCGCGTTCGAAGCTGGGGGTCGATCCTGCTGCGGTCACCCGGCGAAACGATCGCCCTGGGGCCCGACAGCCGGCTGGTTCGAAACGTCGGCGTCGTCGATTGTTCGACGGGTCGCCTGCGCGAGCTGCGCATCTATCGCTGGCAATTCGCGGAACTGGTCCGCGCCTTCGAACAGGCCGGCTTCGAGCTGCACGACGAGTGCGTTGTCAAGGCGCGCCGTCCATCTAAGGTCGGCCGGTGGAACCTGGCCGCGCTATTGGGTGTGGCGATCGTCGGCGCGGCCCTCGTCGGCGCCGCCGCTCTGTTCGTCGCAACTCATGGCTGACTCCCTCTAGAGCGAGGCCCGCAGGATCCCGGCGATCTCGTCGTCGGTGAGCACGATCGGGTTGGTCTTCATGCTGCTGCCGCGCGAGTCGGCGACGATGGCCGGGATCTCGACCTCGCCGATGCCGTAGACCGAAAGGCGCGGGACGGAGAGTCGGGCACGCCATTCTTCCAGCAGCGCGACCAGCGCCGCGCGCGCCGTCGCATCGTCGTTCATCGTCGTTGAGTCGTGGCCGGTCAGCAGCCGGCCCAGAAACGCGTAACCCTCGAGTGCCGCGTTCGCCGGTTCTCGCTCTTCGAGCGCCGTCACGTTGACTCGCGTCGCAGCGGCGAGCGTCGCCCCGCACGCCACTCCGTGCGGAATCGGGAACAACGCCCCGAGCGGCGAGGCGACTCCATGGACGGCGCCCAATCCCGTCTGAGCCAGGCAGATCCCAGAGCAGAGCGCCGCCGTCGCCATCCGAGCGCGGCCGTCGGCAGCCGCGTCGCCACCTCCGCGCCCCGCGACCGCCTCCTCGTACCAGAGCACGAGCCCTTCGCGTGCCGCGACCAGGCCGGCGTGCGCCATCGCCCGCGACGTAGGGTTGGCCCGCGTGGAGACGTAGGACTCAAGCAGTTGCGTCAGCGCGTCCATGCCGTTAGCGGCGATCAGCTCCGGCGGGCAGCTCCGCAGCAGGTCCGGATCGACGATCGCTACGCGGGCGATCAGGGCCTCGTCGCGGAAGGAACGCTTGAAGCCGCCCGGACCGCGAACGCTGAGGACGGCGTTCTTGGTAGCCTCGCTGCCTGTCCCGGCAGTCGTCGGAACGGCCACGAAGGGCACGGCCGGACCCAAGTACGGCAGCCCCGGCCCGATACCCTCGAGATGATCCATCACCGAATTGCCCGGGATCAGCAGGCCGGCGACCGCCTTGGCGGTGTCGAGCACGCTGCCGCCGCCGATACCGACGACCACGTCCACCTGCCCGCGCCCGCGCCCTTGCCCGCTCCCCCGGACGCGCGCGACGATTCTGTCGATCAGCGTCGGCGAGGGCTCGCCCGAAACGCCTTCGACCTCGAATTCGACGCCGGCGGCAGACAGGCTCGCGCCGATGCGAACCCAGTCGTCGCCCCCGGTGAAACCCGGTTGTCGAACCACCACCAGGGCGCGCCGCCCGAATCGGCGGGCGATCCGTGGCAACTCGGCGACCTTCCCGGGACCGGCAACGATCTCCGGCAGCCGCATCGTCGAGACGTACTCGAAGCCTTCCATCGTCCCGCTACTTGCCCGCCTCGGACGCCGCGGGGAAGAGGCCGTCGTACCGGACCCCGACTCGTGGCTCGGCCATCCAGTCGGCCGCTATATCGCGCCAGGCCAGGTAGTGGGGCGTCTCCTTGTGCGCCTTCGCCGAGGCTTCGTCCTCATAGGCCTCATAGACCACGAAACGGGTCTGATCGTCGACCGACTGAAGGATGTCGAAGCGGAGGTTGCCCGGCTCCCGAACCGAGCCCTCGTGATTCATTCGGATCGACTCGATGAAGTCGGCCACGTGTTCCGGCTTTACGTGGACGTTGACCAGGGTCACGTACATGGCTCCTCCCTGTGATGGCGCGCGGCATCCGCGATGCCTCAATCATCGGGCATCGGTCGAGAAGTGACGCGAACACGACCTACGAGGCAGAGGGGACGAGCGGCGGGGGCGGAGTCAGCGTCTGCCAGACGATCTGGGCGATCATCATCGTTTCGATCGGGCTGCACCCCACACCGGGACAGACCGCCAGGACGCGCGGCTGCTCGACCCGCGCCACGACTATCTGGTCGCGCAGCGAATCCGGCAGGTCGACATTGGTGCCGACCTTGACGCCATCGAGCATCCAGTAGCCGCAGGCTGGCGGGTTCGCGACAGTTGCCGCCGGCAATGCCGAAGGACAAGGTGACACGTCCAGCGTGAGCTTGCCGCCGAACAGGAATGTCAACGATGTCGAAAGGTTCGAGGCTCGATAGACCTTTTCTCCGCCGATCGCCGTGGGCACGCCATCTGGCCCGATCTGGACGGCGCCCGTGTAACTCGAGCCGGCCGACGGCCCGGTAACCTCGGACGAGGCCGCGTCCCCGGAGGTCGGCGGGGCGACCGACGGTGTCGGGCTGACCTGGAAGGTGGCGCCCCGCCAGACCACCGCTTCGACGACGACGCCGGCCTGGCACTGCGCCCGGACGCCTGCCGGACACTGGGCCGCCAGCGGGTCGTTCACGTGGACTCGAGCCACGACCATCTCATCGTTCGGCTCGTCGATGTTGCTCTCGGGGGCGACCTGGAGGCCGTCGATCGTGCGCAGGTAGCAGTACGGGATCAGCTGCTGCTCGGCGGCCGATTTGTCGACCGGCATCGGGCAGGGCGGGACAAACTCCGGCTTGGTGAACGGACCACCCAGCAGGAAGCTGCCAGAGAGACTCGCGAACGAGGCCTGGTCTGCCGCGCGGTAGACATGCTGGCCATCGATCTGCGTCGGGATGCCGTCGCTGCCTGGGCTGACGCCACTCGATCCCGGGGCGGGAGCCACCGGCGCGGCGCTAGGGATCAGCAGCGGCGAGCCGACGATCGCGACCAGCAGGATCGCAGCGATCCCCACCGGGACCGCCAAGAGACGCGGCCAAGTGTGGCGCGTTCTCCCCTTCTCGGCCGCGCCGCGCGGGTGGAGACGGAGGGCTGGATAGTCGCGCTCCGCGCGGTCCAGCTCCGTCGCGAATCGGCTGGCCAGCCGCTCCTCGAGTCTGTCGTTGGCGGAAGCGCCACCACTCTCGTCAATCTTCATCGAGCCACTCCCGGAGTCGCGCCAGCCCGGTTTTGAGCCGGGCCTTAGCTGTGTTCTCCGTGATGCCGAGGGCATCGGCCGTTTCGCGCACGGAGAGTCCGACCATGTGGTGGAGGACCACGGCGGCTCGGATCGGGCGCGACAGGCGCCTGAGCGCCTCGTCGAGATCGATCGATTCGGAACTCTCCGGGCCGCCCATCGGCAGTTCGTGGACCTCCGGGTCAAGCCGAATCGTCCGACGCAGACGCCGAACGACCCGCAGCGCCTCGCGCGTCTGGACGGTCAGGAGCCAGACCCGAATCGCCCGCGAGTCCCGGATCGTCGGCGCTGCACGCAGCGCCCGCTCAAAGGTCGTCTGAACCAGATCCTCGGCCTCGGCTTCGTCCCGGGCGATTGCCCGAGCCGCGGCCAGAAGCAACGGGCCGTGGACGTGCAGCGTGGCGATCCACTCCGCAGTCGGTGCCAGCGCCGGCACGGGGCGCGAGGCGCGCGGCCCGGAGACTCGGTCCTCGTCGTTCCTGTCGAGTGTTCCCGTGATGACCCTCACATCACATAAGAGGCATTAGCCGGCCGAATCGGGTATCGGCGTGGCTCAGTCTGGATCGGACCCGTCGCCAGCGCCAGATCGGCAGGCGATTTCCGGGCCCGTGCTCGCCGCTACTCGATTCCTCCAGCCTATTGGTGCGGGCATTCCTATGGAGCTTCCGCCACGCGAGAAGACCTGCCGACGCGTCCACGCGTCCGATTCCACGCTTGGCGACAGCCAGGGAGGAGGGAGAGAGTGGCCAAAGCGGCGGGCGATCTTCCATAACAGTGCTGGGAGCATTTATCCGGAAGAACAGAGTCCGAACCCGGGCCGGGCCGGAGCGGAACCGGTCGACTCGGGGCGAGCCTGACCCTCGCTGCGCCCGCCGGTCCGCCGGACCTGGCGCGCCCATTCAGTGCCGTGCCCGCTGCCCACCAAGCGTCAGCTCGAACCAGATAGCCCTTGCGGAGTCCAACAGGTTCTCCTGTATGCGGCGGATCGACTCACGATAGGCCGGCCAGATCGCCAGCTCGAGCGCCTCCGCGGGAGGAACCCAGCGCATCGCGTCGTGCTCGTGCGAGAGCGCGGGCTCCGCGCCGGCGCGGACGCGCACGGCGAAGATGGCGCTCGTGACGATCGCCGCGACCGACGGCGCGTGGAACTGGTTGACCTGGTCCAGGTCGAAGAAGCCCTCGATCTCGGCCGCCCCGAAGCCGGTCTCCTCTTGCAGCTCTCGCAACGCCCCTGCTGCGATCGATTCGCCTTCCTCGAGCGAGCCCGACACGCACTGCCACAGGCCGGGCAGGACGATCTTGCTCGGCGAGCGCCGCAGCATCAGGATCTCGGCGCTGGTTTCCGGCGCCGCGACCTGGGTTTCGGGCCCCTGACGCCGTCCAATCGGCCCCGGCACCAACCCGGCCGCAGTCGGCAGGCCGGCCCTTTCGGTCCGGAAGATCCAGACCTCGACCAGGTCCGGGCGAAATGGACTCACCGACACCCCCGACCCGCGGGCCAGCTAGATCCGCTCGAACCGATCGACCGGGAGGACGAAGACAACCGCCCCGCCGACCTCCACCTCGAGCGGGTACGGCAGGAAGAACTCGCCCGGCTCCATGATCGGCGGGATGGGGCTGACGGTCTGAGTGCGCGAGTGGCAATTATCGCGGACGAGACCGACGATCTCCTCGACCTTATCGTCCTCGACGCCCAAGAGGACCGTCGCGTTCGACTGCTTCAGGAAACCCCCGGAGCTGTGCAGCCACGTGGCCCGATGCTCGCGTTTGAGCAGGGCGTCGATGAGGACCCGAGCGTCCTCGTTGTGAACGACGACAACGACGAGCTTCACGGACGCGAGTATAGGCGGACCCATACGGCCGGACGCCTTCCTTCGCGCAATGTAGCGCGCACGGCGAGCGCGTGGCGAGGGCGGCGCGGGCGGCGTGACCGGAGCGCCGACGCGAGCGCCGGCTCGAGTGACGCCGAAACCGCCGTCCGTGTGGATCGCCAAGCCCGGATCCGCCGATCAAGCGCCGCAGACCGCCGGGCCGACGAGCGAAGGCCAAGGCGGCGACGAGCACCGCATCGAGCGTACTCGGAGGGTGCGTGAGCGAGGCACACAGCATCCAACGGAGGAATGCGCCGGCTGACCGAGCGAGATGCAAGCGGCGATCGGTGGATACGGGCTTAGGTATCGCCGTTCGGCAGACGGGGCCTTACAATCCCAGGGGGTTTCACGTCGACGCGCAGGGAGGATCCGTGTCGAGAGAACGATCGCGCCACGAACGATCGGGCAGCGAACTCTTCGCGGCCGCTGCCGCCGCAGTCGCCCGCAGCGACGATCTCGACGACGCCCTGGCCGAGCTGCTCGGCCTCGCCGGAGAGCACCTCGGGGCGAGCATCGGGGTCGCCTACATCCTGGACCCCGACCACGACGAGCTGGAGCTGGCGGTCACGTTCGGGATCGCGAAGCAAGTCGCCGCCGACGCCAGCTCGGTCAAGTCCGCGACCGAGAGCGACAACCCGCTGGCCGAAGTCACTCGGTCGAGGCATACGCTGGAGGTCGACGACGCGAGCCATCTCCCCGTACTGCGCGGCGCCACGACTGCCCTGCTGCTCCCCCTCGTCGTGAGGAGGGACGGCATCGAGGTGTCGCTCGGGACGATCGGGCTTGGATTTGCCGGGCCGCTCCCGAGTCGCGAGATGCTCGAGAGCGCGGAGCCGCTGGCCGATCTGGCGGCCGTGGCCGTGGAACGGGCCCTCGCCCTCTCGCTGGGCTCGGAGCGTGCCGAGTGGTTCGACCGCCTGGCCCACACCGATCCGCTCACCGGGCTGGCCAACCGCCGCACCCTCGATCGGCTTCTCGAGCTGGAAGTGGCTCGCGCCGGCCGCCAGGGAGTGGCTCTGAGCATCGCCCTTTTCGAGGTCGACCACTTCGAGGAGATCCAGCGGGCCGGCGGCAACGCGGCGGGCGACGAGGTGCTGCGCCACGTAGCTCAGGTCTTCGCCGAGTCCGTCCGTCTCGTGGACACAGTGGCCCGGTACGGCGGCGACCAATTCATGATCCTTGCGCCCGGTCCGGACGGCCTGATCGTGACCGAGCGGCTGGTTCGGGGTGTCGCCGCCCTACCGCCGGTGGGGAACAAGTCGATCACCGTTTCGGCGGGGATCGCCGGCTTCCCGCTGGACGGGCGCACTCCCGATGAGCTGCTCGAGATCGTCGAGCGGGCGATGCAGGCCGCAAGCGATGCGGGTGGCGGGCGACTGGTCGCACCGACGCCGGCCAAAGGGTAGGCGGGCGGCGCGGGCGGCGCGTGACGCCCGGGCGACCTAGACCGTCGGGGGCGCCGCGGGAGTTGGCCAGAGCGAGATGGTGCCGGTCACAATCGTGGGGCCGGTCGGCTTGGCCACGTCGCTGTTCGGCTCGCGGCAAACCTGGAGCCACAGCGTGGCCCATGTGGGGACGTTGTCCATCTCGAGATACCCCTCGCCCACGTCACTCACGGTGAACGACCCGGCCTTGGTGGAGGCGCCACTGTCGGCGCTGAACCAGACCATGTAGACCTCGTCGTTTGTCGTGGGAGCGAGTCCGTGCAGGTTTACGATGACATGCCCGCTGGGCAAAAGGACCGCGTCGCCAGCGCCCGTGTTCGCGCCTTGGGGAATGAGCACCGCGGAGCGTGCCCCCGGCTGAGCCATGGCATGGTAGACGGCGTTGGCGTGAGCTTTGGACGTGTTGTACTTGGCCAGGTCGCCTTGGACCGCCACCGCATATCCGACGAGCCCGACGATCGCCACGGCGGCCGCGACACGGGAGAACCAGACGGCCGTCCGGCGCGTGCGCAGGGCGCGGGCAGAAGCCAGGGAGATCACTCTCCCTGCGCGAGTCGGCTCCACGACCGTCAGCACCGGGGCCGTCTCCGGCTTGGCCCTGGCCGGCGCGGCCGTGACCGGGACGGGGGCCTCGGATCGGCGAGTCGCCAGATCCGCCCGGGCAGCGGCCAACACAGCGGCGCGGAGGCGCGCCGACGGCGCGACCGGCTCGAGCGAGCCGCCGAGATAGGGCAGCACGCCACCCAGTTCGCGCACCTCGGGATGTGGCTTGGAGCAACCCTCGAGGTGCTCGCGGACGGCGGACATTTCGGCCGGGTCCAGGGCACCCAGAACGAAGCCGGAGGTCAGGTCACGAACACGATCGCAAGAGATGGCCATCTCAGCCCTCGCCTTCCGGGGCGCGGATTGGGAGCGTGACGGCTCCGGCGGCCCGCAATGCCGGGCCCATCCCGTCGAACCTCTCGGCAACATCCACCAGTTCGTGCCGCAGAGAGACCAGGCCCAGCCGCATCCGGCTCTTGACAGTGCCGAGCGGGGCGCCCGTCTTCGTCGCGATTTCGCGCTGCGTCAGGCCGTCGAAGTAGGCCAGCTCGATCGCCTCGCGCTGCGCTTCGGGCAGCTTCGCCAGGGCATGGCGAATCTGCTCGGCGTCCAGGCGCCCAGCCACTTCGGGCCAGATGTCGGGGATTGTCAGGGCGGCGGGAAGCGGCTCCTCCGTTTCGTCGGCGATCGCCACGCCGTTCTTGCGACGGCGCATGGAGTCGATGGCGCGGTGGCGGACGATCGCCAGCAGCCAGCCCCGGACGCTGCCCTTGTCCTCGGCGTATCGGCCGGCGTTGCGCCACAACCCCAGGAACGAATCCTGCACGACATCCTCGGCCAGCCCCGTCTCGGTCGTGATCCGCAGGGCAAGCGCGTACGCCATCGTGTGATAGCGGTCGTATAGGGTTTCGAGTCCGCCGATCTCTCCGGCGGCGACCTGCCGCATCAACTGGGCCTCCGATTGACCCTCCGAGGGGCCTTCGGGCGTGACCGTAGGCGGGGGCACTGCCACTTGGTCCCTCACTTTTCCATTCGCAGCGAACCGCGTTCCGGTTCACTCGCGAGAGGCGAGGAGGCATTGGCAGCGTACTCGGCGTTGCGCGGCGTCAACTCATCGTGGCGGCTTAGTCGCGGCCAGAGGGCCTCGAAGATGGCTGCCTCGATCGCGTCGGCCGTCTGGCTACCGTCGATGACGACAAATCGGCCCGGCTCGGCGGCGGCGAGGGCCAGGAATCCGTCCCTGACGCGGCGGTGGAACTCCACGTCGGCCCGCTCCTCGAAGCGAGTGATCTCGTCGGCCTGCTTGCGTCGCAGACCGTCTTCCACGGGCAGGTCGATCAGGAACGTGAGATCCGGGCGGAGGTCGCCGACCGCGAAACGCATCAGCGCGCGAAGGGCATCGAGAGATTGACCGGCGCCGTATCCCTGGTACGCGAGGGTGGAGTCGCCGAAGCGGTCGCAGATGACGACCTCGCCACGCTCCAGCGCAGGCTCGATGACCTCCGCGGCCAGCTGAGCCCGGGCGGCGTTGAAGAGCAGGGCGTCCGCCGCCGGCACCGGAGCGAGCTCGGGGGCGTGGAGCAGGATCTGGCGGACTTCCTCGCCCAGAGCCGTCCCGCCCGGTTCGCGGGTCACCACGCAGTGGCGGCCGGAGGCGTTCAGCCTGGCAGCCAGTCGCTGGGCCTGGGTTGACTTGCCGGAACCCTCGGGCCCCTCGAGGGTCAAGAAGAAGCCGCGTCGGCGGCCGCCGTCGAGGTGCATTCGACGAGTCTAGCCGAGCCGCGAGCAGCCGAGAGCCCGCCGGGGATGGCGCGGCCCATGGCGCGACACTGGCGTCCGACGCGCATTTGCGTCGCGCCGGCTCAGGGGTAAAGGCGGACCCGGCGGTATGGCTCTCGGCCGCGGGAGCGCGAGATCAGGTTTGCGCGCTCGGCCATCTGGTGCTGCAGGCGACGGATGTAGGCGTTCTGGGGCGAGAGCTCGACCGGCTCGACGTTGTGGATGACCATGCCGATCGCCTCCTCGGCCTCGCGCAATGCCGCCTCGCGCGGGTCGACCTCGAGCGAGAAGATCGAAGTCAGGCTCGCCTCCATCTGGACGATGGTGTTGCTCTTCAGCACGTAGATCGGCAGTCCGCGGTCCTCGGCTTCGCGCAGAGCCGTGGTCTTCTGCCGGTACTCGCTTTTGAGCGTCATCACGACGTCGGCCTCGTCCGGGTCGCGGGCGATGATGACCGGCAGCTGAAGCTCCTTGATCGCCTGCTCGAGACGCTTGCGGTTGATGCCGTGCGGCAGCACGCGAAGCGTCGGCAGGATCGAACCCGCATCGCTGATTCGAACCACGGGGCCGACGTCTTCGTCGTCGGCGGCTTCTCGGCCCGCCCGAGCTCGGACCACGTCGGCCACGGCCTCGTCGTCCTCGCCCAGCTCGTCCCGGAGATCTTCGCGATCGAGGTCGGCTTCCGACCCGGCTTCCGACCCGGCCGGCACTCTCGGCGAGTCCGCCACACGGGTGGCGCCGGGAGACGTGCCGGAAGCCGCGAGCGGCTCATCTTCTTCGTCCACGCCCTCGGCGCGGTAGTCGTTGAGCGCGCGCGTTGCCTGCTGAGCCCACGAACGCTGCCGCTCCAGCTCGCGCACTTCGCGGGCACGCGGCTCGGGCACCGGCAGCGGTCCCCGCTCAATCGGGCCGCGATCGGCTATCTCACCAACATGGAACGGCAAGCCTGGGGGCTCATGACCAGGGGCCCTCGGCGGAGCCGAGAACCGTTCCCCGGGGAGCGCCCGCAAGCCCGGCGCGCCTCCTTCCAGAGCGCCCCCGACGGGCGCGCCCCATTCCGGCGCGCCAATTCCCGGCGCGCCTCCGCCGGGCCGGCCCTGGCCAGGCCCTCCGCTCGAGGTCCCGCCGTTGCCGCTCGCCCTTTCGCCGCCCCGCGTCCGCCGCGCGCCGCGGACAGGCGTCCGCCATCCGCCCCCAGCCCCGGGCCGATACCCCGGCCGTGCCCCTCCCCGATCCATCTCGTGCCAGTCGGACGGAGCGTGGTATGAACCCGAGCCGAGCCAGCCCGGCTCCGTTCGCCAGCCCGGCCCGGCGCCGACGAGACCTGCGAAGCGGTCGCTGCCGAAGCGGTCGCTCGTCATCGCGTCGCGCGGCGACGGCTTGGGCCGCGTCTGCGAGCGATGCACGCCGCCCTCGTCGCGCCAGCGCAATTCGGCCGAGATCGGATCGCCGCGCAGCAGCGCATCCACGGTCTCGGCCACGTCGGAGTGGACGGTCACCTTCTCTCGATCGAGGATCTCGACGATGACGTCGAAGGTGGGCGGGGCCTTGCGCTCCAGGACGCTCTTCTGCGAACGGCGGCGCCGCGCTTCCTCGTCGCCGAGGGTGACCGTCTGGATCCCGCCGATCAGGTCGGTCAGCGTCGGGTTGAGCATCAGGTTGTCGAGGTTGTTGCCGTGAGCGGTGCCGATCAGCTGCACGCCCCGCTCGGCGATCGTCCGGGCGGCCTGAGCCTCGAGCTCCGTCCCGATCTCGTCGATGACGATGACCTCGGGCATGTGGTTCTCGACCGCCTCGATCATGACCTCGTGCTGGAGCGACGGCGTTCGGACCTGCATTCGCCGTGCTCGGCCGATCGCCGGGTGCGGGATGTCGCCGTCGCCGGCGATCTCGTTCGAGGTGTCCACGACCACGACCCGCTTGCCCTGGTCGTCGGCCAGGACGCGGGCGGCCTCGCGCAGCATCGTCGTCTTGCCGATGCCGGGCCGGCCCATGATCAGGATCGACTTCCCGGACTCGACGAAGTCGTTGATGATCTCGATCGTGCCGTAGACCGCGCGGCCGATCCGGCAAGTCAGCCCGACGATCTTGCCGGTCCGGTTGCGGAGGGCGCTGATTCGATGAAGCGTCCGTTCGATGCCGGCGCGGTTATCGTCGCCGAAGGTGCCGATATGGTCGACGACGTACTTTATGTCGGCCTCGGTGATCTCACGTTCCAGCAGCGTCACCTCGCTCGCCGTTGAGCGCGCCTCGGGCCGACGCCCGAGATCCATGATGACTTCGATCAGCTGGTCGGGATCCGTCAGGGCATGCACTGCCTCGACCACGTCGGGTGGAAGGGCCCCAAGGAGCAGATCCAGATCGTCGATCGACTCCCGCCGACGGTGCCCGCCCTGATCAGCCACGTCTTCTCCTGTGCTTTCGGGCTAGCGTACAGCCGGGACGAGAGCGGGTTCGGCGACGCGGACGACGGCCTCTTTCATGAGGAGCGTAACCGTGACCAGGCTCGCAAAACCCGCCTCCTCGAGGCGGCGATCGATCGGTGATTCATAGGTCCGAACCGGGGCGAGAACGCCATTGTCCGGGCAGCTGCCCCCCCTCTCGATCCGGGCGCCGATGAGGCCCAGACCGAAGTCGACGATCGGATCCACGTCCGCACCGGGCCGGGCGAGGATCTTGAGGTAGTGGGGCTGCTCTTCGCGCGCCACCCCGACCTGCAACAGGGCTGAGAGCACGCCCGGCCCGTCGTCCTGGGCCTCCTGGACGTACGCCTCCACGTCGGCAAACCGCAGGATCGGCGCCAGGCTGGAGCGAGGCACGCGCGTCGTCGATCCCTGCCGCTCCCAGTCGCTGAGGCGGTACGACTCCAGTCGCATCACCGGCTGCGGGGTGACCGAGGCGTAGAGGCGAGCCAGCGGCAACGCGTCCAGTGGCTGGCACGGCCGGATGCCTGCGGAACGGGTCTTCTCGTCGGGCCAGGCGTGGGGCAGCTTCATCCCGGCGCCGCGGAACAGCAGCCACTCCTGACCGTAGCGGGCGAAGCCGGCCTGCATGAAGAGCTCGACGTTTCCCTGGCCGTCGGCGCAGGCGACGTGGAACCGGAAGGCGCCGCGCTTAGTCCCATCCCGCAGCAGGTGCTGGACGAGCCGATAGCGCGTGTCGCCCGAATCGCCCGAGCCGATGGCGTCGAGCTCCACGATCGTCATCTCGTCACGCGAGGCGTCGCGCTCCACGCGCAGCAGGCCCGAGATCCGCCGCTCGTCTTCGTAAACGAAAAGCAGGTCGTTGGGCCGGAAGGCGCCGAGCGGCAATCGGAAGAGGCTGAAGACGCCGATCCGCGGGCCGCTGACCGGCAGGCCGAGCGAGCGCGCGTCGACGTGCTCCTGCTGCGAGAGCCGGGAGAGCTCGCCCAGGGCGGCGAGATCGGTCAGGCGAGCGAGACGGACGCGACCGCTCACGTCACCTCCCCGAACGACCACGGCTCGGTGCCGGCAGCTTCCGTGCCCTCGCCGGGTTCCGCGTACTCCGCGGCCATGGTGGCCACGAGCCGGTGAATCCGGGTCTCGCCGGCCAGCTCGGGATGGAACGCGATGGCGATGACGTTGCGCTGGCGCACGGCCACGACGCGCTGGTCGGGGAGGCGGGCGAGAACCTCCACCCCGGGGCCTACGCGCTCGATGATCGGAGCCCGGATGAAGATGGCGTGGACCGGCCGATCGCCGAGGATCGGCATAGCCAGGTCGGTCTCGAACGAGTCGAGCTGGCGCCCAAAGGCGTTGCGCTCGACGGTCACGTCGAGCAGCGGGAAGACGGGCTCGTCGCCGCCGGCAATCTCCATGGCCACGATGATCATCCCTGCGCAGGTGCCGAGGATCGGGGCCCCCGACCTTGCCAGGGCCATGATCGGCTCTCGCAGGCCCCAGCGAGCGACGAGCTTGCGCATCGTCGTGCTCTCGCCGCCCGGCAGGATCAGGCCGGAGATCCCCTCCAGGTCTTCGGGCAGACGCACGGGAACGGGCTCTACGCCGATCGCGCGAAGGATCTGGATGTGCTCGATGACGGCGC
Source organism: Chloroflexota bacterium (assembly GCA_003141245.1). Classification (GTDB taxonomy): domain Bacteria; phylum Chloroflexota; class Limnocylindria; order Limnocylindrales; family CSP1-4; genus Fen-1039. Next base: position 72,988 of record PLLE01000039.1, read on the forward strand.
CGTGGAGCGCCAGTACGCCAATCTTCATCATGCGCTCCGGGTTCGCGTCGGTCCCGTTGGACCGCGCGTCCCGCTACGCCGAGCTACCACGCCGGGCTACCAGCCCCGGACCGCCAGACGCTCCGCCTCTGGGATCGTGGCCGCCGCGATGCCGCGCATCGGGCTGCCAAGACCCTTCGAAACCTCGGCGATGATCTTGGGGTTGTCGAAGTGAAGCGTGGCTTGAACGATCGCCTCGGCGGTCTTCCTGGGGTTCTCGCTCTTGAAGATGCCCGACCCCACGAAGACACCCTCCGCGCCGAGCTGCATCGCCAGGGCCGCGTCGGCCGGGATGGCGATGCCGCCGGCCACGAAGTTGACGACCGGCAGCCTGCCCTCCGCCGCGACCTGCTTGACCAGGTCGTAGGGAGCGTCCATCTCCTTCGCGGCGACGAAGAGCTCGTCCTCGCGCATCGACTGCAGGCGACGGATCTCGGACATCAGGATCCGGATGTGGCGAACGGCCTCGACGATGTCGCCGGTGCCGGCTTCGCCCTTGGTCCGGATCATCGCCGCGCCCTCGTTGATTCGGCGAAGCGCCTCCCCGAGATTCCGGCAGCCGCACACGAACGGCACCTTGAAGGCGTGCTTGTCGATGTGGTTGGTTTCGTCGGCGGGCGTGAGTACCTCCGACTCGTCGATGTAGTCGACGCCAAGCGCCTCGAGAACCTGGGCCTCGACGAAATGACCGATCCGAGCCTTGGCCATGACCGGGATGCTGACCGCCGCCATGATCCCCTCGATCATCTCGGGATCGCTCATGCGGGCCACGCCGCCTGCCGCCCGAATGTCGGACGGGACGCGCTCGAGGGCCATGACGGCACACGCGCCGGCGTCCTCGGCGATCTTGGCGTGCTCAGGCGTAACGACGTCCATGATGACGCCGCCTTTGAGCATCTGGGCGAGGCCTTTCTTCGTGGCCCAGGTGGAGGTCTCGGCGGTCATTTGATCCCATTTCTTTCTGCGGCGGGGGGTGCGGGCGTGCTCCAATGAGGCGACGGCCCGCGCCGCGCTGCCGAATTATACCCGGGCACCCTGGACGACCGGCCAGGAGCCCCCCGGGGCCGTCTGGTGGTAGGGTTTCGCGACCGCCACGAAGGAGCCGCGGCCTGACCGGAGAGGCGAATCGCCATGACTTACGTCGACGGCTACGTCGTGCTGCTGCCGGCGATCCCGGTCGCGGTGTGGATCCTGCGACGACGGGCGGATCGGCGATGGACGTTGCTCGCGCTGCTGGCGCTGGCACACGCGACCGCGGTCGTGGTCCTGACCCTCTTCCCGGTGCCGATCGCCGGTCAGGACTTCTACCGCCAGACCAGGGGCATCAGCGGCGACAACGTGGTGCCGTTCGCGACGATCGTCTGGCAGCTGAGCAACCTCACCTGGAACACCATCCGACAGCTCTCGGGCAACGTCCTGCTGCTCACACCGCTCGGCGTGTACGGCCCGGCTCTCTGGCCGGCACTGCGCGATTGGCGCCGCTTCCTGGTCGTGGCCCTGGCCATCGGGGTCGCCATCGAGCTGGCCCAATTCGCCGGGTCGCTCACGGAAGGCTTCAGCTACCGGATCACGGACGTCGACGACGCGATCATGAACGCGTCCGGGGCGACGGCCGCCTTCGCCGTATGGCGGTGGATCGAGGGCCGACGTCTGCTGGCGCCGGGGACATCGGGCGGCGCGGTAGAGTCCACGCCGTGGCTCCCGAGACCCTAACCCGCCTCTCCGCCGAGATCGCCGCCTGCCGCCGCTGCCGCCGGCTGGTGGAGTGGCGCGAGGAAGCGGCGGCGCACCCGCCCGCCCGATTTGCCGGTGAGCGCTACTGGGCTCGGCCACTCCCGGGCTGGGGCGATCCAGCGGCGCGCGTTCTTCTCGTGGGACTCGCCCCCGCCGCCCACGGCGGCAATCGTACCGGCCGACTCTTCACCGGGGATAAATCGGGCGACTTCCTGTTCGCGTCGCTGCACCGGACCGGATTCGTCAACCAGCCGACCTCCACCAATGTCGCGGACGGCCTGGCCGCGCGCGGCCTCTACATCGCCGCGGTCGTGCGCTGCGCCCCGCCCGCGAACGAGCCCCTCCCCGAGGAACGCGGCAACTGCCTGCCGTATCTGGTGCGCGAGCTGGAGCTGTTGCCGGAGCTGCGCGTCGTCGTCGCGCTGGGGGCGTACGCCTGGGACGGCGCGCTCCGCGCCATGGCCGGCCTGAGCTCGAAGGCCATGCCCCGGCCGGCTTTCGGTCACGAGGCCGAAGCGACGGTCGGCCGTTACCGGCTGCTCGGCTCGTACCACCCGAGCCAGCGGAACACCTTCACCGGCCGTCTGACGCCGGCGATGCTCGACGCGGCGATGCTTCGGGCGCGCCGGCTCGCTGCGCTCGACTGAAGGAGCCTCGCGCGTGCGCTCTCGCGCCGCTCGACTGCAGGAGCCTCGGCACTTCGCCGTTTCTCTCGGGCACCCGCCGTGGGATTACTTTCAAGGCGCGGCGGCCGAGTGCGCCCGCGCTGGCCGCTGTCAGATCGCAATCCACGCTCAGGGCCAGATTCTTCGCGAGTTGGACGGGCCTAGCAGGACTTCGCCGGCCGTTCCGGGCTGGATATGACTCCCACAGCGAGTGAGCGACAGTTTCCGGCGCCCTCGGGCGGCGTCGACTCGACCATCTGCCCATAGCCGACGATCCGGCCGGAGATCGAGGTAGATGCGCCGCCATCCAGGGCGATCCTCGAAGACCGGCTCAGGGACTCGAGCATGTAGCGTTGGTCGAGCGGCCGGCCATGCGGGGCGACGAGCGGCCGGCCATGCGGGGCGACGAGCGGCCGGCCATGCGGGGCGACGAGCGGCCGGCCGGTTCCCGGCCCGACCTTGCCCGACCCGGCCCGACTCGAGGACCCGGCCAGTCGTCGAGCCCCGAGATCGTCTCCGCAGACGCCTCCTCGCTTCTTGCGCGGACGGCCCCGCCGTACACTTTGGCTCGTGATCGAAGCGCGGCTTCTTCTGGTCGACGACGACATGCCCCACCTCGACGCGCTCGCCGAGCGGCTGGCCGGCGACGGCTTCGAGGTCGTCAAGGCGGGCAGCGGAAAGGAGGCGCTCGACCAACTCGACGCTGCCTGGCCGGACCTGGTGATCCTCGATCTGCTGATGCCCGAGATGGACGGCCAGTCCCTGGCCGCAAGGATCAAGAGCCGGGCCGATCTCCCGATCCTGGTGCTCTCCGCGATCGCCGAGGCCGACAGCAAGGCGGACCTGATCGCCCGCTATGCCGAGGACTACGTCACCAAGCCGTACGACTACCCCGAGCTGCTGGCCCGGATCCGGCGGGTGCTGCGCCGCCTGCGCGACCAGATCCCGGTCGAGGAGCTGGCTCTCGGCGACATCACCCTGATTCCTCGCAGGCGCGAGGCCACGGTCCGGGGCCGCCGCGTGGCCCTGTCGCCGACCGAATCGCGGTTCCTGGCGACACTCGCGGCAAGCATGCCGGCGGCCGTCTCGACCGAGCAGCTGCTCCACCGGGTCTGGGCCGACTCGGACGCGGCCGACCCGGCGTACGTCTGGGTCACGGTCAGGCGCCTGCGCCAGAAGCTCGAATTCGATCCCGACCATCCGCTCCACCTTCTCACCGACCCGGGAGGCGGATACCGGCTGGCAGCCGCGGAGCTGCGGCCCGGCACCAGCTGGTTGCCGAAGCGTTGACAGGCGCTCGAACCGTTCGTGCGCCCGGGCTCAGGACATCCCTGGGCGCCGGCCATCCGTTGGTACCTTCGGGGCCCAAATGCACCGATTCGCCCATTGGCCGCGCGCTTGAGTTCCTGCATCGTTATGGCAGGTGCAAGGAACCGCCCCTAGCCTTCTAGTCCTTGGACCAGGCACACCCGATACCGGGAGCCCAGATGCGACTAGTCGGAGACCCGCTGAGACGCCGCCGCCGCTCGCGCGGCCAGGCGCTCGTGGAGTTCGCCCTCGTCATCCCCATCTTCCTGACCATAGTTGTGGCGATCGCCGAGTTCGCGTTCGTCCTCACGGTCAAGACGGGTGTCTCCTTCGCGGGCCAGGATGCAACTCAGCTGGCGGCTGAACTCGGCAACACCCCTGACGCCGATGTCCTCATCCTGCGGCAGATAGAAAAGGACCTCCAGACGCCCGTCGACTCGGCGAAGGTCACGACGGTCACGATCTTCTGGACGGATTCCACTGGTGCCACCAAAGCTGCGGACACCTGGACCAAGCCCGGCTCCTATTACAGCACCATCTTGGGCGTTACGATCCCCTACAGCCCAGGCGCCCAGAACTACCTGTGGAGCAACCGTTGCAACATCCTCTCAGTCGTCGGGTGCGCCTCGGGCCACACCACCATGGACTGGATAGGCGTATCTGTCAGCTATCAGTACAGCTGGGTAACACCGCTTCCCGGATTGGTCGGGCTCGGAAGCTCGGCGCCGCTGTTTGTCGAGACGCACATAAGCCGGATGGAGCCTGTCCAATGAGACGACTCTTTGGCCTGCGCTCTCGACGAGGCCAGTCGCTGGTTGAGTTCTCGCTCATCTTGCCGGTGATCATGTTCCTCTTGCTCGGGATGGTCGAGATGGGATTCGCCATCAATCACAACGTAGCCATACAAACTGCGACGCGACAGGGAGCCCGAGTCGGTTCCATCCTCGTGAATGGCGATACCAAGTGCAACACCGGTAACGCCACATTAGCCAACGCGGTCGATCCGCAGATTATCTCCGCGGTTGAGGGCGCGCTGATCTCGCCAGGTACGATGGTTGACAAGACTCAGGTGACGTCGATTGAGATCTTCGGGGTCTCGTCTAGCGGCACGGCCCTCGGCACTGGCACCAACATGTTCGTGTACAACTCAGGAACAGGGCACTTTGTAGCCTCGGGGACCACCGGCTGGCCTGCCATCAATCGCTGCGGAGCTGTGACGGGCTCACTACCGAACGGCGGGGCTCCGCGGATCGGCGTGAAGATCACGTACAACTACCGGTTCATCACCCCGCTCGGTAGCCTGCTGTCCACATTCGGTGGCGGGCTATTCGCCAACGGCAAGATCACTATGACCGACCAGACCACGATGGCACTGGAGCCACCCAAGCCATGAGCCAACCGCTGATTCGGATTCGCCTTCGCGGACGCGCGCGAGACATGTCGGAGAAAAGTCAAGACAAGGCGCAGATCGACCTGACCGCCAAGGAAGCAGGCCAGATCATCGTCGTGTTCGCGGTGATGTTGACATTCCTGATCGGCATGGTTGGTATCGGCATCGATGTCACGTTTGCGTGGCGAAACGGGCTGCAGATTCAGCGAGCTGCTGACGCGGGAGCCCTGGCGGGCGTCGTGTATCTACCGGGCGACCTGACATCCGCGAAGGCCGAGGCCGCATCGGTGGCCGCCCAAAACGGCTACGACTCGAGCAACTCCACCCTCGCCGCGAACAACGACCATGACCCCCACCAGCTTGACGTGACCATCACTTCAAGTGTGCCCACCTTCTTTGTCCGGCTGTTCGGCATAAACAGCTGGACCATCACCAGGCAGGCGAGGGCGGGATACCAGCTGCCGGTGCCAATGGGCAGCCCCGAGAATTTCTACGGCGTCTACTGCGTGACCAAGCCAGCCAACACCGCTTGTGCGAACAACGCTGCCGTGCCGGGAGCCGCCAGCACGACCGTCTACTCGCACGGTGCCTGGGGCGCCATCCAGGCGACCGGTACGGACCACGCGCAGGGCGATGCATCCACCCCCCTGAATGATCGCTCTCGCTCGCTCGGTAGCAACAGCGCGGGGGGAACCAACCCAGACTTCGATCCGAGCGGATACAACTACGCCGTCCAGCTGCCATCCGGTGGCAGCATCTACATCTTCGATCCGACTGCCTGCGCGGTGGGCGATCAGTTGGGCACAGGCGACCACTGGAACGACGGCGGAGGCTGGGAGAGCGGCCCCTTGGTCTACTCCGTCTCGACCTACTACAAGCTATACAACATGACCGGCTCCCCGCTGAACTACACGCTTCAGCCCCTGGTTGCCTCTTCCGGAAGCCTGTTCCAGCAGGAATACCAGTACGACCAGAGCGGCACATACGGGACTCCAAGCTACAGCGGCAACCTGAAGGCCACGAGCGCCGACGGTATCGCGCTGAAGGACTGCCACGACGGCAATATCACCGACCCGACAAAAGGGGGCTACTGGCACGACAGGTGGTGGCCGATTGCCACGGGACTCGCCGCCGGGACCTACCGGATCAACATCACATCGGCAAGTATCAACGCCGTCAACGCGAAGGCCACCTTCGAGAATGACTTTTCGATCGAGGCGGTTGGTGGCGGCGCGCCACGCGTGTATGGTCTCGGCGAGATCGTTACGTACAACATCATGCAGGGATCGGGCTCCCAGTCTTTCTACCTCGCTCAGATCGGTCCCGAGAACGCCGGCAAGACCCTCGAGATAGACCTCTTCGACATCGGAGACATCAGCGGAACCGGGACGCTCCAAATCCGGAGCCCGGACGGCAACGCGTACAACAACGCCGCCTTCTCATATACCAGCGACGCCAACTGCGGCCAGACCGCGGGCTCCAGTGATAACTGCTCCGACACGTCGCAAACGTCGATCGTGGCCTCGGACAGCAGCGCGCATCACAGCTTCAACGACAGTTGGCTCACGATCCGGATCAAGTTGCCCGCCACCTACGGCTGTTCCATCGCCACCCCGTGCCTCAAGCCATCCGGTGAGACCCAGCAGGGCTGGTGGAAGATCCAGTACACGACCAGTGCGGGAGCCAACGACACGACGACCTGGATGGTCAGCCTCATCGGCAACCCGGTCCATCTGGTTCCGATCAACTAGCCACCGCCCATCCCACGGCTTCGACGCGAGGCCCTCGGCAACGACGCCGCACCCTGCCGCCGGGCGGCCTGCCCGTGCTCTGGTACGATGCGAGCATGGAGGGCGTGGTCCTGGTCCTCAATCAGAACTATGAGCCACTTAACGTGTGCAACCTGCCGCGCGCCTTCCGGCTGGTGTTCGGCGATCGAGCCGAGGTGCTCGAGTACGACCACCAGGTGATCCGGACGCCGCGGGCAGACTACCGCGCGCCTGCCGTGATCCGGCTCCAGAGCATGATCCGGCGGCCGCGGCCGCGCGTGAAGCTGACTCGCCGCGAGGTCTTCGCGCGCGACTCGTACACCTGCCAGTACTGCGGCCGGCACAGCGGCGACCTGACCCTGGACCATGTCGTACCGCGTCATCGCGGCGGATCCCACACATGGGACAACCTGGTCACGGCCTGCAAATCCTGCAACCATCACAAGGGCGGCAAACTCCTCGATGAGGCCAGGCTTCGACTGGCCCGCCGCCCGATCGAGCCCCGCTGTGACGTCTATTCGCTCTTCACGCCGTACCTGCGCGACGACCGCAACGAGAGCTGGCGCACGTACCTCTTCCTTGGCCACTGATCGGGGGGCCGGGCCGGCCGGAGAACGGGCGTCGGCCCCCGAGATACCCGCCCCGGTCGCCGAGCTGCTGGCCACTCTCCGTCGAGGCGGGCACTCCGCCTACGCGGTGGGCGGCTGCCTGCGCGACGCGCTGCTCGGCCGCGACCCCGCGGATTGGGACCTCACGACCGACGCGCCGCCGGACCGCATCCAGAGCCTCTTCCCGCACTCGCTGTACGAGAACCGCTTCGGGACCGTGGTCGTGCGCCAGGCTGATGCCCAGTACGAGATCACGGCATTCCGGCGCGACGTCTCGTACACGGATCACCGCCACCCCGACCGTGTCGAGTTCGGCGATTCGATAGAGGAGGATCTGGCCAGGCGCGACTTCACCGTCAACGCCATGGCCTGGGGCGGCAAGCCGGGCCAAGAGTCGCGGTTCGTCGATCCTCACGGCGGGCGCGAGGACCTGGCCCGCCGTCTCCTTCGAGCGGTCGGCGATCCCGACCGACGGTTCCACGAAGACGCCCTGCGCATGGTTCGAGCCGTTCGTCTTTCGGCAGCGCTCGAGTTCGAGGTCGAGGCAGAGACAGTCGCGGCAATCGGCCGGAACGCCGAGCTGGCACGCCACCTCTCGGGCGAACGCATCGCGGCCGAGCTGATCAAGCTCCTCGCCGCCCCTCGTCCTTCCGTCGGTCTGCGGCTCATGGAGCGGACCGGGCTGCTGGCGGTGATCGTCCCGGACCTCGCCCGCCAGCGTGGGGTCCCGCAGAACAAGATCGTCGGCGAAGACCTGTGGGACCACACCCTCCGCACCGTCGATGCGGCGCCGAACCGAACGGTGGTCCGGCTGGCCGCGCTCCTCCACGACATCGGCAAGCCCGACACTCTCACCGAGGGCCACTTCCACAACCACGAGACGGTCGGCGCGGAGATGACCGGCGCATTCCTCACCGGCCTGCACGCCCCGCGCGTCCTGCAGGAGCGGGTCGCTCATCTGGTCCGCAACCACATGTTCGCGTACCAGCCGAACTGGACGGATGCCGCCGTTCGACGCTTCATCCGCAAGGTCGGCCCCGGATCCATCGACGACCTCCTGGCGCTCCGGGCCGCGGACAACGAGGGCAGCGGGCTTTCGGCCGAGGCCGGGCTGCTTCCCGAGCTGGGCCGTCGGGTGCAGAATGAGATCGCCGCGCACGCCGTCCTGGGTCGAAACCAGCTGGCGGTCGACGGCAACGACCTGCGGTCCGAGCTGGCGATCGAGCCCGGACGAGAGATGGGCCAGATCCTCGACGCGCTGACGGAGCGGGTGATCGCCGAGCCGGCGCTCAACGATCGTGCGATCCTGCTCGAGCTGGCCCGAGCCGCGCTGGTCGATGCCTCGACAGGGGCGTTGTCGGGTCGCACGCACGAGGCGAGTTGAATGTTCGAAGTGCTGCTGCAGGCCGAGAAGGCCCTGGCGAGCGGCGCGCTCGACCAGGCCGAGCGGTCGTACTGGCAGCTCATCGTGCTCGACCCGACCAACGCGATCGCCGTGGCGGGGCTGGCCCGAGTTTCGCTGGACCGCGGCGACCAGTTGTTGGCGCGGACTTTCGCCGAGCGCGCCCTGGTGATCGACCCGGACAACTTCGCCGCGAAGCGGATCGTCGAGACCCTGGAGGGGCGCGGGGTCCAGCCACCGGCTTCCGACGAGCCCGACCTGCCGCTTCTGGCGGCGCACCGCCTGGAGGCTCTCGGTCGGCGCCGCGCACCCGGCCAAACCGGCCACAAGAACGCGGAGACGCATTCGCCCGTGCCCCCGCCCGCGGCCGTGCTGGTGGCCGTGCCGGTGGCCGCGCCCGTGCCCGCGCCCGTGCCGGTGGCCGTGCCCGCGCCCGCCCCCGCGTTCGCACCCAGGCCTCGGCCGCAGACTCCACGAGGTCCGAAAGCACATCAGGCGTTGGGCGATCGAGCGCGACGGCATCGCTTGCCGGAGACGATGAAGCCGCCGACGCAGTCCGAGGACCCGTTCGCGGTCGCCGAATCCGAGGCGGCTGTCGAGGCGGTCGATGAAGCCGCCGACGTCGTTCTCGCGCATCCTTTCGAGCCCGCGGAGGGCGGTGCACGGACCGACGAGCTGAGCCAGGTTCTCGGCGCGATTGGCGCCACGGACGAGGAGGAGAGCATCGCCTTGCGGGTGGCGCTGGTCTCGGACGCCGCGCAACTCGAAGCCGCCGAGGTGGATGCGGCCGTGGATGCCGCCGAACTGCGGGCGGCCGAGAGGCGCGAGTCCGAACTGAACGAAGCCGAGCTGGAAGCCGCCGAATCGCTGGCCGCCGAATCGGTCGGTCCCGTGCCGTCCCGGCGGATCGACCTCGTCGCCCTCGAGGCGGAGCTGCGGCTAGCCGAACTGCGGGTCGCCCAGGGGGAGCCGGACGAGCCGGAGGCAGCGCAGACCGGGCAGACAGCCCAGGCGACTCCGGCAATCGAAGAAGGCGGAGCGGTCGAACCGGTCGAACCGATCGCCCCGGCGCGGGCGAAGGTCGATCTCCTGACGTCGGAATCTGCTCTGGTCGAGGCGGAGCCTGCCCCGGCCGAGTCTGCGCTGGCCGAGGCGGAGCCTGCCGAGTCTGCGCTGGCCGAGGCGGAGCCTTTCCCGGCCGAGCCTGCGTTGGCCGAGTCTGCGTTGGCCGAGTCTGCGCTGGCCGAGGCTGCGCTGGCCGAGGCTGCGTTGGCTCCGCGAGTCTCGGAACAGATCGGCGAGGCCGAATTCGACGCCGCCCAGCTAGAGACTTCGGGCGCCCCCATTGGAAGTCCTACCCGACCCGCCCCGCCCCACGCGGCGCCGGAGCCCACCGAGGAGGATGCCGAGGAGGACGCCCTGCGCGAGGCGCTTGCCGTCGTTCTGGGCAACGACACCGACGACGCCCCGACCGAGGACGGGGAGCGGGCCCCACAAGGCACCGAGACGGTGTCGGCCCAACCCCCCGCCGACGCCGACAACGAACCCCCTCTCGACTGGAGCGACCACGGCGGAGACACCGCCGGTTCCGAAGCCGCACCGAAGCGCCACCGGCATGGGCTGCTGCGAAGGTTCCTGGGAGACTAGATGCGAGTTCTCGTCACCGGCGGCGCCGGTTACATCGGATCGGTATCGGTCGAGGCGTTCCTCGCGGCCGGCCATGAAGTCACCGTGCTCGACGACCTTTCCACCGGCTACCGGGCCGCGGTCGCGCCGGGCGCTCAACTGGAAGTCGGCAGCTATGGCGATACGGCGGCCGTCATCGGGCTCTTCGAGAGACACCGGATCGAGGCCGTCCTCCACTGCGCCGCGAAATCGCTCGTGGCCGAGTCGATGACCGACCCGGCGAAGTACTTCCGCGAGAACGTGGCCGGTGGCGTGGCTCTGCTCGAGGCGATGCGGACCGCCGGCGTACGGCGCATCGTCTTCAGCTCCACCGCCGCGACGTACGGCATGCCCGAGCGGACGCCGATCGTCGAGTCGGACCCGATCCGGCCGATCAACGCCTACGGCGAGACCAAGCGGTCGGTCGAGGGCGCGATCCGCTGGTACGGTCACGGCTACGGACTGCGGAGCGTGATCTTGCGCTACTTCAATGCCGCGGGCGCGAGCCCCGCCTGCGGGGAGCAGCACGATCCGGAGACGCACCTCATTCCCAACGTTCTGGCGGCGGCCGAGGCAGGGCGGGAGGTTACGCTCTTTGGCGACGACTATCCCACCCCCGACGGGACCTGCGTTCGCGACTACATCCACGTCGAGGACCTAGCCCAGGCGCATCTGCTGGCGCTCGAGGCGACCGATCCGGCCGACTCGCGCACCGGACCCCCGACCGGGGCGTGTGAGCCCCTCATCTGCAATCTGGGGAGTGGCACGGGCTTCAGCAATCGCCAGGTCGTGACCGTGGCTGAGGGCGTCGTCGGCCACGCCATCTCCGTGAAGATGGGGGCGCGGCGACCCGGCGACCCGCCGATTCTGCTGGCAAGCGCGGAGCGGGCCCGCGAGAAGCTCGGCTGGCAGCCACGGCAAGGCACGATCGAGGAGATCATCGGCTCGGCCTGGAAGTGGCGGCGCGCCCATCCCATCGGCTACCCGGAGTAGCCTCGTCGGAGCACCGCACACCGGAGCCCGGCGTGCGGTTTTGCCCAACACGCCTGCAGGTAGTGGTGAGTGGGAGCGGAACCGGTCCGGGTTCGGTACAAGGCGCGTTTCGAGGCCATGGCGGCCTTTGACGGGGCCGGCCCGCCCATCTGCCACCGTGGAATCGCGGTTTACGAGCCAACGTGGGGTCTCGGGCTCGGCGCGCGGCTCGGACGGAGGCAGGCTCGCTCTCCAGTACTACACCCAGGCGTGTTGGGCAAAAGAACGGGCGGTGCCGCGAGCAACGGCGCAGAGCGAGCGTGGAGCGAGGCGGGGGCCGCCGCGATCTGGCGACAGCGGCATCGCACGGTGCACCGGGACCGATCCGAACGGGTCTAGAATCCGCGAATGCCACTGCCACGACGCCAGACCGCCCCGCCGCCCCCGCTCGATCCCACGGAGTGGCGCCCCCAGCGCTTCGGTCGAACGCGCTTCCGCGACATCGCCGACCTGATCGTCGAGCCCAACTGGGGCGGCGTGCGCGTGATCGCCCGAATCGACCCGGGGCCGGACGGTTCCCCCGGCATCACCCTGACCGACGAGGATGGGCTCGACTGCACCGATGAGTTCGGCGCGCAGGCGCAGGCGATCGCCGCCGCGGCCCTCGCCGACGAGCTCGTGCTGGACGGCTACCTGACCGTGGAGCCGACGCAGGAAACCGTCGGAGTGGTCCTGCCGACGGTCAAGCTGCCGACGCGGGGCCAGTTCCTGACCCAGATGTTCACGGGCTCTCGCACCCGCCGCCCCGAGCCGCCGCGCAAGCTGGACACCGAGCGACCGATCGCCTTCGTGGCCGTGGACCTGCTGTCGATCGACGGATCGAGCTTGATCGACGTCCCGCTGCTGGAGCGCAAGCGATTTCTCGACGGGGCGCTCAAGGTCGGCGAGATGGTGCGGATCACGCCCTACGTTCGACCTCCGATCGGCTCGTTCGCCCTTACCTGGCGCGCCCTCGGCTTTCGGGAGCTGGTCTACAAACCCGCCAACGGCCGCTATCGCCCGACCGGCGAGCCGAGCGACTGGGGCGTCGAGTCGATCCCGTCCCACTAGGTCTGGCTCCTCGACGCGCGGCCGTGGTAGGGTGGTGGAGATGCCCGCGAGTGCGCTGACACCTGCCATTCGGGATGAGATCACCCGGCTCGGTTCTGCCGACATCATGGTCGGCATCCCGAGCTATCGGAACGCGGCCACCATCGGCCACGTCGTCCGGGCCGCACAGGCCGGTCTGGTCCAGTACTTCCCCGACCTGCGCCCCATCCTGGTGAACGCGGACGCCGGCTCCCCCGACGGCACGCAGCGTGTGGTCGTGGAAACGGAGCCGCCCGGCTACGTCGAGCAGATCCTGCTCGTCCACCCCAAGAACCGTTTGGCCCGGGTCAGCCTGACCTACCCCGAGGTCGACGGCATCGGCGGCAAGGGAGCCGCCCTGCGGACGCTCTTCGAGATGGCCGCGGCGCTCGAGGTCGAGGCGCTGGTGGTCGTCGACTCGGACCTGCGCTCGATCGTCCCCGAGTGGATCGAGCTGCTCGCTGGGCCGATCCTCAAGGGCGGCTACGACTTCGTGGCCCCGCTCTACGCTCGCCACAAGTACGACGGCACCATCACCAACACCCTCACCTACCCCGTGACGCGGGCGTTATACGGCCGCCGCATCCGCCAGCCGATCGGGGGCGACTTCGGTGTGGGCGCCGACCTGATCCGCGACTACCTCGCCCAGGCGAGCTGGACTCCGGACGTGTCGCGCTTCGGCATCGACATCTGGATGACGACGACCGCCCTGACCGGCGGATTCGCGGTCTGCCAGAGCCGCCTCGGGGCCAAGATCCACGACCCGAAGGACCCGGGCTCGGACCTGGGACCGATGTTTCGCCAGGTCCTCGGGACGCTCCTCAGCATGGCCCGCAGCAACGCCAACCGCTGGCTGGAGATCGCCGGCAGCCACGACGTTCCGGCCTACGGCTTCGAGCGGTATGCCGAGCCGGCCCCGCTCGAGGTCAACACGCTGCGGCTGCTCAGCCAGTTCCACTCCGGTTCGCTGACCCTCGCCGGGGCGTGGCGGCGGATGCTCCAGGCCGACAACGCGAGGAGTGTCCTGACCCTCGCCGTGGAGGCCGGGACCCTCGCCGAGGCCGCGGCCCACAAGCTCGGCCTGGACCGCGAGTCGGACGAGGGCGCCACTCCCGGCGCCGGGCTGCCCTCCACGGACGAGCTTTCCGACGCGGTCTCGGGCTTCCACTTCCCCGACGATCTGTGGGCCCGCGTCGTCTACGACCTTCTCGTCTTCTCGAGCTTCAGCGATGAGCCGGTGGAGCGGCTCGTGGCAGCTTTCGTGCCGATCTACTTCGGGCGCGTCGGAAGCCTCGTCATCGAGAATCGCAGGCTTTCGGGCGAACAGGCGGAGGAGCGGGTCGAGCGCCAGGCGCGCGAGTTCGAGCTGCTCAAGCCGTATCTGGTCGAGCACTGGCGGGCGGCTGCCGGCCGCACCGCGGCGGCGGGCTCGGCGGCCGAAACGACTGAGGCGGCCGAAACGACTGAGGCGGCCGAATGACCCGCACGCCGCTTCCGTCGCGGATCCTGATCCCGGTCGCCAACCCGCTGACGGCCGAGGAGCTGGTTCGACTGGGCGCGGCTCTGCTCGATCGAAAGGCAGGCAGCCTGACCGTGCTCGGCATCGTCGAGGTGCCCGAGGGAACGCCCCTGAGCGAGGGCGCCACTCGGGCGCGACAGGCTCGGCGGCTGCTCCAGCGCGTCCTCGACTACGCCCCGGAGGGCGTGACGATCCACACCGTTGTCCGCATCGGACGACGCGCCGCGGAGGGCGTAGTCGAGGCGGCCGGCGAGCTCGAATCCGACCTGATCGTCTTCGGCTGGGGCGGCAAGCCGTCGCCTCCAAAGCCGGGCGGCTCGGCTCCGATCTTCAGCCCGACGATCGACGAAGTCGTCCGCGACGCGCCCTGCGATATCGCCGTGGTAAAGCAGCGCGGCCCGCTGGAGATTCGGCGCGTTCTCGTGCCGATCCGCGGCGGCCCGCACGCCGAGCTGGCTCTTCGCTTCGCCGACGCCCTTGCCCATCGCAACGACGGCACCCTCGTCGCCCTGCATCTGATCCCGACGGGGACGACGCAGGGGATCCGGACGCAGGCCGAGCGCGCCCTGGCCCACTTCATTCGGCAGCATGCCGACGGCCACGTCGAGCAGGCGGTGCGCGAGGCCTCGAACATCCGCAACGCGATCGTCCGCGAGGCGGACCGGGCCGACGTGGTGGTCATGGGCGCGGCCGCGACGCCGGCCGGGAGCCGGGCTGGAACGTCGCTCTTCGGGGCCCTGCCGGAGGCGATCGCGACGCGATCCAAGGCGACGGTGATCGTCGTCAAAACGCGCGAGGCGATCGACGAGGCGACCTTCGACCGGCTAGAGCAGAAGGCCGAGACGCTGGCGGCGGTCGAACGGGCGGCCCAGGAGGCGCGGTCGATTCCGCAGCGAGTCGAGCGCTGGTTCGGCGAATCGAACTTTCACCACCGCGAGTTCGGCGACCTCGATCGACTGGTCGGTCTCAAGCGCAAGCAGGGTCTGACGGTCAGCCTGGTCCTGCCCACGCTCAACGAGGAAGAGACGATCGGCACGATCGTCTCAAGGGCGCGACGCGAGCTGATGGAGCGCCACGAGCTCGTCGACGAACTGCTGGTCATCGACTCCGACTCGACCGACCGGACGCGAGAGGTCGCGGCGGCCGAAGGCGCGCGCGTCGTCGTCCACCAGCGATTGCTTCCGCAGTACGGCAGCTTCGAGGGCAAGGGCGAGGCGCTGTGGAAGAGCCTTTACGAGACCAGCGGCGACATCGTCGTCTGGGCCGACGCGGACGTCCGCGACTGGCATCCGCGGATGGTCTACGGAACCGTGGGGCCGCTCATCGCCGAGGAGCGGCTGCAGTACGTGAAGGGCTACTACCGTCGCCCGATCGTGGAAGACGGCTTCCTCAAGGAAGGCGGCGGCGGACGTGTCACCGAACTGGTCGCGCGGCCACTGGTGAACCTCTTCTTCCCCGAACTGTCGGGCATGATCCAGCCGCTGTCGGGCGAGTACGCCGGGCGGCGGTCGCTGCTGGAGACGATCCCCTTCTTCACCGGCTACGCAGTCGAGATCGGCCACCTGATCGACATTGCCGAGCGATGCGGGCTCGAGGGGCTCGGGCAGGTGGACCTGGAGCGACGGATCCACCGCAACCAGGAACTCGAAGGGCTGTCGCGGATGAGCTTCGTCATCCTGCAGGCGGTCATGCGGCGGCTGGAGGAACGGCACAAGACGCGGTTGTTCGCCGAGATGGGCTCGACGATGAAGCTGCCGCGGTCGGGCCACGGCAGGCTCGGGCTCGAGGTGATCGAGCTGGCGGACCACGAGCGGCCGCCCATGATTCGAATCCCGGAATACCTCGAGCGGCGACGCCAGGCTGCCGATGCCGAGACCACGGCCGCGCCGGTGGCGGAGCCCCGGTGAGCGGCGCAGGAGGCCGCCGGCTGCGCGTCCTGCTGGCTCCCGATTCGTTCAAGGGCTCGCTCACCTCCGTGGAAGTGGCCAGGGCCCTGGCGGATGGCTGGTCGCGGGCCCGTCCCGGCGACGAGCTGATCCTGGCGCCGCTCGCCGACGGCGGCGAGGGAACCCTGGCGGCGATCGCCGAGAGTGGCGGCTGGGAGTGGCAGGAGTGCCCGGCCCACGACCCGCTGGGGCGGCCGCTCGAGGCTAGATGGCTGCGATCCATGGACGGGGAGAGGGGCGCGGTGGAGCTGGCCGAGGCCTCGGGGCTGTCGCGGCTGCCGTACGGCGAGCCTCGCGCTCCGCTCGAGGCCACGACCGAAGGGACGGGCGAGATCCTGCGGGCGGTGCTGGACGGGGGCGTTCGACACGTGGTGATGGGCGTGGGCGGCAGCGCCACGACGGACGGGGGCGCGGGGCTGCTGCGCGCACTGGGGGTCTGGTTTCGCGGCGGCTCCCCAGATCCGCTGTCCGGGCCGATCCCCGATCTTGCGACGGTCGACCTGGCCGGCATCGACAGGCGACTGGAGGAGCTGGAGTTGCGCGTCGCCTGCGACGTAACGAATCCGCTCCTCGGCGAGCAGGGCGCGGCCGCCGTCTACGCTCCACAGAAGGGGGCGTGGCCAGAGGACGTGGCCAACCTCGAGGCCTGGCTGACCCACTACGCCGATCTACTCGAGGCGGCGGGGGGGGTCCGAGCCCGAGAGAAGCCGGGTGCGGGCGCCGCGGGCGGCACGGGCTTCGGGCTGATGTGCCTGGCCCCTCGGCTGCGCTCGTTCGAGCTGATTCCTGGCGTGGAGCTGGTGATGCTGGAGACGGGCTTCGATTCGCGTCTCGCTCGGGCGGACCTGGTGGTCACCGGCGAGGGTCAGGTGGATGCCCAGACCGCCTTCGGGAAGACGGCACTCGGCGTGGCCCGGCGGGCGGCGGCGGCCGGGGTTCCGTGCCTGGCGGTGGGCGGCGGCGTGACCACGGAGGGAGCGGCCGCTCTCGCGGTCGAGGGCTGCGTGGCCGTCTCGGTCCTCGACCGCCCGATGACCCTGCGCGACGCCATGAGCAAGGCGACGCCCCTCGTCACCGCCGCCGGGGAGCGGCTCGCGCGTCTCGTCGGCATGGGCGCGCTGGTCGCCGAAAGGCAGGGGTCGCCCGCGTGAGTCCGAAAGATCGCCCGGCCTCGGCCAGGGGGTCGTCGGTCATCGGGCCCGGCAAATCGGCTGCCCCCATGAGGTCGGCCAAACCCGCCTCGCGTCCTCCTCGCCTCGACCCCGACGAGGTCGCTCGCGCCTGGGCCGCCCAGCTCGCCGCCGAGCGGCCAGGCCTGATCCCGTTCGTCCTCGACCGCCTCGCCGAGACGAACGGCCGGCCCGTCTGGGAGCGCCGCCTGGATCCCACCAGCGAACTCGTCCTCACGATCCTCTCGCAGAACAGCGCCGACACCAACGCCGAGGCCGCCTTCGCGGCTCTCCGCGCTGCCTATCCGTCGGCGCCTGCCGAGGGGACCGCGCCGGCCGGGGCGACCGCGCCCAAGGAACTTCGCGCCTTTCCCGGCTGGGGCGGCCGCGGCCTGCCGGACCTGCTCCCGCCCGACTGGCCGGCCGTCGATGCCGCGCCGCTGGCCGAGCTGATCGACGTCATTCGCCCCGGCGGTCTCGCCCCACAGAAAGCGCCGCGAATCCAGGCCTCCCTGCGCGCCCTGCTCGCGAACGGCGACAGCTACTCGTTGGAGTTCCTGGCTGCGAAGGAACCGCTGGAGGCCCGCGACTGGCTCTCCGCAATCCCCGGCATCGGCAAGAAGACCGCCTCGGTGGTGCTGCTCTTCAGCTTTGGCCTGCCGCTCATGCCGGTCGACCGCCACGTCCATCGGGTCAGCCAGCGCATCGGCCTGATCCCGCCGAAAGCCGACGCGGACGGGGCCCACGACCTCTACCTGGCGATGCTGGCGCCGGGGCAGATGTACGAGACCCACGTCTCGCTGATCACCCACGGCCGCCGGACCTGCCACGCCCAGCGCCCCGACTGCGAGCACTGCCCCCTCGCCCCGCGCTGCCGCTACTTCGACCCGAAGGCGGAATAGGGCGTCCTTCGGCGGCCGGCCGACAAAGGAACGCGAGGGCACCCCGGGGCCCTGCCGCGGACGACACCGCACCTATACTCAGGGCGACGCCCGCGCCGCGTGAGGACGAACGGGGAAGGCAAGCCGCGCGAATGATCGAGCCACGGGCACAACGGATCCTGCTCGTCGACGACGACCCCCACCTGCTGGTCGTGCTGTCCGAGCAACTGCGCGACGACGGCTACGACGTGGCGACCGCTCGCGACGGCCAGGAGGCGCTGCGTCGCCTGGAGGCGGGCTGGCCCGACCTGATCTTGCTCGACTTGATGATGCCGCGCGTCGACGGCCTGGCCCTGGCCCGCCAGATAAAGGCCGAGGCGGACCTTCCGATCATCGTCCTTTCGGCCATCGACACCGCCGACAGCAAGGCTCGCCTGCTCGACGAAGTCGCCGAAGACTACATCGCCAAGCCGTACCACTACCCGGAGCTGCGCGCCCGAGTTCAGCGCGTCCTGCGTCGACTGGGTGATCGAATCCCACGCCAGTCGCTCGTCCTCGGCCCGGACCTGACGCTCGACCTGCATCGCCGGGCGGCCACGGTACGCGGGCGCGAGGTCCGGCTCACTCCCACCGAATCGCGCCTGATGCACGCCCTGGCCGCGAACCTGGGCGAGGTCGTCTCCACCGAGACGCTAATCGCTCGCGGCTGGGCCGAGACGGAGGAGGCCGACGCTTCGTACGTGTGGGTCTCGATGCGCCGCCTGCGCCAGAAAGTCGAAGCCGATCCGGACCGGCCGGTTCACTTGCTGACCGTTCGAAGCATCGGATACCGTCTGGTTTCGAGCCATGACGAGGCCTGACGAGCCGTCGGCCGAAGCCGACCGAACGACCGGCAACCGAACGATCGGCCACCGAACGATCGCCGACCGCGCGGTCGAAGACGACCGAACGGCCACGGGCGCGGCCGAGAACCCGGTCCCGGCGCGCGCTCGAGGTCGCGGCCTCGACCTGCCCTTCCGCGTGCTGCTCACGATCGGCCTGATGGTGGCGGCCGTCCTGCCGCTCTCGATCTTCGGCGGGATCGTCATGGCGGCCGGCTGGTACGACAACGAACGCGCCGTGGTCACTCTGCTCGCTCTGGCGATCGCCGGCGCCGCCTTGTTCGGGCTGCTGGCTGCGTACTTTGTGGTCGCAAGCCTGACCGCGCCGCTGCGCCGAATCACGACCGCGGTTGAACGTGTGGCGGCGGGCGAATCCAGCCCACCGATCCACCTCACCGGCGACGACGAGCTCTCCCGCCTCGCCGAGAGCCACAACCGCATCGCCGCCGACGCCCAACGCCGCGACGCGGAGCTCGCCGCGCTCCTGACCGCGATCGCCGCCTACGCCCCGAGCCAGGGAGTGGAGTCGCTCGTGGCCCAGGCCGAGCGTGACGCTCGCCAGATCTACGGCCTGATCGACTGCCACGTGCAGCTTGGCGGCCCCGACGCGAACCACGAGGAATGGATCCCCGGCGACCCACGGCCGGTCCGAGCCGAGGTCAAGGCCGGCGCCGAGACCCTGGGCGTGATGACCGGCCATCTGCCGGCGACGCGCAACTGGGAGCGCGCCGATCAGCACCTCCTCGAGCTCTTCTCCAGCGAGGTTGGGGTGGCACTGCGCAACGCCGAGCTGTTCGGCCGGATCGAGAGCCAGAACGCGCAGCTGCGCGAGCTTGACGCCGCCAAGGACGAGTTTTTGCGCGGCGTCAGCCACAACCTCCAGACGCCGCTGACCAGCATCCGCGCATACGTGGAGCAGCTTCGGGCGGCGACGACGGACGCCGAGACGGATCGCCGCCTGGCGATCGTGGCCGAGCAGTCCGGCCGCCTGACCCGGCTCGTACGTCAGCTCCTCACCGTGACCCGCCTGGAGGCCGGCGTGCTGCGGGCCGAACCCGAAGTGATCGCGATGGCGCCGCGGGTCCGCCGCGCGTGGGAGGCGCTCAACGCGACCGGCGTCACTTTCCAACTGACCGACGAGGCCCGTGGTTGGCTGGCCGTGGCGGACCCGGATCAGCTGGATCAGGTCCTGTGGGCGCTCCTGGACAACGCCGTCAAGTACGGCGGCCGCGAGGGAACCGTCGCCGCGACCGTCGTCGTCGACGACCCCACCGACCGGATCCACGTAACCATCGCCGATCACGGTCCGGGCGTCTCGGAAGCGGATCGGGACCGACTATTCGACCGCTTCACCCGAGGCGCTGAACAGCCGAGTGGCGAGGGCACCGGTCTGGGCCTGTATCTCTCGCGCCAGCTGCTGCGGGCCATGGGCGGAGAGCTGTGGCTGGAGCCGGCAAAGGCGGGACTGGGCGCCGTCTTCACGCTGTCGCTCCCCGGGGAGCCGCCGGGCGACGAAAGCTGACCGACCTCGGCGCCCGCCCTCAGCGCTCCGGTTGCGTGGGCAGCTGCCTCCGAACCTCGGCCACTCGCTCCATCTGCAGGTCGGCGACGACCACGCCCGGGCCATCGGGGGCCTGCGCGATAACCACTCCCCACGGGTCGACGACCATGCTCCGACCGTGAGTCGGCACTCCGCCGCCGATGCCGCATTGCGCCGGCGCGATGACGAAGGCGCCGTTCTCGATTGCGCGGGCGCGGAGCAGCACCTCCCAGTGGTCCCGTCCCGTGGCCTCGGTGAAGTTCGCGGGGACCGCCATCACCACGGCCCCGGCGAGGGCCATCTCGCGGTAGAGCTCCGGGAAACGGAGATCGAAGCAGATGCTCAACCCGAGGCGAACGTCCGCCTCCTGGGTCACGCCCTCTTGGGCCACGCCCTCCATGACCGCCACGACGGTCTCGTCGCCGGGCGTGGTTCGGGCCGACTCCCGGTCGGACGGGCCGCCGTCGATCGACACGTCGAAAAGGTGGCGCTTGCGATAGGAGACGCAGATCCGGCCGGCGGGGTCGAGCAAAACGGAAGTGTTGTAGGGCCGCTGCGGGTCGGCCGAACGCTCGGCCACGCTGCCCAGCAGGATCCATGTGTCGAGCGAGCGGGCGAGCTCGGCGAACGGTTCCGTCATCGGCCCGGGCAATTCCGAGGCCGATTCCCGGAACCCGGCCCCGGGACCGCGGTACAGGAAGGATTCCGGCAACGCGATCAGGTGCGGCCGCCGCTCGCCGGCCCGCTTCACCAGATCGACTGCGCGCTCCACGTTCGCGTCGACGTCCCGGTCCGCGGCGAGCTGGACCAGGGCCACGCGTAGACGGCTCATAAAGCTCCCCTCCCGAATCGTGGCTGTCTCGTGCCGGCTCGCGCCGGCCTTCCGGTGTCGATGGTACGCTCCTCTCAAGGAGGCTTTCATGATCAGCCCCAGTCGCGAGGATGCGTGGCATCTCCTGACCGAGTGGACGCCGAGCGAGGCGCTTCGAAGGCACGGTCTTGCGGTGGAGGCGGCGGTCGCGTGGTACGGCTCGAACCGGTTCGGCGTGGCCGGCCCCGAGCTCGAGACATGGCGGATCGCCGGCCTGCTCCACGACTTCGACTACGAGCGCTACCCCGAGACCCATCCTCTGCGCGGCGCCGAGGAGTTGCGCCGTCTCGGCTACCCGGAGGTCGTGGTCGAGGCCGTGCTCGGTCACGGCGACCACACCGGCGTCCCTCGGACGAGCCTCCTGGCGAGAACCGTCTACGCCTGCGACGAGCTGTCCGGCTTCGTCATCGCCGTGGCTTACGTGCGTCCGAACCGGAGCCTCGACGAGGTGGACCCGCACGCCGTCGTCAAGAAGATGAAGGACAAAGGCTTCGCCCGGCAGGTCCCCCGCGACCAGTTGCTGCGGGGTGCCGAGGAACTCGGCGTCCCGTTCGAGGAACACGTGGCCAACGTGGTGGCCGGCCTCAAGACGGTCAGGGAGATCCTCGGCCTCTAGCGCGGGTCGCCCCGGCCCGTCAGCCCTTGATGGCGCCGCTCAGGCCGCCGCCTCTCAGGAACATCCGCTGGAAGATCAGGAAGAGCGCGATCGGGAACAAGGTCGCGATTGCCAGGGATGCGATGAAGAGGTCGAGTTGAATGCCTCTCTCCAGGGTTGGGAGTCGCACCGAGAGTGGCTGCTTGTCCGGGCTCGGCAACACGAGCATCGGCCACAGGTAGTCTTTCCACGTCGCGATCACGGCGAAGACGGATACGACACCGACGATCGGGCGCGACAACGGCAGGACGATCGACCAGAACAGGCGGAATGGGCCGGCGCCATCGACCTGCGCAGCCTCGAATATCTCGCGGGGCAGGCTGTCGAAGAACCGCTTGATGATCACGACATTGAACGCGCTGGCACCCGCCGGCAGCCACACCGCCCAGAATGTATCGACCAGCTTGAGGTTCACCAGCGGCATGTCCAGAACGGTCAGGTAGAGAGGAACCAGCAACACGATCGAGGGAACGAACAGTGTGGCGAGCACCAATCCGAACAGGAAGTTCGAGCCCCTGGGGCGAAGCACTGAGAGCGCATATCCGGCAGTCGTCGCGACCATGATCTGGCAGATCCAGGACCCCACGGCGATCCAGACCGTGTTCATGAAGTAGCGCTCGATGTGGACCTTCGTGAAGGTCTGGACGATGAGGTCGAGGTCGAATCCGTTGGGCCACAGCGCCATTGGTTGTCGCAGCGTGTCCTGGGTCGGCGTGATGGCCGCCTTGGCGAGCCACAGAATCGGGCC
Source organism: Chloroflexota bacterium (assembly GCA_003141245.1). Lineage (GTDB taxonomy): Bacteria > Chloroflexota > Limnocylindria > Limnocylindrales > CSP1-4 > Fen-1039. The sequence goes on from PLLE01000039.1 coordinate 95,878, forward strand.
CAATCCAATGATGAGCAGCAGGACCAGCGTCAGCCCGTGGACGGTCTGGAGTGTCCAGCGGATCCTCCGACTACGCCAATCCGCCAGCGAAACGATGCCGCGCTGCTGGGCCTGAGCGACCTTCTTTCGGCCACGAATGCGAAATGGCGTCTTCATGATTCGGTGCTCCACGACCGGGTGAGCCAGAAGTAGACCGCGGTGAATACGCCGAGGAATGCCGCCAGCATCAAGCTCAGCGCGGCTGCCTCTCCGAAGTGGCCACCGAGGCTGCTTCCGAAGGCGTACTGGTAGATCAGAAGCAGAACCGTCGTCGTCGAGTTGGCCGGGCCTCCTTCCGTGAGGAGGAAGGGCTCCGTGAAGACCTGAGCCGTGGCAATCAGCTGAAGGATCAGCGTGATGAAGAGAATCCCGCGCAGGTGCGGCAGGGTCACGTGCCGGACCTTCTGCCAGATCGAGGCCCCGTCGACTTCGGCCGCGTCATAGAGCTCCGGCGGGACGCTGAGAAGCGCCGCGAGGTAGATGATCACGGTTCCGCCGAAGGCTGCCCAGGTTGCCTCTACCACAACCGATGGCATCGCCATTGCGGCGTCCCCAAGCCATTGGATCGGCCCGAGCCCGATAGTACCAAGGATCGAGTTGAAGGCTCCATTGGGTCCGCCCCTGTAGAAGACCTTCCACAGGAGCACTCCGACGACGGGCGGAACGACCACGGGCAGATAGGCGAGGGCGCTGTAGAGGCCCTTGAAGCGACGCGTCTCGCTCATGATCACCGCCAGCACGAGCGGGATCGGGTAGCCGAAGATCAGCGCCAGAAGAGCAAAGTAAGCCGTATTGGCGACGGCCGTGCCAAAGAGCGGGTCCGCCAGGACCGTGGCGAAGTTGTTCAAGCCCACGAACGTGGGCGTCGAGACGAGGTTGGTGTGCTGGACCGCCATCACGAACGACCGGAGGATCGGGAACCAGGAGAACATCCCGAATATCAGCAGCAACGGCAGCAGGAAGACCAGCGTGCTGAGTCCGTCTCTGCTGACCCAGGTCAGCGGACCACGGCGCTTGCGCACACCGCTCGCTGCAACTGCCGGTTCAGCCCGAGAGCTCATGCCTGCTGGTCTGCCTTTCTGCGCGTCCCCGCCGAGCCACCGACCCTTGATGGTCTGTAGTTGGGGACGAAGGTTCCGATGGGGACCCACGACCAATGGGCCCCCATCGGAGGAGATGGACTAGGAGGCGGGGGTGTCGATGATCTTCTGGACCGCCACGTTGGCGGCGTCGAGCAGCGCGTTGATATCTGCGTTCTTGTTCGTCAGGACCGCCTGAACGACCGGGTCAAGGGTCTTGTAGAGATCCTGGGTGTTGTAGAGCGGCTCAGTGAGCACCGGCTCAGTGAAGATCTTGCTGGTGAACGGGGTCATCTGGGCCGTCGGGACGTTGGTGTAGTCCTTGATCCAGAGCTGCTGCTGATCGTAGGTCGCCTTGTCGAAGACCGGCAGGGCCGGCACGCCGACGGGCTGGTTGTTGGCCTTGAGGGCCTGCGCATTAGCCACGGCGCCGTCCTGGGTTAGCAGTGGCTGCATGTAGTAGTAGTCGATCCAATCGACCGCCGCGTCACGCTGATCTTCGGTGGTCAGGACGTTGACGGCCGCGAGGTTGCCGCCGCCGAGGACGCCCGCGTTGGGGTCGTTGGCGAGCGGAACGATGGTGACACCGTAGTCGGCGGGAACGAGTTCGTTGCTCTGCACCATCGCGGTGTAGAGGTCGGAACCACCCGTGAACATGCCGATCTGGCCGGCGGCGAAGGCAGCGTTGATGGTGCCCCAGTTGTAGTCGAACGTGGCGCCCATCGAGTTGTCGTCCCAGCGCAGGCCGTGGAGGTATGCGAGGGCTGCCTTGGTTTGCGCGTTGTTCACCGTTGCGGAAACCTTGCCGTCTGCGCCGACGGCCTCCATGCGCCCACCGAGAGCGTTGGTGATGGTGGTCAGCTGCCAGCCACCGCAGTTCCCCGTGGCCATCATCGAGTAGCCGGCGACGCCGGTCTTCGTGGCGATGATCTTGGCGTCGGCCTTGACTTCGTCCCACGTCGTGGGCGGCTGGTCAGGATCGAGGCCCGCGGCCTTGAACAGGGTTCGGTTGTAGGTCAGCGACATGCCGTACGCGGAATACGGAAGGGCCCAGATCTTGCCGTCTTTGTCCTGCCCGTTGATGAGCACGTTCTTGTTGAGCTTGTCGACGTACGGAAGGGCGCGGACACGGGAGTCGATGTTGACGATCTGGTGCTGCGCGATCAGACCCTTGCCGTCGGTGAAGGGGATATTGAAGACGGTCGGCAGGGTGCCGCCCGCGAGCTCAGCCGAGAAGGTCGGGCCCGTCCAGTTGTACTCCTGGGACTCGATCGTGATCCACGGGTACTTTGCGTTGAATTCGCTGATCTGGAGATTCAGCGCGTCGACCGCTTCCTGAGTGGCGCCCGGCCGCAGCGCGCCGACGGAGATGGTCACGGGCTTGTGGGTGGCAGCGGGTGTCGGAGCCGCGGAGGTTGCACTCGTCGGCGCCGGCGTAGCGGCACTGGTGGTGCTGGGGCTAGCGGTAGTGGTCGAAGAGCCGCAGGCGCTCGCCGCGAACATGGCCACTACGACCATCGCCAGCGCCTTGAACCTGAGATTAGGCTTAACTGTCATTTCCTCACTCACCTTGATGTGCCACTCCCTTGTGGCCTTGCTGTCTGAGCTGCGAGTCCCCCGTAAGAGGCGCTATCTGGGACGTCACTTCATCCTCATTCTCCTCCCTCTGTCGGGCACCGGAGGGTGCGGTCCTGGGTTTGGAGTCGTTCGGGGTGCAGCCAGGCGGTGGCGTCCGGCGGCAGGAGATCGGCCGTCAACTCGGAGCTGGCGAGAAGGACGGAGCAACCGGCTGGCAACTCGATTGGGGCGCGCGAGAGGTTCGTGACGCAGATGAACCTCTCGCCTCGGGCAAAGGCGAGCACGCTGTCGCTCGATGGCAGCCACTGCAGTTGGCCGTCGCCGAGATCCGGGTCGCTCCGCCGGATCCTCAGCATCGTTCGATACAGGCTGAGCATCGAATGAGGGTCTCGCTGCTGCGCTTCGACGGTCAGCTCCGCCCACCGGCTCGGCTGCCTCAACCAGGACTCGCCTGTCGCGCCGGCGGGGCTGAAGCCGAAGGGCGGGCGACTCCCCGCCCAGGGCAACGGAACCCGGCAACCGTCGCGGCCCGGGTCCGTACCACCGGAGCGCAGGTACATAGGGTCCTGCAGCTGATCGGCGGGCAGGTCCTGGACCTCATCGAGGCCGAGCTCTTCGCCCTGGTAGATGTAGAGCGAGCCCGGCAGCGCGGCGCACAGCAATGCAGCCGCTCTCGCTCGCTTCCGCCCGAGCTCGAGGTCCGTCGGAACCCCCGCACGTCTCGTCGCGAAGGCAAACGACGAGTCCTCCTGACCGTAGCGCGTCACCGGGCGGGTGACGTCGTGGTTCGAGAGGAGCCATGTGGCGGGGGCGCCCACAGGCGCGTGCGCGGCCAGCGTGCTGTCGATCGAGTCCTTCAGGCTCGCCGCGTCCCAGGGCCGAGCCAGGAAGTCGAAGTTGAAGGCCGTGTGAAGCTCGTCGGGCCGGAGGTACTTGGCAAAGCGCTCGATGTCGGGAAGCCAGAGCTCGCCGACCAGAATCCTGGCGCCAGAGTAGGAGTCCGCCACGGCTCGCCAGCGGCGGTATATCTCATGCAACTCGTCGCGATCGGTGTTTGGATGCTCGCCGGGCCCAGGTGCCGCCGGTATCTCCGGCAGGGCCGGGTCCTTCATCAGCAGCATCGCGGAATCGATCCGGACACCGGCCACGCCACGATCGAACCAGAAGCGGAGCACCGCCTCGTGCTCGGCCCGAACGTCTGGGTGGCTCCAGTTCAGGTCGGGCTGATGAGCCGAAAAGAGGTGGAGATACCACTCGCCTGGAGTGCCGTCGGGGTTCTGCGTCCGCGTCCAGGCCGGGCCCGAGAAGTTGGACACCCACCCGTTCGGCATCTCGTCGCCGTCTTTGCCCCGGCCGGGATGGAACCAGAACCTTGCCCGTTCCGGCGACCCGGGCTTTGAGGCGAGGGCCGCCTGGAACCAGGGGTGCTGGTCCGAAACGTGGTTCGGGACGATGTCGACGATGGTCCCGATGCCCAGGTTCCGGGCCTCCGATATCAGCGTCTCCGCCTCGTCGAGCGACCCGAAGGACGGGTCGATGGCTCGGTAGTCCGCGACGTCGTACCCGCCGTCGGCGAGCGGCGATACGTACCAGGGGGTGAACCAGATGGCATCGACTCCCAGATCCGCGAGGTACTGCAGTCGCGTCCGCACGCCGGCCAGGTCGCCGATACCGTCCCCGTTGCCGTCCGCGAAGCTGCGGACGTAAACCTGGTAGATGACGGCGCCGCGCCACCACTGAACGTCGGGGTCGAATCCGCTCCGAGACCGTCCCTCCGGTTCGGCCGTGCTGCGCGGTTCGGCCGTGCTGCGCGGTGCTCCTACGCCTGCGAGGACCCCGTCTGTCACTTCGACTCTGCTCCGGTCGGGCGGCCGATGCCCACACCAGAGGCATTTAGTGGCCGACTGGCGAAAAGTACACTATCGGACAAATCTACGCAATATCTTGACAGTAGCTCTTTTGTTCTATGTGGCTGCGGCTGCAACTATTGAACGATGCGGCGCGCTGCTGAGCCCGCGGGACCCTCGAAGGGACCGCGAGTCGGGCGCGAGACGGTCGGGCCATGGCAGCCGAGGACAACGCGAGACGGCGGGCGGCGTTGGCCGTCGCCCTCGGCCGGGATGCGGGAAGCGGCTCGGCTCGGGCTGAGCCGTCGTCTCCTAGCGCGGACTGCCGGGAGGGGCCGTCGAGCCGCGTACCACCAGCTCCGGCTCGAAGAGCAGCTCGTCATGAGACAGGCCGCCGCTTCCGTCAATCTGGTTGACGAGAAGCTCGATGATCATCCGGCACATCGGCTCGATCGGCTGGCGCACGGTGGTCAGCGGCGGGTCGATGGAGTTCATCAAGGCCGAGTCGTCGAACCCCACGACCGAGACGTCCCGGGGCACATTGAGGCCGGCCCGCCTGGCAGCGCGAATGGCACCCAGGGCCATCGGGTCGCTGGCGCACACGATCCCCGTGACACCCGCCTCGAGCAGCCGCATGGCCGAGGCCTGGGCGCCTTCGAGCGAGTAGTGCGAATGCGCTATCTGGTCGGCTTCGAGGGTAATGCCCGCTTTGGCGGCTACCGCGCGAGCGGCGGCGAGCTTGCGCTTGGACGGTACGTGGTCCGGTGGACCGATCAGGAGACCGATGCGGGTATGACCGAGCGAAAGCAGATGGCCCATGGCCTGCTCCACGGCGACAGCGTCGTCGCACGAGACGCGAGGGAAGCCCAGGTTCTTGATGGAGGCGTTGACGAACACCGTCGGCAGGTGCCGCTGGGCCAGGCGCGCGTAGTGCTCGTGCGGTGCGTCCTCCTGGGCGTACAGGCCGCCGACGAAGACGATGCCGGAGACCTGCTGCTGCAGCAAGAGGTCGACGTAGTCCGCCTCGGATACGCCGCCGGCGGTCTGGGTGCACAGCACCGGCGTGAAGCCCCGCTGCGCGAGCGCCGCGCCCACGACCTCGGCAAAGGCCGGGAAGATCGGGTTCTGCAACTCCGGCAGCACCAGCCCTACGAGCCTGGCCCGCTCGCCGCGCAGCTTCGTGGGCCGTTCATAGCCCAGCACGTCAAGGGCGGTGAGGACAGCCTGGCGCGTCGGTTCGGATACTCCAGGCTTCTCGTTGAGGACGCGGCTGACCGTCGCCTCGCTGACGCCGACCTTCCGAGCAACTTCCGCAAGTCGTTTCGACATGCCGCAATTCTACGCAAAAACCCGCCAGTCCTTGCAGGCGCCGCGCGCAGCCGCGCACCGCCGCGCTTTTGCAGGCTCGGATGGGCGCGCAATGCCGTCCCGCCGGCCGGGGCTAGACTGGCAGAGAGCCAGTCCTGAGATCAATTGGAGGTCGAACGGTGAGCAAGGGCAAGTCCGGAAGAGCCTACGAAGCCAAGGTCGAAGCTGCGGTCGAGCGGGCGATCGTCCGACTCGATCTCGAGACGAAGGTACGCCTGCTGACCGGCTCCAACTTCTGGGCGACATATGAGGCACCCCAGATCGGCCTGCGTCCGGTCATGTTCTCCGACGGACCCGCCGGCGTGAAGGGCGGCTCCGTCAAGCACGACGAGACCACGACCAGCCTGCCCGGCCCAACTGCTCTGGCCGCGAGCTGGGACGACGAGCTGGCCGGCCAGATCGGCGAGCTACTCGCCGGCGAGGCGCGTCGCAAGGGCGTCGACGTGGTGCTGGGCCCGACGATCAACCTCCACCGCTCCCCCGTCGGCGGGCGCCATTTCGAGCAGTTCTCGGAAGACCCGCTGCTGACCGGGCGGATCGCGACGGCCTACGTCCGCGGGCTGCAGTCGCGCGGCGTGGGCGGCTGCCCGAAGCACTACGTCTGCAACGACTCCGAGACGGAGCGCCAGTCCTACACGGTGGACGTGGCCGAGCGGCCCCTCCGCGAGCTGTACATGGCCCCGTTCGAGCGCACCGTTCGCGAGGCCGAATCCTGGTCGGTGATGGCAGCCTACAGCGGGGTGCGCGGCACGCCGATGACGGAGAGCGACCTGCTGACAGACCCGCTCAAGAAGAAGTGGGGCTTCGATGGCGTGGTCGTCAGCGACTGGTACGCCACGCACACAACGGTGCCGGCCGGACGAGCGGCCCTGGATCTGGTGATGCCCGGCCCGGATGGGCCGTGGGGCGACGCCCTGCTGGCGGCCGTCCGCGGCGGCGACGTGAGCGAAGCCGCGATCGACGACAAGGTCCGGCGGCTGCTCCGCCTGGCGGCGCGCGTCGGCGCTCTGGAGGGAGTGCCGCCGGCCACGCCGGTGGCTGTCCGGCCGCCCCAGGCCGAGGTGTCGGCCCTCGTCCGGAGGGCGTCGGCAGCCGGATCCGTGCTGCTGAGCAACGATGGCATACTGCCCCTCGCCGCCGGGGAGCTGCGCCGGCTGGCGGTCCTGGGGCCGCGGGCGGCCATGCCGCCTGGCCAGGGCGGAGGCAGCTCGAATCTGCGGGCCGACTACGCGATTTCGCCCATCGATGGCCTGCGGGCAGCCCTGCCGGGCGTCGAGATACTCGCCAACCCCGCTGACCTGGTGCAGCCGGGCTGGCAGCTCCTGACGGACGCCGAGGTGCAGCTCCCCCTCGAGGCGGGCGCCGATGCCAGCAAGCCCGGGATCCTGGTCCGAATCCTCGACGAGGACGCGACCGTCACCTCACCGACGGCTACCCTCGCCGGCGACGTGGGCCGCGAGACCGCGCGTCAGACGCGGCCCGACGGTCGTCTCGGTTGGGGCGGAGATGCGGCCATCGCCGGCCGGCACGTGCTGGAAATCTCCACCCGAATCGTCTCCTCGGTGAGCGGCAGGCACAAGATCGGGCTGATGGTGCGCGGCCACATCGCGCTGTGGGTCGACGGCAGGCTCTTCGCCGACGAGGGCGACCCGCCCGAGCAGATCGACATCGATGCCCTGTGGGGCGACTCGCCCTATCACGTGGCCGAGGTCGAGATGACGGCCGGCCAGCCGGTCGAGCTCCGGGCGCGCTGGCGCAAGTTCTTCGACCAGCCGGCTGCGCACATATCGCTGGCGCTGGAGAAGCCGAACGTTGCGCCGGCCGAGGCGCTGGCCCAGTCTGAGCGACTGGCCCGCGGGGCCGACGCCGTGGTGCTGCTGCTGGGCACCACGGACGAGGACGAGAGCGAGGGCCGCGACCGTGCCTCGCTGGCGCTGCAGCCGGCCCAGGACGAGCTGGTTCGGCGAGTGGCGGCCGCCAACCCACGGACGGTTGTCGTGGTCTCGGCCGGATCGCCGGTGTTGATGCCATGGCGGGACGACGTGGCCGCCATCCTGCTGACGTGGTTCCCGGGCCAGGAGGCCGGCAATGCCCTGGCGGACCTGCTGCTGGGCAAGGTTGAGCCGGGCGGCCGACTGCCGACCACGTGGCCGGCGGCAACCGACGACGTGCCGATCCTGGACACACAGCCGGTCGACGGCTGGCTGCACTACTCCGAGGGGCTGAATATCGGCTACAGGGCCTGGCTGCTCTCCAAGGCTCAGCCGGCGTTCGCGTTCGGTCACGGGCTCGGGTATACGACCTGGGAGTACGTGGCGGCCGAGGCGGCGACGGTGGACGATGGTCCGGCAGTCCGAGTCCGGCTCCGCAACACCGGCCGTCGGCCCGGGCGGGAGGTCGTCCAGCTCTACCTGTCGCGGCCGGACAGCTCGATCGATCGACCGATTCGATGGCTCGCCGGGTATGCCGCCGCCACGGCGGAGCCCGGCCGGGAAGTGGAGGTGGTCGTCCCCGTCGATCGCTGGGCGCTGCGCCACTGGGACGAGGCGGCCGGAGACTGGGCCGTGGAGCCGGGTGGATTCGAGGTCGGGATCGGCCGCAGCGTCACCGACCTGCGACTCTCGGTCGCCATCGATATCCCGCGCTGAACCCGCTTGGACGACACCCTGCCGCCGCCGAGGCCCCGCGCCACGTGGGCCGTCTTCAGCTACCTCGCGCTGTGGGCCTACATCCTCTACGGGCTGGGCAGCGCCACTCCGTACCTGCGTGACGACCTGCGGCTGACCGCATTCGAGGCCGGCCTGCATGCGTCGGCGCTGGCGATCGGCACTCTCCTGGCGGGCGCCTCGGCGGACGCGATGGCCCGGCGAATCGGCTCGGGCTGGCTGCTTGATCTCGCGGTGGCCGTCATGACAGTGGCGGTCGTGCTGATAGTGGTCGCGCCGGGCCTACCGGTATCGCTGTGCGGCGCGCTATTGTGCGGCGTTGGCGGCGGGACGCTCGGAACTCACGCCACCGTGGAGCTGGGCCGAACGGGCGAGGCGGAGAGCCGCAAGCTACTGGGCCAGGCGAATGCGTGGTCGATGGTCACGGCCGCGGCCGCGCCGGTGGCGATCGGCCTCGCGGCATCGGGACTCCACGCCTGGCGTCTGGCGCTGCTGGTACCGATCGCCGGTCTACTGGCAATGGCGGCGTTGCGACGGCGCCGGGGTGGCGCTACGGTCAACATCCATCCGCCCCGGTCGAGCCTTCCGCGTGCCTACTGGATCGCCTGGTTCTTCCTCGTCATCGGCGTCTCGATCGAGTTCTCGTTCGTCTTCTGGGGTTCGACCATTGTCGCCAAGCGGACCGGCATCTCCAGCGCCGACGCGACTCTGCTGGCGAGCCTCTTCGTCGTGGGCATGCTCGCCGGCCGCACGGCCATCGGCCGTGGCTTCGGCGGCGGGCGTGCCCCGCGCGGGCTACTCGCCGCGGGTTTGGGTGTGGTCCTGGTCGGGGCGAGCCTGGCGTGGATCTCGACCGTGCCCGTCATCTCCGGAATCGGGCTCGTCCTCGGCGGGCTCGGGACGGCCGGCATGTGGCCCATCGGCCTGACCGTCGCCCTGCAGAGCGCCCCGAGGGCTCACCTGCAGGCGGCCGCCCGGTCGACCCTCGGCTCGGGTTTCGCGATCCTGATTGCGCCTTCGGCCCTGGGCCTGGCAGCCGACGCCGTCGGCGTCGTCGCCGCCTGGCCGATCACCCTGGGCCTGGCCCTGGGCGGGTTGCTCGTCCTGGCGGTCGCCCCTCGGGTCCGCTGAACGGCCGCGTTGTGCCAGTGGCATTTCCTCGGGTATACGGCAACACTTGTGGGCGGCAACGAGCCCAGCCTGACACAAGGCGGCCGGGCACTAGAACCACTGCAACCGCCGACGATCATTGGAGCAGTATTCGCCCAGCGCCTCGCCAATCCGGGCCACCGCGACCGGAGAAACTGGAAGGACCGTCATGATCCGAACTGTCGTCGCTCGCGAGCGAGAAGGCGACCTCATAGGACTCGACCTGGCCGACCTCGATACCGGCCAGTCATTCGAGTCTCCAGGCGAGCTCGAGACGACGGTCGTGGTGCTCTGCGGCGTTGTCGACGTAGAGGCGGACGGTGAATCGCTTGGACCGGCGGGCGGCCGATCATCCGTCTTCGAAGGCCCGGGCCACGCAATCTACGCGCCGCCCGGGACGGCCCTCCGGGTGAAGGCCACCACATCCGCGCAACTCGCCATTGCGACGGCCCCGGCGGGCCAGGGAGCGCCGTCGAGGGCCCGCATCATCGGGCCCGGCGATCAGCGGCTCAGCGAAGCCGGCAACGGCAACTGGAGCCGAAACGTCCGGACGATCCTCGGCCCCGAGCACGCCGCGGGCCGGCTGCTGCTGGGCGAAACGATCAACCCGCCCGGGAACTGGTCTTCCTACCCGCCGCACAAGCACGACCGAGAAGCGCCGCCCGAGGAGGTCCGTCTAGAAGAGGTCTACCTCTACAAGGTCGACCCGCCGGACGGTTTCGGGGTCCAGGTGCGGTACGACGATGCGGGCTCGGAGGCGTTCACGGTTCGCGACGGCGACGCGGCCGTCATCCGAAGCGGCTACCACCCGGTCGTGGCGGCGCCCGGCTACTCGCTGTACTACCTGTGGATCATGGCCGGCGACGGCCGCCAGATGATCCCCCACTTCGACCCGGCCCATGCCTGGGTCCAGAAGTCATAGCCATGGCGACAGGCGAACCCTCGGGCGACACGTCGGCGAGCCGGGCGGGCCTGACGCTTTTCGACCTTACGGGCAAGGTGGCGGCGGTCATCGGCGGGACGGGCGTCCTGGGCGGCGCCGTGTGCCACGGCCTCGGCGGCGCCGGTGCGGCAGTCGCGGTGATGGGTCGCTCGCGCGAGCGCGCCGACGAGCGAGTGGCCGCGCTCGAAGCGGAAGGCATCCGAGCGGCAGGCGTGGTCCTCGACGCATCGGATCGAGCCTCGGTGGAACAGGCGCGTCTGGAGGTCGAGGCGCGGCTCGGGCCCGCCGACATCCTGGTCAACGCGGCGGGCATCAACAGCTCGACGCCGTTCTTCGAGATCGATCTCGAGGAGTGGCACCGCATTCTTGACACGAACCTGTCCTCGGTCTTCATCGCCTGCCAGGTATTCGGGCGGGCCATGGCCGACCGCGGCGAGGGTGGGACGATCATCAACTTCTCGTCGGCTTCCTCGGAGATCCCGCTGTCGCGAGTCCCGATCTACTCCGTCTCGAAGGCCGGAGTGAACAACCTGACCCGCTACCTGGCCCGCGAGCTGGCGCCCTATCGGATCCGGGTGAACGCCATCCTGCCCGGCTTCTTTCCAGCCGAACAGAACCGGGCGCTGCTCGACGAGAGCCGGGTCGAGTCGATCCTGCGGCACACGCCGGCGGCTCGATTGGGCAAGCCCGACGAGCTGGTGGGGACGATTCTCTGGCTCGCCTCGGAGCGCGCCTCGGGCTTCGTGACCGGGGCTCTCATCAGGGTGGACGGTGGCTTCAGCGCGATGACGATCTGAAACCCGGCGGGACCGGGCGTCAGGCGGCCAGATCCGATGTCCCGGCGGTGAGCACGACTAGCCGACCGCGCCCCGGTCGCGATAGACTCAGCGAACGCCGCCCTGAGGCCGCGACGAACGCGGCGAGGCGGAATCTTGGGGGGACGAGATGGCGGGGTTCTTCGGACGGCTGGGCGTGCTGGGCCCGTTGCTGGCGGTTGTGGCGGCGGTTCTGGTCGCCGTCGGGGTCATGCGGCTCGCCCAACCTTCAGCACCGGCGGAGACGCCAGCGCCGGGGCCGGTCTCGGTCATCGAAGCGTGTCAGCTGCCCGGCTCGAACGTGAAGGCCGGCGCGACGATCGACTACAAGTGGCATCTGCTCGTCCGTCTGGACTCGCCCATGGAGAGCGTCCTTCTGTTCGCCTCGGGTTCCAACCGCTTCTTGTGCGACGCAACGCGCGGCCCCGACGGGACCTACGCCTCGGTCATAACCAGCACCGGCGGCGGCTTCGAGCCCGAACCCCCAGCGGCCCTCACCTACGACGATGGCACCATCATGTCGCCCGGGCAGACCTACCCGTCGCAACTCGTCGTCGGTCAGGTGCCCGCCGGCACGGCCTGGGTCGACGTCGTGACGGCCGACGGCGAGCACCACGACGCAACCATCGGAAACGGCTGGTACATGGCCTGGGCGGCGGTCGTCGACCCTAGCGACAGGGTGGTCGAGATCGACGCCCACGATTCGACGAGCAAGATCATCGCCAGCCTCGCCGATCCCAACGGGCTCGGCAGCTCCCCGGAGCCGGCATCGACATGATCGAGGTTCCGGGCTCGATCGAAGTTGGTCTCCAGTGGACGGGTCGTCCCCGAACCAACGACCGAGCGAGGCCTGCCCATGCACGATAAGAAGACGCGGCCCGCGCTGACGCCCGAAGCGCTCGCCGACCCGCCAGAGCTGGTCGCCGGTCATCCGGGATCGAACCGCGCCGGCGATCCGTTCGCCGAGTTCATACGCACCGATCTGCCGCGCTGGGCGCTGGTCCGCTACCGCATGGACCCGGCAGAAGTGGGCGACGTTGCCGTAGCAGTCACCGCCGCCCTCGAGCCCGCTCGGGACTCGATCCCACCAGGCAGCCGCGTCTGCCTGGCCGTGGGCAGCCGCGGCATCGACAGGATCGACGAAGTCGTCCGGGCGGCCGTGGCATGGGTTCGGGCCGCAGGCGCCGAGGTCTTCGTCGTGCCGGCGATGGGCAGCCACGGCGGAGCCACCCCAGAGGGTCAGCGCGAGGTGCTTGCCTCGTACGGCATCACCCCCGAGTCGATCGGCTGCGAGATCCGATCGAGCATGGAGACGGTCGAGCTGGGTGAGGTTCGCCCGGGCGTCCCGGTCTTCATCGACCGCATGGCCTTCGAGAACGCCGACGCGATCGTCCCGATCAACCGGGTCAAGCCGCACACAGACTTCATGGGCGATATCGAGAGCGGCCTCATGAAGATGATCGCCATCGGGCTCGGCAAGCAGCACGGCGCCGACACCCTGCACCGCCAGGGCTTCGACACATTCGCCCATCTCATCCCGGCGACCGCCGAGTTCACCGTCTCGAAGGTGAACATCCCGTTCGGTCTGGCCATCGTCGAGAACGGCTATGCCAGGCTGTGGCAGATCGAGGCCGTTCCGTGCGCCCGCCTCCGCGAACGCGAGCGCGAGCTGCTGGTGATGGCCCGAGAGCGGATGGCCCGGCTCCCCCTCGGAAGCATCGACGTCCTGGTGGTCGATTACATCGGCAAGGACATTAGCGGGCTGGGAATGGACTCCAACGTGGTCGGCCGCTACTACGCGGGACCGACCGGTGCGGGCCCGAGCATCCAGCGGATCGTCGTCCGCGATCTGACCGTCGAGACCGAGGGCAATGCCGTGGGCATCGGCCTGGCCGACGTCGTGCTGCGGCGCGCCGTCGAGAAGATGGATGCCCACAAGTCGTACATGAACAGCATCACTGCCAAGACGCCCGAAGGAGTACGCGTCGCCCTGACAGTGGACACGGACCGGCAGGCCCTCTCCGTCGCCATCGCCTGCTGCGTCAGGGTGGAGCCGCCCGCCGCCCGGATCGTGAGGATCCGCGACACCAAGCACGTCGACCTGATGTACGTCAGCGAGCCGGCGCTCGGTGAGGTGCTGGCGACGGGGCGATGCGAGATCGTGCGGCCGCTCGATGCCATCGAGTTCGACCGCGACGGGATGTTCGCCGGGTCCATCGAGTAACGGCGGCGGCACAAATGGACACCGTGCCTGCCGCACGCTCGGAAATTGGGGCCGACACTCGCATTCGAACCGCGCGTGCGGGAGCCGTCGTCATCGCCGGGCGGCGCGGAGTCGGATCAGCCAGACGGCGATCCAGCCGGCCGCGAGGGACCCGGCGACGGCCGGCGACCGCAGCCGCTTCGTCAGCCCGGGCGCCAGCTCATCTATCCCGGCCGCGTAGGCTGCCGCTCCGACGACCGTGAGCGGCCCGAGCGGGTGTAACACCACGCTCTCGCCGAGCCGGCCATGCATCGCGGCGCTCCACGATCTCGTCAGCCCACACGTCGGGCACGGCAGGCCGGTAAGCCGACGGAACGGGCACATCACGGGGCCGCGATCCAGAAGGCCGGCTGGGATCAGCCAGGCGGCAAGGATCGCGAGGCCGGCGAGGCGCCGGTAGGGAATGGGGTCGGGCTGCGCGCGGCCCGACCCCGGCTCGTCACGCAGAACTCAGCTCCGCTTGAGCGGCAGGCCGTTGGCATCCGTCAGGCTGCCCGTCGCGATGCGGATGAGGTCGATGAGCGCCCAGATCCCGCAGCCGCCCAGGGTGATCAGCTTCAGGATCCCGAGCCCGGTGTAGCCGAGGTAGAAGCGGTCGATGCCCAGGGTACCGACGAAGAGGGAGATGAGGAGTGCGGTCAGCCACTCCTTCTCCGAGAAGACCCCCGGGACGTCTCCGGCCGCGAACCATCCTCCCGTACCGTCGGCCCGGCGCACCATCATGGTCGCCTTGAGCGTGCCGGCCCGAGCCTGCAGCTGGAGGTCGGCGACCGAGAATGGTCCCTCCTCCGAACCCATTCTTTGAACAATGAACGCGTAGATGGGCGCCACTTTCACTCCTCCTAGGCTGCCGACGGTGGCGGAAAAGCCGTCCGGGCGAGGGCGCCGGGCCGGAGCCCGCAACGTGGTCACGCGTCGGTCAGAGCCCCATCGTACTCGCCAGGTCGCGCGCCGTCACGGTCGATTCGTTCCGCGATCGGGCAGTCTCAAGGAGCGGTCGTTCTCTCGCCTTTCGCCGCCTCGAACCGGCCGCCCCGCGTTCCAGGAGGGGGGAGTTTGGGGGTGGAGCCGACACTCGGATTCGAACCGAGGACCTGTTGTTTACGAAACAACTGCTCTACCGCTGAGCTATGTCGGCGCGAGCGGGATGGTATCACGCCGGCCCGCCTGGTTCGATTGAGGGAGACCGGCGCCGCTCCGATGGGTAGGATGTACGACATGAGGATCGTCGCCCGGCTTCGCTCATTCATTCGGCCCGCATTCGTTGCAGGAGCGCTCTTGCTGTTGGCCGCCCCAGCGGCCCTCGCCCAGGCCCCAACGCTCAAGGACCGCGTCACAGATCAGGTGGGAGTGCTCGGATCGGCCCAATCGAGCGTGGAGTCCGCCATCACGCGCCTGGCAGACGACGCGAACGTGGACCTGTGGGTCCTCGTCGTATCCACCACGGGGAGCACCTCGACGCCCACTTTCGCCGAGGAAACGTTCGATGGGAACGGCTTCGGCGGAAACGACATGGTCCTGGTGGTCGCGGTCGACGATCACCGCTACGCCTGGGCCGAAAGAACCGCGACCCATCTTTCGAGCGACGCGCTCAACTCCATCGCCAGCGACAACCTCGACCCGGCCTTCCGCCAGGGCGACTACGCCGGCGGCGTGGTCAAGTTCATCGACGCATTGGCGCAGGCCGTCTCCGCGGGTTCCAAGCCAACGGCCGCGCCGGCCGAGTCCGGCTCCGGATCCGGGACCACCTCGAATGGTTCGTCCGGCAACGGCGACCTCGGCTCACTGCTCGCCTTCTTCGGCATCCTCGGCGTCATCTTCGTCGTGATCGTCGTCATCGCCGGCTTCCGGGCCTGGAGGCTCTCCAAGCTGACCGCGGAAGAGCGCGACAAGCGGACCGGCGACCTGGCGCGCCAGGCCAACAAGCTGCTCGTGGACACGGACGACGCAATCACGGAGGCCAAGCAGGAGCTCGGCTTCGCGCAGGCCGAGTTCTCGGACGCGGATTGCGCGCCCTTCGCGGCCGCCCTGGACAAGGCTCAGGCGGAGCTCACGCAAGCATTCCAGCTGCGCCAGCAGCTTGACGATGCCACGCCTGAGGATCCGCCCACCCGCGAGCGGATGTACAACGAGATCATCGCCCACTGCCAGACGGCGGGCGCGGTCATCGACGAGCAGGAGAAGCGGGTCCAGGCGCTGCGCGACCTGGAGAAGATCGCTCCCCAGGCACTCGAGGCGCTTGGCAAGGCGATCCAGGACCTCCAGGGCCGGTTGCCCGCGATCAAGGCCGCGATGCAGGTTCTGGCGGGCTACGCCGCGTCGGCCTGGTCTTCGGTGAAGGGCAACCCCGAGGAGGCGGACAAGCGAGGCGCCTTCGCCGAGGCACAGATCGAGAAGGGCAAGGCGGCCCTGGCCCAGACGCCGCCCAACAATCGCGACGCGGCCAGCGCGGCGCGAGCCGCGCAGGAAGCGGTCGCCCAGGCTAACCAGCTTCTCGACGCGGTTGAGCAGCAGGCGAAGTCCATCGAAGATGCGAAGTCGAACCTGGACGCCGAGCTGAATGCAGCCCAGGCGGACGTCGAAGCCGCCAAGGCTGCCGACAAGTCAGGTTCGGCCGATGCCACTCTGGCCGGCCAGCTCGCGCAGGCGGCCTCGCTTCTGCAAGGCGCCCGGACTCAGGCCGCGGCCGCGGCGCCGGATCCGATCGCCGCCCTCAAGGCAGCCCAGCAGGCGCATGCCACCGCGGACGCCGCACTCGTCGGAGTCCGGCAGGCGGCGGAGCAGCAAGCGCGGGCCACGGCGGCGTTCGAGGCAGCTCGCGGGTCGGCTCAGTCGGGCATCAACCAGGCATCGTCGTATCTGGCGTCGCGGCGCGGCGGCATCGGGCGCGAGGCCCGAACGCGTCTGGCGGAGGCCGAGCGCCACCTGGCGCAGGCCAACGCGATGGCCGCCACGGACCTGGCAGGAGCCACCGAAGAGGCCCGCACGGCCGATCGAATGGCCGACGAGGCCTACGCCCTGGCTAGCTCCGACTTCGGCGGCGGAGGCGGCAGCTCCGGCGGGGGCGGCGGGTCCGGCGGAGGCGGCGGGTCCAACGTCGCCGGCTCGATCCTGGGAGGCGTAATCGGCGGCATGCTCTCCGGTGGTGGGCGCCGCGGCGGGTTCGGCGGCAGTCCGTGGGGCTCCAGCGGCGGTTGGAGCGGCGGCGGCAGCAGCTCAGGCGGCAGCTCGGGCGGATTCGGCGGCTTCGGCGGCACCCACAGCGGTGGAGGTGGTTGGAGCGGCGGCGGTAGCTCAGGCGGCGGAGGCGGCACCCATAGCGGCGGAGGCGGCTGGTAGCAGAGGCGTCGCCCTCCGCGGACGAACCTATACGCGAGTTCTACAGTCAAACGAACAGCACGATTAGGAAGGGAGATCGAATCAATGGCTCAGACGACGATCCTCGGGCGTGTCGGCCAGCTGCTCCGGGCCAACATCAACGGCATGCTCGACAGTGCCGAGGACCCGGAGAAGATGCTCGACCAGCTCGTCCGGGATTTCACCAACAACATGAGCGAGGCCGAGGACGCGGTCGCCCAGACGATCGGCAACCTGCGCATGGTCGAGGACGACGCCAAGGAAGCGCGCGACGCCATGGCCGACTGGACTGCCAAGGCCGCCGCCGCCTCGAAGAAGGCCGATGAGTTGCGGGCGGCGGGCAACACCGCCGATGCGGACAAGTTCGACAACCTGGCCAAGCTTGCCCTCAGCCGCCAGATCAGCTTCGAGAATCAGGTCAGGACGTTCGATACGCAGATCGCACAGCAGACCGAGCTCGTCAACCAGCTCAAGGACGGCCTCAACAAAATGCGCGTCCGCCGCGACGAGCTGGTCCAGAAGCGCGACGAGCTGGTGGCCAGGGCCAAGATGGCCAAGGCCCAGACGCAGGTTCAGACGACGCTGAAGAACGTCTCGGTAATGGATCCGACGAGCGAGCTCAGCCACTACGAGGAGAAGGTCCGCCGTCAGGAAGCCCTGGCGCGCGGTATGGCTGAGGTCAACGCCGACTCCGTCGACGAACAGTTCTCGGCGCTCCAGGGCGAGGAAGATTCGGCAGAGGTCGACGCCCGGCTTGCCGCCCTCAAGACCGGAAGCTAGTCGCCCGGGGTCGATCCGGCATAACGAGGACGAAGACCGTCTTCGCGGCGGCGGCATGGAGGGCCGCCGGAGATGGTCTTTCGCGCTTGGGCAGCCGACCGCGGGCCGGCCCGAGACCACTTGATCCGCGTGCCGGGACCCGGGGCCCCACCCTAACAGAAGGCACCGCCGGCCCCTCCGCCGGCTTACAGTGGAGGGGCCGCGCCATCTGGTGAGCGGCCATCAGGAGGACGCGATGCACACCGATTACATCCCGAAGTTGCTGCCGACCTCGGTTGACGAAGGGCAAGCCCCCGGCGTCCAGTTCCGCACCGACGGAGAGCTGGTCCCGATGCTCACGATGGAACTCGACGGCTCGATGTCGGTCTATTTCGAACACCACATCCTGCTCTGGAAGACGCCGAGCCTCGATATCGGAATGCACCCGATGAAGGGCGCCTTCAAGAGGGCAGTGGCCGGCATGCCGATATTCATGACCGAGACCAAGGGCGCCGGCCAGATCGCATTCAGCCGAGATGGCGTCGGTCATGTCTTCCATCTGAACCTGGCCCAGGGTCAGTCGGTCGAAGTCCGCGAGCACCAGTTCCTGGCCGCAACGGCGAGCGTGGATTACAGCTTCCGCCGGCTCCGGGGCATCGGGAACATGCTCTTCGGCGGCTCCGGCATCTTCATCGACACCTTCGCCGGCGGTCAGGGCGGCGGCACGATCTGGCTCCACGGCTTCGGCAACGTCTTCGAGAGAGTGCTGGGACCGGGCGAGTCCTTCGATGTCGAGCCGGGCGGCTGGGTCTACAAGGACCCGACGGTCAACATGGAGATCAAAGTGGTCGGCCTGCGGATGGGCATCCTGGGCGGCTCGGGCAACCTGATCTTCAACCGCTTCACCGGCCCCGGCCGGATCGGCATCCAGAGCATGTACCTGCATATGCCCACCGAGGATTAGCCCGGTCCGGCGCTCCCGCGCACAATCGAGAAAGGCCGCCGGTCAATCCGGCGGCCTTTCTCTCTGTTGGCGAGGGATCAGGCCGCGCGGGCGACCATGACCTTGGTGGCTGCGGCCTCGGCCTGCAGGACGGCGATGTCCATCGTGATCTTGATGTCGTCGCCGACGAGGACGCCGCCGCTCTCGAGGGCGCCGTTCCACGTGAGCCCCCACGCCTTGCGGCTGATCTTCGTCGAGGCGGAGAAGCCCGCGCGGCGCCCGCCCTGGAGATTCGGCACAACGCCGCCGATCTCGGCGTCCAGCGTCACGGGCCGCGTCTCGCCGCGGATCGTCAGATCGCCGTCGATCTTGTAGCCGTCTCCGCTCCGCTCGATGTGCGTGCTGCGGAAGACGAGCTCCGGGTAGGTTGCGGCGTCGAAGAAGTCCGCGCTTCGGAGGTGCGCATCGCGAGCCTCCATACCCGTTTCGATGCTCGATGCGTCAATATGCGCCTCGACCGTCGACCGTTCTGGGTTGGCCTCGTCGAAGTCCACCGCCACGGTGAACTTGCGGAACTGACCGCGGACCGTCGTGACCATCATGTGCCTGACGGCAAACTCGATCTGCGAATGGGCTGGGTCCAGATCCCAGGTGCTCATCACTTGACTCCTAGCGCTGTGTGCTTTCGTGGACCCGACCTGGATCGTTTACTAAGCAACTAAGTGCTATAGTAATTGCCTGAGCAATTATCTGCAAGTGGCCAATAGCGAGGAGCTATCCATGGAGCGCCATATCGACGCGGAAAGCCGCGGCCGGCCGGAAGATGCGGGTCTCGCGGGAGTCCCGGAGGCCGCCCTCACCTCTTTGCTCGATCCGGCGGAGTTGCGCGCCTGGCGGGCGTTCCTGACCCGCCACGCGCGCGTGGCGCGCCGCCTCGAGGGCGATCTGATCGCGCGCAGCAATCTGCCGCTCGCCGAATACGACGTCCTGTTCCAGCTTGCGCTGGCCGAAGGGCGACGCCTGCGCATGAACGAGCTGGCGGATCGCGTGTTGCTCAGCCGCGCCGGCATGACCCGCCTGGTCGACAGGCTCGCTGCCGACGGTCTGGTCAGCCGAGCCAAATGCGCGTCGGATGCGCGCGGCTACTTCGCCGTTCTCACGGCCGGCGGCCTCGCCCGCCTGGAAGCGGCGAGGCCCGGCCACATCGCCGCGGTGCGTCGCTTCTTCCTCGATTCGTACACTGCGCCCGAGCTCGAAACGCTGGCCGAGTTCCTGGAGCGCAGCCAGCCGCTCGACTGAACCCAGGCCCGGGCGGCGAGACGCTATCGTTCGGTCATGCCAACGCGCAGCGAGATCGTCGAGGTCTCCGGCAGGCAAGTCGCGATCAGTAACCCGGACAAGGTCTTCTTCGCCGGACCGGGCTACACCAAACGCGATCTGGTCGCCTACTACATGGCGGTCGCCGATGGGGCGCTGAGGGGCGCGGGCGGGCGGCCGATGGCGCTCAAGCGATACGTCAACGGCGCCGACGGCGACTTCTTCTTCCAGAAGCGCGCGCCCGAATCTCGACCCGAATGGCTCCGAACGGTCGAGCTGGCCTTCCCGTCCGGGCGGACGGCCGACGAGATCGTCATCGACGACGCGGCCGGCCTGGCCTGGCTCGCCAACCTCGGCTGCCTCGACCTGAACCCTCACGCGGTCCGTGCCGACGACCTCGATCACCCCGACGAGCTGCGCGTCGACCTCGACCCGGTGCCCGGCGTGCCCTGGGACGACATCCGGCGAGTGGCGCTGGTCACTCGCGAGACGCTCGCGGATCTCGACCTGGTGGGCTGGCCCAAAACCTCCGGTTCGCGAGGCCTCCACGTCAACGTTCGGACCGAACCGCGCTGGTCCTTCGACGAGGTCCGGCGGGCGGCCCTGGCCCTGGCGCGCGAGGTCGAGCGGCGCGCCCCTTCGATCGCCACGAGCAAGTGGTGGAAGGAAGAGCGCCACGGCGTCTTCATCGACTACAACCAGAACGCCAAGGATCGAACGGTCGCCTCGGCCTACTCGGTCCGGCCGGTTCCCGACGCCAGGGTCTCGGCGCCGGTGACCTGGGACGAGCTGCCCGAATGCGAGCTGGGAGACTTCACGATGGCGACGGTGCCCCGGCGGTTCGCCGCGATCGGCGATCCGGCCGCGGGGATCGACGAAGCCGCGGGTTCGCTGGAGGCGCTGCTGGAGTTGTCGGCGCGGCAGGCGAAGGCGGGGCTCGGCGACGCACCCTGGCCGCCGCACTACGCGCGGGCGCCCGGCGAGCCTCCGCGCGTCATGCCGTCGCGGGCCCGGAAGCGGGACGATGGGGCGGCCGGCGGCGGTCCGGCCCGCACCGACGCCCCGGATGCACGCCCGAAGCCAAGCCCAACCGGCCGGCGGCAGTCGGCCAAGCCCCTGATCGAGGTCGCGCGGGCAGCCACCAAGGAAGAGGCGCTGGCCGGCTTCGAGCGCTGGAAGTCGCGCCACCCCGATGTCGTCGCGCACCTGGAGCCGGCCGACCTGCTGGTCGATTCGATGCGCGGCCGCTTCACGCTGTGGTACCGCATCCGCGTCAACCTGCAGCACGTGCCCGAGGTGGAGCGCCCCCCGCAGGAACCGCTGGACGCCGATTACGACCCGTGGTCTGCGGGGCGCTGATCGACGGAACCACGGTAGAAACGGAACCACGGTAGAAGCGGCAGAGCCCGAAGGAACCGAGCCCGCGCCCGACTCCAGAGGTCGGCGACGGCGATCTCATCGGTTGCATTCTCTGTCGTCGCCGGTGGCGCCGCCCTGCCTGCAGAGGCGATCCCTATCGACCGAAGATCGCCTCGAGCTCGAACGGGGCCGTCGACTCGAGCTGGTCGTAGCGGCAGTCCTCCGGCCGTTTGTCGGGGCGCCAGCGGACGAAGGTCGTGGCGTGGCGGAACCGGTCGCCCTGGAGGTGGTCGTAGGCGACCTCGCACACACGCTCCGGTCGAAGCGGCTCCCACGAGAGATCGCGGTCGCGGTTCCAGCGGCTCGTGGCGCCGGGCATTCGCTGGCCGGACTCGCGCGCTGCGGCCTCCCATTCGGCCCATTCGGCCCAGGGATGGCCGTCGAGAGCGTTCTCGCGCAATGGCGCCAGGTCCGCCACAAGCTGCTCGCGTTTCTCGGTTGTGAAGCTCGCCGTGATGCCGACGTGGTTGAGCCGGCCGGTCTCGTCGAAGATGCCGAGCAGCAGCGAGCCGACCATCGTGCCGGGCCCGTTCTTGTGCCATCGAAAGCCGGCGACGACGCAATCGGCCGTGCGGGCGTGCTTGATCTTGGCCCAACCCCGCTTGCCGGGCATATACGGGTCCGAGAGTCTCTTGGCGACGACGCCGTCCAGGCCCGCGCCCTCGAATCGATTGAACCAGTCGGCGGCGACCGAGGGGTCACGGGTCGCGGGCGTCAGGTGGATCGGCGGCGCGGCCTCGCGAAGAAGCGCCTCCAGGAGCTGGCGGCGCTCGCCCTGGGGAGTGGAGCGGAGGTCGCGGTCGTCGAAGGCGAGCAGATCCCAGGCCACGTAGCTGGCGGGCGTCTGGGCCGCGAGCAGCTTGACCCTCGACGCCGCGGGGTGGATGCGCAGCAGCAGCGAGTCGAAGTCCAGGCCGCGCGGCCCGGCGATCACCACCTCCCCGTCGAGTACGCACCGTTGTGGCAATGCGGCGCGCAACGCGGGCGGGAGTTCGGGGAAGTAACGGTCGAGTGGCTTCTGGTCGCGGCTCTGGATGAAGACCTCGTCGCCGTCGCGGAAGACGAGGGCCCGAAAGCCGTCCCACTTGGGCTCGTACTGCCAGCCCTCGCCGACCGGGATCTCGTCGGTCAGCTTGGCCAGCATCGGCTCGATCGGCGGCTGAAACGGCAGGTTCACGACCCGACTATACCGGAGGCAGGCCGTGGCGCAGATGTGTTGCGGAGGCAGGCCGTGGCGCAGATGTGTTGCGGGCCGGCGCCGCCGCGACTCGCGGCCTCGGCGATCTTCCCGCGGCCGAGAACCGCGGCCGCTTTTCCCCAACACGCCTGGAGGTAGTACAAAGTTGAAGCGGCGCGGCGGAATAGCCACTCTGGTGGTCGAATCGTCCTCGCGCAGGTCGCCCGGGCCGGCCAGAGGCCCTTCCCGACGCCAATTGGGCTCGAATACGACCGCGAACAGCCGTTGGGCCCGACGTCTCTCCGCGCAGCACTACACCCAGGCGTGTTGGGCAAAATGCGGGGCCGGCCGGTGACCCGCACTGGCGCGAGACACCGCCTCCGGTCCCCGCCCCCACGGTCCAGGGAACGTGAGGCCCGCCTCGGCACGACCAACGGCCCTATTCCCGCCGGTCGACGAGGGCGCAACCTCGAAAGCCCGAGTCGGGTGGGGCGACAGCCAGATGGTGGAGAGAATGGCAAGAGCTGAAGCCGCGACTGGCGAGCACAGCTTCGAGGTCGTGGGGATCGCGCGGGTCGAAGGCGAGGGCACGCTCAAGCTGCGGATCACGGACGGCGAGGTCCGCGAGGCCCGTCTATCCATCTTCGAGGCACCGCGCTACTTCGAGAAGCTGGTCGTCGGGCGGATGCCCAACGAGATCGTCGACATCGTGGCCCGCATCTGCGGCATCTGCCCGGTCGCCTACCAGATGGGCGCGGCGATGGCCTTCGAGCACCTCTTCGAGGTCGAGATCGACCCCCAGGTGAAGGCCCTGCGCAAGCTCTTCTACTGGGGCGAATGGATCGAGAGCCACGCCCTCCACGTCTACATGCTCCATGCCCCGGACTTCCTGGGCTACGAAAGTGCGATCGCCATGGCGCGCGACCACAAGCCGGTCGTGGAGCAAGCTCTTCGGCTGAAGCGGACCGGCAACGAACTGATGAAGCTGATCGGCGGCCGAGCGATCCATCCTGTCGCCATGCGAGTCGGCGGCTTCTCCAGGACCCCGAGCAAGGCCCAGATCGAGGCGACACGCGAGCCGCTGGCCGAGGCGCTCGAACTCTCGAAGGCTACGCTCAAGCTCGTCGGCACCTTCGAGGCGCCCGCCTTCGAGCGCGACCCGCTCTATGTCGCGATCAAGCATCCGGTCGAATACGGTCTGAACGAGGGCCGGATCGTCTCCTCCGACGGCCTCGATCTCCCGATCTGGGGCTGGCGCGACGCCTTCCACGAGGAGCAGCACGAAGGCACGAACGCCCTCCACGCCCGAACCAACGACGGCCGAACCTACATGCTCGGGCCGGCCGCGCGCGTGACGCTCAACGCCGACCAGCTCCATCCGATCGCCAGGGAAGCGCTCGACGCCAGCGGGCTGGCCGAGCAGATCGCCCGCAACCCGTACTGGAGCATCGCCGCGCGCGCTGTCGAGCTGATCCACGCGTCGGCTGCCGCGCTCGACATCGTCAACGCCTACGAGGAACCTGCCCGGCCCTTCGTTCCGTGGACGCCACGGGGCGGCGAGACGGGTTGGGGCACCGAGGCGCCACGCGGCATCTGCTGGCACCACTACGACGTCGACGACAACGGCCGCGTCATCGGCGCGCAGATCGTCGCTCCCACGGGCCAGAACCAGGGGATGATCGAGCAGGACCTGGCCGGGTTCGCGCCGCAGGTCCTTTCGCTGCCTCATGCCGAGGCGACCGTGCGCCTGGAGCAGCTGATCCGCGCCTACGACCCCTGCATCAGCTGCGCAACACACTTCCTCACTCTAGAGATCGACGCCGACTGACCGTCCGTCACCGAAACCGGCGGAGGCAGTCGCCCCGCCGGTTTCTTGCATTCCGGGCCACTTATACGGGCCGATCGACGGCCCTGCCGCTAACCTGGGACCGAGATGATCGACCTCTTCTTCAAGATCGGCCTGCCGGTGCTGATGATCGGCATCGTCACGCTGGCCAGCCACCGATACGGCCCGGCGATAGGCGGCGTCCTGGGCGCCGTTCCGGCCAAGGGCGGCCCTATCCTGCTCTTCCTGGCCCTGGAGCAGGGCACGTCCTTCGCCGCCACGTCGGCCGCGGCCTCGATCGGTGGGGCCGGCGGCTGCGGCGTCTTCTGCCTGGTCTACGCCCTGGTCTGTCGCCGCGTCAGCTGGCCGCTGGCGGGAGCGGCGGCGTACGGCGCGTTCGTCGCGACGTGGGCGGTGATGCTGCCGATCTCCGCATGGGGGCTTGGAGCGGCTTTCGCGGCCACGTTCGCCACGCTGTTGATCTCGCGACGACTTCTGCCGGAGGCGCCGCCGATAGCAGGTCGTCGGGCGACATCCGCGTCCGACCTGCCGTCGCGGATGATCGCGGGAGCGGCGATGGTCGTCTTCGTCACGACTATTGGGCCTTACTTCGGGGCCACGATCAGCGGCATGCTGATGACGATCCCAACGGTTGCGGCTGTGATGGCACTCTTCACGCACGCCCAGGAGGGCCCAGACCGTACGATCGGCGTCATGCGCGGGATGACGCACGGCCTGCTCGGCTTCGCTTCGTTCCTCGCCGTCGTGGCGGTGACGCTCGTGCCGCTGGGCATCGTGGGCGGCTTCGCCCTGGCCGGCATGGCCGTATTGGTCGTCCAGTTGGTCGAGCTGCGCTCGGCTCTCCGCGCGCGTCGATCCCCGGCCGAGGCGACGGCGGAGCTGGCCCTGCCAGAGGCGGCCGAATGACCGTGGCATCACCGCGAGCCGCCGAGACCGGGTTGATTGTCCGTGTTCGTCTGCCCCGAACGCTCGAGTCGGTTCGCCGGGTAGGGGTCCGAGACGCGGGCAGTGGGCTTCCGGCACATGTCACGCTGCTGTACCCGTTTGTCCAACCGGACGCTTTCGATCGTCGACTGCGGGATGCCATCGCGGAGGTCATCGCGCGCCACGCGGCGTTCTCTTGTCGACTGGCCGGACCCGCCCGCTGGCCCGAGGTGCTGTATGCGTCCGTCGAGCCCGAGGCCCCGTTCCGGTCACTGCAGGCCGACCTCGCTGCCGCCTTTCCCGGGTTCCCGATCTACGGAGGCTCACTCGACTTCGTGCCTCACGTGACCATCGCCGAAGGAGCTCCCGCCGCCGAGGCCGACACGGCCAGCGACCCGGCTTGGGCCACGCTGCCGACTACGCTCGCGGCGCACTCGGTCGAGTTGATCGCGCGCGAAAGCGGCGCCTGGAAGACGAAGTGGCGGTTTGTGCTCAGGCCCTCCATTCGCGTTCTGGTCTGCGGCGAGAGACTGCGAGGCGATGATGCGGCAGCGCCGCTGGCGGCCGAGAGACTGCCGCGCGACGTCCGGTCGCTGGCCGAGGTGATCGAGGTGGGGCAGCTGTCGGTGGAGGCCTTGCTCGACGTGCCGGAGCGAATGGCGGTGGTCGTGGCCGACGCCGCGGTCGGGGTCCGGCCGGGGGAGGTTGTGACGATGCCGCTCGCTGGGATCACGGGCCGCGGAGCCGCGGCGGCGCCTGCGTCGTCGCATGCGCTTCCGCCAGACCAGGTTCTGGCCATTGCCGACGAAATGCGCGGCTCTCCGCTCCGTGGCAGTTTCGTAGGGATTGGCGGGGCCGACTTCGGGCTTGGCCAGCGGCTGTCGCCAGCCGTCGAAGCGGGGCTGGCGGGGTTTGGGGCCGCGCTCGCAGGAGAGATTCGGCGACTCGCCGGCGACTGAGACCACGCCAACCGCTGCCGTCATGCCCGGCACGCGTGACTTTCTCCCGCTCAGGCCGACCACAGCCCAAGTCCCGCTCCCGAATTGCTCAACTTCACCCCGGGTAATAGAAAGCGAACGAGAATCGTGCGCGGCGGGCAACCGGTCTGGGATCGTTGAGTCCGTGAGCGTGCGGGAGGCCGATTGGTTGCGAATCCGCCTCGGCGGGAGAGCGGCAGACCTGTTGCACGCACTTAGCATCACCCCGGGTGAAGATGAGCATCAATCAGTGCCGAGAAGCCAAGTACCACCATTCCGCTTGAAACAGAACGAACTCGGATGTCTCGGCCCTCCCCCGCGCCGACGGCTTGCCCGCGCTCTCGGCCCTGCCCGCGGCCATTGACACGACATGCATACTAGTACGCATGTCTGACCAGACCGATAGCAAGAGCGCGCCGAGGGCGACTCGCGAGGCCATCCTTGGCGCTGCTCGCCGTCAGTTCGGGGCGAACTCGGCCGGGCTCTCGATCCAGGCCGTGGCTGCCGAGGCGGGCGTCTCTCGACAGACCGTGCACCACTACTTCGGCGGACGCAGAGGGCTGCGCGCGGCCCTCTCTTCGGAAGGCCTGGGCGTGTCGACCGCCGGAGATACACCAACGCGTGACCGGCTGATCGACGCGGCTGTGAGACTGCTCTCGCGCCCCGGCGGCGGGCTCGTCTCAATCGAGGCAATCGCCGCGGAGGCGGGGTTGACCAAGGGCGCCGTGTACCACCACTTCGCCGATCGGGCGGAGCTGCTGCGCGCCGTCGCGCGACGAGTCAGCCCGGTGGATGAGATGCGGGCACAGCTCGAGCCGAGGATGGACCTCCCCGCCCGAGAAGGTCTGATCGCGATCGCCAGCGCCTATTACGCCGCTATGCGCTCGCGCGCGGGGCTGATCCGGAACCTGGCCGCCAACTCGTCGCGGGACCCCGAGCTCGCCCAGGTGGTCATGACCGAGATCGTCGGCCAGGGCGCGCCCCTCATCTACCGCTGGTTCGAGCTCCATGCGAGTCGCGGCGCGCTTCGCCGGGTCGATCCGTCGCTGCTGATCCAGGCCCTCTTCGGGCCCGTCTTCCTGCTCGTCGTGCTCGGGCCGACCGTCTTCGACGAGATCGCCCGATACGGCATTCATCCCGCGGTCGACAACGTGGAGGCCTACGTAGACCTGATTCTCGAAGGGGTCGCGCAGGCCGATAGCAACTCAGGAGGTCAGTAGATGGCCGGCACCGGACTCAGTTCCGCCACGGCCGCGGCAGCGGTTCCGGCGATCGCGCCGGCGGTTCCGGCGATCGCGCCGGCGGTCGAGGCGGTCGCGCTTCGCAAGGATTTCGGGCCGATCCACGCCGTGGACGGGATCGACATGGCGCTCCCGCCGGGCCGGATCTACGGGCTGCTCGGCCCGAACGGATCGGGCAAGACGACGCTGATCCGGCTACTGGTCGGCCTCGCGTCGGCGACGAGCGGCAAGGCCCGCGTCCTGGGCGTGGAGATGCCGTCGCGCTCGAACCTGGCTCGGATCGGGTACATGACCCAGGCCGACGGCATCTACCCGGAGCTCTCGGTCTGGGAGAACCTGTCGTTCTTCGCCGCGCTCTACGGCCAGACCGACCGGGCCGCGCTGATCCGCGCACTCGAGCTGGTGGAGCTCGACGGTCGGCTCGGCACGCCGGCCCAGGACCTGTCCGGTGGAATGCGCCGCCGCCTGTCGATGGCGTGTGCTCTGGTCCATCGCCCGGCGGTGATCTTCCTCGACGAGCCGACGGTCGGCGTCGACCCGGCCGTGCGGGTCCAGTTCTGGGACCACTTCCATCGCCTGGCCGCGGACGGAGCCACGCTCGTGGTCTCGAGCCACGTCATGGACGAGGCCGATCGCTGCGATGAGCTGCTCTTCATCCGAGACGGGCGNNGAGACCGCCTTCCTCCAGTTCGCCGGCGAGTCCGCGACGACCGCCCGCGAGTCCGCGACGACCGCCCGCGAGTCCGCGACGACCGCCCGCGAGTCCGCCGCCTCCGGCCCAGACGCGAAGGAGACCCCTCGATGAACCCGCTTCGCGTCGCCGCCGTCTTCCGCCGGATCGTGGCCCAATTCCGCCGCGACCCGCGATCCCTCGCCCTCCTGTTCGTCGCGCCCGTGGCGATCATCGCGCTGCTCGGCTGGGTCCTGAGCAGCCAGCAGTCCACGGCGACCCGCGTCGCCGTCCTCAACGAATCGGCTCAGCCGATAGCCGGCGAGGCGGTCGCTTCGAGCCTGGCCAGTGCGCTCGGCGGCCAAGCCGGCATCGTCGTCAATCGCGATGTTCCCAACGACGCCGCGGCGCGGCAGATGCTGAAGGACAAAGAGCTCGACCTCGTCGTCATCCTCCCGGTCGACTTCAGCTTGCAGAACCGCAAGATCGAGCTCTTGACTCTCGGCCTGAACCCGACGGGCGAGGCCTCGGTCCTGCCGGTCGTCCAGCGGGCGCTCATCGAGGCCGTCGCGAAGAGCTCGGCCGGCGCCGTCCTGCCCACGATCGAACGGACGACCATCTACGGCTCGCCGGACGCAACTCAGCTCGACACGCTGGCGCCCGTCGTGGTCGGTTTCTTCGCCTACTTCTTCGTCTTCATCCTGACCGGCATCAGCTTCCTGCGCGAACGCGTCGGCGGGACGCTCGAGCGCTTGCTGGCGACGCCGGTAAGTCGGTCGGAGATCGTGCTCGGCTACAGCCTGGGCTTCGGCTTCTTCGCGACGCTGCAGGTTGCGATCGTGCTGGCCTTCGTCCTGGGCCGCCTCGGCATCCCCGCGCTGGGGCCGGTGCCGGCATTCGCGATCGGTCTGGGCGTCCAAACGATCGGCAATCCGCTGATCGCCTACCTGCTCGTGCTGGTCCTGGGGCTGGGTGCGGTCTCGCTCGGCATCTTCCTCTCGACCTTCGCCCGCACCGAGCTGCAGATCCTGCAGTTCATACCGATCGTCATCGTGCCGCAGGGCCTGCTCGGCGGGTTCTTCTGGCCGATCGAGCAGCTGCCGTCGCTGCTCCAGCCGGTGGCCCGAATCCTGCCGGTCACCTACGCCATCGACGGCCTGCGCCAGGTGATGATCGCGGGCGCCGACTTGACCTCGGGCCAGGTGCTGCTGGATCTCGGCGTGCTCGTCGGTATCGCGGCTTTCTTCGTCGTCCTTGCCGCCGGCACGATCCGGCGGGAAGTGGCGTAGGCCCGCGCCGCGGCGGGGCCGGGCTCACCCCGGCAGGCGGGCCCGAGCGCTCCGCAGGCGCTTCCTCAGGCCGTGGCGACGCGGCCCCGCCACGACCAGGGCCATCGACCAGGCCAGCAGCGAGACCATGGCGACGCCATAGACCGGCCAGTACGTGCCCAGCCAGTCGTATAGGATGCCGCCGGAGTTCATGACGATGATGCCGCCGGCCGGATACGCGACCGCGATGATGCCGAAGACGGCGCCGAAGTTGTGGCCGCCGAAGACATCGGAGAAGGCGGCCGAACGAATCGCGATCGTCGCGCCGATGCCGAAGCCGTAGACGGCGTTGCCGGCCAGCGCAAGCCCCAGAGTCGAGCCGCCGGAGGCGAAGACGGCCGTCGCCCCAACGGCGATCATGCCCGCGCACAGCAGGCCGATGTAGCGCCGCCCGAACCGATCCGATAGTCCGCCGCCCACGACCTGCCCGACGACGTAGGCGTAGCACTGGATCGCCAGAAGCGTGGCCGCGAACCCCGGATCGATGCCCTGCTGGACGGCGTGGCGCGGCGAGGTCTGGAAGATGCCCTCGTCGATGCAGCCGATCCCGACTGCCCCGATCAGCAGGATCAGAAAGCGGCGCGTTCGTAGGGTCCGGCGCAGGGCGTCGGCGTGCACGCCGCTGCCAGGTGGGAGCGGCTCCTGGGAAGCGGCGATCGCGCCTGGGCCGGAGGTCTCATGAAGGCCCGTGCCCGTTTCGCCGCCCCGCGTCGCGTGCCCGCCCGGCGCCACTTGCCCGCCCCGGGTCCCGTGTCCGCCCGGACCCCCGACCGGCTTCGCCTTGGCCGCCACCACTACCGCCGGACCGCTCGTCATCAGCCACACGAACGGCACCGCGAGGAGCGACAACGCCGCGAAAACGAGAGCCACGGAACGCCAGCCCAGCTCCGGGATCATGCCCGCGGCGACGGGCAGCGCCAGGGCCACTCCGATTCCCGGCCCCGCGTACGCCACGCCCAGCGCCAGCCCCGCCATTCCGATGTATCGACGGACGATGGCCGTAGTGACGCCGACGAAGACGAGCTGCAGCCCCAGCGCGAGGAAGACCCCGTACGCGACCATCAGGAACGCCACGTCCGAGGCGGCCGATGCCACGGCCCAGCCGATGGCGACCAGCACCGTGCCGACCGTCAGCAGGATCCGATCGGCGACGATGTCGTAAGCGCGGCCCAGCAGCGGCGACGAGAGCGCGGAGACGAGCAGGAAGATCGTCCAGGGCATCTGGCCCAGTTCGCGGGAGGCGCGGAACGTCGCCTCGAACTGTGGCGCCAGCAGTGGGTAGCAGTAGAGCGGGGCGTAGGCGACGGCGCCCACGACGAATGCGCCGAGGATCGGCACCGTTCGACGCAAACCGCCGCGGGAGACCGACAAACCTGACACGGGCCCATCGTAGGCTCTGGGCTCGAATGTGGCCGAGGAGGCGTGCGCCGCGGTCGGGGACGACCGAGGGCAGCCTGCCGCGCCGTCTCATAGGCCCCACATCCACCCCGCGATCCTGGCAGGATTACCTCGTGATGCACGCCTCCATAGAACGCCACAGTCGGACCGCCGAGGGCTATCTGCGCTGGTGGGCGCCCGTGCTCGCCCCGGCCTCTGTGCGCATGATCGATCGAGTCGGACGCCTTGACCCCGGGCTGCCGGGCGGCCGGATACGCGACGTGATCGATGCCGGCTGCGGCACGGGCACTGCCACTCTCGAGGCGGCGCGTCGCTGGCCGTCGGCGCGTCTCGTCGGGCTTGACGGGGCGGCCGGCATGCTCGACGTGGCTCGCCGCGAGCAGGATCGGTTGCCCGGCTCGGCTCGATCGCGCATCAGCTACGTACAGGCCGATGCCGCGGCCATACCCAAGCCGGAGGCCACGTTCGACCTGGTGATGACCGCCTTCCTGCTCCAGCTCGTGCCGGACCGCCCGGCAGTGTTGCGCGAGTTCCATCGGATCCTCAAGCCGGGCGGCATTCTGGCCATCTGCGGTTGGGTCAAGGAGACGGTTCCGTTCGCACCGGAGTTCGAGCTGGAAGAGGCGCTGACGGAGATGGGGATCGTCCGTCCACCGAAGGAGGTCAGGGAGGGCCACTACCGGACGGTTCGAAGGGCGGCCGACGAGCTTCGATCGACTGGCTTCCGGCGGGTCGCTCCGCGGGCGGACACTCTCAACCACCCGTGGAGCATCGAGGATTTCATCTCCTACCGGACGTCGACACGGGACCTGGACCTGTTCGAGTCGCTCGAGGAGCTGACCCGGCGCAAGACTCTCGATGCCCTCCGGCGGCGCCTGAACGTCCTGACGCCTGACCAGCTGGTGTTTCGACCGCACATCGTCTCGATCGTCGCCCGCAAAGCCTGAACCTCTTTACCGGGCTCGGCGCCGGGCGCGTCTGGCTCTCGGCCCCCAGCCCGCGCCCTGCCGCCCGGCACGACGAACGTGCTACCCGTCGTCGCTCAGGCGGGGATGGAGGGGCCGAACGAAGCCGACCCAACGGCCTGTCAACATGCGCCGTAGGAACCATGCCGCAGACAGGCACAGCACCAGGCTGAGGAAGAGCTGGAAGCCGCGGACAACTCGCTCGATCACCTTCGTCTGGTCCACCGTGAGCGGGACGCCGCTGCTGGTGGGAGCGGTCGTCGGACTTGCCTCCGGGCTGCCGGCCGGGCTCGTCCCGGGCGACGGGCTCGTCCCGGGCGACGGGCTCATCTCGGGCGACGGGCTCGTCCCGGGCGACGGACCCACCACCGATCCGCCCTCCCCCGACGTGGGGGTCGCTTGGGCGCCTCCGCTAAGGAGGTCCGCCAGGTTCGGCAGCAGCAGGCAGGCATTCTCCGACGGCGGCACGACATTGCAGTTGGGGAAGGGCGGAACGACGATGTCGTGGCTCAAGCCCACGATGAGAAAGAGCGTGTAGGCGATGATCGCCCCGGGCACGGCCACCTTCAGGAAGTCGCTCCGAGTCTCGATCGCACGCCCCGACCTGTCGCTCGTGACCACGCCCTGCTCGTCGATCGCGATCCGGTCCAGTTCCTCGCCGCCCGTCAGGCTGAGGAATAGCCAGAAGAGGCAGTAGCCGCCGGCCACGACCAACGGGAGGGCCAGTTCGAGGCTGCTCAGGAACAGCCGGGCGACGGCGGCCACGCCCACCCCGAGGCAGACGGCAACGAGGACGTGCAGCCGATGGTTCACCGGGTCGCCCCGGACCAGGACCGTTTCGAATTCGGCCTGGGTTCGGATGCCGGCCCGGCTCTCGCGCGTCATGTTGCCGACGATGCGAGCCAGCTTGGCCCTTCGCTCCTCAGCCGAGAGCGGCGAACCGGACGCGGCCGAAGTCGAGCCCGATCCGGCGGATGGTGCCGAGCCGCCCGCGTTCGATCGATCTTCGGCGCCTGCCATCCTCGCCCTCTTTGCAGCCGCGAGGCCGCGCCTCGTTAGTTCTCGCTCGAACCCTTCGCATCCTCAGCCGCCGGAGCAGCCTCCGCCACCGGGATCTCGACCGGCGCCACCGGCTCCTCGACGACGTGCGGCGCGACCACCTTGACCACGACCTCGTCGAGATCGGCAAGCAGGGTCACGCCCTCGGGCAGGGTCAGGTCGCGCAGGTGGAGAGCGGCGTCGATCTCCATGAGCGAATCGATCGGGACCTCGAACGACTCCGGCAGCTTCTCGGGCAGCGCCCGCACGCGGACGTGGTCCAGGTTGTGGAGGAGCATGCCGCCCAGGCGGGCGACGGCGTAAGACTCGCCGGTCGTATGCACCGGGATGTCGACGGTGACTTCCTCGCCCGACTTGAGGGCGAAGAGATCGACGTGAAGCAGGTGGCGATGGCGCGGGTCGATCTGGATGCCGCGGACCAGGACGCGCTGCTTGTCCTTGCCGTCTATGACGAGGGAGATGATCGAGTTCGAATGGACGGTCCGGCGCAGCAGATCGAACTCGTGCGCGTCGAGCGATAGTGGGATCGATTCCAGGCCGTGGCCAAAGACGACGGCCGGGACCTTGCCGGCCTTGCGCAGGTGCGCCACCGCCTTGCCGGTCTCGGTCCGGCGGGTTGCGGTAAGGACGGACGGGGCTGAGCTCACTGGCTGGAACCTCCTGAGCGGTTCGGTCGCTACGCGGCCGAACGAACCGGTCGCGAGGGTTTGTCTTAGTGCGTCGCGGCGGAGCGCGACTTCGAGTGTGGAGCCTACCACGCGCGGCCGACGCGATCGATTCGCCGGAGCGCGAGGGGCACCAGCGGCCGCGGGTCCACGCATCGAGTTGCGCGGCCAACACGCGAGCCACAGCGGCCCTGCCCGTGGGAAACTGTACGCGTCCGCACGCCAGGCCGGCGTTGCCTCGGCGGCTACGGCGCCGGTTCAAGTCACGAGGTCACGCTCCGGTCCATGACAAACGTGTTCGTCAGCCTGGCAGCCGTCATGGCCATCCTCGTCGGGCAGGCCGTGACTCCATCGCGATCGACATACGTCTTCAACCTGTACGACTCCCGCGCGATGCGCTATCAGAATCCGGACGAGACGGCCTGCACCGCCGCCGCGACGTTGATCATGCTCAACACGATCTACTTCGCCTCCAGCCCCACATGGACGCCCCCGACGTCGATCACCGCGTCCAATGCTACTTACGTCTGGCAGCCGACCGTCACCTACAAGGCCCAGAAGACGATCCTGAAATGGGAGCGTGGGCACATGACCATGCCCCTGTACAAGCCAGGCGCCGACGTGCATGGCTGGCGAAACGCGCTCAACTACTTCGGATGGGGCAGCGTGACGGCCGGCGTATACACCGACCTTTCATACGAGACCTTCGGCCAGGCGGCCGTCGCCACAGTCCGATCGATCGCCTTGACCACCATGCCGGTGGGGATCCTGGCCTGGTACGGCGGCCACGCCCAGCTCGTGACCGGCTACTCGGTCACGGGCGAAGACCCCCGAACCGGATCGACCAAGTTCAAGATCAACGGCGTCTACCTCACCGACCCCCTCAGCGAACGAAGGCACAAGGACGACTACGTCTCGTACCAGCAGTGGCAGTCCGGGCCGATGGACGTGCGCTTCATGCCGTACTACCAAAACGAGGGTATCTACACCGATCCGCTCGACGGCAGGGTGGGAAGACGCGAATGGTGGGCCAAGTACGTGATCGTCGGCCCCGTCGTCTCCCAGTAGGCCCGGCCACGCACGCGGCGTGGGCGCGGGCGTGGGTGCGGGCGCGGGCGGCAGAGGCAATCCCCGCCGGGCGCGGGGTGTAGATTCCGGCGCGTGGCCGCAACCATCCTGATCGTCGAGGACGAATACGCCGTCGCACGCGGCATCCAGTACGCGCTGCAGCAAGAAGGCTATCAAGTCGCGGTGGCGCGTTCGGGCGAAGAGGGGCTCGAGTTCGCCCTGCGCGAGGCGCCCGATCTGGTCGTCCTGGACGTCCGCCTGCCCGGCATCGACGGCTTCGAAGTCCTGCGCCGGATGCGGATGAACGGCTCGAAGGCGCCGGTCCTGATCCTCACGGCGCGCGACGAGGAGATGGACAAGGTCATCGGCCTGGAGCTCGGCGCGGACGACTACGTCACCAAGCCGTTCGGCCTGCGCGAGCTGATGAGCCGCATCAAGGCACTCCTGCGCCGGGCCTACGGCGACCTCTCCGACGCGGGCGGCGGACGGATGCTGCGCCACGGGGATCTGCTGATCGACCTGGAACGGCGGCGCGTCCAACGAGGCGAGCGGCGCATCAGCCTGACCGCCACCGAATTCGAGCTCCTGCGCCACCTCGCCAGCCGCCCCGGCCGGGTCTACTCGCGCCGCGAGCTGCTCGAGCTGATCCGCGACTACGAGGCGCTGGACCAGGACGAGAAGACGATCAACGTCCACGTCAGCCACCTGCGCGAGAAGCTGGAGGACGATCCCTCCAGCCCGAAGTTCGTGCTGACGGTGCGCGGCGCAGGGTATGCCTTCGCGGAGCGCTGAGGAAACCGCGATGAGCCCTGAGCGCGAGAACGGCAACGGGACGCGGCCGGCCTCTCCGTCTCAGGGCGAATCGCCGGCCGGCAGAACGGCCGCCAAAGCGGCGGGGAAAGCGACGGCCAAAGCGGCGACGAAACCGGCCCGAGCGTGGCCGGTTCCCCACGCGCTGCCGCGGACCTTCCAGGGGCGCCTGTCGCTCGCTTTCGTGGCGGTCTTCGCGGTCGCGGTGGGGATCGTCTCGGTGCTCACGGTCTTCGTCCTCAACAACGACCTGAGCCAGCAGGAACAGGCCAACCTCGCGGTCCGGGCGAGGGCGGTGGCGGCCGTGGTGCGGGCCCAGGCCGAAACCGCGGCGGCCCAGAACCCGTTCGACCAGACTGTCGTCTCGGCCGGGGGCGTGCTCAACGACAGCGTCCGCACCGCCTTCGGGCAAACGCTCACCTACGACGCCAACCAGGTCGCGCAGGCCGACCTGCGCCTGCGCTTCGGGTTCGGCTCGGAGACATCCCAGGGGACGATCTTCATCCCCGTCGACGAACCCTCGGCCTTCAGCGCCCAACTGACCGACCAGCCCGGTCAAGGCCAGGCGCGAGACTCGATCAACTACCGAGAGGTCTTCACTTTCGGAGACCCGGCCGGCGTGAAGCCGACATGGATGCTCGAGGTCAGCCTCTCGGCGCCGTACACGACGCGGGCCAGCACGATCGCGGCGGTGGTGGGCTTCCTGGCGCTCACCTCACTCGGCGCGATGGTGCTCGCGATCGTGGTTTCGTCGTTGCTGGCTCGCCGCTTCACCGCGCCGCTGCGGCGGCTGACCGAGGCGGCTCGAGCACTGGCGGAGGGCGACCTGGACCGGCGCGTGCCGGCCGATCGCGCCCGGACCGGCGCGACCGAGATCACCGAGTTGTCGCGCCAGTTCAACGCCATGGCGGCTCAGGTGCAGGAGACGGTGGACGTCATCGTGCGCGACCGCGACCGCAGCCGCGAGTTCCTGGCCGATGTCTCGCACGAGCTTCGCACGCCGCTGGCGGCGCTCCGAACGTTCAACGAGCTGCTCCAGGAAAAGGCCGGCGACGACATAGCGGCGCGAGCCGAATTCCTGGAGTCGAGCGCCCAGCAGATCGAACGGCTCGACTGGCTGGCCCAGAACCTGCTCGAGCTGTCCAAGCTGGACTCGGGGCTCGTCCGGCTCGACCTGCGGCCGGACGACCTGCGGGCCACGGTCCTCTCGGCCGTGGAGCAGGCCGAGGCCGCCGCCCGCCGCCGCGGCGTCTCCCTTGCGACCGAGCTGCCGGAGGAGACGATCGTGGTCCGCCACGACCCGCCGCGGATCGGCCAGATGGTGAGCAACCTGGTCGGGAACGCTCTCAAGTTCACGCCGCGCGGCGGCTCGGTACAGGTGACGCTCGGGCCGCATCGCCAGGGCGGCGCNNCGCGCGCCAGCGAGGCACGCAGCAGCGGCAGCGGCCTGGGGCTGGCCATCGTCCGCTCGATCGTGGAGATGCACGGCGGCCGGATCGCGGTCGAGAGTCGCGTCGGCGCCGGCTCCACCTTTACCGTCACGCTCCCGGCAGACCCGCGCACGCCGGCGGAACGGGCGGCAGCGACGCTGGCTGAGGGCGTAGCCAAGGCGGCAGCCAAAGCGGCGGCCAAGGAGTCCGGGGCGGCAGCCAAAGCGGCGGCCAAAGCGGCGGCCAAGCGCCCGGCCACCTCCGTCCCAAGCGCGACCTCCGGCGAACCGACCTCCGAGGCCGCGAGCAACACGGCGCCGCAGGTCCGGGGCTGAACGGCCGTCGCGTGGCGGATTCTTCACCATCCCACCCCTCGAACGTGAACCGACGGCGGTGCAAGCTCCAGCATGTCGCGGTGGCTGCCCCGGCGGATCGCCTTCACGCGTGATTCCGCTTCTGCCCGTAGCATTCGCGCCTGCCATTACTCGCGCCAGGGACCCAAGCCCTACATGACCGAACCGAGCCCCCAGGGCGACTGGTCGCGCCCCGATCCCGCTGTCGCTCCCCGCTACGAGCCTTTGCCGGAGCAGCGCCCGCACTGGCAGGCCAACCTCCAGAACGAGCCGTCGACCCCCGAACGCTGGTTCGAGCCGGCACCGGCCGCGGTACCGGCGGCCGCCGATCCACGTCGTTCGCCGGGCCGCGGTCTCGTCGGCGTCTTCCTGGCCACTTCGATGTTCGGCGCAGTCATCGGTGGCGGCGGCACCTTCCTGGTCCTCAAGGGCGCCGGGGCGCTCGACGGTCCCGCGGCCACCGCGGTTCCGGGAGGCGGAACCGGCGTCTCGATCCAGTCGGAGTCGTCGGCGATCATCGAGGCGGTGCAGAAGGTCGGACCGTCGGTTGTGATGATCGTGACCCAGGAGACCGGCGGCGAGGGCGTCGGCTCGGGCGTCGTCTACGATGTCGGCGGCTGGATCCTGACCAACAAGCACGTCCTCGCCGGCGCCACGAGCATCGACGTCCGCCTCAAGGACGGGCGCGACTTCAAGGGCACCGTCTACGGCAACGACACCCTGACCGACCTGGCGATCCTCAAGATCGACGGCGCGTCGGGCCTGACGCCGGCCCCGATGGGCGATTCCTCGACCATCCAGGTGGGAGAGCTGGCGATCGCGATCGGCAGCCCGCTCGGTGTCGATTACCCCAACAGCGTCACCTCGGGCATCGTCTCCGCCCTGGGCCGCGATATCACCGTCGCCGGCGATGCCTCCTCCAGCGGGACCAACCTCCACGGGCTGATCCAGACCGACGCAGCCATCAATCCCGGCAACAGCGGCGGCCCGCTGGTCGACGCATCTGGGCGGGTGATCGGCATCACCACGGCCCTCGCCGATTCCGCGCAGGGGATCGGCTTCGCCATCCCGATCGACATCGCCAAGCCGATCATGCAGCAGGCCCTCGCCGGAGAGAATCTATCGCGGCCGTTCATCGGCATCAGCTACATGCCGATCGATCGCGGCCTTGCGGCCAAGAACAATCTGCCCCTCGACCACGGCGCGTGGATCCACGCGGAGGACCAGACCGGCAATCCGATCGAGGCGGTGGTCGCGGGCGGACCTGCGGACAAGGCCGGCATCAAGACGGGCGACATCGTCACCTCGATCGAAGGTCAGCCGATCGATCCGACTCACCCGCTCGAAGACATCCTGGTCCACTACGCCCCCGGCCGAACCATCAGCGTCGAGCTGTACCGAGACGGCAAGTACACAACCGTCCGCTTGACGCTGGGGACTCGCCCGACCGCTACCGGCTGACTTTGGCAGGCCGGCGTCTGATTTCGACGGCGGCGTGGTCGACGCGGCCGGGGAGGGGCGCGCGAGGTTTGCGGACGCGGACGACGACCTCGGTCGCTCCGAGGGGCTCGGAGAGGGCCAGCAGCTTCTGGGCGATCTCCTCCGCGATGGCTTCGATCAGCCGGCGGCTCGGGCCTTCGACGACCGAGCGGCAGATTTCGAAGGCGCCACCGTAGTCGACGGTCTTGGACAGGTCGTCGGCGAGACCGGCCGGCCGGGTGTCCAGGTGGATCTCGACATCGACCTCGAACGGTTGAGCCTGGGCGCGCTCGCCGTCGGTGACCCCATGACGGCCCTCGAAGATCATCTTCGAGAGGACGATTCGATCGGTCACCGGGCGCCTCCTCCGCGGACCACCGCGTCACACATCCGGGCGGCCCGAACGTTGGCGAGCACGTCGTGGACGCGGACGATGTCGACGCCGGAGGCGATGCCGAGAGCGGTCGTTGCCAGCGTCGCCTCGAGGCGCTCCTCCGGCGGAACTCCGCCCAGAACGCGGCCAAGGGTCGACTTGCGCGAGGTGCCCAGGAGGACGGGCTGGCCCAGCTCGCGCAGCTCGCCGAGGTGGCGCAATGCCTCCAGGTTGTACTCGGGCGTCTTCCCGAATCCGAAGCCCGGATCGACGATCAGGTTCTCGCGCGGGACGCCGGCCTTCGTCGCGCGATCCAGCGCGGCCCGCAGATCGCTCAGCAGCTCCGCCACGAAGTCGGTGTAGCGGGCCACGTCGCGGTTGTGCATGACGATCATCGGGACGTGCCGCTCGGCGGCGAGGCGGGCCATGGCATCGTCGCGCCCCACACCCCAGATGTCGTTGAGGAGGTCCGCCCCGGCCTCCAGGGCAGCGGCGGCGACCTGCGCCTTGGCGGTGTCGACGCTGATCGGGATCTCCGGCAGCGCGGCATGGATCGCGGCGATGACCGGCACGACGCGGGCGGTCTCCTCGGCCACGGAGACGGGCTCGTGGCCCGGCCGCGTCGATTCCCCGCCGACGTCGAGAATGTCCGCCCCTTCCTCGACCATGCGCCGTGCCTGGACGACCGCGGCCTCTACAACGGCGACGCGGCCGGGGGTGGCGCGGCCGGGGGTGACGCGGCCGGAGGTGACGCGGCCGGGGGCGGCGCCGCCGGCGATCGTGGCCAGCAGGCCGTCGCCGGAGAACGAATCGGGCGTGACGTTCACGATCCCCATGACGTACGTGCGGCTGCCCCACTCGAAGAGGCGCGGCCCGATACGAGTGGGGGGAAGCAGCGCAGCGGCGGCGTTGGCGCCGCCGGCCGGAACCCTCATCGGAACGGGGCCTCCAATGCGGGGAGCGGCGGATCGGGCATGAGAAGCGGGTCCGCGACGAGTATGGCCCGCGCGGCGCCGACGAGATAGAGCGAACCGGCCACGATCACGGGGCCGGATCCGGAGCCACTCTCCAGGGCCGCGTCCAGCGCGGCGCGAGGATCGGAGATAGCCTCGACGGTGGCCACGGGGCGCGCGGCCACTCCCCGCTGGACGGCCGCGGCCGCGGCCGTCCAGCACGCGGCGAGCTGCTCCGGCGGCAGCGCCCGGCCGCCCGACGGAGCAGTGCAGATGACCCGCGCATCGCGCAGCAGGGCAGCTCCGGCCAGTGCGCCGAGGACCCCGTCCACGTCCTTGTCGGCCATGATCGCCAGCACAAGCGTCGGGCGGCCGGGCGCCAGGAACGGGGCCAGGTCGTCGAGCGCTTCGGCGAGGGTCGCCGCCCCGGCCGGGTTGTGGGCCCCGTCCAGCAGCACCTCCCGGCCCGCGACGTCGAGCAGCTCCAGGCGCCCCGGCCAGCGAACCGCCGCGTATCCGGCCCGCCGCGCCTCGTCCCCGACTCGGGCGATCCCCGCCGCCTCGAGCGCGTCGAGCGTCGCGTCGGCGACCGCCGCGTTGGCCGCCTGATGGCGCCCTCGAAGGGCCACCCGGACCCGTCCCAGCCGCCCGAGTTCCACGTCGATCCCGTCACGGTCCAGGCCGAGCAGCGGCGCCGGCGGCGTCACGGTCAGCGGAGCCGCCACTCGCCGACTTCGGCGCTCGATCACGTCGAGCGCCCCACCTGTGGCTCCGGTCACCGCCAGATCGCCGCGCATGATGATCGCCGCCTTCTCGCGTGCGATCGCCTCCACGGTGCCACCGAGCCGGTCCGTGTGGTCGAGCGAGACGTTGGTGACCACCGCCACGCCGCCGTCCCAGGCGTGAGTGGCGTCGAGCCGTCCACCGAGGCCGACCTCGACCACCGCCAGATCCACCCCGGCCTCGGCAAACCAGCGGAACGTGATCGCCGTCAGCAGCTCGAACTCCGTCGGCTCCCCGTGGCGCGCGGCGACGCGATCGGCCAGCGTCAGCACCTCGCCGGCAAGTCGGGCGAACGTCTCCGGGTCCACCGGCACACCGTCGATCTGGAGCCGCTCGCGATACGTGACCAGATGTGGCTTGGGCGTCTCGCCGGTTCGGTGTCCCGCGGCCTGCAGCGCCGAGCCGACCAGCGCCAGGACGCTGCCCTTGCCGTTCGTGCCCGCGATCAGGGCGCCGCGGAAGGAGCGCTCCGGGTGGCCGAGTCCGGCCAGCAGAGCCCGCGTGCGCGATAGCCCGAGGTGGATCCCGAAGCGGCCGCGCGACTCCAGCGCCATGAGCGCGTCAGAGTAGCCGAGGGCCGCGCTCGAGCGGTTGGGATCGGCCGGCCTCAATCCTTCGTCAGCTCGTCTTCGTAGAAGACGCACTGGTTGAACCTCGGGGTCAGGCAGACGTCGTTGATGTAGCCCTGCTCGAGGTGGACTCCGCCGCGCAGCTGGCAGCGCGAGACGTTCTGCTCCTGGCGGATCAGAGCCCTGAGCAGATGCGGAGCCTGGATCGGGATAGCGCCGCGGCTGCCCGTTACGTAGAAGTGCAGGCAGACGTTGCGGCGCAGACTCGGCAGCCCGAAACCGGCTCGGACGCCCGGCATCGAGGGGTAGCGGCCGGGCTGAGCGGCTTCGCCGTAGGGGACGATCGGCTGGGTCCGCGGCATCTGGCGGGTGGCAATTCGGCCGGAGAGCGGATACCTCGTGGCGAACCGCGGGTCGCGCATCGGCCCGGCTTGGGCCCCCCAGCTTCGCACGTCGGCCGGCTGGCGCCTGGCAATGCCGACGTCAGGGTTGCGCGGTCGATCGGGCTTGGGGTCGCGAGCCTCCACCGGTAGCCTCGTACCTAGCGGACCTGCATGCCCGCTTTGTGGAGCAGAGTACATCCATCCGGGCGCGGCGCGCACAACCGTCACGCTGCACAGCCGTCACGCTGCACAGCCGTCACGATCGGTGCCGGCTGGTCGGCACCGATCGCCTGCCCACTGATGCGACAATGTAGTCATGCCGATGCGAGAACGCCGAGCAGCCCATGTTCGTCCTTTGCCGCCGTCGAGCGACCGGCTCAAGTCGCGGCAGATCAGGGCATCGGCTCCGTCTTCCGACTCGCTGCGGCGCCATCGACCGGTGCGGAAGGGTGGCGCCATCCCGGCCCCGCTCGGCATCGGCGCCGTCGTCGTCTTCGTGGTCCTGGGTGTCGCGATGCTGGTCGTCGGCGGCAACTTGCTCGTCGGACTGGTGGGCCACCTTGCCAGTGCCTTCGACAGCGCCGTCTCGCACGTCTCCTCGATGCCGCCTGCGACGATAGCGCCCTCGGGAGTGGCGCTCGACACCCCGGTTCTGGACGCTCCAGAGAACGGTGGCTATACGAACCAGCCGATCACCTCGCTCTCAGGCAGCGTGCCGGGCGCGGCGGTCGGCAAGAACGGCTACAAAGTCCGCGTCTACATCATCGCCAAGGACGGAACCAGGAGCCAGGCCGCAGAGGTCGACGTCGGTTCCACGACCCGTTTCGCTACGCCGGCGATCACCCTCGTCGAGGGACCCAACGTCTTCGTGGCGGCGCTCGTGACCCCGAGCAGCGAGGGGCAGCCGTCGCCCGAAGTGGTCTACACGCTCGATACCAAAGTGCCCCAACTGA
The DNA here is from genome assembly GCA_003141245.1 of Chloroflexota bacterium. GTDB lineage: Bacteria > Chloroflexota > Limnocylindria > Limnocylindrales > CSP1-4 > Fen-1039. The sequence continues at coordinate 138,824 of PLLE01000039.1, forward strand.
CGATCAGTTCGCCTGCGGAGAATAGCCTGCTGACGAAGAGCTCGGTCGTGGTTTCCGGCAAGAGCGACCCCGGCTCCACGGTGACGATGCGAAACGACCAGTCGCCCGGAAGTGGGCCGAGCAGCAAGGTCGTCGGCGAGGACGGCCGGTTCGCGATCACCGTGGCACTGGTCGTCGGCTCGAACACGATCGAACTGACCGCCACCGACGAGGCCGGCAACACGAGCACGGCACAGCGGACCGTAAGGCGCAGCTACGGTCAGATGGCCGCCACTCTCTCGGTCACGCCGAGCAAGTTCAAAGCGGCTTCGACCACGACGCTCAAGCTGACGGTTCATGCCACGGCCGAGGACGGGAGCCCGCTTGCCGGAGCGAAGGTGGTCTTCACGGTACTCGTGTACGGCCTGGGTCCGCTCGTCTCCGACGCGCTGACGACCGACGCCAAAGGTTCCGTCACATGGCAGGTGACCATCTCAGGGGCGACGCCGGGGATTGGCCAGGCGGCAGCTCTGGTGACGTCTAGCGCAGGCAAGCCAGCCCCGCCATACGCCACCATCACGACGACCTGAGACTCGGCCGCCGAACTGGTACGGCGCCGCGAGCTATGTCGTCGAAGGCGACGGTGTCGGTGTGGGGGTCGGCGTCGGTGTGGGGGTCGGCGTCGGCGTGGGGGTCGGCGTCGGCCTGGGGGTGGGAGTCGGGCTGGGGGTCGGAGTCGGGCTGGGGCTGAGAGACGGGCTGGGGCTGGGAGACGGGCTGGGGGTCGGCGTCGGGCTGGGGGTCGGCTGCGGCCCCTTCGAGACCACATAGTCGACGATCGAGCCCTTCGTGACGCTGAGACCGGCGCGCGGATTGCTGCTGATGACCGACCCTTCAGGGATCGAAGGATCGTATGCATCGGACCGGTTGCCCGGCTGCAGGCCGGCCGAGGTCAGCGCGCCGCGGGCGTCACTTTCGACCAGCCCAACCATGTTCGGAACGGTGGCCAGCGGCACGCCGCCGACGACCGTCACGTAGATCGTGTCGCCCTTGTGCATCACGCTGCCGGCGGAGGGGTTCTGGTCCACGATCGTGTTGTCCGCCTCTCCGGTGTCGTTCGCCTTGTAGGTCGCCAGGATCTGCAGGCCCGCGTTCTGGGCCGTCTGCTGGCCCGAAGCGAACGGAAGGTGCACCAGATCCGGGGCATAGACGACCACGCCGCCCGGGGGGTTCTTGTTGATCAGCAGGAAGACCGTGAGGCCGATGAGCGTGACGAGGAAGAGGGCCAGGAAGCCGGCTACCCAGGCCCACACGCTGACCGGCTCGGCCTCTTCGGACTCGGGTTCGGGCTCGACAGGGTTGATTCGTCGAGTCGCGCGACGGGCTGTCCCGTCGGTGACGTAGCCACTCTGGCCGACCGGTGCGGCGGCATAGTCGTCTTCGGCCACGGGGCCCGTGGCGTAGGCGTCGGGCGAGTAGGTGACGCGGCCAGTCGGGTTCGGGCGGCGGACCATCGGCGCCACCGGCGGAACCGGGGGCGGGGTCACGGCCGAGACGATCGGGGCCGGCCGCACGACAGGGGCGGGCCGCACGACCGGGGCGGGAACGGGCTCGGGCTCGGGCGCGACCTCGAAGGCGGCATCGAGCCGATCGATCGTGAGTTCGAGCGATTCGGCCAGGATCGCCGCGGACTCGAACCGGCCGGCGGGCTCGACCGCCATGGCCTTGAGGTCGATCGCCTCGATCTCGTCCGGTATGCCGATCTGGAACTTGGAGGGTTGCGGCGTCGGGTCCGCCAGACGCGCCTGGTCAACCTCTTGCGCGGTCTCGCCATCCCACGGCCCGCGGCCGGTCAACAGCTGGAAGAGCAGCACGCCGAGGGCATACTCGTCGGAGGCGTCGGTAGCCCGACGACCGCGGGCTTGCTCCGGGCTGCGGAACCACGCCTCCTCGACCGAGGGCTCGGGCGGTACCTGCGATTCGGCGAAGGCGCGGGCCATTCCGAAGTCCGCGACCTTGATCTGGCCGTCGCGCATGATGATGACCTTCCCCGACCGCAGGCCGCCGTGGACGATTCCATGTTCGTGGGCGACCGCCAGAGCATTGGCCACCACGGCCGTCACGCTGGCAGCGCGGCGCGGCGGGACGGGCCCGTTACGGCTCAGGAGCGAGTTGAGGTCCTGCCCATCTACGTACTCCGTGACCACGTACACACCGGTCGCGTCCGCTCCGAAGTCGTACAGGGCAACGATGTTCGGGTGGCTGAGCCCGGCCGCGGCCCGCATCTGGAGCCGGAACTCGGCTACGAAATCCGGGTCGGCAACGTATTCGGCGCGTAGCACCTTGACGGCCACGTCGCGATTGAGCTCGGCGTCGGTGGCGCGGAAGGTCGTGGATACGCCATCCTCGCTACGCAGCTCCATTAGCCGGTAGCGGCCCCCGATCATCCGTCCAATCTCGGCCACGAGAATTCCTCAACATTCCGGCGGGGAAGCGTCGGAGCTTCGATCCATACCCCTGTTCGACACGCAGCCAGCCCAGATGGGCGGGCTACTGCAGGTCGAGCCCCTGCAAGTATCGCCTGAACTCGGCGCCGATGTCCTGACGCTGGAGAGCCAGCTCGACTGACGCCTTGAGCCAGCCCATCGTCGTGCCCGCATCGTAGCGCTTGCCCTCGAAGGCATAGCCGTAGACGTCCTGCTCCTGCATCAAGGCTTCGATCGCGTCCGTCAGCTGGATCTCCCCGCCCGCGCCACGCGGTGTCTGTTCGAGCTTGTCGAAGATCTTGGGGGTCAGAATGTAGCGGCCGATGATCGCGAGGTCGGATGGCGCGTCGGCCGGATCCGGCTTCTCGACCAGAGCCGAGACCTTGTACAGCCGCGGGTCCACGCCGCCGTCGGCGAGATGGCCGTCGATGATGCCGTAGCGGCAGGTCTCCTCGTGCGGAACCTCGGTCACCGCCACGACGGAGCTGTGGGTCTGCTGGTAGGCGTGGATCAACTGCCCGATGCAGGGCCGCTCGCCCACTACCACGTCGTCGGAGAGGATCACCGCGAAGGGCTCGTGGCCCACCAGCTCCTTGGCCACCAGAACCGCGTGGCCAAGGCCGAGCTGCTCCTTCTGGCGGACGTACGAGATCTGGGCGAGATCCGAAATGGCCCGGATCTGGCGCAGCATGTCGATGTCGCCGCGGGACTCGAGAAGCTGCTCGAGCTCCAGATTCAGGTCGAAGTGATCTTCGATCGCCCGCTTCTGGCTGCTGGTCACGATGATGACCTGCTCGATGCCGGCCTCGACCGCCTCTTCGACCGCGTACTGGATGATCGGCTTGTCGACGAGTGGGAGCATCTCCTTGGGCTGGGCCTTGGTGGCAGGGAGGAAGCGGGTTCCCCAACCCGCTGCGGGAAAGACAGCCTTGCGTACTCGCATCTGGCCTCAGCTTCGGTCGGCCGCGACGGCGGCCGGGTCCACGAACTCGTGGTCGTCGCGATGAAGTCCGTCGCACAGCCCCAGCCGGCGCGGCTCGACTGGCAGCCACACCGGTCGCATAGTCTCTCGGACCTGCGAGCGACGGCAGAAGAGCGTCCCGCGCTGTGCCATCCAGGCCAGCACGTGGCTGGGCTCGCCATGGAACTCGAACGGACCGGGGTTCACGCTTGCGGTCGCAGTCCAGGCCACGGGCGCCTCGGGCGCCACGACGTCGAGAATGCTGATCCGCCACGGCCGGCCTTCGATGATCTCGCCGCAGCCGGCACAGCGGGCGGCTACGTTTTCGGTGACGATCGTCGGAATGCGGACGCCGTAGAGTTCCATCGGCTCCGGATCGTAGCAGGTCGTCGGAGAAGGTTCTATTGGACGACAAGGACGAACTGCCGCCGGCGGAGGCGGCCCGAGAACGGAGACGCGATCGCGACGCCGAGGCGCGCTCGCGGGCCGGCATGCGCACCGGACTGGCCAAGCAGTTCAAGCAGGTGCTCGACGCGCAGCGCAAACGCGCCGAGGACGTCGGGCCGCGCCAGAAGGAGCCCGCGACCGAGCCTGAGACCAAGCCCGCGACCGAGCCCGCGACCAAGCGCAAAGGCCGCCGCCGCACCCCATGAGTCGGGCGGGCTAACCCGCGGGGAGATCCACGTCCGTCGAGCTCTGGACGACGAGCGGCGGCGGATCGCCCCGACTGTAGTCGAGCTTGACGTCGGGTCCGTTGAGCCTCTCTCCGCGGGCCCCGTACCGGCTGACGACGCTCGCCGGCTGGTCGGAGCTCACTTCGAACTGCGCGTAGACCGTGACCGTGCCGGCCCCCCAGTCGGACAGATCGAGGCTTCGACCGAATGCCCCGTCGCTCACTGTGAGGCTCACGGTATCGGTCGTCCAGCGCTGGTTGTAGCCGGTACCGTAGTCGGCGGCCCAGACCTGGACGATCGCGCCATCCGGCAGGCTCGTGCTGCCCGTGACGGAGAGAGTCTGCCTGGAGATGCTGGCGTCGAGGCAGAGCTGGGGGTCGGTACCGACCAGCCAGGTCGGGGCGCACTGGCCGAGGACGGCCTCGGCGCCGACCTTGACCACCAGCAAGGAGGCGACCGCCAGCACGACGACGGCCGCGCCCGCGAGGATGAAGTCGGTCGTCCTGAACCGCCGGCTGCTCGGACTCACCGGCGCCGGCGCCAGCGGATCGTGGTAGATGCTCACGGTCACCCCCCGAAACACCGCAGCTCCCGACTGCGCTTGCGCTCTGATACCCCCCGACGGGCCTTGCGAGCGGACTACCTGGAGAGCATAGCGCGCGTCTGCCTCGCCGTAGCGAGTTTCGTCAGCCGCCGAAGGTGAAGGCGTAGGCGCGCGCGCCCGGGGCGTCGAAGGTGACGATCACCCTTCCGGGGATGGCGCTCGACAGATGGACCAGGTGGTACAGCCGCGCCTGCACGATGGTGATCGAGCCGTCGGCGGCCACGTCTTCGGTGGCGCCCACGTCGCCCACTCCCGCCACCTGAACCCTGGCCGGCACGGGCGAGTCGGCAGCCATGACCAGGTAGACGTCACGCGCGAAGAAGGACAGCTCCAGCTGGTCGCCCGCCGCGCTCGCGGTCACGTATTCGGGCCCAAAGTCGAAGGTCCCGGAGACGGCGAAGGCGTCGTCTCGCAGCGAGCTCGGGAAGGTGTACAGGGCCTGTCCGGCATGCGCCGACTCGGGGGAGGCGAAGCGATCGGCCCGATCGGTGCCGAGGGAGGTTTCAGGCGTCTGGCTCGCGACGAAAGGCGGCGGGGCGGCCGTCTGAGCGGCTGTGGGCAACGCGGCTGCGCCGGCCTCGGCCAGCAGGCTCCGGATGTCTGCCTCGGTCTGGAGGTAGTCGCCCTCGCCGAAATGGACCGAGCGGATGTGGCCGGTGGCGTCGATCAGGTAATCGGCCGGCCAATACTCGTTGTTGTAGGCCTGCCAGGTGGCGTACTCGTTGTCCTGCGCAACCGGATAGGTGATCCCGAAGCGGGCGATTGCGCCGGCGACGTTGCCGGTGTCGTGCTCGAAGACGAATTCCGGCGTGTGGACGCCGACGATCACCAGGCCATCGGCCGCGTACTTCTGGTACCAGCCCTCGACGTATGGCAAGGTGCGGATGCAGTTGATGCAGGAGTAGGTCCAGAAGTCGACCAGCACGACCTTGCCCCGCAGGCCGGCCATGGTCAGCGGCCCCGAATTGAGCCAGTGGTCGATGCCGGTGAAATCGGACGCCAGAGGACCGATCGACAGATTCGAACCGGGGGACCCGGCGGTGCCGGGGGTCGAGCCGCCGAGGCCGGGGGTCGAGCCGCTGTGCGGGCCCGAGCCGATCTCGCTCAGGGCCGACTGCACCTGGTCGGTCCGCTCGAGGGTCTGGAGCGTGCCGGTCCAGTCGGGAAGCCCGCTCGTCAGCGAAGCGGAGAGAGCGGTGTCGGCCCCGACCGCCATCAGGCCGGCGGTGACCAGCACCAGGGCGCCGAAGGCCCGGCCGGCCCATGCCGACGCCGAACGCAGGCGCAGCCGCGAGAGGGCCGCCCGCCCGCCCAGAGCGATACCCAGCAGCGGCAGGCCGGCGCCGATCGAATAGGCCACGACCAGGGCCGCGGCGGAGACCGAACCGGGGGCGGTGACCGCCAGGCTGGTGATAGCGCCCAGGATCGGCCCGGCGCAGGGCGTCCAGACGAGACCCAGGCCGACACCGGCGATAAGCCCGCCGGCCACTCCAGCGGGCCCGCCGGCGACTCCGCCAAGCCCGCCGGCTACTCCAGCGGGCCCGCCGGCGTGGGCCAGCCTGGCGCCTATCGCAGGGACCCGGGCGGTGACCCGTTCCCACGTGGTCGAGAGAGCGGGCACGAGCAACGTCAGGCCGAAGACGGCGACAACGACGATCGCGGCGTCTCGCAGGGTCGAGCTCGGCAGGTGCAGGGCGCCAACGATCTGGACGCTTGCCAGGGTGAAGAATGAGAAGCTGGCGATGAGTCCCGCGATCACCAGGTACGGTCGACGCCGGTCGCCACCCGCCCCAGTCGCCAGCACGATCGGTAGGATCGGCAGGACGCAGGGAGAGACGGCCGTGACCAGCCCGGCCACGAACGCGACAACTATTAGTAGAACCATGAGCGATTCTGGCGTCACGCCGCGAGAACCGTCAAACCGCGAAGGGTGGCGGCCCGGTGGCCGGTCGCCGAGTCAGCGCTCATTCCCCCTGACTGCGGCGCGCTCCCCGCGCTCCCCGCGCTCCCCGCGCTCCCCGCGCTCCCCGCGCTGCCGGTTTCGCGTCCACCTTCCGACGCCCTGCGGTCTTGGTGCCCCCAAGGGGATTCGAACCCCTGATCTCAACCTTGAAAGGGTCGTGTCCTAGGCCTCTAGACGATGGGGGCGCGGCGCGAACGGGAGTGTAGCAGGGGGACGGGGGGAGGCGACACGGGCATAGGTAGCACGGGCGAGTGGCTGCGCAGCAGGGCGTCGAGTAACGGGCGGGGCGGTCGGTGGCCATCATGCCGAGTGGCCGTCACGCCGAGGTGCCGTCACGCCGAGTGGTCAGCAGAGTCGGGAGGCCGAGCGGTTTCGGCGGTTTTCCCCAATACGCCTGCACGGAGTACTGAATGGGAGCAGCGCGGCGTCCGGGTGGTCGCAGGGTCGGATCTGCGCCGGAAACGGCCGCGGGAGGGTCCCATTCGGCGTCACGGGCAAGGAATCGCGGACGAGAAGCCGATTCTGAGGCTCGGGTTGGCCAGGCTCGTGTTACCGGACTCCATTGCACTACCCCCGGGCGTGTTGGGCAAAACCTTCGGGAGTCGCGGAGCCGGCCGCGTGGCGCAGGGAGGGACGTGGGGCGCGCGACGCGGGCACGAGAACGCAACGCAGGGCGCGACGCGGGGACGAACGTGGACCGAGTCAGAAGCCCAGGGCGAGGAAGAGCACCAGTCCACCGGCGAAGGAGAGGGCGGCGATGATCGCGGATATGCCTCCGATGAATGCCAGCAGGAAGGCCCGCCCGGTCCGGCCCTCGTAGCCGGCCCGGTATGTCGCGATGGTGCAGGAGATCGTCACCGCCACGTATACGAGGCCGGAGACGACGGCGGATGAGGTCAAGACGGAGATGGGCGCCGTTCTGCTGGCCAGCTGCCACGCCAGGAATCCCGACGACCCCACCGCCGCGATGGTGAGGATGACGACCGCGGGCGGCGTCCTCTTCAGTCGTTCGGAGAGCGGGAGCTTTGGCCGCTCGGCCCTTTCGGGCTCTTCGTCCTCGAACGGTCCCT
>PLLE01000039.1:146655-205001 GCA_003141245.1 Chloroflexota bacterium
GTTGGGGGGCTGGTCGACGGGGACCGCTGACAGCTCAGGCGGCTTCTCGGCCCGCGGCGCGCCGCCGGATCGAATCTGGTTCTGCGTCATCGTGCCGCGGAGCGTACCAGCCCGCCCGATGCGTCGGAGCCTCCCGACTCCGTTTCGCGCGCTCCGCCCGCTGCCGCCTCGCCCTCAGCCGCCTCGCCCTCAGCCGCCTCGCCCTCAGCGGCCTCGCCCTCAGCCGCCTCGCCCACCGCAGCCCGGTCGCCGGGCGCCGAACGGTGGTAGACCGCGATCGAGTATTCGAGGCGCAGGCGCTTCATCTTTTCGGCCACCTCGACCCCGGCATCGCCGAAAACGGCGCCCAGCAGGTCCCGCGCCTGCTCGACCGATTCGAATGTCCACCAGCAGTGGATGACCCGGATGCGGAATCCGTCGCCCAGGAACGGCCCTTTGCGCTGGCTCCACGCCACCTGTCGCTCGTGGACCGCCGGCAACAGCCCCCAGACGTCGTCGCGGCCGTAGTCGTGGATCACCAGCAGCCGGCCGCAGGGGCGCAGCAGCGCGCCCGCTTCGGCGAGGAACTGCGAGCCCGGCGTGGCCATCTCCGACCACGGGACGACTACGGCATCGGCGCGCCCGACCCACCCGGCGAGTTCCCCGGCGGCGTCATCGGAGAGAGGGAATTGGAAGGCGGCCACGCGCGCGCCGATTTCCTCCAGCTGGCGGACGCGGAAGCCGTGCCCGGCGTCCAGGACGACGACGTCGCGACCGATGACGGGACCGAGTACCTCCAGCGCCGCGGGCACCTTGCCCTCCGCGTCCACGACACGGAGGAACGCCTCCTCCAGCTCCACCGAGGGGAGCGCGATCGACAGGTCGGGCATGAAGCCTCCTAGGACATCCTGGCGGCTTTGACCACCGCTCCCTCCCGAGCCGGCAGATCGACCTCGAGAGTCTCCCCCAGGAGCGTACTCGGCGCGAGGGCCTCCCTCCACTCGCACCCGGGCCAGCTTACCTGCTCCGCGATGGACCCTGCCAGGCCCGGAATCTGAAAGCCGAAGCGAATGGGTTCGTCGCTGGCGTTGACGACGACCACGATCGAATGGGCTGCCGAACCGGCAGGCGAGTCTCCGCCCGAACCCTCAGTCGAGCCTTCGGGCGAGCCGGCAGCCGAACCTTCGCCCGAACCCATAGTCGAGCCTTCGGGCGAACCGGCAGTCGAGCCTTCGGGCGAACCGGCAGTCGAGGCTTCGGGCGAACCGAAGGTCGAACCCTCGGTCGAACCATCGAAATCGAGGGCGTAGGCGACGGCGGCGCCCTCGGCCCCCAGCAGCCGGAATCGACCGTGGCGCAGCGCAGTCTCCGTCTTGCGCATCTGGATCAGCCCCGAGACGAACGCCCGCAACTCGCCGTCCTGCCGCGCCGGGTCCCAAGGGTAGGAGCGGCGGCAGTCCGGATCCTCGCGCCCTTCCAGGCCTATCTCGTCGCCGTAGTAGATGCACGGGGCGCCGGGGAGCGTCATCTGGACCAGCATCGCCAGCCGCAGCGCCGACCGATCGCCGCCCGCCAGAGAGAGGAAGCGTGGCGTGTCGTGGCTGTCGAGCAGGTTCAGCTGCATCTGCGTGACCGCCGGATCGTACGTCGTCATGACCCGCCCGAGCTGCCGGCCGAATTCGGGCCCGTCGATCGCGCGGACATGTCGGCGGTATTCGTCCGTCTTGCCGACCAGGGCCTCGTCCAACCGGCCCGCGCCGACGAACGAGAGGATCGCCTCGGCCAGCGGGTAGTTCATGGCCGCGTGGAATCGGTCGCCGGCCAGCCATTCGGGGGCGAGGTTCCAGATTTCGCCGACGAGATAAGCCTCGGGGTTCACCGCCAGAACGCGGCGCCGGAACTCCTCCCAGAAGCCGGGCTCGGAGATCTCTTCGGGGACGTCGAGCCGCCAGCCGTCGATGCCGAAGCGGAGCCAGTGTTCGGCGACGCCGTAGATGTACTCGCGCACGTCGGGGTTGGAGTGGTTCAACGTCGGCAGGGCGGGCAGATCCCACCAGGCTCGGTAGCCCAGGCCGACCTTCGCCTCGTCGTGCCCCGGGTAAGCGGTAAGGCCGCGGTGGCCGGCCAGGACGTCGGGGTCGAGGTGGAACCAGTCGCGATAGGGCGACCGAATGCCGTTCTCCAGGATGTGGTGGAACGGCCAGAAGCCGCGACTGGCGTGATTGAAGACGCCGTCGAGGATGACGCGCATTCCGCGCCGGTGGGCCTCGTCCAGCAGCTCGCCAAAGGCCTCGTCGCCGCCGAGGAGCGGATCCACCGTCTCGTAGTCGAAGGTGTGATAGCGGTGATTCGAGGCCGACGCGAAGATCGGCGTCAGGTAGAGCGCGGTGATGCCGAGCGCCTGGAGATCGTCGAGATGCTCCGCGATCCCCAGCAGGTCGCCGCCCTTGAAGCCGTTGGGCGTGGGCGGGGCGTCCCAGGGCTCCAGCTCGCCGGGCTTGGGGACGCGCGGGCTGATGGCGTAGCGGTCGGGGAAGATCTGGTAGAAGACGGCGTCCCGCACCCAATCGGGGCCGGCGCCTCGACCCTGTCCGGTCTCTGCGGCTCCAGTCAATGCCTGGCCGCTCCCCTCGCGGATGGCCGGGCGGAGGCCGTTCCTCGGGCGTGGGCCTGGCGGGGCGCCGTGGCGATCGGTGGCTTCGCCGGGGCCTGGCCGGGCGCCGTGGCGGCCGTTCCCCTGGCCGTCCCCCGGCCGGCGGTCGGGGGCTTCGCCGGGGCGAGGCCGGTCGAGGCGCGGATGATCAGTCGCGTCTCCAGCACCTTGTGCTCCGGCCGCTCCAGGTCCGGGTTGGCGATCATGCGCAGCAGCAGCTTCGCCGACTCCTCGCCCTTCTGACGGATCGGCTGGCGGACGGTGGTCAGTGGCGGATTCGAGTGTGGCGCGACCTCCAGGTCGTCGAAGCCGACGATGCTCAGGTCCTCGGGCACGCGCAGGCCGATCTCGCGTGCGGCCCAGATCACGCCGATCGCCATGACGTCGCTCATGGCCAGGACGGCCGTCGGCCTCAGCTCGTCCTCCCAAACGCGACGGAAGGCGGCAACTCCGCCGTCGAAGGTCGCCGGTCCGACGACGATACGCTCGTCCGCAAGCTGAATACCGCCCAACTCGAGGCCTTGACGGTAGCCGCTCAGTCGCCGCGTCGCGACAGTCTCGGTCGGGGCCGACGAGTACTCGAAGAGGCCGGGCATGTTTGGCGGCTCGACGCCGACGATCACGAACTCGCGGTGGCCCAGGCCGAGCAGATGGCGGGCGGCCGATCGAGCGCCGACCTCGTCGTTCGACTCGACCGAGCCGTGCTCCGGGAATGCGTCGCCGTCGACGAGGACCATCGGGATGCCGGCGCGACGGATCTGTTCGACCTCGGGGTGGTCTTCGGATAGACCGACGGCCACGAAACCGTCGACGGTCGCGCGGCCGAGGGCCCGGATCAGCGACCCATGGAGCGGCGAGACGAACAGCAGGCCGTAGCCGGCCTGGTCGGTGACGGCGGCCACTCCCCCGCACAGGGTGGCGTAAAAGGGATTGGCGAAGACGACGGAGAGGACCTGCGGGGTCAGCAGGCCGATGGTCATGGTGTTCTTCTGGGTGAGCATCCGGGCCACGGGGCGAGGACGATAGCCCAGGGCGTCGGCGACCTCGCGAATGCGGGAGGCGGTCTCGGCGCTCAGGCGCCCGGGGCTGTTGAAGGCGAACGAGACCGCGGTCTTGGAGACGCCCGCCTCCTTCGCCACGTCGGCGATGCGGGCGCGCTTCGTCCTGACCTCCACGCCGTTCTCCCTGGCTCTCTGTCTCGGGAACCGCGCCGGCCCTGGTTGAGCGGTTCCGGCCCTGGTTGAGCGGTTCCGGCCCTCGTTGGGCGGTTCCGGCCCTCGTTGGGCGGTTCCGGCCCTCGTTGGGCGGTTCCGCCCTCGCACGCTATCCGCGCCCGGTGTGGCTGTCAACGTGAGTCGGTCGGGTCGGGCGAACGTGGGATCGGGCGAGCCGCCAGCCGCCAGCCGCCAGCCGCGCCTCCGCGCCGCGCCTCGCGTCGCGCCTCGCGTCGCGCCTCGCGTCGCGTCGCGCCACTCCCCAAGGTTTTGCTCAACACGCCTGGGGGTAGTGCAGTGGAGGCCGACGACGCGAGTTGGGCCGGCCGGAACGCCACATACGGCTCCCGAACCACGATTCCGCGCACAAGACGGCCGTATCGGGCCCCTCTGCGGCCGAGCCGGGCCCCTCTGCGGCCGTTCCCGGCGCAGATTCGGTCCGGCGACCGCCCAGACCCGCGCGGCTCCCACCTTGTACTCCCCACAGGCGTGTTGGGCAAAAACGGGCCGCCGACACCGCCACCCACCGCCGGCACCGCTACCCACCGCCGACACCGCCACCCACCGCCGACACCGCAGTCGGCCGCCCGCCCCCAATCGCACCCGTGGCAGAATCACCGGGGGCTCAGCGATTGGGCTACCCGTTCCGAGAGACGGCACATTATTGAGGCACTCGATGCGACTGGTGACGATCAGACCCCCGACCCTCGCAGGATCCGATCCCCAGAGCCAACGAGTGGCGGTCGTGCTGGGAAGCGGACGCTTCCTGCCCGTCGGCGTCCTGGCCGAGCTAACGCCGGACAACCTGTCCGAGGAGATCCATGGGCTGAGCCTGGCGAGCGTACTTGCCCTGGATCCCGGGCTTGGCGCGATCCGCAAGGCGCTCGAACAGGCCGGCGCAGAGGCGCTCGAGGCGGCGGCCATCGACCCGGCGACAGTACAACTCGCGCCCCCGATCGCGTCGCCAGGCAAGATCGTCGGCGTGGGCTACAACTACCTCGACCACATCCGCGAGCAGGGCAAGGAGCGGCCCGTTCGGCCCGTCCTCTTCTCTATGTTCGCCAACGCGGTGGTCGGCGACGGCGAGCCAATCCGACGCCCGGCCGGCACTCACGCCCTCGACCTGGAGGCCGAACTGGCGGTCGTCATCGGACGGCGTGCGACCCGCGTCAAGGCGGCCGACGCGCTCCGCTTCGTGGCTGGCTACACCGCCGCCAACGACGTCACCGCCCGCGACTGGCAGGGCCAGGCAAACGCGCTCCGGCCCGGCGAGAAGGGCGACGGCCAGTGGCTTCGGGCCAAGGGCTCGGACACGTTCCTGCCGCTCGGTCCCGCCCTGGTTTCCGCCGACGAGCTCGGCGACGGACGAGGGCTGCGCGTCAGGAGCTGGCGAACGGCTGCCGCGGGCCCGCAGGCCAACCAGCCGTTCCAGATGCAGGACGGAACGACCGCCGACCTGCTCTTCGGTGTCGCGGAACTGATCTCGCTCATAAGCCAGGAAGTCACCCTCGACCCGGGCGACGTCGTCATTACGGGCACGCCAAGCGGGGTCGGCGTCTTCCGCGAGCCGCAAGTCTTCCTGGAGCCGGGCGATCTCGTTCGAGTCGAAGTCGAACGGATCGGCAGCCTGACGAATCCCGTGACGGATGCCGAGGGCAATGCGCCGGCCGGGTCCCCGGCGGCTCGGTTCATGGCGGAACGGGCGGCAGCGCTCGACGGGTCGGCGCGAGTTGGCGGAGGCCGACCATGAGCGAACTCGCCTCCACGTCCGTCATCGCGGCCGCAACCTCGATCGACCTCCGCATCCCCAAGACCATGCGGGCCCTCGTCAAAGCCCGCCCCGAAGCCGGCGCTGAGCTGCGCGAAGTCCCGGTCCCGCGCCCCGGCCCCGGGGAACTGCTGATCCGTCTGGAGGCCGTCTCCCTGTGCGGCACCGACCTGCACATCTACCGCTGGGATCGCTGGGCTCAGGGCCGCCTGGGCAAGTACTTGCCCCGCATCTTCGGGCACGAAATGGCCGGCCGCGTCGTGGCCCACGGGTCGGGCACCGGCGCCGTCCCGCTGGGCACGCGCGTCGCCGCCGAGACCCACCTCGTCGACTGGACCTGCTACCAGTGCCGAACCGGCCGCGAGCACGTCTGCGCCAATCTTCGAATCCTGGGAGTGGACGCCGACGGCGCCTTCGCCGAATACATGTGCCTGCCCGAGCGCAACGCGTGGCCGTCCGAGGGACTCACGCCGGAGATCGCGGCGATCCAGGAGCCGATGGGCAACGCCGTCTTTGCCACCTTCGTGGAGGAGATCACCACGGCCTCGGTGGCGGTCCTGGGCTGCGGCCCGATCGGGCTGATGGCCATCGCGATCTGCCGGTTCGCGGGCGCCTCGCGCATCTTCGCCACGGACGTCATGCCGCACCGCCGCGAGATGGCCGCCCGCATGGGCGCCGATTGCGTGCTCGACGGGGCGGGCGACGTGGCCGCCGAGATTCGGCGCGAGACCGGCGGCACCGGCGTGGATGTCGTGCTGGAGATGAGCGGCGCCGAGGCGGCGATCCACCAGGCCTTCGAGATGACGACCAACGGCGGTCGCGTCTCCCTGCTCGGCCTGCCGTCGCGTCCGGTCACGCTCGACCTCAACGACGCGATCATCTTCCGCGGGCTGCGCGTCTACGGCATCACGGGGCGCAAGCTCTGGGAAACCTGGTACAAGACCGCCGCGCTCCTGCGCGAGGGCCTGGACGTGAGCCCGATCATCACCCACCGCCTGCCGCTGGCCCGCTATGAGGAAGCCTTCGACCTGCTGGCGCAGGGCGTCGCGGGCAAGGTTGTCCTGCTGCCCGGGAAGGGCGAAGACGGCGAGGTCGCCGAGCCCGAATCGACCCCGGAGTCGATGGTGAACGAAGGAGGCGCGGTATGACGACCGAAGGCACCCGACCGGACCCGCTCGGCTTTCTGGCGAACGAGATCGAAGAGCTCAAGCGGCAGAACCTCTACCGCCCGATGCGGGTGCTCAGCTCGCCCCAGGCGGCCGAGGTCGTGGTCGACGGGAAGGAGCTGATCAGCCTCTCCTCGAACGACTATCTGGGTCTCGCCACTCATCCAAAGCTCAAAGAAGCGGCCATCGCCGCGACCCGTGATTTCGGAACCGGCTCCGGCGCGGTTCGGACGATCGCCGGCAACATGACGATCCACGAGCGCCTCGAGATCGAGCTGGCCGAGTTCAAGCACGTCGAAGCCGTCCTGACGTTCCAGTCGGGCTTCACCGCCAATTCGGGCGTGATCCCGGTCGTGGCCGGCGAGAAGGACCTGATCGTCTCGGACGCGCTCAACCACGCCTCGATCATCGACGGGATGCGGATGAGCAAGGCGCCACGGGTCGTCTTCCCGCACAAGGACGTCGCGGCGCTGCGCGAGTTGCTGCGCGAGGCCCGCGAGAAGGGGCGCGTGGACGCGGGCGGGGCGCCGTACCGCCTGATCCTCGTCGTCACCGACGGCGTCTTCAGCATGGACGGCGACATCGCGCCGCTGCCCGGGATCGTCGCGGCCGCCGAGGAGTTCGGCGCGGCGGTCATGATCGACGACGCCCATGCTTCCGGCGTTCTCGGACGGAACGGCCGCGGAACCGTCGACCACTTCGGGCTGCACGGCCGGGTCCACATCCAGGTCGGGACGATGAGCAAGGCGATGGGAGTGCTGGGCGGCTACGTGGCCGGCAGCCAGGCCCTGCGCGACATGCTGATCCAGCGGGCACGCCCGTTCCTCTTCTCCACTTCCCATCCGCCGGCGGTGGCGGCCGCGTGCGTGGCCGCGATCCACGTCCTGCGCGACGAACCCGAGCTGATCGACAAGCTCTGGGCCAACACGGTCTACTTCAAAGGCGAGCTGCGCCGGCTGGGATTCGACACGGGCGCCTCGGAGACGCCCATCACGCCGGTGATGATGGGCGACTCGGCGATGGCGCAGCGATTCAGCGGGCGCCTGTTCGAGGAGGGCGTCTTCGCTCAGGCGGTCGTCTATCCCACGGTCGCGCTCGACAAGGCGCGCATTCGAACGATCGTCACGGCGCGCCACTCGACCGAACAGCTCGATCGCTGCCTGGCGGCCTTCGGGAAGGCGGGCCGCGAACTCGGCCTGATCGCCGGCTAGTGGCAGCTTCCAGAGGCGCGTGGCACGGGCCTCGGTCCGCGCCGCACGGGCCTCGGTCCGCGCCGGCACAGGCGCGCGACGTCCCGCTCGACGCCCACCTCCATACCGACCTCTCGCCGGACAGCCAGGTGCCGATGGAGTTGTACGCCGCGCAGGCGTTCGAACGTGGCATCCCTGAGATCGCCCTCACCGATCATCTGGACTTCATGCCCGGCGCGCCTGCCTACCAGTACTCGTCCTACGCGCGGCGGGAGCGGATGGTCCGCGACGCCGCCGAACGATGGGCCGGGCGGGTGACGATCCGGTTCGGCGTGGAGCTGACATACGAGAGTCGCTACGAGGACCAGATCCGCGAGCACCTGCGGACGCACTCGTACGACTATTCGATCGGCTCGGTGCACGGGATGTCCGACGGTCCGTACGCGCGGGAGCGGATCGCCTCATTCGTGACCGGGAAGACGCTCGCGGATGCCGTGGCGCCGTACTTTGGGGAGGTCGCGCTCGCGATCCGCAGCCGCCTCTTCGACACGATGGGCCACCTGGACATGGTCAAGCGCTGGCTCGTGCCGTGGTTCGCGGCATCGGACTTCGCCGCCGTGCCGGAGCTGTACGAGCCGCTGCTCGTCTCGCTCGTGGAGAGCGGCATGGCCCTGGAGGTGAACGCATCGGGGCTTCGGCATCCGACCGGCGAGACGTACCCAGGGCCCTGGGTCGTCCGCCGCTTCCGCGAGCTGGGCGGACAACGAGTCACCACCGGCTCGGACGCGCATCTGCCCAATTGCTTCGCGTTCGGGCTCGAGGAAGCCTGCGAGATCGTGGCCGCCGCGGGCTTCGACCGGTTGACGCTGGAGCGGGCCGTGGACCGCGGCGACCTGGTGCTCCCGGAGCGGTTTCGCGGGGCGACCCGATCGCGGCCCTGACGCCTGGCCGACAACTCGGCTGACGCTCGCGCGGGTAATCTTGCCCAATGGAGTTGATCGTCATCGGGGCCGGCCCCGCCTACACCGACCGTGCCGGTTCGGCCGCCTCGTCGTACCTGCTGCGAGCCGGCGACGCCGCCCTGCTGCTCGACCTTGGCCAGGGCGCCTTCCCGAATCTGGCGTCTACGCTGGAGCCAAGCGTGCTGGCGGCGGTCGTCGTCAGCCACCTCCACCCCGACCACTTCATCGACCTCGTCCCGTTGCGCCACTACCTGCGCTACGAGTTCGACCCGCCGCGGCGCGTGCGGGTCGTGGGTCCGGCCGGCCTGGCCGACCGGCTCGATGCGCTCCACGGGCACCCCGATTTCGCTGCCATCTCCCTGGACGTGGCGCCGCTGGAGCCGGGCCTCCAGCGCATCGGGCCGTTCACGGTCGAAGCCCGGCGCGTCGCCCACACCGACGAGAGCTACGCTCTGCGCGTTTCGGTCGCCGACTCCGCCGCCACGGGCGCGGCCGCGGGTGCCGCCACGGGTGCCGTCGCGGGTGCCGTCGCGGGTGCCGTCGCGGACTCCGCCGTGGGGCTCGTCTACTCCGGCGACTGCGGCCGTGCGGACGACCTCGTCCCGCTGATCCGTCCCGGCGACACCCTCCTCTGCGAAGCGTCGTTCGGGGCGGGCACGGTCCCACACGGAGCGGAACATCTGACCGCCGCCGACGCCGCCCGCGCCGCGGCCACGGGTCATGCCGCTCGCGTTTTGCTGACCCACATCCAGATGGGCTTCGACCGCGGTGAAGCTCTCGCCGCCGCCCAGGCCGCCTTCGCCGGCCCCGTCCAGCTGATCACCGAGGGCGACCGCTTCGAGCTCTGAGCGGGCAGCGGCCGGCTCGTAGTCGCACCGGATCATGCCAAATGCAAACCCGCGTAGCACCGGTCCAAGTTCGCCGCCGGGATGGGGCTTCCGGATCGTGGAATAGCCCGAAGACCAGACGGCCTCCGCGCTCACGGCAGGCCACGCCAACCTCGATTCGGCCGTCGTGGACCGTTCCTACGGTCGCCAACCTCGCCTCGTGCTACCCCCGTTAGCAAATGGCAGGAACCTGGGCTCGCCGCATAGCGCGTCCGGCCTCGCCGCCCGGCCCGCCGACCCAACCCGGCTTCGGCGGATAGCAGGTCCGGCCCGCCGCCCCCGTCCGCCCCGCCATGCCCCAAGCGCGTCCGGCCCCGCCCCGCCCCGCCCCGTGTGGCGGACGCAACCCGTGGCGGGCCTCCCCTGACACGGCGCGCCGACTCGTTCAAGATGGGCACTGCGAGCGAGAGACGCGGCTCGGCATCGACTCCAAGGAGACCAAACCATGGCTGACAGCGGAACCACTGCTCGACGGGCCACCACGGCCAACGGACCGCTCAGCCCCGAAGAGCTGCGCCTGATCGACGCCTACTGGCGCGCCGCCAACTACCTCTCCGTCGGCCAGATCTACCTGCTCGACAACCCGCTGCTGCGCCGGCCGCTGGAGGCGAAGGACGTCAAGCCGCGGCTCCTGGGCCACTGGGGTACCACGCCGGGCCTCAACCTGATCTACGCCCACATGAATCGGGTCATCAAGGCCCGCGACCTCAACGCCATCTACATCATCGGCCCCGGACACGGCGGCCCCGGCCTCGTCGCAAACACCTACCTCGAGGGCAGCTACACCGACTTCTACCCGAGCATCACCCGGGACGAAGACGGCATGCGCAAGCTATTCCGCCAGTTCTCGTTCCCGGGCGGCATCCCCAGCCACGTCGCGCCGGAGACGCCCGGCTCGATCCACGAGGGCGGCGAGCTCGGCTATTCGCTCTCCCACGCCTATGGCGCCGCCTTCGACAACCCCGATCTCCTGGTCTGCTGCATCGTCGGCGACGGCGAAGCCGAGACCGGCCCGCTCGCGACCGGCTGGCACTCGAACAAGTTCCTCGACCCCAAGGGCGACGGCGTCGTCCTGCCGATCCTGCATCTCAACGGCTACAAGATCGCCAACCCGACGATCCTGGCCCGCATCCCCGAGAACGAGCTGCGCGACTTGATGATCGGCTACGGCTACAAGCCGTACTTCGTAACGGGCGACGAGCCGGCGCTGGTTCACCAGCAGCTGGCGGCGACCCTCGACACCGTCCTCGACGAGATTCGCGACATCCAGAAGGCCGCCCGCTCGGGCAAGCCAAAGGGGCGTCCGGCCTGGCCGATGATCGTCCTTCGGACGCCCAAGGGCTGGACCGGCCCGAAGGTCGTCGACGGCAAGCAGGTCGAGGGCACGTGGCGGTCGCACCAGGTTCCACTGGCGGACACCCGGACCAATGCGGCTCACCGGGACCAGCTCGAAACCTGGATGCGAAGCTACAAGGCCGAGGAGCTGTTCGACGAGAAGGGCGCGCTCCGGCCCGAGCTGGCCGCCCTAGCCCCCAAAGGCGAACGGCGAATGGGCGCCAACCCTCACGCCAACGGCGGCCTGCTGCTGCGCGACCTGATCATGCCCGACTTCCGCGACTACGCCGTCGAGGTGCCCAAGCCGGGCGGTTCGACGGCCGAAGCGACCTATGTGGCCGGCACCTTCGTCCGCGACGTGATGGCCAAGAACCCCGACAACTTCCGGATGTTCGGGCCCGACGAGACGGCCTCGAACCGCTTCCAGGCGATCTTCGAGGTGACCGGCAAAGCCTGGGACGCAGAGGTGATCCCCGAAGACGCCAAGGACAATGTTCTTTCCACCGACGGCCGGGTGATGGAGGTCCTTTCGGAACACCAGTGCGAGGGCTGGCTGGAGGGCTACCTGCTGACCGGCCGCCATGGCATGTTCAACTGCTACGAAGCCTTCATCCACATCATCGACTCGATGTTCAACCAGCACGCCAAGTGGCTGAAGGTGACGCGCAACATCCCCTGGCGCCGCCCCATCGCCTCGCTCAACTACGTGCTTTCGTCACTGGTCTGGCGTCAGGACCACAACGGCTTCACCCACCAGGACCCCGGCTTCATCGATGTCGTGGTCAACAAGAAGGCCGAGATCATCCGCGTCTACCTGCCGCCGGACGCGAACACGATGCTGTCGGTCACCGACCACTGCCTGCGCAGCCGCAACTACGTCAACGTGATCGTTGCCGGCAAGCAGCCTTCGCCGAACTGGCTGACCATGGACCAGGCCATCCTGCACTGCACCCGCGGCATCGGCATCTGGGACTGGGCCAGCAACGACCAGGGCGGCGAGCCCGACATCGTCATGGCCTGCTGCGGCGACGTCCCCACGCTCGAAACCCTGGCCGCCGTCGACCTGATGCGGCAATACCTGCCCGACGTGAAGATCCGCGTCGTGAACGTGGTCGACCTGATGCGCCTGGAGCCCGAGACCGAACATCCGCACGGCATGACGGACAAGGAGTTCGACTCGCTCTTCACCACGGACAAGCCGATCGTCTTCGCCTACCACGGCTACCCGTGGCTGATCCACCGCCTCACCTACCGCCGCCACGGCCACGACAACATTCACGTCCGCGGCTACAAGGAAGAGGGCACGACCACCACGCCGTTCGACATGGTCATGCTCAACGACCTGGACCGCTACCACCTGGTGATCGACGCCATCGATCGCATCCCCGGGCTGGACGCGAAGGCCGGCCACGTCCGACAGCTCATGCAAGATAAGCGCACCGAAGCCCGGGCCTACACTCGCGCCGAGGGCGAGGACGCCCCCGAGATCCGCGACTGGAGCTGGCCCTACTAGTTGGTGGCGAGTAACTCGCAAAGGCGGCCGCTCTAGAGGCCGCCCGCGATCGACGGACGGAGAGCAGGCGTGGAGCAGACCCTGGATCGGGCAACCCCGGAGTCGGTCGGGATTCCCTCGAGCGTCATCCTCGAATGGGTGAACGAGCTGGAGCGCACGGCTCCTGATCCCCATTCGTTGATGGTCGTCCGGCACGGCACGGTCGTGGCCGAGGGATGGTGGGCTCCGAACGCCCCTGCGCTGCGCCAGACGCTGAACTCCGTGTCCAAGAGTTTCACCTCGACTGCCGTCGGCATTGCCATCGGCGAGGGACGGTTCGGCCTGGATGACCCGGTTGTCTCCTTCTTTCCCGCCGAAACGCCCGCTCAGGTCAGCCCGAACCTCGCGGCCATGAAGGTCCGCCACCTGCTGGCCATGTGCACCGGCCACGACGCGGAGACAGTCGATCGTGCCTTAGTCGGCGATGGCACCCATCTGGTCCGCGGCTTCCTGGAACTGCCGGTGGCATACCCACCCGGCACCCATTTCGTTTACAACACCCCAGCCACCTACATGCTTTCGGCCATCCTCCAGAAGGAGACCGGCCTGAAGCTCTTGGACTACCTGCGGCCACGGCTATTCGAGCCGTTGGGTATCGAGAACCCGACCTGGGAACAGGATCGGTCCGGGATCAGCATGGGCGGGTTCGGGCTGCGGGTTCGGACCGAAGACATCGCCCGTCTGGGTCAGCTCTATCTGCAAAAGGGCGTTTGGGGCAGAAAGAGACTGGTTCCGGCGGAGTGGGTGGAGGCGGCCACCTCGCTCCAGATCGAGACCGGACCGGAGTTGAACCCGAACCCGGATTGGGGCCGGGGCTACGGCTACCAGTTCTGGCGGGGGCGCCACGACAGCTTCCGGGCCGATGGGGCCTTCGGCCAGTTCTGCGTGGTCGTGCCCGCCCAGGATCTGGTCGTGGCGATGACGTCCGGGACAGGCCCGATGCACCGAGTACTGGACGCACTCTGGAGCATCGTCCTCCCAGCGCTCCAGCCCACCGCACTTCCTGAAGACCCGGCCGCCCACCAGGCTCTGAGGCAGCGCATGGCCGGCCTGCGTTTGGTCCCCCGCCCCGGGGCAATTTCGTCAGCGATCGAGGCCGACCTTGACGGGGCGGAGTTCACCTTCGACTCCAACCCGCTCGGCTTCACGTCCCTGCGCTTCGAACTCACCACGCGCGGGGGAGCGTTGGTCTTCGGCGTGGAGGGCTCACCGCGCCCGCGGCGGCTGAGATTCGGCCGGGGCGCCTGGCGGACAGGCTCCTCAGCCGTTGTGCGTCAGTGGCCGGGCCAGCACCTGACTACCAGCGCCGCCTGGCGCGACCAGCCTCTGGCAGCCAGTGCTGCCTGGCCCAGGCCGGATTGCCTGGAAGTCGACGTCTGCCTCTACACCAATGCCTATCGCTACACCCTCACGTTCGACTTCTCGGGTCCGCAGCTGCGCCTCGCCGTGCGCGTCAACGTCGCCTTCGGCCCCACGGATCTGGGTGTCTTCACGGCTCGGGAGAGTGGCAGATGATGGCCCGCGAGCCCGCAGGGAGGCTGAGTTGAAGTCGAGGGATGTCGAGATTCGCAACCCGTCCGGGTTGCACGCTCGGCCTGCCGTCCTGTTCGTTCGCCAGGCGACGACCTTCAAGTCGAGCGTCACTCTCCAGAACCTGGCGACGGGCAAGCCACCGGTGGACGCCAAGAGCCTGATCGCCGTTCTGACCGCCGGGGTCCTCGCCGGCACCACCGTACGCATTGCCGCCGACGGCGAGGACGAGACCCAGGCGGTCGCCCACCTGAAGGCGGCCATCGAGGGCGGCCTCGGCGAGCCGTTGGGCTGAGGACCAGCGCATGACCATTCGCATAGAAGCTTCTGCGGCAGCGCCCGGCGTCGCCACCGGTCCGGCGTGGCGATACCCGCGGCGGCCGACGCAGGAAGAGACTGCCGCGGAGCACGATCGCCAGCAATCCTCGCGCGGGGCCGTGCGGCCGAAGCTGACCGAGGTTCAGGCCATCGCCGCCGTCACGGACGCGGCCCACCGGGCCGCCGATCAGCTGACGGCGCTCGCCGATCGCCTCTCCGAGGCCGGCCGACGTGACGATGCGGGCATCTTCGGCGCCCAGGCGATGATGGCCACGGACACGGCCCTCCTCGACGAGGCCATCCGACGGGTCCGGGCGGGCATGGATCCGGTCGAGGCCGTGGCCGAATCGGCGACGGCGGCCGCGGAGATGCTGGCCGCGGTCGACGACGAGCTGCTTTCGGCGCGCGCGGCCGACATACGCGACGTTGGGGCGCGGATCGGCCGCATCCTGCGCGGCGAGCAGCCTGAGCTGCCCGAGCGCCCGTCCATCGCCGTCGCCGACGATCTGCCGCCGTCGGTCACCGCGGAGATCCCCGCCGGCTTCCTCCGGGGAGTGGCCCTGGCCGGTGGGTCGCGGACGGCTCATGCCGTCATCCTCGCCCGCGGGCTTGGCATCCCGGCGGTGGTCGGGGCGGCGGGTCTGCTCGAAGCCGTCGATGCGGCCACTGACGCCGCCGTCGCGGCCGGGTCGCCGGCTCCCCTCACCATCGCCGTCGACGGGTCGCGAGGCGAGATCCTGCTCGAACCGAGCGACGACGACCTCGGCATCTTGCGCGGCCGCGCGGACGCGCTCGCGAAGCGCACCCGCCGGGCGGCGGCGCTGCGGGATCGACCGGGCGCGACGGCCGACGGCGAGCGGGTGCCGTTGGTCGCCAACATCGGTACGCCCGACGACGCGCCGCGAGCGCTCGAGGCCGGGGCCGAAGGTGTCGGCCTCTTCCGCACCGAGTTCCTGTACATGAAGCGGCAGACGCCGCCGACCGAGCACGAGCAGATGCTCGCCTACCGCCGCGTCATGACCGCCTTCGGACCCGACCGCCCGGTCGTCATCCGCCTGGCGGACATCGGCGGCGACAAAGGGATCCCATATCTGGGCCTGCCCGCCGAAGCCAACCCGTACCTCGGCGGGCGCGCCACACGGCTCGCGGACCGCCCGCATGACCTGCTGCGGACGCAGCTGCGGGCGATCTGGCAGGCCGGCGCACTGGCCGAGGTCACGCCCCACGTCATGGCTCCGATGGTGGCCACGGTCGCCGACGTGAAGTTGCTGCAGCAGCTACGGGACGAGGCCCGCGACGATCTCCGCTCAAAGAAGCTGCCGTGTGCCAGGAAGATAGTCACCGGGATCATGGTCGAGATCCCGTCGGCCGCGATCCTCGCCGCCGAGCTGGCCCAGATGGTCGACTTCTTCAGCATCGGCACCAACGATCTGATGCAGTACCTGATGGCCGCCGACCGAGGCAACGCCTCCCTTGGCTCGCTCCAGGACGCGTTGCATCCGTCGGTCCTGCGGACGATCGCCGGCGTGATCCACGGCGCCGACTCGGCCGGGATTCCGGTCGCGGTCTGCGGCGAACTGGCCGGCGACCCGGCCGGTGCGCTGGTCCTGGTGGGCCTCGGGGTGGACGAGCTGTCGGCCGATGCGGGATCGCTCGACGGCATTCGCGCCGCCCTCGCCGCCGTGACGCGGGCGGAGCTCGACGACCTCTCCACGAGAGCCCTGGCGTCGGTCGACGCCGAGTCCGTGAGGGCTATAGTCGCGCCCTATCTGGCTCGGCTGACCGACTGATCGGGGTCCGGCGGCGGCTGCGGCGCCCACGCCCGCCGTCCGATCCACGGAACACCGATCCACGGAACGGCGTGGGGCTCGCTACCATGCGCCTATGACCCCTGACGCGACCGCCAGCCTGCGCACGCAGGTACGCCAAGCCATCCAATCCGCGTGGCAGAGTGCCCAGGTCGACCTGCCCGCCCCCGTCGACGCAATCGACGTCCCCGTCGACATCGAGCGGCCCGCGGACACGACGCGTGGCGACTTCGCCAGCACGATTGCCCTCAAGCTGGCCAAGCCCTACCGGCGCGCGCCTCTCCAGATCGCCCAGGCCATCGCCGCGCACGTCGCCACGACGGCCACGGATCCGGCCTCCCCTATCGCCGCCGTCGAGGTGGCCCCGCCCGGCTTCCTGAACATCCGCCTCGCGGACGGGGCCCTCGCCGCAAACGCGGCCCGCATCCTCCGCGACCCGGCCGCCTGGGGCCACGTCGCCGCCGAGCATCCCGAGCACATCAACGTCGAGTTCGTCTCGGCCAACCCCACCGGGCCGCTCCACATTGGCAACGCCCGCGGTGCCTTCACCGGCGACCTGCTGTGCCGCGTCCTCACGGCCGCCGGACACAAGGTCGAGCGCGAGTACTACTTCAACGACTTCGGCAGCCAGGTCAAGAACCTGGGCGCCTCGGTGGTGGCGATCCGTGAGGGCTGTGAGCTCCCCGAGGACGGCTACCACGGCGACTACGTCTACGACATGGCCCGCGAGCTGCCGGCCGAAATCCTGGACGAGGCCCGGAAGCCGGGCGAGGATCCCGCCTGGGCGGTCGGTCGCTGGGCGTCAGAGAAGGTCCGGTCGGGCATCGAGGCCAGCCTCGATCATCTCGGCTGCCATTTCGACGTCTGGCGCTCGGAGAGCACGCTTCATAACGACGGCTGGGTCACCCGAGCGGTCGAACGACTTCGCGCCGCCGGCGACGTCTACGAGGAGGACGGCGCGGTCGTCTTCCGATCCACGAAGTACGGCGACGACAAGGATCGGGTGATCCTGCGCTCGACCGGCGATGCCGCGCCCACCTACTTCGCGGCCGACATCGGCTACGTGGTCGAGAAGTTCAGCCGCGGCTACGGGCGCATCGTCTTCATCTGGGGCGAGGACCACCACGGCTACGTCGCCCGGGTCAAGGCCGCCGCTCAGTCGCTCGGCTTCGAGGGCGACCGCGTCCAGATGATCCTGACCGCCTGGGTTCGCTTCGTCCGGGACGGCAAGGAAGTCCCGATGTCAAAGCGCACGGGCGAGTTCATCACCCTCGACGAGCTGCTCGGCGAGATCGGCGTCGATGCGGCCCGCTGGTTCTTCGCCTCACGCGCCGCCTCGAGCGGCATCGACTTCGACATCGAGCTGGCGAAGAAGCAGTCGAACGAGAACCCGGTCTACTACGTCCAGTACGCCTACGCCCGAATCGCCTCGATCCTGCGCAAGGCCGCCGAGGCAGGGATTGCGACCCCGAAGGCCGACGATCCGCGGCTGGTCGGGCTGCTGACCGGAATCCTGCCGGGCGCCCCCGAGGCGCAGTTGGTCCGCCAGATCGTGCGCCTGCCCGAGGTCGTGGAGGAGGCGGCCGCGAGCGAGGAGACGCACGGCATCACGACCTACGCCACGGAGCTGGCGACCGCGTTCCACGCCTTCTACCGCGACGCCCGCGTCATCGAGGAAGCGGAGCCGGATCGCTCGGCGGCGCGCCTCGCTCTGGTCGCGGCCACGAAGACGACCCTCGCCAACGCATTGGGTCTGCTCGGCATCTCCGCCCCCGAGTCGATGTAGGGCCCTACGCCGCAGGCCCGGCGTCGCAGCCCGCGGCTCAGACCATCAGAGGGGCGGGCGGCAGGGGGCGAAGGCCTCCAGGGCGGCCACATCCGAGGCCACGTACAGGTCCACGCTGCTCGAGTCGCCGCACAGGATGGCCGGACCCGGCAAGCTTCCCAGCTTCAAAGTCGCGCTGTCGTGGAAAGCCGCGCGTCCGGCGCTGCTGCGCCACTGCGTGCGCAGGACCACCGCCCACGCCCCGTTCGGGCCTTCGTACAGCCCGATCCGATCGCCGGCCCACATGGAGGCGGCGGAGTCCGCGGCCGCCTTCTCCGCGGCCGTCGGGTGCTCGCCCTCGAGCCAGACCCGCAGCTGCAGCTCGCCCATGGTGTCCTGCATCGCGAGCGTCCAGCCGGTGCCCAAAGAGGAGGGCACTCCCGGAATCGCCAGGACGACCGGCGTGACGCCGCCGGCGTACAGCTCCGGATGAAGGATCTGGGAGGTGGAGTCGGGCGGCTTCGAGTACAGCCGGTTCACTGAACTCCAGCCGCCCTGGCTGTAGACGCCCTCGACGAAGTTGAGGCCTTCGTCGTACGGGAACATCAGATCCTCGCGCAGGATCGCCGGCGCATTGGCCAGCTGATCGGCCTGAGGGCCCGACCCGGCGGAGACGCTGACCGAGAGCAGGTCCAGGATCGACATGTGCGCGGTGGCCCATTGGGTCATGGCCAGGCTCGCATCTCCCTCGGGCAAAGCCGTCCGGGCCAGGTCGCGGTCGCTCTGATCGGCCGTGTCGATTGCCAGCTTGTCCAGGCCGAAGTTCTGGTCCTGGAGGGCGTGGGTGAACTCGTGCGAGAAGGTCAGCTGCTCCTCCGGCCCGACCGTGCCCGACTGGGAGAGCAGGTAGAGCTGCTTGGTGTCGGTGTCGTAGAAGCCGATCGCCTGGCCGGCGTTGAGATCGAGGGCGAGTTGTTCGAGCGACGCGCCGGCCGGCAGCAGGCCGAGGTGGGCGAAGAGCCGGCTTTGGGCCGCCATCGCCTGGTGGTCGACGCCGGCCTGATATGCCTTGGTCATCCAGTCGCGAACGCCCTGCTCGTCGAGCAGGATCGGGTTGACGGCGCTCTTGGGCTTGAGTGCCCGCAGCTCCTCCACCTGGGCCTCGATCTGGGCGTAGATCGCCTGATCGCCTGATCCGGAGGCCGTCGGGCTTGCCGAAGAGCTCGCCGCTGCCGACCCGGTCGGGGTGGCGCTGGGCTGGGAGGTCGGGCTGGCGCTGGGCTGGGAGGTCGGGGTAGGCGTCGCCGTCGAGGTACCGCAGGCGGTGGCGATCGCCGCCAGGGCAACGAGAATCGAAGCGTTGCGGCGGAGACGTCGATCGTGCATGCGGGCATTGTGCCAGGCGAGGTCCGTTGCGCGCGACGTCCTTTTCTCGGCAGGGGTCCGGCTCGGGCATCGCGGCGCCTTTCGCCTCGAAATGTGGGTTTCTTAACCAACTGGCGGACCCTGTTTTCACGGAGCGTCGCTACCTTTCGAGTCGGAACACTGGACGAACCTCCTGAACGTTCCATCCTCCCTCCCTCCGACCGGAGGTGCCGATTGGGCAGGCGCCTCCGGTCCTCCTTTTGTGGGCGCCGACGAGGGGCGAGCGGCGCACGGCAAGGGGCGAGCCCCGGGTAAGCGGCCGATGATCGGCATGTGCAAGAATCACCCCCATGGAACTCACCTGGTACGGGCGGACCTGCGTCCGCATGCGCAGCAAAGACGCGGTCGTGGTCGCCGACGCATATCAGTCGGTCGTCGGGCCGACCGGCCGCGGCATTACCGGCGACATCGTCACCTACAGCCACCCGGACGACTCGCCTCACCCCAAGGCCAGGGGCCGTCTATCGCGGGATGGCTCGACGCTGCTGCCCAGCAGTCTCGAAGAAGCCTTCTGCCTGGACGGGCCCGGCGAGTACGAGATCAAGGACGTCCTGATCACCGGCGTCCGGACCTTCCGCGACGAAGCCAAGGGCGGCGAGCGCGGCCGCAACATCGCCTTTCTGGTGGAATTGGACGGCGTGCGCGTCATCCATCTCGGCGAGATCGGCCACCTGCTGACTGAGGACAAGCTCACCGACATCGGTCCGGTGGACGTGGCCTGCATCCCCGTCGGGGGCTCGCTCCCCGCCATGAAGGCGGCCGAGCTGGTGGCTCAGCTCGATGCCAAGGTCGTCTTCCCGATGCCGGTCTGCGACGACGCGGAATCGACCGAGGCGCTCGCCAAGTTCCTGCACGAGATGGGCGTCTCGACGCCGCCGGCTCTTCAGTCGAAGCTGACGCTCATGCCGTCGTCGCTCCCCGCGGAAGTGACGACGGTCTTGCTGGAGCAGCGCGGCAAGATCTGACGGCAGAAAGCCGGCAGCCGAAAACCGGCCGGCGCCGAAAACCGGCCGGCCGATGACATGGGGCGCGCGCGTCAGGCCCGGCGTTCGAAGACGACGCGACCGCGCCTGACGATCGTCCGAGCCAGGTCGGCGCCGAGCCAGTAGGGAATCTGCTCGAGCGTCGGCACGCCCCAGACGACCAGGTCGGCCTGCTTGCCTGGCTCGATCGAGCCGATCTCGGCGCCGAGCCCCAGGGCGTGGGCGGCGTTGATCGTGACCGCCGAAAGCGCCTCGGCCGGGGTCAAGCCCAGCTCCACGCAGCCGATCGACATCACCAGGGGCAGGCTGAGTGTGGGGCTCGTGCCCGGGTTCAGATCCGTGGCTAGGGCCACCGGAACGCCGGCGTCGATGAAGCGGCGGGCCGGGGCGAAGTGGTGCTTGCCGAGGAACCAGCTCGTGGCCGGCAGCAGCGTCGCCACGACCGGATGGCCCGCTTGCGCGGTCCGGGCCAGCGCCTCGATCCCCGCCTCCGACGGCGCCGCGAGGTGATCCGCCGAGAGGCAGCCCAACTCCGCGGCCAGCTCGGCCCCGCCCGACGGGGCAAGCTCGTCGGCGTGGATGCGGAGCGCCAGGCCGTGGTCGGCGGCGGCATGCAGGATGCGGCGGCTCTGGTCGGCCGAGAAGACGCCTTGCTCGCAGAAGACGTCGCAGAAGAGGGCGATCCCCTGGCGGGCCACCGCAGGCAGCTGATCGCGGACGACGTGGGCGACGTACTCGTCCGTGCCGCCGGGGCGGTCGCGATACTCCGCGGGAACCGCGTGCGCGCCAAGGAATGTGGGGATGAGCCCGACCGGGCCTTCGCGGTCGAGCCGGCCGATCAAGTCCAGCAGCCGGATCTCCGTCGCGACGTCCAGACCGTAGCCGGACTTGGCCTCCGCGGTCGTCGTTCCGTTGGCGAGCATCTGGGCCAAGCGGGCGCGGCCCCCGGCCAGCAGCTCTTCGTCCGACGCGGCGCGGGTTGCGGCCACTGTCGAGAGAATCCCGCCGCCCGTGGCCAGCACGTCCAGGTAGCCGGCGCCACGGGCGCGGACCTGCCACTCGCCCTCGCGAGTCCCGGCGAAGAGCAGGTGGGTGTGGGCGTCGACGAGGCCCGGCGTGATGAAGCCGCCGTGCGCGTCGAGACGGCGAAACTCGTCGAGCGGGAGCCCCTCGGCCACGATCTGGCGGTGGACTTCGTCGCTCCAGCCCACGGCCAGGATCCGCCCCTCCCAGCACGCGACGGCGAGCGCGCCCCCCGAGATCAGATCCGCGTTCCCCTGGGCGCCGCCTCTCCGTATCGGGCCCGCCATCGTGGCGATCCCGCTCGCCCCTTCGACCAGCAGCCCGCGGCCCGCCGTGCCATTCGGCCGCGGTTCCCCGCTCATTGGCCGCGAACCGCGTCGAGCCGCAGCTCGAGCGCCTGCATCGGCGAGAAGTCGCGCAGCCGCAGGAAATCGGCCGCACCCGCCAGTCGCTCGGCAGTCGAGCGGCCGACTGGGATTCCGGCGTGGTCGGCTACGTCCAGCAGCGACGCCAGAGGCGCAAGTCCGATCAGTTCGGACTCGGCCAGCTCGACCTCCCCCTCGGCCGCCTCCGCCCGGACCGCCTCCCAGACGAGCCATAGCGGCGTCGTGCGGAAGTCGAGCAGGTTCATCGATACCTGGGCCCGGCCGAGCTCCCCGATCCAGAAGCCGCTGGCCTGGACCCGCGGCAGTCCGCCGCTCGACTCTCGGATCCGGCGCGCGATCCGCCTGGCCAGATCGACGTCGCTGCTGGCGAGGTTGATGTTGTAGGCGATCAGGAACGGCCTGGCACCGACCGCCACCGCCCCTGCCGTGGAGTGGAGCCGTGCGGGGCCGAAGTCCGGCTCGCGGCCGGGCTCCCCGATCAGCGTCTTGAGCCCCTCGTACTGGCCACGCCGAACGTCCGCGAGCCGCTGCCGCGTCGGCGCCGTGGCCGCCTCGCCGTACAGGTACACGGGCAGCGAGAACCGCTCCGCGACCCGCGCCCCGAATGTCCGCGCCAGCTCGACGCAGTCGGACATCGTCGTCTCGCCCAACGGCACGAACGGCACAACGTCGACGGCCCCGATGCGCGGGTGCTCGCCGGCGTGCCGCTCCATGTCGATCTCGGCGACGGCGACGGCAAAGGTGCGCTCCAGCGCCTCGAGCATCGGGGCCGCCTCTCCGGCGAGAGTCAGGACGCTGCGGTTGTGGCTGGCGTCGCTGGTTCGATCGAGCAGGAAGGCGCCCGGCACGCTCTCGACCGCCGCCGCGAGCTTGTCGACGACCTCGATTCGGCGTCCTTCGCTGAAGTTGGGAACTGACTCGACGAGCCTGGTCACCCTGCCTCCGATCCACCGGTAACTGGCCGCCCGAATAGCCGATGCTTATCGTGGCACAGCTTGAATGAGACGGGTCGCCTAATGCCGGGCCAAGGGTCGGTTGATACGATGCCGCCACATAAGGACGGGGCATGCTGGGAATAGCTCGACCTTCACTCTGGCGCCACGGCGACTTCCGGAAGCTCTGGACGGCCGCCACGGTGAGTGTGCTCGGCAGCCAGGTCACCCTGATCGCCGTTCCGTACATCGCGTTGACCATGCTCCACGCGAGCGTCTTCCAGGTCTCCCTGCTCGCCGCAGTCGAGATGCTGCCGTTTCTGCTCTTCACGCTGCTGGCCGGTGCCTGGCTGGATCGCGTCAGGCGGCGGCCCGTCCTGATCGCCGCGGATTTCGGCCGGGGCGCCGTTCTCCTGAGCATCCCGGTGGCCTACGTGGCCGGCGTGATGTCGATCTGGCAGCTGTTCATCGTGGCCTTCGTGACCGGCACCTTCAGCGCCTTCTTCGACGTGGCCGATCAATCGTTCCTGCCGGCGCTGATCGACCGCGATGATCTGGTGGAGGGCAACGGGCGCCTGCAGGTCAGCTACTCCGCGGCGCAGATCGGCGGCCCCACGCTGGCCGGCAACCTCATCCAGATCGTGGCGGCGCCGCTGGCGATCGTTGCCGACGCCCTGAGCTTCTTCATCTCGGGCGGCCTGATCGGCCTCATCCGCAAGCGCGAAGACAAGCCGGAGCGGATGCTCGACGCCGCCGGGCGCCCGACGTCTCTGCGGGCCGAGATCTCCAGCGGCCTGCGCTACGTGCTGGGCAACCGCTACCTGCGCTCGATCGCCGGCTGCACGGGGACGTCGAACCTCTTTGGGGCGGCGCTCTTCGGCGTCTTCCCGGTCCTGATCTGGCGCGAGCTGAATCTGCCGCCGGCCTTCTTCGGGACGGTCGTCGGCCTGGCGAGCTTCGGCTTCCTGGCCGGGGCGGCGCTCTCGGGCCGCCTGCCGCGAAGGTTCGGGCTCGGGCCGACGATCATCGTCTCGGCAGCCCTGAGCTCGCCCGCCTTCCTGCTGCTGACGCTGACGCCGGCGCGGCTGGAGTGGGCGGCCGTCACGCTGTTCGCAGGCTGGTCCGTGCTCGGCTTCACGCAGGTCGTCTACAACGTGGCCCAGATCAGCCTGCGCCAGTCGATCACCCCGTTGGCGATGCAGAGCCGCATGAATGCCACGATGCGTTTCATCGTCTGGGGCACGATCCCGATCGGGTCGTTGATGGGCGGCCTGCTGGCAACGCTGCTGCCGGTGCGCCTGGCGCTGGTCATCGTGGCGCTGGGGTCGTTCGCGTCCGTGCCGTGGGTGCTCTTCTCGCCGCTCCGCTCGCTGCGCCAGATGCCCGAAGAGGTGGGCGGCGAGGGAGCCGACAGGACGGGCGCGGCCGAACCGCTTCTCGAGCCGGTCAAGACCCAGGCCACGACCGCCTAGGGCCGGCGAAGACCGCCGGCCCCGATTGAGGGTCGGCTACTGTGCCGGAGCCGCGGGCGCGGCGGGCGGGGTCGGCTCGGCGGGGGCGGGGGCAGGCGCGAGGGTGGGGGCAGGCGCGAGGGTGGGCGCAGCCGACAGTGCGGGCGCAGGGGCGGGGGCAGGGGCGGGGGCAGGCACGGGCGCAGCCGTCCGGGCCGTGGCGGTCGCTTGCTTCTCGGCTTGGATCTGGAGCACCTCCACCACGACCAGCACGGCCGCAATCGTGGCAACGACCAGATGAACGGTCATCCTGTAGGTGGCAATCATGTCGGGGCCGACGGCGCTGTGGCGCATCGCGAGGTTGGTCAGGAATGCCAGCGCGCTCCATCCGAACGTCGCGGCGAGGACGTAGAAGTTGGGCCGCAGCAACAGCAGAGCGAGCAGGGCGGCGCTCACGACGGCGGCGCCCAGGTCGACCAGCCAGCCGGCGTTGACGTTGCACGTCGAGCCGCTGCCCCCGTAGAAGTAATTGCACAGATCCGGCATCTGCATGTTTATGAGCCCGTTGCCGGCGTCGACCAGGGCGACGAACCCCAGCAGCAGCGCAAGCACGTAGCTCGGACGGTTGAGATTGCGCGTGGCCATTCGATCTCCCTCCTGTGACTCAAACGTGGCGGACTCAGGCAGATCGTAGTCGTCCGTCGAAGAGGCGTCGAGGTATGCGCGTCAGTCCCCGTCGAGCATCGGGATGCGGACGCCGCGCTCCCGAGCGACCTCGATGGCCCGCTCGTAGCCCGCGTCGGCGTGGCGGATCACGCCCATCCCGGGGTCCGTGGTCAGGACGCGCTCCAGCTTCCGCGCGGCGAGGTCCGTGCCGTCGGCGACGACCACCATGCCCGCATGCTGGGAGTACCCGATCCCCGTTCCGCCGCCGTGGTGGATACTCACCCAGCTCGCGCCCGAGGCGGTGTTGACCAGGGCGTTGAGGAGCGGCCAATCGGCGATTGCGTCGGAGCCGTCGCGCATGGCCTCCGTCTCGCGATTCGGCGAGGCGACCGAGCCCGAGTCGAGGTGGTCGCGCCCGATGACGATCGGCGCGCTCACCTTGCCCGTCCGCACCAGCTCGTTGAAGGCGGCCCCGGCCCGGGCGCGCTCGCCGTAGCCGAGCCAGCAGATCCGGGCCGGCAGGCCCTGGAACGGCACCCGCGCCTCGGCCATCTCGATCCATCGCCGAAGCGATTCGTTCTCGGGGAAGAGCTCCAGGATCGCGCGATCCGTCGTCAGGATCTCCGCTGGATCGCCCGAGAGCGCGGCCCACCGGAAGGGGCCCTTGCCCTCGCAGAAGAGCGGCCGAATGAAGGCGGGCACGAAGCCCGGGAAGTCGAAGGCGTTGGCCACGCCGGCGGTCTGGGCCTGGGCCCTGATGTTGTTGCCGTAGTCGAAGGTCACGGAGCCGGCCTTCTGCAACGCCAGCATCGCCCGAACGTGCTCGGCCATGGATGCCATCGAGCGGCGGATGTATTCGTCGGGGTTCTGGCGCCGCAGGTCGGCCGCCTCGGCCACCGTGACCCCCGCCGGCACGTAGCCGTTCAGGGCGTCGTGGGCGGAGGTCTGGTCCGTGACCACGTCGAAGCGCTCGCCGCGGCGCACCAGTTCGGGCTCGATCTCGGCCGCGTTGCCGACAAGCGCGATCGATTCCGCTCGTCCCTCCGCCGCCGCCGAACGCGCCCAGGCGAGCCCCTCGTCGAGCGAGTGGGACAGGCGGTCCACGTAGCCGATCTCGCGCCGGCGGGCGGCGCGGGCCTCGTCGACCTCCACGACCAGCGCCACTCCCCCGTTCATCGTCACGGCCAGCGGCTGCGCGCCGCCCATGCCGCCCAGGCCCGCCGTGAGCGTCACTCGCCCGCGCAGTGTCCCGCCGAAATGCTGGCGAGCCAGCTCCGCGAAGGTCTCGTAGGTGCCCTGCAGGATTCCTTGCGTCCCGATGTAGATCCACGAGCCGGCGGTCATCTGGCCGTACATCGTCAGTCCGGCGCGCTCCAGCTCGCGGAACGTCTCCCAGTTGGCCCACTTGCCGACCAGGTTCGAGTTGGCGATCAGGACGCGCGGCGCCCATTCGTTCGTGCGGAAGACGCCGACCGGCTTGCCCGACTGGACGAGCAGCGTCTCGTCGTTCTCCAGGCGGCGCAGCTCGCGGACGATCGCATCGAACGCGTCCCACGAGCGCGCGGCCCGGCCGGTCCCGCCGTACACGACCAGGTCGTCAGGTCGCTCGGCAACCTCGGGATCGAGGTTGTTCATGAGCATCCGCAGCGCGGCTTCCTGGGCCCAGCCTTTGCACGTCCGTTCGGGGCCTCGCGGCGCGCGGACGAGTCGCGGTCCGGCCTTCGCGGCCTTCGCGGCCTTCGTGGCGCCTGTCTCGACCGTCATCCCTAATTGATCCCCTCGATCAGCTGGCGGCCGAGGCGGCGCGGACCGAGGTCCATGATCGAGACGAGGATGCCGTTGCCCAGGCTGAGCGTGTAGGCCATCACGCCGCCCTTGCACGTGGCCACGTCGACCTGCCAGTCGTTGATCGACTCCAGGGTGGTCGTGTCGATCCCGTCGGCCTGCGAGCAGGCGGTCTTGAACCAGCTGTCGCGCCAGGAGGCGTAGAAGTCGTCGGTCTGGGCGCCTTCGCGGAGCGAGGCGACCGAGACCTCCAGCCAGTTCAGATCCGAGATCGAGTCGATGTGGGCGACGTAGTAGGCGTCGAAGGGGCTCGCGTAGTTCGGATCGTCGAGCGCGAGCATCTCGAACTCCACGTCCTCGAGCAACGGGTTGCCGCCGACGGATGCCGGGATGTTGCTCAGAAGGCTCGGATCGATCCGAAGGCCGAAGGTGCCGGTTGTTCCGTTCGGCCAGCCGGTGGGCTCGATCGGCACGGACGTGACGAGCGGCGGCGGGTTGGTGACGACCACCGTGTAGGAGCAGCCAACCGCGACGACCGAGGTGGCGAGAAGGACGGCCGCGGCAAGGAGCCCGCCGATCCGAAGCCGCCCGATTCGAGGCCGCCCGATTCGAGGCCGCCCGATTCGAGGCCGCCCGATTCGAGGCCGCATCTAGAGCTCCCTCCGCATGACCGGGTAGCGTTCATCGTCCGCGGCCAGGGCGAAGCCGGCCCGGAGCCAGAACCCGGGTTTGGCCGCGGGCGTGGCGTCGGCGACGGCATGCGCCTCGGGGTAGGCCTCCACCGCGGCGAAGCCCCGGCCGGCCAGGTCGCGGCACACCTCAGCCACGAGACGCAGAGCGTGGCCACTCCCGCGGCCGGCGGCGGTGGTGGCGATGCACGTTATCACCGCGGGCAGCGGCGCCTGGGGGAGCTGCGGGTAGAGGTCGCGCGTTCGGAGCGCGCGGGGGTACGCGGAGAGTGGCCCGAACTGGCAGTACGCCACGGCCTCGCCGTCGACGAGCATCACCTTGGCGTAGCTGCCGAAGATGCCGAGCCCCCGACCGAGCAGCTGCAGCTTGCGCGGCGCCTCGGCGGCGATCGTCGGCCTGGCCGGGCGCTGCGGCGCGAAGGGATTGTCGGCCAGGCGATCGGCCGCGGATACGTCGGCCGCGAACAGATTGACTGAGGCCTTGGGCGGTGGGGCGAACGGGTTCGACTCGAACCTGGGCGGCGGCGCGAAGGGATTGCTCGAGCGCTCGGCCGAGGTCGCCCCAGTCGAGCCGACAGTCGAGCCGGAGGTCGAACCTGCGGCCCCAGCGGTCGAACCTGCGGCCCCAGCGGTCGAACCGACGGCACCGGCAGGCAGCCACCTCGGCCGGCTGGCCTTCGACCCGCTGTCGGCGTCCTCCCAGTAGTCGCACGTTCGATGGTCGAACGCCTGATCCGCGCAAGGCGGAACCAGCCCGAAGCGGGCTTCGTCGGTCAGGTCGACGATCTCGATCGTTGCCATGGCGGCGCAACTGTAGCGCCAGAAGGGCAGAAGGGCGGCGGGGCGGGCGGCGGGGCCGCACGACGCGGCCGTCGCCTCGTCGTCGCGCAGCTAGACTGCGGGACATGACTTTCTCTCCCACGGCACCCACCGGGTCTGCCTCCGGCGGCGGCCCGCGCTGGCGGCGGGCGCTGACCCGTGGCGTTACCCGGAACGTCGTGGCGCTCGGGCTGGTGAGCCTCTTCACGGACGTCTCGAGCGAGATGCTCGTCTACGTCATCCCGCTCTTCCTGGCCAACGTGCTATTGGCCCCGGCCGCGGTGATCGGCCTGATCGAGGGCGTGGCGGAGAGCACGGCCTCGATCCTCAAGCTCATCAGCGGCGCTGTCTCCGACCGTATCGGGCGGCGCCGCCTGCTGGTCGGCATCGGCTACGGGACGTCTGTCGCCGCCAAGGCGCTCTACCTCGTGGCGACGGTATGGCCGGTGGTTCTGCTCGGCCGCGTCGGGGATCGGTTTGGCAAGGGGATCCGGACCTCGCCCCGCGACGCGCTGATCGCCGACTCCACCGCGCCGGAGCACCGGGGAGTGGCGTACGGCTTCCACCGCGCCATGGACACGACCGGAGCGTTTGCCGGCGTGTTGGTGGCGGCCGCGGTCATCTGGGCCATGGAGGGCGACGCGATCCGCCTCACCGGCGACGCGTTCCGGGTTCTGGTGCTGCTCGCGCTGGTGCCGGGGCTGCTCGCGATCGTCACGATCGTCGTCGGCGTGCGGGACGTCCGGAGGGCTCCCGCCGACCCGGCCGTTTCGGCTGCCGCCTCCGCCTCGCCTACCGCTGCCGCCTCGCCCACCGCACCCGGATCGGCTACCGCCGCCGGCTCGGCCGCCCCGGTCGGCCTCGTCCGCCGTACCGTCGGCAGCGTCTCCGAATGGCGCCGCTTCCCCCGCCCGTTCTGGCTCTTCATGCTGGCCAACGCGCTCTTCACCCTGGGCAACTCGAGCGACGCCTTCCTGGCGCTTCGATCGCAGAACCTGGGCCTCACACTGCTGGCCCTCCTGCTGACGATCGTCGCCTTCAACGCCACCAACGCGATCGTGGCCTGGCCCGCGGGCGCGCTGTCGGATCGGATCGGTCGGCGCGGCCTGATCGCTCTCGCGTGGCTCATCTACGCCGTCTGCTATGCCGGCTTCGCGGTGGCCACCTCGGCGGTCTGGGTCGTGCCGCTGTGGGTCGCCTACGGCACCTACTACGCGCTGAGCGAGGGGGTCGGCAAGGCCCTGGTGGCGGACCTCGCCCCGACCGAGCTGCGCGCGACCGCCTTCGGCATCCTCAACGCCGTCCAGGGAACGATGATCCTGCCGGCCTCCGTGATCGCCGGCATCCTGTGGAGCGCGATCGCACCGCCGGCTCCGTTCTGGTTCGGCGCCGCCTGCGCAGCCGCGGCAGTGGTGCTGCTCCTGCTGACGGTGAAGCCTCCACGCCAGCCACGATAAACTGCCCCTCGTCAGGGGCCGAACGTCCTCGCCCCCTCAAACATGACTGGCTGGCGCTCACCTCGAACCGCCGGCGGATGGAGCCAAGAGATGTCGATCCGGACTCGGACCTCAAGCCTGACCTGGCGCGGCATCGGCCCAGTGCGACTTCACGGCCGGCAGGTTTCTCGGGCGACCAGCCTCGGCCTGGCGAGCCTGCTCGTCGTCCTCGCCGTCGCGGGCTGCTCCGGAAACTCGGCCACCGGATCGCCGACTGCGGAATCGCCGACCGCCAGCGCGACTCCTGCGCCGACGCCCAGGTCTCCGTTCAGCCGGACCGGCTCGATGGCAACCGCTCGCGACGGCCACACTGCGACACTGCTTTCCGACGGCCGGGTCCTCATCGCCGGGGGCGTGGACACCAACCTGGTCGGGAACGCCTCGGCCGAGCTGTATAACCCGAAGACCGGCAAGTTCAGCCCGACCGGCTCGATGACCACCGTTCGCGACAACCATACGGCCACGCCACTTTCCGATGGCCGCGTCCTCGTCGCGGGAGGCGTGGGCGCCGACCTGGCGGAGATCGCCTCGGCCGAGCTGTATGACCCGAAGACCAGCACTTTCAGTGCGACCGGCTCGATGGCCGCCGCCCGCGACAGCCACACTGCCACCCTGCTCTCGGACGGCCGGGTCCTCATCGCCGGGGGCTTCGACGCTAACCTGGCGAAGCTCGCCTCGGCCGAGCTGTATGACCCCAAGACAGGCACTTTCGGGCCGACCGGGTCGATGGCTACCGCTCGGAAGGGTCAGTCCGCCACGCGGCTCTCCGACGGCCGCGTCCTTGTTGCCGGAGGGGAGGACGACCTCGGCCAGCCTCTCGCCTCAGCCGAGCTGTATGACCCCAAGACCGGCACCTTCGGGCCGACCGGCTCGATGGCTGCCGCTCGCAAGAGTCAGTCCGCTACCCTGCTCTCCGACGGTCGCGTCCTCATCGCCGGAGGCATTGGCGCCGACCTGGCGGAAGTCGCGTCAGCCGAGTTGTATGACCCGAAGACCGGCACCTTCGGGCCGACCGGCTCGATGAAGACCGGCCGCGCGGCTCAGTCCGCCACACTGCTCTCCGACGGCCGCGTCCTCATCGCGGGAGGCGTGACTTCCGGGGAGGTGACCGTTGCCTCGGCCGAGTTGTTTGACCCGGCCAGCGGCACCTTCGGGCCGGCCGGCTCGATGGCCATCGCTCGCGAGAACCAATCCGCCACGCGGCTCGCCGACGGCCGCGTCCTCATCGCCGGGGGCATGAACACCGCGGAGGCGGCCTTTGCCTCAGCCGAGTTGTATCGCCCGTAGGTGTCATTGGCGGACGCTCGACCACCACGTTGGCCAAAGACAGCCCGTCACTGCCAGCGGTCGCGGGGCGTAGGTTTGTCGCCGAGAGCAGATCCTGGGTGCTATCCGGCCTTGTAGGTGACGGCGGTCCCGATCGGGACGCTCTGGATGAAGATCTCGCCTCGAACGAGCGGGATCTCAGCGCCGGAGGAATCGTACAGGCGGGTCAGCGCCGTGTTCGACGCCTTCTTCCAGGTGCCGACGATTGCCTGGCCTTCGAGGAAGACGATGGCCTTGCCGGTTCCGACGTTGGCCACCACGGGGCGGTTGTGGCCGGGCTCGGTGACCGAATCGGTCGTCACCGACTGGAACAGCACAATTACGTTCCGGGCCTTCACCTGCTGGCCGTTGGCCGGGTCGGTCTGATAATGGCCGCCCACGAGCCGGAGGTAGGAGTCGGTCGCCTGATCGAAGATGTAGCTGACCAGGCCGGTGCGATAGGGAACCCAAATGGACTGCGTCGCCGGCCTCTGCGAGGGCGGCGAGTCGTCTTTGAAGGTCCGGACGGGCAGGTTCTGATAAGTGGCCGGGTAACCCATCTTCTTGACGCACGTGATCAGCGCCGCCGAGTTGGTGTAGGCGTTGTGCGGCATCGCCCGGGTGGCGATGCGGTGGTACGGGCAGGAGCCGCCCTTGAGGTCGTCCATGTTGTAGATGTTGTTGAGGTTGGCCGGAATGACCTGCTGAAGCGCCTTGACATCGCCGCCAAAGTGCCCGTACAGCGCCTTGTATTCGGCTGCCCAGTAGACGAAGTAGGGCCGCGCGCTTCGGACCGGCCCGATGTCGGTCGCGGTTCCCTCCTGGAATACCATCACGTAGCGGTCCTCGCCGCCGTCGGCCGGGGCCTGGTAGACGATGGAGGCGGACGAGAAGCCGGACTGGGGCCGAGCGGCCCTGTTGTCGTCGACCATGATCGCCATGGGCAGGCGGTGAGCGAGGTCCGGGGGAGCAAGCGCGCCGTCGAGGTCCGAGTAGACCCAGTCCGGGCCGGGCGTTGCCGAGGCGGAAGGCGCGTCGGACGGCGACGGGAGAGGTGTCAGTAGGTTCGGCAGGAGGGGCGATGCGATTGCCGATTCTGTAGCGCCCGGTGTTGCGCTCGGCGTGGCGCTGGCCTGGCCAGTTCCGCCCGGTCTGACCACGACAAGCAGGCCCGCCGCCGCGATTGCCACCAACGCCAGCCCGCTGACTCCGATCACCACCGACCTGTGGCCGGTCCAGATGCGTTGGATCATTGGTCTGAGTCTCCCTGAGTAGAATCGGTTCACAGCATAGCCAGGATCAGACGGCCGAGTTGCCCGCCGCCGGGCGACGCTTTACGGGTTGGCGTGGGATACGCGCTCCCTGTCCAAACGTCCTCTCAGATGGCCACGACCTCGCACCCGATCAGATCGAGCCTCAGATAGGCTCGGCGAGCAACGTTGCGGCGCCCATCGAGCCGATGCCGCCGTGGCGATACTCGTCGTTTGGTAGGCTTTGCGGGTGGAGGAACCCAGACTGTTGTCGGCCGTCGATCAGACCGTCTCGTTCGTCCTGGGTCCTCCTCGTGGACAACGTCTCCATGGATGACACCGTCGCCCGTGCCGGCGTCGACAACGAGCAACGCCCGGGGGAAGTTGCGTTAACGACCGTAACCTACCGCCTTGTCCAATTCGACCTGATGACTAGCTGGGCTGGCGCTCGGGCTGGTGTGCGGGAACGAACGGGGCTCCGCGGGTACGTGAGAGAGGCGCTTCGCATGCTGGGTGGGCAGAGTCCACGGGCGCGACCTCGTCGTTACGCAATCTGGCGTGCGACCCGCCCCGGCCTGGCAGGCTTGTTCGTTGCCCTGCTCGTCGCAGGCTGGTCTGGTAGTGGCTCCTTCACTCCCACCGGCTCGATGATCACCACTCACTCAGGGCACACCGCCACAGCGCTATCCGACGGCCGCGTCCTCATCGCCGGAGGGTTGCAAGACTTCTATGCGTTGCGCGCGATTCCAATGTCAGGGCCCTCGACACCGGGGACCACCCCATCTGCAAGCGAGAGTCCGGTCCTGATTGGCGCCGGCGACATCTGCATCACCCCAGAGATCGCCAATGCGCAGGCCACGGCGGCGCTCATTGCCGCCCGGCCGAACGACATCGTCTTCACCATCGGCGACAACTCGAACGAGGGAGGCACGGCGGACCAGTACGCCAACTGCTACGGCACGACGTGGGGCGCGTTCCTGGACCGAACCCACGCCACCGTCGGGAACCACGACTATCTGTCGTGGTGGGCGGGCCCCCCCTGCATCTACGCCTACTGGGCGGGCCCCTACTACTGCTACTTCGGGGCGGCTGCCGGTCCCCCCGGCAAGGGCTACTACAGCTACGACCTGGCCAACAACTGGCACGTCATCGTGCTCAACGGAATGTGCTCCGAGGTCGGCGGCTGCGGGGTAGGGTCCGTTCAGGAGACGTTCCTGGAGACCGACCTTGCCGTCAACGCAGGCAAGCACATCATCGCTATGTGGCATCAGCCGCTCTTCAGCTCGGGCGTGATCGGCAACAACCCGGATTACACCGCGTGGTGGCAAGACCTCTACGCCGCCCATGCGGACATCGTCCTCAACGGCCACGACCACGAGTACGAGCGATTCGATCTCCAATCGCCGACCGGCCAGGCAGACCCAGACGGCATCCGCGAGTTCGTCGTGGGGACCGGCGGGGCCACGCCGAGTGGGTTGGGCACGCTCCGCGCTAACTCGCAGGTCCGTAACTCCGGCGCCTTCGGCGTCCTCGAGCTGACTCTCGGGGCGCACGATTACAGCTGGCAGTTCATCCCGGTCGCAGGTCAGACCTTCTCTGACTCGGGGACGCAGGCCACGCACAGCGATCCCATCGTGCCATCGACCCTGGTCGTGTCCGGCATCCCGAGCCCGACCGTCGCCGGTGTCGCCGGCAACGTGACCGTCACCGCCGAGGACACATACGGCAACACCGCTACCGGATACCAGGGCACGGCGCACTTCACCAGCTCCGATCCGGCAGCAGTCCTGCCTGCGGACTACACCTTCACCGCCGCTGACGCCGGGACCCACGTCTTCGGCGGGAACGTCATCCTCAAGACCGTCGGCACGCAGTCCGTGTCCGCGACCGACACGGTGGCGAGCAGCATCACCGGGGTCCAGGCCGGCATCGTGGTCAATCCGGCCGCGGCTGCGACCCTCGTCGTCTCGGGGCTGACGACGCCGCGAACCGCCGGCACGACTGGCAGCATCCGAGTCACCGCAACCGACGCCTACGGCAACACCGCTACCGGATATCAGGGGACGGCGCACTTCACCAGCTCCGACCCGACAGCAGTCCTGCCTGCCAACTACACCTTTACCGCCGCTGACGCCGGCACCCACGTCTTCTCCGGGGCCGTGATCCTCAAGACCGCCGGCACGCAGTCTGTGACCGCGACCGACACGGTGACAAGCACCATCAAGGGCGCCCAGGCCGGCATCGTCGTGAATGCCGCGGCCCTCTCCAAGCTCGCGGTCTCAGGGCTCAGCTCGCCGCGGACAGCCGGGACGACCGGCAGTATTCGGGTCACGGCAACCGACGCATCCGGCAACCGCATCCATACCTATCTGGGCACGGTGCAGTTCAGCAGCTCCGATCCACAGGCCAAGCTGCCTGCCAACTACAAGTTCACCGCCGCCGACGCCGGCACCCACGTCTTCAGCGTCACCCTCAAGACCGCCGGGACTCAGTCTGTGACCGCTACCGACAAGGTGACGAGCACCATCACCGGCGCCCAGGCCGGCATCGTCGTGAATGCCGCGGCTTTCTCCAAGCTCGTCGTCTCAGGGCTCAGCTCGCCGCGGACAGCCGGGACGACCGGCAGCATCCGAGTGACGGCAACCGACGCCTATGGCAACCGCATCCATACCTATCTGGGCACGGTCCACTTCAGCAGCTCAGACCCGCAGGCCAAGCTGCCTGCCAACTACACCTTCACCGCGGCTGATGCCGGCACCCACGTGTTCAGCGCGAACGTCATCCTCAAGACCGCCGGCACGCAGTCTGTGATCGCGACCGACACGGTCACGAGCACCATCAAGGGCGCCCAGAGCGACATTGTCGTGAATGCCGCGGCCCTCTCCAAGCTCGTCGTCTCGGGGCTCAGCTCGCCGCGGACCGCCGGTTCGTGGGGCAGCATCCGGGTGACGGCAACCGATGCCTACGGCAACCGCATCCATGGCTATCTGGGCACGGTCCACTTCACCAGCTCAGACGCCAGGGCCAAGCTGCCTGCCAACTACAAGTTCACCGCCGCCGACGCCGGCACCCACGTCTTCAGCGTCACCCTCAAGACCGCCGGCACGCAGTCCGTGTCCGCGACCGACACGGCAACAAGCTCGGTCGAAGGCTCCCAGGCCGGCATCGTCGTGAGGTGATCGAACGGAGAGGATGAGGATCGGCCTTGCTTCGATCCTCGCACGAGCGGACTCGCGCCATCAGGTCATAGCGCCGAGATCAAGTCGTTTGCGCGCTCTTGTGGGAGTAGGCTAGACGGGCACGTCCACGATGGGATGCGGGATCTTCGGACGTGCGATAGGCCGCCGGCGGGGAGCTCCACCATAGATCGGGCGTCGTCACGCGGCGAATTGGCTCGTGCGGTCAATTCTGCTCGACCAGAAGATAGGTCGGGTCGACACGCGAGCACCGACAGACCGGGGAGTGCATGGCGCAGGTCTGCGGACATCTAGAGGAGCGCGGTTCGGTGAAGTCACTCGTATCGGCTGCGATCCCTTCCCGCGCGGGTTCGCCCGCTTCGCACCAGTTGCTGGTGCGGCTCCTGGGGCTCGCTCCGGCGGCGCTCCTGCTCTCCGGGCTCTTTGCGGTCTGGGCCGTGCCGCTTGCTGTGTCTGTGGCGGCAGCCGCGCCGACGGACGTCGTCGTCGCCTGGGGCGACAACTACAATGGCCAGACCACTGTCCCGGCCGGCCTGTCAGGCGTCACCGCGATCTCCGCCGGCGGCTACCACAGCCTCGCTCTCAAGAGCAACGGCACGCTCGTCGCCTGGGGCTACAACGGCGACGGCCAGACCACCGTTCCGGCAGGCCTCTCGGGCGTCACCGCGATCTCCGCCGGCTACTACCACAGCCTCGCCCTGAAGGCGGACGGCACGGTTGTCGCCTGGGGCTACAACGGCTACGGCCAGACGTACATCCCGGCCGGCCTCTCGAGCGTCACCGCGATCGCTGCGGGCGAATACCACAGCCTCGCCCTGCGGTCGGACCACACGGTCGCCGCCTGGGGCTACAACGGCGACGGCCAGACCAACGTCCCGGCCGGCCTCTCGGACGTGAAGGCAATCGCTGCCGGTGGCTTCCACAGCCTCGCCCTCAAGTCGGACGGCACGGTCGTCGCCTGGGGTGATGACACCTGCGGCCAGACAAACGTCCCGGCCGGCCTGTCGGGCGTCACCGCGATCGCTGCCGGTGGCTTCCACAGCCTCGCCCTCAAGTCGGACGGCACGGTCGTCGCCTGGGGTGATGACAACCGCGGCGAGACACGCATCCCGGCAGGCCTGCTCGGCGTCACCGCCATCGCGGCCGGGTCTCAATCCAGCCTCGCCCTGCGGTCGAACGGCACGCTCGTCGCCTGGGGTGATGACACCTACGGCCAGACAAACGTCCCGGCCGGCCTGTCGGGCGTCACCGCGATCACCGCCGGTGGCTTCCACGGCCTCGCCCTGGAACCTTCGGTTGCCGCCACGCTCACCGTCTCCGGCATCCCAAGCTCCTGCGTCGCGGGTGTCGCCCACAGCGTCACGGCCACCGCAAAGGACCCATCCGGCAACACCGCGACCGGATACCGGGGCACGATCCACTTCGCCAGCCCCGACCCGGCAGCAGTCCTGCCCGCGGACTACACCTTCACCGCCGCTGACGCCGGGACCCGCGTCTTCAGCGGAAGCGTCACCCTCAAGACCGCCGGCACGCAGTCTGTCTCCGCGACCGACACGGTGGCGAGCAGCATCA
The DNA here is from genome assembly GCA_003141245.1 of Chloroflexota bacterium. Classification (GTDB taxonomy): domain Bacteria; phylum Chloroflexota; class Limnocylindria; order Limnocylindrales; family CSP1-4; genus Fen-1039. The sequence continues at coordinate 183,762 of PLLE01000039.1, forward strand.
CCGGAGTCCAAGCCGGCATCGTGGTCACTCCGGCCGTGGCTTCGACCCTGGTCGTGTCCGGCATCCCGAACTCCTATGTCGCGGGTGTCGCCCACAGCGTCACGGTCACCGCAAAGGACTCATCCGGCAACACCGCTACCGGATATCAGGGCACGGCGCACTTCACCAGCTCCGACCCGACAGCAGTCCTGCCCGCGGACTACACCTTCACCGTCGCTGACGCCGGGACCCACGTCTTCGGCGGGAGCGTCACCCTCAAGACCGCCGGCACGCAGTCTGTGTCCGCGACCGATACGGTCACGGGCACCATCACCGGGGTCCAGGCCGGCATCGTGGTCACTCCGGCCACGGTGAAGACCCTGGTCGTGTCCGGCATCCCGAACCCGACCGCCGCCGGTGTCGCCGGCAACGTGACCGTCACCGCAACCGACGCATACGGCAACCGCGTCTCGAGCTACCTGGGCACGGTGCACTTCACAAGCACGGATGCCAAGGCCGGCCTGCCGGCGAACTACACCTTCACCGCCGCCGACAACGGCGTGCACACCTTCACTGTCATCCTCAAGACTGAAGGGACGCAGTCCGTGACTGCCACCGACACGAAGACCGCGACGATCAAGGGCGCCCAGGCCGGCATCGTGGTCAATCCGGCCGCGGCTGTGACCCTGGTCGTCTCAGGGCTGACGACGCCACGGACCGCCGGTTCGTGGGGCAGCATCCGGGTGACGGCAACCGATGCCTACGGCAACCGCATCCATGGCTATCTGGGCACGGTGCAGTTCACGAGCTCCGACCCGCAGGCCAAGCTGCCCGCGGACTACACCTTCACCGTCGCCGACGCCGGCACCCACGTCTTCAGCGGGAACGTCATTCCCAAGACCGCCGGCACGCAGTCCGTGACCGCGACCGACACGGTCACAAGCACCGTCACCGGCGCCCAGGCCGGCATCGTCGTGAATGCCGCGGCCCTCTCCAAGCTCGTCGTCTCAGGGCTCAGCTCGCCACGGACAGCCGGGACGACTGGCAGTATCCGGGTGACGGCAACCGACGCCTATGGCAACCGCATCCATACCTATCTGGGCACGGTCCACTTCACGAGCTCAGACCCGCAGGCCAAGCTGCCTGCGAACTACACCTTCACCGCCGCTGACGCCGGGACCCACGTCTTCAGTGGGAACGTCATCCTCAAGACCGCCGGCACGAAGTCCGTGACCGCGACCGACACAGTCACAAGCACCATCAAGGGCGCCCATGCCGGCATCGTCGTGAATGCCGCGGCTCTCTCCAAGCTCGTCGTCTCAGGGCTGACGACGCCACGGACCGCCGGTTCGTGGGGCAACATCCGAGTCACCGCAACCGACGCCTACGGCAACCGCATCCATGGCTATCGAGGCACGGTGCATTTCACCAGCTCAGACGCCAGGGCCAAGCTGCCTGCCAACTACAAGTTCACCGCAGCTGACGCGGGTACCCACGTGTTCTCCGGGGCCGTGATCCTCAAGACCGCCGGCACGCAGTCTGTGTCCGCTACTGACACGCTGACCAAGACTATCAAGGGCAGCCAGACCAGCATCGTCGTCAAGAGCTGAGCCCGACGGGGCGGACGGCTGTCGGCTTCACGGCAGATCATCGCCCAGCTTGGTCGTGCGGGATGGTCAGGGCGAGGACTTGGACCAGCCGTCCCCGCGCCTCGGATCGTTCTGCCAAGCTGGATCGCAGATGCGCTGGCAGGGGTGGTCTGAGCCGGTCCCTAGAGCGCACCCCGCCAGTAGATGCCCACGAGGATCGAGCCGATGCTGGCCAGGACCAGAAGCCTCTCGGGCCAGCCAATCCAGCGTCGCGATCCGATCGCCATCAGGGCCACGAGGAAAGGCGTGAAGTCCAGGGAGTATCGGAAGCCGTACTGGATGGCGCCCCCGCCGTAGTAGAGGAACACAGGCACGGCCACCAGCAAGGTGGCCATCCACAGCAAGCGGGCCGCCTTGTCCCGGAAGCCGGCCCACAGGGACGTAATCAGCGCCGGCGAGACGAGCAGCATGGACATCCCGTAGACGTTGGGTGAGAGAAACGGGAAATTGCTGATCCGGTCCGGAAGGGCCAGGAGCGCCAGCCTGACGTTCTCCGGGATCTGTACGACAGAGAAGAGCCCCTGTGCCCGCCGTTCTTGAAGGCTGCGCGATGTCAGGACCGAGATCGATAATCCCGACTCAAGCGACGTACCGAAGCGAACCCAGTTGAACCAGCCATAGAAGGCGATCGCAGCGGCAATCGGAAGCCCGAAGGACGCGGCGCTGCGCGCCATCGCTCGAAGCTCACCTCGCCGCGTCCAAATCAGGTAGAGACCGAATGGAATGGCAGCCAGGATAGTCGTGGGGCGGGCGAGGAAAGATACGCCGAGGCACACGCCCAGCAGAGCCGGTCGTCGCTTGCCGGCCCACTCGATCAGGAAGAGTGTCAGCGCCAGGAACGACTCGGCGTGGGCCAAGTAGTACATGTTGCCCAAGACCGAGACCCAGAACAGCAGCGATCCGAAGGCGGTGAACGCGGCGATCCAGTACGCCGCAGTGCCCCGGGCTCCGTAGGCGCGTGCCAGCGGCAGGGCCAGCCAGGCTGCCGGAACCCCGAACAGGAGCCCGATGATGTACTTGCTGACGCCCTGAAGAAGGGGTACGGCGGCGAACGGGATGTAGGGGAGAAGCTGTAGGGGACCGAGGGCGAGGTAGTAGCGGCCGCCGATCTTCACGGTGTCGACCGTACCCTTCAGGGCGTTCGAGTCGAGGTGTCCGCCGAGCGCCCGTTCGGCCACGATCATCATCCGGTCGGGACTCAGGTGGCCCCAGTGCATCGTGAATGCGGTCGCGACGAGATAGGCTCCGAGAACCGCGAGAGCGAACAGGACGTCGCCTCGCGAGAGTCGCTTCCAGGGCAGGGGACGACTATCCGGCGAGACGGTGGGCATCATGGACGCGAAGTATAGGGAGCCGGCGCGTCGGTTTTCGCCTCGGAGACCCCACAAACACCCAGTTAGCGGTACCCCATAAGCAGTCGATGACCGCGACCGATACTGCGACCGCATCGCTCACCGGCACCCAGACCGGCATCGCCGTTCACTAGAGCCGACAGACGGCCCTCCCGTAAGGCCGCGCCGCTATAATCCCGCCCGTCATGAAGAGGCACGACGAGATCGTCACGAAGCGCGATGACAGCGGCAATCAGCTGCCGGAGGGGGGCCGCCCAAGCGGCGGCGTTGCTGGGAGCGCGAGCGACTCGGGGATGAGGGCTACGGCGATCCGTGGCGTAGCCACGCGATTTCGCGGTCTCCGGCCGAGTGTGGATCGTGCCCTGGCGGCGCGGATCGCCTCCTGGTTGCCTTTCCTGGCGATCCTGCTGATCGCGGCCGCCATCCGCTGGCGCCACATCGGCGATAGCAGCCTCTGGCTGGATGAGCTTGCGCAGGTCCACGTCGCGCGCTCGCCGCTCGATGAGCTGCTGGCCGGCGTTCGTTCGCATACCGCCGCCGCCCCCCTCGATTACCTCGGCACCGGGCTCATGATGGATACCGCAGGCGCCATCGTCGGCATCGGCAGCCTCAGCGCTCGTTTGTGGCCATGGCTCTGCGGCGTGGCGACCGTGTTTGCGATCGAGCGCGCCACGCTGGAACTGACCGGGTCGCGTCGGGCCGCGCTGACGGCCGCCGCGCTGACGGCCTTCTCGGGCTTCCTCGCCTTCTACTCCCAGGAGGCCCGGTTCTATTCCATGTCCGCCCTCATGACAGTCGTGGTCGTGTGGACCTTCGCCCGGGCGATCCGGCTGCGACGGCGTCGTGACTGGGCCGCCTTCGGCTGCGCGGCGATCGCCGGCGTCTACACCCACTACTTCATAGCGCTGCTTCTGGCGCTCGAGGGAGCGGGTCTCCTGGCCGTGGAAGGAGTTCGAGCCGCCCGGCGGCGATCGGTCGGCCCCGCCGTCGTCGAGATGGGGCGACGTCTCCTCCCGTTGGCTCTCGTCGGCGTTGTCACGGTGGTGGCGTTTCTGCCCTGGTACCTGTATGCGACTCGCACTCAGCTGTCGGTTGTGAACGCCTACCCGCCCATTGCCGCCCTGAGCCCCGAACGTCTCGCCCGTCTACTCGAGACTCTCCTGGCTGCCGTCCCTCGGGCCGGCGTGCCCGGTGGAGATCCGTGGAGCGACTGGCTGCTTACCGCCGCGGTTGTGGCACTTGCCGTTCCTGGGGCGGCCCTCCTGATGCGCGCTCGTCCCGAAACGGCCATTGCGATGGTCTCCATGGCGATCGTCCTCATCCCCCTTGTCTGGGCGATGGACATCGGATCGCACTACTTCATCTCAGAGAGGCAGTTCATCTTCCTCTTGCCCGTGCTGTACATCCTGGCCGGGGCCGGTCTCGACGCCGCGCTCGTCGGGCTCGAACGCCTGGCCGGGTTCGCGCGCCCGCGCGCATCGCTGGTCGTCCGCAGGCTGGCCCCGGTGGGCCTCGCCATCGCTCTGGCGGCTATGAGCGTCCTTCCTCTCCACCGCGTTTACGCCGGCGATTTCAGGCCGCGCGAGAACTGGAAATCGGCCTCCGCCTTTACGGAGAAGATGCTTTGCCCGGGTGGCCACGTCTACAGCAACGTAGGGCCGAACTACTACTACGGCGTCACGCTCTATGCCCCGGAGCTGGAGCCGCGCGCGGTCTACATCACCCAGCACGGTCAGAACGAGTTCCTCTTGGATGCCCTCAAGCGGTACCCGATAGGCTCGAGCGACGTCATCGTCATCTTCACTCCGGCGCCCGGGGTCTGGGTACCGGGCCGCGGCACGATCGGCACCATCAGTGACGCTCTCAAACGGCAGGGCTTCCAGTTCCGCAGTATCAGTTCGGATCGCATCCGCATCTTCTACAACCCGACAGGGTGTCAGGCGGCGCCGACAGAAACCCTGGTAGGGTCGGGCATGACGACACCACGGACGGCGGGTTCGACCGGCAGCATCCGGGTGACCGCGGCCGACGCAAACGGCAACCGCGTCCCGAGCTACCGAGGCACGATCCACTTCACGAGCTCCGACGCCGAGGCCAGGCTTCCTGCCGACTACACGTTCACCGCGGCCGACAACGGCACCCACGTCTTCGTCGGGACCGTGATCCTCAAGACTGCCGGCACGCAATGGGTCCGTGCGACCGACAAGGTCACGGCCACCATCACCGGCACGCAGACCGACATCGTCGTCAAGTGAGTCGGTCGGACGCCGAGATGGGTCCGACGGCCCCGGCGAACCACCGGCAAGGCCTGGACCGGCTGCAATGATCCGCCGCGCTGCCAGCCCGACGCCATGTCGCCGGTCCATGGTGGGTGGTACAGTTGGGTGGTGGGCGCGACTCAGACGCACCCCCGACGGAGGGTGGGGTAACGTCGCGAGGCCGTCACGCTTCCTGTCCAGCCTGACGCTTCAGAACACGCCACGCCACGCCACACTACTGGGGCATGATGGACTTGGACACTGACGACCGCATCTCCGCGCCTGACGCGGGTCTGCAGCATCTCTGGACTCCAACCAGCCCCCTCGGCCGCGTCAATGCCGGCGTCTGGTCGAACGGGTGGACTTGGGCGGTACTGAACGTTCCCAACTTCCGGGAGTCCCGCTAAATGGCGCTCGCCTCCGGGCCGGTTGGGGTCGAGCCGGGTCGGGCAAGCGTCGCCCGAATACGGACCGTCACCAAGCGCCCCGAGCACGAGTTCGTGCTGGCTCGCTACTACGGCAGCATCATCTCGCCCTACCTGACGTGGGCCTGCCTGCGCCTCGGGCTCAGCGCCGATCAGGTGACGATAGTCGGCGGCGTCATCGGCGCGGCCGGTGCCGCCCTCCTGTTTCCGGCGCTAGGTCCCTGGACGGCGGTTGGTGTGATCGCCCTCCAGGTCGCCTACATCCTCGATTTCTCGGACGGCCAGGTCGCCCGGATGCGAGGCACTTCATCGATGGCCGGCGGCTACCTCGACTGGCTGACGCATCTGTACGTGCCACCCGCGGCGGCCCTCGCAACCTCGGCCAGCGTCGCCATCGCGGTCGGGCAGCCGTGGCCGTTCGTTCTCGGAATAGCCGCGGCGCTCGAGCTCGCGCCGATGGCCTTCCAGGCCAAGGAGCACATCCTCGTGGCGATGGCCCGCACCGATCCGGCTTTGGGTAGATCGGCCTTCTTCTTCGCTGCGCTGAACGACGACGCACGGTCCGGTGACGTCGAGCAGGCGCCCGACGGCGCCCCGACGCCACTCCGCGCGGCCGGCATTGCCGGTAGGGCCCGTCGCCCGTCCGTGCGCTCCCTGGTCGGAGAGGTCCTCATCTATCCCGGTGCCGCGCATCTGCTGACGCTCGCCGTCTTCGCCGACCTCGCGTCGTCGGTACTGGGCGGGCCCGCCGTTGGCGCGAGGGTCATCGTGCTGGCCGCCTGGACTGCCGCGCTGCTGGTCCACCTGCCGCTCGTCGTCCGCCGCAACTACCGCGTCATCCGGGCAGTCGAGGGCCGCTCTGGAGGCCACGCGCCATCGCAGAACTCGGACCAATAGACGAGGAGAGGGCAGGGCCCGACGGCACGAGGTCCACTCGCCAGGAAGGTCGCGACCGTGCTGCCGCGTCCTTCCCCCCGGAACGGTCAGGCGCTCTCATTCTCTCCGGATAGGCAGAGGGAAGTCTGGGTCGGATACCATGGGCGCCTCAGGCTTCCGCGCATTGTCGCGCCTGTCATCGGTGCGGTGCCGGGGCCGCCCGTGCAGAGGTGCCCACTATCCGATCCAAACCCATGCCGCCGATTGGTCTGGTCCTGGCTGCGGGGCTCGGCCGACGGCTCGGCGACCGCACAGCCGACCGTCCTAAGGCCCTGATCGAGCTGCAGGGGAAGACCCTGCTCGAGCGGCTCCTTGTCTCGCTCGCCGCGGCGAAGGTGGAACAGGCCGTCGTCGTGACCGGTCACTGCGCCGAGCGCGTCGAAGCCTTTGTCGCGAGCCGCGCCTTTGGCCTGTCGGTGCGAACCCTCTTCAACCCCGACTACGCGACGGCGAACAACATCGTCTCCTTCCTCAGCGCCGCAGAGATGATCGAGGACGGCTGTTTGCTGTTGAACTCGGACATCGTCGTCGATCCGTCGGTCATAGAAGAACTGGCTGCGGATCGGGACGGCAGCTGGCTGGTCGTCGACCACGACGAGCCGCTCGGCGCTGAAGAGATGAAGGTCCAGCTCGACGAGGCTGGCTGGATAACGCGCGTGAACAAGGAGCTTCAGCCGGAGGATTGCGTCGGCGAGTACATCGGTGCGCTGCGCTTTGACGCGTCGGGAGTCAGAGAGTGTCTGGCATCGGCCCGCCGGCTCGTCGCCTCGGGTGGGACGAACCTGTACTACGAGCACGCCATCGACGCCGCAGCTGCGGAGATCGGAGCCCTGCCCTTGCCCACAACTGGCCGGGCGTGGACGGAGATCGACGACGAAGTCGACTATGCCCGAGCCCTGGCGATCCTGGCCGGCGTCGAAGGGCACGGGGCTAGATGATCGGCGAAACGATCGGCCACCGGTCGGTGCGGATTCCCAGGCTCTTGCGGCTCGTAGAGTCGCGGTCCGCCGTGATCGACGAATTGGCCGCGTTGGGGCAGGGCTGTCGGTTCCTCGTGGTTCACAGCGGTCAGGCATCGCCGACGCGATACGGCGAGGCATTCATGACCGGCGCCCGAGCGGCTGGCATCGATGTGGAGGAGTGTCTCGTTCGCTCCAACACGGATGAGTGGGTCCGAGCTGTGCGCCGCGAGATCGCGCGGGTTGGCCCCGATTACGTGGTCGGGGTGGGCGGGGGACGCGTCGTGGACGTGGCCAAGGTCGCGGCCGCCCTCGACGCGATCGACTTCATCAGCGTCCCCACCCAGGCATCGAGCGACGGCATCTGCTCCCCGGTCGCCGTGATGCAAGAAGCCGACGGGCGACCGACGTCGCTCGGGGCACGGATCCCGGTCGCAGTCGTCGTGGACATGGAGGTGCTATCGCGGGCGCCGCTCGTCACGTGGCGCGCCGGGCTCGGAGATCTCCTCTCCAATCTGTCGGCAGTCCAGGACTGGCGACTGGCCCACGCGCGGTACGGCGAGCCGATAGACGACTTCGCCTGTCTCACGGCAGAGGCCGCGGCGCTCTCCGCGTACCAGGAGGGCGCCGACCTCCAGGATCGCCAGTTCCGCGAGAAGCTCATGCGGGGCCTGATCCTGAGCGGAATCTCGATGGAAATGGCCGGCTCGTCGCGGCCTGCGAGCGGATCGGAGCATCTCATCAGCCATGCCCTGGATCGGCTCCTGCCACAGCCGCGTCACCACGGCCTGCAGGTCGCGCTCACGACGGTCACCGCGTTCATTCTGCGCGGCGAGGACGTGAGCGCTCTCATCCGTTACTTCCGGGGCCTTGGCCTGCCCGTTCTTCCCCGGGACCTCGGGATCGAGACGGACCTCTTCCTCAGGGCCGTGCGAATGGGACCGGGGCTGCGGCCCGGCCGATCGACGGTGCTCGACCATGTTGGGGACCAGGAAGTCCGCATGCTGGCCGACGCGCTCGAGAAGATCGCCGGGAATAGGTCGTTCGCGCCGTGAACATCACGCTAGCCGACGTTCGGCGCCGCCAGAAGGACCCCCACCTGGCCGCGGATCCGACTTACTCGACACTCGTCATGCGTCGGATCTCCCCGTTCCTGACCTGGTTCGTGGTCCGCTTCACGCCCCTGAGCGCCGACATGGTGACTCTGGCAGCCATCGCCTCAGGCGTCCTGGCCGCGGCTCTGTTGTTCGAGCCGCATCCGGCAGCGTATTTCGTGGCGGTCGTGCTCCTGCAATTCGCCTACCTCTGCGACACGTCCGATGGCGAAGTGGCGCGAATCAGGGGCACGGCCGGCAAACGCGGCTCCTACCTGGACCTGCTGGGCCACCACATCCAGGATCGCTGCCTCTGGCTGGCGGCGAGCTGCCAGCTGGTGCTCCTCTCGGGCATGGCGCCCGCCATGGTCGCCCTGGTCCTCTTCTCGATCGCATTCACGAATCCGTTCGGCATCCAGGCCCGGTCCTACGTGCTGCACACGATCGACCTGGAGGACCCGGTCCACGGAATGCACCGCGGCGTCGTCCGGCCCGAGCGCATCACGCCCGCATCGCTGGTCTACTACCTGTACCGCCGGATCGCCTTCCTGTGGAACTACCCCGCGGCGATGAACCTCTTCTGCATCGCGATCCTGGCAGACGCCGGTAGGTTCGCCGCCATCCCCGGCGCTCAGCCACTCGTTCTCCCGCTTCTCTTCCTGGCCTTCGGTCCGACGCGAGCGGCCAAGCAGTTCGGCAACGCGTTCCGTCTGCTCAGGCGGGCCAACTGGACGTGATTGCCGGTTCCAGGTTGATGACTCCGATGAAGCGGAGCGTTGTCGCGCTCTATATCGGCCGGCTCGTGTCGGCCGGCTCCACTGTCCTGCTGCTCGCTGTGGTTGGCCGGCTGAAAGGCCCTGATGACCTGGGCGTCGTCGGTGTCGGAATGGCAACGGGTGCGCTGCTGTCCTCCCTGACCGAGCAGGGGGCATCCATGCTCGTCGTCCGCGCTCTGGCGCAGCGACCAGAACGCGCCCGCCAGATCGTAGGGGGCCTGACCCTCGTCCGGTCCGTCTCGGTACCTGTGGGTGTGGCCCTGACGTACGGCCTGATGACTCTCCTGTTCCCCGCCCACGCCCTCGCGATCTCCCTGGCGGCGGCCTGGCTGGCCGTCCAGCAGTCGACCGAGCTGACGCGCGCCGTTCTCGTCTGGGGAGGCCGGGCCGGCATGTCCGGTCTGCACACCTCAATCGAGAACCTGACCTGGGTGGGCGTCATGACCGCTCTGCTGCTTGCTCACGCGTCGCTCGAGGTCGCCTTCGTTGGCGGGCTGGCGGTTCTCCTGTGCTCGCTGCTGGTTGGATACGTTCTTGTCCGGATCCTGCTCGGCTGGTTCCCGACCCGACCGATGATGCAGGACGTTCGCCAGCTGCTCCGTGATACCCCGCCGTTCACCGCCTTCGTCGTCCTCGGACAGCTTTACACTCGTGTGGACACCCTCCTCATCGGCGTGTTCATGCCGGGCGGGCTAGCTGCCGCCGGGGGGTACTTCTCGGCCATGCGACTCATCGCGGGACTCGAGTACCTGCCCGACGCGCTGACCCGGGCGATCTACCCATACCTGGCGCGTGCCTACGTCTCTGGCGCCGATACGGTACGCGGGATGATCCGCCACCCCATGGAGTTGCTGTTGTGGGTAAGCATTCCGGTGCCGTTCGTTGCCTTCCTCGGTGCCGACTGGGGCTTTCCACTCCTGTTCGGCCCGGACGTCCTCGGCTACAGCTGGGTCCTGGTGGTTGTCGCCGTCTTCGTGCCGATGCGATTCCTCGGTTACTTGCTCGGCATCACCTTGACGACGGGCGGCGCGCAAGCCAGGCGGGCGCTCGCGGTAGCGCTGGCTGCGGTGATCGTCATCGGTCTCGACGTCGTGCTGCTGCCCCGCCTCGGGCTCGTGGCGGCCGTCATCGCGTTCATAGCGGCCTCGGCGACAACGTTCGGGATCTATTTCGTGCAAGTGTGGCGACACTTTGGCCTGCCGCCGGTCGCGAGGGCTGCTGCCGAATCGCTAGCCTGCGCGCTGCTGGCCTTCGTCGCCGGCCTGGCTCTCCGGTCGGTCGCCCCCGCTGTGGTTGCCGCGCCCGCCGCACTGGCGCTCTTCGGTGTCGTGTACGCGGCTATGTGGCTGGTCCGCCGGGCTGGACCCGGCAAGCCCAGGCCCGCGGAGGTCTGAGGGCGCGCGGTCCCGATCCCGGCGGCGACGTTCATGATCGCGACCACCAGGGCCAGAGCACCTCGCGCCAGCCGGGTGGCGCTCGGCAGGGCGAACGGTCAGAGTGCGGCTGGTGGGATCACCGGCTGTCCGATCAGGTTCGCCTCTGAAGCATTCGCCGGAACAGCTGCTCGTACTCGTCGGTGACGTGATCCCACGAGTACTGAGCCTGGGCTCGGGCCGCCGCCAGCTCGCCCAAGCGTGTCCGCTGGTCGGGTGAGGCGACGAGCTCTCGGATCGCCGCCGCCAGCGACGCGCTCGAATTGCGATCGTAATAGCAGCCGGCATCGTCGAGGACCTCTCGATGCTCAGGGACGTCGTTGGCGATGATGCAAGCGCCTCGGCCCATGGCCTCGACCAGGGCCGGGTGTGTGCCGCCAACCTCTGTGGCCTGGATGTAGAGGGCGCAGTTGGACTGCAGCTCGCCATATCCCGCGCCGAAGACGTAGCCGGGCATCAGGACTCCGGGGACCGCCGCAACCTTGTCATGAAGCGACCGCCTGTATGCGTTCGCGTAGGGCGCGTCGCCCACGAGCACGAGCGGCATTCCCAGGGCCGCCTCTCCGCCCGCCTTCTCATAGGCCTCGAGGACTACGTGGGCGTTGTTCTCCGGCTCGAGCCGGCTGACGTACAGCAGATAGCCGCCGGGTCGCAGACCGAGCGAAGCGAGGGTCTCCCCGGGCGGCACCGGGAACGGGTCGGAGCCATAGGGCACATAGACGGTCGGTTTGCCGTGCCGCTCGCGGTAGTAGCGGGCGATCACGAGAGCGTCGGAAACGAGGACTATCGGCAGTTTCGGCGAAAGCCAGGCGCAGAAGCGGTAGTACATGCGGCCCGCGAGCCCCCACTTGCGGCGCTCCCACTCGAGCCCATCCACGTTCAGCGCGACCTTCGCGCCGGTCAAGCGCGGAACCACGGCGAAGGGGGCATTCGCGTTGTTGCATATCAGGACGATGTCGAAGCGGCGGGGGAGTGCGTCCAGGACGGAGATCGCGGTGTGAACGACCGTGTCGAGGTACTTGTGGCGAATGGTGGGCAACACCCGAAGCCGCATCCCGCGATACTCTCGCAGGCCGTCGGGGACGACGTGAGAGCGGCCGTACACGGTTACCTGATGGCCCCGCGCCACCAGCCGACTGCCGAGCTGCTCCGCGAACGTCTCGAAACCGCCGTAGGCGGCCGGCACTCCCCGCGTGCCGGCGATCGCGATCTTCATCGGCGCTGCTGCCGCAGGGAGCTCCGGTCGGCTGGCGCTCACGAGCGGGGTCATGGGTGGACTCGTCCGAGGGCTCGGCCTTTGGCGCTGGCCGGCGCGTCTCCGAATTCAGGCTGCTCGTCAAGCGGCCGTTCGGCCACCGCGCCGAACCAGGCCATGATCTCCTCGTCGCTGGCTGCCCGTCGGCGCATGCTGTCGTTGCGGCGGGCCCACAGTCGCGGGATGTCACGCGCGACCGCGGCGAGGGCGCGCATCGACGACTGCTCGCGCAGGATCATCTCGCCGCCGTTGCCGGCATCTCCCCAGATGATCCATCGCCAGTCGCTCGGCCAGCCTGCCGTCAGCCCGTTTTTCAGAAGCAGGCGCCACTGGTTGGGGCTGGAGTACCGGTCGGCCGGGGGCTGCAGTATCTCGCACCGGCCCGGCGCCAGGCTTCGGCGGTGGCGGGCGACCGCCGCGGGGGCGTACTCGCAACGCCAGCCCAGAAGCTGCGCCCGCCAGGCCAGATCCACGTCATCCAGGTGACTGCCGAAGGATTCGTCGTAGATCTCGCCATGGTAGGCGACATTCTCGAGCATCTCGCGGCGGTACACCGCAGCTGCGCCGCTCGGCCCGAATACGTAGTCGGCGTCGAGGTAGCTGCCCTCTGCGCGGTCTCCCGCCCCGCGCTCGGTGAAGAGCCGGTCGCGATGGGCCATGAGCCCGGTCGAGTCGAGCGTGTCATCGGGTAGCTCACGCTCCAGCAGTTCAGCGGAGTTCCCGAGCATGTCCTCCGGCCGAAAACGAATCAGCCGGCCGGCGACGGATCCGACCCAAGGATCGCGATCGAACGGCTCGAGGGCTCGGGCGAGGAAATCCCGATGGAGCCGGACGTCGGGGCTGAGGACGAGGTGGAAGTCCGCGGGGGCGAATGCCATCGCCCTGTTGTGGCCGGCAGCGAAGCCAAGGTTGGTCTCAGAGCGCAGGAACCGAGCGCGGGGCAGGGCCGCCCGGGCGCGTGCCAGACCGTCGTCCGCGGAGGCGTCGTCGAGGATGCTCACCTCGTCGGCTGGCCGAGTCTGAGCGTCGAGCGCGGCCAAACACGCGGCGATGTCACTCGCCGAGTCGTGTAGGAGGATCGAGACGGTAACGGTCAGGGCCATCGGCCAGCCCGTTGGAGGCCACGGTCCGCCAGGCGGGAGCTTAGCATCGTCGTTTCCACGAGTGTGAATTGTGCCTGATAGGCCGCGGTGGCCACGTCAACCAGCGACCTCGTCGTGCAGGCCGGCGAACATGCCTAGCAGCGCCAGTGCCAGGCCCACAAGTATGGCGGCGCGGGAAGGACCGGGCAAGTCGTACACGGCGAAGCCAATGCCGTAGAACAGGATCAGTCCGGCCATGGCTGCCACGACGGGCTCATGCGTGCCAGCTTCCGATTGCGGCTCGCCTCCGCCATCCCCTGTGGGGATCCCGCGTGTTCTCATCGCGGGAGGACGACGTGGGGGGACGGCAGGTGCGGAAGCAGGCCTCCCGGAATGCCTCTGGCACAAAGATCGGCCTTATCACGCCCGACGTGCCCCGCGCTGACTACTGCGATGATGCGCTTTCCCTTGTCCACGATATGACGATACCAGAGGCTGACCGCATGGTCAGGCCGTTCCAACCGAGCCAGCCGTGGCGAGTTCAAGGCGGGCCGCGAGGTCGCTACACTGCGCTCGTGCGTGAACGAAGCATCCTGCTGCTCCATCCAACCGACGAGCCGTACGGTTCCGACCGGTCGCTCCTACGCGCGGCCGTCGGCCTCCATGAAAGAGGCTGGCGCGTCCGTATCCTCGTGAGCGACGACCAGCGACCGGGCTGGCTGACCGAGCAAGCCGCAGCCGCAGGGATCCCGGTAGGGCACGGCCCTCTGGCCCCGGCTCGAAGGCGGTATTTCGGGCTTCGTCAGTTGCCAGCTTACTGTCGTCGCCTGCTCAAGGCCCGCCGTTGGGTCAGGCAAGAGGTCGACTCGTTCGAACCCTCGGTCGTCATGGTCAACACGAGTTCCCTGCTCGTCGGGGGATTCATTGGTCGGCCGCACGGCATCCGGCTCGTCTGGTACGTCCACGAGATCGTTACCGAGCCGAAGCTCATGAGCTGGGTCTTTCGACTCATGCCATCTCTCACTGGCGACCTCGTCCTGGCGGTGTCGCACTCCGCGCGGCGTCATCTGACGCCGTTCCGCTTCCGCCGATCCAAGGTGGTGACGCTGTGGAACGCCATCGAGCCGAGGCCACAGGGGCCACCTGGCCGGCAGCAACCGCCCCTGGTCGCCTTCGTCGGCCGGTTGAATCGGTGGAAGGGCTACGAGGTGCTCGTCGAGGCTGCTGCATTGCTGGCTGACGAGTTGCCGGACGTGAGGTTCGCGATCGCAGGAGATCCGCCCGCCGGCGAGGAGTGGCGAACGGATGCGCTCAAGGCCGAGGTCGAGCGCTTAGGGCTGATTGATCGGTTCGAGCTTCTCGGGTTCGTGAAGGACGGGGCTGCGGTCTTCGAGCGGGCTACGATCGCGGTCGTGCCTTCCACCTGGCCGGAGCCGTTCGGCAGCGTCACCCTCGAGGCGATGTGGGCCGGGACGCCGGTCATCGCGTCCGCTCACGGCGGCAGCCTGGAGATCGTCAAGGCGGGCAAGTCCGGTTTGCTCGTCCCTGCTGGCGACCCGTATGCCCTGGCAGGAGCGATCAGGCGGTTGATGCTGGATCCGGCATTGCGCCGGAGGGTCGCTGAGGCGGGGCGGCGTCGGGCTTTGGAGGAGTTCTCTCCCGAGCGGCTGCAGGAGAAGCTGGATGAGGCGCTGACCAGGCTCTTGCAGGACGGTCCCCGTACCGCATCGGACGCAGCCCGGCCCGCGCAGTGACTCGCCGGATCACCGTCATCACCGTCACTTTTCAGTCGGCTGCCGAGATAGGCGACTCCCTGGCCTCCGCTCGCGTCGCCGCCGAACGGGCGGGGATCGACCTGGAGTTCGTCGTCATCGACAATGCCTCGACCGATGGCTCAGCCGAGGTTGCGGCGTCGGCCGCCGGCGGTGCCGTCGTCATTCGAAACGCGGAGAACGTCGGCTTCGGCGCGGCGAACAACCAGGCCTTCGAGGTCGCGACCGGGGATGCCTGGCTGCTGCTCAATCCCGACGCTCGTCTGGAGCCGGACGCGCTCCAGCTGTTGTTGCGGTATTACGACGACCACTCGCGGGCGGCAGGTGTCGCTCCGGCGATCGCCGGCGGCGGGGCGCGTGGCGGGTCCTTCGAGCCCGGAGGAGCCGAGAGCGCCGGAATGTTGCCCGGCACCGCCTCCGCCATTGGGCACTTCCTGTTCCTGAACCGGCTCCTGCCGGATGATCGCGGAGGGGCGTGGCGCGGCTTCCAGCTAACCCGGCGTCCGAGGCTCGGCCCTCGCCGGGTCGAGTGGGCGAGCGCTGCTGCGCTCCTGTTGAGGCCGGCCGCGATCCGCCAGGTGGGTGGCTTCGATCCAACCATCTTCATGTACGGCGAGGACGTGGAGCTCGGCGAGCGGCTCGCGCGGGCGGGCTGGCAGATGTGGCTTGTCCCCGGAGCCCACGCCTGGCACACCATCGCCTCGAGCCAGTCCGGCGTCTCGACGCGCTGGATCGACAGCCTCCACGGCGCCATGGCACGCCGGTCGGGCAGGTTCCGGCTGACCGTCTTCGACTTCGTGCTCGGAGTCAGTCTGCTTACCAGGGCTGCTGCGACGCGCGGACGACGACCCGAGGCGTGTCTACATCGGCGCAGGATGAAGGCGTCCGGAGGCCGAGCCCTCCGATTGGCGCTGACGGCCGCGCACCACGGCCCCTCCGCGGCCCCCGATCGAGCAGCGCCCGAAGTCCGGGAGCCGAACGTTCGATAGCCTTCACGCCGGCCGATTCGCTGGTCGATCGCATCAGCGGTCGCCCATCAGCGGGCGTCCACCGATCGCCGCTGGTATCGCGAACGTTCGAGCTATTGAGCGGGCCCACTGCCTGCGTGTACAGTCTC
Source organism: Chloroflexota bacterium (assembly GCA_003141245.1). Lineage (GTDB taxonomy): Bacteria > Chloroflexota > Limnocylindria > Limnocylindrales > CSP1-4 > Fen-1039. Next base: position 199,849 of record PLLE01000039.1, read on the forward strand.
GATGCACATCCGTAGGCTCGGAGGCCTTCTGTTGCAGGATCCCCGTCGTCCCAGCGCGATCCAGGCGCGTCGCCGCTGGGTACTCGTTGCCACGCTGCTCGGGCTGCTCTTGCCGGCTATTCCCGGAGCCGCGCCCGGCGTCGCTGCGGCCGGCACCCAGACCGCCCTACTATCCGCCGTAATTGACGACTTCAACACGTCCAGCCCGGCGTGGTACGTCGCGAGCGGCCCCGGAACGGTCTCCCAGTCCGGCAACGCCGCGCTCGCCCTCTCCTACAACTTCGCCTCGGTCAACCAGATCCAGGTCGCGCCCAAGCTGACCCATGCCGACCTGCCCGGTCTTCCTCGACGAGTCTGCGTCGACGTCAGCGGTGATGGCAGCTGGAACGTCGTCTACTTGCAGCTCCGCGACTCGACCGGTGAGATCTTCCACTACCGCCTCGGCAACCTGAGTTTCACAGGCTGGAGCACGCTTTGCGTCCGGCCCGGCACGGACGCGCCGGCAGCAACGATCGGCGGCAACGCCGACGGCGTGGTGGATCTCCCGCTCGCCGTGTTCCGCCTGGTGCTCGACAAGAATCCGGGCGGCAAGGCTGCCAGCGGCCGGGTCCTCTTCGACAACCTGCGCGTGGAATACGAGGCGTGGACTCCTCTCCGATCCGACGCGGCGGTTTTCGCGCCCAGTGCCGGTCAGACGACGACCCTCCGTCTGGGCCTGCAGGACGCTGCCACTTTCGCCGCCATTCTGACCGATGAGGCCGGACGAACACGCACCTGGAACGGGTCCACAGCTGGGAGCGGGGCGGCGCAGTCGCTGGCCTGGAATGGGACCGATTCCGCCGGCGTCGCCATGAGCGGGTCCGTGCGAGCGCGCCTGAAGATCACCCGGAGTGGCGTAGCGCAGACCGTAGGCGTGCCCTACCTCGCGGGGCTGCCCGCCAGGTACGAGCCGGCCAGCCCGGGCTCGATCGTGGGCATCAACTCCTACGTCGACACGATCAACACAGGCACGCGGTCGGCGGCGGAGACGCAGGCTCGACTGATGGAGTCGGCCTACGTCCGCAGCGCCCGCGAGGAGTTCGACTGGCACCTGATCGAGCCCAGGCAGGGCTGGTTCGAGTGGGCCAAGTTCGACCAGGCGGTCGAGGTCCTGCGCGCCCACAACATCGCGGTCCTTGGCAAGCTCCTCTCCGCGCCGGCCTGGGCCAGCTCGGCGCCCTCGGGGGCCGCGTCTGCGGCGGTGGGCGCTTACCCGCCGCGCAACCCGGCCGACTTTGCCGCCTACGCCCGGGCGGTCGTTCACCGCTACAAGGACAGGGTGCACGTGTGGGAGATCTGGAACGAGGAGAACCTCGCCGCGTCCTGGGCTCCCGCACCGAATGCCACGGCATACGCAGCCTTGCTCAAGGCCGCCTACGCCGCGATCAAGGCCGAGGACCCGACGGCAACCGTCATGATCGGTGGCCTGGCCGCCTCCGACCGCAGCTTCCTCGACAAGGTTCGGGCTGCCGGCGCGTGGAATTCGTTCGACGTGGTCGCAATCCACACCTACGTGAACGGGGCGCCCGAGATGAGCGTGGCCGGGCAATGGCTGGACGAGATGCGGGCCTACGTCGACTCCGTCGGCCATAAGCCGATCTGGATCACGGAGTTCGGCTGGTCCACGTACTCGGGATCGGGGGTCAGTCAGGCCACCCAGGCCCAGTACCTGTCGCGGTTCTACCTGATGGCTGCCAGGGCGGGCATCGCAGGCGTCTTCTGGTTCCAGCTCCAGGCTCACAGTTCGAGCGCCAGCTCGGTCAACGACAACTACGCCGTCGTCAACGCCGACGGCACGACGAGACCCGCCTACGCAGCCCTGCGCAAGATCGGTGAGGCGCTCGACCAGGGGAGTGTCCTCGGAGACGCAGACCCGAACGCGTCCAGCCGTGTGGTCGTCGACAAGATGGCCTCGATCAGTGGTTGGAAAGCAATGCCTCTGGGAGGCGGATCGGCATCGATCGCGAATTCCCCCTTGAGTGGCAAGGAGGGCTCCACGTGTATGGCCTTGAAATACTCCTTCACGTCGACTTCGACCGGAGTGGAGCTGCGGCGCAATCTGACACTGCCGGGCAAACCAACGTCGGTCGCGGTGTGGGTCTACGGCGACCACTCGGCAAGTCCCGTCTATGTCAAGGTCACCGACGTTACGGGCGAGACATTCCAGGCGCGAGTAGGCAGTCTTCAGCCAGGCTGGCAGCGGCTCGTGCTTCGGTTCGACAAGGCATCCCCAGGCTGGACGCACAGTGGCGGTGACGGCGACGGCGTTGTCGACTACCCCGTCCGCCTGACCTCGGTCTTCGTCTATCGCGGCGGTCTGGGGCACCTGAGTGGCACTGTGTATCTGGGCGGCGTGGAGGTCGAGAGCGGCACGCCGGCAAGGGGCTTGGTCGTCAGCCGTCGCGGTGGCGTGGAGCAGATCCTCTACACCCTATCCTCTCCCGCGATACAGGCCGTGCCGGTCACAGCTCCCAGCTGGTTGGTTTCAGGATCGAGCTCGTCCGCCCTGACAGTCTCGGGTGGGCGAGTCAAAGTGAGCCTGTCAGGCGCGCCTGTCAACATCCTGAGTTCGTCGGCTCTCACGGCTCCAAAGATTCTGGTCTATGCCAGCGGGAAGCGAACCATCACTGCTATGCAGTGGCCGTCCGGGCAGGGGAGTACCTATACGTTCCAGGTCTTCAACAGCTCCGGAAAGCTGCTGGCCACTCTGGCCAAGGGCGCTACGGCGCCGGCCGGTATCGCCTCGGCAACATGGGACGGGTCGATCGGCGGCAAGGCCGTGGCCCCAGGTACCTACAAGATGGCGGTCGTCCTGACCGGCGTCGACGGCCGCGTGACCGCGCTTGTCAAGTGGGTTACCGTCGCCTCAGCCTAGGCGATTGCGGTTGCCGGCTTCGTCCCGCTGCCGCCCGGACGCCTGCTTACACGCACTCGAGCCCTGGACTGAGCAAGCCGTTCGCCGTCCCGTCGTCCGCTGTCGCGGCGTCGTCGGGCCTCCCGTACAATGCACGTCGGTTCGCCTACCAGCCCGGCAAAGAGGACCCTCTTGATCGTCATCCTCGTCGCGATCGCCGTCTGTTTGCTCCTGCTCGGGATCTGGTCCGCTCGCCGACCCCTCGACGCGCTGATCCTCCTGCTCGCCCTCCTCGTGTTCCACAGCGGCCTCTCGCGGGTGTTGGAGAACGTCTTCGTCCTGGATAACCGCCTGGTCCTCCTGCTGAGCGCCTGGAAAGAGGCCGTCATCGCCGGGCTTGCGGTGGCAGCGTTCGTCCGGTTGCGGCGGGGATCCGTCCGTGCGCGTCTCTCGCCCGCGGTACTGGCGGCCCTCTTCCTCGCCCTCGCAGTGATCCGCATCGGCCTGGACGTGGCAGCCCACGTCGGCCCAACGGACGAGCTGTTCGCGGCGCGCAACGCCTGCGAGTTCGCGGTCCTGTTCATCGTCGTGGCCGTGCTTGCGCCCGACGTTGCCTGGCTCCGCCGCGCCAGCTGGGTGCTGGTTCCGCTCGTCGTGGTCGCCGCCGAGGCGGCCCTCATCGAGCTCCTCTACGGGTCCCGGCTCTATGATGTCCTGTACCACGCTCCCGGCCAGCAGCTGGCGTCGTCCTTCACCGTCAGGTTCGGCGGCCAGATCCTCCCGCGCGCGGCCGGCACGTACACGGCACCCAACGAGTTCGGTCTGGGCCTCGCCGTCTACCTCTTCGCGGTGATACTGCCGCTGGCGCTCCTCCGACCGGGACCCTTCTCTCGTGCCCTGCTCGGCCTGGCCGCAATGACGTCCAGCGTCGCTCTGGCGCTGACGTACTCGCGGAGCGCCTGGGTCGGCGCGGCGGTTGGGGCCGGCCTGCTGATCGTGCTTCTGCACCGCCGGATCATCGGCTGGGTTCGAGGCCACGCCAGGAGGAGAATCGGCACTGGCTGGCGTAGGACGGCAGTCCTGGCCGCGGCGGTCGTGGTCCTGATCGTGGTCTTCGTTGCGTCCAGTGGCTCGCAATTCCTGATGGCCACGCTGACGGGTAACGAGGTCAGTGCGGCGGCGCGCCCATCGTCGCTGGCAGCAGGTGTCGAGGCGCTGCTCCACAGCCCGCTCGGACAGGGCATGACAGCCGCGGGGCCGAAGGCGTTGTCGGTCAACAAGACGGCGGTCCTGACGGAGAACTGGTATCTGGTCTATGGCATACAGCTTGGCTGGCTGGCGCTGGCATGCCTGTGCGCATTCCTGGGAGCGTGTTTGATCTCGTTGATGCGTCGTGTCCATGCCGCATTTTCTTCGCCGGAGGAGCTGACGGCACGGGCCGCGTTTCAGATCGGCGCCCTCGGCGCGCTGACCGCCGCACTCGTGGGCGCGCTCTTCATCCCCTCATTGCTCGACCTGCCGGCCTCGGTAACCCTCTGGACCTTCGTCGCCGCAACCTTGGGTCCCGATGCCGCCGTCTCTGCCGATACCGCTCCACTCGATCCCATCGGTCGTGCGCCGCGCTCTAACCAGAAAGGAACTGCACGATGAACCAACTGCCGCGCGAAGCGCGCTGGTCCCTGCTCGCGGCGATTGCTCTCGGGCTCTTCCTAGCCGGCCTGGGCGCCGGCGCCCTCTTCGTAACGCAGCGCTTGAACCCGACCTCGGTGGAGGTCCGCAGCGGCGGGGGCGATAATTCCAGCGTCCCCGCCACGAACAACGGGACTAGCAGTAGTCTTGCGCCGTCTGGCTGCGGCCCAGGTGCGACGGCCAGCGGATGCGAGCCAGCCATCGTGGCCGGGCCGGTCGAGCTCTACACCAACGGCAACGGCGGCTACGTGACACCGGGCGCAACCGCGCCCTCACAGTTCACGGTCGCATCGGGCCCGGTGCGCATCTCCGCGCTGAAGACGTATCACGCCGTTCTGCCCAATGGTCTGCCCTCGGCCGGCGCGATCAGCCTTCTGAGCTCCGACGGCAGGGTCTACGGCCCCTGGCAGACAACCGGCTCACCGGGCGCCGGTGGCCTTGCCAATGCCTTCTGGACCGCCTCGATCGATGTCGAACTGCCGGCCGGCATATACACGGTCATCGACTCCGATCCGTCCACCTGGTCGGCCAATGTTGACACTCGCGGAGCGGGCATGTTCTGGATCAGCGG
>PLLE01000044.1 GCA_003141245.1 Chloroflexota bacterium
ACGCCGACGCCGACCCCGACGCCCACGCCGACCCCGACGCCCACGCCGACGCTAACCCCGACGCCCACGCCGACGCTAACCCCGACGCCCACGCCGACCCCGACGCCCACGCCGACGCCGTACGAGTCCTTCGGGGGCGAGACAGCCACCCCCAAGTCGACTCACACGCCAAGTGGGACTTCCTCAGTGCTTGCGGCTACGGGGACCCCTCCGCATACTTCAACGTCTGACGGAGGCCTAGGCTCCGGCTCGGACAGTTCCGGGCTCGCGGTGCTCATGGTCACCCTGGCGGGGTTACTCGGCGGCACTGCATACCTGGCTCGTGAGCGCGGCCTGCGCTAACGCGGTAGCTGAACGAAGAGGAATCGGTCGCAGGCAGGTTGCCTCCATCCACGATTGATTCCGAGCAGGCACCGAGCTCGATCGCCTCGAGACGGAGACGCGCCACCACGTCATAGCTGAAGAGTGTCCGCGCTCAGTCGCGACCGCTCTCCTTGGCCTACCCAGCCGCGGCCAACGTTGTAGCGGCCGCCGAGGCGCTCGATCAGGCGGGCGAACTCCTCCAGATCGGCGGAGCCAGCTTCCGCTTTCCGGCCGCAACGAGCGCCTCGAGGAGCCTGGCCGACGCGGTTGTCACGGCGCCCACGGCGGCACGCATTTCCTCGTCCGCGGCTGGCGGGCCCGGCCCGCGAACCGGGGAGGCAGGTAACGTTCGCCGCACCAGAAGGGGTCGTCCGAACGTCTCCAACCACCCGGCGCCACGAGGCGCCTTTTCTGCATGATTGAGTACCCGCGGCGAGACTGAACGGCGGACACATAGCGTCGCGCATGCGCGCGGTCGCATGATCTGGCTCACACTGCCCCGATCTGACGAAAGGCGGAGGGACGACGGCTTGGATGAGGTGACGCGTCGACCCGGTGCGCTGGGCGGACCGGAACTCGCGGATTCCGGTCCGCGTCGACCCGGCCGATCGGTCGGGCCTGCGCCGAGCCTCCTGGATCGAACGCGTGCGATCCTCCGGACGGCGATCCCGAGGGGCGCCCTGATCCTGTCGTCGATCACGCTCGTCAGCTTCGGCTTGGGTCTGCTCGAAACCAAGGTACTGGCGCACGTCTTCGGCGCCGGAACCGACACCGACGGCTTCTACGCGGCCTTGGTACTTCCCAGCCTGGTGCTCGAAGTCCTGGTCGTAGGCGGGATGATCGCCTCCTTCGTGCCGCTCTTCGTGGGGCTTCGTGACGAGGACCGGGCAGACGCCCTGGCATTCGGTCGGACGATCCTGACCCTGGCTGTCCTGGCCATGGCACTGGCCACCGGGATCATGTTCGTGTTCGCGCCACAGTGCGTGTCGTTCGTCGCCCCGGGATTCACGGGCGAGCAGCGAGACACTTGCATCGGCTTGTTCCGCATCCTGAGCGTCACCCAGATCATCTTTGCCGCGACCTGGGTCATGGGCGAGATCCTCATCGCCGAGAAGCGATGGTTCACCTACGCCATCGCACCCCTCATGTACTCGGGCGGGATCATCGCCGGAACGCTCCTCCTGGGCGACCGATTCGGCATATACGGCGCGGCGGTTGGCGCGGTGGCCGGAGCGCTCGGCTATCTGGCAGTCCGTCTGACCGGCGTCCTTCGAGCCGGGTTCCGGCCCTGGCCGAGCCTCAACCTGCGGACAAAGGGCCTGCGGCAGTACGCCGTGCTGATGCTCCCCAAGATGCTGAGCCAGCCGCTGGAGTCGTCGGTGATCGTGCTCTACTTCACCGCTCTCGCGTCAACTCTGCAGGCCGGGTCATTGACGGACCTCAACTATGCCCGCAAGTTCCAAACGATGCCCGAGCTGGTGATCGGGGCCCAGTTCGCCATCGCCGCCTTCCCCGCCCTGTCGGCCGCCGCGGACCTGGGCGACAGACGTGCCTTCCGCAAGATCTTCGGCACGAACCTGGCGACGATTGCCGTTCTGTCGACTGGCGCCGCTCTCGGACTGCTGTTGCTGGGCTGGCTCGCCGTCAGGATCGTGCTGGCCGGCGGTGCCTTCGACGCCGAGGACGTCAGCACCACGACGATGCTCGTCGGGGTTTTCGCGGTTTCGATCCCGCTCGAGAGCGTGGTCGAGCTGCTGGCCCGAGCCATGTACGCGACCAAGAACACGCTGATCCCGACGGCGGCCTCCGTTGCCAGCTTCATCGCCCTGTTCCTCACCGCCCAGACCCTGGCGCCGACAGCCGGTCTGCTGGCCATTCCGGCCGCCTACGGCGTCGGGATGGCCGTGAAGCTCGGGATCCTCGCCTTTGCCCTTGCGCCGCGGATGGACCGCATCGGCCGGCCCGGGCCGGCGCCGGTCTGGACGCCTCCAGGCGTGCAGGTGCGGCTGGCCGAGAGCAAAGTGGGGCGCTCGTACGGGAGCCGCGGCAATAGCCGCGTGCCGAAGATCGCGCTCGTCCTGGCGGTAACCGCCTGCCTTGCGGCGGGTGGCCTCTACACCGCGACCCGGGCCCTGCAGGGAGCGAGCTTCGGCTACGCGCCCGCTATCACGCCCTGGGCACGCGTGCGACCTACGGCCGACCTGACAACGCCAACCCCTGGGGCCTCGTCGGCGGCCACTGCATCCGCCACCGCGGGGATGACCCAGGGCGGGAGTCCGATTCCGGTCGGGCCCACCGCCACCCCAACCTCGCCCGGCCCGTTCGCCATGGACCTCTACCAGCCGGGCGACTTCGTGGGCGAGTTCAATAACACGTGGTGCATTCCGGCGGCGATGCAGACGATGATGAACGTCATGGACGCCGGCGCGGACACGAGCCAGGAGACGCAGGCGAAGCTGTTCGATCTCGGCAACAAGATCGCCGAGAGTCGCAACGGCAGCCCGGATCCCGAGGGCTGGTCGGGGGGCCTGCAGCAGCTGGGCTACGGCAACTATCAGGTCCAGTCCAAGCCGACGATGGCAGCGGCGGTCAAGCTGGTCGTCAAACAGATCCGGCTGACGAACCGACCGGCCGGGCTTCTCGTCTGGTACGGCTGGCACTCCTGGGTCGTCTCGGGCTTCACCGCTTCGGCGGACCCGGCGCTGACGGACAACTACACCGTCCTCTCTCTCCGCATCGAGGACGTCTGGTACGACCGCCACTCCACGCTGTGGAACACGACCCGAGGGGGCTACTCACGCCCGCCCGATTCGGACGTGCCATACGGCGAGCTGTCGCAGGACTACCTGAAATGGGACCAGGCGGTCTACTACGCCGGCAAACAAAGGCAGTACGTGTTCGTGCTCCCGGTCCAGTAGTCGACCGGCTGGTCCACGACCGCAGGTCAGCAGATACGGAGAGCCGATCGTCGCGCAACTGAGCGCGCTGAAAGCTCACTTGGAGGAACCGATGGGCGTCCCACCCCGCCATGTCTACGAGATCTACATCCGCACCACGCCGGAGCGCCTGTGGCGGGCGATCACCGACCCGGCAGACACGCAGCTCTACTACTACGGCACGAAGGTGCAGTCGGACTGGAAGCCGGGGTCGCGGCTCGTCTACCTGGAAGGCGACCAGATCACGCTGGAATGCAAGATCCTCGAGATCGAGCCGAGCCGAAAGCTCGTTCACTCCTTCGTGATGACCTACGACCCCGAGACTGCCGTGGAGCGACCGTCGCGCGTCTCCTGGGAGATCGAGAAGCAGGGCGAGGTCTGCCAGCTGATCTTGATCCACGACGACTTCGACGGCGAGACCAAGACCTACCGCGAGGTCGAGCATGGCTGGGCCGTAATCCTGTCCGGGCTCAAAACGCTGATCGAGACCGGCCAGCCACTCCACGTCGGCGAAGGAATGGAAGTGCCCGCCTGAGACGGTCCTCACGCATCTCCGGCACGCGGGGTCGTGGCGATGTCTACGATTCCTCGTGCCGGCAGCGCGCTCGTCTTCGCCGCTGTCATATCTTGCGCCGCCGGCGGGCTGGCGGTCCTGGCGGTGATTCAGGAGGACCGCGGTAAACTCGCCCGGGAGGCGCGACGTGAGCGACGGCACCTGGGCATTCAAGTACGGCGTTCTGGGCGCGGGGCGCCAGGGAACCGCGGCGGCGTACGACCTTGCGGTCAGGGGAGAAGCCGTCTCCATCGTTCTGGCGGACGTGGACGGGACACGGGCCGAGGCATCGGCCGCGCGCGTGAACCTGCTCGCCGGCCGTGACGTCGCCGCCGGGGCACACCTCGACGCCACCGACTCCCCTGCCCTGCTGGCGTTCCTGGGACCGCTCGACGCCGCCATCGGGGCGATCAGCTACAAGTTCAACCTGGGGTTCACGGAGGCGGCGATCGAGGCCGGGACCGACTGGTGCGACCTCGGCGGCAACACCTCGGTCGTGCTCGGGCAGCTCGCGCTCGACGCACGGGCGAAGAAGGCCGGCGTCCGGATCGTGCCCGACTGCGGCGAGGCGCCGGGCCTGGCGAGCAACCTCATGGCCTACGCCATGTCGCTCCTCGACGAACCCGAGGATCTCGTGCTGCTCGACGGCGGCCTGCCGCTTCATCCGACGCCGCCCTGGAACTACCGCTTGACCTTCTCGATGGACGGACTCACGAACGAGTACGCCGGCGGGAGCGTCTACATCCGCGACGGCAAGCCGGTCGAAGTCGCCTCATTCGACCCGGCCGAATACGAGCTGGTGGATCTGGGCGAGCCGGTCGGCGAGCTGGAAGCCTTCTCGACCGGCGGGGCCTCGACCACTCCCTGGACGCTCGGCAAACGGCTGCGCTCGATGCGCAACAAGGTGGTTCGATATCCGGGCCACGTGGCCGTCTGGAAGGGCTTCATGGAGGCCGGCCTCTTCTCCGAGGAGCCGGTCCGGATCGGCGATCAGGCGATCGTGCCGCGCCAGCTCTTCCACGCCCTGATCGAGCCGCAGATCCGCGCCGACGAGACCGTCGACGACATCGTCATCGCCCACGTCATCGTCACCGGCCGCACGGCCGGGCAGCCGACACGCGCGGTCGTCGACATGCGGGTCGTGCGCGACCGCAAGCTCGGCTTCTCCGCCATGGAAGAGACCACGGGCTGGCACGCCGCGATCGTCGCCCACCTCATGGCCCGCGGCAGGATCGCCACCGGCGCCGCTCCGGTGGAGCTCGCCACGGACAGCGCGGAGATCGTGACGGAACTGCGCGCCCGGGGCTTCCCGGTCACGGAGTCGGTCGAACCAATCGAGCAGACCGAGCCGGCCGCTGATCCGAGCGACTAAGCGGAACGGACGAGCCGGGCCGCCGAATCGGGGATCATCCGGGGCCGGGAGCCATGGCGACGAAGCTCTGCGTTATCGAGGTGACGGTCATGTCGTACGCATGGATCTGGCCGACCGTCGAGAGGAACGCCACGACGTAGATGTCGTGGTCGGCAGGGAGCAAGTACACGATGCCGGCCCTAGAAGTCTGGGCCTGACCCTGGGCGAACTCGTAGCGGAACGAACCTGCCGGGCTCGAAACCGATTGGACGGCGGGTGGCTCCGTCATCCCGAACTGCGACTGGGCGACCGACGCATGATGCGTGGCAAACGACTCGTCGAGTTGACCTGGGACTCGGACGACATAGAAATTCAACGAGCCGCTAGGATGCTCGCCGCTCACGTCGACCGCAAAGAGCAATGCGTCGTTGGTTCGCATGAACGTGATCATGGTGTCGACGTCGCTCGCATGGGTTGGGAACCTGGCCTTGGCCGCGTCGGCGGCCGCGGGGGCATCTCGCTCGACCTTAGTCAGGACGAGCCAGCCGCTCGGCAATCCGAGACTGAAGTCGCCCCCGACCTCGCTACGAATCCAGCCCGAGGGAAGGAGCGGGAGAGTGGCCGCCGGAGAGCGAGTAGGGAGCGGAGCGAGCGTCGAGCCGGCGGCAGCTGAGCCCGGGGCCTGAGTGCCGGCCGACCCGGCACAGGCGGCGGTCAGGGTCGCCACCAAGATCACCCCGGCCAGCACCTTGGCTCTGCGGACGATGAGACTCATGCCGGCCGATCTCTCGAATGGTCCGACTGAGGTTCCGTTAGGGCGCCAGCGTGTAGGAGCCCTCCGCCAGAACCTTGCCGCTGGCGTCGAGGATCCTGATGACATGCGTCCCCATTGAGAGTGCTGCACCGCTCGGGCCCTGGCAGCTCGAACTCGCGGTGGACGTGTCTGTGTACAGCCAGGAACCATCGGCCTGCTTCGTGAAGTTGCTGGCCACGGTGCCGGTGACAGTGTTCACGCCTCGAGCTGGTAGATGAGTTGGTCGGTCTCCTTCAGCGACGAAGGCGGCCGCATAGCGCTCGTCCCTGGAGTAGTCGTCTGGCACCTGTACCCGGTGCCATAAGCACGGACGGCGCGCAGTTACGGCTTCACGGTGTAGGAGCCCTGGGCAAGGACCTTTCCGTTCGAGTCCAGGATCGTCTCTGTGTGGGTCCCGATTGTGAGTATGCCAAGGCCGCCCGCCGAACCCCCGGACGCGCACAGCGATTGCATGCTGGCCGCGCTGGTGGTGTCGGTCGATATCCAGCTGCCATCGGCCTGCTGCACCGTCGAACTGTCGGCGGAAATCGGGCTGGAGGCGACCTTCTTGCCGTCTAGCATCACAGTGATCGTGTCGCCGGAATGCACCGAGGCCGGCAGACGGACCGTCGCGGTGAATACGACCGGGGAGGAGCAGCTCACGGTCGATGGGCTGAAAGTGATGCCGCCCGAACTGGAGTTCATGTTCATGTAGACGAAGACGCCGACGATAGCGGCCAGGGCGATGCCACCGATGGCCAGCAGTTTGGGCGTGATCTTGATGCCCGCGACCGTCGCGATGGGGACGGCCGGCGTCGCGGGCGCAGCGGCGCCGGGGTAAGCGGCGGGGGCGCCGGGGTAGGCCGGTGGATATGGCGGAGGTGGCGGAGCGGCCTGTGCGGCAGGAGCGCCCGGATAGACGGGAGCGCCCGGGGCGGCAGGCGGCGTGGCCCACGGG
>PLLE01000015.1 GCA_003141245.1 Chloroflexota bacterium
CGCTGCCCCGCGCCTCCCGCCGCCGGCCGCGCCCCTCCAGCCGCTGCCGCGCCGCGCCTCGGCGACGGACGTCGCGACTAGACGAAGAGCCGCGGGTTCATGAAGACGCCGTTCACCCGAACCGCCCAATGAAGGTGGCAGCCGGTCGAATGGCCCGTCGTGTTCTCCGTGCCGATCACCTCGCCTGCCGAGACCTCCGCTCCGAGGACGATCCCTGGCGGCGCCTTGCCGGTCATGTGGGCATACCACGTGACCATGTCCGTGGAGTGGGCGATGATCACGAGCCACGCTTGGGGCGGCGGGTCGTACGGGTTGTAGCCGATGAAGACGATGACCCCGGCGCCGGCAGCGTGGACCGGCGTGAGACACGGCGCCACGATGTCTATCCCCTGGTGGAAGTGGGCGCAGTTGCCGACCCGCGGTTCTGCGAACCAGCCCGTGCAGCCGAAGTTCTGGCTGACAGAGCCGCCCATCGGCCACAGCAGCTGCCCGCTGTACTTGGAGGGGATGCGGCCCTTGCCACCCTGCGCGGCCGCGAGCTTGTCTATCTTCTTCCCGAGCTCGTCCATGGCCGCGCCGTTGGCCTTGATCGAGGCCGCCAGGGCCACCTTGTTCTTGGCGAGCTTGGCATTCGCCGCGGTCTGCGTGGCCAGCTCCGAGGCGACCTCCTTCTGTAGCACGGCGAGCTTCGCCTTGGCCGCGTTCAGCTCACTCATCTGGCCGTCGAGCTCGACCTTCTGGGAGGCCACCTGGCTCGCGAGCTGGTCGACCGACTGGCGAGCAGCCTCAACGTTCTGTTGCATCTGGACCAGCATGCGCTGGTCTTCCTGGATCTGATCGGCAAGGGCCTTGTCCTGGGCACCCAGATCCATGTAGTAGGAAACGTCCGACAGAACGTCGGTCAGGGAGTGTGCGGTCAGGAGCTGTGCCAGAAGGGGCGTCTGGTCGGTTTGGTAGGCGGCGACCAGCCGACCTGCGAGGATCTTCTGTCGCCCGATCAGCTGATCCTGTTTGGCCTGCGCCTGGGCGGCGAGATCGCCCAACTGGGCCACGAGCTGGTTCTGCTGGGCGACCAGGCTGTCGTAGCTCGCCTGGACCTGATCGACCTGGGCCTGCAGGGTCGTCATCTCACCCTGCAGCTCGTCCATGCTCCCGTTGATCGCTTCCAGGTTCTGCCGGGTGGAGGCAATCGTCGTTTGGAGGGCCGCCTGCGAGGCGCTGAGATCCGCCAGCTGCTTCTTCTGGACGGCGACGAGCTTGTCGAGCTTCTGCCGCTGGGCGACGGCATCGGACAGGTCGTCCGCACGAACTGGAATCACCGGAATCACCGGCGCTTGGACAGCCACGACGGGCATGAGCAAAGCTGCGGCGAGAATGATCCGGACCCACCGCCAACGATTATGGCGGCGCGAGGAGCGTCGGTCGTGCATGGCAGTCAACGTGCGAGCAACTCCGTCTTTCGCGCCCGAAGGCACGTTTAGCGGATAGGCCCGCCGGGATGACGCCGTCCTTTGAAAGGGGCACAGACTCGGGACGACTCCGGCTGAACAGCATCATACAACGCATTCGGCGCCAAGAATCAAGTCCCCCCGCCGGGCACGGCCGCGCGGCGGGGGATTCCGGTCTTGTGCGGTGCGCCAATGCGGTCCCGAGGCACGCTGCTCGCCTCCGCTTTCCCGCGAGTGGATCCGCTCGAGCAATCCGACATCCTCGCCGCCATCGCCCATCTCGGCTGGCAACCGGGCGAGCCCGATACCATGGCCGCGAAAGCCCCGATCCACCGTCAAGCGCAGCAGACCGCCGGTCCGACGAGCGCGGGCCAAGGCGACGACGAGCACCGCGAAGCGCAGGAGCCAACGCGGGAATGCGCCGGCTGACCGAGCGAGATGCAAGCGGCGATCGGTGGATCCGGGCTAGGACGTGGCCGGCAGCAGCGACGCCCAGACCGCCCCGATGATGAGGAACGGCCCGAACGGGATGTAGCTCTTCAGCGTCACCCGCTTCGCCGCGAGCAGCCCGGCGATTGCCAGGCCGCTCAGCATCGCCCCGACGAAGACCGCGAGCACGAGCCTGATCATCCCGATCAGCAGGCCGACGCCGGCCAGGAACTTGACGTCGCCGCCGCCCAGCGCCCCTTCCCCGAACGGGAGTGAGAGCGCGTACAGGATCAGCGGCACGGCGATGGCACCGGCAATCGCCAGCCACATCGGCTGGCGATTCACCAGCGAATCGCCACCCCAGATCAACGCCCCGGCTCCCACGACGATGAGGGGCAGCGTCACCACGTCCGGAAGGAGACGCCGATCGAGGTCCGTGGCCATCAGCAGAACCAGGGCCGCGAAGAAGGCGCAGAACAGCGCGCGCTCCGAGGTGTCGGAGAAGCGGTTGGGGACGGCGGCCAGGGCCACCGCTCCGAAGACGATCACGACCAGCGTGCGCCAGCCGACCCGCCGGACCGAGCCGTCCTCGTGGGCAGGCCAGCGTGCGGCCAGGCGGTCGGAGGCGATGCCCCAGACGGCGCCCAGCGCACCGAAGACGAGGACCAGCGACCCTATCCCACCGGCGGGAGGGATCCCGGAGAGGTCCATCTGCGAGCGGCTACCGCTTCTTCGCGCTGGACAGGGCCAGCTCGACGAGAGTGGCGTGAGCCACGCCCGTGGCACCGACCGGAGCGTACGGCGTCTTCTTGCGGAAGTAGGCCGTACCGGCGATGTCGAGGTGAACCCACGGCACGGTCACGAACTCGCGCAGGAAGAGGGCGCTCTTGACCAGCCCGCCTTCGGCCGAGCCGGTGTTGGTGAAGTCGGCATACCAGCTGTCGAGGTCGGCGCGGTATTCCTCGATCATCGGCAGCTGCCAGTAGCGCTCGGCGCCCCGTTCGCCGGCCGCGGCAACCTGGTCGTACCAGGCCTGCGGGGCGCCAAATGCGCCGGTCATCTGGTCGCCCAGCGCTCGCGCCACCGCGCCGGTCAGCGTGGCGATGTCCACGATGTGCGAGGCGCCCAGCTTCTCGGCGTAGCACATAGCGTCGCCCAGGATCAGGCGACCCTCGGCGTCGGTGTTGAGGATGTCGACCGTCTTGCCGTTCATCGCCTTGACGATGTCACCCGGCCGCGCCGAGTGCGGGCCGGGCATGTTTTCCACGGCCGGAGCCACGGCCAGGAGCGGGGTCCCGGGAGCGAGGCGGGCGACGGTGGCGATGGCGGCGATGACCGTGCAGGCGCCGGTCTTGTCCATCTTCATCTCTTCCATCCGGTCGGCCGGCTTGATGCTGATGCCGCCGGAGTCGAAGCAGACCCCCTTGCCCACGATCGCAAGCTTCCGCCCGACCGCGTCCTTCGCCCCTGCCTCGCCGGAGCGCAGCACGATCATCCGGGGCGGGTTGTCGCTGCCGGCGCCCACGGCCAGGAACATGCCCATGCCCAGTTCCGCGGCCCGCGCCGGCTCGATGACGTCGATGAAGAGGCCGTGACGCTCGGCGATGGCGCGGGCCTCGCCCGCGAGCACCTCTGGCGAGACGTCGTTGGCGGCGCGGTTGGCCAGGCCACGAGCCAGGTTCGCGCCCTCGCCCATGATCACGCCCCGCTCGGCTGCCCTGGTCAGAGCGGCAACGTGGGCGCCCGGGGCCACCAGAATCAGCTCGTCCAGCGCCGGCGGCGCTGACTTCACGTCGTCCCTGTAGATCCCGGCCGGCTCGAAGCTGCCCTCGACCACCCCTCGGGCCATCAGCTCCGCGACCGCCTCCGCTCCCCCGTCGATTCGATCCGCCAGGTCGCCGAGCCAGATGGCCAGACTCTTGACCTTGCGCCCGCCCAGACGCCGCTCGATCGCGGATCCAACTCGAATGACCACCTGCCGCGTCAGCTCGTCCGCCGGACCGGCGCCGACCGCCATGAGTCGCCCCGCTCGCAACTGGCCGGGGGCCACGATCGCGGCGCCGTATCGCTCGGCCTTGAGCTCGCCGAAGTCCGCGACTGCGTGCAGCTCGCCGCCCGAACGCCTGTCCAGCTCACCGATGATTCCGTCGAACCCGGGCTCGCCGACGAACGGCACCGCCAAAACGTCCGCAGCCACGTCCCATGGCTGATCGGAGACGACACGCAACTTCATGGACGATGCCCTCCGGACTGCGAGCGGCCGGCTGGCGGCCGCGTTTCGATAGGCGCCGGCGAAACGTATGCCGGCGAAAGACGCTTGACCGTAGTCTAGCCAGTCGCCCCGACGGCGACGGCTGACCGAGCGAGATGCAGGCGGCGATCGGTGGAGCCGGGTTAACCTCCGAGAACCGTCCCGCCGGTCAAGTCGGTCAGGGCCGAACCGAGCTTGCCCATAGCCGTCTGGATCGAGATTCCGTCGGAAGTCACGTTGCCGGCCATCTCATGGAGCACGATCTGCAGGACGTCGCTGTTGGCGGGCAGGAGGGCCTTCGCGGCGGTGACCGCCTTGAGCGCGGCGGTGACCTGTTTTGTGATCCGGCCCTTGGAATCGATCATCGTCTGCCACAGCACGCGCAGCGCGTCGTCCATGCCGCTGGTCCGGCTGAGCCATTCGTTCAGGGTCGAGACGTCGCTGATCAGGGCGAGGTTCGTGGCGACGAGCTGCGCGTCCGCGAGCGAGGCCGACGCTTCATCGAGCTTGGCCAGCGCCTCCGGGTATCGGCCCTGCGTCGCGGACTGCAGCGCGTCCGCGGCCGTCCGATCGTGGGCGTCGATGCCGTCGGCGACCTGCATCGCCACCTTGCTGCCGTTCACCATCGAGGCCCAGGCCGCGGCGAGCGGCGCCACCGAGTCGATCGCCAGACAGACCTGATGGTAACGGTCGACCATGCCCTGGCTGTAGGTCTTCGCCAGCTCGGAGTCCCGGGCGTTGGTCCAGGGCTTGCATTCGAGCTGGACGCTGAGCGCCGCGGCGCGCGTGTCGACATCGGCCACGGCCGCGTCGCCGTCCCGGTACGCGGCGTCGAGCCCAATATGGTTGACCTGCGACAGGCTGGCCAGCAAGTTGCGAGCCTGGTCGCCAAGGACGATGACTTCGTCGTCGAGCAGCGTCAGCTCGCGGATCGCGGCGTCGAGCCGATCCGAGAGGGCCTGATCGGCCCCGGATGTCAGCTCCGGCCGAGTGCTGCTCAGCGGGGAATAGCTGGTCGCGGCGACGATGCCGGCGGAACCCAGGGCCAGCAGTGCCGCCAGTCCGAGCCAGGCGGCTCGCGTGAGCATTCGGGTGCCCCAGGCCCGGAGCCCGGAGTGCCGGCCGTGGTCGGCTTCCTCGAACACGTTGTCGTCGACCTGCGGCTCCAGCTCGAACTCCTCGGGTCCGGACGCGTCGAACGGGAGCGCGCCGACCGCGAGCGCGTCGAGCGGGCGTCGACCGACGCCCGAGCGCTGTCGCGGAGGCTGATTCGAAGACGACATGGTCCCGGCGATGCTACACCGGCACGGCTCGCCACGGGACCGAAACGAGTGCCCTACGGCGCGGCCGCGTGGCGGAGCGGCAGCGTGGCGCGGAGTGGCGAGCGGCGGCGTGGCGCGGAGTGGCGCCGGAGGCGTGGCGGCGGCCGCTACCTCTCCCCGGTGGGGCGACGCCAGCCGTTGCCTCGCTTGCGGGTGGCGCCGCGTCCCGGCGACCAGCGCGGAGCCTCAATCTCGTCGCCACTCTCATTGGGGCCCGTGTTCGGGCTGACATTGGAGCCCGGACGCGACCGCGTGGGTCCCTGCCCGATCGACTGCGCGGGCGGGGCCGCCAGACCGGGCCGGCCGGGGGCGGGGGCGGAGAGCCGCTGGCGCTCGAGTCGATCGATCAGCCAGCTCGTTCGAACGGTTCGGCCGCCCGATCTCCGGACCGCGCTCGACAGCTCGATGTCGTCGGTGACGACCAGCGTTGCGGGAGCCTCGATGCGCAAGCGCGGGTCGACGAGATGGGCGATGAACTCGTCGGCGGTCGAGCGCCCGGAATAGCGAACCTCCACGCCCGAGGCGATGTGTCGGGCCACGAGGCCGTGCTCCGGCGAGCCGTCGAGGACGACGGTGACAGCGACGCCCGGCGGCACGATGGCGCGCAGCCGGCCGATCAGGGCCGCCGGCGGGAGTGGCTGCGGCGACCGCCGGATCGCGTGCAGGACGTTGGTGCCGTC
>PLLE01000019.1 GCA_003141245.1 Chloroflexota bacterium
AGCACGTGGCTCGGTCTTGCCGCACGCAAGCCGGTCGACCACCGGCAGGAGCGGACTTCGACGCACGATTTCACGCTCAGACCCGGCTGTCGAAGCGCGGCGCAGAGCTGTCCGGAGCCCGCCTTCGGGCATCGATCACGCCTCGTGCTACCCGGGTTAGCATTTGGCAGGATTGGCCGCGGTCGAGCGTCGATGGGTCGCGGGCCCGCCGCCCTGACTTGGCGACTTGCGAACAGCCTGGCGCGCCGAAACAGCCTGGCGCGCCGAAACAGCCTGGCGCGCCGAAACAGCCTGGCGCGCCGAAACAGCCTGGCGCGCCGAAACAGCCTGGCGCCTCGCAAACAGCCTGGCGCCTCGCAAACAGCCTGGCGCCTCGCAAACAGCCTAGCGCCTCGCAAACAGCCTGGCGCGCCGAAACAGCCTGGCGCGCCGAAACGGACCGGGCGCCCCAAACCTAGCCTAGCGGGCTGCCGCAGTCTGCAGTCCGACGCCGGCCGGTTGCGCGCGCCCGGAGGAGTAGCGCGATCCGCGTCCCCCACCGAACCGAGCCACCGGCGCGGCCTCGCGCTCTGGATCGGGCAGGAACTCCTCGACGATCGCACACGGGATGGCCTTACGAAGCAGTCGCTGGACGCCTCGCAGCTGCTCGACCTCGTCGGGCGAGACGAGCGAGATGGCCGTTCCGCTGGCTCCGGCTCGACCGGTTCGGCCGATGCGGTGAATGTAGTCCTGCGGCTCGTGTGGCAGCTCGAAGTTGACGACGTACGGGAGGTCCTCGATATCGAGGCCGCGCGACGCCACGTCCGTGGCCACGAGAACCTTGACGAAGCGGCCCTTGAACGCCTCGAGGGCGCGGGTCCGTTCCGACTGGCTGCGATCGCCGTGGATCGCCGACGTGCTGACGCCGCGCCGGTCCAGGTACGAGGCCAGCCGGCTCGCGCCGATCTTGCTGCGCGTGAAGACGAGAACCTGCTCCATCGAGTCCCGCCGGATCAGGTGGACCAGCAGGTCCGCCTTCCGGGCCTGATCGACCGGGTACAGGACCTGGGTCAGGTTGTCGGCGATGCTGTTGCGGGCCGCGACTTCGACGATCTCCGGATCGTGCTGGAATTCCTTCGCCATGCGGCGGACATCGTCGGAGAAGGTGGCCGAGAAGAGCAGAGTCTGGCGCTGAGCTGGGAGGAGTGCCGCAATCTTGCGGACGTCGGGCACGAAGCCCATGTCGAGCATCCGGTCCCCCTCGTCGAGGACGAAGATCTCGACCTGGCTGAGGTTGACCGTGCGCTGGCCGACGTGGTCGAGCAGCCGGCCCGGGGTCGCGACGAGGATCTCGACGCCGCTCCAGAGGATCTTGATCTCCGGGTCGATGCGCGTTCCGCCGTAGACCACCGTCGAACGGAGCGGAATGCCGCGGCCGTATGTCTTGACCGCGGCGCCGATCTGCATCGCGAGCTCGCGGGTCGGGGTCAGAATCAGGACCCGGACGGGATGTCGAGCCGGCGAAAAGCCCGCGTTGGCGGTGTTTCGGAGACGCTCGAGGATGGGCAGGACGAAGGCGGCCGTCTTGCCGGTGCCGGTCTGGGCTGCGGCGAGGACGTCGCGGCCGGCGAGAACGAGGGGGATAGCCGCGCTCTGCACGGGCGTCGGCTCTGTGTAGCCCTCTCGCGCAACGGTGGCGAGAAGGTCGGCCGATAGGCCGAGGTCTTCGAAAGTCAAACGAGAACTCCTGGGTGCGTCAACGCGACGCGGGAACCGAGGACGGCCGAGGCGGGACGCATGGGTCCCGCGGTGACGGTCGAGATCGAGGGCGGTAGTCGGTCACCCAAGTGGCGTGCCGACAGCGGACGCTGCTACAGCGTGTCGATACAGCGATGCTCGAAATCAATACTAACACGCACGAGGTTTGGATGGAGAACCGTTCCCGGGAGGTCCCGGCGGCTCACCCCTCGGCGGCGCGGCTCTCGGCGGCGCGGCTCTCGGCGGCGCGGCTCTCGGCGGCTCGACTCTCGGCGGGAAGCCGCTCGAGGTCGACGGCACGGGCTCGGCGCCGCTGGCCGGCCTCCGTCCTCACGAGCGCGGCGGGAATCACGCCCGCAGTCAGTTCCTCGACTACCGCGACCTCGCCCGCGTAGAGTCCGGCCCCGCCGATTCGGACGCGATCCCCGACGGAGAGGTCCGTCCGGATGTTGAGCGCCGCGAGGTCGATCGCCGCGACCGTCGAGCGGACGTAGGCTGGGTCGCCGCCGGCACCGGGGCGAGTCTGTCTCGTTGCGGTGCGGGCCACCGGATAGACCACTTTGCGTTTTCGCACAGTTCTCCGTCTCTTCTCAGCGGGGCGGAACAGGAATCCTAGGAACTCAAGGTATCCGCTCCGGGCCGATCGCACAATGGCCGGCCATCCGGCCGCGGGTCAGGCGTCGCCGCCGGCCGCGCGGTCCTGCCGAATCGGGGCCAGCTCGCTGCGATCGCTTTCGTCGAGGATGGCGCCCCAGAAGACGCTCGTCCGCGGCCAGAGCCGCCGGCGGGCTTCGTCGACGGCGGGCGCTGCGGCCTGGGCAGCGAGGGCCGCCTGCCACGGCGCTTGCCGGTCATGCAGCCGAAGCCAGGCGCGCGCCGACGATTGCACGCCTTCGATGAACGGGACGGTGTCATCACGACGGAAGGAGTCGAGTGCGCGGACCAGCTTGCCAAATCGGGAGCGCTGCTGGGGCGTCTGTTCGGCGACCCAAAGCTCCATCATTTCCCCGAAGACCCGGTACAGGCGCCAACGGAAAGTCGCCTCGTCTTCGTCCAGCTCCGGCGGGCGCACCTCTTCGCCGTACAGTCGGCGCTGCAGGTCGTAGATCCTGATCGAGCGCAGGCCCAGGTCGCGCGGCCGATGAGAGCCCTCGATCCAGTCGTTGTAGCGGGCGATCAATAGGTCGCACAGCTCGGCCGTCTCGGGGGTCCGGAGGCGAGTCACGTCGGCAATGATGCGTCGCATGACCGCGGCTCCCTCGGGCGGCATCGGCGAGCGGTAGCGGGTCATCAGCTCGGCTGCGTCCGTCTGAAGGTGCCGGAATCTCCACTTCGGGTCCACGCCCCCGATGGTCAGCATCCACCAGGTGGGAATCGCCATGAAGGCGAAGGCCGCCACGCCGAACCCAATCGGCGCCAGCGGACGAGGTTCCGCGCTCGGCAGGGCCACGAACAGCATCAGCGCGGCGGTGAGTCCGGCGCCGTCCAGGATCAGGGCTCGGCGCCGCGTGCGACCCGCCTGCACGGCCATACGTTCCGACCGGAACAGGACCGCCGGCAGGACCACGAACAGGCCCGAAACCAACCAGAAGAGAATCATTCCGCCTTCTTGCTCGGCGAAGGGTTTCGCAACCTCAAGTCATGTGCTCGCGGCACAACCCGATCTCCTAGGTTAATCGCCCAGGCCCGCCGCTGGCCAGGGCTATTGTGTGATGAACTCGTGGCGCCGACGGGGTCACGCCGATTCCGCGTCAGAGCCACCTCCCCTACCCGACCCGCCGCAGCTCCCAGCGCTCGTCGTGGCTGACCGATTCGCCGGGGCCGAGACGCACGAGCGGGGCGAGCGACTCCAGCTCGATCGAGGTCTCGTCGCAGTAGATCTCGACGTTGCAGCCCAGGTCAGGATGCGGTGCATCTGTGGCCGGGTCGAATCTCTTGGTGAACAGAACGCCTTCGCGCAGGTAGCCGACCTCGCCGGTCGTACTCAGGCAGCCGACCTTGAACGGCCGGCCCGGGCGGGCCGTCACCGTGAGCGACCGCTCGCCGATCTCGAGGCGATCGTCCGACCAGGCGGCGTAGGGCCACAGGACGACCAGCCGGTTGGGCCTCACGACGTGCTCGGCGACCGGCGCGGGCAGCTCCACCGTCGCCACGCCACCGGTGCGCAGCTGGGTGATCGGCCAGGGCGAAAGCTCGAAGATGCGCGAGCCTTCGTTGGCGAAGGTGTGCCGGAGCGAGACCGCGGCCGAGCCCGGATCGAGCCGAACCTCAATCGTCTTGCGCAAGCCCGTCGGGCCTTCGACCGCGCCGACCAGTCGAACGCCGAGGCCGGCGACCGGAGTGGCATCGGCCGCGATGGCGGCCAGGGTCAGGCCCGTCGAGTCCGGCACGCTGCAGTCGGGCGTCTCCGGAGCGAACCAGAGCCGGTGCCCGCCGAGCAGCTCGAACAACCCGTGGCCATCGTCCCAGCTGGCTTGCGGGGTCTCGGCCAGCAGGTTCGGCTCGCCCGGCAGGCCGAAGCCGACGATGCGCGGCCCGCCACCTGCCAGCACCTCAATCCAGCAGTGGGCGCTCTCCAGGCGGCGCGTGGGGCGGCCGTGATAGTCGCCCGGGACTCCGGGCAGTCCGTCTGTCGACGCCATGTGCGCGCTCACCGCAAGATGACCTCGACCTTGACCGTGGCGGTGCCGGGCGCCGGCAGCGGCACCACGTCGCCAGCGATCGCGACTCCGTCGACGACCAACGAGACGGCGCTGCCCGTGCCCTCGCGGCGTACCGCGATCTCGTAGGCGGTGCCGCGGAACTCGCGGTGGGCCTTGAAGCCGGGCCACGCCGCGGGGATCGCCGGCGCCACGCGCAGACCCTCGTATGTCGGCCGGATCCCCAGGATCCACTGCGTCGCGGCGACGAAGGTCCAGGACGCGGTGCCGGTCAGCCAGGCGTTGCGGGCCATCCCGAAGGACGGATGCGTGGGTCCGCATATGTTCTGCGGGTACGTGTACGGCTCCACCTTGTACAGGTCCGAGTCCGTCCGGGCGAGCGGCAGGATCTGGCGGTAGTAGCGGTAAGCGTCGTCGCCGTGGCCGAGCATCGCGGCCGCCACGATCGACCACGTGTTGGCGTGGCAGAAGATGCCGCCGTTCTCCTTGGCCCCGGGCACGTACGTGGAGGTGCCGCGGACGCGGTCGTCGTTGCCGTCGTAGGGCGGCCAAATCAGGGCCAGGCCGAACCTGGTGTTGAGCTTCTCGTCCGCGGAGGCCATCGCCTCCTCGGCGCGCTCCGGCGGGGCGACCTCGCCCAGGACGCTCCAGCTCTGGGCGATCAAGTCGATGGCCTGGTGCGCAGCGCCTGAGACGCCGATCGGCAGCCCGTCGTCGTCGAATGAGCGCGCGTACCAGGCGCCGTCCCAGGCGTGCTCGTTGATCGCGGCCGCCATCGAGGCGTGGAGAGCACCGAAGCGTCGGGCGTCGGCCGGCCGATCGACCTTCTCGCACAGCTGCGCCAGGTCGAGCATCGCCCGGCAGAACTGCATCGCCGTCCAGACGCTCTCGGCCTTGCCCGAGCCGTGGTCGACGTTGAGCGTGTCGTTCCAGTCGGAGAAGCCCGAGCGCGGCAGGCCGTGCGGGCCGCGGTGATTCAGGGTGAAGTCGACCGCCCGGAGCATGTGGTCCCAGACAGTCTCCTCTGCGTGGTCGACGTACGGCACGCGCTGTCCGAGGTAGGCGAAGTCGCCGGTCTCGCGCAGGTAGGCGCAGACCGAGATGATCAGCCACAGGTGATCGTCGGAGAACCACTGCGGCCAGTTCGGATACTCGGCTGCGAGACCCGGGCCGCCCTCCCCGGTGAGTGGGAAGAACTGGTGCCAGGTGTGGCCGTCGGCGAACTGCATCTCCCAGATTCGGGTCAGCATCCGGCGGGCGTGGTCCGGCACGGTGTGCATCGTGCCCAGAGTGTCCTGGCCGCTGTCGCGCGTGCCCATGCCGCGGCCCAGGCCGCTCTCGTAGCCGGAGACGAAGCGCGACCAGTAGAGCGTCGTGCGGCACTGGACCTGGTTCCAGAAGTTGAGCATCGCGTTCGTGTCGGCGTCGGGCGTCTCCACGGTGAAGCGCGAAAGGTACGCGGTCCAGTCGTCGCGCAGCGCCGTGAAGGCGGCGGCCACCTCGGCCGGCTGAGCGAAGCGAGCCACGACGCGGGCGATCTCCGCCGGCCGCTCGGTGGCGCCCATGATGTAGACGATCTGGCGCTCCTCGCCCGGGGCCAGCTCGATCTCGTGGGTCAGGGAGCCGACGCTGTTGCCGCGCGGCGAAGGGGCGTTGGAGGGATTGCCCGTCTCCACGACGATCGGATCCGCGAGGTCGCGCCCACGCCCGACGAAGTCCTCGCGGTCGCAGGTGTAGCCGATCGGCACTTCGCTGCTGGCGAAGAAGTAGACCAGCGGGTTGAACTTGGTCCCGACGCGGATCGTGCCGTTCTCGCAGCTGCTGAAGACGATGTGCTGGGCCCAGTCCAGGTTCGTCAGGTCGCCGAACGCGTCGGCGAAGCTGAACTCGGCGTAGCTGAAGCTGCGCAGGCGCCGCGGCTTGGGGCCGGTGTTCCGGACACGAAGCACCCACAGCTCGACGGGAGCGGGATCGTCCACGGGGCCCAGCGGGACGAAGTACGTGACGTCGGTCTCGATCCCCTTGTACTTGCCGGCGATCCGGGTGTAGGCGGTCCCGTGGCGGCACTCGTAGCCCTCGAGATCGCGTCGTACCGGCTGCCACGTGGGGCTCCAGTATTCGCCCGTCTCCTGGTCGCGCAGGTAGACGTAGCGCCCCGGCTGGTCGACCGGAATGGCGTTGTAGCGGTAGCGGGTTACGCGTCGATTGCGCGGGTCACGGTCGAAGGAGTAGCCGCCGCCCGTGTTCGAGACGATCCCTCCGTAGCGGCCTTCGCCGATGTAGTTGATCCAGGGCGTGGGAGTGTCCGGCCTGGTGATGACGTACTCGCGGGCAGCCTCGTCGAAGTAGCCGTACGCATTGGCGCCCGTGCGCGCCCTGTCCTGGCTCACTCGATAGCCTCCAGACCACCGACTCGAATCTTCGCCGTGGGCAACCGCCGCGACGGGCGATCGCCCTTGCCTTTAGTACAGCGCCTCGACTTCGAAGACCTGGCCGGGCCTGGTCGGGAGCGGGGCGAGATTGCCCTCGACCGCTCGGCCATCCACGGTCAGGCGAGCGACGCGACCGGTGCCGCCCTTCGGCTTGCGCACCGTGATCTTGTAAGTGGCGCCGCGGAACCGGCGCGTGACCGTGAACTCGCCCCAGTCGGCGGGCAGGCTCGGGTCGATGCGCAGGCCGTCGTGCTCGGCGCGGATGCCCAGGATCCACTGGCTGATGGCCACGAAGTTCCACGCGGCGGTGCCACTCAGCCAGGAGTTTTTGGCCTCGCCGTGGGTCGGAGCGTCCTTGCCCGCGATCATCTGGGCGTAGACGTAGGGCTCACAGCGGTGGATCTCGGAGATCGCCTCGCGGGCCGAGGGGTTTATGCGCATGTAGTAGTCCAGCGCGCCCTCGCCGTTGCCGGCCATCGCCTCGGCGATCATCAGCCACGGGTTGGTGTGGCAGAAGATGCCGGCGTTCTCCTTGTAGCCCTGCGGGTACGTGGAGATCTCGCCGAGCTCGAGGTAGTAGTGCGTGTAGGCGGGCTGGTTGAGGACGATGCCATGGGGCGTGGCCAGCCGTCCGCGCACCGACGCGAGGGCCTTGCCGGCCAGGTCGTTCTCGAGGCCGATCCCGGCCACGATGCACATGCCCTGGGGCTCGATGAAGATCTGGCCCTCGGCGCACTCCTTGGAGCCTACGACTTTGCCGAAGAAGTCGTAGGCGCGGCGGAACCAGTCGCCGTCCCAGCCTGCCGTCTCGACGACCTTCGTCATCGAGGCCGCCGCCGCGGTCGACCGCCCGGCCTCGACAGCGTCACCGCGCCGCTGCGCGATGGCCGCCATCTCGTTGGCTGCAAGGACGAAAAGCCCGCCGATGAAGACGGACTCGGCGACGCCGCCCTCCTTGTTCTCGGTCGTCTGGAACGATTCGCCCGGGGTCTCCGAGAAGCAGTTGAGGTTCAGGCAGTCGTTCCAGTCGGCCCGACCGATGAGCGGCAGGCCATGCGGCCCGACTCGGTCGACGGTGTACTGGATCGAGCGCTGGAGATGCTCGTAGAGCGGAGTCTCGGTCCCGGCCGCGTTGTCGTAGGGCACGGGCTCGTCGAGGATCGCGACGTCGCCGGTTTCCTTCAGATACGCCGCCACGCCCAGGACCAGCCACGCCGGGTCGTCGTTGAAGCCGCCGCCGACGTCGTTGTTGCCGCGCTTGGTGAGCGGCTGGTACTGATGATAGGCGCCGCCGGTCGGCAGCTGGGTGGCGGCGATATCGAGGATTCGCCCGCGGGCACGCGCCGGGATCATGTGGACGAAGCCGAGCAGGTCCTGGTTCGAGTCGCGGAAGCCCATGCCGCGTCCGATGCCCGACTCGAACGAGGAGGCCGAACGCGACAGGTTGAACGTCACCATGCACTGGTAGGCGTTCCAGATGTTGACCATCCGGTCGACGTGCTCACTGCCGGTCTGGACCTGCAGGATGCCCAGCATCCCGGTCCAGTAATCGCGCAGGTCGGTGAAGGCCTTCTCGACGGCCGCCGGCTGCAGGTAGCGGGCGATGATCGGCTTGACCCGCTTCTTGTTGATCGTCTGCGAGCCGGGCGGATCGAACTTGTCGTCCTTGGGGTTCTCCTGGTAGCCCAGCAGGACGATCACTTCCTTCGTCTCGCCCGGTGCCAGCTCGAGCTTGACGTGGTGGGAGCCCATCGGCTGCCAGCCGTGCGCGATCGAGTCCGTGGCCTTGCCCTGCTCAACGACGATCGGGCGATCCCAGCCGCGATAAGGGCCGAGGAAGTTGTCGCGCTGCGTGTCGAAGCCCGCGAGGGGGGCCGAGCAGGCGAAGAAGGCGAAGTGGTCGCGCCGCTCGCGGTACTCGGTCTTATGGTAGATGACGCCGTCCTCGACCTCGACCTGGCCCGTCGAGTAGTTGCGCTGGAAGTTGGTGCTGTCTTCCTGGGCCTCCCAGAGGCAGAACTCGACGGAGTCGAACAGGGAGATCTTCGCGGCGGCCGAGCGCTCGTTGGTGACGCGGATGCGCCAGATCTCGAGGTTCTCGCCGAGCGGCANNTGGGTCGGCTGCCAGCTCGGGCTCCAGAACTCGCCCGATTCATCGTCGCGCAGGTAGACGTAGCGCCCGCCCAGGTCCAGCGGCGCGTTGTTGTAGCGGTAGCGGGTCAGGCGGCGCAGGCGGGCGTCGCGATAGAAGGAGTAGCCGCCGGCGGTGTTCGAGATGATGCCGAAGTACGCCTCGCTGCCCAGGTAGTTGATCCAGGGCAGGGGTGTGTCCGGACGGGTGATGACGTATTCGCGTCGCTCATCGTCGAAGTGACCGTAGCGCACGGCTCTCCTTTTGAAACTGCCGCTATAACTGCCGCTGACCGAGATACCGTCGCTCCCGGAGCCCGACCTCGGCCTTTCCGAGGCGACTGGGCGGCCGACGACCACGTGTGTGCAGGCGCCTGACGTGACGACCCAGCGCCCGGGCGCACATTACCATTCCCGCGCTCGGCGCCGCTCGACACTCGCCGAACTCGGGAGGGCAAACCGCCGACCAGCCTCGAGGCTCTGACGGTCTGCCCCGCCGTATGTCCTTTGGCACTTGGCCTCGACCGCATCGGGGTTGCGTAATGGCCCGGACGACGGGGGCCCCAAAGTCTCGCGGTGAGAACCGATGATGCTAAGGACGTGTGCGGCTTGCGGTCAGCCGATGACTGCGACCGCGGCATTCTGTGGCAACTGCGGGCAGCCGGCTTGGCGTGCCTGCCCGCGGTGCGGAGGCCCCACCGCCGAGGGGGCGCGCTGGTGCGGCACGTGCGGAGCGAACCTGGCCGGGTTCGCCGGGGTTCCGCCCGCCGCCCCGCCGCCGCTCGCCGCCCCGCCGCCGCAGCCGACCGCTCCGCCGGCTCCACCCTACGTTCAGCCGGCTCCACCCTACGCTCAGCCGGCTCCACCCTACGCTCAGGCCGCCCCGTCGGCGTACCTGGCTGCACGGGCGGCCCCGGTCGCGCGGGCGGCCGGCCGAGGTCTCTCGCGACGGGCGATGCTGCTCGCCGTTGCGGTCGCGGTCGCCGTGGGTGCGGCCGGAGGCGCGTGGTATCTCCAGCGCAGCAACAACGGCCAGGACAACCCCGCTGCCCCACCGGCCGCCAACTTCTCGCCGCTCCCCAATGACCAGGCCGGGCCCATTCCCGCGGAACAGCCCATCACACCCGTGACCGGCCGGTTGACGCTCGGCGACCCAACGCCGCTCTTCTCGGGGTCCGTGGGCTCGGACGCGATCACACTCGCGCAATCGGGCTTCTCGCTCCAGTTCCCGGCCGGCTCGTTCAAGGCGACCGTGCCGGTGGCGGTGAGCCAGGCACCGATCACGGCCCAGACCTTCGGCAAGCTGGTCACCCCGGTTACGCCCTTGTACCACGTGGATACCGGCGGAACCGAGCCGGCGACGCCCGTGACCGTCGTCCTGCCGATGCCCATCCCGGCCGGCTCGACCGCGATGGCCTTCTCGTACGACGACGCCACCGGAACTATCACGCCGCTGGCGCCGCAGGTGGAAGACCAGTCGAGCCTGACCGTGGTGGCGACGCACTTCTCGGACCTGTTCGGCGGGATCGTCGACAGCTCGCCGCTCCCGATTTTCGTCGACTCGGGTTTCCGGCCCGGCAAGGACGACTGGGAGTTCACCAACTTCGGCTCGTACGCCGCCCCGGGCGGCCACTGCGACGGCCAGAGCATCTCGGCCCTCTGGTATTTCGTCGATCAGTATCGCAAGACCCACGCGCCGCGCCTCTACGGCACCTACGACAACAACGGCAACGCACCGAAGACGCCGAGCCTGTGGATGGACGACTCGTACGGCTACCGGCTCGCGTCGACCGTCCAGACCGACGCCTACGCCAACCCGTTCACGATCCAGTACTTCTCGAACATCCTGCACGACCCCGACGGGCGAAAGACGTACGAGACGTTCAAGGCCGCCATCGCCACCAGCGACGAACCGCAGCTCGTATGGATCGGGCGCGATGAGCGACACCTCGAGCACGCGATGATCGTGTATGCGGTCGAGTCCGATGCACTCCTGATCGCAGACCCCAACTACCCGGGAGAGCGCCGCTTCATCCCCTACGACGCCGCCAGCGGCACCCTCGGCCCATACCTGAGCGGCGAAAACGCCGCCCTCATCGCCTCCGGCGGCGAGGAGGTCTTTACCCGCTTCACCTATATACCGTGGCAATCGCGAGCCTCGGAGGATCGCCTCGCGGAGCTCTGGACCGACTTCAAGGACGGCAAGATCGGCAACGCCGTCTTCCCGATGGTCGGGATGGAGGTCTACGAGGCCGGCGAGGGCGGGGCCGACGGGCGGTGGACGCCGCTGACGGACGGCTACGAGACGGCGGCGTCAAGCATTCGTCTCCGGATCACCACGGAATCCGCGCACGTGGGGCAGGGCGCTTTCGGGGTCTACCGCGATGCCACCGAGGTCTCGAACAGGCAGTTCGAGCGGACGGTCCAGCTGCAGCCCGGCAGCCAGACGCTGGGCTTCTCCATGTGGGCGTCGACTTGGAACTGGAACGACAAGGCTCCGCAGTGGAGCTATGTCGACTTCCAGCACTTCACCGTGATCAGTGGAGCGACAGGCGTGCAGGTAAGCGTCAGCCCGACGACCATCACTGATCCGAGCGCCTTCCACACCCTCCTGATCGACCTCTCCAACATCCCATCGTCGGTCACGTCGTTCAGGACCGTCGTGGATTGGGGTGACGGCCGGGCGCCGCAGGTGCTTGCCAACCGCCGCCCGGATGCCGATGGCATGGCTCACGTCGTGATGACGAGCATCTACCCGCCGCCCAACGGTGGCAAGGACGTCACCCAGATCACGGTCTCGTTCCAGGACGCGAACGGCAACCCGTTCACCTCTTGTCCGGAGTCAACCAGCGGGCAACCGTCAGGTGGATGCCGCAAGTGGCCGACCGTCCAGATCCCGGTGGTCCAGCCGAGCGGCGCGCCGTCCTTCGCCTCGGCGTCGATCTCGATCTGGATGGGCCACTGCTCGTTCTGCCTCGACTTCCGGCCCGGCAGGCCGATCCGGCTGGTCGCGGGCGAACCCGGCGTCTACACCGGCAGTCCCGATGACCTCGCCGCGATGGGGCTTGCCAGCCTCGATCTCCAGGTCGGCGACAACGGCCGCACGATCACGTCGCTCCGGGTCGTCAACGCCGACGACGCCGCCAACTGGTTCGTG
This sequence comes from Chloroflexota bacterium, assembly GCA_003141245.1. GTDB lineage: Bacteria > Chloroflexota > Limnocylindria > Limnocylindrales > CSP1-4 > Fen-1039. Next base: position 12,117 of record PLLE01000019.1, read on the forward strand.
CTGACGAACATCCCGATCACCGCGACCATCACCGACCCGGCGGACCAGAAGGCCATGTCGCAGTTCTCGCTCGGCTCGTGGGGCGGCATCATGCCGCACCTGCAGTGGCAGGCGAACATCACCGTCGCGAACGGCACCCACGAGGTGGTGACCCAAGCGGACTGGATCGAGGATTCGTCCAGCGTCGGCCAGGAATTCCTGAACATCTACCTGAAGCGGCCTTAGGCTGGACCACCGTCACCTTGGAACGAGCAGGAGTCGGGATCATGAAGCGTTCCAGCATCGTCTCCGCGGTAGTGGCAGCCGCGCTGCTGGCCTCGGCCTGCAGCTCGAGCTCCAGCACCCAGGCACCTGGCCCGACGAGCGGGCCAACCCCGGCTCCGACGACCGCGACCGTGCCGCCCCCGCCCACGAGCTTCACGGCAACCATGGCCAATGGCTCAATGCCGTGCCCCAGCGCATCATCCGACTCCTGCAAGCGGACCGACCTCACCTGGCAGTACGGGTCCGCGAACGTGACCGGTTTCCGGATCTACGTGGCGTCGATCGCCGGGCTCGACCCCAACGCCAAGTGCGCCGACGCCGTCCAGAATGCCGGTCTCGCAATTGCGGTCGGGTCGAGCGCCAGGACCGCCAGCTACTACTGGCCCATTTCGACCGGGGTGGCGTACTGCTACTGGATTACTGCGGTCAGCGACGCGGGTGAGTCCGCCAAGGTCGCGGTGAACCACCAGTAGTACCAGAGAGGAAGCAAGTGGATCGCTTCGATACCGTGGGCGCCGCCAACTGCTTCTGGATCAGCTCCGTCAGCCCCGGCGGTGAATCGGCCAGAGTTGGTGCCGCGGGCCAGCATCAGGGCAGTCGTCTCGACGATCCGTCTTCTGACCACCCGGAGCATTGAGGAGAGGGCATGAGCGTGGCGCAGTCTCGTCGTGGTGCGGCCTTTCGGGCCATCGGCCTCGGCCTGGCCGGCCTCGTGGTCGCCACCTCGCTCGTCGGCTGCTGGTGGAAATCGGCCACGCCAAAGCCGGGCCGAGAGCTCCACACCGCCACCCTGCTCTCCGACGGCCGCGTCCTGATCGCCGGAGGAAACAACCAGAACATTCCCGGGATTCTCTCTTCGGCCGAGCTGTACGACCCCAAGACCGGCACCTTCAGCCCGACCGGCTCGATGGGCACCGCTCGCGAGGGGCACACCGCGACGCTACTAGCCGACGGCCGCGTTCTCGTCGCTGGGGGACGGAATGTCAATGACGCGAGCGACTGGTCCTATCTCTCTTCGGCCGAGCTGTATGACCCCCAGACCGGCACCTTCAGCCCGACCGGCTCGATGGCTACCGCCCGCGACCTCCAGACCGCCACGCTGTTGTCCGACGGCCGCGTCCTGATCGCCGGAGGCTACGCTGGCGCCAACTCCCTTTCCTCAGCCGAGTTGTATGACCCGGCGACCGGCACCTTCAGCCTCACCGGCCCGATGGCCTACGTCCGCTACCGCCACACCGCCACCCTGTTGTCCGACGGCCGCGTCCTGATCGCCGGCGGCAGCGACTCCGATGGCCGCACCTTCATTTACCCAGCCGAGTTGTACGACCCCAAGACCGGCACCTTCAGCCCTACCGGCTCGATGGGAACCGCACGAACCGACTTCACCGCCACACGTCTCGCCGACGGCCGCGTCCTGGTCGCCGGAGGAGATGATGGTTGGGACTTCCAGGCCTCGGCTGAGCTGTACGACCCGAAGACCGGCATGTTCAGTCCGACAGGCTCGATGACTACCGTCAGGATGCTCCACACCGCCGCGCTGCTCTCCGACGGCCGCGTGCTCATCGCCGGAGGCAACGATGGCTCCCCAGCTGATCTTGCCTCGGCCGAGCTGTACGACCCGAAGACCGCCACTTTCAGCCTCACCGGCCCGATGGCTGCCACATCTCCATAGCAGGAGGCGGCGACGGCAAGGGCCAGGATTGCAGGAGGGTTCGACATGACTCTGCCAACTGGATGGATGCAGCCGCCCGCTCCGGGGCCGGGTGACGCCTGGGCCCGGCGGCCTCAGCTCGAGCCTGCCCCGGGCGTCGTGTTCGGCGGTTTCTGGATCCGCTTCGTCGCCTACTACGTCGATGCCGCCCTGGTCGAGATCATCGTGATAGCTCTGGTCCTGGCCTTCATCCCAAGCATCGCCGGGATGTTGCTCGTTAGCATGATCGTCATGCCGGCCTACTTCATCGGATTCTGGGCAACGACCGGTCAGACGATCGGGATGATGCCCTTTCGTCTGCGGGTGGTCCGCAACTCCGACGGCGGCAGGATCGGCTTCGGCGGCGCTGTCCTTCGTCTGGTTGGTTTCTCTATCGCGACCCTACCGCTCTACCTCGGCCTGATCTGGGTCGCGTTCGACTCGCGCAAGCGCGGGTGGCACGACCGCATCGCCGGCAGCGTCGTCATTCGGAGAACTCGCTGAGCGCGTACGCGGGTGGGCCCGTCGTTTCCCGAAGGCGCCCTCCCCCTAGACTGAACCCTTAAGGGCACCCGACTCGAATACATAGCGTCTGGCGTTGACGACGGTTGACCGTCACAGTCCGCATGGAGGGGTCCGATGAGAGTCACGAACAGAAGCCTGGCCGTTCTGCCTCTGGTTGTCCTTGTTGGCCTGAGCTTGGCCGCTTGTTCCGCTTCCTCGAGCGATGCGGGTCCGGCCCAGCCGGTTCGGTTTACCGCAGCCGGCGGCAAAGATCTGGGGGCTCTCCCGACCGCTGCTCCCGCGGCCAGCGCCGCAGCCGCGCCTCTGGCCGGTGCGCAGACGCTGATCATCAAGACCGGGCAATTGGACATGCAGGTTTCCAACCCCGAGGCTTCGGCGGCCCAGTCCAACGGCATCGTCGGGGCGGCCGGCGGGTATGTATCGGCCTCAGGGCGCTCCGGCGATGCCGATACGTTGGTCATCTCGGTCACCTATCGAATCCCGGTGGCCAAATGGGATGCGACGCTAGCTTCCATCCATGGCGCCAACGGCGGCGGCACGCTGAAGATCCTCAATGAGCAGATCCAGACCCAGGACGTCACGGCATCGGCAGTGGACCTGGACGCGCGCTTGACCAACCTGCGCGCCACCGAACAGGCGCTTCTGGCCATCATGATCAAAGCGACCACCATCACCGACACCTTGGCGGTTCAGGCCCAGCTCACCACAGTCCAGGGGCAGATCGAGGAACTCCAGGCCCAGCGCAACCAGTTAGGCGACCAGGCGGCTTTCAGCACGCTGACGGTGCAGTTCGAGGCGACCCCGAACACACAGACCACCAGCGCGACGACGGGCTGGAATCTCAACGGCACCGTTGACGATGCCACCGCGACCCTGGTCAAGATCGGCCAGGATCTCGCTTCCCTGGGGGTTTGGCTGGTCATCGTCGGGCTGCCGGTCGGCCTCGGGCTCTTCATTCTGCTCTTGGTCTATCGGTTGTTCCGAAGAATTCGGCGTCGGCCGGCTGAACCGCCCAAGACTGCTTGATCCTTCCGGAAGGAGCCGTATCCGCTCAGCGGCCACCCGGTGAGCCTAATCCCACCGTTGGGGGCCGGCGTGCGGTAGATCGCCCAGCCGAGTAGATGATCTCGATAAGGGCCGCGATGCCCATGAGACGATGTTTGCGTCGTGTCGGCGGGCTGGACCAAAGCTTGGCGGGCCAGAGACGTCCAACGCTAGGGCGATCGCGCTTCCGACCGCTGTCCGTCGCGCGATCCTGCTCAGGTGCCGTGCTCGCGCTCTGTCGTGCGGCTAGGGTCTGAATCGCTATCCGAATGGCGGCGGATCGCGACAGGCCGTCCGCCAGACCACACCGCCAGTCGAGTTGACGAAAGGCGTACAAGAACGCGATTTCCGATGCCCTGGCCGACCTCGGAGACGCTGAGCAGATCCGGGGCCTGTTCATCGGCTTCCAGCGATACCTCTACGAGGCCAGCGGGCGGATGGCGTCCGGGGCAGCTCTACCGGCAGGAAACTGAGTCTGGCTTCGGGCTCGCACGACGGCCCGCCCACGATGAGCACAGGTAGTATCGACATGGTGGTGCGCTAGGATGCACGTCGGGGGCACGCCAGCCGAGCATGGCCAACCTGCGTAGCCAAGTCTTCGCGCCCGGCGCACGAGGAGTGATGCCGTTGTGAGCTCAATCGTCGTCGATATCCACGATCAGGTCGCCTGGATCACCCTCGTCAGTCCGCCGGTCAACGCCCTGAGCATGACCCTGATCGATGAGCTCTCCGCGGCCCTCGTCGCCCACCAGCCACCCGAGGTGCGGGTAGTCATCATCCGCGCCGCGCCTGGTGCCCGGGTCTTCTCAGCGGGCCACGACGTCCGCGAACTGCCCACCAACGGGCGCGACCCCCTCACTTACAACGATCCATTGCGCAAGGTCATCCGCAACGTCGAGAACCACCCGGCACCGATCATCGCCATGGTTGAAGGCTCGGTCTGGGGCGGCGCATGCGAGCTGGTCCTCTCGTGCGACCTCGTTGTGGCCGGCGTCGATGCGACGTTCGCCCTGACTCCGGCCCGCCTGGGAGTTCCGTACAACCTGTCGGGCACCCTCAATCTCATGAAGGTTGCCGACATGCACTTCGTGAAGGAGATGTTGTTCGCGGCCCGGCCAGTCCGAGCAGATCGGATGGCCGCGTACGGGGTCGTGAACGCCGTTGTCCCGACCGACGAGCTCGAGCAGACGACCGCCAGCCTGGCCGCCGATATCGCCTCGTCGTCGCCGCTCGTCCACCGGATCATGAAAGAGGAGTTGCGGGTCCTGGCGAACGCCCACCCGCTCACGCCCGAGGCGTATGAGCGCATCCAGGCGCTCCGCCGCGAGGTCTATGACAGCGACGACTACCAGGAAGGGATCCGGGCCTTCCTCGAGAAGCGGCGCCCAATCTTCCGGGGGTCATAGGCCGCACTCGGGTCGATCCCGATCCTTCTGTGACCGGACACGATCCGGCGATAGCGACGGGACGAACCGGGCCGTAGTCGCGCTGGCGCGGCGGCACCCACTCCAGGATCCCCGCGGCCCACAGGCGATAATGGGTGCCCGCATCCGGCGGCGTCTCAAGAAGCTTCTAGGAGCAAAGATGGTCCCGAAACCGAACCCCGAAGCTAACAGCGACGCAGACCAGCCTATCGCCTGGCGCGCCGTGCCAGAGGACACAGCGGTGCGGTCGGACGGCCAGCAGGTGGGAACGCTGTATGACCTCCTGGGGTCCGACGAAGAGGACATCTTCCACGGCATCGTCGTGCAGCTCCGGTCGGGGTCGCGCCGCGTCTTCGTGCCGGCCGACGACGTGATCTTGATCACGGCCTCGCACGTCGATGTATCCCTCAGCGCAGGCGAGATCGGTGCGCTGCCGGAGCACACCGAAGAGCGCCAGTTCGAGCTGGGGATGGTCGGGCACCTTCGCAAGCACCTGGGATGGGTGAAGGAAGAGGACCGCTGAGACAACTGGCCTCAGGAGCCGGCCGATGTGGGGATTGGGCCGATCACCGTCGCTGGGGCGAGGTCTGTCGCCGAGGGTTCTTGCCAGGTCCGGCACGACCAGGTCATGGTGTGGGGCCCGCGGACTGTGGCCTCACCGCGATCCGACATGCTGCGTAGGAGGTCTGGCTCCAACTGAGGACGGTAAGGGTGGCCACGGCAGATCGACTGCCTCGGGCGCGTATGCTTCTACGCAGATGGCAGCCACGGCCGCGCACCCATACCACCGCCGACTCTCCACGATCGCCGTTCTCTGGCCCGTAATAGCAGGTGCAGGCATCATGTTCGCCGGGCTGATGGCCCTGTCTGGCGCGTACGGTTTCCACGGCGACGAGATGTACTACATCGTCGCGGGCCAACATCCTGCTCTCGGCTACGTCGACCAGCCACCCCTCACGCCGCTGCTCTCGGCCGCTTCGGTGGCGCTGTTCGGGGTTTCGCCCACGGCGGTCCGGTTGCTGCCCGCCCTCGAGATGGCGCTCGTCGTGATCCTCGTCGCGCTCATCGCGCGTGACCTCGGCGGCTCGCGGCGTGCCCAGATCCTCGCGGCGATCACGGCCGCCCTGTCTGGCTATCTTGGCGCAGGTCATCTAGACACCACGACCGAGCCCGACCTGCTCGCCTGGGCGATCGTCCTCTGGCTGCTCGTGAAGCTGCTCACGGGCGGTGACCGGCGCCTCTGGTTGGCAGTGGGCGTCGTGGCCGGGATCGCTCTCGAGAACAAGGACACGATCCTCTTCCTGGGTGCGGGGCTGGCCGTGGGTCTCGTCCTGGCCCGGCGCTGGGATGTCGTGCGCTCGCCGTGGGCGTGGGCGGCCATCGGGATCGCACTCTTGATCTGGGCTCCGAACCTGGCCTGGGAGGCGGCGAACGGCTGGCCGCAGCTCACGATGGCGAGCGCCATCTCCCAATACGCCGCCGACAACCGCGGTCAGATCGTGCCGCTGCTCTGGCTCTTCACCGGCCCGCTCCTCTTCCCGGTGAGCGCCGCGGGCCTGGTCTGGTTCCTGAGAGCGAAGGCCGCAACTCCGTGGCGCGCGATCGGTATAGCTGCCTTGGTCGCGCTCGCCCTCGTCGTGATCAGCGGCGGCAAGGCCTACTACGCGATCGGTATCGCAGCTGTGTTCATGGCCGCGGGGGCGATCCTCCTCGACCGCTGGCTGGCCCGCGGCCACTTCCGCCTCAAAACCGCGAGCTTCACCACGGCAGCCGTGCTATCGGGCGCCCTCATCGCCTACCTGACCCTGCCGATCCTGCCGCTCGCCACGTACGCCAAGACCTCGCTTCCCGCCACGGTCCCCGACACGGCGAACGAGGTCGGCTGGCCGCAGTTCGTCTCCACGGTGGAGGGCGTGGTGGCCGCACTGCCCGCTGACGAGCGAGCCCACGCGGTGATCCTGACCAACGACTACAGCGAGGCGAGCCCGCTCGTGCTACTCGGCACAGGACTCCCTCCGGTGTACTCGGGCCACAACTCGTTCTGGGACTGGGGACCACCGCCAGCCGACCGCACGGTGGTGGTGCACGTGGGAGACTGGAGACCGGCCGACCCGAACCAGTTCTTTGTCGGCTGTCACGTCGTCGCGCACATCGACAACGGGCTCGGCATCAACAACGGCGAGCAGGGAGAGGCCGTCTCGGTGTGCACCGGCCTGCGTGCGCCATGGACCACGCTGTGGCCAGAGCTCAGGACCACCAGCTAGAGGCGAACCGTCGGGTTCGCTGCTTGCGGCTCGGCGCGACGGCCCACAAGGACGCCGTTTCTGACGCCACGACCCACTCGATCCGCCAGGTGAGCCCCTATCGCACCGGAGATTGACGGGACCCTGCGCAGGCTCAACCGTGTGTCCGCGGCCCGCGTCCCCGGGGTGCCTCTGATGGGCTTGGAAGGGGGACACCGGGTCCGAAGGAGACACTACGTGCGACGAATTGGAGTAGTCCTGGCCGGGGTCGCGCTATTGATCGCGGCGTGTGGTTCATCAACAACGTCGACAACCGCCGCGCCGCCGACGAGCGGGGCGGCGCCGACTAGCACGGCGAGCGTGGCCAGCGCGGCGTCGACAACGAGCACGGCGCCGGCAACGAGCGCGGCGACCGCCACCACGGCGGCAGCAATGTTCGATTCTTGTTCGATCGTCACGCAGGCCGAGGCCAGCACAGCACTCGGGCAGACAGTTCAGGCGCCGGTGCGCGGGAAGGCCACGGTCGAAGGCGGAGTCGCCTGCGTGTTCTACGGGCCTTCGGTGAAAGCGGGAACCGATCCGGATGTTCCGGTCAACGACAGCGTCAGGGTGGTCCTGGTCGTGGGCTCGAACGCAACCACGTGGTTTAGCGACTACAAGTCCAAGGTCCCCGCCCAGGCGATCACCGGACTCGGCGACCAGGCCTACTTCGACGGCTCCGCATCAGTGAGCGTCCTCAAGGGCGACGAGTATCTTCGAGTCGCCGTCATCGGCGTGGCCAACTTTGAGGACACCGAGAAGACACTCGCTCAGGCTGTGCTGCCGCTGATGTGATCGGCTTCGACGAGACGCTCGCGGCCATTTCCTGAGCCGCGTTGCCGCAGTCGGTGCTGCAGTGACGGCCAACGACCCCTCCCGGAAGACCGGAAGGGGTCGTTTCACGCTCAGGATCTGGTGAGCCGGGAGGGATTCGAACCCTCAACCTAATGATTAAGAGTCATTTGCTCTACCGTTGAGCTACCGGCCCACGGCCGCGAAGGATACAGCAATCGCTGCCTCCGGTGGCGAACGAGTCTTTGGGTGGCGCGGCGGCGCACCGACAGGCCGGGCCCGGCCGGCGAAACCCGCTCTTGAGGCGGCACCATCGGCGTCTACGTGTTGGGCTCGGGTGCGGGACCGCCGCCGATAAGCTGGTCGAGGATGGCATCGGCGGCGGCGTACGGGTCGAGCTCGTGCGACGCCACGGAACGGAGCCACTCGCGGGCCGCGGCGGGACCCGCGGCGGGACTGCCGGCCGCGGCGGCGCTGGCGGCGGTAGGACCCGCAGCGGTGGGACCCGCAGCGGGATTGCCGGCGGCCGCTCCCTCCGCACCCTCCAGCGAGCGCACCCGCGCATGGAGCCGGTCCACGAGAACGGCCCAGACCTGCGCCTCGGCCCGCCGCAGGCGTGACGCCTCGCCGTCGGTGCCGCGGGCCGCGGAGCGATGTCGGTCGATCGCGGCCAGGAGCTCGGCCACTCCCGCGCCGGAGGCGGCGGTGGTGACCAGCACTTCGGGGTGCTTGGGCGACGGCCGACCGGGCCTGGCCTCCCGAGGCGTGTCGGCCAGCATCGCGTGCAGCTGCCCCGCCGTTCGATGCGCCCCCGGCCGATCGCCCTTGTTGACCACGACGATGTCCGCCACCTCGAGCAGGCCCGCCTTGATGGCCTGGATCTCGTCGCCCATCTCGGGCGCCTCGACGACGACCGTAGTGTCGGCAGCGGCGGCCACCTCGACCTCGCTCTGGCCCGTGCCCACCGTCTCGATCAGCACCACGTCGAAGCCGACGGCATCGAAGACGGCAGCGGCCTCGGACGTCGCGGAGGAGAGCCCGCCCGCATGGCCGCGCGACGCCATCGATCGGATGAAGACGTCGGGGTCCGCGGTGTAGGCCTGCATCCGCACGCGATCGCCCAGCACCGCGCCGCCCGTGATCGGGCTGGACGGATCCACGGCCACGACGGCCACGGGACGGCCGGCACGGCGAAGCTCGGCGATGAGCGCCGCCACGAGCGTGCTCTTGCCCGCGCCGGGCGGCCCGGTCACGCCGATCAGCTGCGCGTGCCCGGCGCGTGGGTAGAGGCGTCGGAGAGCGGCCTCGGCGAGGGGGGTCCTATTCTCAACGGCGGTCAACAGCCGCGCGAGGGCGTGCCGGTCTCCGGCCAGAGCGGCGTCGCAGAGGGCGTCCGCCCGCCGGCCAGCGGTGCCTTCGTCTCTCCTCGGTCCCCGCGAGTCGGCCACGCCGGTCGCGCTAGTCCCGCGCCCGGGCATTAGCACGCAGGAAGTCGGCCACCTGGGCGATGGTCGTGCCGGGGCCGAAGACGGCGGCGATGCCTGCCGCCTTGAGAGCCGGGACGTCGTCGTCGGGGATGATGCCGCCCGCCGCCACGAGCACGTCGTCCATGCCCCGCTCGCGCAGCAGCGAGCAGATCCGGGGCAGCAACGTCATGTGCGCGCCCGACAGAATGGACAGGCCAACGATGTCCACGTCCTCCTGGAGCGCGGCGGTGACGATCATCTCGGGCGTCTGGCGCAGGCCCGAGTACACGACCTCGAAACCCTCGTCGCGAAGGCCCCGAGCGAGCACCTTGGCCCCGCGATCGTGCCCGTCGAGCCCAGGCTTGGCGATGAGAACCTTGAGCGGTCGATCAGTCATGGCCCGCATGATAGCGGGCCCAACCGGCCAGCTCAGTTTGGATCGGCATCGACCGATCGTCGGTCGACCGCTCAGGGCTCTAACCGGACCCTCCGTTCGATCATCCACCAGCCGTAGGCGTATCCGGCCCCTCTCGGTCCCCGTTTCCGTCATCTACTCCTGGTAGGCGTATCCGGCCCCTCTCGGTCCCCGTTTCCGTCATCTACGCCTGGTAGGCGTGCGTGCCACGGACCGAGCCCGCAAGAGGGGACCCCGGACGCCCCGCCGACCGTTTGGAGGCTCGTTCTGAGCTTGGATCGGGGACGCAAGACGTGCCGGCGGTTTTCTCAGCGCGCCTGTGTTGCGTCTCGCACCACCGGTGCGCGTATGTGACGGAATCCGGCTAGGCCGCCCGCGCAGCCAGCGGTGCCGGGGATACCGGCCCCACGGTCGGGCTGCAATCGTCGGGCCTACATGCCCCACCTGGGTGACTCGTTCGCCTCGACGGTGAGGTGGATGGGGTCGCTCTTGCGGGCCCTGCATAGGGCACAAGGGACGACGCCGGGATAAGCCTCCTGGAAGAAGTGCGGCGACTTCGGGTCGGCTTCGCCCGACTTCGGGTCGGCGTCGCCCGCCTTCGGGTCGGCGTCGCCCGCCTTCGGGTCGGCGTCGCCCGACTTGGCTTCCTTGGTCGCGGACGTTCGAATGGATGGCAGCTTCATGGTCTCCCCGTTTCCCCGTTGCATGAGGCGCCGCATCCCGACTGCGACGCGTCGATCCTCCAGACGCAAAGAACTGGTTACTTGTTCGATCGGCTCGGGCGACCTCCGTCTTTAGCCCCAGTTCGGCGATTCGGCGTCGGCTTCGACCTCGCCCTCGATGTGAAGGCGATCGCTCCTGGGAGCATGGCAGATGCCGCACAGCGTTGACTTGCGGCCGGGGATTGGGGGCTGCGTGAATCCCCCTGCGGTGCCGTGGTCCACCCCGAACGGAGGGGTCATCGGCAGCTCATCGACATCCATGAAGATGTGCGGCTGGTGCTTGTCTGTATCCGCCATCACTTCTCCTTCTCTGTTGCTGTCCCGGCCGCTCGCCCGGCCAGTGGGGCGGGTCCGCTCAGACCCTCGGGATGGCACGCTCCAGGTGGGACATGAACTCTTCCCGAGTCTCCTTGGTGGTCCGGAATGTCCCCAAGACGCTACTCGTGACCATCGTGGCGCCGCCCTTCTGTACCCCCCGCATGGCCAGACAGAGGTGCTGCGCCTCGATGACGACGCCGACGCCGTAGGGGTTCAATCGCCCCTGGAGGTAGTCGGCGATCTGCTGGGTCATGCGCTCCTGGACCTGCAGTCGGCGGGCGTACATCTCGACGATCCTGGGGATCTTCGAGAGCCCGATGACGCGGCCCCGCGGCAGGTAACCGACCGCGGCCGTGCCGAAGAACGGCAGCATGTGGTGCTCGCACAGCGAGTAGAACGGGATCCCCTTGACGACCACCATCTCGCTATAGCCGACGTCGAAGACGGCGCCGTTTATGAGCCGATCCGGATCCACGTGGTAGCCGCACGTGAGCTCTAGCCACATCCGATGCATTCGCTCCGGAGTGCGCAGCAGGCCCTCCCGCTCCGGGTCTTCGCCGACCTCCACGAGGATGTCTCGGACGGCATGCTCGATGCCCTGGGATCCGCGAGGCCGCGCACTGGCCGCCGACTTCTCGGCGGCCTCCACGCTCTCGTCGTCTTCGCCGCGCTCGATCTCCTCGACCATCTGGCGGACATGCGCCTCGAGGTCGGGCTGGTTGCGTTCGAACGGCTGATCGGTCGGCATCGCTGGCTCCTTCGAGCGAATCCTACGCTGTGCTGTCCGACGGGTCGCCGGTCGCGAGTCGGGCGATCGCCAGAGCCGTAGCATAGGCACATGGCCAAGAGACCCAGGGGCAGTGCCCGCCGCCGTCATACGGCCGAGGCGGTCGGACGCTTTCAAGAGCTAGTGCAGCGAGCGCTCGACGCGATTCCGGCTCCATTTTCCCTCGCTCTCGACGATGTTGCCATCGTCATCGACGACGAGCCGTCTCGAGAGCAGCTCCGCGAGGCTGGACTCGGGCCCGACGAAGGTCTCTATGGGCTGTACGAGGGCATACCCCGGACCGAGTACGCGGCCGACTGGGCCTTCCTTCCCAACAAGATCACGCTCTTCTCGGCCGTGCTGCTGGAGGATTTCCCGGATCCGGCCGAGCTGGAGCACGAGGTCTGGATCACGGTGATCCACGAGCTGGCCCACCACCTTGGCATTCCGGAGTCTCGACTGCACGAACTGGGCGTCGACTGACCGCTGCCCCGCCGCCGATCCGAAAGTATGGCGCCCCCGCCCGCGCCGGGCCGGCTCAGGGTAGCCGCGGGGCCGCCAAATAGATGCAACCTGAAGCTCGCGGCGAGCATCGATACAGGTAGAGGCAATCAGAGGGAGGCAGATGGAGCGAGCGCTCGTCGAGAAAGCCAGATCGGGCGATCGCGATGCCTTCGACGCCCTCGTGCGCAGCCGGATCGATGCCGTGTACCGGACCTCACTCGCCATTCTCGGGGACCAAGTCGACGCCGCCGACGCCACGCAGGAGACCTTCGTCTCGGCCTGGTGCCACCGCGACGCGCTTCGCGAGCCGGACCGATTCGATGCCTGGCTCGGGCGCATCAACCTGAACGCCTGCCGAGCGCAGCTCCGCCGTCGAGGTCGAACCAGCGTGCGAGAGCTTCGGCTGCCCGATCCCGAAGGCGGCCATGAACCGGCCTCGACCGACCGAACGCTCGACGACCGAACGGCCGACGCCGACGTCTTCGATCGAGCTTTCGCCCGGCTGTCGCTCGACGACCGCGCCATCCTCGTCCTGCACCACCTCCAGGAACGACCCGTCGCCGAGATAGCGGCGACCCTTGGCTCGCCCGAGGGAACGATCAAGTCCCGACTCCACCGCGCCCGCGCGGCCCTCGAGTCGGCGCTCGCGAAGGAGTCGCGATGAACAGCCCGCTCCCTCCGACCGATTCCGACCTCCGCGAGCAACTGGCCCGACGTTCGGCCGGACGGCTTCCCGATGGGTTCCTAGCCGAGGTGTCCACCGCGCTCGACCGGGTGCGTGAGCCGCGAGCCAGGGCGCGATGGCCGCGCCTGATCTGGAGCGTGCCCCGACTTGCCGGGGCAGTCGTGGGAGTGGCCCTGGTAGCCATCCTTGCCGTCGCGATTGCGTTCCCGGCGTTCCATACCGGACCGGCGGCGTCGCTTGCCGGCTACCCCACGGGCCGCGCTCTCACGACAGCCGAGCTAGCTCGTGTCATGGCCGGGCCCCAGCTGCCCACGAACACGACCCTGGTCGCCTCTGTGACGATCGACGCCAGGACCGACGTCTGCCCGATGAACCGCTACCCCACTGTCGGAGTCATCGAGGGCATGGGCTCGCAGGTCTGCGTAATGGGGGCCACTCTGGCGGCGGAGCTTGCCGGTCCGACCGTAACCGGCACGTTTGCGTTCCGCTACCTCGCGCCGGGCTACCTGGGACTGCTCGGCGGGATCACGCCAGCTTCGAGCTCGAAGATCGCGTTCCGTGTCGCGGAAGACTGGCCTCTCGCCGGCAAGACGTTCCTCGTCGAGGCTTGGCTTGTGGCGAACCCACATCGATGCCCTTCCATGGCCGCGGCGCCGGCCGGGGACCCGCTGGACCCCTCAGGTTCCGAGCCCTGTCAATGGAGCTGGCTCAGCGATGACGGGAGTCTGGGCCCTGGTGTCGGCCCAAGCACGGACCTGCTCGCTCTCATGGGCAAGACGCGGTTCGTGGAGGCCGGAGGCATGCGACAGATCGACTCGGTCCCACTGGAGGCCACCCACGGCGTCTTCGTTGTCCGCTCCATCACCGAGCAGTGCCCGAACGCCTCGCCTCAGGACAACCGCGGCTGCGGCGCGTGGCACGTCCTCGCGAAGGTCGCCGACGTCGCGCTGCCGGAGCCGAGCGCCAGGACTGCACCACCGAATCCCACGCCGACGCCGTCGCCGACCGCGACCGGAAGCGCCACTTCGGTAGCGGGCTACCCGACGGACCGGGCCCTGACGACGGCCGAGCTGGCCCGTCTCATAGCCGGCCCGCCGCTGCCCACGAACACGACCCTCGTCGCCTCTACGACGATCGACATCCGCACGGACGTCTGCCCGATGAACAGTCGCCCGACGGTTGGCGTCATCCAAGGCGTCGATCCGCAGGTCTGTGTCATGGGAGCGACTCTCTCCGCCCAGCTTCCCGGCTCGACTGCCCAAGGAGTCTTTGCCTTCCGGTACCTGGCACCGGGCTACCTTGGGCTCCTGGGCGAGATCACGCCGGCCTCCAGCTCGAAGGTAGCTTTCAAGGTCGCCGACGGCTGGCCGCTCGCCGGCAAGACGTTCCTAGTCGAGGGCTGGTTCGGGGCCTATCCGATCTCCTGCCCGACGTACATCGCCACCTCGGGCGGCGATCCGCTTGATCCCGACGGACAGGATCAGTGCGCGTTCAACTGGCTGACGGACGATCCAAACGCGGAGCCATCGACTTCCCCCAATGGTCTCCTCCCGCCAGGCGGAGGTCGGTTCGTCGAAGCTGGAGGGATGCGCCTGATCGATGCCATCCCGAGCGGCGCTCCCATCCACGGTGTCTACGTCGTCCGCAACATGGGGCAATCGTGGCGCGTTCTCGCGAAGCTCGCCGACGTCTCACTGCTGGCACCGACTGCCACGACTGCGTCGCCGATCGCGACGCCGCCGGCCACGCCGATCGCCACGCCCACTGACGCGCAGGCGATAGCGCCGACGGGGCTGGTCGGGCCCGGCAATCGAGCGTTGACCGCCGGGGAGCTTTCCGTCCTCATGGCCGCTGATCCAGACCATCTCGCTGGCCGGTACGTGATCGACGTGCGGGCCCCGTGCGCCACGGACTACGCCTGTTTCCCCCCGAAGGTCGTCCTGGACACCGTCCAATCAGATGGCACTCTCAACTGGGTCGGCGAGGTGGAGTTACGGTCTGACGGCTTCGTGTGGACCGTCCCACAGATCCTCTCCAATGGATTCGAGAGGCGCGCCGGAACCTTGTATGTCGTGGATGCCTGGATATCGGACGTGGATTGGCTGACGCCCGCCCAGGGAGAGCAGCAGTTGGACGTTCAGATCGGCTCGTACCGCAGGTTCGGTGCAGGGTCCCTGGGTGGCGGCCCCAAACTGCACGGTGTGTTCCTCGTGGCAGACAACTCGTATTGCTTCTCGGGACCCTTGGCTTCGGCTGACGAATGCTGGGCTCGCGCCGAGATCCTGGCCCGCCTGGAGCCACCGGTCATGCCCTAGCCGACGGAGCAGACTGACTCCCGGTCCCTGGTCGCTGGCGGTACCATTCGGGCACAACCGTCGCCAGCCGAGCCGCTGGTCAAGCCGCAGCCGCTCAGGAGTGGGTCGAATGCCGGGCTTCACCCCGTTCACCAGCAACTACCAGGATCTCTCGACCAACCAGGGCTACCAGTTCGAGTTCCGCTGCGATGTCTGCGGCAGCGGCTACAGAAGCGAATACCAGAAGAACCTGCTCGGCCTGGGTGGGTCGATCCTGGGCGGCGCCAGCAGCATCCTGGGCGGCCGATTCTGGGGAGCTGCCAACGCCGCCAACACGGCCCAGAACATCACCGACCGGGACGCTCGCGACAAGGCCCTTGAGAAGGCCTGCAACGAGATCATGCCGCAGTTCCACCGCTGCGTGCGGTGCAACAACTGGGTCGACGAGACCTGCTTCAACGCCCAGCGCGGACTATGCGTCAACTGCGCTCCGAACCTGGCCAGCGAGATGGAGGCCGAGCGGTCGTCCGTTGAGATCTCCCAGATGCGCGACGCGGTGCGGGCCAAGACGATCTTCTCCGGCGACACCAGCGAGCGCGCGACCGAATGCCCGGGCTGCGGCAAGCCGGTCGGTAGCGAGAAGTTCTGCGGCAACTGCGGTCAGGCTCTCGGCACGCCCAAGTGCCCCAAGTGCGGCGCCGAGATGGCCGCGGGCCTCCGCTTCTGCGGCAACTGCGGCAACAAAGTCGGCTAGCGGCGGAGCGCCGACGGCGGGCTGGCCTCCGAAGATCGGCGCGGCCCCGGCATCTAGTGCCGCGGCTTCTGGGATTTCGTCCGCGTCAGCCGGCCATCGTTCCGCAAATCGTGCAGAAGCGCGCTCCGGCTGGTAGCGGCGCGCCGCAACCGCTGCACTTGCCGGCGGGTGCCACAGGAGCCGCCGGCCCGGCGGGCTGTGCAGGCCGGGCCGGCGCAGCAGGAGTTGAGGCCGGCGCAGCCGGGGCTGCCTGGCCGGTGGTCCCGTCGGTCGATATCCCGACACCCGTCCCGGGAGCCGTTGTGACGACCATGGTCAGCGACGCCCCGCACGAGGGACACACGACCCAGGCCGGGTCTTCGATGATCTTGCGGCAGTTCAGGCAGCGCTTTGGGGCGAACGGATCCACCCGCCCGCAGTAGGGGCAAGCGGCCACGACCTTGTCGATCAGCTTGTCGCAGTACGGGCACGGGTGTTTGAAGGACGGCATCTTGCGCTCCTATCAGCCAGTTGTGCCCGAAGGCGTCGACTTGTTGGCCGCAGGCTCGCTCGCGGCCTGGCCAGCGGTTCTCACGCCCGTAGCGACATCATCCGTGGCGGGCTCACCCGGAGCGTCGTCTGACACGGAGTCGGCACCGGCATCGCCGGCATCGCCGCCCTGGCCGCCGTCACCGCCGGCGGCGGAGATCTGCGATTCCTGGGTCGCGCGGCCGGGCCATTCGGCGGCCTCGTCGCGCGCCGAGCCGTGCCAACGGATCAGATCCGCCACCGCAGCCGACCAGCTGGCCGAGTCGCGATGGACGATGCGGGCGACGAACCGGCTCCTGGCCCAGGCCAGGCTCGGCAGCACCGCCAGAGCGAGCCGGTAGCGCAGGTACTTCGGCAGCCGCATCTGGTCGTCCGGCAGCGCCATCGGCTCGCGCAGGAAGCGGCAGTCGACCAGCGCCTCGCTGATGTCGCGGACCGCCTGCTCGGCAGCGATCCCCAACTTATCCGGCGACTCGCCCTTGTACTGAGCTCGGGGCATGACGCGGTAGAAATACGTGGCGTGGGCGCCGGCGGTCACCAGTTCGAGCGCAACCAGATTGCCCGGCATCGCGATCAGGAACCAGATCTTCGGGTCCTGGCCGCCCGGATCCACCGGCGACATCGCGACCCAGCGTGGCGCGGCGTCCCCGGCGGTCTTGCACAGCGACCCGTAGCTGTCCGCGAAGGCCGGCTCGCCCAGGACGGCGGTCTCGACGATCGACCAGCCCGCGTCGCTGAATTCCGAAGGACGCGTGGGTCGGCCGTCGACGAGCAGCTCCCCGGCCTTCTGGCGCACCCCGAACGGAGCGTCCGGCAGCAGCTGCGCCACGAACCCCGCGGCGTCGTCGAAGGCGCCGTCGCGCAGCTTCTCGAGGGTATCGTGGAGCCGGGTCGCGGCCGGCCCGAGCCCCCGCAACGTGAGCGCGCCGGGTGCGCCGTCGATCGCCACCTCGCCGGGCACGGACTGCGAGACACTCGCGATCGCCGCCCGCCGGTACTGGATCCACGTTGCGCGCTCGTCCACCGGACAGACCACGAAGCCCCACGGATGCACCACCAGCTGGCCGACTCCCGCAGTCGGGGTCGCCGGCCCATCGGGACCGGGCCCGAGCGGGGCGGTCGTGGGCTTCCAGTCGAACTCGACCAGTTCGGCCGGGTCGTCGGGCACCTTGACGAGACCGTCGCTCAGGCGCTGCTTGAGCCGGCGCTCCCGAAGATTGCGAACCAGCGGTCCGAGCCGATCGCCGAACCTCTCCAGCATCCAGCGCATCGCGTCCGGGCCCTCGCCCAGGACCAGGAGCGCGGTCGACTGCTGGATCTCGATCAGGCTGAGGTCGCGATAGCCGGCCCGAATCGGTCGCCCACCGCCGACTTCGAGCGTCAAGCCGACCTCGTCGAGCTTGACCCTGGCGGGCGCGAGCGTCGTGTTGGGCCCGGCCGGCCTGGCCTCACCGGCGATCTCGATGACTTCCAGCTTGGCCGCGGGACCGTCAAGGACGGCCGGGTCGCGTCCGCCCTGTTCGCGTACGTCGCGCGAGTCTCGCCCGCCGAGGCCCATCGGCCCGCGTGGGTCGCGAGCGTCGCGCCGCTGCTGCGGCATGCCCAGCATCTTGGCCAGGCCCTGCAGGTCGGCGGGGCCGCCCGCCTTTCGTGGATCTCGTGCGTCGCCCTGGTCGAAATCGCCGTCACCCATGGCGCCCATCGTAGCCACAAGCCACGAACTCGGCGGAGCGCGGAAGCAGCCCACAGCTCGCCCCTGTTCGCTACTTGCGTAGTTGCGCAATCTGTTGTAGAGTCGGCACATGCTTGACGTGAGCGATCTGGAGGCTACGCGACAGCGATCCGCGGCGGTGGCCAGGGCCCTGGCCGACTCCAAGCGGCTGTGCGTCCTGCAGTGCCTCGCGGAGGGCGAGCTTTCCGTCCGGGATCTGTCCGACCGTGTCGGTTGCCAGGTGCCGAACATGAGCCAGCACCTTGCGGTTCTCCGCAACTCGGGCCTGGTCCTGACCAGGCGCGACGGAAATGTCATCTACTACCGCCTCGCGGACGTCCGAATCCTCGAGGCCTGCCGGCTGCTCCAATCCATATCCAGCTGAGTTCGACCGGACCCGGCGCCAAGCCAACAGGAAGAAAGGACCATCCGCCAGATGGCCGAGGTTAGACAAGTAACAGACGAGACCTTCGAACAGATCGTCCTCAACGCCGAGCGACCGATCATCGTCGACTTCTGGGCCACCTGGTGCGGCCCGTGCGCGATGGTGGCCCCAGAGCTCGAGCGCCTCGCGAAGAAGTACGAAGGCGTGATCGACGTCGTCAAGATGGACGTCGACGCGAACCCGGCCGTCTCTCAGGCGCTCCAGATCATGACCCTGCCGACGATCGCTTTCTTCCGTCCGGGCCAGCAGCCGATGGCAGTCGTCGGGGCTCGTTCGGCGGAGCAATTCGAGGCAAGCTTCGGGCTTTCGCAGTACGCTACAGCCAAGAGCTGAGCGCGAACCGCCCGGCCAACAGTCGAATATCCCAAGACGGGGCCATCCCCCTCGGCTCCGTCTAGCGACCCCGGCCTACCCCCTCAGGCCGGGGTCGTGTTTTTGTGTCAATTCGGGCGAGAAAGCGGCGGCCGACCCTCGCTCGACTCCCCTGCCAGACGCCATGCGCTCTCGAACCAGGCCAGCGCCCGGTCCAGCGCAAAGCCGTCCACGACCCGTGGCTGGAGGGCGATCCAGTCGTTGCCCCGGTCGGAGCGCGCGGCGTCGGGCGTTCGCAGGGCCGCCTCGGCGATCTCCGGGCGAAGGCGGAAGCTCAACCTGAGCCCCTCCCGAACGGCGAAGACGGCGCCCCCTCGGGCGTACTCGACGGCGATGCCGGCCTCATGCCGTTCGATCTCGTCCAGCTCGGCGGCGAGGCGATCGATCGCCTCGGCCGGATTCGGCATTTGGCTGAGCCCGTTCGGACCGTGATCGTCTGTCATCGGGCGATCCCGAGTCAGCGGCCGGCGGCAGCCAGGACGGCGCGCAGTTCCGGCATGTGATCGGCGTAGTGCTCGGTGGTGTTGCCCAGCAGCGACTTCAGGTGCGCCGAGTCTTTGAGCCAGCGGGCCTCCGGCACGACCGTCAGGTAGCCGCGCAACTCGCCGGGGATCGTCGAGAGGCGGCGCCGGACCTCGGCCATCGGCAGGGCGGCCCATTCGGTCTGATAGCGCGCGTTGAGCATGTCGCCCTGGGCGTCCCAATCGCTGCCGATCGCCGTGAGCCGGTCATAGGCCGCGCTGTTGGACCCAACCGCAAGCTCTCGGGCAATGCCGAGCCACCACTCGAGCCAGACCCCCAGATGTGACATCAGGTCGCGGCCGGTCCAGCCGTGGGCGCCTTCGATCGGCTGCTCCAGCTGGGCATCGGTAAGCTCGAGCAGCGCCTCGAAGGGTCGCCAGGCTTCGCGCTCTTCGTCGAGGAAGGAAAGACCGTCGGCATACATGGGCCGATGGTATCGCGTGGAGACCCCGGCGTGCGGCCGGAATGGCGGCAACGGCGCGGGCTGGCCGGGCGCGGGCGTGGCGGCCCGGCAGCCGGAATGGCGGAACGGCGCGGGCTGGCCGGGCCGCAAATGACCGGTGCGCGCATGCGCCTGACTTAGGGGCTTCATGCATAGGCACGTCCGGGCCATTGCCCGGATCCGGCCCGGGGGTACAGTCGCAATGGCCGCCGATGACCGGTGCAAGAAGAGGCCAAGGGCGTCGGACACGGGCCGAGGCTGTCGCTACCGCCACTTTGACACGACCGGACGTCGTACCGGAGGTGGCAAGCCCCGACTACGACCCGAGCAACCATGGATAGCCGGCCAGCATGGCCCTTCGATCGGCGGCCGGCATCATGCCCACTTCAAGGGCTGGGACGGCCCGTCCGGGTCTGCCGGTCGGGTCGTCTCTTTGCGTGGCAGGGGCCTCGGCGCGACGGCGAGGGTCAGTGGCGCGGGAAAATCGTGTCGAGGCGCGGCCGCCGGACAGGGCCCGAGCGCTCCAGGTAGCGCAGCACCACTCGGGCCGCCAGCAGCACCTCCGGGTCGCGGTCGATCGTGCGCACGATCCAGTCGACGTAGCTCGGCTCCAGGTCGGCCACGTCGCCCAGCGTGAGCCCCGCGAACTTGCCGAAGCGCATGGGAGTCTCGAGGGCTTCGGCGAGAGCCGGCAGGTCGCCCTCGAGCGTCGGACCGGGCCGCCGGTGCGTCGGGCCGCTGGGCGTCGAGGCGCGCGGCGGCTCGCGATCCTCGGCCAAGCGAGGACGCGGCGGGAGTCCCGGCAGCGGGCTTCGGTCCAGCGGTTGCAGCGTGGAGTTGCGGGGGCGCAGGAGCGGGCTGAAATCGATGCGGGCGGTGACGGAGTGGTCGGGGCCCGGCTGCGGGGCCCAGGCGCGGCGACGGTCCGCGGAATAGGCCGTGGCGTCGGGAGCGGCCGCTCCGGGATGCGCCCCGGCGTGGCCGGCACGGGCCGCGCGGGCCGCCTCTTCCCGGTGCTGTCTCCGACGCTCCGGGTCGCTCAGCTCGTGATACGCGGCGTTGATCTCAGCCATCCGCCGGGTAGCGCGCCGCTCGACGACCTGGTCGCCGCTCGCAACGTCAGGGTGGTGCTGACGCGCAAGACGTCGCCACGCCGCCTTGATGGCGTCCGTGGATGCGTCGAGCGGCAACTCGAGAACCGTGAATGGGTTGCGTGGTGGCATCCGATCAGTCTACCGGGCCGGACGCCATGACCCCGGAGCCCTCGGTCGGGACCGCCCGGGAACGCCCGCTTGACAGGAGCGTCCGGGTGCCGTCCCCTACCCTCATGCCATCGCTCTCGCTTCCCCGTCCGAAACGGCTGGCGCTTGCCGGCTCGATCTTCGGGGTGCTCTCCCTCGGCCTGGCCTACCGGTTCGCGCTGCAATACCGACGCAGGGTCGGATTGCCCCATCGAAGCCCGGTCGAAGGCAGCCCGGCCGACTTCGGGCTGGAGTTCGAATCGGTCGAGATTCCGTCGGGCGACGCGCGCCTGGCCGCATGGTTCGTGCCCGCCGAGGCCGGTTCGAAGGCCGATTCGAAGGCCGGTCGCCGATCCGGTACGGCTCGGGCTTCGGTCGAACCCCGGCCGGCAGTCGCCATCGTCCACGGCTGGGAATCGAACCGCGGTCGTTCGATGGCCCACATCCGATACCTGCACGCCGCGGGCTTCCACTGCCTCGTGATCGACGCCCGCGGCCACGGCGACAACCGGCCCGAGAAGCTGCCGGTCAACGTACCGGAGTTCGCCGCCGATGCTGCCGCGGCGGCGCGCTGGCTGGCTGCCCGCCCGGATGTTTCCGCCGTCGGCCTGCTCGGCCATTCGATGGGCGGCGCCGGCGTGATCGTCGCCGCGGCCTCCGAGCCGACCGTCCGGGCCGTCGTGGCCCTTTCAGCTCCCGCCGATCTGGTTCGAATGATTCGCCATACGTTCACGATGGCGGAGATGCACATCCCCGGTCCGATCGCCGCTCCCCTGGCCTGGCTCACGGCGCGGGTGATGCTGGCGCCGCGGGGCCGGTCGCTGGAAGAAGCCAGCGCGTCGGCGAATGCTGGCCGATACCACGGCCCACTGCTGCTGATGCACGGCGAGGATGACCGAGGCGTTCCTGTCGCTCACCTGGGGTTGATCGCGGCAGCGGCATGGTCCACTCGAACCGACCCGGACGCCGCCAGGGTTGAGACGCTGATCCTTCCGAGCTTCGGGCACCGCTGGTTGTACGAGGCCGCCGAAGCCCGCCGGAGAGTGGCCTCGTTCCTCGCCGAGGCGCTCGGCGGTCCCGTGACACCGGAGAAGGCCGGGGAGCTGGCCGCGGCCTGCGTCGTGGAGCGGCCCGAGAATCCCGTCTACGGTTTCGGCGCCGCGAGCACCGCGGTCCGTGCCGCCGCCGGCCCCGTGTTTCGCCCCTAGCCCCTAGCCCCTCGCCCCTCGCCCTCCCCGCCCCACCGACCAAACTGGAGAACCGATGGACACCTGGCAAGCGATCGACACAACCCGCGCCATCCGCAAGTTCGCGGATCGCCCGCTGGAACCGGAACATCTCCGCCGCATCCTGGACGCGGGGCGTCGCTCGGGCAGTTCCAAGAACCAGCAGAACTGGGACTTCGTCGTCTGCACCGACCGCGCCCATCTCGCGGAGCTCGCGCAGGTCGGCGACTACGCCCAGCACCTGGCCGGCGCCGCGGTCGCGATCGCGCTCGTGACGCCCGACCCGGCCGCAGCCGAGGCCCCGCTCTCGGTGATGTGGGACCTGGGTCGGGCCGCCCAGAACATGACCCTGGCAGCCTGGGAGCTGGGGATCGGCAGCGTGCCCGCCACCGTCTACCGCCGGGACCTGGTCAAGGAATTGCTCGGGCTACCCGCGGATCGCCACTGCGAGTTCCTGCTCTCGTTCGGTTACCCGGCCGATCCCGCGGCCCTGGCTTGGAGGAAGCGCGCCGGCGGCCGAAAGCCGCTCGCCGAAATCGTCCACCACGAGCGCTGGTAGGCGCGCCTCTCGAGTTCCAGCGCCCATAATGATCAGCGTGCACCTTCGAGTGAGGCGAATGTTGCGTCGAGCCGTCGGACTGTTGGTCGTGCTGGTAGTGGCATCTTGCCAGGCCAGCGGGGGTCAGTCGCCCGCCAACTCCGGGGCAACCACGCCAGGCACTGGGGCTAGCGGGTCGGACGTCTCGACCACTCGAGCGACGGTGGACCTTCGCGTCGCGAGTTGCATCGTCCGACCGGGTACCGAGGCTCTTGCTACCTCCACGCCGGCTTCGGTGGGAACGCCTTCGCAAGTTTCGATCACGGTGCCAGCCGCACTCAAGGATCGGCTGGGAGCATTCGGCGACGCGCATGGCGTGCTGCTGGCTCCAGTTGGCGGGACCTGCACGGACGCGCCTACGGACGATGCCGTCATGCTCGTGACTTCAACGGACGGCCAGGGAGAGATCGCCCTTCGCGTCGCTCGAAACGACGCCACCTTCGCGTCGCTCCAAGCCTGTCCGGTGTTCGCTTCGGCACAACGGCAATGGGAGTTGACTGGTGCGGATTGCCTGCCGCCGTCATCGGGCGAAGTTGACCGAGCGATCACTTCTGAACTCGTTGCATTCACTGACCCGCCGCAAGTTGTAGGCAGTGGCTGGCGCTCAGGAAATGCCTTCGAGTCGGACGGCCTTGTTTGGTATCACGTCGATGGCGAGCAGACACAGGCCGCGACCATTTCGTGCACGGTTAGCCCCGCCGAGCACGACCTGTGCGATCCGATCCTGAGCTACTTCCAATCAGCCCTACCGGCGTCGCCAGCTGGTGCCCCACCAGCCGAGTTGGCCTCTTTCGGGCCAACAGCGCCACCCACGGCTTCGCCTACTGCGCCGCCAATGGGCGACTGTGCGATCCAACTGACAGACGCGAGTGCCACGGTGGTTGTCCGTGGCGCAGGGATGGGCGCTTGTACGTCCGCAAAGCATGCGCTGCTCAGCATCGGGGTGTTCTACACCGTCAATCAAGCTGCGATGTCGAAGCGGTTACGCCTCATCTGCGAGGGTCCCGTTGTGGGCCTTTCAAGCCAAGTCGAGGTCTGGGATCTCGGGGGGGCTACCTATGCCACGATGATCTGTCAAGGATGGAACCTCGTTTCCCCTTGATAGGGTCGAGATACGACCAGCCAACTAATAGTTGTTGCTGTTAGGGGGCGGACCCGGCAGTGTTTGGTCGGCGGCGGCACGATGCTCGCTGCGTCGTATCGGGAGAGTCTTATGGATCAGCAGGCTGCGGCGGCCGTGGGTCACTTTCGTAAGATCATTAGCGACCTCCAGCGCTATCGGAAGCACGAGGCCAGTTCGTGGGTGTGCGTCGAGTGTGGCATCGAGGCCGAGAAGCACTTCGACAAACCCGAGTGCCACACTTGCTCCGATTGGGGCGGATGCGGTCGGGAGTGCACCCTGAGCAGCATCGAGTGCCCGAAATGCGGGCGTCTCCAGGACGTGTGATCCGAACGCACGTCCGGTGGCCCCGGCTCCCATTCCACGACAGGCCGACTGGCCGCTGACTGGTTCAGACTTGTTGCTCTCGTTCGCATACGCTACCAACCCTGAGGCGCTGACCTGGGCGAAGCGGGCCGGAGGTCGTAAGCCGCTGGAAGCTGTTGTCCATCGCGAGTGCTGGTAGGCCTGGGCCGCTCACCGGACCCGTGCCGCGTCACTCCCAGCTGAACGAGCGCGCGGAGATGGCCAGACAGACGACCAGCCAGCCGGCCAGGATCGCCACGTCCACACCGAGTGGCGCGATCTGCGTCCCGTTGACCATGACCTGACGCAGCGCGTCACCCAGGTATGTGAGCGGCAGGAAGCGCGCCACGGTGCGCAGGAAACTCGGCATGAAGTCGAACGGGAAGAAGATGCCCGACAGGAACATCAGCGGCATCTGCACGACCTGAACGACACCCGTCGCCTGCTCCTCGGTCTTGAGGAACGAAGCGAGCATGAAGCCGAGGGCAAGGAAGGCGCCCGCGCCCAGGAAGACCAGGCCGCCGATCGCCAGTACGTTGCCGACGATCTGGACGTTGAAGACGGCAATGCCTATCCCGAGTATCAGGACGGCGTCCACGGCGGCGACGACGAGTCGCAGCAGCACGTTGCTGCCGACGAGCTTCCAGCGGGCCAGCGGCGTCGCCCCGATCCGCTTCAGGATCCCCTTCTCACGCTGCTGGACGAGCGGCACGGCCGCGAAGACGCCCAGTTGCATCAGAGCCATTGCGAGAATGCTCGGCACCAGGTAAGCGACGGTGCTGATGTTGGTCGACTGCAGCGTTTGCTGGTCGACGCCAACGACCGCCGAGCCCCCGGCGAGCTGCAGGTTGAAGCCGTTGGTTATCTGCGTGACGATCCCCTGGATCACCTGCGTGGTCTGACTCTTGCTCAGATCGACGTAGAGCTGCAGCGCGCTCGAAGCCTTCTGGCCCGCCATCGATTTGCCGACAGCCTCTCCGAGGCCCTTGGGGATGACGATCACCGCGGAAACGTCGCCCCGCTGCATGGCCGCCTTCTCGTCATCGAGGGTGCCGGTCTGCAGGCTGAGGATCGGCACGGCTGCGAAGGCCTGGTGAACCTGGGTCGAAACAGCCGTGCCGTCCTGGTCGACGAAGCCGACGGAGACCTTGCTGTCTCCGCTGCCCGAGAAGAGGACGCCGAACAGCAGCACGAACATGACCGGGAAGAAGAAGGTCCAGAAGAGCGCCGCCCGGTCCCGGACCAGGCTCTTCATGTTCGCGACGGTCAGCCGCAGGAGGGTATTCATCGATCAGCTCCTAGTCCCGCAGCGCTCGACCGGTGAGATCGAGGAAGACGTCTTCGAGGGTTGCCTGGCGGATGCCCAGGTTGTGTGGCTCGACCTTGAGATCGTCCGCCAGCGCGAGCAGCGTGCCGATCGTGCCGGCCACGTCGCTTGAGTACAGGACGGTCTGGCCGTCCTCCTGGGCGGCGCGGGTGACTCCCTGGAGCTTGCCGAGCTGGTCGGCGGGAAGCATCGGAGTCGTGTCGAAGAAGACCGCCCGCTCCTTGAAGCGCCGCCCGATCAGCTCCGGCACGGTGCCCATCTCGAGGATGTGGCCGTGGTCCATGATGGCCACGCGGTCGCACAGCTCGGCGGCTTCCTCCATGTAGTGCGTCGTCAGCATCACCGACTTGCCCCGCGCCTGGAGACCCTTGACGAGGTCCCAGAGCGATCGCCGAGCCTGCGGATCGAGGCCGGTGGTCGGCTCGTCGAGGAAGATCAGCTCTGGGTCGTTGACCAGGGCCAGGGCGATCGAGAGACGCTGCTGCTGGCCGCCCGAAAGGTTCATCGATCGGGCCCTGGCGCGCTCGCCCAGATCGACCGCGTCGATCAGTTGCTTGGTCGGCAGGCGATGCTCGTAGAAGCTGCCGAAGAGGTCGAGCAGCTCGGTCACCGTGAGCCGCGGGTAGAGAGACACGGTCTGCAGCTGCACGCCGATTCGCTGCTTGATCGACGGAGCGTGCCTGGTCACGTCCATCCCGAAAACCGTGACCGCGCCGGAGTCCGGCTCGCGCAGACCCTCGAGAATCTCGATGGTGGTCGTCTTGCCCGCCCCGTTGGGGCCGAGCATGCCGAAGACCTCGCCTCGGCCAACCGTGAAGCTGACTCCGTCGACGGCCTTGACGTCGCCATAGCACTTGCACAGGTTGGCTACCCCGATGACCGGCTCGCCGTCTTGCGTCATCTCACTCCCATCGGCTACCTGCTTCGACGGCGCCCGTCCTCGCGTGCCGTCCCTGTTGCGTGGAGTCTAGCCAGCCCGGCACTACGCGCCGTCCGTCTTGGGAATGATCCGAGCTGCGCCGAACGGCTACTTCATCTGCTTCTGGAGCATGTCCGCCGACCGACCCCCCAGGATCGAGAAGCCGAGCCGTTGGTACAGGCGAACGGCCCCCTCGTTGTCGGCGTACACGCCCAGATAGACAAGGTCGACGCCGGCCGCGATGGAGTCGTCGGCCAAGACTCGCGTGATGTGCTCGCCGAACCCACGGCCTCGCCATTTCGGAAGCGTGCCGATCGACGAGAGATAGCTGGCCCCGTCGAAGGTGTAGCGCTGCCCGGTCGCGACCGGCTCGCCGTGCAGGGTGAGCATGTAGGCGTGGAAGTCCGGCCGGCCCAGCGTCAGGCCGATCTCTCGGACGAGGTTCGACTGCCGCGAGGCGGAGACCTCGAACGCCGCGCCGATGACCAGGGCCAGGGCCTCTGCCCTGACCGCGATCTCTTCCGCCGTCGAACCGTTCCAGTGCTCCAGGACGGCGCCCGGCGGGAGTCGCCGGGGCGGTGTCTCGCGCGGGTCGCGGACGAGCACCATGTCGTAGCCGCCGCCCTGGTCGATGAACCCGTTGGCCGCGAGGCGCTCGATCAAGTCGGCCGGAGCGCTCATGCCCGGGATCGCCCAGATGTGGGGCTGCCTCTCCAGCGCCGCGAAGAGCTCGCAAGCCTCGCGCAATCGAGCGTCGAAGGCCATCGGGTCGGAGGGCCAGCGAACGGCCGCCAGGCGATTGAAGAACGGCTCCTTCTCGACCGCCGAGAAGAGCATCACCGCGTCGCCCAGGTCGCGCCAGCCACGCCCGGGAATGGTGACGGCCCTGGTCTGATGCGCCTCGATGAAGCGGATCGTCTCGGGATCGAGCCCCAACCAGGGTGCGCTTGGGTCCGGTAGAGCCATGCCTCCACGTTACGGCATCGAGCCGGATCCTATGCGACCGCCGGCGCCCAGGCGCGGCCCCACCCGAGCCGGTAGGTGCAACGCCCCAATCCGGCAGTCGGTTCGTCGGGGCCGAAAGGCTAAGATTCCCCGGCCGCACCGGGCATCTCGTCCGGGCAGTCCGACCCACAAAGCCGCCCGGCGTCCCCACGATCGCGGCAACCACCGGCAGGAGCAAGATGGGAGCACTGGCGCGTCGCGTCGGCCTGGGCCTGGCCGCCCGAGGCGATATCTCGGACGTGATCGACTGGACGCGCCGCGCCCGCGACGCCGGCCTCGACTCGGTCTGGATCCACGACTCGTACTTCGAGCGCGACGCCATAACGTACGGATCCGCGATCGCTGGCGCCCTGGCCACGGACAAGGAGAGCCCGTTCCGGGTCGCCCTCGGAGCGGTCAATCCCTACACGCGCCACCCCGTCGTCCTGGCGATGACCGGCTCCGCGCTCGACGAGCTGCTGCCGGAGCGAATCGTCATGGGCCTCGGGACGGGGCTGCCGCTGCGGCTCGCCCAGATGGCGATCCCCTACTCCCCGACCGAGGCCGTGGCCCGGGTCGGCACGACGATCGACCAGCTCCGCGCGCTATGGGCCGGCGAACGCCTCCCCTCGGGCACGCCCGGCCTGCCGCCGATCCAGCCGATGTTCCCGCCGGTCCACCGCATCCCGCTCTTCGTCGCGGCCTACCGCAAGGAGTTCGTCGAGCTGGCCGGACAGAAGGCCGACGGCTACCTTGCCCGGCCCTGCGAGTCGATCCCGTCGCTGCGCGGCATCCTGGAACGCCTGCGCGCCTCCGCCGTCGCGGCCGGCCGCGATCCCGGCGATATCGAGTCGGCGGCGTACCTGCTCTCGCTCGTCGACAAGACACGTCGCGAAGCCCTCAACCGCGCCAAGCGTGAGCCCTTCGTGATCTACATGATGTCGGTCCTCGGCGACGTCTCGCTCCGCCGGGCCGGCTTCGAGCGCGAGCTGCGCGACCGGATCGCCGCCGCCTGGCGCGCCGAGGACTACCACGAGGCCGGCAAGCTGATCCCCGACGACCTGCTCGATGCCTTCATGCTGTGCGGGACGCGCGACGATATCGCCGAGCGGGCGATGGCCTTCCACGCCGAGACGGGCCTCGACCTGCCGCTGCTCCAGCCGGTCGTCCAGGAAGAGACCCAGGCTATCGAGCTGATCGAGGCCGCGCGGCTGTATGCCCAACTGCCGAGTCGAGCCGCGGACCGCGCGGGAGTGGCCGCGGCAGCGCAGGCGTCGACCGCGGACCGCGCGGGAGAGGCCGCGGCAGCGCAGGTGTCGACCTCGGCCTCCGAACGGGAGGTGGCGGTCGCGGGCCCCGCAGCCCCCGGACTCGCTGCCCCCGGCCTGGTCGGCGACCGCCGGCTCAGTCTCGCCGAACGCGGCCGTCGTCGCCTCGGCGCCGCGTACGAGATCCTTCGACCCTTCGCCTACACCGCTTCGGCGATCCCGGTCCTCGCCGGCGGCGCGCTCGCCGTCGTCGATTCGCGCTTCTCGTGGCTGCCGTTCCTGGCCGCCCTCGCCGCCGGGATGCTCCTCCACTCGGGCACGAACGTCATCAACGAGATCTACGACGTCCGCAAGGGAATCGACAAGATCAACTCGCCGCGCGCCAGCCACGCCGTCCTGAAGGGCCGTGTCAGCGAGCGCGGCGCCTACGCCTTCGCCCTGGCGCTCTTCGTCGCCGCGAGCGCGGTAGGGGTTTACCTCGTCGCCCTGCGCGGTCCGGCGATCATCGCCCTGGGACTGCTCGGTCTCGTGGCCGGCTACACGTACACGGCGCCGCCATTCCAGTACAAGTACCGTGCCCTTGGCGTGCCAGTGGTCTTCCTGATGATGGGCCCGCTCATGGTCGTCGGGTCGTACTTCGCCATCACCGCCACGTGGGACGCCCACGCGCTCGTTCTGTCGCTGCCGGTAGGTCTGCTCGTGGCGGCGATCCTCCACGGCAACGAGTGGCGCGACATCAGCGAGGACACGCGCGCCGGCATCGTCACTCTCTCGAGCCGGCTGGGGCGCGATTGGGCGCACTACGGCTATCTCGGGCTGGTGCTGGGCGCCTACGTCACGCTCGCCCTCGCCGTCGCCGTCCGCTGGCTCCCACCGACGGCCGCCATCGCCGTCCTGTCGCTGCCGTTCCTGGCGCAGGTGGTTCGATCCGCGGAGCTCGGCGCGACCGGTCAGGCTCGAGCGATCGCCATGATCGACCTGCAGACGGCCCGCCTGCACTTCGCCTTCGGCCTGCTGCTGGTCGGGGGCCTGCTGCTCTCGAGGTTGCTGCCGGCATGAGATCGGGGTCCGAGCGATCGAAGGCTAGCGGGCGATCGAAGGCGAGCGGGCGATCGAAGGCGATCGGACGCGCCCGGCCGACCGAGGGGTCCCAGGCCGAACGACCGGCAACCTCAGGCCTTTCGAACGCCGCCTTCGCGATCGGCCTGGCGGCTGCCGTTCCTGCCTTCGCAGCGACCTTCAGGGGGCCGCGCGACCGATTCTGGAGTCGCATGACCGCGACCGGCCTCTTGCTGGGCGGCACCGCACTGGTCTCGATGCCGTCGCTGCGCAAGATCCGCGTCGGTCGCAAGGAAGTGGCGTTGGGTCTCGCCTCCGCGGCGGCGCTCTACGTCACCTTCGAGCTCGGCGATCGGTTCGCGCGCAGATACGTGCCCGGGGGCGACCGCCAGATCCGCGAGATCTACTCGCTGCGCGAGCTGAGGCCGCGCGGAGAGACGGCCCTGCGCCTGGTGACGATCATCGGCCCGGCCGAGGAGCTCTTCTGGCGCGGCCTCGTCCAGGAGGTGCTGATGCGCCGGTACGGACGATGGCGCGGAGCCGCCATGGCGGCCGCAGCTTACTCGGCGATCCACGTCACGACGGGCAACTTCACGCTGATGGGCGCGGCGGGAGTGGCCGGCGCTCACTGGTGCGCCCTGTATGCCGCGGGTGTGCCGATCGGGGCGCTGATCGTCAGCCACTGCGCCTGGGACGTGTGGATCTTCCTGGTTCAGCCGACCGGCGAAGTCACCGCGATCAGGTCGGCCGGGCAGCCGGCCGTCGCGGGTTAGGTCCGAGGCTAGCCTCGGACCGGCGGGCGCCTCCGACGCGACGCCACAACGACCCCCACAGCGATTACGATCAGTACCGCACCGGCGGCCCCGAGCACCAGCGGCAGGAGCGATCCGGACGATCCGGACGATCCCGACGATCCTGGCGCGGCCGGCTGCGAAGCATCGGCTGGCTGCGAAGCACCGGCCGCAGCCGACGACCCGGCCGTGGCCGACGACCCGACTGCCGAGTGGTCGATCACCCCGTACCCCGAGGCTGAGACCGCGTCGAACGCCGTCTTGGCGGAGAGGCCCTTGTCCGTAGCTGTTACTTGCTCGCCCGCCCCGACGCTCACGGCCTTGCCGTTGGACGCCGTCATCGTCACCTGCCCCTCGATCACCTGCAGGGTCGAGGACTTCATGTCGTCGGAGACGATGAAGGTCGTGCCCTTAATGCCCGACACGCCCTGGCTCATCTCCACTTGCATGCAGCCATCCTTGGCCATCTTCTTGATGTTGGCCCACGTGTTGCCGGCCAGGATCTTGAGGGTGCCCTTGAGAGTGCAGCCCGACCTGTCGGATGCGAAATCGAGGATGATCTCGGACTCCGGCTTCAGATGGAAGGTGCTCGCGTCGGCGAAGCTGATTATCGCCTCGCTCTTCGTGCCCTCGACGGTTCTGATGTGCGTTCCCGCTGGCAGAACCTGGTTCAGCTTGGCCGACATCCAGGCTTCCTCGTCGAACGTGCCGTCCATGTTCGGCATGTTGATCTCGACCTGGCCGGCCAGGTCGGAGAACCTGGCGCCCGAGTCCACTCGACCCTTCCAGTATTCGGGGTCCCATTCGAAGTAGACGGTGGCATCGTGGATGCTGACCTTATAGGGGAAGGACGGGGCAGCCTGGTTGGACGAGAAGAATGCCTTCTTGCCCGTCTTCTCGTAGGCGATGTGATGGGTGACGGTGCCCAGGCCGTATAGGGCGACCGTCTTGTCCGTCTGCCTGACCGTTCCCGTCAGCGCGCCAAAGTAGAAGAACGAATCGGTCTGCCAGCCGTCGAGGCCAAAGAAGTCATTGCGGAACGAGTACTGCATCGCGTAGGCGCCTGTCACGGCCCCCGTCGCCGCGTCATATGCCCCGCGCATGTTGAGCGAGCCCTCGCCTGCGAAGTCATGGCCCTGCAAGTCGAAGGACAGGCTCTGCTCCGCGAAGGCGAGGACGGTGCCGTCGTCGACGGAGATCGTCACCGGGGCGTTGTCGAGGAGTTGCTTGTAGACGATGTCCTGGGGGTCGTCGAGCGCCGTCGGGTAGTTGGACTCCAGGGTGATGCTGATGTTCGTCTTGTCCGCTCTCACGGGCGTCACCGACACCGCAGCCCCGAGAAGGGCCACTGCCGCCGCGGTCGCAAGTCTGCGGGCTGCCCAGCCGGGCCGCGTCCTCTGGAACATAAACGAATCGCGCACGGCGTCCTCCTCGATCGCGACTCTCCCCGGAGATGTATCCCTAGGCATCCCCGCCGATTGTGGCAACCCGACGGCGACGCGGTAGGGCCGGAAGGCATGTTGGCCCGGCGTTAGCTCTTCGGCGCCGCGATGGGCCCCCCGCCTGAAACCTTATACTCGGGGTGCCCCGCCGGTCGGAACCGACCGGCGAACCGTGTCTTGAGGAGCTCGCGTCATGGATCGCACCGGTCAGGAACTCGTCGTCTCAGCCTCCGCCGCCGCCACGGCCGGCGCACCGGCCGGCGACCCGCGTCCGGCCGGCGACCCGGGGCCGGCCGGCACACCCGCGAGCGATACCGCTCTCGTGGCGAAGGGCGACTACGGCGCGCTGTCGACGCCCCACCTCTCCCCGATCCTGGGCCGCTATTTCGAACGGAGCTGGGATCGCGGCGAAGGCCACACCATCTATGACTCGGCCGGGCGCGGGTTCCTGGACTTCGCCTGCGGCATCGCCACGACCTCCCTGGGCCACCACCATCCGGCGGTCACGCAGGCGATCAAGGACCAGGCCGACAAGCTGCTCCACATCTGCAACGCCCTTGGCTACCTGGAGCCGGTCGGCCAGCTGGCAACGATGCTCGCGGACGCCTGTCCAGACCCGCTCGACACCGTCTTCTTCGGCAACTCCGGCACGGAGGCTGTCGAAGCCGCGCTCAAGCTGGCCCGCCGAGTCACCGGCCGGCCCGGCATCGTCGCATTTCGGGGCGCCTTCCACGGCCGAACCTTCGGCGCCGCCTCGATCACCAGCTCGAGCATCAACTACCGGCTCGGCTATGAACCGCTCCTGCCGTCGGTCTACCTGACCCCTTTCCCGAACGTCTACCGCTATTTCGGCGACGACGAAGAGGCGGCGACGGCCGGCGCCATGGGCGCCCTTCGAACCCTCCTGGGCCACGAGATCCCCGGCTCATCGGTCGCGGCGATCATCATCGAGCCCATCCAGGGCGAGGGCGGCTTCAGTCCCGCTCCGGTCGCGTTCCTGCGGGAGCTGCGTGCGCTGTGCGACGAGAACGGCATCCTCCTGATCTGCGACGAGATCCAGTCGGGCATCGCCCGGACCGGCAAGATGTGGGCCTTCGAGCACGCCGGCATAGTCCCGGACGTCGTCTGCGTGGCCAAGGCCCTGGCCAACGGCATGCCAATCGGGGCGATCGTCAGCCGTCGCGAACTCCAGGAGCGCTGGGGCGTCGGGGCCCACGGAACCACCTTCGGCGGCAACCCCGTCTCGTGCGCGGCAGGCATCGCCGTCATGAAGACCATCGCCGAGCAGGGCCTGATCGCCAACGCCGCGACCCGCGGCGACGAGCTGATCGCGGGCCTCAGGGGCCTGATGGCCGCAGACGACCGCATCGGCGACGTCCGGGGCCGCGGCCTGATGGTCGGCGTCGAACTCGTCAGGGACCGCGCCACGCGCGAGCCGGACACGGAGACGAGCGAGGCCCTCGTCCAGGCCTGCGCCGAGCAGGGCCTGCTGATCCTCAACTGCGGCACGCACCACAACGTGATCCGCTTCCTGCCCCCGATCGACGCCACGGCCGACGAGATCGCCCGGGGCGTGGAGCTGTTCGGGGCAGCGCTCCAGAGCCTGCCTCGGAACGGCACCTCGGCCGGGATCTAGCCGGCCGGCCTGGGCGCAGACCGGGCCGAACCGGGCGCAGTCCGGGCGCAGTCCGGGCGCAGACCGGGCCGAACCGGGCGCAGACCGGGCGCAGACCGGGCCGAACCGGGCGTCAGGCCCTCGCAGATACGTCGATGCCCGCGGCTGCTTCCGCGGGCATCGACTCTGGCTCGACGGATCCGGACACAGGGCCGGGTGGCGGAGTGCCGGCGAACCGGGAAATCCGGGTGCGTTCTTAGCGGTTCTTGTCGAGGAAGGTCATCACGTCTTCGAGGCGGAAGCGTCGATCGCCTCGCTTGCAGACGCGATAGAAGGGCAGTTCACCGCGATCTCCCAGCCGCTTCACCGTGTTCACGTGAAGGTGAAGCATCGCGGCCACTTCGCTCGCGGTAAGCATCGGACCGAATACGTTTGCGGCCATGACAGCCATCTGTTTCCTCTGCGTCTGCATCAAGCCGAGTTCGTTCGACATCGGCGGGATCGCCAAGCTTGATCCGACCTGAAGCGACGCGAACCGTACAGACTCCACACAACCGTCACAAGCCGTACTTTGGGCTTCCGCCACCGGTACCGGACAGCCGCGAGTGGGTTGTACCGATCCTGTCAGCCGAATGGACCAGTCGGGTCGAGTGGCGACTCCCGATCGTGCCGGCGGCCCGGCCTCGACAATTGCGCGGGCGACGTGTGACCCTCAGCGGGCCGCGCTAGGATCGCAACGGCGTCCCAGAAGGAGAGGGGAAAGATGCAGCCCACGAGACTGCGGTCCCAGCCGACCCGCAATTCCGCTCGTCGCGGACTAGCACTTGCAACTCTGGTCGCCGTCGTGTCTGCCTGCGGCAGCTCCAACGCGACGGCCTCCCACACAGCTGCCCCGTCGGGCTCCATGGCCCCTACGCCCTGGTCCAGCCCGACGGCCACACCGACCGCTCCGCCGACTCCGGTTCCGACGCCGGAAGACGTCACCTTCCCGATCGCCGTGGTGGTCCGCTACGACGACAACCGCCCCAACATCAGCGCCGCCGCCCTGACCACGGCAGCGGCCGCGGGCGACCTCGTGGTCCCCTGCGAGGTCGCCGGCCTCAGCCTCGGCGGTCATGCACTGACCCTGGCAGCGAACGCGACCTGCCTGCCGGCGGACCAGATCACGGCCAAGATCCACGCCACGGCCAAGACCGTCGGGCTGCTGCCTCCGGGCCTGGTGTCGCCATCGGTGAAGGTGCTCCCGGTAGGCGACGCGGACCTCTTCGGCTCCCCCACTCACCGAGCGCTGAGCTATCCGCTGCTGGCCGAAGTGACGACCGAGACAGCCGCGGCGGTCGACTGGACGGCCTACAAAGTCGACGACGTCCGAACCTTGATCTCCACGGGGGACACCTGCCCCGACCGGGGCGTCAGCATGATGGCGGTCACCAAGGGCAAGGGCTGGAACTGGACCCTTGCCGGCGGCGACGCCCACTACGCCGGAATTCACATGGACACCCAGTATTCGGGTCCGCAGGGCACGGGCTGGCCCGTCCCGAACATCCGGCGCAACGGCAACAGCGGGACGATGGCGGCCCTGATCTCGGACAACGACGTCAGCGCCAACGACTTCGAGTGCCCGATGCTTGCCGGCTGGAAACAGCACGACGCTGGTCAGGTGTTCAGCATCGACCCGAGAGTGGCCCAGCTGCTCGCCACGAAGGGTGGCCTCAAAGTCGTCACCCTTGGCTCGAACCACATCACGGACGGCGGCAGGGCAGGCGTTCTGGAAACTCTCGAGTACCTCGATGCCGCCGGCATCAAGCACACCGGCGCCGGCAAAGATCTGGCCGATGCGCTGGCCCCGGCCGTAGTCGACGTGCGCGGCGTGAAGTTCGCCTTCGTCGGCTGGGACGATATCCACGGCTCCGCGGCCGCCACTTCGACTCGACCCGGCGCAGCGCCCATGACCGATGCCACCGTTTGCAGCGCGATCAAGGCGGCGCGCCAGGTCGCCGACATCGTCATCGCCATGCCCCAGTGGGGCTGGCCCGAGTACCACAACACCATCACCAAAGAGCAGATCGCCCAGCGCGCCCACATGTACGAATGCGGCGCCGACGGCATCCTGGGTAGCGGCACGCACTGGGCCTCGTGGGCTTCGATCCTGCCCGGTCCCAACGGCCCGCAGTTCGCCATCGGCAGCCATGGCAACTTCCTGTTCGACCAGAACTGGAGCCAGCAGACGATGGAGGGCGTCGTCGTCGAGGTGACCTTCGTCGGGACACGGCTGGCCCAGTTCCGGCTGCACCCCTACGTGGTCGTCCAGGGGGCGCAGCCGAACCTGCTCGACCCGACGGCCGATGGCAAGTACGTTCTGCAGCGGGTCTGGTCTGCCAGCGACGTGCGCTGACGAGAATGAGGGGGCCGCACGAGGCGGCCCGTCTCAGCTCGGTTTGGCCGTAGGTGATGGGGCGGCGGTCTGCGATGCGCCTGGCGACGCGCTCGGCGCCACGCTCGACGATGCGCTCGGCGCTGCCGGAGAGCCCGAAGCGACCGGCGAGCCGGAAGTGGCCGGACTTGTCGCACCCGAGCCCGACGGCGTAGCGCTGTCCGACGGCAGGACCAGCGGCGAGGAAGTCGCCCCCGCGGCAGGCAGGTTGAGATCGGTGCGGATCAGGGCAACCCCCGTGTCCCAGGTCTCGTTCGCGGACGGCAACGAATCCGACAGCGCGGTCACCATGTCCGGCGTCGTCGCCGAGTAGGCCTGCTGCAGCAAGCTCAGAAAGTTCGGGCCGTTGGCGAGGAACGAGGCCACGTCGTTCTGGGCCGGACCCCAGTCACTGACAGCGGTGACCTCGTCCACCCAGCCCTTGGTCTGGGTGTAGAAGTCCTTGAAGTCTTTCTGCTGCGCCGCGAAGTCTTGGGAGTGCGTACTCAGAGACTGGCGCGCCGCTTCGCGCGCCGGCGACCACTTGTTCTCGATCCTCGTCCACTGCTGGGCGGGCGTGAGCGGAGGCGGGCTGATGAAGGTGGTGTAGACCCAGACGCCGCCCAGCAGCGCGAAGAAGATGAGCATGAGGGGCAGGTAGGCGCTGAACCAGCGGTAGGCGGTGCCGTGATGCTTCTTGTGCCTGGCGGGCGAGATCTTGGCCCGTTTGCCCTCAGATGGTAGGTGGCCTTCCAGCGGCCTGTCTCCTGCCACGGATTCGTCGGTGGTTGCCGGATTGGGCTCGGCGTCCGGGCGGCCTCGCGTCCTTCGACTGGCCGGCACCGCTCGGCCGCGGCGCGTCTGTGGCGACAATGCGAAACCTCCTGACAGCTGTCTGGGAGCCCGTGGAGCTACCCGCCGAGCCGGTCGCACCCCTCGAAGCCGACTGGCGCCGGGGAGGTGTCGGAAGTCTAGCGCGATCGACCGCGCGGCGCGCCCCCCTGTCGTGGCGCGCCCCACCCGCCTGAAGCCCGAGTCCGCCCGGGAGGTCGAAGGCTCGCGCCAAGCCCAACGTTGCCGTATCGTTCCGAATCGCAACCTTTGCAACCTTGACCCCGAGAGCCGGCTCGGTGACACTCGGGGTTCCGCAACGGATAGGGGCTCCTGCGCACGGAGCAGGGACCCCTGTCGGCGCCTCGGCCGATCCAGATGGGTCGAGACCACCGAAACGAGGATGGCATACAAGGTGGGGCAGACTGGCGGTCCGCGAGCCCAGGGTCTCTATGACCCAGCCTTCGAGCACGACGCGTGCGGCTTCGGCTTCGTCGTGGACATCGCAGGCCGCCCGTCCCATGGAGTAGTTCGCGACGCCCTGACCGTCCTGGTCAATCTCGAGCATCGCGGCGCCACAGGCTCCGAGAAGAACACCGGCGACGGCGCCGGCCTGACCATCCAGATACCCCACCGCTTCCTGTCCGAGGTGGCGGCGAAATCCGGCATCCGGCTGCGCGGCCGGGGCGGCTATGGCGTGGGCATGGTCTTCCTCCCACCCGACAAGGTCAGCCGCGTCGATTGCTTCCGTCTCTTCGAGCGTGTCGTCGAGGAAGAGGGACTTCACTTCCTGGGTTGGCGTGAGGTCCCGACCGACAACACGGGATTGGGCACGAGCGCCAAGGCCAGCCAGCCCCTCATCCGCCAGGTCTTCATCGACCGGCCGGAGGGGATGGTCGAGGACATGGCGTTCGAGCGAAAGCTCTACATCGTCCGCCGCCTGGTCGAGAAGGCCGTTTCGCGATCGGCCATTCCGAGCCGGGGCGACTTCTACATCCCCTCGCTCAGCTGCCGGACGATCGTCTTCAAGGGGATGCTCAACGCATCCCAGCTGCGAACCTTCTACCCGGACCTGCTCGACGAGCGCGTCGAGAGCGCCATCGCCATGGTCCACTCGCGCTTCTCTACCAACACCTTCCCGTCCTGGGCGCGAGCGCATCCGTACCGCTACATCTCCCACAACGGCGAGATCAACACCCTGCGCGGCAACGTCAACTGGATGCACGCCCGTCAATCGCAGTTCAGCTCCAAGCTGTTCGGCGACGAGCTGACCAAGGCCCTGCCGGCGATCGACACCGACGGCTCCGACTCGGCCATCCTCGACAACACCCTCGAGCTGCTGTACCTCTCGGGCCGCTCGCTGGCCCACGCCTTGATGATGATGGTCCCCGAGCCGTGGCAGCACCACGAGTCGATGGCGCCCGAGAAGAAGGCCTTCTACGAGTACCACGCCTGCCTGATGGAGCCATGGGACGGGCCCGCCTCGATCGCCTTCACCGACGGCATCCGGGTCGGCGCCACGCTCGACCGCAACGGCCTGCGTCCTGCCCGCTACTACGTCACCGCCGACGGCCGCGTGGTGATGGCCTCCGAGGCAGGCGTGCTCGACATTCCGCCCGATCAGGTCGTGGCCAAGGGCCGCCTGCAGCCGGGCCGCATGTTCCTCGTGGACACGGCCGAGCAGCGGATCGTCTCCGACGACGAGCTCAAGCACCGCGTCGCCACCGAGCACCCCTACCAGGAGTGGGTCCGCGAGTGGCTGGTCAAGCTGACCGAGCTTCCGCCCCCGCCGCGCGTCATCGAGCCGGACCACGAAACCGTGCTGCGCCGACAGGAGGTCTTCGGCTACACCGCCGAGGACGTCCGGATCCTCATCAACCCGATGGCCGCCACCGGCACGGAGCCGGTCGGCGCAATGGGCAACGACGTCGCTCTGGCGGTGCTCTCCGAGCGGCCCCAGCTGCTCTACTCCTATTTCCAGCAGCTCTTCGCCCAGGTCACCAACCCGCCGATCGATGCCATCCGCGAAGAGATCATCATGGCCACCGAGATGGCGATCGGTCCGGAGGGCAACCTCCTGGAGCCCGACCCCGAGTCGGCCCATCAGCTGGAGATGCCCTCGCCGGTTCTCTCGAACGAAGAGCTGGAGAAGATCCGCCATCTTTCGACCGGCGACCCACACGGCTTCAAGACGATCACCCTGCCGATCCTCTTCCCGGTAGCCGACGGCGGCGCCGGGCTGCGCCGGGCGATCGAACAACTGCGCGACCGCTGCTCGGAGGCGATCGCCGAGGGCCACAACATCATCATCCTGTCCGACCGCGGCCACGATGCCGTCGATGCCCCGATCCCGGCTTTGCTGGCGGTCTCGGCGGTCCACCACCACCTGGTCCGGTCCGGGACGCGGACGCAGGTCGGACTCGTCCTGGAATCCGGCGAGCCGCGAGAGATTCACCACTTCGCTCTGCTGCTGGGGTACGGCGCGAGCGCGGTGAACCCGTACCTTGCGTTCGAGACCGTCCACGATCAGGTTCGGCTGGGGATGATCTCCGGCTCAGCCGAGCTGGCCGAGAAGAAGTACCGCAAGGCGATCGCCAAGGGGATCGTCAAGGTCATCTCCAAGATGGGGATCAGCACGATCCAGAGCTACCACGGCGCCCAGGTCTTCGAGGCGCTGGGGCTCAATCAGGACTTCATCGACGAGTGCTTCACCTGGACGCCCACGCGGATCGG
This sequence comes from Chloroflexota bacterium, assembly GCA_003141245.1. Classification (GTDB taxonomy): domain Bacteria; phylum Chloroflexota; class Limnocylindria; order Limnocylindrales; family CSP1-4; genus Fen-1039. The sequence continues at coordinate 51,994 of PLLE01000019.1, forward strand.
CGGCGTCGGCATCGACGTCATCGCCCACGAGGTGAGGATGCGTCAGGACCGCGCGTACCCGCCCAAGCGGCCGATCTACCACAAGCAGCTCGGGGTGGGCGGCAGCGTCCAGTACCGGGTGGACGGCGAGAACCACCTCTTCAACCCGCTCTCGATCGCCCAGCTCCAGTTCGCCACCCGCAGCGGCAGCTACACCGCGTTCAAGGAGTACTCCAGGCTCATCGACGACCAGTCCGAGGGCCTGTGCACCCTGCGCGGCCTGATGGACTTCAAGGCCAACCATCGCCATCCGCTCGAGATCGACCAGGTCGAGCCGGTCGAGTCGATCGTGCGCCGCTTCAAGACCGGCGCGATGAGCTACGGCTCCATCTCGCGCGAGGCCCACGAAGCCCTGGCAATCGCCATGAACCGCCTCGGCGCCAAGTCGAACACGGGCGAGGGCGGCGAGGACCCGGCTCGCTTCGAGACAATGGCCAACGGCGACTCGCGCAAGAGCGCCATCAAGCAGGTCGCCTCGGGCCGCTTCGGCGTGACGAGCGAATACCTTGTCAGCGCCCGCGAGATCCAGATCAAGATGGCCCAGGGCGCCAAGCCCGGCGAGGGCGGCCAGCTGCCGGGCCACAAGGTTTACCCCTGGATCGCCAAGGTCCGCCACTCGACACCGGGCGTGGGCCTGATCAGCCCGCCGCCGCACCACGACATCTACTCGATCGAAGACCTGGCCGAGCTGATCCACGACCTCAAGAACGCCAACCGCGACGCGCGGATCTCGGTCAAGCTCGTCTCGGAGGTCGGCGTCGGAACGATCGCCGCGGGCGTGGCGAAGGCCCATGCGGACGTCATCCTGATCAGCGGTCACGACGGCGGCACGGGCGCCTCGCCGCTCTCATCGATCAAGCACGCGGGTCTGCCATGGGAGCTAGGTGTTGCCGAGACCAACCAGGTCTTGCTCATCAACGACCTGCGCTCGCGGGTGGCGATCGAAGTCGACGGCCAGATGAAGACAGGCCGCGACGTCGTGGTCGGCGCGCTGCTCGGAGCCGAGGAGTTTGGCTTCTCCACGGCGCCGCTGGTCACCCTGGGCTGCGTCATGATGCGCGTCTGCCACCTGAACACCTGCCCGGTCGGGGTCGCGACCCAGGATCCCGAGCTGCGCAAGCGCTTCACCGGCGATCCGCAGTACGTGGTCAACTTCATGACCTACGTGGCCCAGGAAGTCCGCGAGTACATGGCGATGCTCGGCTTCCGCACCTTCGAAGAGATGGTCGGCCACTCCGAGCGACTCGAGATGCGCCGGGCGATCGACCACTGGAAGGCCCACAGCCTCGACTTCAGCCGGATCCTCTTCCAGCCCCAGGTGCCAAAGACGACCGGCCGGACCTGCCAGATCACGCAGGAGCACAAGGTCGAGCAGTCGCTCGACGTCACGACACTCATCCCGCTCTGCGCCCCGGCGCTCGAGCGTGGCGACAAGGTCGAGGCGGATCTCCCGGTCCGCAACACCAACCGTGTCGTGGCCACGTCTCTCGGCTCCGAGGTGACCCGCCGCTACGGCTCGGCCGGCCTCCCCGAGGACACGATCGAGCTCCACTTCCGCGGCTCGGCCGGCCAGAGCTTCGGGGCCTTCGTTCCGAAGGGCCTGACGCTCACTCTCGAGGGCGACGCCAACGACTACCTGGGCAAGGGCCTTTCAGGCGGCAAGATCGTCCTGTTCCCGCCGCGCGAGGCGACTTTCGTGGCCGAGGAGAACGTCATCACCGGCAACGTCGCCTTCTACGGAGCCACGTCCGGTGAGGCGTACATCCGCGGCATCGCCGGCGAGCGCTTCTGCGTCCGCAACTCGGGCGTCTCGGCAGTCGTGGAAGGCGTCGGCGACCACGCCTGCGAGTACATGACCGGCGGTCGCGTCATCGTCATCGGCAAGACCGGCCGCAACTTCGCAGCGGGCATGTCTGGCGGCATCGCCTACATCCTCGACGAGAGCAGCGAGGGCGGAGCCGTCGGCGGCGGCTTCGAGCGGGTCTGCAACAAGGAGATGGTCCAGCTCTTCCCGCTCTCAGATGCGAAGGAGATCGCCGAGGTCCGGAGGCTGCTCGAGCGCCACGTGGAGTACACGGGCAGCTCGCGAGCCAGGGCGCTTCTGGACGAGTGGGAGACGACGGTCAGCCGGTTCATCCGAGTCGTCCCGAACGACTACCGCCGCGTCATCGAGGCGCAGGCTCGAATGCGCGAGAAAGGACTCTCGCAGGAGGAGGCCGAGATGGCCGCCTTCGACGAGAACGTCATGGACGCGCGACGAGTGGCAGGGAACTGACGATGGGCAAGACGACCGGTTTCATGGAGTTCGAACGCGAGCCGGCCCACGTCCGCGCGCCGCTGGAGCGAATCAAGGACTGGAGCGAAACGCACCCGGACTACGCCGAGAAGACGCTACGCGACCAAGGCGCGCGTTGCATGGACTGTGGCATCCCCTACTGCCACGCCGGCGCGTTGGTCAACGGCCTGGCGCTGGGCTGCCCCGTCAACAACCTGATCCCGGAATGGAACGATCTGGTCTATCGCGGCCAGTGGCGCGAGGCGATCATCCGCCTCCACAAGACCAACAACTTCCCCGAGTTCACCGGGCGAGTCTGCCCGGCGCCGTGCGAGGGATCGTGCACACTCGGCATCAACCAGCCGCCCGTGACCATCAAGACGATCGAAGCCGAGATCATCGAACGGGCTTTCCGCGAGGGCTGGGTCGTCGCCGAGCCGCCGCTCTCCCGCACCGGCTTTCGGGTCGCGGTCGTCGGCAGCGGACCGGCCGGCCTCGCCGCCGCGGCGCAGCTGAACCGGGCCGGCCACGAAGTCTCGGTCTACGAACGCGACGACCGGGTCGGCGGCCTGCTCATGTACGGCATCCCGAACATGAAGCTTGACAAGGCGGTCATCGACCGGCGCGTCAAGCTCCTCGAGGAAGAGGGCATCGAGTTCGTCACGGGCGTCGCCGTCGGCGAGGACGCACCGGCCGAGAAGCTCATGGCCGATTTCGACGCGGTCGTCCTGGCGACCGGCTCCACCGTGCCGCGCGACCTCAAGGTCGAGGGGCGGGAGTTGGCGGGCGTCCATTTCGCCCTGGACTTCCTGGTCGGCAGCACGAAGAGTCTGCTCGCCGGTGCGGCAATCCCGATCTCAGCCGCGGGCAAGAACGTGGTCGTCATCGGCGGCGGCGACACCGGCACCGACTGCGTCGGCACGGCGATCCGCCAGGGCGCCAGGAGGGTCACTCAGCTCGAGATCCTGCCTCGCCCGCCGGAGACCCGCGCCGCGGACAACCCGTGGCCGCAGTGGCCCAAGGTCTACAAGCTCGACTACGGCCAGGAAGAGGCCGCCGCCCTGTGGGGTGCCGACCCACGCAGCTACTGCGTCAACACGCGGCGACTTATCGGCGACGAGTCGGGTCGGGTCACGGCCATCGAGACCGTCGAGATCGATTGGGTCCATGGCGCCGGCGGCCGGCCGGAGATGCGCGAGTGCCCCGGCACAGAGCAGGTGCTTTCCGCGGACCTGGTCCTGCTGGCCCTGGGCTTTGTCGGCCCGCAGCCCGAACTGCCGACCGCGTTCGGCTGCAAGCTGGACCATCGCGGCAACATCGTCCATGACACCGACATGATGACGACGGCTCCGGGCGTCTTTGCCGCCGGCGACTGCTCGCGCGGCCAATCGCTGGTCGTGTGGGCGATCCACGAGGGTCGCCAGGCGGCCCGCGGCGTCGACAGGTTCCTGATGTTCGGCGAGACGGTCCTGCCCGGCTGAGAGTGGGCACCGTGGTCCGACCGGCGGTCCGGTCGGGAAGAACGTCTACGAGCCGAGGCTGAGGCGGACGAGCGAGTACTCGGTGCCGGCGAGCTCCACGGCCCACAGCCGCCCCTGCGCGTCGAAGCTCAGGGTGGTGATCTGCGGCGCCGCGCCGGTCTTGAAGACTCCCTGGGCCGACACCTTGCCTTCCTTGTCGCGCCACTGGACCTGGCCGGTCGCGTTGCTGTAGAGCACGGCGGTGCCGTCGGGGCCGGCCGCGACCAGGTCCACGGAAGCCATGACAGGCTCGATCATGGCCGCTCCACCGCCCTGCGCATCGATCCAGCCCGGCGGCGTCCCGGCGGTGAGCACCCTGTCCCCGACCGCCACGAGAGCCGGCGCCGTGAACTTGGTATTCGGCGTGGCCGCGGTGCCCGTGGCGTCGACGCCGAACCCGAAACCACTTTTCGGGTCCGCGACCACGTAGACGCGGCCCCCGGCCACGACCACGCCGCCCGTCATCGGGAAACCATCGGAGACGCCGACGCGGCCCGTGACGTGCAGCGAAGCGTCCACCTGCGCGAGCGATCTCACCCAATTGCGGGCGATCAGAGCCCGGCCAGTTGCGTCGAAGGCGATTCCCGCCATCCATGGATCGGCCTTGCCAAGCTTGGGGTCGACCTGGATGTCCGGGTCCGAGCTGGGTAGGGCCAGGCTCGCCTGGTGGTCGGTTTCTGGGTCGTAGATGACGACTTTGTAGCCCGCGCCGATCCAGAGCTCACCGTTGGGCGCGATGGCGATCCGGTCCCGCACCTCGTCGTAGGTCGTGCCCGCTACAGCGTGCTTGGACAGCTTCGCCGTCGCGACGTCGTAGCGGTACAGGTCGATCGGCCCGCCCGAATCGCCGTCGAGGAACCAGAAGGCATCGCGCGCAGGGTCCGCGACGAGCGCGTCCACGGGTCCGGGCAGGGCCGTGCGGTCGAGCTCCGCTATTGCCTGCGGCGACCCGATCGGCGTCGGCAGAGCGCTTGCGACTGAGCCGGGCTGGTCCGTGACCGAGATCAGCGCCAGCGACGTGCCGTCCGAGGACGGGACGGCCAGCAGCCCGCCGTACGGTGACCACGATCGGCTCTGGAGGGATGGGGTCGTCTGGTCGGCCGCCGGGTTGGCGAACACCGAGAGGCTGGTGGCCGACAAGTCCAGCAGCGTGGTAGTCCAGTCGGCGGACACGATCCGGCGCGCGGTGCCCGTGGCGTCGAGCATCAGGTGCGGTCCGGCCGGCGACGTGACAGCCCATTCACTATTGGGCGCCGGGGCCGAAGCCGAGGCCCCGGAGCGCAGGACCAGCATCTCCACGTCGGCGCCGGCCTTGTAGTACAGGTGATCGTCGTCGAGCCAGCTCAGGAAGCGCGCCCCGGGGATCGTTTGGACCGAGCCGCCGGCAACGGAAACGATCTCGAGATCGGCATCCGACTGGGCGGCGAGCTTCGTGGCCGATGGATTGAAGGCCATCTCGCCGCGAACATTCGAGGCGGTCGCCTGGACGCGGCCCGTGGCGAAATCGACCACGTCCACGCGGCCCTTCCAGCCGTGCAGCTGGGCGTCCTCATCCGAGCAGTCGAGGTGGCCCAGCAGGACCAGCTTCCCGTCCGGCGACCAGCCATATGGCGTCGCTCTCTCGCCCGCCTTCACGTACCCGCCGTTCTTGTACCAGTCGATGAGCGGGTCTCCCACGCAGCCTGGCACGACCACGATGATGGCTGCCGAGCCGTGGCCGCTGGCGACGACCCAAGAGTTGGACTGCGGTCCGCCCGTGTACGGCTCGTCGATGCCGGCCACGTGGCCGTCGCCGGAGATGAGGTGGGTCGCATCGAGCCAGCCTTCGAACTGCCCGAAGGAGGAGACGAGGTTGCCAGATCGGTCGTAGACGGCGCTCCCAGTTTCTGACGAGACGAGCAGGTGCAGGCCGTCGGGTGCCCAGGCGAACGTTCCCCACTGCCCAAAGGGCAACCGCGCGACGAGTCCCGTGCCCTGCGGTGTGCCATGCGGCGTTACCTGCGGCGTTCCGTGGGCCGCGGACTCTCCTGGCGCGCTCGACGCAGGCTGAAGGCCGGCGCCGCGCAGAGCCAGGAGCCCGGCCGCCGCCACGACCCCGACCAGGATCGCGGCAATGGCTGCGGGTATGGCCGCGCGACGAGCGACGCGACGGCCCTCGGACCGGTCGAGTCGACCAGGCCGGCCCAGCCGAACCCGTGCTGCACCTTCGGGGATCTCGACGCCGCGAGTGACCGGTCGATCGATCCAGGCGCCGCCCAGGACCTCGGCCGTGCGGCGGAAGCCCACTGCCAGCTTCCGACAGCGCGAGCAGGCCCGGAGATGCGCCAGCTCGGCCGGCGTTGCCGGTGCGGCGGGCCCGGCCGAAGTGGCGCTCCCGCCCGAAACGCCGGCCTCTGCTATCGCGTTCAGGCGGACCTCGTCGATATGCCCCCGCCGCAGGATTGCCCCCAGCCGTTCGCTCAGTCGGCTCATCGCACGTTCCTCCCGGTCGGCTTCGAGATCGGCTCATCCGCGGCGAGCAGGCGAGCCAGCTTGCGTCGGGCGCGCCAGACGCTCGAGTAGACGGTCCCGGCCGCGACGCCCATCAGCTCCGCGGCCTCGTCCTGGCGGTAGCCGAGTCCGAAGACGAGGGTCACGGCGACACGCTCACGCTCCGGTAGTCCGGCGATCGCGGCCGCCACGTCGACGTCCGGGACGTCCGCCGCGGGCAACCGTTCGATGTGCTCTACGTCGAGATCGGCAACGCGTCGGCGACGGGCACGGCAGGCGCCACGGATCGCCATCCGCCGGACCCAGGCCCACAGCTTGTCGGGGTCGCGCAGCTGGTGGAGGTGGCCTCGAGCTTGGAGGAGCGCCTCCTGCGCCACGTCCTCGGCGTCGGCGCCGGCACCCAGGGCGCGGGCAAGTGCGGCCAGATCGGCGAAGAGCGCCCCGTACTGTGAGTCGAACCCCTCCTGGTCGATCATCGTCCCCACGGTGATGGCTTCCACACCTCTCTAGTGTGAGGTATGCGGCCTGCGCCTTTACAGATCTGAGCCGACCCTCCGGGAATCCCCCTTTTCAGAGCCCTTTGGGCGCCCTACCTTTGCGCCATGCCCACACGCGATGCCGAGACTGAGCGCATCCGGCGTATATACGACCGGCGGGCCGGCAGCGCCCGGACCTCGGGTGGGACCGACCTCCGATGGCTGTGCTCGCAGGCCCAAGGGGAGACGCTCGAAATCGGGATCGGGAATGGCCGGACGCTCCCCTTCTACCCTCGCCACGTGCACCTGAGCGGGATAGAGCTCAGCCCCGTCTCCCTGGAGATCGCCGCGCGACGTGCGCGCGAGCTCGGCCTGGACGTTTCACTCCGCGAGGGCGACGCGGCAGCCCTCCCCTACCCCGACGATCATTTCGACACGGTCGTCTTCTGCTTCGCGCTGTGCACGATCCCGAACGATCGCGCCGCGATCGGCGAGGCGGTCCGAGTGCTGCGCCCCGGCGGCCTGCTGCTCCTGGTGGAGCACGTCCGCAGCCCTCGCTATCTCGTTCGATCGCTCGAGCGATTGTTCGACCCGATCACGGTTCGTCGGTCGGGCGACCATCTGCTGCGCGAGCCGTTGGAGCACGTCCTGGCCGAGGAGCTCGAGGTCGAATGCCTGGAAAGGCGCCTGCTGGGCATCGTCGAGCGGCTCGTCGCCCGCAAGCCCGAGGCCGACGAGCTGGCCGAGGCCGTCTGAGGAACCGCGGCGTGGGTCTGCGCCGGCCCGGCGCCCGGCTACGGCGAGGGCGATGCGCTCGAGGTCACCGGGTCCGGGATGCCGCTGTAGCTCGCCGACCCGACGAAACCGAACGGGCCGCCCCAGTAGCGCAGCCAGGCCCGGCCGATGACACTCGACTTGGCGATCGGTCCGAAGACGCGCGAATCCTGCGAGGCCTCGCGATGATCCCCAAGCACGAACAGGCTGTCCTTCGGCACCTGCCAGACGCTCGTGCCGGTGATCGGTATCGGTGTGGTGGCCTGGCCGTCGTAGACGTACGGCTCCACGAGCTTGACTCCGTTGACCCAGACGGCCTCGTCCTTGACTTCGACGGTGTCGCCGGCGATGCCGATCACGCGCTTGATGAACGGAATGTCGCGGGCGTCTTCCTGGAAACCTTGCGGCGGCTGGAAGACGATGACGTCGCCGCGCTTGTAGTCGCTGAAGTGGGGCGACAGCTTGTCGACGAGCACGTACTCGCCCTGGTTCAGGGTGTGCTCCATGGAGTGCTGGAGGATCTGGTATGGCTGCGCCACGAAGTTCTGGACGACGAAGAAGATGAGCAGGGTGAGGACAACCGTCTCGACAATCTCGAAGAGACAGCCGCGCCAGCGTGGACTCATCCGGGTTACGCCCCTCTTCTAGATGCGGGTGGATAACCCGCGATGAGTGGTCGAGTTCCTAGAAGGTATCACCTCAGAAGGTTACGGCGGCTGTCGATGCGTCACGAATCCGCGGCCGAAGCAGTTGGGCCGTTCTCACCGCGCCGATCGCCCGCTCGGGCAGTGGGTCGAGTATCGTCTCCGACGTGAGCACGATCATTGAGTTCCGCGGTTCATTCCGTCTCGTCGAGGAGGACGGAGATCGACTTCGCCGCATTGGCAAGGGCAAGTGGCACTGCCGGTGCGGAGGCATGGCCGATGCCGTGCACGCGTCGCCGAAGTGCGAGATCTGCCGCAGTGGAGGCGACTGCGGTCTCGACTGCACGCTCTCGGGCCTCTACTGCCCCAAGTGCGGCGCCACACTCTAGGTACGTGGAGGTCGCCACTCGCTGATGGCACCGGGCGCGGCTGTCGGAAGATTTGGCGTCCCCGGTGCGGTTCGAACGCACGACCTACCGCTTAGAAGGCGGTCGCTCTATCCACTGAGCTACGGGGACGTTAGGTGACAGGCCATCATGGAAAGCTCGACTCGCACGCCCGACACGCTCCTCAGTTTACGCTCGTCTTTCGCCATCCACCTGACGGCAAGCTGCTCACGGGCGGAGGTGCATGCTCGCACCTTTGCCAGCGCACGCCTCGACGGTCGACTCAGCGCTGAACCCCGTCGGGACGGAGTCTCCGATGTCAGATGCGTCGGGCACGCCCGCTCCAACAGCTCCCACTGCGTTTCATACTGTCGCTGTGATTGACGACGACGCTCCCTCCGACTCCCGACTCTCGTCCAGGCCATCCAGGCGCTGGAAGCTCCCGCCCCACGACGATCCGCGGGCCGAGTCGGCGATTCGGACATTCGCCCGCGGTGGCGGACCCGAGATAGAAGCCCACGATGAGGAGAAACTCGTCGTTCCGACGACCGGCTTTGCCACCCGCCGGGCTTGGAACGAGGCCTTCCGTCACGAGGAGCACCGCCCCGCCCAGCATGGCTGGCTGGTGACACTCGTGGTCGCGGAGATCGACGGGCTGGACTCGCTGGCCGCGAGGCTCGGCCAGGGCGCCGCGGACCTGCTCATCCAGCCAGTCGAGGCGGTGATGCGGCGGAACGCCCGCGCGGCAGATCTCCTCGCGCGGACCGGACACGCGCGCTTCGTCGCGTTGCTACCCGAGACGGACGAGATTGCCGCGATCAACTACATCGAACGGGTGCGATCCGAGTGCGACACGTGGCTGGAAGCCGGAGGGCTCGCCGTCCGTCTGGCTCTCGGCTGGGCGCAGCCACTCGCCGGGGGAAGCCTCGCCGATGCGCTGCGCCTGGCCGATGATCGAATGAACGCCGACCGTCGTCGCCCGGGCTACTGCACCACCGAGCTGCCGGGACACCGCGACCCGCCGCGATCGATCGAGTCGTAACGCGGCGGGCCCATACGGGAGTTCGGCGGAGCCTCGGCGCTGGCGGATGCCAGTCGGCGAGGGCGGGGCCGGCGGGATGAGCCCGTCGGTTCCGTGACTACTCCGAACGCCGAGCTCAGGTTACCTCTCCCGGGCCGGGCCGGCCAGCCCAGGACGGAACACTCGGTGGCGCCAGACGATCGAGCGGCGCATCTGTTCCAATCTCAGCGCGGCTATCGTGCTTTTGTCCCATCATTCGCCGGGCTGGCCGGTGCTAGACTCCGTTTCCTTCGCATTCACCACGTACGCGGCTGAAGTGCCCGGAGGTCGTGTCGGTGTCGTCGCTTCCGCTCAAGTCCGAACTGACGGTCATGCCGCCAGCACCCGGCAAGCGGTTGGACGTCCGGATCGAAGCTCGGCCCGTCCTGTCGGTTCCAGCCAGGACGACCCTGGTCACCTCGACCGGCCAGCCAGTCTCGAACGGTCAGCTCGCCCTTCAGCTGCCGAACGAACTGCCCCGGCTGGCAATAGCGCCCGAGTGGAAGGACCAGCAGCGGCTGTGGGGCCACAGCTTCCACCCGATGTGCTCGTATCTGGCGAGCTTTCCGGCCGGGCTCGTGCATGCCTTCATCGCCCGCTACACGCGCCCCGGCGACGTGGTCCTGGACCCGTTCAGCGGCCGCGGCACGACGCCGCTCCAGGCCTGCGCCGAAGGTCGAATCGGCGCCGGCAACGACCTCAACCCATTCGCCCACATCCTGACCGCGGCGAAAGTCGATCCGCCCACCAAGGCCGACGTCAAGACGCGTCTGGCCGCGCTTCGGGTGGCGTGGGCCAGATCCGCCGGCGAGTGGACCCAGATCGCGGATAGAGTGGCCGCCGAACCCGGCTCGACCGAGATCGTGGTGCCGGGCCCGGGCAGCCGGCCGATCGGCGGCTCCATGCCGAGTCGTCCGGACGCCGCCGTCCCGGCCGAGGTCGCCCTCGCGTTCCACCCTCGAACGCTGGCGCAACTCCTGTACCTGCGCGCCGGCCTCGACCCCGACGATCGGACCGATCGATTCATCCTGGCGTCGCTGACCGGCATCCTGCACGGCAAGAGCGCGAGCTACCTCTCGGCCGTGATGCCGAACACCTTCAGCATGGCCCCGCGCTACGTGCGCGACTTCGTCGCCCGAACGAGATTCCAGTCCCCCGACCGCGACACCTTCACCCTGCTCGAGGATAAGGTCCGTCGGCTGTACCGCCAGCCCGTGCCCGCCAGTCGAGGGATCGCCCTGCTCGGCGACGCGCGCGACTCCGGCGTGCGTTTCCGAGAGGCGCTTCGGGCTCGTGGCCTGCCGGAACAGGCGCGCCTCGTGGTCACTTCGCCGCCCTATCTGCGCGTGGTGAAGTACGGCTACTACAACTGGCTGCGGCTCTGGCTCCTGGGCTACGACGCCGCCGCGATCGACGACCTGCTCGACGACGCCCACCACCGCGACGCTTACCTGGTCTTCATGCGCGAAGTCCTGCGCGGGCTGCGCTCCGCCCTGGCGGACGATGCCGTCGTGGCCCTGGTCATCGGCGACGTGGAGATGGATCGCGGCCGCCCGGCGAACGGCGGCATAGGCCTCGCAGAGGCGGTCTGGGAGCTCGCCGCCGCACCTGAGGGGTACAGGCTGGCCGGGGTCGCCCTGGACGACGTGGCCGCGGGCCGCAAGATGACCAAGATCTGGGGCGACGAGGCGGGCCAGGCCACCAAGCTCGACCGAATCCTCGTCCTGTCCACGACCGAGGCGGGCCGGCGCCGCGCCCTCAACAGCGCCTCCCTCCCGATCGACTGGGCCTGGCCGCCGCGCTCCCCGCGCGCGCTCTAGTCGGCTGCGCCGCCGACCGCCCGGCGCCGCCCACCGCCGCCCGGTGGGCCGACCACCGCCGCCGCGGACTCCGGTCCACTGCGCCGCCCACCGGCCGGCCCCACCGGCCGGCCCCACCCAATGGGCCGCTCCAGACCCCTGCGCATTACGGTCTCTTGCAGATACGCACACCAGGCGTGTCGGACGCAACCCTCGCGGTGCCCGGGGGTGCATGGCGGCGCAGGTGATTGGATCCACGCTCGCCAGAAGGCGCCGCAGTCACCAGAGACGGCCTCCGGCGGGCCGCCAAGGGCCCAATCCGCGTCCAGCACGTCCACCAGGCGTAGATGACGCAAAGCGGGGCCGGATTCCACCCCGTACGCACACCGGGCGTTGGGTGACAAGAAGCTGAGCCCGCCGATAACGTCCACGCCGACCTCCTCGCCGACGTCCTCGTCGGTCGCCCAATACAATCACGCCATGAAGCCGATGTACGACGCGAGCGACCTGGCAGCGATGGACCCGCTGGTTCTGATGAAGAACCTCGACCACGTGCGGATGACGAGCCGGCGCCTCAGCTATATCCTCCAGCAGCAGGTCCACCTGTACACGCCGCAGGCCAACGAACTGCGCCAGCGGATCGACACGTACACCGAGGCCGAGCGCCAGATCGAGGCCGAGATGGCCCGGCGGCAGCTGCGCGCCTGATCGCCTGCGCGCCTGATCGCCTGCGCGCCTGATCGGCGGCAGCTCCGCGCCTGATCGGCGCCGCACTCACGCAAGAAAAGGCCCTCCGGGCTGGGAGGGCCTTTCTCGATCGATGGCAGCGCCGGTCCGGTTCCGTCGGCGGCGAACCTGCGACGCGGCGTGCCCCGGCTCAGCCGGCCGTGCCCGTGAGCACGCGAGCGTGCCTGGTCGCTTCGGACGCCTCCTCCAGTGCGTCCGAGCGGACGGGCAGCGGGGCCATCGCGCCAACGAGCAGCCGACCGCGCCGCTCGATCTCCTCTTGCGCGACCTGAGCTACGAAACCGGCGAGGCGCGGCATCTCCGCGAGTCCAAACGCAATGCCGTGCTCGGCGAGCTCACCGAAGCCCCAGCCGTGGTACATCCCACGGCAGGCCACGGCGCACATCTCGTCATAGAGCTCGGGCCAACCAACGCGCCGACGCCGATGACAGAATCTGACGAAATCGAGGGCGGCATCAGTGGCTGCGCTATCCTCGGGGCGCCTGCGCGAATCCATTCTTGCACTCGCTCCTCTTCACTCTGCCGACCGAATCCCAAGCCCTCCAGACGACCGCAGGCAACGGTCAAGGTCGGGTTTCGGTCCCCGCGCGTCTCTCCTCCGCGGCAGGCTGCGGTGCATCCTAGGCGGGCACCGGACCGCCGGGAAGGGGTTTCTCCACTAAGTCGTCCACCAACTTCTCCACAGAACGCCCGTTCAAAGACCGTTTGTTCGACCGGCCCGAATGGATGCCGCCCAGGACCGAACCCGACCTCGAATCGAGCCTCCGCGCGGCATCTCACATCGCCCGCAAGAAAGGGAACGCCCCCGGGGCGCGGTCCGGGGGCGTTGAGGTGCTGGCGAATTGGTACCGCATATCGGATTCGAACCGATGGTCTCCGCCTTGAGAGGGCGGTGTCCTGGGCCTCTAGACGAATGCGGCATTGCGTCGGCCGCCGTGACGGCGGACCGGCCGGGATGATATCAGGCGCCGCGAGTGCGCGCCATCGGGGATCTCGTGCTAGCGCCGGAAGTGCGCCGCCCGCACCGGTCTCTGTAACCCCGGATTCACCGATCAAGCGCCGCAGACCGCCGGTCCGACGAGCGCAGGCCAAGGCGGGGACGAGCACCGCAGCGAGCGCACTCGGAGGGCGCGTGAGCGAGGCGCACAGGAGCCAGCGCAGGAATGCGCCGGCTGACCGAGCGAGATGCAAGCGGCGATCGGTAGATCCGGGGTGAGCCTCGCCGAGTCGCGCCTACAGGCGGTGCGTCTCCAGAAAGGCGCGGACGCCGTCCGCGACCTGCTGGAAGCTCTGCTCGCCGATGATCAGTCCGTAGTGCGAGTGAGCCCCGAATGGCTCATACGTGCCGCCCAGCCAATCGGCCAGCCGCTCCGCCCCGGTGGCCGACGAGGTCCCGTCCAGGCCCGCCCCGACGACCAGGATCGGCACACCGGCCAGGCGAGCCCGATCGATTGCGATCCCTTCGAGGATCTCCCGCTTAGCCATGCCCGACTCGTGGGGCTTCTGGCCGAGAAGGTGCTGCAGCCGGATCACGTCGTCGATGGTCAGGTCGCGGTTCTCGCGCTGGAGCTTCTCCGGCAACGTCTCCCAGCCGATGTGGTCCCGGCCGTAGATGTCCGGGATCTCGCGCAGCTCGTGCGGTCGAACCGGCGGCCGGAGGTCGCGCGGGAGCTCGCTGTCGAGCAGGACGATGGCCCCCACCGGATAGCGTTCGGCCGCCTTGAGGATGAGGAGGCCGCCCATGCCATGCCCGACGCAGACGGTGTTGGGCCCGAGCTTCTCCATCACCGAGACCACGTCCTCGACATACGACTCGAAGTCGGCGGTGGCCATGTCGGTGGTTTCAGACCAGTAGTGGTTCCGCAGGTTGAGGGCGTGGCCCTCCCACCCGCGGCTGGCGAAATAGGAGAGATACCGCTCCCAGACCCAGGAGCCCGTCAGCTCGCCATGGACGAACAGCAGGGGTCGCCGGCGCGATCGCCGCTCGGGCATCCACGATTCGACGTACAGCCCGAGTTCGGGAATCTCAATCTCGTCCTTGCGGATCGGCCGGCCGTTGGAGCCGACCGGATGCGACCGTGCAACATGCAGGCCGTCGGGAATGCTGTCGCTCATGTGCCTCGCGTTCCTCGTGCCAGGTCGAAGCTGCCGACCCGCCGGTTTCTCACCACTCGTGGGGATTGATGATGAGCCCGGTCAGGGCCTTTGGGTAGAAGTAGGTCGACTTCTGGGGCATCACGTCGCCGTCTGTCGCGACCGCCGAGATCTCGGCCACCGGCGTCGGGTCGAGCAGGAAGGCCATGTCGGCGCCGTCGTGGACCTCATCGACCCAATCGAGCGCCTCGCGGACGGACTTGCTGTAGGCCAGTCGCCCCGCGGCGATCGCCTCGCGGTCGATCTTGCACAGCCGGTCCAGGGCCGTCTGCAGCAGAGTCACGTCCAGGCGCCGCAAGGCCGCTCCCCCCTGGGGCAGGAAACGGGCGAAGGAGTCGCGCTGGGCTCGCAGGATCGCCCCGCCCTGGCGGGTCCAAAGGCCGAATCGGCCCTCACCCCCGGGCGCCACGTCGACCGACGCGAAGGCCGCTTCCAGTTCGGCGCGTCCGGCGACCGGCTGCACTTCGAAGAGCTCGGGGGCCCGCGAGAGGAAGGTCGCGACGCCGCCGTCGCCCAGTCCGCGGACGATGCGGTGCGTCGGCAGGACCGTGAGCTTCTGGCGCGTGGTCTCCAGGAAGAGCATAAGGACGTAGTCGAAGGCGGGATCGGCCTCGCCGGTCCTGTTGGCGCGTAGCTCGTCGCGATAGCGGATCGCCGTCTCGTAGCGATGGTGGCCGTCCGCGATCGTGATCGGCACCCGGCCGGTGAACTCGATCAGGGCCCGAACCAGACCGGCGCAAGGCCCCTTCTCGGTGACGGCCCAAAGGCGGTGGCGAACGCCGTCGTCGTCGGTGACGTCGGAGTCCGCGGGCGTTGCCGCAATTGCCTTCAAGGTCTTGACCGATTTCCCGCTCGGATCCGCGTACAGCCCGATCACCGGGCTCGTGTTCACGCTGGTCGCCTTCATCAGCCGGTAGCGGTCGTCCTTGGGGGCCGAGAGGGTCCGCTCGTGCGGGAGCACGCTCGAGCCGGGTCCGAACGTTTCCAGCTTCAGGCGACCGAAGAAGCCGAGCTGGGTCCTCGTCTTTTTGCTGCCGGGCGCCCTGTACGTCTGCTCGTAGACGTAGATGCCCGCGTACAGGTCCTTGTGCAGCGTTCCGTTCGTCCGCCACTCGGTCAGGGTCTTACCCGCGCGCCGATAGCGGTCGTCCGGCTCGTCGCCGGGCCGGATCTCGGGCAGATCGAGACGGACGGCGTTGTGCGCACTGCGACCCAGGAGCTTCTCATGCAGCTCCGGCCCGATCACGTCGTACGGCGGGCAGACGATGCAGTTGAGGTCGCCGGTGACCTTGGGGTCGAACCGAAGCGCACGAAATGGGCGAATCTGTGGCACCCGTTGCTCCTCAGAAGGCCGATCTGGCTGACGCGGCGGCGATTGCCGACGGCCGCGCAGCCTGACTAACCGGCGATAACCGACGGGAACAAGCGGATCGTAAGGTACTGGAGCGGTTTGAGCCAATCCGGCGCACCGATTTCACCGTCCGTGCGTCGACTTTTCCAGGACCGTCGCGGCAGCGGCGCAGGGTCGCCCGGGCGGCGGCCGGACTCCGATGCAAGTTATGGCGCTCGCTGTTACTTTTCCGCAATGCATCAGGATCGGGCCGTGCACGCGGACCTGCCGGCTCAAGACACCGCCGCCTCGAAGGGCGATTCGGCGATCGCGACCGATCCATCGGCGATACCCGCGGCCCCCTCCCCGGCCGCGGTCGCGGCCGCCTTCACCGGCGGTCCGTTCGAACACGGCACCGATGCCGAGATGATCGAGCGCCGCGTCCGCACGGCCAACCCGCTGGTCACACCGTCGCCGGGGCCGGGCGCCTCCTCGACGCTGCGCCGCGACGTGCTCTACGCGCTTCGAACCGGCGGTCCGGCCGCCCCCGACCAGGTCGCCGACCGCGTCGGGGCCAGCCGGACCGGCGTCCTGCAGCAGCTTCGAACCCTCGAGACCGCGGGGCTGGTGACTCGCAGGCTGAGCCGCCACGGAGTCGGCCGGCCGCGCCACGTCTACGACCTGACCCCCTCCGCACAGGAACTCTTCCCCGCCAACTACGGGGCGTTGACGCAGTCGGTGCTGACGGCGATCCGGACGGTCGGCGGTGAGAAGCTGATCGAGGATGTCTTCGAGGCNNAGCGACGCCACGCTCTGGGAGCGGGTCCGCGAGGTGGCGAGCTACGAGGACGAAACGGGGTACCTGGGCCGGGCCACCCGCGAAGCGGACGGCACGATCCGCCTGCACGAGCACAACTGCGCGATCTACGGCGTCTCGGGCACGTACCCGATCGCCTGCGCCAAAGAGCTGGCGCTCTTGGGCGAGGTGCTGGACGCGAAAGTGACCCGCGAGTGCCATATCGCCACGGGCGGCCGCAGCTGCACGTATCGAGTGGAACCGCTCGACAGCTAACTCTGGCGCGGCGCCCTCTCCGGCGCCGGGTTCGCCGTGATCGCGGCCCGGGGAACCGCAGGCGGCGGCGGGCGCTTCCGGCGCCGCGGCCTCGTCTACGCCTCTTCCCGCTCCACCTCGTGGCGCGGGGCCGGCTCGTTCGTGGCGACTGCCGTGGCGCTGACGTGCGGCACGAATGAGGCGGCCAGCGAGGTCTCGGCCGCCTGTAGCTGCTCTTCGTAGGAGAGAATCCCGAGCCTCCCAAGCGTCGCCAGCTCGTCGCGGACGTAGGTCCGGAGCATCTCCGGGCCGTCGGTGCAGATCGCGTAGCGGACGCCGTTGCGCCGGAACTGGTCGAAGATCCAGCGGAACTCCTCCCAGCCCGAGACGACCTCCGTCTGCAGGTTCGAGGTCGGGCAGATCTCGAGCACGACGCCGCGCTCGCGCAGCATCGCCATAGTCCGCTGGTCGTAGGCGGCCTTCACCCCGTGCCCGATGCGATCCGGCTCGAGCTCTTCGAGCACCACGGCGATCTCCTCGACGGGGCCCGCCTCACCAGCGTGCACGGTGACCCCGAGGCCGAACCCGCGAGTGCGCTGGAAGAGGTTGCGGTAGTCGGAGGCCTTGAAGCTGGCCGACTCGGGGCCGGCGATGTCGATCCCGACGATGCCGCGATCGCGCCACGCGATGGCCTTCTCGGCGATGATCTCGTTCAGCCCGAACGGGAAGTCGCGGTCGAGGCAGAAGATGAGCCCGGGCTTGATGGGGTACTCGAGCATCGCCCGGTCCATGCCGCGCAGCGCCGCCGCGATGATGTGGTCGAGATCCTGTTCGCCGCCGCGGTTCCGCTTCATAGGGTTGAACCGGAGCTCGGTCGTCGTCACGTTGTTCTTGCGGTACGCCCCGCCGACGACCTCGTATACCGAGCGCTCGACGGCGAGCGGCGACGACTGAATCAGCTCCGTCCAGTGGAAGAGCTGCAGGTAGCCGTCGAATGAATGGCCGCGCCGCGGCGAGGCAGTGATGATGTCGCGGAACTCCCAGTAGTCCTTGGTCGGGAGCCTGATCCCCTGGGAGTGCGCGATCCCCCACATGACCGCCGGCGTGACGGCCCCGCCGAGGTGGCAATGCAGGTCGGCGAGCGGGATCCGGCGCGGCAGCTGGCGGCCCATTGGTCCAGAGCATAGCCGGTCCGCGGCAAGGCGCCCGCAAGGCCGGCCCGGGCGCCGTTTCTCCGATCCGTCGGCCGTCTGCAACCCAGCCGCAACGCTCGATGTCGTGCGCGCCTTGCAGGCTCCGGCGGCGGCCGCTACGCTCCGTCCACCGATCCCGACGTGCGCGTCGAGGGTGGACGAAGAGCCGCGTCAGAGGCCCAGGAGGACAGGAGGATAACCCGTGATTCCGTCTCGAATCCGCGTCGTCGGTCTCGTGGCCGCCGCCGCGATCGTCGCCGGCGCCTGCACCAGCAGCAGCGCGACGGCCTCGCCGAGCGCGGCTGTGCCGACGCTCACGCCAGCCGCAACGGCGGTTCAGTCGGTCACGCCGACGGCTGCACCGACGACCGCGCCTACGGCGGCACCGACCCAGGTGATCACCGGATCCGTTCCGGCCGACCAGCTGGTCGTCGCCGGTCGCTTGACCATCTGCTCCGACATCCCGTACCCGCCCCAGGAGTTCTTCGACGCCGAGGGCAACCCGACCGGTTCGGACATCGACATTGGAAACGAGATCGCCAACCGGCTCGGCCTCAAGTACGCGGTCCAGAACACGATCTACGACACGATCATCGCGGCCCTGGCCGGCGACAAGTGCGACATCATCATCTCGGCTCAGAACATCACCCAGCAGAAGCTCAAAGAAGTCGACATGATCCCGTTCTTCCATGCCGGCCAGTCCTTTGTCGTCGCCAAGGGGAACCCTGACGGGGTCAAGACGGTCCAGGATCTGTGCGGCAAGTCGGTCGGCGTCGAGAACGGCACGACCGAAGCGGATCACCTCAACGGCACGGGCGATTACAAGCCCGCCGACGGCCTGAGTGCCCAATGCCTGGCGGCCGGCAAGAGCAAGATCGACGTCCAGCCCTTCACCAGGGACAGCGACGCACTCCTTGCCCTGCAGTCTGACAAGGTCGCGGTTTACTTCACCGACTCTCCCGTGGCCGGCTACTACGTCGTTCAGCAGCCCGACCTGTTCGACCTGGTCCCCGATCTCGTCCTGAGTGACATCAACGAAGGCATCAGTGTCAGCAAGGCGAAGCCTGCTCTGGAGGCGGCCGTCAAGACCGCCCTCCAGTCGATGATGGACGACGGCACTTACCTCAAGATCCTCAAGAAGTACGGCGTTGAATCAGGCGCCGTGACCTCCACCAACCCTTAGCCCAGGCACGCGCGCGATACGATGAACGCGCTGGGCAATCGAGGCATCCGGCCGGCCGCGCTGGTCGGATGCCTTCTTATCCTTGCCCTGATGGTGGCCGGCTGCTCGAGCAGCAAGGCAGGCGGCTTCAAGTTCAACCTGGACATCTTCCTCCAGGACCTCAACCCAGGCTCGCCGGGGATGCTCGGCGTGCTCTACCTGACCATCGTCATCTCGGTGGTCGCGCAAGCGCTCGGAGTCGCGCTCGGAGTCCTGGCGGCGCTGGGTAAGATGGCTCGCTTCGTGCCGTTCCGAGTCGTCGCCAACATCTACATCTGGATCTTCCGCGGCACCCCTCTGCTCGTTCAGCTCGCATTCCTCTTCTTCGGACTCGGAGCCGCACACCTGTGGGCCTGGGATGAGATCACGCTCTTCGGGTTCGTAATTCCCGGGGCCCTTCAGGCGGCCATGGTCATCCTCGGGGTCAACGAAGGGGCGTACATGGCCGAGATCATCCGCGCCGGCATCATGGCCGTGGATCCGGGCCAGACCGAAGCCGCCAAATCCCTTGGCATGACCTATCGCCAGACGATGACGCGCATCGTCCTGCCGCAGGCAGCTCGGGTCATTATTCCGCCGCTCGGCAACGAGTTCAACAATATGCTCAAGACCACGAGCCTGATTTCCATGTTGGGCGTCGTCGAGACGTACAACCACTACGTCATCCTGCAGGGCCTCAACTTCCGACCCTTCGAGGCCTACGCGGCCTGCGCTCTGTGGTTCCTACTGATGACGACCATCTGGGGCTTCATCCAGTCCCGGATCGAACGGCGATTTGCGCGGGGCACTGCCACGGCATCATCGGTGGCCGACGGCCCAGGCCTCCGAGCCCGCCTACTCGGCGCCCGAAATCTCGAAGGCCGCCGCGCGCTCGGAGGCCACTGATGGCATTGCCCAACATCAGCCACGACCTCCTCGGCGCCATCGGTGGCGTGCCGCGGCCCGATGTTGACGTCGTGGTCGACGCCCGCGACGTCAACAAATGGTTCGGCCGGCTGCACGTCCTCAAGGACGTCTCCATCCAGGTCAAGCGCCAGGAGACGGTCGTCGTCATCGGCCCGTCGGGGTCGGGCAAGACGACGCTCATCCGCTGCGTCAACCACCTCGAGAAGATCCAGAGCGGCCGCATCTTCGTCAACGGCCATCTCATCGGCTACCGAGAGGCCGGGGGCGGCACGAAACTGGTCGAGGACAAGGAAAAGAACATCGCCCGACAGCGCCAGGAGATCGGCATGGTCTTCCAGCGCTTCAACCTCTTCCCGCACATGACCGCTCTCGAGAACATCATCGAGGCGCCGGTCCACGTGCGGGGGATGGCGCACGACGAGGCCATGGTGATGGGACGGGCGCTGCTCGAGCGCGTCGGCCTGGCGGCCAAGGAGAACGTGTACCCGAACCAGCTCTCGGGCGGCCAGCAGCAGCGCATTGCGATCGCGCGGGCCCTGGCAATGAAGCCGGCCCTGATGCTGTTCGACGAGCCGACCTCCGCGCTCGACCCCGAGATGATCGGCGAGGTGCTCGAGGTCATGAAGGAGCTGGCCCGCGAGGGCATGACGATGATCGTGGTCAGCCACGAGATGGGCTTCGCCCGCGAGGTGGCCAACCGGGTCGTCATGATGGACGACGGCGTGATCGTCGAAGAAGGGGACCCGGAGCACTTCTTCACGAACCCGACACACGACCGTACGAAGCTCTTCCTCTCGAAGATCCTGTAGGCTCCGGGCGAGCGAGCGGGGGCCGCACGAGGGCGGCGCTGGGCCGATCGGAGGGGCCGCACGAGGGCGGCGCTGGGCCGATCGGANNGATCGGAGGGGCCGGCGCGTCAGTTTCGCTCATCTTCACCCGGGGTGGCATTACACCGGGATCTCCCCGATTCCGTCGCTCATCTTCACCCGGGGCGATGCTATGTGAGTACGCCACCCTGGACAACGCGGTCCAGCGGGCCGTCCGTTCCTTCCGGTTCGATCGCCGAGCGCGGCGTCGCCTTCGAGATCGCCGGTCTTCGAGGCCGGACCCGCATCGAGCCTCCTGGGCGTCGCTTTGCATCACCCGGGGCGAAGTTGAGCAAGAACCAGATGCCGCGGAGGTCGCGGTCCGGTTGCCTGAGCCATCGGCGGACTTCTGTCGTCGGTGCCGGCAGCGCCGCCGCGAAGATCGGATCGAAGCGGCCTACCGCGTTGCGGGCCCATGTTTCCTCTGGGAGCACGAGCACGCTGCCGACCACGAGCGGCCTCCAGCCGAGCTCCCGCCCCAACGTCGGCGCCAGCCTGCGCTTTCGGTCCATCTTCGAGAGCAGATCCTGGAGGTCGGCCAGCTTCGTCTTCACCTCAACGCTCAGGAGGGCGCGCGTCGGCGGATGCCACGCCAGCACGTCGATCGAGCCCTGTTCCCCTCGCTGGTTGAAGGTGTGCTCGGGCAGCGCCTGCCAGCCGATCGCCGTCAGTCGCCGAACTACCTCGCGGACCATGACCGCGTGCCTTTCGTCGAGGAGCTTCGGCAGCTCGGCGCCACGCCATCGGGGTGCGAGGGGCAGCGAAACGCCCAGGGCACCGGCGACGCGTCGGACAAGATGGAGCGACGTTCGTTCGAGGTCGCCGTTCTCCACAGCCGAGACGATCGCCTGACTCACTCCGGCGACATCGGCGACGTCCGACTGACGCAGGCCGCGCCGGATGCGCACCGCCCTGATGACAGATCCGACCTGCGCGTCGTCCATGCGAACAGGATGACGGGAGCCGATTAGCCGGCGCTTATCTGGCGCTTGCGTAGCCGAAGGCGGGAGCCGAAGGCGGGCCGCTGCTGCCGTCGCCCGCCGGCCGAGGTCAGTCGGGCCGATAGATGACTCGACCGTCGGCGGCGATGGTGGGCGCGCGATGGGCGGTTCCGTCGACGACCGCGGGCAATGCGCCCGCCGCAACGCTTGTCGTGGGCGACGCGCCCGCCGCCCCTACCAGGCGCGCGGCTCGACGCGCCTCCGCGCCGGGGACCTGATCGCGGGCGTGGTAGCTCGACCGCACCAGCGGTCCCGACTCCACGTGGCGAAACCCCAGTGCGAGCGCCTCCTCGCGCATCTCCGCGAATTCGTCGGGGTGGTAGTACCGCTCGACGGGGAGATGCTCCGCCGATGGCCGTAGATACTGCCCCACAGTGAGGATGTCGCAGTCGACCGCACGCAGGTCTACGAACGTTTGATGCAGCTCCGGACGTGTCTCGCCCAGTCCGACCATGATCGACGACTTCGTGTGGACGGCCTGCGCCGCCCCCCGGCCGTACTCGCGCGCGTACGCCTTCGCTCGCGCGAGAACCCCGAGCGATCGGTCGTACCGAGCCCGCTTCCGAACCGGCTTCTGCAGGCGCGCGACCGTCTCGACGTTGTGGTTGAGGATGTCCGGTCCCGCCTCCATGACCACGCGCAGCGGCGCTTCCTCGCCGTTGAAATCGGGGATCAGGACCTCCACGCCCATCCCGGGGCAGGCGTCGCGCAGCCGGCGAATCGTCTCGGCGAAGACGCCGGCACCGCCGTCGTCGAGGTCGTCGCGGGCGACGCTGGTGACGACGACGTGCTCGAGCCCAAGTCCTCGAATTGCCTCGGCCACGCGCCGGGGCTCGTCCAGGTCGTGGATCGGCGGCTTGCCGGTCTTGGTGGCGCAGAACCCGCAGGCCCGGGTGCAGACGTCTCCCAGGATCATGATCGTGGCCGTGCGCTGGTCCCAGCACTCGCCGACGTTCGGGCAGTGCGCCTCCTCGCAGACGGTGTGGAGCGAGAGGCCCTGCAGCAGCCGCCGGACATCCTGGTACGTCTCCCCCGAGGGGATGCGGACCTTGATCCAGTCGGGATGGCGGCGCGGAGCGACCGACCCATCGGCCGCCGGCTCGAACGTGCCGCCGCCCATGGCGATGGTCGGCGGCACGAGACGCGAGAGCGGCTGCTCGTTCTCCATGGTTTCGAGTCTAGTAGATCGGCGTGTCGGGGCCGATCGCCTCGAGCCGGCAGATCACGTCGCGGACGAAACGACCCACCTGCGCGCCGTCTGTGGCTCGATGATCGTAGCCCGCGACCAGGTTCATCATCGAGCGGATGGCGATGACGTCGCCTTCGGGAGTCTCGCGAACCACGGGCCGTTTGACGACCGCCTCGGTCGTGAGGATGCAGACCTCGGGCGTGTTGATGATCGGGACGGTCAGAATCGAGCCGAACCAGCCGGTGTTGTCGACCGTGAAGGTGCCGCCCTGCAGGTCTTCGAGCCGCAGCTTGTTCGTTCGGGCCCGGGCGGCCAGGTCCTGGATCGTCCGGTTGATGCCGCTGATCGAGAGCTGGTCGGCGTCGTGGATGACCGGGACGATCAGCCCGTTCTCGACCGCAATGGCGATGCCGACGTTGATGCGGCGCTTCCGAAGCAGGCCGCCCTCGGTGTAGTGGGCGTTGAGGTCGGGGTTGCTCATCAACACCTCGACGACGGCTTTGACCACGAACGGCAGGAAGCTCAGCCCGACACCCTCGCGGGCCTTGTACGCCTCGCCGAGCGAGTTGCGCAGGTTGACCACCGCAGTCATGTCGGCTTCGAAGGTGCTATGGGCGACGGGGACGGCCGCGGCTCGGGTCATCCGGGCGGCGATGCCGCGACGCATCTGGTTGTGCGCGACGAGCACCTCGTCCTGCCCGGCTTCCCAGAGCACTGACGGCGCGGACGGAACGGACGAGGCTGAAGGGCCGGACGGTTCCAGGCCTGGCGCATGACTCGGGACGCCGAGCACGGGTGCCGGATGGACGGACGGTGGGGCGGCGGCCTGGGCGGCCGCAGTGGCGGCTCCCCGACCCCGCTGCCGCTCCACGAAGGTCATGACGTCTTCGCGCGTGATCCTGCCGGAGTGGCCGGTTCCGACGATCTGAGCCGGCGTGAGGCCGTACTCGCGCAACATTCGCCGAACGGTCGGGGTCATGCGCGCGTCAGGGTCGCCGGCCTCGACCTGCACCACCGGCACGAGTGCGGGAGCGGCAGGAGCGGCGGAAACAACGGGGAGCGGCGCGGGCTGCGACGCCGGCGTTGCGGCCGGGGCGGGCGCCGCCGGGCTCGTGGCCGGGCTCGCGCCAGGGCCCGCAACTGGGCTCGCGCCAGGGCCCGCAGCCACGGCCGAAGTTGCGGGAGCCGCCGCCTTCGCGGCGGCCTTGCCCGCTCCCTGGGGAGTGTCCCCTGCCACTTCCTCGATCTCCGCGATCTCCGCGTTGTAGGCGACCGTCTGCCCCTCTTCGACGAGGATCTTGCGCAGCACTCCCGCGAAGGGCGACGGAACCTCGGCGTTGACCTTGTCGGTGATGACCTCGAGCAGCGGCTCATCCTTGGCAACGGTGTCGCCGAGCTGCTTGAGCCACTTCCCGATCGTTCCCTCGGCGACGCTCTCGCCGAGCTGGGGCATCGTCACCTTGGCCACGAATCGCTCCTCCAGTGAGCGCAGGCATCACTCGCATGCCTGTCAGGCAGATCTGAGCGCCGTTCTGCCGGCGCCGTCGCGTCTAGTGTCGCCGATCTCGCCCCGGATGGGGCGCTTGCGGACCTACCCGGCGCACTCTGCGGTCGGGCATCGTTCGGCGCCTACGAGTTGATCTGGCGACCCGCGACGGCCATCGCCGCCTCGCCGACCGCTTCGGCCAGGGTGGGATGTGGATGCGTGGCTGCGCCGATCTCCCAGGCGGTGGCCTCGAGCGTCATCCCGAGCGCCGCCTCGGCGATCAGGTCCGTCACCGCCGGTCCGATCAGGTGAACGCCCAGCACCTCGTCCGTGATCGCGTCCGCGATCACCTTGGCGAACCCCTCGGTCTCGCCGACGATCACGGCCTTCGCAACCGCGGCGAAGTTGAACACGCCCTTCTTGATGGCGATCCCCCGCTCCGCGCATTGCTGCTCGGTCAGGCCGATCGAGGCGACCTGTGGATGCGTGTACGTGGCCCGCGGCTGGTGGTCGTAGTCGATCGGCTCGGGTCCCTCGCCGGCGATCTCGTGGACGGCGACGATCCCCTCGTGCGCCGCTACGTGGGCGAGCATCAGCCCGCCGATCAGGTCGCCGATGGCGTAGACGTGCGGCTCTGCGGTCCGCATCCAGCCGTCGACCTTCACGAACCCACGCTCGAGCTCGACCTTCGTCGTCTCCAGGCCGATCTCCTCGACGTTGGCCGCCCGACCGGTCGCGACCAGCAGCTGCTCCACGCGCAGCTCTTCGGCCTTGCCGCCCTCCGGCCCTGCCATGAGCGAGACGCCGTCGTCGCTGACCTTCACCGCCGTCGCGTCGAAGCGGGCATTGGTCATGACCTTGATGCCGCGCCGCGTGAAGCTGCGCTCGAGGGCCTGACCGACTTCGCGATCTTCTAGCGGGACGATCCCGGGCAGGTACTCGAGCAGCGTCACCGCCACTCCCAGGTCGTGGTACAGCGAGGCGAATTCGGAGCCGACCGCACCCGCACCCACGATGGCGATGCTCTTGGGCAGGTCGGCCTTCGTGGTGACGTCGTCCGACGTGATGATCCGGCGGCCGTCGGGCACGAGGCCGGGCAGGCTCTTGACGCGACTGCCCGTGGCAAGGATCACGTCCTTTGCGTGGAGGAGGCTCTCGCCGCCCGCGCCCGGGGTGCCGTCCTCACCGTTCAGCGCCACGCGGACCGTGCCCGCCCCCTCGAGACGTCCGCGACCACCGACCCATGTCACCTTGTTCTTGTCGACCAGGCTCTTGAGTCCAGTCCACATCCGCTTCACGACCTGGTCGCGCCGCCGGGCGATCGCTTCGAAGTCGAAGCCGGGCTGGCCCTCCAGCAGGATCCCGAACTCCTTTGCCTTCTTGAGGCGCGCGAACAGCTCGGCCGATTCGAGAAGAGCTTTAGTCGGGATGCAGCCGAGATGGAGGCAGGTGCCGCCGATCTTGCCCTGCTCCACCAGGGCGACGCGCAGGCCCAGCTGGGCAGCCCGGAACGCGGCCGTGTAGCCGCCCGTGCCGCCGCCGAGGACGATCAGGTCGAAGTCGTTGCTGGAGCCTGCGGCCATCTTGTTCGGCTGCCTCGCGCTGCGGGTGGTAGACGGTGTCGTAGAAACGCGGCTCGGACGCGCCGCTGCCGGCATCGTAATTGAGAAGCCCACAACGGGCAACGGGACGCGCCGGAGGTTCACGCTCCATGCCATAGGGATCGCCGCGGCGTGACTCCGGGCTGCGACCGGATTACCCTGTGACCGCCATGAGCCACCGCCGCCGCCTCTCCGCGCTCGCCGCGCTGCTGCTGCTGGCAAGCTTCGGCGTCGGATCTGCCGAGTCCGCGACGCCGATCGCGACCTTCGTCGCACCCGCCACCGGCATCGTCTCGGTGCTCCAGACCGGCTCGTTCCGGGTGAGCTGGACGATCGGCGAGGGCGCGGCCGTGACCGCCACGACGATCGTGGTCCAAACGTCGCGGCCCACCGGGGTGCATGGTTGCGACATCAGGTGGCTGCCGGTCAGTGTGTCGGCCGTCACCGGCACGTCGTACCAGATCGACGGGCTCCTGCCGAACCGCTGCTATCGGTTCCTGGTCCGGCTGACGACGAGCGCCGGAACGCAGACCGTGACCTCGTGGCCGATCATCCCGGCACCCGGCGGGATGGGCGCGACCGCCACCTTCACCAACCCATTCATAGACGGCGTGGTCGCCTACGAGACGACGGCTCGGATCGGCTGGGCACAGCGGGACACTTTTGGCTCCGCGATCGTGTCGCGCAGCCTGGCCGAGCAGTCGGCAACGGCGATCGCCGGCAGCTGCACCGGCGTGACCTGGTCGAGCCCGGTCAAGGTTGCGTTCACGGGGTCCACAGTCGACCGAACTCTGCAGCGCTCCCATTGCTACCGCTACCTGCTGACGCTCCAAGATGCCGCCGGCTTTCGCAGTCAGCTCACCTCTGGCGCGATGCTGGTCGCGGGCGGGCTGCCCGACTGGACCGGCAACTTCGATCTCTACCGGCCCGAAGCTTTCGCAACTCAGGCGACCATAACCTGGTGCGTGGCGGCAGCCAGCCAGATGATGCTCAACGTCATCCTCGGCCAGAGCGACGTGTCGAGGAGCTCGCAAGCCACATACATCGCCTACGGCCAGGCCAACGACGGCGCGAACTACCCGTCCGGCACAGGCCCCGCCGGATGGGTCGCAATGCTGAACCGATACGGCGGATCGACCTACTCCGTCCAGCGTTTCACCGACGGCGACTCTGCATTGAAGGCCGCTGCGACACGCATGCGACTGACGAACAAGCCAGTGGGAATGCTGGTGTGGGCGGGACGTCACGCCTGGGTGATGACAGGCTTCAGCGCGACTGCCGACCCGGCAACGACGAGCGACTTCACCATCACGGCGGTCTCCGTTTCCGGGCCGCTATATCCACGGCCGCTTAATTCGTCGGGCTACGATTTGCCGCCGGACACGCAGCTCACACCTGCCCAACTGGCCCGCTACTTCGTCAAGTACTACGACTCCTACGTGAAGACGTGGAACGGCGGCTACGTCCTGATCGTGCCCTGAGGGCAGGCCGCGACGGCATTCGGGTGAGGGGCGCCGCGGGCGCAAGCCAGACGCCCCACCTCAGAGCCGATCGGCCTCCGCAGGGATCCCGATCGGCGCCACGAGAACTCTCCCCGCCACGCCGGCACCACGCCGGGCGAGCAGCCCGGTCTTGGGCCTGTGGAACGTGACGGTGAGGTGAGCCCGAACGACCGGATCGGAGAGATCCCCGCTCGTGAGGTCCACTGCCGTGGGGCAGTCGACCGAGACGATGGGGCTGCCGGCACGCCGCGCCTTGGCGATCAGGTCCACGGCGCCGCGAACGGGCTCGCGCAAGGGACCGGCGACACCGGTCCCGAGCAGCGCGTCCACGACCACGGCCACCTTCTCGATCCCCTGGCCCAGGATGGCCACGTCCCGAGCCACCGGTGTGTGGATCCGCTCGACGCGGTCCTCGTGGTCGAGGCGGTCCCAATTCCTGGCCGCGTCCTTGCCCTTGGGTCGGCCCTCCGCAGCTACCAGCACGACCACGACCTTCGCGCCCTGACGCGCCAGGTGACGGGCGGCCACGAAGCCGTCGCCGCCGTTGTTGCCCGGTCCGCACAGAACGAGGATCGGCCCCTTGCCCCAGCGCTCGGTCTCGACGGCCAGGGCGCGCGTCGCTGCGGCAACGGCGCAGCCGGCCTGCTCCATCAGCCGAGTGCCCGGCACTCCCATTGCCTGGGCGCGGCGATCGGCGCCGCGCATCGCCTCGGCCCCTATCGGCGAGGACTCCATCGCCCGCGACCAACGTTGCCCCAGTTCGTTCAGGCCCAGTGTGAAGAGAGTTGCGTCGTCCGCGGGGAGAGGCGGCGTTTGCCACGGGTCGGCGACGGCGACTTCTGCGGCGGCTCCGGCGGCGGCGGCTCCGGCGGCGGCGGCTCCGGCGGCGGCGGCTCCGGCGGCGGCGGCATGGCCTCCGAGCTCGGCGGCCGTCCCAGGGCCGCCCACGGACCTACCGGCCCTGGGCTTGCCGGCTCGGGGCCCAGGGAGTTCCCGCTTCGGCGTCGGCATCGCGTACCTCCTTGCCGGCCCTAGCCGGTGTTCTGCAGGCCGGCGGCAACGCCGTTGACGGTGAGCTGGACCAGTGTGCCGACGCGCTCGCGATCCGGATGGTTTGGCGGCAGCGAGCGCAGTCGGGCCACGAAGCGCACCTGGAGGTGCGACAGCGGGTCGATGTAGGGACGCCGCAGTCGAATCGATCGCTGCACGGCCGGCTCGGTTTCGAGCAGCTCCTTGTGCCCGGTCACCTTCTTCAGCTCTTCGATCGAGAGCTCGTACTCGCCCAGGATGCGGGCCCACAGCCGCTCGCCTTCGGCGGTGCCGGCCAGCGCGGCGTACAGGCGCGCGATCTGCGGCTCGGAGCGGTACAGGATCAGCTCGGCGTTGTCGAGGGCGCTCGTGAGGAACGGCCAGTCGCGGTAGAGCGTGGCCAGCTTGGCCGTGGCCTTGCCGCCGTGCGCCCGCCGATACGCCTTCAGTGCTGAACCCAGGCCGTACCACGCCGGCAGCCCGATGCGGGCCTGGGACCACGAGAAGACCCAGGGGATGGCCCGCAGCGACTCGATCCCTGGCGCCGGTGAAGTCGGCTTCACGACCCAGGCCTGCTGCGAGATGCGGCGGGGAGGCTCGACGCTGGCACGTCGAGCCGGTCGCGATCCCAGGGCCATCGTCGAGAGCTCGGTCACGGGCGTTGCGGACCGGAAGAACTCGGGAAAGTCGGGCTCCTCGTATACGAGGGAGCGATAGGACTGGCGCGCCATCTCGGCCAGTTCGTCCATCGTGGTCTTGCCACGGGCATCCGCCTCGGCCACGCAGTCGTCGTGCTCGGGCGTGGAGGCGATCGCCGTGGCACTGGCCACGATGGCCAGATGATTCTCCGCGATGCCGATGTTCGAATAGTTGGCCGCGACCGTCTCGCCCTGCTCGGTCATCTTGAAGCGACCGTCGATGGAGCCGGGGGCCTGGGCCAGGATGGCCCGATTGGTCGGGCCGCCGCCACGGCCGATTGCGCCGCCGCGACCGTGGAACAGCGTCAGCTCGATGCCGTTGCGGCGTGCCACCTCGGCCAGGCGCGACTGGGCCCGATAGAGCATCCACACGGCCGAGAGGAAGCCGGACTCCTTGTTGGAGTCGGAGTACCCGAGCATCACTTCCTGGCGGTCGCCGCGGGTCTTGAGATGGCGCCGGTAGTCGGGGTTGGCGAGGAGTTCCTCGAGCACCTCTCCGCATGTGGAGAGGGCGTCGGCGGATTCGAAGAGGGGCACGACGTCCAGATTGGCCAGGCCGCGCGCAAAGCCGCCGGTGGCGACTGTCGGGACGATCCCGGCCGCGGCCAGATCGGCCAGCTGCAGGACGGCCAGGACATCGTCCGCCGTCCGCGTGAAGCTCACCACATAGCGATGGCAGGCCTCCTCGCCGAAACGCCGCTGGATTGCCGCGACGGCCCGGAACGTAGCCAGAACCTCGCCCGGTGAGATACCGGGAACGAGCCCTCGGGCCAGGTCGGGCGAGGTTATGCCGCGCGCGTGCAGCAGGGCCTGAAGCGCCTCCGTGTGGACCTCGGCATGCTGGCGCACCTCGAGCGAGGCCAGATGGAAGCCGAAGGTCTCCACCTGCCAGCGGAAATCCTGGATCTCCCCGTACGCAACCCGCGGCAGCCGATCCGCGACCAGGCAGGTCTGGAGCTCCTCCAGTTCTTCGATCAGCTGGCCGGGGTTCTCATAGTGCCCGGCGACCGGGCCGGCTTCCTCGGTCAGGAACCACCGCGTCCGGCGCAGTCTTTCGGCCATCGCGCCCAGCCGGCGGCGGTACGGCTCGTCGGGGAAACGGCGTGCCAGATCGCGTGTCGTCTCGGGCAGGT
The DNA here is from genome assembly GCA_003141245.1 of Chloroflexota bacterium. Classification (GTDB taxonomy): domain Bacteria; phylum Chloroflexota; class Limnocylindria; order Limnocylindrales; family CSP1-4; genus Fen-1039. The sequence continues at coordinate 82,565 of PLLE01000019.1, forward strand.
CCTCGGCGTCGCGCGCTATCCGGTTCTCGAGGGCCGGGTGAATGCCCTCACGGCTGACCTGGACCGAGACCATCGAGAGCAGGCGGGTCGCCACCGCCTCGTAACCACGCATGATGTGATCGGCGTGGATGCGCGGCACCTGGCGGGTCAGCTCCGCGGTCACGGTCGGGTTGCCGTCGCGATCGCCGCCGATCCACGAGCCCCACCGCAGGAAGGCGGCCACGCGCGGCGGCCGCGTCCCGCTCAGTCCCGCGTCGCTGGCGAGCCGGTCGTCACGGCCACCTCCTCGACCTACCTTCGCCGTGCGATCCATCGCCCTGTCGAAGGCGCGGTAGACACGGGGGACGGCTCGGAAGAGCGTCTCGTCGAAGAAGGCCAGGGCAGTGCGAACCTCATCGAGCGGCGTCGGCGGGGTCCTGCGGACGGCCGATGTCCGCCACAGCAGGCTGATCTCCTCACGCAGCCTGCGCCTGATCTCGGCGTCGTCGACCGGGCCTAGACGCGGATCGTCGAACTGCTCGAGCAGCCGATAGCAGCGCCGCAGGGCGGTCAGCATCGTGCGCCGGCGAGCTTCGGTCGGGTGGGCAGTCAGGACCGGAACGACTCGAAGCCGCGACATCAGCTCTTCGATTCGATCCGCCGACCAGCCTCGCTCGCGCAGCCAGTCGATCGCCGAATCCGGGGATCCCTCGAGCGGCTTGCCGCCCGCTTTCTGAGCCCGCTTGAGCTGGCGTTCGACGTCGCGCTCCTCGCACAGGTTGACGAGCTGGAAGTAGAGGCTGAACGCGATAGTCAGCGCCTCGGCCTGATCGATGTCGAGCGAGTCGAGATCGGCCGCGAGGGCAGCACCTTCCTTCTCGTCGCCCGTCTCGCGAAAGGCGATCGAGCGGAGGCGGCAACGCTCAACGAAGTCGAGCAGTTCCGGCCCGCCCTGTTCGGCGATGACCTGGCCCAGCAGCGCTCCGAGCAGCTTGACTTCGAGAGAGAGCGGATCGGACGTGCCGGCCGTGCCGACGCCCTTCGGCTCGGCCTTCACGGCCGCGTTGCCGATCGCGCGTGGGCTGCCGATCGCAGGGGTGCCCCCGGTCGCAGGGGAGTTGCTAGCGGCGCGGGGCTTGAAGAGTCTGGACGTGCGAACGAAGGACATGTTCCGGGAGCATACAGCGATCGGCACCTCAACCGGCCGGGGGCGAGTGCGCGCGATGCGCCCTGCGGCAGCCGCCGAACGTGCGGTCGTGCGCCGCGCACCCGCCGCGCACGCGTCGCGCACGACCGCGCCCCCCGCGCTACCATCCGCGGATGGCAATCGAAGCGCCGCTTCGCCCCCCAAACGCCGACGACGACCGCTCCGTCGGGACGTCGCTCACCGTCCTCTTCGACGGCGGCTGCGGTGTCTGCCGTGAGACCGTCCGACATCTGCGCCGCTGGGACCACGACGGTCGCATGGAGTTCCTCCCCCTCGAGATGGCCGCGACCTCCGGTCGACCGATCCTGGAGCGTCTCGCTGCCGAAGGCCACCTGGGCGACGAGATCCACGTGGTCAACGAGTCGACCGGCGAGGTGGTTTGCGGCGGTCACGCGGCACTTGCCCTGCTCGACGTCCTGCCGGGCGGCTGGCTGCTCCGACCCTGGGCCGCCCTCCCGCCGACCGCCCTCGCCGCCGACGTGGTTTACCGGGTCGCCAGCCGGCATCGCGATCGAGTGGCCTGGCTGGTGGGGTTGCGCAACGAGGTCAGCTGCCCGGTTCGACCGCCGGTCGAGTCCGAGGACCCGCACAGCTAGCGACCCCGGCCACGCCCGGCCGAACCCGCGCCCTCCTGTCGGCCCGGCCGTCGCCGACTACCCACGCCGCCCTGCCGCGATGGGTAGGTTACGTCGGGCCGTTGGTCCCGCCCGGGGATGACCACCTCCCGATCCCAACTCGGCCCGCCCTCGATACCATCCGATCCTCATGACTAGCGTCCCCGGCCATGTCACTCCCCTGCGGCTCGCGCAGCGCGTCGCGCTCGATCTTTCCCGCAGCTGCCCTCCGTCTGCGTTGGAGCACGCCGACTGGCTCGGCACGCCGATCGAGTCCGCTCGCGCCGGCACGCGTCGCTACCTGACCGATCTCAGCCTTCCTGTCCGGGAACATGCGCCCCAGCTGACTTTCAAGAAGGCCGCATACGTCGATCTGGGGGAGGCCAGGGCCACGCCCGGAGGTTGCGAGATCGAGATCAGCTGGCAGTCCTCGTCGCTCGCGCCGCTCTTCCCGGTCTTCGCCGGCCGCCTGAACCTGACGCCGACGGAGATCACGCTGGAGGGCTTCTACGCCCCGCCCGGCGGCGAGTTCGGAGCGGTTCTTGACCGCGCCTTCCTGAACATCGCGGCCCGAGGCACCGCCCGCTGGTTCCTCGAACGAGTGGTGGCGGCACTTGAGGCCCAGGCCACGTCCGAGCGCGGCGCAGTCGCCCCGATCGACCAGCAGCGAGCCGCAAGCTAGCCGACGCGGCGGGCCCAAGGCCCAAGCGCCGACTTCGGTGCGGTGATACCGTCTCCGGCCATGGAAGAAGAACGAGGCTGGCTCATCGAGCTCAAGTGGTGCCTCTCGTCGCTGGCGATGCTGCTGGCGGTGTTGATGGTGCTCGAGGCGGTTCCTGCCGCCTACAACGGCCTCACCGCCACTCCAGAGACGCTGGCCGGGAATGACCGCATCGGCTACGCCCTGAACCTCTTCCTGTATCTGCCCATCCCGATCTTCTTCGGTCTGGCACCGTTCTTCCTCGCCGCGATGCTCGGTTTCCGTCTCCTGGTCCCGACCTTCGCCGGCGCTCCTCCTCGCGCGGTGGCCGCCCTGGTCGTGACCTGGCCCGTGATGCTCGGGGCATGGGTGGTCACCCTGCTCCCGATCATTGCGCTGTGGATGGCTGTCGTGGCGCTCGTCTGGTCACGCCTGATGCCGTTGCCTAAGCAGGACATCCTGCGCTACGGGCCCGTGGCGGGCGGCGGCGTCATCGGCATGGCCTTCAGCTCGCTAGCCGTATTGGGAGCGCTTGCCGTCGCGATCCTGTGGGTCTCCTGGAGGTTGTACAACGACCATCTCGACGACGCGATCGCGACGGCAATCGCCGCCGCAATCGCTCCGGGGCTGCTGCAGACGCACGATCTGCTGACCCTCAACCATGACCAGCACACCGTCGTCGGGAGCCTGATGATCTTGACCCTGCTGGGCCTGGCGCTCGGCGGCCTCGTCCTCGCGTCCCGCCGGCAAGGCACGGATGACGCTGTCGACGAGCCCGCCTGAGGCTGGCGGGGCTCAGCTGCCGACGGCGGATGCCCCCGTCGGGACGTCGAAGCCGACGAGATCCGTGCCGGTGTAGAGCCACAGCGATCCGACGGAAGCGAAGAGCCACTTTGGGTCGTCGTTGGGCGGCTTCACGGCGAGCTGGAAGCGGCGGCCGTAGCCAATGCCGACGCCGGCGGCGACCTCGATCCGCTGGATCGTGCCGTCCCCCAGGAGCACCCAGAACTCGCTGTCGAGAAGGACGAGCGAGGCCTCGACATGTCTTTCGCCCGCGATCGAGCCGCTCGGATAGATCCAGACCAGCGACGTACTTTTCGCCGATGCGCCGCCCTGGCCGGTCATCATCCAGCACCGCCCTTCAGCCGAAAAGGGGCCGAACGTGATGTCCGCCGCCAGTATCGAGGGTCCCATCGCGTAGCCCGAGGCGGTATCCACCAGGCTGAGGATCGTATTGGGCGAATCGAGCTGGACCGACCAGAGCGAGCCGCAGCCCAACCTCGGTTCGCCCGCCTGCCTCCAAGGCACACCGGAGAGGACCGTGCCATCGCTGGGATCGACCGTCGAGACCTGGCTCTGCGAAGCCACGTACACGCCCTCGAAAGACGCCCCTACCAGATACGTGTTCTCGAGCTTCAGCGTGACCGCGCCGGTAGCCGGGTCGATGCGGTAGGTGGTGGCCTTGTCCCAGCAGTCGGGGCCGCAGGCGGTGTAGTTGTTCGGCCAGGACGAAACCCACAGGCCGCCGTCGAAGATGGACTTGCGCAATCCGGTGGGAAAGGCCGCTCCGCCCCAGACGGTGCCGTGGATGCCCTGGGCCACGTCCACAGGAAAACCGCCCGAGCTGCCGACCAGGTACATCGTCGTCCCGTCGTCGGGGTTCGAGTCCCGGTTTGGCACGAAGATCGGGAGCGGCATCTGGATCGTCACGCCCACATGGCCTATCTGCACGGTCGGCTGGACCAGGGGGGTCGGGCTGGCCGAACCGAGAGCGACGGTCGGGCGCGCGACCGGCGTCACGATGGGGACCGGGGCGACGTTCGCACTGCTCAGGCTGAAGTAGGCGGCCGCCCCAACCAGGACGATCACGGCGATCAGAGCGCCGACTGCGTTTGCCCTGGACCGCGGCCCGGTCGCATCCGGTTGCGCGCTCTGATCCGGATTGCCGCCCTCATAGCGGTAGTCGAGGAAGGGATCGTCGCTGAGAATCTCGGGATGGCTCGACTCGCTAGCCTTGCGGCGGGCGCCGCCGTAGCGGGCCCAATCGTCTCCGGGAATGTCCGCGTCGCGCCCATCTCGGCTGCTCAAGTTGCCATCCACCAGCTGCCCACCATTACCGTCTCACATCCGTCCAGACGTGCGCCCAGCCGGTTGTGTTCAAGGTCGCCGTCCGGTGTCGCATGGGTCTGTCGCATGGGTCGTGCCGCCGTCCAGTGCCGGCTGGCGTTCGGCCTGCTCACCGGGCGCGATCATCTTGCCACCGCAGCTGTGCCGTGGCATGTGTGAATTGAACGCGGCCCATAGCCTCCCGCCACCCACGCCTGCGCCCCGTGCCCGCGACGGCGTCTCCTCAGAACGGCAGCAGCGCCGCCACGACAGCCACGACAACGCCGATGGCCACGCTGCCCAGTCCGATACGCATGGACTGGGCCCGGTCACGGGCCCTGGCCCCCGGATCCGTCACTCCTTCCACCGTGCCCAGCGGTCCGAAGTTGTAGACCCCTCGCGACCCGAATCCCGCGCAGAAGTGGAACCATGCCTGCAGATACCCGGAGGCCGCGCCGCCGGCCGGCAGGACGAGCACCAGCCTCGTCCAGTGCGGAGCACCGACGACCACCAGGGCCGCGAACACAACCATGGTCACCGCGAGTCCCATGTGGCCGGCCATCCTCCGTCGGGCGATCTCCGCCGGCCCGATGTTGCACACACCCGGGCTGTAACTGACGACATTGAGCGGACCAAGGCCCGCGGCGCTGGACATCGTTGAGACCTCAACTACTTGAGACCCGATATTAGGCCGGTCGTCGGGCCTCGGCCGGCCGGCTTCCCGCCGATCCGCACCCCGCGACGGTGCGAGGTCGCCGGACTTGTCGCTGCGGTGGAACTCGTGTCGATGCCGGCCGTCAGGCAAGACGAAACCCCGCCGGACATCCGTTGTCGATGCCCTTACTGCTCCACATCGTCGGATATGATCAGACCGGCAAATCCACCGATATCGTGCGCACCACGGCAGAGCCTTGTGAGCCGGCGGTGTCGGTCGCCAGATCGTTCGTGTTCCCCAGCCAGGCCTCCAACAACACCTTCCAGATCGAGGTCTACGAGGAGCTACAGAGCATCAACGGCGGCTACTGGACGTGTACCTACCAGTGGCAGCCCTGACCGCCAAGTGGCGCAGGCTGCCAGGCGAGCAATAGAAGTGGGGCGGGACCCCGCAAGGTGTCGGGTCGAACGGAGCAGCCCGATCAGGGAACCGCGTTAATGGAGCTATGGCATCGTTTCTGGCATGAGGTGCGGCAAATGAGGCATTCACGTACATCGACGGCCGGGCTGGCCGCCGTCGCGCTGCTGTTCGCAGCCTGCAGTTCGAGCGGGACCACGCCTGCGCCGCTTGCGACGCAACCCGGGTCCAGCCCGACATCGGCAGTCGCGTCCATATCGGCCGCCGCGTCGACGTCGGCAGCAGCTCAGGTGCCGCCCGCGCCGACGAACTTCACCGCGACGCGCAAGAGTGGCTCCGTTCCCTGCCCCAGCGCCGACGAGTCGTGCTCCGAGACCGATCTCGCCTGGCAGTCGAGCGCCGATCCGGGGACGGGGTTCAGGATCTACTGGACCGGGACAGGCGAGGGTCCCGACGCCACCTGCCTCACCGTGCAAGCTCAGGCGACGACCAGGCTCGATACCAAGCCGGCCGCAAGAAGCGTCCAGATCTTCGACCCGATGGCCGTGGGCGGAGGCCAAATCTGTTACTGGATCACTGCCGTCAACAGCACGGGCGAGTCGACGCAAGTTCCCGCCGCGAGCAACAACGCCGGCCCGACGTCGCCGACCGCCCCGTCCGAGTCGCCGACCCATGCGAACGCTGGCACCTTCAGCCCGACCGGCTCGATGGCCAGCGCTCGCGACGTGCACACCGCCACGCTGCTCTCCGACGGCCGCATCCTGATCGCAGGAGGCAGCGATGGCTCGAAGTTCGTCGCGTCGGCCGAGCTATTCGATCCGAAGACCGGCAAGTTCAGCCCGACCGGTCCGATGAGAACCGCTCGTGCCATGCACACTGCCACGCTGCTCCCCGACGGTCGCGTCCTCATCGCAGGAGGCTCCATACCCGTCGGTGACAGCTCGGGGGTTGTCGCGTCAGCCGAGCTGTACGACCCCGCGACCGGCAAGTTCAGCCCGACCGGTCCGATGACAACCGCTCGCGAGCTCCACATCGCCACAGCGCTCCCCGACGGCCGCGTCCTGATCACCGGAGGTACCGCCGACGGATCAACGGTTCTCGCCTCGGCCGAGTTGTATGACCCCACGACCGGCAAGTTCAGCCCGACCGGTCCGATGGGGACCGCTCTCCTGGACTACACCGCCACAGCGCTCCCCGACGGTCGCGTCCTCATCGCCGGAGGATGGGATGGCTCGAAGCGGCTCGCCTCAGCCGAGATCTATGACCCCGCGACCGGCAAGTTCAGCCCGACCGGTCCGATGACAACCGCTCGCGAGGGCCAGACCGCCACGCTGCTTTCTGGCGGTCGCGTCCTCATCGCCGGGGGCGTGGACGCCGGGGAGGTGACCGTTGCCTCAACCGAGCTGTACGATCCGGCGACCGGCACCTTCAGTCCGACCGGCTCGCTGGCCACCGCTCGCTCCGGCCACTCCGCCACAGCGCTCCCCGACGGTCGCGTCCTCATCGCCGGGGGCTCTCCCGTCGATGACAGCTCGGGGGTTGTCGCCTCAGCCGAGCTGTACGATCCGGCGGCCGGCAAGTTCAGCCCGACCGGTCCGATGACAACCGCTCGCGAGGCCCAGACCGCCACGCTGCTTTCCGACGGTCGCGTCCTCATCGCAGGAGGCTACGATGGCTCGAAAGAGCTCGCCTCAGCCGAGCTGTACCAGCCGTGAGTCCGCTTCGTTCGCACGGGCTTGACCCAGAGTCGGCTGCACGCGACGCTGGAGTGCCATGACGCACGTTCGCCGAAGAAGGAAGTGGCCACGGCCGGAGCCGTCGGCTCTCGCCGACCAGGCTAGTCGCCGCTGACACAGCGTCCCCAGCAGAGGTAGCCCCCTGATGACGATCCGTCTTCTGACCACCGGAGCGTTGAGGGGAGCGGCATGAGCGTGACGCAGTCTCGTCGTGGTGCGGCCTTTCGGGCCGTCAGCCTCGGTCTGGCAGGCCTCGTGGTCGCCCTCTCGCTCGTCGGCTGCTGGTGGAACTCGGCCACGACAGAGCCGATCGCCCGCGAGCTCCACACCGCAACTCTTCTCTCCGACGGCCGCGTCCTCATCGCCGGCGGATGGAACTGGAACATCCCCGCGGTTGCCTCTTCGGCCGAGCTGCATGACCCCAAGACCGGCACCTTTGGCCCGACCGGTCCGATGGCCACCCCTCGACACGGCCACACCGCGACGCTTCTAGCCGATGGTCGCGTCCTCGTCGCCGGGGGACGGAATCTCGATGGTGGGAGCGACTGGATGTGGCTCTCTTCGGCCGAACTGTATGACCCGAAGACCGGCACCTTCAGACCGACCGGCTCGATGGAGACGGCTCGATATGAACATACCGCCACGCTGTTGTCCGACGGTCGCGTCCTGATCGCCGGAGGCTACGCTGGCGGCAACTCCTTTTCCTCAGCCGAGTTGTATGACCCGAAGACCGGCACCTTCAGCCCGACCGGCTCGATGGCTCACGCCCGCTACCTCCACACCGCCACGCTGCTCTCCGACGGTCGCGTCCTCATCGCCGGCGGCTCCGATGGCTCCAACTTCATTTCCCCAGCCGAGTTGTACGACCCGAAGACCGGCACGTTCAGCCCGACCGGTTCGATGGGGACGGCTCGAAATGAACACACCGCCACGCTGCTCTCCGACGGTCGCGTCCTGATCGTCGGAGGCTACGCCTGGTCGTACTACGCCTCGGCGGAGCTGTACGACCCCAAGACCGGCACCTTCAGCCCCACCGGTTCGATGGCTGTCGCTCGAGAAGGCCACACCGCTACACGTCTCGCCGACGGCCGCGTCCTGATCGCCGGAGGATCGGATGGCTGGAGCACCCAGGCCTCGGCGGAGCTGTATGACCCGAAGACCGGCACGTTCAGCCCGACTGGGCCGCTGGTTGCCGCTCGCAAGTTCCACACCGCCACGCTGCTCCCCGACGGCCGCGTGCTAGTCGCCGGGGGCGACGATGGCTCGGTTGCTCTCGCCTCGGCCGAGCTGTATGACCCCAACACCGGCGCGTTCGGCCCGACTGGGCCGCTGGTTGCCGCATCCCCGTAGCCGGAGCCTGCAACTGACTCGAGTGTCGACGCCCCATCTCCCCCTCGGCCGGGCTGACACGGTCATCGTGTCTATGTGAGCACGAAGGGGAGAATGGAGCGGGAGACGGGTCTCGAACCCGCGACATTCAGCTTCGAAGGCCGAGGAGCCTATGCGCTGTAGCACCGTGCTCAGAGGCCCGAGCGTAGCGTGTCCAGTTATCGTGTCTTCGCGAGGGGTGCTGAGGGGTTTGGCGGAGGTCAGCTTGGGCGTGCCCACCGTGAACTCGGGACCAGGCGAAGCCGTGGCGGCCATCCGGGTGATTTGCCAGGCAGCTGCCGATGAGCTGGGCGTCCGTCAACAACCTGGCGGGGAAGAACGGCCAGGTGCCTTTGCGGGATTGAAGCATCGTCGAGATCTGCCGGTCTGCCCCGCCGTGTATTTGTCTGTACTTGCGCTCCACCAGGCCAACGCCTACCTTGCTGGTTAGCTCACAAGTTGGGCGGCGTCTGCGTCGTGTCGCAGGGTGAGGGCCGATGATGCTCAGGACGTGCGCGACCTGCGGTCAGCCGATGACTTCGACCGCGGCATTCTGCGGCAACTGCGGACGGCCGGCCTGGCGTGCCTGCCCGCACTGCGGGGGCCCCATCGCCGAGGGAGCGCGCTGGTGCGGCACCTGCGGAGCGGACCTGGCCGGGTTCGCCGGGGTCCCGGCCGTCACCCCGCCGCCGCAGCCGACCCATCTGCCAGTGAGCCCTGCTCCTGCTCCACAGCTTCCACAACCTGCCGGGTCGCTCGCCGCCCCGCCGTCACCCGGCGCACGTAGCTCTCGGCGGCCCATCCCTCCGGTCGCCCTGGCGCTGGCGGCTGTGGTCGTCCTGGTGGCCGGGGCGCTGGGCACCGGCATCGTCAAGCTGCCCGGCGCGGGAACCCCGAGCGGCCCGGTCCAGTCCCCGCCCGCGGGGGCAGCGGTGGGCACTCCGGCCAACCAGTCGACCCTTCTGCCGGCCCCTGACGAGGGCGGAATCCCAGCGCCGGGCGAGACGAAGGCGCTCACCGGGTCGCTCACCCTCGGCGCAGCCGGGACGGCAAGTTCGACCACGATCGGGAGCGCCGGGGGCACGGTCAGCGCCAGTGGACTCAGCCTGGCCTTCCCGGCCGCGACCTTGACGGCCGACATTGCCGTCGCGGTGAGCACGACCCCGATCAGCGGTCTCGCCTCAGACAGCGCTTACGGGGGCGCGCTCACCCCGCTCACCCCGCTCTACACGGTGGACACCGGCAACGCGACTCTGTCTAGCCCGGTGACGGTCACCCTCTCGATCAGCCTGCCGGCGCAGCGCCCGGCCAGCGCGGTCGCCCTGGCCTTCTACTACGACCCGGGCACGGGCGCGCTCACTCCGCTCGGCCCGCTCAGCGACGACGGCAGCCACATCGTCGCCCTGGCCTCCCATTTCTCGGATATCCTGGGCGTCCTGGTCGATCTGGCCAAGCTGCCGGATATCGTCGACTCGGGCTTCCGGCCCGGGACGGACGACTGGGAGTTCCCCAACTACGGCTCCTACGTCGCTCTCCCCGGCCAGTGCGAGGGCCAGAGCGCGAGCGAGATCTGGTACTACGTCCACCAGCACCGGGAGAACGGGGCCGCCTCGCTCTACGGTCACTACGACAACAACAGCTCCCCCAACAAGACCCCGACGCTCTGGCAGGACGACTCGCAGGCCTACCGCTTTGTCGGCAGCGTCCACGCCGACCCGGTCGCCGTACCGTTCACCTACAATTTCCTCAAGAACGCGATGTTGAACGCCGCCGACGGCAGCCTGACCTACGACGCCTTCAAAGCCGCCATCGCCTTCTCCAGCGAGCCGCAGCTGATACTAATCGAGCCCGGCGGGGCGGCCACCGGGCACGCCATGGTGGTCTATCGGGTCACCCCGCAATGGCTGCTCGTCGCCGACCCCAACTACCCCGGGGTCGGCCGGCGCATCCGCTACGACCCGGCCAGCGGCAAGCTCGGCCCCTTCGTCTCCGGTAACAGCGTCGAGGACATCGCCGCCGGCGACAACACGACCTACACCCACTTCGCCTACGTGCCGGAGCAGTCTTCGGTTTCCGACGAGAAGATCAACGCTCACTGGGAGGAATTCGTGGCCGGCACCGCCGGTGACGCCGTCTTCCCCAGCTACAGCCTCTCCGCCCAGGTCCCGAACCCGGAGGCGAGCGGCGAAACGAACTGGGTCCCCCTGACCGACAACTTCTCCACCGACCAGGCCTCCCTGCTCATCCAGCTGAGCAAACTCAGCAATGGCGCCTCGGCGGTGATGCTGGTCTATCCGAGCATCTCCCCAACGCCGGTTAACAATAAGTGGAACGACCAGCAGACCCTCGAGCTCGACCCCGGGGAGAACAACTTCGGCCTGGATATCTACGGGTGGACGGGCAAGCAGTGGGCCTACGTCGACTTCAAGCGGTTCACCATCGTCCGCGGGCCGGCGGCGTCTGCCAGCGCGGCCACTGCCAGCGCAGCCGGCGGCCACTGGGTCCTGACGTCGGCCACCTCTTCCCTCGGTGGACCTGGGACCACCGGCGATTTGTGCCGTTCTCTGGACTCATCCAACGGCCAGATCATCTATCACGGCAGCCAGGACTGTGGGGACTTGCTCCTTAACGGCACTGTCTCTTGGAACCCGCTTCCTCCGGCCAGTGCGGCCCCAGGCGATGTCTGGAACACGACCCTCTCGGCCCAGTTGACTTGCAGTTCTAATAGCAGAACAGCCACCAGTGGGGCGTGGGAGTTATCTGTATTTATCCTCTACGCGACGACGTCGCAGCATCTCCTTTCGCTTACCTGCGGGCAGGGCTCAGGATCCGTCAAGGCGTCCTACGTTTTCCCTCCGGCCACAGATGACAACGTCACCTACATAGGAGTGGTCGGAGGGGCGGCTGGCGAGCTCGTGGACACCTGGTTGTACACCTACACGTGGCAACCCTGAGCGTCGAGTCGGGCGGGCTTCCAGGCGAGCAACGAAGGCGGGGCGGGACCCCGCAAGGTGTTCAGTTGAAAGGGGTCGCCCGATCGGGGCACTGTGCGAATTAGCCCGTGGCATCGTTGCTGGTATGAGACTTGGGAGATGGGACAGTGCGGTCCCGCCGCCGGTGGACACTGAACTGGATCGCGACGCGGAGTACCGTACCCGGAGAGAGTTGGGATCGACGACCGGGCCGGGTGGCTCGTTCCAAGCGAGGTAGGAGACGAACATGACCGGTTCTGACGGGGGAACGCTGCCGACGTGCCCGAACGGCCATCCAGTGACTTTCGCGGGTCAGCGCTTCTGCGAGGTCTGTCGCATGCCGATCGGCGCGCCGGCGGAACCCGCGGCACCGGAGCCGGGGAGCCCGCCGGTCGCCCCGCCATCCGCCTTCGTGCCGCCACCCGCCTTCGTGCCGCCGCCGGTAGCGCTCCTTCCGGGAGCGCCGGTCGTCGCGGGACCGGCGGCGCGCGGGGGAAGCCGCTCCACGCTGCCGATGCTGCTCGGCGTCGCGGTCTGCGTGGCGGTGGTTGCAGGCGCCGTACTCGTCGTGGCCAAGCCGTTCGGCGGCGGTGCTGCCTCGCCGTCTCTCGCTACGGGAGCAGTCCTGGCATCGCCGGCCGTGACCCCGACAGGCACCGGGACCGCTCTGGCGTCGACATCGGCGGCAGCTCAGGTGCCGCCTGCGCCCACCAACTTCACCGCGACGCGCAAGAGTGGCTCCGTCCCCTGCCCCAGCGCTGACGACTCGTGCTCCGAGACCGACCTTGCCTGGCAGGCGAGCGCTGACCCGGGGACGGGGTTCAGGATCTACTGGACCGGGACGGGCGAGGGTCCCGACGCCACCTGCCAAACGGTGCAAGCCGAGGCGACGACCAGGCTTGATACCAAGCCGGCCGCAAGAACCGTCCAGATCTTCGACCCGATGGCCGTGGGCGGAGGCCAGATCTGTTACTGGATAACCGCCGTCAACGGCATGGGCGAGTCGGCGAAAGTCGCCGCCGCGAGCAACAACGCCAGCCCGACGTCACCGACCGCCACGGCCGCGTCACCGACCGCCGAGCCTTCCAGCGTGGCGACCCAGGCCCAGACCGGCTTCAGCCCGACCGGCTCGATGGGGACCGCTCGCGAGACCCACACCGCCGCGCTGCTCTCCGACGGTCGCGTCCTCATCGCCGGGGGCTACGATGGCTCCAAAGGTCTCGCCTCAGCCGAGCTGTACGACCCGGCGACCGGCAAGTTCAGCCCGACCGGCTCGATGGGGACAGCTCGCGAGGGCGAGACCGCCACGCTGCTTTCCGACGGCCGCGTCCTCATCGCCGGCGGATCGGATAGCTCGAAGGATCCCGCCTCAGCCGAGCTGTACGACCCGGCGACCGGCAAGTTCAGCCCGACCGGCCCAATGGGGATCGCTCGCGAGGGCGAGACCGCCACGCTGCTTTCCGACGGCCGCGTCCTCATCGCCGGAGGCATGAATAAGAACCTCGAACCTCTCGCCTCAGCCGAGCTGTATGACCCGGCGACCGGCAAGTTCAGTCCGACCGGTCCGATGGGGACCGCTCGCGAGCTCAACACTGCCACGCTGCTTTCCGACGGCCGCGTCCTCATCGCCGGAGGTGACGACACCAACGTCCGGCCTCTTGCCTCAGCCGAGCTGTATGACCCGGCGACCGGCACCTTCAGCCCGACCGGCTCGATGGGGACCGCTCGCGAGACCCCCACCGCTACGCTCCTCTCCGACGGTCGCGTCCTCATCGCCGGGGGTGACGATAGCTCGAAAGGATCCTCGCCTCAGCCGAGCTGTATGACCCGGCGACCGGCAAGTTCAGCCCGACCGGCTCGATGGGGATCGCTCGCGAATACCAAACCGCGACGCTGCTCTCCGACGGTCGGGTCCTCATCGCCGGAGGCTACGATGGCTTGAATATCTACGACCCACCTTTCGCCTCAGCCGAGCTGTACCAGCCGTAGGGTTGACCGGACCTTGGCGCGCCCGCGGCCCGGTCAACCCAGGGCGCCCGTCGAGTGCCATTGACGCACGCTCGCCAATGCAGGAGTGGCCTCTGCCGGGGCAGTCGGCTCCGGCCCAGTAAGTGAGTCGGCGCTAACGCCGGGGGCGCCCGGATGCGTTGCCCCGTGACGCTGCGGTCGATCAGCCGGTCAGGCGGACCTTGTCGCGCTGCGGTGTGGCCCGCCGGCTGACAGAGCTCGGTGGCGCGGCTACCCACTCCTCGACCCGCTCCGGGTGCCCGAAGAGATAGCCCTGGCCGAGATCGACCCCGAGGGCGAGCAACGTGTCGGCCTCTGCCTGGGTCTCGACGCCCTCCGCTAGGAGCCGGCAACCCGCCTCCAACGCGAAATGGCGCATGCCGACGACCATCGCCTGGCGACCGAGGTCGGCGTTCACCCCCCGCACGAGGCTGATGTCGAGCTTCACGATGTTGGGTCGCAGCTCGATGATGTGACCGAAGTTCGCGATTCCGGCACCGGCGTCGTCGACCGCGAGCCGAACGTCGTGACCGAGCGCTCGAACGGCCGCCCGCACCGCCCCGTAATCCTCGATGATCTCGTGCTCGGTGATCTCGACGACGATCGGGCGCTCCGATGGCCACAACACGGCGCTTAGCCGGTCGGGATCCAGCAGCACGCGAGGTGAGACGTTGAGGGAGAGCCAGCCCCCGGCAGGCAGCTGAGGCGCGGCCGCAACGGCCGCGCCGAGAGTCGCCATCTCGAGAGCGGGCCCCAGGTCCACCCCCCACGCATCTGCGAAGCAGAGGTCCGGGCTCTGGCCTGAGTCGAAGCGTGTCAGAGCCTCGTAGCCGACGACCTTACGCGACTTGAGATCGACGATCGGCTGGAAGACGGGATGGAAGGCACCTTCGTCGATGGCCTTCAGGATCCGCGCGCGAGCGCGGCCGACCTGGGTCAGATCGGCGACGGCGGGCCCCACGAGCGCGCCGGCGACAGTTGCGAACTCGATGAGCGCGGGAAGGAACTCGGCGAGCTCCGGGGTCGCGTTCGCCCCGGCCGACGCGATCGCCAGCAGCCCGACGAGACTGCCGGCGTGGCGGACCGGCGCGTAAGCGACAGCCTGGGCACCAAGGTCCCGGTACAGCCGGTCATACGGGTGCCAGGGGCGGTGGATCCAGGCCTCCACCCACGGTCCCCCTTCCGCCCGCTCCCGCAGGCGCTCGCTGCGCCGGGCGGGCAGGCGCCGAAGCGGCACTGGCACACCGTCGGCGCGCACGAAAGCCAGCGGCATGGCCTGCCCACTGACCGTGAAGTAGTACAGCGCGGCACTCGCCAACCCGGCCAGGCTCACCACCTGCCGGCAGATCACTTCTGCCGTCGCCTCCGGCGTCGGCCCGGCCTTCAGGTGAGCGATGGAGCTGGCGACGGTCGCGCGTTCTCGAGCTTGGCGCTCCCACGCTACCTCGATGGCGCGTTCGCGGGTAACGTCGCGCGCGACCTCGACGTAGCTCGTGGTCGTCCCATCCGCGTCGAGGACCGGCGAGATGACAGTCTCTTCCTGGAAGAGACTGCCGTCCTTGCGGCAGTTCGTCATGTCCGCGGTGAACGAGTGCCCGCTCGTGAGCGCGGCCCACATCGCGGCGTAGAACACCGGCCCCTGGATGCCGCTCTTGAGGATGCGCGGGTTCTGGCCGAGCACCTCGTCGCGCGTATACCCGCTGACCCGCTCGAAGGCCGGGTTTACGTACTCGATCCGGGCGTCGGCGTCGGTGATGACGACCGCGTCGGCCGACTGCTCGATGGCAATGGCCAGGCGGTCGCGCTCGGCCTCGCCGTGGCGCAGTTCGGTGACGTCGCGGAAGACTCCGACCCAACTCGAGATGTCGCCATTCGCGTCGTAGGTCGGCCTGACGCTGTCTTGGTAGCGATGGACCGCCCCGTCGGGATTCCGGCGATCGACCTCTCTGAGCCATGGACGCCCGGTGGTCACCGTGCTAACCAAGTCGGCGAGCGCCGTCTCATCCAGGCCAATGGCCGCCACCTCGGTCGCACCCCGCCCCACCAGCTCGGACGGCGCCCGTCCCACGCTGGTCGCGTAGGCCGCGTTGGCATAGGCGATCCGGAAGTCGGGATCGGTGATCACCATGCCATCGGGCGACTGTTCGACGACCGCCGCCAGGCGTGCTCGCTCGGCCTCGCCACGGCGCAGCTCGGTCACGTCGCGGACGACGACCACGTATTCCTCGACCCTGCCATCTGCGGCGAGGCGCGGCGTGACTCTGACTTGGACTGGGCCCACAGTCCCGTCGGCCAGCCGCCGATCGAACTCGCCCAGCCACGGCTCTCCCGAGCTGGCGACCTTGACCAGAGTCGCGATCGTGGTCGCATCGAGAACTCCGGCCATCACCTCGATTATCCCCCGCCCAACCAGCTCGGTCGCACTCCAGCCAAGGTCATCCGCGAAGGCCGGGTTGGCGTACGTCACCCGCAGCTCGGCGTCGACGATGACGAGAGGGTCGAGCGACTGCTCGACGGCGGCAGACAGGCGATCGCGCTGGTGGCGCGCCTCCGCGTCAGACAGAGCTTGAACGACGGCCGGAACGAGGGCTTCGAGGCAACTCTTCGGGACGTAGGCGACCGCGCCGTTCGCCAATGCCGCGACGACGAGGTCCTCGCCGAGCACACCGGAGATCAGGATGCACGGAACGGTCGGGGCCAATCCGTGGGCGATGGTCAGGGCCGCGGCTCCCGAGAAGCCCGGCAGAGCCCAGTCGACGATGATGACGTCCGGCGGTGGCGTCAGGGAGGGGCGGAGCTCAGCGTCGGTCGCAACGACCCGTGGCTCAACGGACAGGCCGCCGCCACGCAGCGTCCGCAGAACGAGCTCAGCGTCAGCCGCCGAGTCCTCGACGAGGAGCACACGGAGCGGCGACGACCCATCGATCATTCGGGCACCTTGTTGAGGAGCAGCCGGCTGGGAGGACGAACCCGTTGGCGACTCTCGTGCATGCGGCACTCGAGGAGGAGCCACTCGCGACGGCTACTGAGACAGTGGCGATATCGGACGGGTAGACAACTCCGTGATTAAGGTGCGCGCATCGGCACCCGACGTCAATAGCGTCAAGAGCGGGATCGGGCCAACGAAGAAGGCCCTCGGAGTCGCCTCCGGGGGGCCTTTTCACGCTCAAAGTTTGGCTGGTCCCGCCCCAGGGCGTCCGCGGGGGTCTACCAGGGTCCGCCAGGCAGCCGACCCGCTGAGGCTGCCGGCCGCGACTATTACCTGCGCTGGCCCCCAGCGCTCGAGGGTTGCGTCCGGGCCAGCGAGGTCATGTGACGGCTCGATTCTCCCGCAGGGCCGCCTGGGGGCGATACGATGCTGTCATGCTGAACGCGGCCCTTGTCAAACAACGACCCCAGAGCCTTTAGGAAGCGGTAAATGCCCTCGTTCTTGTCCATTCGCCGTCTTGCGTGGGGAACAGCCGTCGTACTCCTCCTGGGGTCTGTAGCGGCCTGTAACCTGCGTTGGCTCTCATTCCTGACTCCGACACCGACACCGACGGCTTCACCGACACCGACACCGACTCCGACACCGAC
>PLLE01000027.1 GCA_003141245.1 Chloroflexota bacterium
TGCCCGTGCGGCAGCGGCAAGAAGTACAAGAAGTGCCACGGCCAGTGACCTGGCGCTCGCGGCTTCGGGACCTGCTGCTGGTCGCCCTGGCCTTCATCATCGGGGGCGCGGCACTGACGGCCTTCGCTGTCTACCGGGTATGGGACGTCGGCCAGCACGACAACCGCAGGCAGGTCGACGCGATCGTCGTTCTGGGCGCTGCCCAGTACAACGGCCGTCCCTCGGCCGTGCTCGCCGCCCGCCTGGATCACGCCATCGAGTTGTACGAGGAGGGCTACGCGCCCTACTTAGTCGTGACGGGCGGCAAGCTCCCGGGCGACCGTCTCACCGAGGCGGCCACGGAGCGCAACTACGCCGTAGCGCGGGGCGTGCCCGCCTCCGCGATCCTGGGCGAGACAACCGGCCGCACCACTCTCGAGTCGATTCAGAACGTCCGCGCCCTCTTCGACGCGCACGGCCTCCACACCGCCCTCTTCGTCTCCGACCGCACCCACATGCTGCGGGTTCTGCGACTCGCCGCCGACCAGGGAATCGAGGCCTGGGGCTCGCCCACGGAATCCAGCCCCGCGGACACCGACGCGCACATGCACTTCAACGCCCTGATGCACGAGCTCGGGGCGCTCGGCTTCTACGCGTTCCTCGAGAGCGAACCCGTGCCGGACGACTCGGCCGGCACGACCGCCGCCTCGCCTGCGCCCTCGTCGGCAATGCCGGACGCGCTGCGATCGGCCACCGCCGTCCCGTAGGCTGTGGAATTGAGGTTCGTGGTCGGGTGAGAATCCGGCCGCCAGGCGTCTCGCGATCGGCGATCGGCCGCGTCCGGGGGCGTATGGTTCGGTCCCGAGGGGTCGGCGTGGGCGCTCGACGCCGGCTTCAAACAACCCTCCTCCGAGCTGGTTCCCCATACGAATGTGCGCAGCAAGCCCCGCCAAGCGTAGATTCCCCGCGAATCTGATGAATTGACCCCTTGGCTACGCCGAATTGAACCCGTATACTCGCCGCATCGCTACCCGCGCCGACGTCCTCGCAGCCCGGCGGCGGGCCTGCTGAGGGGTTGTGCCGTCACACAACGAGGAGAGTAGTGAAGCAGGCAGAGGAAGCGGCATTCATCGATCTCATCGCCTGTGAGCGTGATTGCCGGAACTGCAGTTATGCGGCTGCGCTCGACTGTGATGGAAACTGCGGCGTGTGCCCCCACAACATCTACTGCCCCTGTGTGAACCCCGTGGTCGCCCGGAGCAAGAGCGCGCTGCGCTTGATCGAGCTCCGACCGATCCTGCTCCAGGACGCCCGAGGCCGAAATTAGTGGAACCGGCCGAGATCCGCGACCTGGTCCTAAGGATCCAGGCGACGTCGGGGCGTCTTTGACCTCGCGACAAAGGAAAGCCGTCTAGCCGAACTGGACGGAGCTGTTGGCGAGCCCGGATTCTGGGACGACCAGCGAGTCGCGAAGAAAGTCCTGCGCGAAGCCGAGGGTCTTCGCGAGGAGCTCCAACTCTGGCGAAGCCTGGAATCGCGCGCCCAGTCGAGCCTGGAGCTGCTCGATCTGGCCCAGGAAGAGAACGACGGGAGCCTGCTGGCGGAGGTAGCCAGAGAGGCCGCGGAGCTTGCGTCCGACTATGGTCGGGCTCGGCGAGAACTTCTGTTCGGGGGCGAATACGACCAACGCAACGCCCTGCTGACGATCAGCGCGGGCGCCGGCGGCACCGAAGCCACCGACTGGGCCGAGATGCTGCTGCGCATGTACCTGCGGTGGGCCGAGCGCCACCGCTTCGCCACTGAAATCCTCGACCAGACCGAGGGCGAGGAGACCGGCATCAAGAGCGTCACCGTCGCGATCGACGGCCGGGCGGCGTACGGTTACCTCAAGGCCGAACGCGGCGTCCATCGACTGGTCCGAATCAGCCCCTTCGATTCGCAGAAGCGCCGCCACACGACCTTCGCACTGGCCGAGGTCCTGCCCGAGGTGGAGAGCGACATCGAGGTCGAGCTCAACTGGGACGAGATTCGCATGGACACCTTCCGCGCCACCGGAGCGGGCGGCCAGCACGTCAACAAGACCGACTCCGCGGTCCGACTGACCCATCTACCCACCGGCATCGTGGCTCAGAGTCAGAACGAGCGGTCTCAGACGCAGAACAAGGAGACCGCTGCCAAGATCCTCCAGGCCCGTCTCCTCGAACGCGCCGTGGAAGAGCACGAGGCGGAGCTCAAGCGCCTGCGCGGCGAGCACGTCGAAGCCGGCTGGGGCAACCAGATCCGCAGCTACGTCCTGCACCCCTACCAGATGGTCAAGGACCACCGCACAGAGGTCGAGACCGGCAACACGGCCGCCGTCCTCGACGGCGACCTCGACGTGTTCATGCAGGCCGAGCTGGAAAGAGAGGCGACCGGCGCGGTCATCGCCGGCAGCCGCCCCGGGCCCGACGCCGGATGACAGAGACCGTCACGTACCGGCCACCGCGATCCGAAGAGCTCGCGGATTGCGCCCTGATCTGGCACGCCTCGGTGAACGACTACATGTCGCGCCTGGGCCATCCCCTGCCGCCGCCGGTTCTGGAGCCGGCGCTGCGCCTGGCGGAGCACCTCCTGGGCACGGATCCGGACCGCTTTCGGGTGGCCGTTCGATCGTCCGGGGCCGGGAATGACGAGCGGATCGTCGGGTTTGGGATCGGCCTGCAGCGCGAGCACGTCTGGTTCCTCTCGCAGCTGTACGTCCTTCCGGCGGAGCAGCGTCGTGGGATCGGGCGGGCATTGTTGACGCTGGTCCTGCCGTCCGCCCCGGCCGCCGGCACTGCAGACGCAGGCTCGGGGTTGGGCGCAGGCTCGGGGTTGGGTGCAGGCTCGGGGCCGGGCACTGCCGACGCCAGCACGGAGCCCGGCGGCTCTCGACCGGGCGTCCTCGCCACCTGCTCGGACAGCGTTCAGCCGATCTCCAACGGCCTCTACGGCCGGCTCGGGATCGTGGCCCGCATGCCCGTCTTCAACCTCGTCGGACGTCCGACCTCGCCCTCGGTCCTGCCGGCCCTGCCCGCCGGCATCGAAGCCGTCCCGCTCGAGCCCGCCGATCGGCTGTCGCACCGAAACCCGGCCGGCCCGGGCAAGGCCGAGCTGTGCGACACGATCGATTTCATCGATCGCCAGGTGCTCGGCTACGCCCACCAGCCCGATCATCTCTTCCTGCGAGTCCAGGGCCGAACCGGCTTCCTCTACCGCACCGCCGCCGGCGAGCCCCTCGGTTACGGGTACTCGTCGCAGGTTGGGCGCTTCGGGCCGGTGGCGCTGCTCGACGAGACGCTGACCGCGCCCGTCATCTCGCACCTGATGGCGGCCATCGAGCCCCGAGGCGCCACCAGCGTCTGGGTCCCCGGCGCCAACGACCGGGCCATGGTGGCGCTGCTCCGGGCCGGTCTTCGAATTGAGGGCTTCCCGGCGATGTTCTGCTGGACTCGCCCCTTCGCCGCCTTCGACCGCTACCTGCCCGCGGGGCTGGCGCTTCTGTAGACGCGGACCACCTTGACCGACCGAAGGCGCCTCGAGCCCCTGCCGGGCACCGCCATCGGTGCTAGCCTCGCATCGTGAGCTCGGCATCCCCCGGATCCACCACCGGCACGCCCCGCCGACCTGAAGCGGCCAGGTCTCGGCCGACCGACCTCGCCACGGACGGCCTCCCCACCCTGGCCCTTCGCGGCGTGACCAAGACCTATCCCAATGGCAAGGCGGCCCTGCGTGAGGTCAACCTGACCGTTCCGGAAGGCGACTTCGTCTTCCTGGTCGGCCCGTCCGGCGCCGGCAAATCGACGCTCATTCGCCTGGTCATTCGCGAGGAACTCGCGACCAAGGGCAAGGTCATACTCGAGGGACGGGACCTGGCAAGGTTGAAGCGTCGGGAGATACCCCGGATCCGCCGTCGGATCGGCATCGTCTTCCAGGACTTCAAGCTGCTCCCCAACAAGTCGGTCCGCGACAACGTGGCCTTCGCCCTGGAGGTCACCGGCACGCCGCGATCGCGGATCGGGCCGGCCGTGGACCGCGTCCTACGCGTCGTCGGCCTCTCCGCCCAGGCCGACCAGCGGCCCGGCGAGCTCTCCGGCGGCGAGCAGCAACGGACGGCCATTGCCCGCGCCCTGGTCCACGACCCGCGCCTCTTCATCGCGGACGAGCCCACCGGCAACCTCGACCCGCAGATCAGCTGGGAGATCATCCAGCTCCTGTTGCGCATCAACGAGATGGGGGTCACGGTCCTGATGGCCACGCACAACGCCGAGGTCGTCACCGCTCTCCGCAAGAGAGTGATCGGCCTCGAAGACGGGCGTGTCGTGCGCGACGAGATGGGCGCCGCCTACCACCGTGAGGACTGAATGATCGCCTTCGTCGCGTTCAGTCTCCGGCGAGCCTGGCAGGGGTTCTGGCGCAACGGCCTCATGAGTCTCGCCGCGACCGCGTCGATGGTCCTGATGCTCGTCATGCTCAGCGGCCTGGTCATCCTGCTGTCAGGCCTGGACGCAACGCTCAAGTACGTCGAATCCGAGGTGGAAGTCGTGGCCTACCTCAAAGATTCGGCGACCCCGCAGGACGTCTCCCTGCTCCAGGCCGACCTGAAGGCGATGCCGCAGGTCGCCAGCGTCACCTACGTCTCCAAGGAGCAGGCCCTCGCGGACTTCCAGACGCGTCAGCCCGACGTGGCGAACCTCGTCAACGCCCTCCCGAACAACCCGCTGCCGGCCTCGTTCCAGATCGGCCTCCGAGATGCAGGCGGCTACATCGACGTGGCCACCTTCCTGCGCAGCCAGAGCCCGGTCGACACCGTCCAGGACATCAAGAAGACTGTCAGCCAGATGATCTCGGTCATCTCCGTCCTGAGGACCGGAGGAATAGCCGTGCTGGCCATCGTCGGCCTGACCGTGCTGTTCATCATCGTCAATACGATCCGCCTGGCGGTGGTCGCCCGGGCCGAGGAGATCGAGATCATGCGCCTGGTCGGCGCATCTGACGCATTCATACGCTGGCCCTTCATCTTCGAGGGGGCCCTCGTGGGACTCTTGGGAGCGGCGATCACGATTGGTTTGTTGATCCTCGTTCAGGCTCGTCTCGCGGGTCTGCTGTCAGACTTCTTCGAGGTATTGCCGGTCCAGGCGAGCGCGATGGTCGGCCAGAACGTTGCCCTGATCGTGCTCGGCACCGGGGTCGGCATCGGCGTCCTCGGTTCCTATCTATCCGTCCGCAGCTACCTGAGACGCTGACCCGAGCGTCGGCTCAGCCATCTCTCCGCTCCAGAGGTTCGTTTGATGTCTGCGCCGCGCGAGCCCAAAGACCCAGACCGGCCGGAAGTCGACCTCGAGGTCGAGCACAAGAGCGATATCGAGCCCGAACACGGAATCCGGCGAGGCGGCCGACGGACCTTCGACCCGTCTCGCTTCAGCCTCATCATCGTCGCGATCCTGGCCGGCGGCGCCCTTTTCCTCGGCGGCTACTCGCTCGGATCGCGCGTCGCCACGACGCCTGGGACTCCGGCCTCCGAAGAGGCCCAATTCGCGCCCTTCTGGGACGTCTACTCGGTGATCCAGCAGGAATACGCGGGCTCGCCCCGACCATCTCAGGACGAGCTCGTCCAGGCCGCCATCAAGGGAATGATGGAAAGCCTCAACGACCCGTGGTCCTACTACCAGGGTCCCGAGGACTTCGCGAACTCGCTTCTGAACGTCAGCGGGCAGGCCGAAGGGATCGGCGTCGCGGTGCAGCTCCAGCCGATCCTTGCCAGCGGCGGCCCAACGGATTGCCAGAAGATCGGCAACGGCTGTGAACTGGCGATCGTCCGACCGATCCCGGGATCGCCTGCCGAGGCGGCCGGGCTCCAGCCGGGGGACGTCATCGCCGCCGTGGACGGAGTGTCGCTCGACGGCATGACCATCGACCAGGTCACGGCCAAGATCAAGGGCGCCCGGGAGACGACCGTCACGCTATCTATCGAACGCGGCGCCCACACCATCGACGTGACCATCGTGCGCAAGATCTACAGCCAGCCTGAGGTCGACGCCAAGACCCTGGCCAACGGAGCGGTCGAATACATCGACGTCAGCGGCATCAACCAGCCGGCCAGCTCGCAGTTCGACCTGGCCCTGGCCGACGCTCTTGCGGCCGGGCGCAAGTCGATCATCGTCGACCTGAGGGGCAACCCGGGCGGCTACGTCGCCGATGCGGTGAAGATCGCCAGCGAATTCATACCGTCGGGCACGATCGTGTACCAGCAGGACGCCGCCGGCGCCCAGACCGAGATCCAGGCAAAGCCGGGCGGTCGCGCGACGGACCCCTCGATCAGAGTCGTGGTGCTGGTCGACAAGAACACGGCCTCCGCGGCCGAGATCCTGGCCGGCGCCTTGCAGGCGCGGGGCCGGGCAGTGCTGGTGGGCCAGACCACCTACGGCAAGGGCGTGGTCCAGGAGTGGCTGCCGCTCCCCAACAACGACGGTGGCATCCACCTGACCGTGGCCCGCTGGCTGACGCCCGACAAGGTCTGGATCCAGGGCAAGGGTCTGGCGCCCGACGTGGCGGCCACTTCCGACGGCGCACGCGCCGGCACGGACCCGATCCTCGACGCGGGGCTGGCGCAGCTCGGCTATCCGCCCGAGCCGAGCGCCTCGCCCAGCGCCTCGCTCAGGGCATCGCCCAGCGCCTCGCTCAGCACATCGCCCAGCGCGTCGTAGCGAGGCCCGGGAGCGGCGGCGCCTGGCGATCCGCAGTTGCGCCTTTCGGTGGGCGTCGCTACCATGCCTGAGAACGAAAGGAGGTGATGTGCAGTGTCGGATTTGCCGATGCGCTGCACCACCTCGCTAGGAGCCGGACTCTAGGGACGGCCCCTCGCGGGTGGTGAAGTTAGCAAACCGAATGCCGGTCCTTCGGGGCCGGCATTCGTGCGTCCTGAGCCAGCTGGCGCCAGTTCGACCGCCCGATCGGTTCGCCCGTCCGCTACCCTCCCAATGTCCGGCCTGTCGGCCGCCAGCCCAAGGAGCCTCCGCGTGGGCGAAGAAAAGACCGTCGCCCAGAACCGAAAGGCCCGCCACGAGTATTCGATCGAGGACTCGTTCGAGGCCGGCATCGCCCTGACCGGGACCGAGATCAAGTCGATTCGGGCCGGCAAGGTGAGCCTGGCCGAGTCCTACGCGCGCATCGAGAAAGGCGAGGCCTGGCTGGTCGGCGCGAACATCTCGCCCTGGGACACCGGCAACCGATACAACCACGAGCCCAAGCGCCCGCGCAAGCTGCTGCTCCATCGGGACCAGATCGTCGACTTGCTGATGAAGACAAAGGCGAAAGGGCTGACGCTGGTCCCGCTCAAGATGTACATCACCGGTCGGGGCATCGCCAAGCTTGAGATAGGCCTCGCCCGCGGCAAGCAGCTCCACGATCGCCGCCACGACATAGCGGAACGGGACGCCCGCCGGGAAATGGACCGCGCCATCGCCGACGCGGACCGAGGCCGCGATCGGGTCCGCGGCCGCTGAGGGCGCCATCCGAGCGCGAATGGCGCCGCATCGGGAACGAATCGCCGCCCTCGCTGCGTCAATGTCCAGGGCCGTCGCGATCTCGCTGTAGAATTGGCCGGTGCGCTGGTCGCAGCGGCACCTGTGGGGATGCGTGGTTTCGACAGGGGCCGGTTACCGGAGAACGCGAGCCGAGGTGCCGTCAGGCCTCGTTAAACAGGCGGCAAACGAAGTAACTGGCAACAACCAGTCTGCTCTCGCCCTCGCTGCTTAGGCAGTAAGGTGAGCGTGGAAGCAGCCTCACCTCCGTGGGCTGTGGAAGCGTCATTGAGCGGAGGTGCGATTCCGAGTAGCGTCGCGTAGTCGGAGTCAAAGCCCGAAAGGGGACGTGACTGGAGCGCTCGGTAGGCTGCCGATGGTCGACCGGGCGATCGACGACAAATCACCGGACACGCTCGTAGTGGTCTCCGGCGAAGGTTTCTGGACGGGGAGTTCGACTCTCCCCCATCTCCACCACTTCTTTGCCCGGATGCACGCCGAAAGTGCTTCCCTGTCGAACGACGCCGAGGGCCTGCGTCGCCGTCTTCATGGCGTTCCTGGTCGCCTACTCGACCCACCGACCGCTGCCTGCGTCTCGCGTCGCATATCCTACGCCGCATGTTCGAGCCGTCCGACAGCTCTCCGCCGCGACCTGAATCGCGGCCCGAGCCGGCACTTATCCGCCGGGGACGGCTCCACCCGTCGCGCCTTCGAGGGTTGCTCGTCGACCTGGAACCGGTCCGGCGCGACCGCGACTTCCGCATGCTCTGGCTCGGCCAGCTGGTCAGCGGTCTCGGCCGCCAGGTCACCGTCGTCGCCCTGCCACTCGAGTTGTGGGAGCTGACCCGGAACCCGCTGGCGATCGGCCTGCTGGCTATCGTCCAGCTCATCCCGATCCTCGTCTTCGCCTTGGGCGGTGGCGCGGTCGCCGACGCGGTCGATCGACGCCGGCTCCTACTGGTCACGCAGATCTGCCTGGCCGCCACGAGCGCCGCCTTCGCATTCCTGGCGTTCATGCCCGCCCCGCCCCTGTGGGGCTTCTATGTGGTCGCGTTCGTGGCGGCGGGAATCGGCGCTGTCGACCAGCCCACGCGCTCGTCCGCCATCCCGCGGCTCGTCCCCAGGGAGCGGCTCCAGGCCGCCATCGCCGTCAACTGGCTGAGCTTCCAGACCGTAGCTGTCGCGGGGCCGATCTTCGGCGGCATCCTGGTCCAGCTCGCGGGAGTGGCCTGGGCCTTCTCCTTCGACGTGGCCACGTTCACGGCCTCGATCGCGGCGGTCCTGCTGATCGCCCCGATTCCTCCGCATCCTGGTGCCACGCGGCCGGGCCTCGGGGCCGTGGCGGAGGGGCTCCGCTTTGCCCGCTCGCGGAAGATCGTGCTGGCCACGTTCGCCATCGACTTCGACGCGATGGTCTTCGGCATGCCCAGCTCACTCTTCCCGCAGCTCGCCCTGACGGTCTTCAACGTGGGCACGGCGGGCTATGGCCTGCTGAACGCTGCACCGGCGCTGGGAGCGTTCGTGGGCTCGGCGCTGACCGGCTGGACGGGCCACGCCCGCCGCCCCGGGCGGGCAGTTGCGGTTTCCGTGGCCGGCTGGGGCGCTGCGATCACCGCCTTCGGCCTGCTGACGGCGAGCTTCCCGCTTGCGCTGCTGTGCCTAGCTGTTGCGGGCGGCGCCGACGTCATCAGCGCGGTGCTGCGCGCCTCGATCGTGCTGCTGGAGACGCCCGACCAGCTGCGCGGCCGCGTGATGTCGATCCACACGCTGGTAGTCACGAGCGGGCCGCGACTGGGCGACGCCGAGGCGGCTGTCGTCGCCGCGCTGGCGGGCCCGCAGCTCTCCGTGATCTCGGGTGGGATCCTGTGCCTGCTGGGCCTGGCGGCCGTGCTGCGGCTCTTCCCGCAGATGCTCTCGTACGAGGTGGAGCGGGGCGAACCGCCCGGGGTGCCGCCAGGGGCACCCTCCGAAGCGCCTACCCCGGCCGTGCCAGAACCCAGGTAGAAGAGCCGGCGCGATTGCGCCGGCTCTTGTCGTATCTGGGTAGTGGCGACGCCTAGCGGCGGAAGTTGCGCTTCCTGACGCCCGTGCGGGGCGCCGGCGAGACGGGCGCATCCGCGAGCGCCAGATCGGGCTTCGGCGTGGGCGTCGGCTGCNNCGTCGGCTGCTTCGGCGTGGGCGGCGGCGTAGTGGCAGGCGGAGGCGTCGACGGGCCCTGGCTCGGGGTGGGTGTCTGCGATGGCTTCGGAGTTCCTGCGATCTCCAGGAGGCCGTCGACCTTGGTGTAGTGGGAGGTATATGTTTCGTGGTGGATCAAGGCGCCGGTCGCATCGGTGACCGTCCGGGACACGACGGCGCTGAAGCCCGGGGTGGGGTATTCCTTCCGATAGGTCTTCTGGCCGGCCGGCAGGGAAGGAACGTACGTCGTACCGTCACTGGCTGCGACCTGGTCGGTTACGACGGGCTTCGAGAAGACGGTCGTGCGGCCGTTCGGCTTGCTCCACAGCTGAATGTGTATAGCCGCCTGCGATCGGCCGCCCGATATCCAGGACTTGATCACGATCGGATACTGCGTGTCGTTCGTAAAGCGCATGTCCCAGGTAGTGGAGCCGTTGGAGTAGACCGTTGCGTCCAGGCCCACTATTCCTTTGGGCACGGCGGGGGTGGCGAGCGCGTAGCGGCTGATCCAGTAGTAATGGGCGTGCCGCTCGTCTATCTGGAGCCCGGCCAGGGCAGCAACCTGGAACATCGTCGTGGAGGCGGAACAGATGCCGCCGCCCATTGCGCCAGTGTGGTTGCTCTCGCCGTTCTTGATGACACCACCCATCTTCCAGCCGTGGGCCGCGTCAATTGGACCGACTCGTTGCAGCATGCTGAACTGCTCGCCAATGCCCACGACCTGGCCGTTCAGCAGCTGGGCCGGAAGGGCGATGTTCACACCGTTGCCGTTGGATTCGCCGGGGAAGTAGGTGGTGACCACCTGGCTGACGACCACGAAGCCGGTGAGCGCAGGATCTGTGATCGTCGGCTGAACCTCGTTGGTGACCAGCGCGATGCTGGCGCCCGTGTTCGCGCCGCCCGATCCGAGGCCATCCAGATAGGCCTCAATGGCCTGTGAGGTGACGTCCCCGTCGAGCGCGATGCCGGGCTTGCCCGCGGTCAGGCCGTTCGGCGCACCCGACTTGTAGATGACGGTCGGCTCGACTGGATTGACGTTGACGTCCTTGGCTAGCGTGGCGACGAAGGTCTTGACCGGCGCCGGATCCACCACGGGGCCATAGGTGCCGTCGGTTCGGACGCCGAAGACGATCCAGCTGCGGATGGTGGCGGCAGCGATCTTCCAGGTCTTGGCGCCGTTCGTCAGGGTGACATCGACCGACATCCTTGCGGCGCTGTCGATGGCCGCCTGGGCCTGCGCGTCAGCTACGTTGGGGTTGACGGTGACGAAGGTCCCGCCGGCCTGTAGCTCAGAGGGGGCGTCCACCGTGGCCAGCTGGTCGATGAGTCCGGAGGCGATGGTGGTCTCGTCGATGCCGCGCCCGGTGGTACCCGGCACGACCTTGAAGTCCGTGCCGCTGACCGTGACGGAGGCGTCCTTGGGGGGTACCAGGCTCGAGTCCGTAAGCTCGTGGAGCTTGGTCTCGAGAGCCATCGGATCGAGCTTGACGATGACAGGAATGGTGGCGCCGCCGGTGAAGGTTCGGAGGGTGGAGGCGGCACTCGAAAGCGGGTCGTTGCCGCGGCCCTCGGCCATGGCCAAGTCCGCCATTACGGCGGCGTCGGGTCCGCGTCCGGCCTGCGCGTAGGTGATGGTGTCGGTCCCGACCGGCGTTGTGAGGGTGATCTTGCCCTGGCCCAGGTAGGCGTAGGTCGAATCGATCTTGCTGACGGCTTCGTCTCGAGTCAGCCCGGAGAGATCCAAAGAGCCGGCATGCACGCCGGGCAGGATCTTGCCGTCATATGCCCGCGAAAGTCCAAAGACGGCGGCGGCGGCGAGGAAAAGCGCGCCGAACGCACCCACCGCGAAACCGACCACGAGTGGGACGGACCTGTTGCCATTGCGCGAGCGAGTCCTGCCGCCGGTGCGCGGCGCGGTGGACCGTCTGGCTTCGAGGATGCCGTTCGCCTGGATCGACGAGCCGCTGGACGAGCCGCTGCCGTCCGGCCTGGCCTGCGTCGTGCCGCGGACCGTCTGGGCAGCCCCGCTCGAGCGCACCGAGGCGCTCTGCCTGGGCGCAGGCCGACTCGGTTCGCTCCACCAGCCCGGCCCGTCCGGGCCGTTCGGCTGCGACGACATCGGCTTGGCCTGATCCTTCGGCCCCAACTTATCCCAGGTCATTACTTGTCCTTCTGTCGCGTCGGTCGGTTCGCGGTCCTGGCGACGCTTGGCGGCAACGAACAGCTATACCGGGTGGGCACCCGGCACGGGCGATAGACGCGCGACCCGGCGTCCCGGTGACGCCGCCTTTTCGAATAATAGTTGACCAGGCCGATATCGTTTGTCACCCGCCAAAGCGCGGCAGCACGCGGAACCCGGTCAAGGGGAGCCGCCCTCGGCGAGAGGGCGGGCCAGCTACAGCTCCCGCGGGAGAACCACCACCCGACGGTTAGGCTCTTCGCCGATCGATTGCGTTGCCACTTTCTCGTGGTCGCGCAGGGCGAGATGGATCCAGCGCCTCTCCAGGGCCGGCATCGGCTCGAGCTGGAGCATCTTGCCCGTCTCGAGCACGCGCTCCGCAGCCCGGTTGGCCAGGTCTCGCAACTGGCGCTCGCGCCGACCGCGGTAATCCTCCACATCGACGAGGATTCGGGTCCACTCGCCGACGCGCTTGGAGAGCAGCAGATTGACAAGGTGCTGAAGGGCGGAGAGACGCTCGCCCTTGCGCCCGATCAGCGCGCCGAGCGATTCCTTCTCGCTGCCCTCGCCTACGACGTTGAGGCGGTTCGTCTCGCCGGCCTTGATCTCCACGCTTACGTGGAAATCGAGCTGGGCCATGAGCTGCTCGAGGATCTCCTTGGCAGCGGCCATCGCCTCGGGCGTGACCTCGGCCGACTCGGGCCGCTCGATCGGCGGAGCGCCACGGGCGGCGGCGACCTCTTCCAGTTCCGTAGCCGTCAGAGCGGCCTGAGGCGCAGGCCGGCCGTCGTGGTGCGGGCCACGGTCGCGATCGGCGGGTCGGCGGCCACGGTCGCGGTCGAAGCCGCCGGGTGCGCGGTCGGGGCGACCGCCGTCGGGACGGGGCGAACCGCCGCGCAACGGTGCACCCTCGGAGCGGGGTGGGCGCGGCCCACGGTCGCGGTCGAAGCCGCCCGGTGCGCGGTCGCCTGGTGCGCGGTCGCCCGGTGCCCGGTCGCCTGGTGCCCGGTCGCGGTCGAAGCCACGGTCGCGGTCTGGGCGCGGGCGATCGTCGCGGTCGCGTGGCGGCGGGGGCGGAAGCGGCACCTGGGCCGCGGCTTCGCGCTTGGGAGCCGACCCGCCCAACGCCGAGCGGGGAGCGGCTAGCACGCGTGCCGGTTCGGCGCCCATGCCGAGGACGCCTCGGCTGCCGGGGGTCAGGATTTCGAAGTCCAGCTCGTCGAGGCCCGCACCGAACTCATCGCGGGCCGCGCGGAGGGCTTCCTCCACCGTCTTGCCGGTGAACTCGTGGTATGCATCGCGGAAGGCAGTCATTTCAGCGTCGTCTCCCTCGCCGGCCCGCTCGTCTGTGCGTGTTGGGCCGAACCGTTGAGGCCGCCGATGCCCACCGATCGTCCGGCTTGCGCCGGGTTTCCGCCACCGACTTGCCGGTGATCGGGACTGTGGGCATGGTGACCGGGAACCTGGGGGTGTGATCGTTTGCGAAGCCGGGCGTCCAGCCGAAGAGCGGGAACATCGAGCCCCACCCGATGATCAGGTACTGCTGCACGATCGAGAAGAGCGTGGTCACGATCCAGTAGATGAAGATCCCGGCGGGAAAGCCGCTGAAGAGCAGCGTCATCAGCGGCATCATGTACATCATCTGGCGCTGGGTCGCGGACTGCGTATCCGTCTCGGCGGGCGAGGGCGGCATCATCATCCGGCTCTGGAAGAGCTGCAGGAGGGCCGCCACGAGGGCAAGGCCGCCGATGCCGAAGCCGAGGACGGTGAACAGGATGTTCGGATGGCCGACGTTGATCCCGAGCACGTCTGTGTTGATGCACGGCAGTGCCTGGTTGAGCACGCCGTTCACGTAGTTACTGGGGTTGGGGCACGTGAGCGGGATTACCTTCGCCCCAAACAGGTGGAAGTAGGCGCTGGGGTCGAAGTTCGTGAG
This sequence comes from Chloroflexota bacterium, assembly GCA_003141245.1. Taxonomy (GTDB): domain Bacteria; phylum Chloroflexota; class Limnocylindria; order Limnocylindrales; family CSP1-4; genus Fen-1039. The sequence continues at coordinate 13,814 of PLLE01000027.1, forward strand.
ACCGCCGCTGATGACCTGATACATCGGCCAGATCAGGCCCATCTGCAGGATCATGGGCAGGCAGCCTGCCGTGGGGCTGACCCCGCGCTCGCGATAGAACGCCTGCGTCGCCTGGTAGATCGCCGTCTTGTCGCCCTTGTGGCGCCGGTTCAGCTCTTTCGTCAGCTCCTTGAGTTCAGGCTGGATGGCCTGCATCCGGCGCTGCGAGACGGTCTGACGGCGGAAGAGCGGGATCGATACGGCCCGGATCAGCAGCGTCAGCACGACGATGGCGATGCCTACGTTTCCAGTCAGCGAGTAGACGCCGGCCAGGACCAGGAAGAAGAGCTGGAACAGGGGCGTGAAAGCGAAGCCGATGATGCTGCCCGGGTCGGCCCGCAGCTCAGTGGGCTTGAGCGCCTGTGGCACCTGTGGCGGCGCCGGGGTAGCCGAAGCGCTCGCTCCCGGCGATGCCGACGCGACGGCACCGACCGACGGCGCCGCTGTGGGATCTGCCGCCGTTGCCGACCCGCACGCCACTACGGCGAGCGCCACAAGGGCGACGAAGAGCCCGAGCGCGATCCAGCGTGCCCGGGACGTAGACATGCCCTTACGAAAGCTCATGCTAGCGAACGGGGTCGTAGCCACCGCGACTCCACGGGTGGCAGCGAGCGATTCGACGCATTCCCATCCAGCTCCCTCGAAACAGACCGTACTTTGCGATCGCCTGCTCGGTGTAGACCGAACAGGTCGGCTCATAGCGACAGACCGACGGGCGCCAGGCGAAAAGGCGGCGATAGAGCCTGATAAGGCCGATGCCGACCGTTTTCACGAGACGGTCCGCCCTCCGAGAACGCCTCCCCGGCGGAGAAGACTGTGCAGGGCTCCCGTCAACGCTTGGAAGTCTGCCGCGATGACAGGCGGTCGGGCGATGATAAGGACGTCCCAGCCGGTCTGGAACGAGGGCGCCATCACCCTTAGCGCCTCACGGAGTCGCCTGCGCACTCGGTTACGAACGACCGCTCCGCCGAGCTTGCGTCCGGTCGAAAACCCGAAACGCGTCTCCTCGAGGTCGGTCCGTCGGATTCGAACGACAAGCAGGGGGTTGGACCTGACGGATCCTTGACCCTGCAGCGCGGCGAAGTCCTTCGGACTGGAAAGCATCACCAGCCGCGGCGAGTTGTGGCCGCGGTCCGCCGTCAGACCGTGAGCTTCTTGCGGCCGTGAGCGCGGCGTGCGGCCAGTACGCGGCGTCCCCCGGTGGTCTTCATCCGGGCGCGGAAGCCGTGCTCCTTTGCGCGATGCCGCTTCTTGGGCTGATAGGTCTGCTTCATCGGACGGCGGGTATCTCTCCATTCGGCCTCGGGGCCAGGATACCCCGAAAGGCACGCGAACGCGCCTGGCGCCCGTGAGCGCTTTGGCGCGTCTGCCGGCGGATTATAGGAACGACTCGCTGCGAGTGTCAAACGGCCCCACACCGGGTGGGTCGGCGACAGCTGCCGAGACGGCTAGTCCTGCCGATACTCCTGGGGAGTATACGATTCGCATCGTTCCTAAGCCTTGCCGGGGCCGGTGGGGCGGTGCTATTCTTCGGCGGCCCGCGGCGCCAGACAACCCCAGGGCCACGGCCCGGAGGGACCGTGAGGACCGTCAGACTGCTCCGGAGAAGAGCCTCGACGGCCACCAATCACGGCGCCGGAAGGTGAAAGCGGAGCGGGCGTCCGTCACGATACCGGCTATCCATTCCAGTCTTCCTCAGGACTAAGCCTGCCTCGATGGACGCAAAGCAAGTCTGGCGCGCNNCTTCAAGATCGCGGTCCCCAACGGTTTCGCCAAAGACTGGCTGGAGACGCGCTACCGCTCCCTGATCTCCCAGACGCTGGCCCGCATCGTCGGCTACAGCGTCCAGGTGGAGTTCGTCGTCCGCCCGGCCGGCGAGACTGCCGGCGCAGCAGCGGCCAACGGTTCGGGCGCCCCTGCCGGGCCGCAACCCGTCCGGGTCGAGGCCACGCGCGTCGGCGCGCCCGAGGGCGCGTCTACGAACATCAACCCGCGTTACGCCTTCTCGAACTTCATCGTCGGCTCGGCGAACCGCCTGGCCCACGCGGCCAGTCTTTCGGTGGCGGAGCGGCCCGGCCACGCCTACAACCCGCTCTTCCTGTACGGCGGCGTGGGCCTGGGCAAGACCCACCTGATGCACGCCATCGGCAACGCGGTGATTGCCCGCTACCCGCGCAAGCGCGTCGTATACGCGACCAGCGAGAAGTTCACCAACGAGTTCATCACCAGCATCCAGCAGGGCAAGATCGACGAGTTCCGGGCCCGCTACCGCCGGATCGACCTGCTCCTCATCGACGACATTCAGTTCATCGCCGACAAGGAGCGGACGCAAGAGGAGTTCTTCCACACGTTCAATGCCATCCATGAGGACGGCAAACAGATCGTGCTCTCGTCGGATCGGCCGCCCAAGGCGATCCTGACCCTCGAGGAGCGCCTCCGAAGTCGCTTCGAGTGGGGCCTCATCGCGGACCTGACCGCGCCCGACCTGGAGACCCGGATCGCCATCCTTCGCGCAAAGGCGGAGGAGCAGGCCGTGCCGGTCAGCTCGGACGTTCTCGAGTTCATCGCCCGCAAGGTCGTCAGCAACATCCGCGAGCTCGAGGGCGCGCTCAATCGAATCGTCGCCTACGCCAGCATGGGCGCGGTGCCGATCACAATCGAGCTGGCCCAGGCGGTCCTGTCGAACGTGCTCTACAACCCCAAGAAGCGGCAGGTCACGCCCGAACGGATCACCCGCGCGGTTGCCGACTATTACGGGGTCCAGCTCGACGCCCTCAAGGGCCAGAAGCGCGACAAGGCGATCGTCGTGCCACGCCAGATCGCCATGTTCCTGATGCGCGAGGAGACGGACGTCTCGCTGCTGCGCATCGGTGCCGAGCTGGGCGGCCGCGACCACTCCACGGTCCTGCACGCCTGCGACAAGATCAACCGCGAGATGGGCATAAACGACGAGCTCCGGCGGGAGCTGGCCGCCGTGCGAGAGCTCATCTACGCCGACTAGGTCGGCGCTCCGCCGACTCACGGCAGAGGCGGCAAGCTGGTCAGGCGGGCATTCTTGAGTGGTCTCCCCTCTCAAGACCACCTTGTAGTTCCGTCGATTCCGTGGATAAGCGGCCCGAATCTGTGGATAACACCGAGCCAGCGTGGAGAAACCTGCCTCTCACTGCGGAGAACGGGGGGCTCGCGAGGGCCCTCGAAGCATGGCCGGCCAGCGTTGCTAGGTGAATCCCTTTTCTGTCCACAACGTCGTGGGTGTGCCGTCCCCAGACTGGCCCGCTCCATCCCCGATCAGGGTCGACCCTTCCACCACTCTCCCGAGCGTGGCCGCGCAGCAAACCCACACTCTCCACATCATGATGATGGTGATGACGGAATGAGAAGATAGATAGACAATCAACCCAGAGTAAGATCGCAGCCCGTCACCCGGATTCCAGGATTATTGCCCGCCCTTTGCGACCTCAGGGGAGTGAAGCCGAAGTGAAACTCTCGGTCATGCAGGAGAACCTGGCTCGCGGTCTCCAGGTCGTCAGCCGCGCTGTTTCGACGCGAAGTACCCTGCCGGTTCTGAACAACGTCCTTCTTCGAACCGAGGAAGGTGGCCTGAAGTTGACGGCCACAAACCTCGAGATCGGTATCACCTACTGGGTGTCGGGGAAGATCGACGTCGGCGGTTCCATCACCGTGCCCGCCCGACTGCTGACCGATGTCGTCGGCGGGCTGCCGCCGAACGAGCGGGTCGATCTTGAGCTCCAGGCCCAGGAGACGCTCCATATCAAAGCTGGCCGGTTCGAAACGCATATCAAAGGTATCGATGCTGAGGAGTTTCCAGCTATTCCAACGGCGGGCGATCGACCTACCACGCGCGTCGCCCAGAACGTCCTGCGCGAGGCTCTCGACGAAGTGACGTTTGCTGCCGCGAGCGATGAGGCCAGGCCGATCCTGACCGGCGTGCTGGCAAGGTTCGAGGGCAACCAGCTGACTCTGGCCGCGGCCGACAACTACCGGATCGCCGTCAAGACGATCACGGTCCTCGATGCTGTCCAGGAAACCAGCGTCGTCGTCCCGGCTCACTCACTCCACGAGTTGTCGCGCGTCCTTTCAGAGACCGACGATCCGATCGACATCGTCCTCTCGCCGAGCCGAAACCAGATCCTCTTCCACCTCGAAGGCATAGACCTGGTGAGTCGGCTGATCGATGGCCAGTTCCCCAACTACCAGCAGGTGTTGCCGAAGAGCCATACGACCACCGCGACGGTCGATCGTGACCAGCTCCTCAAGGCCGTGAAGCTCGCCGGCCTGATCGCCAGCTCGTCGGCCAACATCGTCAAGCTACACATCGGCAAGGAAGCGGAGGCCGGCATCACGGTGAGCGCCGCAGCCGACGTCGGCGACAACCGCAGCGAGGTCGAGGCCCAGGTCGAGGGCGACGGCACGACGATCGCCTTCAATGCTAAGTACCTGCTTGACGTGCTGCAGAACGTGCCGACCGAGCAGTTCTCGATCGAGCTCAACGGGCCTCTGTCGCCCGGTGTTTTCCGGCCGGTCGGCGACGCACAGTACGTCCACGTCGTCATGCCGGTCAAGACGACGTCGTAGGAGCGGCAGATCCCCCAGGACCGCCCGCCGACGCCTCAGGCGAGGCCGCCGACGCTGCTTCGCTCTCTCGCTCTCCGGAATCTCCGGGGCTACGCCTCGCTGGACTTGACGCTGGGTCCGGGCCCTCAGCTCGTCTGGGGCCCGAACGCTGCTGGCAAGACGACGCTCCTGGAGGCGGTCGTTCTCCTGGCCCTCGGTCGGTCGCACCGAACCGTTGTCGAGTCCGAACTGATCCGATGGGGCGCCGACTACCTGCGGGTCGATGGGGTCGTGCTCGCCGCCGAGGCGGCGGACGGTCCGTCGTCTGACGGTGTGGCACTCGACGTGTCGATGCAGGTCGGCGGGCGCAAGCGGATCCAGGTCAACGGGGTGCCGCGCCGCCCGGCGGCGCTGGCCGAGCATCTGCGAACCGTGCTCTTCGCCCCAGAGGAGATGCTCCTGGTCATCGGCCCGCCCACGCTGCGCCGCTCGGCGCTGGACCAGCTGGCCGTGCCCCACGACCCGATGTACCTCTCACACATGGCGACCTACACCCGCGCCCTGGCGCAGCGCAACAGCCTGCTGCGCTCTATCCGCGAGGGCGAGGCCGACCGCGCCCAGCTGCGCTACTGGGACGGCCCCTTCCTCGCCGCGGGCGCGGCGATCGTGGCCACGCGGCTGCGCGTCCTGGAGCTGCTGGCCGAGCCGCTCACCGCCGCTCACCGCGAGATCGCGCCAGCCGAGGGGCCGCTTACGCTGAGCTATGTCACGAACGCACCGCAGCTCACCGGGGAATCGCCACAGGACGCGCTGACGCGCCGGCTCGCTGAGACGGCCGACAAGGAGGCCTGGAACGGAACCACCCTCGTGGGGCCGCACCGCGACGACCTGGTCTTCGGCATCGACGGCCGCGACCTGACCACGTTCGCCTCACGCGGTCAGCAGCGCACCGCGATCCTTGCCCTCAAGCTGGCCGAGCTCGACCTGCTGACGATCCTCGATCGCCGGCCACCGCTTCTCCTGCTCGACGATGTCTTCAGCGAGCTCGACCCGCTGCGCCGCGGCCACCTGGTTCGGCGCATCGCCGAATTGCCGCAGGCGCTCATCACCGCCACTGCGCCTGATGATCTCGACCCGGACCTGCGGCGACGAGCTCACGCCTGGCACGTGGTCGCCGGCGTCGAGGGGACCCGCGTAGAGGAGGGCGAGGCGTGAGCGGGACAGGGGACGGTTCCGGGCGTCGCGGCCGCGCCGGGGCCGACCGGGACCGCGCCGACCGCGAAGGTTCGGGGCCTCGCGGTCTGGAGCGCATCGGCGATCTCCTGCCGGACGCCGCGCGCCATCTCGGCCTGGAGGACGAGTTGGAGCTGGCCGCCGCCATGGCCGCGTGGCAGCGAATCGTCGCCGAGCGGATCCCGGCGGCAGCGGGAGCATGCCGAATCGTGGCCCTTTCGCAGGGAGTGGCTACGGTAGAGGCGGACGAGCCGATCGTCGCCCAGGAGTTGCGCCTCCGCACCCTCGAGCTCGTGGCGGCCCTCCGCTCGGCCACCCGGACCCCAGTGCGCCAAGTTCGTGTCGCATTGAGGCACGTATAATCGCCACCTGCTGATCCAGGGAAAGATCCACAGCCGCCGCTGCTAGCAGTCGTCATGACCGTCCGTCTTCAGATGAAGCTCGGCATCGTCGCCGAGTCACAACGACCGCCCGACTCACCCGACACGGTTCTCGTCGTGGAGCCGAGCATCGGGTCGACGACCCGCACCAAGGGACATCTCTACCTGGTCGTCACCGGGGCGGGCGGGGGCGAGCTTCGATCCGCGACCAACATGGTCGCCGAGCGCATCAGGCACGAGTACTACTATGACGAGTCGGCCGGCATCACCGTCTGTCTGAAGAAGGCGATCAGGGCCGCCAACCGCGAGCTGCGCGTGACCGAACGGCCGGTCGCCCAGTCCGGCGAGCCTGGACCGATCGGCATCGCGGTGGCCGTGGTCCGAGGGAATGAGCTGTACGTTGCGACCGTCGGTCCGGCCGAGGCCTACCTGGTCCGCCAGGCTCGCCTGCTCACGCTGCCCGAGCCGAGCCCCCAGAGCGGTCTGCCGACCGACGATCTGAGCGATCCCGAGGTCTGGCATGGCGCCCTCGTCGCCGGTGACAGCCTCATCCTCATCTCGCCGAACGCGACCCGCCGGATCGGCCTCTCACCGATCCAGGAAGCCGTCATCCAGCTCCATCCCCAGGTCGCGATCGACCAGATCCACCGCCAGTTGACCGGCGGCGGCATCGGCGTTGCCGGCGGCGACGGGATGCTCGCCCTGGAAGCGGACGAGGTACCGGTTACGCAAAAGGGTCAGCCGCTCAGGCCGGTCTGGCCGAGCGACTCGCTGGCAGGCGTTCCGGAGCGCTCGCCCATCCCGCTCGCCGAGACGATCGTCGACAGTGTCTCGGTGGTGCAGCACACGGCCCAGCAGGTCCAGCGCAGCGCCGACGGAATGCTCCGCCATAGCGTGTACGGCCTCTTCGACAGAATGCCCCGTCGGCCGGTCCGGCGCGTCCGGGTGACGCCTATCGCCGTCCAGCGCGAGCGCCAGCGCCGCGTGGCCAGCGCCGTGGTCGGCATGCTGCTGGTCCTCGCGGTGGTCGGCGCCTCTCTGTGGTACCTGGCCGGAACGCGCCGCGAGATGAACAGCGACATGCAGCAGCGCGGACAGACGGCCTATCTCAACGTCCAGAATGACCTGCAGGCCGTCTGGGGCCAGGGCCGCGACCTCCTGACCAGCGACCCCAAGCGTGCCAAGGGTTACCTGGAGGACGCCTACGCGAACCTCCAGACCGCCAGGCAGAACGGCTACACGCCCGACGATTTGGCCGACCTGCAGATCCAGGTCGTGGGCGGCCTCAACCGCTACTACCACGTCACCGTCGTCTCCCCGCAGGTCGTCCTCTCGTTCGGCAGCGACGACCTGTCGTCGGTCGTCCTCGGGCCGGACGGCGGGGCGTATGTCATCGACAATACGACCCTCCCCACGGTCTACAGGATCGACCTGGTCACGCGTTCCAAGAACGCGGTGGCGGTCAAGGGCGAGCCAGCGATCAGCGGCGGAGTGGTGGGTACCCCACTCCTGCTTGCGGCCGGCGGACCGGACATCCTGATCCTCGACAGCGCCAACAACCTCTGGCGCTGGCGGCCGGCGGCCGGCGCCGCAACGGGCCAGGGCACGCTCATCGGCATCAACGTCGACGACTCAGGGACGTGGGGCGCCGGAGTTCGGGCCATCGGGACGTTTTCGCTCCTTACCGACGCCGACCTGGGCCAATACACCCTCTACGTCGTGGTCCCGTCCGCCAGCCAGGTCCTCAAGTACCCGCCCTCGAGCGACGGCAGCGGCTACTACGCGAAAGCCCGCTCGGACTACTTGAGCCTCTCACAGGACGTGACCCAAGTCGATGACATGTATATCGACGGCAGTCTCTACCTTCTCGACAAGGGCGTCGTGGAGCGATTCGACTCCGGGCAGGCGACGGTGAAGAACTGGACGGCCGACCCTCCCGGCGACACCATCATGCGACCCGCGACCCCGTTCTACACCCACGTCGCGGCCGATACGGCGATCAAGGATCAGGGCAGCGTGTACGCCTACGATGGCACCGGACGGCGCGTCGTCGCCTTCGACAAGGGCAACGGCACGTACATCCGAGAGTACGTGCTTCCGTCCAACTCGCCGTACTTCTCGGCCCTGAAGGGGATGTTCATTCGGACCGGGGCCAACGGCTCCAACCCAACGCTCTACTGGATCGAGAGCGGCAACTTGATGAGCGCCGCTCTCACCAGCCCCTCCGCCAGCTCCTCCGCCAGCTCCTCCGCCAGCTCCTCCGCCAGCTCCTCGACGAAGGCGACGCCGACCGTCAAACCGTCCTAATAGACGGGCACCGGGCACCGGGCGCCGGCCGCGAGGGCGCGAGCGGGGCGTGGAGTGGGATAATCCCGGCCATGGCAGACTCGCTGGTCGAGGTCGTCGTAGAGAGCGTCCGGGTCCACATGCTCTCGAGTCAGCACGTCGTTCTCCTCAAGGAGACCGAACGGGACCGCTATCTGCCGATCTGGATCGGGCCGTGGGAAGCGAACGCGATCGCCACGCGACTGCAGGGCGCAACGCCCGAACGCCCCCTCACCCACGACCTCTTCGTCGCCACTTTGACCGCCGTCGGCGCCAAGCTCAAACGCGTGATCATCTCCAGCCTGGCCGAGGAGACCTACCACGCCACGCTCGAACTGGAGCTGGACGGCCGAACCTTCGAGATCGACGCCAGGCCGTCGGACTCGCTGGCGCTGGCCGTTCGAACCGGCGTCCCGATCTTCGCCTCGCAGGCGGTCCTGGACAAGGCCGGAGTCCAGCCGGAGACGCACGTGGACGAGAAGCTCGAGGTCTTCCGGGAGTTCGTCAACTCGCTCGATGTGGACCCGGAGGAAGAGCACCGCGAGGGTCCGGGCTCGGCCGAGTAAACCAGGCGTTCGGCCGCCCCGCGGCCGGCCCTAGCCCAGGATCGCCTCGCCGCGCCCCATCCCTTTCGACCGGCGGAACCACAGCCGCAGCCGCAGCGACCAGAAGTCGCGAACGGCCCGCAAGACGACCTTCGGCTTGGCGCCGGTCGGCGACCCGGCCGTGCGTGGGTAGTGCGGTATGCCCACCTCGGCGATGCGGCACCCTTCAAAGCGCAGCTTGATCAGAAGCTCGGCGGTGAAGAAGGCGCCACCGGAGGCGACCATGATCGAGCGCAGGGATTGACGCTTGAAGAGCTTGCAGGCGCAGTCGATGTCCTTCACTCGGACGCCGAAGAATGTGCGGTTCGCAAGCCGGTAGATGCGCGCATACCAGCGGCGGATCGGCGGGTCGGCTCGCTCCAGGCGGTAGCCTACGACGACATCCGGAGCATCCGGCGCGGCAATGCGCTCGGTCAGGCGGCCGACGTCGATCACCTTGAACTGGCGGTCGCCGTCGATGAAGGTGATCAATTCATAACGCGCGGCGCGGAAGCCGGATCGCAGAGCGGCGCCGTATCCCAGGTTCGTAGGGTGGTGGACGACGCGGAATACATCCGGGTGGCGCTTCGCCAGATCGTCGGCGATCGCAGCTGTCCTGTCCTTCGAACCGTCGTCGACGGCGATGATCTCGAATCTGGTCGCCAGGGAGGGCAGCGTCGCCAGCGCCTCGTCCACGAGGGCCTCGAGGTTTGCCTCCTCGTTGTGGGCAGGGAAGAAGAACGACAATTCGGCGACCTTGCTGGTCCCGGTTGCCGCATCAGTCGTGCCTGCCAGCGTCAAACCTTCGCTTGCGTTCAACTGCCTTCCTTTCAGCCGCTCAGCCTGGCGACGACCTGATCGATGCTAACGCCATTCGGCAGCGGATAGGAGACGATCTCGTACTCGGCTCGGAGCGCATCCACCCCGTCCCTGGAGGAGTCCCCGGGCAGCCGAAGGAGGAAGACGGGACGCTGGCCGAGGTCCCGATCTATCACATTACGGACCTCGACTAGATTGTCGTTCACTATGTTGCTGTCGTCGATGATGAGGACGTCCGGTCGGAGACCCTCGACTCTCTGGCCGTACCAGAGAGTGGTCGAGGCGCCCCACCAGCTCAATACTACGGAGCCATTCGGGAGGCCGCCCTGGTCGGCCGATGCGAGCACAGCCCGCATCCAGGTTTCGTAGTCGGTCCGGTCCGCCTCGCTGACTCCGGTCGGATGATCGCCGTCAGGTACGTGCTGGCGCTCCGGGACGATGGCCGCGCTCGCGGCCAGCAGAGTGACGGCGATGACGGCCTCTGCCGCGAGCATCGCGTGGCCTTGCGAGCGGCCGGCGGGCGCGGGGGCGGGCGCGGGGGCCCGGACCTCGGCGAGATGCGCGACTCTGCCCTGTATCGCAGCCGCGAACCAGACGGCCAGCGAGACGAGATCCGCCAACCCGAGCCCAATCCAGGTGAAGGCCACGAACAGCGGTACGAGGTAGTAGCGTTCGATGTCGGCGTTGGCGTAGGAGGCGGCGAACCAGCAGGCGGCGACCGCCGCGAGCCCGCTCAGCAGGATGTAGCGCGGTCGTCGCACCAGGCTGGTGCCAAAGCCGACGGCGGCAAAGTATCCGAGGGGCCCGAGCCAGCCGGAGATGAGATCCATGACCGCGCCTGCCTTAGTGCCCAGGTCGCCCCACGGATCGACCAGGCTGCCGCCAAACTGCTGGGCCAGGATGATGTAAGTGAACCCGCTCCAGGTGTCCGGATGGCCATAGACGAGTGGCGCGTGCATGGCCGCCCGGATAGGCAGCTCCAGCAAGAAGACGACGATCGTGGCTGCCAGGACTGCCGCGCAGGTGAGGATCAACCGCCAATGCAATAGGATGCGCGGCGCCACTGCCAGGACGAAGAGAGCGATCGCCGGCGGGAGCAGCAGGGCCAGCGAGTGATTCGTGACGGCTATGCCGTAGACGCAGGCGGCGGCCACCAGCCAGCGGTCGGCCCGGCGGCCGGTCTCGGGCTCCCCGCCGATCCGTCGCCGCTCCCAGACCAACAGCAGCAGGAAGAGAAACGCCACCAGTGTGAGGTGAAACATGTGCGGGTCGGCGTGGGTCGAGAGCCGCCAGAAGAGTTGCGTCCAGGCCAGGAGGAGGCCCGTCGCGAGGGCGATCCAGCGCATGCCGGTCAAAAACTGGACGATTGCCACGGTGCCGGCCACAGCCCCGGCGGCCAGGATCGCCTGCAGCAGGTTCATCCGGAACGCCGGCTCCCCGAACGGCTGAAGGAGGCACGAAGCGATCCAGCCCAGGACCACGTACGCCGGGTAGCCTGTGGGGTGGGCCGTTCCCATTGCCGGCCCGACGGTTTGGAACTCGGCCGTGTCCCAGCTGGCGACGCCGGGCGCGAGAGTGGGAATGACGAGCCAGAGCGTCACCGCGGCCGACAGGAGCGGCGCGAAGGCGGCCAGGGCGAAGTCTCGAGTCCGGCCGGGGCGCCTCAGTCCGGTCGCGGCGGAACCGATCCGCGCGGTCAGCGTGGTTCGGACGGGGGAGTGGTGGGCATCACGCTCCGAGCCGGCGATCGGAGGCGCGTCACCAGCCATTGACGACCCCCCAGACGGTCCCCCACAGGTTGATCGCGATCGAAGCAGCGACGAGCAGCACCACCGGCCACAGCCGGCCGAGGCGGCTTGCGCCTAAGGCCACCAGGATCAACGCGAAGGGTGCGAAGTCGTTGCTGAAGCGATAGCCGAACTGGACCCAGCCCTGGCTGAAGTGCATCAGGTTGACGAACGCGATCGCGAGCACCGCGATGGCCGCGCCCGCGGTCGCTCGGTCGAGCTTGCGAACCCGAGCGGGGATGAAGGCCAGCGGCGCGAGCAGGTAGGCCGGGCTCGTCAGCAGGACGCTCATCCCAACCGGATCCGGCATCACGATCGGGCAATTGGCGTCGAAGAAGCCCCGGGCCTGGCCGGCCGCGCAGATAGGCGCCATCATCGGCGGCGCCTGCGAGGGCGCGATCGCCGGCAGGTTGAACAGGAAGATCATCAGGTTCTGGGGCACGTACCGGATGTCCTCGATCGACCACTCGGGGTGGTAGTTGAGGAACCAGTAGCTGAGCTCCTGTTGGTACAGGTAGTCGTAAGCCGGATTGAAGAGATGGCCGGTTCCCGCGTAGGTGTAGACGAGCAGGGCCACGAGCGGGACCGCCGCGCCCGTACCGGCCAGCAGGCCTCGGCGCAGCCAGCTCCCGCCGCCGCCGATCAGCAGCAGGAACGGGAAGCCGAAGACGATCGTGAGCCGCGCGGTGCACGCGAGCCCGAAGAAGAGGCCGGCGGCCACCTGGCGCGACTCGGGCCGCGAGAGAGCGTCCCATAAGGCAATCAAGGCCCGATCCACGGGCTCGGGTCGAGCCCGGGCGAGGACGACGAGCCCTACGACGAGGGACAGTGCCACCACATCCAGGACGAGCAGGGCAGAGGCGGAATGCGCTCCCAGCAGCAGCGTCGCCGGCAGGCCGGCCGCGATCGCGACGACCACGGCGAGGGGCACGAGAACGCCGCGCTGGCCCGAGACGACCACGGCCAGCGCCGCAGCTACGATGGCGAGAAGGACCCCGACGCCGGCAATCGCCGCGGCCGGGGTGCCCGCCCAGGCCAACAGGAAGAGCAGCTCGCCCAGGGCGCCGAAGACGACGATCGCCGTCGCGGTCCGCCACCCGCCGGGCCGCGATGGCTCCCGGGCCGCGGCCACTCCCTCCGAGAGCGGGCGAGGCTCGGCGACCTCGCTATCTGCCGAGAGGGCCAGTCCGATGGCCAGCAGCAGGCACCCTACGGCGACGATGTGGGCCCAGAACCAGGTAGTCCCGATCGCGGCCGCGTACCACAGCACGGTGCCCAGACCCAGGAACACCGCGGTCAGGCCCCGGATCTCCCGCCGAATCGGCAGGTATCCGAGCATCCAGAAGGCGATGCCGACATCCAGCGCTGCGAAGATGGCGGCGAGTAGCTGCTCGTTGGTCGCAAGGTGCCAGAAGGCCACGAACGGCAGCAGGACCAGGGCAGGTAGGGGCGGGAAGGGGATAGTCCCGCGACCGGTCTCTTGGCCGTTCGAGTCCAGAATCGGCTGGATGTCCTGATACCAGGAGTTGCCCGGCGCGGAGGACGTTCCAGATCCTTCGACGTTCGTCGGGATCGAGGTCTCGCCATCCAGCCAGGATTGAGCCTGCCAGACGAAATGGATGTACTGGTTCTGGCGGTTCAGGTTGCTGGCGACGTAGACGGTCATGCACAGGGCAAGCAGGAGGATGCCCCACACGAACGGCGCGATGCGCAGCTCCTGGTCAGCGGCGTGGGCGGCTCCCGTCTGAGCCTCTGCCGTCCGGTCGTTTGCCGCACCGGCGGGGGCGCCGTCCCCAGGCGTTGCCTGGGTTATACTCCGCTCCACCTCAGCGCTCGTCTAGGAGGCCGTTTCGGTTGGCAGGCCCGAGCACGCGAGAGGCCAGCCCGCGGGGGAACGCGTGGGCGGGACCGAGCGGTGACAGCGGCTCTGTTCCCACCGTCGTCGTCCTCCTCGTCCTGGGTCTAGCCCTCCGCCTCATCATCGCATACGTTCTCCTCCCGGGGTCGGGATTCCCTTCCGACCTCTCTTCCTTCCAGGGCTGGAGCAACCAGCTGGCGGCCCACAGCCCCATGGGCTTCTACGACCAGGCCGGCTTCCTTGACTACCCGCCCGTCTACCTCCTCTTCCTGTGGCTCCTGGGTCTGATCGGCACCCCGTTGGGCGGCGTCGGTGAGCTGGTCAAGCTGATCCCCATCGTCACGGACCTGGCCCTCGCCTGTCTCGTCTTCTGCATGGCGCAGGAGCTGGGGGCGTCGCGCCGGCGGGCTCTGATCGCCGCGGCCGTGATCATGTTCAACCCGATCACCTGGTTCAACAGCGCGATCTGGGGCCAGGCGGACGTGGTCGGCTCCGTCTTCCTGCTTCTCGGCCTGCGAGCTCTTCTTCGGGACCGCCGCGAGCTCGCCGCGGCCTTCGCCGTGGTCGCCGCGCTGACCAAGATCCAGCTCGGCATCCTAGGCTTCCTGGTCGGATTCGTCGTCCTCCGGCGGTCTCTAGCGCCGCGCGAAGGGAAGGCCGATCCGGAGCGGGTCCTGACCTCGATCGCCGCCGGGCTCGGAACGGCGGCTCTCATCTGCCTCCCCTTCACCGGAATCGATCTGGTCGGCCTGGGCGGGCGCCTGGCCACCGCGTCCGGTGCGCTGACCCTCGGCGCCGCGGCGCTGACGGGAGTCGGGGTCTTCCTCTGGACGCGGCGCGTCGTGCTCGTGGATGGCGTGAATCGCCACGCGGTCGCGGCTGCCGCGGCGCTGGTCACCGTCCTCGGCTTCGCCGGGATCGTCTTCGACTCGATCGCCAGCCACATCGTCAACACCTTCGGCGAGTATCCGTTCCTCACCCTCAACGCCTACAACCCGTGGGCTCTCGTCGGCGATTCGAACGGCGCGGCGATGGACCGCAGCCTGAGCTGGATTCGCGACACCAGCTGGGTCGACGACTCCGGCGCGAGCTATTCCGGATTCACGGTCGGACCTTTCTCGGCGACGGTCGTGGCGGCCGCGATTGCCCTGGCGCTCCTGCTCGTGGCGTTCGCCTTCGTCGCCTGGCTGTGGGCCGGGTCGCTCGATCACGAGGCTGAGCCCGACGAAGGCGTCGGGACGGCCGAGGGCTCTGCCAGCGTATCCACGGAGGAGGCAGAGCCTTCCTTCGCATCCCGTAGGCCGGTCCTGTCGCTGCCCTCCGAACTGCGAGCGATCGCGGTTGGATGCCTGGTCGTCATCGGAGCGGTCGGCTTCCTCCTGGTTGGTCAGTTCACGGGCGGACTGCCGGCCGCCATCGTCGGCGACGGCTATCTGATCGCCATCCTCGTCGGAGTCAGCATCTGGGCTGCCTGGCGCGACGATCGGCTCTCGCTGGTGGTCGCTCTCACCATCCTCGCCATTGCCTTCTTCGTCGTCCCGACCCGAGCCCACGAGCGGTACCTATTCCCGTTCTTCGCGGTGGGCGCGATCCTGCTGTCCGTCTCGTGGCGCTGGAGCGTGGCGTACCTCGCCCTCGCCCTCGTCAACACCGCGAACCTGCTGGCCGTGCTGGTCGAGTACAAGGGCATCCCCGGCGTACAAGGTGCCGATGGGACGGCGGGCCCGATCTCGGGACTGCTCGGCGATTGGGGCTCCTTCATCAAGTCGGCCGAATGGCCGGCCGGGATCATCTGGCCGATCGCGCTGTCGGCCATCGTCACCGGGCTGGCCTTGCTGTGGGCGCTGACGCAACTACGCGGCCGGGCCGTCCAGGTGTTGGCCTGGGGGGCGGCCCGTGCCGGTCGGGAACCGGAGCCACGGGTTGGGGCGTCTGGCGACTGGGCGGTTCGCGAGGCAGGCGCCGTCGGCCCCTCGGCAGGAGTCGGCGACCTGGTCACCCAGGGTGTAGCCGCCCCTTCGTCTGCGACCGGCGACTCCAGTCCGGGCGAGACGGACAGCTACGGATCGGCCGACGTGCGGGAGCATCAGCAGCTAAGCCCACAGCCCGAGTTCGTGCCGGATTGGGTCATGAGGGCGTGGCGATGGCTCTACCGCCCGTCGCTGCGTCCGGACCGCTCCGCCGCGCTCGCCGTGGAACCGCGCGGCCGGTTCGACAAGCTGGACCTGTGGGTCGTCGTGGCGCTGATTGCGGTGATCCTGTCGATGCGTGTCTATCGGCTTGACGAACCGCTCCAGATGCACTTCGACGAGGTCTATCACGCCCGCACCGCCACCGAGTTCCTGCAGGATTGGCGGTACAACATCCCCCACGACGTCATCTATGAATGGACCCACCCGCATCTGGCCAAGTACGCGATCGCTGGCGGCCTGGTGGTCTTCTCCGACGACAAGGTGACGGCCACGAGCCAGCTCGGCGTCTCCGTGAAGGACGCCGTGGTCCAGCCTCGGATCACCCCTTCCAGCTCGGCTTCCGGCGATTCGACCAACGATCCGCGCTCCAACCCCGACGCCCGTCTGGGCGACCGCCTGTACGTTGCCACGGGCGACGCGGTCAGGACCTACGACCTGCAGACGCGAACGCTGGAGGCGACTTTCCCGATCCCGGGCGCCTCGTCGCTCTCGCTGGCCGCGGACACCGGGTACCTGTACGCCGGTACCTCCGACGGACACGTCTGGCGCATCGACACCAACTCGCTCGACGACGTACGCCTGGGCCTGGCCAAAGAGCCCGTCAAGGCGGCCGAACTCTCGGGCCAGGCCGACTTTCCGATCGTCAAGCTATACGCCGGCTCTCCGCCGCTGATTCTCGCCGTCGACGCCACCGGCAACATCGCGTCGATGGACGGCACCGGGAAGATCGTCGGCCGTGGGACGGTCGAGGGGGCCGCCGACTTCGCGCCGCTGGGCACGGGCCCCGCCATCGTATCGGCCGTACCGAGCCAGGTCACCGATCCGTCCGCCGAGGCGAAGGCGCTGGCAAGCGCGGCGGGCGTCGATCAGGCAGACATAGAAGGCCTCCTGCGATCCGGCTCCTCGATGGGGCTCGAGGTGCCTCTGCCGCTTGGGACGCTATCGCAGACTGCCATCAGCTCCATCGATGACCTGGCCCAGAACGGCGAACTCCCCGGCATCGTCGTAAGCCAGGACAACCCGCGGGTGGTGGTTGCCTACAAGAACGGCATCGGCGTCCTGGACGCGCGGCACGTCGTCATCGACTCGACGGTCTCCACCGACCAGCCGGCGACGTCGATCGCGGTCAATCCCAACGCCGACCAGGATTCCTACGTCGCGGTGGGCGCCTCGATCCTCCTGGTCAAGATCGATCAGACCGGGACCGGGTCGGTGACCCAGTCAAGAGACCAGACGCTGAGCAAGATGCCCGGGCCCGTTACCAAGGTCATCTTCGACGGCGCAACCAAGATCGTCCAGGCTCTCGGTCGCACGCCCGACGGGTCGGGCTGGACCGTCTANNGCGATCGAGACCAACGGCAACGCCGTCTTCTCCGACGCGAAGCTGCCGTGGGAGCCGATCGCCATTGGCGCCGACGTGACCCCGCAGCTGCCCAACACCGACCGTGAGGAGTTGCTCGCCTTCGCGCCGGATGGCCAGATGGCCGCCGTCGACATCGGCCAGTTCGCCTTCGCCTGGCGGATCGTCGGCGTTCTCTTCGGAGCCCTCATGGCGGTCTGCCTCTACCTGCTGGCGCGGCTTCTCTTCCGCCGTCGGTCGATCGGTCTGCTGGTCGCCTTCTTCTCGTGCGTGGACGGGATGTTCTTCGTCCAGTCCCGCATTGCCATGAACGACACTTACGTGGGCGGTTTCCTGTTACTGGCCTATCTGCTGTTCGCGTACATGTGGCTCGGCGGCGACAAGGCCGGCCGCAGGCAATGGCTGGCCTTCTGGCTGGGAATGCCGGTCCTGGGCCTGGTCCTGGGCCTGGCTTTGGCGTCGAAGTGGGTGGCCATGTACGCCATCGCGAGCATCGGCATCTTGATTCTGGTGCGGTCCGCCCTCGGGCGGGTCGTCACGATCCTTGGGATGGCCGCCGGCACGGGCACGCTGGGCTGGATGGCGATCAGCGAGATGAAGCCTCTGCCGGGCACGGGCGATCTGCCCTCGATGGCCGTGATCGGTGGGTTGGCGCTTGGGATCGCCCTTGCGGGGGCGTACTGCACGATCACTCGGGCTCGGACTACGCCGGACAAGGTGCTCTTCGCGGCCGCTACCGCCATCCCCACCGTGATCCTGCTGGGGCTGGCGATGCTTTACTACCCGGCGGCCGACCAGAACGGCAGCCCGAACTACACGTTCTTCCTGATCATGCTCGCGGCGACCGCGATTGCCGCCGCCGCCAACGCCTATCACCCGATCGCCTGGTCGAAGCAGGAAACCTTGTTCGCAGTCTGGGCCCCGATCGTCGCCGGCAGCCTGGCCGGGGGCGCCGGTCTGGCTCTGCGCAGCGGGACGCTGGAACGGATCGGCATTGCAGGGGCCGCCCTGGGCGTTCTTGTCGCCGTGGCCTTCTGGATCGGCGGCATGTGGGGCTTCGGCCCGCTGGCGCCGCCGCCCGCGTCGGACGATCCGTCGTCCTTCGTCGACCCGCCGGCCGCAGCGCCGCAGGGCTGGCTCAGGCTCGGCTCGGGATTCGGGCTGCCGGCCGCCTGGATGGCCGGATGTCTGCTGGTGCTGCCCGTCGTCGTCTACATCGCCATGTACATCCCGTGGTCGATGCCGTGGCAGCCGCAGACCGCCGATACCGGATCGCTGCCGGCCATCGTCTGCCTGAACACGGACCCCGACACCGGTCTGTGCACGAATGCCTGGCCCCCCGGTCACACCGGTCAGACCCTCGCCCAGCTGACGATCAACATGTACAACTACCACAACGACCTGCGCGCCACGCACGCCGCCAGCTCGCCGTGGTGGGCGTGGCCGATGGACCTCAAGCCGGTTTGGTTCGAGAGCATCGGCTACGGTCAGGACACCGGCTCGATGATCTACGACGGCGGCAACCCGGTGCTGTGGTGGCTGGCGATCACGGCCATGGCCTTCGTCTGCTGGCAGGCGTTCAAGCGGCGAAGCCTGGGGCTGGGGCTGATTGCCATCGCGTTCTTCTGGCAATGGCTCTCCTGGGCCCGCATCGACCGGGCTTCGTTCCAGTACCACTTCTACACGGCGCTGCCCTTCTTCCTGTTAGGTCTCGCCTACTTCGTAGCGGAGTTGTGGCATGGGCCGTCGCGCCGCACATGGCTACTGGCCCGTTTCGGCGCGGCCGCGATGCTGCTCTTCCCGCCCGTCCTGTGGCTGGCCAAGTACCCGATGTGCGGCCTTGCCCGCGTCAACACCGGCGATTACTGGGGCAACACCGCCTGCGGACCTACAGTCGGCGACTTCCGGGTGGAGTGGCGTATCTTCCTGATCGCAGTCGTCCTCGTCGCCGCGCTCGCGGTGCTCGCGATCACGCTGATCCGGTTGGAACGCCGGGCGACCGAGGAGGACCGGGCGACCGAGGGCCACGAGGATCGGAGCTGGATCCTCCAACTGCTGCTCCCGGTCGTCCTCGCCGGCGCGCTCTTGCTGTGGCTTGGGCAGAACGGCCCTCGCGATCTCATGTTCGAAGTGCCACTGCCCTCGGAGCTGGTCGCGCTGGCGCTTCTGGGGCTCTTCATGTTGATGGCGTTGGTGGCGGTCACGGCCCGCGATCCGCGTCGCTTTGCGCTGGGGATCTGCGCCTCAGGCGGTCTCGCGTTCCTGGTTCTCTACCCGAACCTGTCGGCGCTGCCGATGCCGAACAACATCGTCAGCGTGTACAACGGCCTGCTCCCGACCTGGCTGTACGGTTTCCAGTTCTCCGTGAACCTTCAGCCGGCCGCGTCGGTGTCGCTCCTGGACAGCTCCCCGTGGTTGCTAGCCCTGGGCGTTCTGTGCGTCGCGGTGGTCGCGGGCTACGCCGCCTGGGGACGCCGGGTGATCAACGGATACCGGCGCCACCGGCTGCTGACCGCCGGCGGCCGGGCCGACGGCGACGAAGGCAAGGGTCTCGACGCGGCCGCGGGCGAGACGGAAGCCAGCGGGTCCGAGACGGGAACGGACGGCACTCCAGCCTAGCGCCACCGCGGTCGGGCGGCCGAGACGACGCAGGTGAGTCAGCCGGGGTGGCTCAGTCTTCGGGCGCACCTGCCGGATGCGCCGGAGCCACGATCTCCGCGGAGAACCCCGGCGGTAGCTGGTTCTGGGCGGCGAGGCGGCGGATCACGAAGTTGTAGTACTCCTCGACCTTGGCCGTCACGTGCTCCCAGCTGAACTGCTCGGCCCGAGCCTGGCCGCTGGCGCCCATCCGAGCCCGCATCTCGGGGTCGGCCAGTAGCCCCGCGATTCCGGCGGCGAGCGCCTTGGCGTCACGCGGCGGAACCAGGATCGCCTGCTGATCGCGGTGGACCACGCCTTTGTAGCCGTGGATGTCGCTGCAGACGATCGGAGCGCCGGCCGCCATCGCCTCCAGGAGGACGACGCCGAAGGACTCGCGGCCCGTGGCCGGCGAGACGAAGACGTCCGCCGTCTTGAAGAGCTGAGCCTTCTCGGCGTCGCTCACCCGCCCCAGGAACTCCACGTTCTGGAGGCCTCGAGTCAGGACGTAGCGCCGCGCCTCGCGCTCCTGCGGCCCCGAGCCCACGATGAGCAGACGGCACTCCATGCCGCTCTTGCGGATCAGGCGGAACGCCTTGAGGAGGTGCGGCAGGCCCTTGCGATCCTCGAGTCGGCCTACGAACAGGACGTTCGGCGTACCGTCCTGCCAGCGCGCAATCGGGACCGCGCGCTGGAAGCGGCCCAGATCCACACCGTTGGGGATGACCTTGTAGTCGCCGGGGAAGAAGCGATCGACGAAGTGGCGAGCCGCGGCGCTGACCGCGATGCGGCCGTGCAGCCGGCGGGCATAGCCGGGCAGCATCTTGCTTCCGATCTCCATCGCCGGCGAGAAACCGGCGTAGGCGTGGAAAGTGGCCACGTTCACGCTCGTGGACTGGCGCAGCACGATCAACGAAAGGAAAGGCACGAAAGGCTCGTGGAAGTGGAGCAGGTCGAAGCGCTCCCTCTCCAGCACCTGCTTCACCTGAGAGACGTAGCGCGGCGAGATCGTGATCGTGCCCACCGAACCGTTGCTCGGGACGCTGAAGCCCTTGCCGATCCGGATGACGTCGCCCTCCGAGGAGCGCTGCAGGCCGTGGCTGCTGGTGATGATCCGGACGTCGTGGCCGCGCAGGCGGAGGTTCTCGTACAGGAAGCGGACGTGCTCGTTGACGCCACCCGGAAGCGGGTAGACGTAGGGCGTGACCAGGCCGATCTTCACGTCGGCGGCCCTTCCACTTCGCGTCGTCCGGCGGCCGCGGCCATCGAGCGTGCGCGCGCCCCGAGACGCACGGCACGCAGCCGACGCGCCAGGCCCCTCTCGCTCTCTCGCGCGTCGTCGGCCGAACGGGCGACCGAATCGGCGGCCGAGCCCGAACCGGCAGCTCGGCGGCGTTCTTCGCGCTCGGCCAGGTAGAGGCGTTCTCGCTCACGTTGCCGCTCGAGCTGATCGGGCGGGACCCCGAGATCTCGTGGCGCGTCGTCGCGGAGCAGGTTTCGTCGGCCCCAGCGCGAGACGTCGCGAGCCTGCTTTCGAACCTGGCGGCCGTAGATCAGCACCTCGCGCACGGGGCCCCAGGTGATGCAGCTGCCCGAGGTCGTTCCGGCGAGGATGGCCTGACGGTAGTCCTCGGCCGTCGTGCCCGGGAAGAGCGTATGGCCGTCGCCGATCGTGTCGACGGTGTGTGCGTCGCTGTTGCCGACCAGCGGCAGCCCCAGCTCCGCGGCAATGCGGGCGGTGGCGCCGCGTCCGTAGCGTCCGGCCGTCGACGGGTTGAAGCCCTCCAGGGCATCCCAGTAGACCAGCGGGTCGGCCGATAGGTGGACACGCATGATGGCGTGCTTGCGCATCCCCAGGGTGAAGGACGAGAAGGGGTGAGGCACGATCGCCAGGCCGCCCTGCTCGTGGATCTCGGCGACCGTGGTTTCGAGGCCCAGGTTGCGCCTCAGGCGAGCCTGAAGGAAGACTCCCAGGAGGTGGCCGCTGCGGGTCGTGACCTCCTCGGCGACGACGACCTGGACCCGACTGCCGCGCTCGATGGCCAGGCGCTGGCACTCGAACGCCGCTTCGATTCGTTCGTGGTCGGCGATGGCGACGACGTCCAGGTCCGTATGGCTTTCGACATACTCGAGAATCTGGGCGGCCGAGGCGGTGCCATCCGAGGCGATCGAATGGATGTGAACGTCGGCCTTGCCCAGTCTCGATCCGTCGGCCAGCTTCACCCAGCGACTCCGTTACTGCTCTCGGCGGCCCGTTCCAGATCGGGCCAGATCGGATGGAAGACGGCGAGCCACTGCTCGGGCGCATCGGAGATGATCCGCTCGAACAGGAGTGCCTCTTCCCGAGCCATCGCCCGGCTCCGCTCTCGCCTGCTCGCCCCCCCCGAGGCAGGCAGCGGCCGGAGATTGCCACGATAGCGGCCCGGGCCGGTCCGGCGCACGCCCGAAACGTAGACGGGTGCTCCAGTCTCGCTGGAGAGCAGCGCGGGTCCGGCGGGGATCTTGGTCTTCGCGCCGAACAACTCCACTTCCAGCCCGCCCCCGGTCAGGTCGCGGTCGGCGACGATGCCGATCGGCTCGTTGCGGCGCAGGACCGCCAGCAGCTCCGGTCCCGCCTCCTCGATGGTCAGGATGCGGACGCCGACGACGGCCCGGGTCCGGAGCATGTAGGCCTGGATCCGCTCATTGCGGAGCGATTCCATCGGGGCCACGATTTGGCCGATCCGATGCATGGCAATGAAGCCGGGCAACTCGATCGTACCGAAGTGGAGGCCGACGAGGATCAGCGCCTTGCGCTCAGCGAGGGCCGCGTCCACCTCGTCCGGGGTCTCGATGACGAGTCGTTTCTGGAGGTACTCGACGTCGAATCGAGGCGCCCGGGCCAGCTCGACGTAGTAGTGGGCGTGGTGCCTGAAGGCCGAGCGGACGATCGCCTCCAGGGCGCGGGCGTCGGTTGCCGCGCGATGGTAGTTGTCGGCCCCAACGCCGTGCGCGGCCATCCACTGGACCACGCGGCGCAGGTTGCGGCGGGCCTCGTTGCGGCGGCTCCGCGCCACCCCGTACTCGATGGTGCCGGCCACGTTCCCGAGCCACCACAGCGGGGCGTCGGGCATGCGGCGGATCAATTCGCCGCCGCCGATCGCGATCGCCGCCGCGACGCGGTCCGTGGCCCGCCGGCGCAGGCTGGGGCGGGCCACGGGCGCCCTAGGGCCGGCGCCGGCCGTGAAGGACGGGGGCGCCTCGCGGCTCATCGACCCTTGAGCCCCGGCGGACTGCCGCCGGCGTTCTCCCCGTTCCCGGCGCTATCGACCGCCATCGTCGCAGCGTGCCGGGCTTCGAGCCGAGCCGCCTCCTCGGCCGTCTCCGGCCAGATCGGCTTGAAGATGTACCACTGCTCCGGGGCCGGCGAGATATGCCTTTCGAGGGCGGTCGCGATCTCCTGCGTGGCTCGGGCCAGGTCGGCCGGCGAGTTGGAGGCGACGTGGATCGGATCGTCGGCTGCCGCCCTGAAGGTGCCGTCCGGCAACCGATTGATCGAGAACGGCACGATCGCCGAACCGTGCTTGGCGGCCAGCAAGGCCGGACCGGCAGGCAGGGTCGTCCACGAGCCGAACATCTTGACCGGGATCCCGTCCTCTCGATAGCCCCAGTCCACCAGCAGGACGAGGCCTTCGTGGCGCCGGAGGGCGCCGTACACGCCGCGCAGGTTGCGCCAGGAGATCATCTTGACGCCCCAGCTTTCCCGCTGGCGCTCGAACAGCTCATACAGCTCGCGGTAGGAGCTGTCGTCGCCGACGACGTTGATCTCGAGGCCCTGCTTGGCGAAACCGGCCGCGGCCGCCTCGTTGTTGCCGAGGTGGGCGGCGACCATGACCACGCCCTTGGACGCGCGGTAGATCTCGAGGAACTTCTCGAGGCTCTTGACCTCGAGCAGCTGATCGACCTTCTCGCGCTTCATCCACGGCAGCCGCATCAGTTCCATGACGTAGCGGGCGTAGTTGCGGTAGGCGGCTCGCGCCAGTCGGCCTGCGGCCTTGTCCTTGGGCGAAACGCCGAGGACGTGGCCGAAGTTGGCCCGCAGCCAGCGACGCCGCAGGGGGCTCGTGGCGTAGCCGATCATCGCGAGCCAGGTACCGACACGGTAGGTCGGGCCGGCCGGGAGGTGGCCGAGCACCCAGGACGAAGTTCGCCAGAAGCTCAGCAGCGTGAGGCCGGCCACATGGGTGAGGAAGGTCTCCTTCTCCAGGCGGTGGGGTGCCTCGAACTTCTTGGTGGGCGCGCCGCCCTGGGCCTTGCCCTTTCCATCGGCGGCCGGGCTCGGTTGTGTGGGGCGACGTCCAGCGGACCCCGCCCCGTTGTTCTCGGAATCGACGGCCTCGGCTGGGACGGCGCCGGACGAGCCGCCGCCGCCTGCCACTTCAGGACCGACGGACAGACGCTCCGGCGTCACCGGGCCTCGACGGCCG